>NZ_AUXY01000070.1 GCF_001625695.1 Pseudoalteromonas luteoviolacea H33-S
GGTGAAGGGAGTAACCTTCACAGGTTTTAGCCCTTTACTCCTGCTAAATACATTTCCTCAGCAACAGTTAAACTAGCTCATTTCACCTTGCGCGAAAAGAATGCCAGCGCTTCGCGCTGTGTCATTAACCTTTCGCACGATATTCACCTTGCGTAAATTGAACGTATTCACTTCGCTCATAGTCGTTAATATTTCCCTACTTTTCAAAAAAGACAATGCTTAATGGGGTGATAACACGAAATTGAACCCATGAGAGATCGAACTGCATGGGCTTGTGAATTATAAAAACATCGAACTAAGTAAGAGTTTTAACGGCTTGGGCGATGCCTTCTAAAGTGAGCGGATACATTCTGCCTTCCATTAATTTATCAATTTGTCCTATTGACTGGTAATACGGCCAGTAATCTTTTGGCTGTGGGTTCAGCCATGCAACTTTATCGAAATGATCTGTAAGCCGTTTTAACCACTCGCTTCCAGGTTCTTGATTCCAATGTTCTACACTGCCCCCTGGGTAGGTAATTTCATAAGGACCCATTGTCGCATCACCAACAAATATTAAGCGGTAATCTTTGCCGAATTTATGAATGAGTTGATAGGTATCAAGTAGGGAATCGTTTAAGCGCTCATTGTCTTTCCAGACGTGCTCATAGACACAGTTGTGAAAGTAGTAAAACTCTAAGTGTTTAAACTCGGAGTGAGCAGCACTGAACAACTGTTCACATATTTGGATATGGTCGTCCATTGAGCCCCCAATATCGAACAACATGAGTACGCTAATGGCATTGTGTCTTTGTGGGACCATTTTAACATCGAGTAGACCGCCTTGTTTTGCTGTTGCTTCTATGGTGTTGTTGAGATCAAGCTCTTCACTCTCATGACTGCGGGCGAATTTTCTCAATTGCTTGATTGCCAATTTCATATTTCGGCTGCTGAGATCTGCATCTTTGTCGAGGTTTTTATATTGCCTCTTATCCCATACCTTGACAGCCTGCCTATGGCGACTTTCATGTTGGCCAATTCTTACGCCTTCAGGGTTATATCCATATGCCCCAAAAGGAGATGTGCCGCCTGTGCCTACCCATTTGTTACCACCAGCGTGTCTTTTTTGCTGCTCTTCAAGGCGACGCTTAAGTGTTTCCATAAGTTTATCTAGCCCACCTAAGGCTTTCAGTTTGGCTTTTTCTTCTTCGCTAAGCTGCTTCTCAAAGTCTTTTCTTAACCATTCTGCAGGTAAAGCTTGTTGCTGTATTGCACTGGCAAGGTCTACTTGTGCTACACCCTGAAAATAGTCAGCAAACGCGCGGTCAAATTTATCGAACAAAGTTTCATCTTTGACAAATATCACTTTGCTGAGCGTATAAAAATCATCGATGTTACCAAAGCAGAGCCCTTGCTCTAGCGCCGAAAGACAATCTAGCAGCTCCCTGAGACTTGCATTAATACCATGTCGCCTAAGAGTAAATAGGAACTCAATGAGCATTATCTTTTACTCATAAAAGCGAGTTTTTCAATTAAGGTCACATCTTGCTCATTTTTTAACAAAGCTCCAAATAATGGCATAAGGCCGCCTTGGTGTGTTTTGTCATGTAATGTTGTGGCATCAATATCTTCGGCAAGTAATAGTTTTAACCAATCGAGTAACTCACTGGTACTGGGTTTTTTCTTAAGGCCTCTAATTTCTCGTAAATTAAAGAATACTTCCAATGCTTGATTCAGCAGTGTTGCTTTTATATCAGGGAAGTGAACATCCACTATGGCTTTCATCTCTTCAATAGATGGAAAGTCGATGTAATGAAAAAAGCACCTGCGCAAAAACGCGTCTGGCAGCTCTTTTTCATTATTTGACGTAATGATAACGATAGGTCGGGTATCTGCTTTTACTTGTTGTTGCGTTTCATAAACATGAAACTCCATTTTATCTAGTTCGAGCAGCAGGTCATTAGGAAACTCGATATCGGCTTTGTCTATTTCATCTATAAGAAGAACGGGACGCTTGTTCGCTGAAAATGCCTGCCACAATTTGCCTTTTATTATGTAGTTATTTACATCATGAACACGTTCGTCGCCCAGTTGGCTATCGCGAAGTCGTGATACGGCATCGTATTCATAAAGCCCCTGCTGAGCTTTAGTGGTAGATTTTATGTGCCATTGGATCAGTTCAGTCTCTAAGCTTTGAGCGAGTTCTTCCGCCAATAGGGTTTTACCAGTACCTGGTTCACCTTTTATTAGTAGTGGTTTCTCTAACAGAATGGCGGCATTAACCGCCTGTTGTAGTGCTGCTGTTGCTATATATTTGCTTGTACCTGTGAACATTGTTTCTTGTGGTCTGAGGAGATCATACTACCAGTTTGCCACACTTCCATTTTCACTACCAAATATCATTCTTCTCGCACAAATTGAAATCTAGGCTGTGTTTTACCGTCAATAGTGACATCTTCAACAAACATGCTCAGAGGCCTTGCCCAGTGGTCATAGTTGCCATATAGCGTTTGATAGATCACCAGGGCTTCTTCGCTTTCACTGTGGGTTGCAATAAACAACACTTGGTATTCTTTACCCTTGTAATGGCGGTATATCCCTTTTTTAAGTTCGATAGGCATTGTTGAGTCCTCATATGACTGGGTATAATTGGCTTATTAAAAGACGAGTGCAGATGCTCGATTATCTATGAAATAAGGTTTTAATACATGAATTATATTGCGCTTGGCGATTTCAAGAAAGCATGGGTTTTCAGGCATAAGGATCTCCCGATTGACGACGCGGATTTGGCTCAGATTAAGCCGATGACAGCGCAGCGTGCAGCTGTTCTTTGGAGTACCATGGTTAGCCGAGAGCAAGATCACCCTGACTTTTTTACACCGACAGATTGGGCTGGTAAAGAAGATAACTGGGAGGAAGTGGTTGATTGGGAAGGCAAGTGGGAAGAAGGCGAGTCTCTATTACCTTCAGAGATCACTGAATATTTGCAGTGGGAAGACAATACAACTGTCTATTTTTGTCTCTCCAGAGATCACGTTATCGAGACACAGTTTGGTGTATTTAAACGCTGCTGGCAAAACTTTATGTTTTTAGTTGATGGCAGTTTATTACTTGGCAAAAAACGAGATGCGGTAGTACAGTTTTTAGAGACTGGCGAAGCTAAACTCGGTAAACGTCCGAAATGAAAATAGACCCCGCTTATAATATTTAATAGACTGACTGTATTCAGGTATGACGCCGTGATATAAAACCCCTTAATGGGAGGGATTTTGAGAGAGCATAATACAGGCAAGCAACAGACGACTATTTGGCAAGATGAGGCTTTACGGCTTGTCTACGCTGAGCTTGTTAATGTATTTTATACTCGTGAAATTACGCGCTTATCTAAGGAAGCGGATCCGAACAGACTGAAAAGAGTATTAAGCAGTTTACCTTATTACGTTGAACGTGCGGCAACGCATATTGTATTGGGTGAAGTGCCTCTTCAGTTGGATAGTCATAATGGGTGTTGGGTGGCAACGCAAAGGCGGGTTCCATCGCAAACATCTGATAAAGTTCGACTATATTTCGACACACATGCTGAAGTTGGGCTAGTTGTGCCAGTTGCCATCAACCAAGACCATGAAACCATTCTTTGCATTGATATGATAGATCAAGTGAATGAATCACAAATACATTGCAATCAATATGGTTGGTTCGCCAATGAGGGACATGGCTTAGACAATGCTCACATAAGCGTACTCAAACCGACGAAAGCTTTAATGACAGCCGCCTGTTGTGGTCACCGGTGGCAATATCATAAAATGATAACACCGAGATTACTTGGCCTAAGAGAGATGCTACTTGCAAGTAGTATCAATTGGCGCAATGTAGCAAAAAAGAAACTAGTATCAGGCTGACAATTATCCTGTTGTCGACGTGACTACATCATTCATTTAGTAGGGTATATTTTATGCGTTTGTTTCAGTTAGCGCTATTTTGCCTGTGTGCCTACATACAGTATAAGCTGTGGTTTGGCCATCATGGCTTGCAGGACTATCGGAGGATCACCGAAACAGTAAATACCCATCAACAAATGAATGCTGAATTACTGAAAAGAAATAAATTACTTAAAGCAGATATTGAAGATCTAAAATTAGGCTTAGAAGGCGTCGAAGAACGAGCTCGACATGAATTAGGTATGATCAAGCCTGATGAAACTTTTATCCGCGTATTACCTAAGAAGCATTATGAATAAAGCAATATCATTAGCTGCAGTTGTTCCTGCTGCTGGTGTGGGTTCCAGAATGGGACTTAATCACCCAAAGCAATATCTAAAAATTGGCGAAAAGACCATCCTAGAGCATACGTTAATAAAGTTATCTAATGTTGAACATATTAATCATATCTATGTCGCAGTCAGCGAAGAAGATAGCTACTTCGATGATTTAGACTTAGCTAAGCTAAATACAACGCGTGTACTTGGTGGCAAGGAAAGAGCTGATTCAGTGCTTAATGCTTTGAAGTCGATGCAAGCAGACCCACCTGAATGGGTTTTAGTGCATGATGCTGCTAGACCGCTTGTCGATATTAAAGATATCGATAAGCTTATTACTTCATGTATAGATACTGGTGAAGGCGCAATACTTGCGAGCAAAGTGAAAGACACAATTAAAAAAGGCGACAAGTACATAGAAGAGACTGTGCCTAGAGAGCGGCTATGGCAGGCTTTAACTCCTCAACTTTTTCCTTATCAAGCGCTTTTGAGTGCACTGGACAGTGCGTTAAATGAAGGGGCGATGGTCACCGATGAAGCTTCTGCAATGGAAAGAGTTGGGCAGCCTGTGGCATTAGTTTCTGGTCGCTCAGATAATATAAAGATTACCACGCCAGAAGACCATGCTTTGGCATGTTTTCTAATGGCACAACAGCAAAAGAGTATTGAGAATGTTTAGAATTGGTCATGGCTTTGACGTACACAAATTTGGCGGCGAAGGGCCCTTAGTAATTTGTGGCGAGAAAATAGAGTTTGAACAAGGTTTTATTGCACACTCCGATGGCGATGTTGCAGTTCATGCTCTTTGCGATGCACTGTTAGGAGCGCTTGCCTTAGGTGATATAGGAAAGCACTTCCCTGATACGGATAGTGAGTTTGAAAACATAGATAGCCGTATTTTATTGAGAAGAGTGATTGAGCAAGTAACGACATCGGGCTACACAGTAGGAAATATTGATGTCACCATTGTAGCTCAGGCGCCTAAAATGCGACCGCATATTGATGCAATGAGAGCAAATTTAGCCGCTGATTGCCAAGTTGAACTCGATCAAGTTAATGTCAAAGCAACTACAACTGAAAAGCTTGGGTTTGAAGGCCGTAAAGAAGGCATTTCAAGTCATGCTGTCGTACTGCTTATGAAGGGGTAGTTAAGTGATTGATGCTATAGCTTCGCTTAATTACCTTTATGGAGAGCCTCTATCTCAAGGTGACTTTAAGCAAACAGCAGAAGACTTCGTAGTTGAAGAAATACTAGATATCGAGTTCACAGGTGAAGGTGAGCATGTTTGCTTACAGATCATTAAGCGCGGAGAAAATACTGCGTATCTGGCCAAGCAAATTGCTAAATTTGCAGGCGTTGCCCCAAGAGATGTGAGTTATGCTGGACTAAAAGATCGTCACGGAGTCTGCACACAGTGGTTTAGCGTACCGGTTCCAATCAAAAAGCACATAGATTTTTCGCAGTTAAACTCGGAGTCTATGGTTGTGATTAAACAAGTGCGACATAACCGAAAATTAAAAACGGGTTGCCACCGTGGAAATCGCTTTGTGATCACGCTCAGGAATGTGACCAACCACTTAGATGTGCTCTCTCGCATAAATGCAGTCAGGCAAGGTGTGCCGAATTATTTTGCAGAGCAGCGATTTGGTCATGATGGCCATAATTTGGCGATGGCAGAGCGGTTATTTAATGGTGAATATATTCGTGACAAAAAGCTCAGAGGTATTGTGATCTCAGCTGCGAGATCGCATATTTTCAATCAAATTGTGTCTAAAAGAGTGAAAGAGCATGGTTTAGCTAAAACTTGGCATAGAGAAATATTTTTATTATCAGGTAGCAATGCTTTTTTTGAAGATGACTTAAACGACGATGTTGTTGAGCGTTTAAACCAAGGTGATATTCTTTTATCTGCGCCACTAGTTGGTAAAGGAGAGAAGGGACTTACTGAAGTGGAGAAGTCTTGGCTGAAGGAGCACTTATCTTGGCATCAGGGGCTTGCAGAGCTGGGCTTGAAAAATGAGCGAAGAAGTTTAAGAGTCATCCCTCAATCGCTCAGTGTTAAAACCATAGACAGCCAAACCTTGCAGCTAAGCTTTGATTTGCCAAAAGGGTGTTATGCGACTTCTGTATTAAGAGAGCTGATCAAACACAAAGATGTGAGTTTGAGAGACAAACAAGAATCTGGGGAGCAATAGGTGTGAAGATATTACTGAGCAATGACGATGGTGTAAGTGCAAAAGGAATAGAGGTGCTTTACAAAGCGCTCAGTGAATTAGCTGATGTGACCGTGATTGCGCCTGATCGGAATTGTAGTGGCGCGAGCAACTCTTTAACACTCATGAATCCATTACGTACGAGCACATTGGAAAATGGGTTTATTTCAGTCAATGGTACACCTACAGACTGTGTACACCTTGGAGTGAACCAATTATTTGATGAACCTCCGGCATTGGTGGTAGCAGGGATAAACAATGGTGCCAATTTAGGCGATGATACGCTGTATTCAGGCACGGTTGCCGCCGCTGCTGAAGGTCGTCATTTGGGGTTACCTGCGATAGCTGTCTCTTTATGCTCTAAAAAAGAAGCGCATTATGAAACTGCTGCGGCAGTCACTTTAAAAATAATTAAGGCACTGGATAGCCACCCATTGCCACAAGATCAAATATTAAATATTAATGTGCCTGATATCCCTTTGTCTGAGTTAAAAGGGATTCAAGTTACTCGCCTTGGCGCGCGACACAAAGCAGATACAATGACTAAGCAAACAGATCCTTGGAATCGCGATATATATTGGTATGGCACACTGGGTTCAGAGAGCGATGCTGGAGAAGGGACTGACTTTTATGCTGTAAAGCAAGGGTATGCAGCTATTACGCCATTAACCGTTGATATGACAGCCCATGAGAGCCTTGAACGTTTAGCTACTTGGCTATCGTCTCAGGAGTAATTATTTTGCTTAATAACTATCAACGCAGTGCTGATAAATTGATCACCAACTTGAGAGCGCAAGGGGTTCAAGATGAAACTGTTTTGCAGGCAATGCTCAATACCCCAAGACACCTATTTATTGATGATGTACTAAAGCATAAGTCATATGAGAATACGGCATTACCTATTGGTCAGGGGCAGACAATATCTCAGCCATACATAGTAGCTAAGATGACCGAGGTGTTGCGTCAGGTTGGTGTTCATGACAATGTTTTAGAAGTAGGAACTGGCTCGGGATATCAAACTGCCATATTAGCGCAGTTGTTTGATAAGGTTTTTAGTATTGAGAGAATAAAAGCCCTTCAATGGCAAGCTAAGAGACGGCTTCATCAACTCGATTTATATAATGTTTCGATGAAACATGGCGATGGTTGGCAAGGGTGGCATTCCAAAGCGCCTTTCAATGGCATCATAGTAACGGCTGCCGCGTCCGTTGTTCCTGAGTCACTGTTAGCACAATTAGCTGATGGCGGTGCCATGATAATTCCCGTTGGAGTGGAAGAGCAGGTATTAACGCTGTTTGTCAATCAAGATGGGAAAATAACTAGGCAGGACATTGCTGCTGTAAAGTTTGTCCCGCTTGTTGCTGGACCAATCTTATAAATAATAGAGGAAATATATTCGCAACCCTGATAAATTGTCTCTTATTAGTGGTTTAAGTATACATATGTAATTAGATAATGGGATTTAATGGAGTGTGGGTGAAAAGTGCGAACTTTTTTATAGTAGGTATACTATGCAGCTCATTAGTAGCCTGTTCATCTGTCCATAAGCCAGCACCTGTGGTTAGTCTTACTAAAGGTAAGACCAAGGTGTCAAAAAAAATTCATATAAAAAATAATCGCTATAAAGTGAAAAAAGGTGATACATTATTTTCCATTGCATTTAGTGCAAATAAAGATGTTCGAACGGTTGCCAAAATCAACAAAATTAAGCCTCCTTACACTATTTTCCCCGGCCAAACTATTTTATTAACCTATCCTAAAAAATCTAACAAAAAGACTAAAACAGCACCATTGCCAACCAAAAAATATACAACTAATAAACCTTTAAATAACAAACCCTCAAAAAAAGAGCTTGATCCACCCAAGCAACGAGAGTATGTTCAAAGTCAAGCCAATAAAAAAACCAATAACACCAATACTTTGTTGAATAAAAAGGTACGGTGGAATTGGCCCGCAGTAGGTAAAGTGACAAGACGCTTTTCTATTAAAGAAAATGGCTACAAGGGAATACAGATCACAAACAAAACAGGGACATCGATAAAAGCTGCGGCAAGTGGCATTGTTGTTTATGCAGGGAGTGCATTACGAGGCTATGGTAATTTGATTATTCTGAAACACACAGATGATTATCTTAGTGCCTATGCCCACAATTCCAAATTGCTAGTAAGAGAGCAGCAGCAGGTTAAAGTGGGGCAGAAGATTGCCGAAATGGGGAGTTCGGATGCAAGCTCGGTGGCTTTACGTTTTGAAGTAAGGTATCGAGGTAAATCTGTAGATCCTATTAGGTATCTGCCTAAAAAATAGCGTATCGACGTATTGATGGAACACTATCACTTATTCGCTTGGGAGGATGCTTATGGCTCAAACAGCAAAACAGAAAAGTAAAGTGAACCCGGAATTAGACGATAAGTTTGACGGGGTGGATGAAGACGGTCCTAACGAAGAACTTTTGGAAGACATTGACAGCGATGAAGAAGTCTTCGCAAAAGATGAGACAGTCAAAAACTTAGATGCAACTCAGCTATATTTAGGAGAGATTGGTTTTTCTCCATTATTGAGTGCGGAAGAAGAAGTATATTTTGCGAGAAAAGCCCTCAAAGGGTGTGAAGCCTCTCGTAAAAGAATGATTGAAAGTAACTTAAGGCTAGTCGTTAAAATAGCGCGCCGTTACAACAATCGTGGTTTAGCACTGCTTGACCTCATTGAAGAAGGCAATCTAGGCCTAATCAGAGCGGTAGAGAAATTTGATCCTGAAAGAGGCTTTCGGTTTTCTACATACGCGACATGGTGGATCCGCCAAACCATAGAGCGTGCCATCATGAACCAAACCCGCACCATTCGCTTACCTATACATGTTGTTAAAGAACTTAATGTATATCTCAGAACTGCTAGGGAGCTGACACAAAAGCTAGATCATGAACCGACAGCTGAAGAGATCGCAGAATGCTTAGATAGGCCGGTTGAAGATGTCAGTAAAATGCTGCGTCTGAATGAGAAGATCACGTCAGTTGATACCCCAATCGGTGGTGATAACGATAAAGCTTTATTGGATATCATTGCAGATGAAAGAGGTTATGAGCCTGAAAGTGAAGTGCAAAACAAAGATATTAATCGACATATTATTGATTGGCTCGGTGAACTCAATCCAAAGCAGCGAGAAGTATTAGCACGACGATTTGGTTTATTGGGGTATGAGCCTTCAACGTTAGAGGATGTTGGTCGAGAAATTGGATTGACACGGGAGCGGGTAAGGCAAATTCAGGTTGAGGCGTTGCGTCGGCTCAAAGATATATTACAGCATGAAGGGCTCAGTACAGATAGTTTATTTGAGCAGCTTTAGGTTGGATTATTAATATAATGATTTTTTAGATGAGCCATAGCATATTTTTTGAACCTTATTGAAGAGGTTGCGGTGTAAAACTTGTATTATGTTTTGACTGGATGATGAAAAAAAAACCACGCTATTTTAGCGTGGTTTTTGCTTCTATGAAGTCGCTTATTTATTAAAGCGACTCAATTTTAGACTTTTGCTCAAGTAACTTAGCTTTTGCATCACTGAATTCAGCAAGCTTCGCTTTTTCTTTTGCAAGCACGGCCTCAGGCGCGTTGTTAACAAACTTCTCGTTTGCTAACTTTTTCTCTACTTGTGCAAGGCCTTTTTCTGCTTTTTCAAGCTGTTTGGCGATACGAGCAAGTTCTGCTTCGACATCAATCAGACCAGCCATCGGGATCATGATTTCTAAATCGCCGATAAATGCAGTTGCTGATGCAGGCGCATCGTCTTTATTCGCAAGTACTGTAAATGCTTCTAGCTTAGCCAATGAGCTTAAAAACGCTTGGTTCTCGTCTAGGCGGCGTTGGTCTTGCTCGCTGACATTTGCCAGTAGTACGTTAAGTGGCTTATTCGGGCTAATATCCATTTCACCACGAATGTTACGAATCGCAAGAATGAATTGCTTAACCCACTCTAGGTCAGCCATCGCTTGCTCATCCACAATGTTCGCGTCAAATTCAGGGAAAGCCTGCAACATAATTGTATTTGCTTCAATACCTGCCAGTGGTGCAACGCGCTGCCAAATTGTTTCAGTAATATAAGGCATTAATGGGTGCATTAGACGCAATAGGCCTTCTAGTACTGTGATCAAAGTATGGCGTGTACCACGTTGTTGCTCTTCATTGCCTTTGAATAATACCGGCTTGGTTAGCTCTAGATACCAGTCACAGAATTGGTTCCAAGTGAACTCATAAAGCGTATTTGATGCAAGGTCGAAGCGGTAGTTATCCAAATGCTCTGTAAATGTTTGAACAGTATTTTGGAACTGACCTAAGATCCAGCGATCTGCCAGAGAGTATTGCTTAGGTGCATCGTTGAAACCGCAATCTTGTTCCTCTGTGTTCATCAGAACATAGCGACTTGCATTCCATAGCTTATTACAGAAGTTACGGTAGCCTTCTAGTCGGTTCATATCCCAGTTGATATCACGACCAGTTGAAGCCATTGCTGCAAGGGTAAATCTCAGTGCATCTGTACCATGCGCTTCGATGCCGTCAGCAAAAGTTTTACGCGTATTTTTCTCAATCTTTTTGGCTAATTGAGGTTGCATCATATTGCCAGTACGTTTAGTTACTAGGCTTTCAAGATCAATACCGTCAATCATATCAAGCGGATCTAGTACGTTCCCCTTAGACTTTGACATCTTATCGCCATTTTCATCGCGGATAAGGCCCGTAACGTATACCGTTTTGAATGGAACCTGTGGTGTGCCATCATCATTCTTCACAAAGTGCATCGTCATCATGATCATACGAGCTACCCAGAAGAAAATGATGTCAAAACCCGTGACAAGTACATCTGATGGGTGGAATACTTTTAAGTCTTCTGTGTTTTCTGGCCACCCCTGAGTAGAGAAAGTCCAAAGTGCAGAGGAGAACCAAGTATCAAGCACGTCATCATCTTGTGATAGCACAACATCATCAGCTAGATTATTTTCTTTGCGTACCTCGGCTTCATCACGTCCTACGTATACATTACCATCAGCATCGTACCAAGCTGGAATTCTATGACCCCACCAAAGTTGGCGTGAAATACACCAATCTTGAATGTCGCGCATCCAAGAGAAGTACATGTTTTCGTATTGCTTTGGTACAAATTGAATGTCACCGTCTTCAACGGCTTTGATTGCAGGTTCAGCAAGAGGCGCTACACGTACATACCATTGATCAGTCAATAACGGCTCAATGACAACACCTGAACGGTCGCCATATGGCACGGTTAAGCTGTGGTCGTCAATTTTCTCTAATAGACCTGCCTGTTCAAACTCTTCGATGATCAATTTTCTTGCATCGAAGCGGTCTAAACCATGGAAGCGCTCAGGAATTGGCGCATCTAAAGTAAGCTCTTTACCATCAAAGGTGTAGCTTTCACCTTGCGTCAGTACTGCTGCATCTTTGTTGAATACGTTGATCATTGGAAGCTGGTGGCGTTTACCAACTTCATTATCGTTAAAGTCGTGTGCTGGCGTGATTTTTACACAACCTGTGCCTTTTTCCATATCTGCATGCTCATCGGCAACGATAGGGATACGACGATTAACAATAGGAAGTAAAATTTCTTTACCGATAAGATCTTGATAGCGCTCATCATCTGGGTTTACTGCTACGCCTGTATCACCTAGCATGGTTTCAGGGCGCGTTGTCGCAACGATGATATAGTCTTTACCGTCTTTGGTCTTAACGCCATCAGCGAGTGGATAGCGCAGGTTCCACATGTGGCCTTGCTTGTCTTTGTTTTCTACTTCAAGATCTGAAATTGCTGTGTGTAATTTTGGATCCCAGTTTACTAGGCGTTTACCACGGTAAATTAAGTCTTCTTTATATAGGCGAACAAATACTTCTTTAACAGCCTCAGATAGACCTTCATCCATTGTAAAGCGTTCACGGTCCCAATCTACAGATGCGCCAAGACGTCTAAGCTGCTTTGTGATCGTACCGCCTGATTCATTTTTCCATTTCCAGATGCGGTCAATGAACTCTTCACGACCAAGATCATGTCTTGTTTTACCTTCTTCAGCTGCAAGTTTACGCTCAACAACCATTTGAGTTGCGATACCAGCGTGGTCTGTACCCACCTGCCATAAAGTATTTTTACCTTTCATACGCTGATAGCGGGTCAGGGTGTCCATTATGGTGTCTTGGAATGCGTGGCCCATGTGCAGGCTACCTGTGACATTCGGCGGCGGGATCATGATTGAGTATGCGTCGCCTTGTCCAGAAGGCTTAAAGTAGCCTTTTTCTTCCCAGTCTTGGTATAAAGACTGTTCAATATCTTGTGGATTATAGGTTTTATCCATTACACAGAACCTTAAAAAATACTTTAGTTATCAATTTCTTTCGTTGAAATATTGGCGCCTATAGCGCGCAGTTGTTTGAACCTTTCCCGGGCGGCCTGTTTGGCCATTGGCTCGACTGGGACAAAGTCATATACTTGCTCAAATCGTCGGACAAAATCCGGGATATGTGTGGCAAGGTTTATCAGAATTGTACGTCGCCCAACTGGGGGCATTTGGCCAATTTCCACAGGAGCGCCACCTTTTGGGCCTTCTCCTTGTAGATTATGCGGTACAAAACTGTCAGCATCGAACTGCCACAAATGTTCATCAATTGCATGGGCTTTTTCTACCGTATCCACGTATATAAAAACACGTTGCCCAGCACGGTACAGTTTAGCAGCACTTCGCGCTGCAAGATCAAAATGAGCCGGAACTTGATGACTAGGCTCTTGGTCATGCTTTAACACTAAAAATTGTGCGTTGATTGACATGGCATGTGACTTATCTTCGGTACTGAATATAGCGTACAAAGTAAAAATACTTTGTGCCTGTCCAGCGTTCAAAATAAAGCCGCATTCTGACACAGAATACGGCTCTCATCAATCTACAGAAGACCTTAGGGCCAGTTATTTAACCTTACCCAAAGATCTCGTGAGTATTTACTCAAAAAGTTTAATCTTGTAAACCATCCGTGATGTTTGCACGATTTAGCAAGTATTGCATTAGCATTGGCACTGGACGGCCTGTTGCGCCTTTATTCGCGCCACTTTTCCAAGCTGTGCCCGCAACATCGATATGTGCCCAATTATATTTCTTGGTAAATTTAGATAAGAAGCAAGCAGCAGTAATAGTGCCTGCTGGACGTCCACCTAAGTTAGTGAAATCTGCAAACGGGCTTTTTAGCTGTTCTTGATAATCATCCCACAGTGGCAGTTGCCAAGCTCTGTCGCCACTTTGTTCAGACGCTTTAAGCAAGTCGTGTGCAAGTGGGTTGTGGTTTGATAGTAAACCTGAAGCATGGTGACCAAGCGCGATAATACAGGCACCTGTTAAGGTCGCAACATCCACAACCGTTTCAGGTTCAAACGCTTCAACATAGGTTAAAGCATCACACAATACTAATCGACCTTCAGCATCGGTATTTAGTACTTCAACAGTTTGGCCTGACATGGTTGTTAATATGTCGCCTGGGCGGTATGCACGGCTACTTGGCATGTTTTCGCAGCCAGCTAAAACACCAATGACATTCAGTGGCAGCTGCATTTCTACCACCGCACGCATTAAACCAAGTACACCAGCGGCACCGCCCATATCGTATTTCATCTCATCCATGCCTTCGCCTGGTTTAAGTGAAATACCACCTGAGTCGAACGTTAGGCCTTTACCGACAAATACGACTGGTGCTTGTTTTTCTGATGCCCCGTTGTAATGGATCACAGACATGACAGACTCATTCTCACTGCCACGTCCAACTGCGAGGTACGAATGCATACCTAGCTCTTCCATTTCCTTTTCACCGACGAGGTTAACGGTGACATTATCGAACTCTTTAGCTAACAGTTCAGCTTGCTCGCCAAGGTAACGTGGGTTACAAATATTTGGCGGCATATTGGCAACGTCTTTACATAGCTTTGCACCTGCAGCAATTGCTAAACCGTGTTCAATGGCGTTTTCACCAATGGTTAACTCTCTGCGAGTTGGCACATTAAAGACGATTTTACGTAGCGGGCGTCGCGCTTCACTTTTTTTGCTTTTCAGCTGGTTGAATGTATATAGACAGTCTTGTGTGGTCTCAACTGCTTGTCTTACTTTCCAGTAAGTATCACGACCTTTAACATGTTGCTCAGTTAAGAAGCAAACCGCTTCCATTGAACCTGTTTCATTTAAGGTATTAATGGTTTTTGAGATAATTTGTTTGTACTGTTTATCATCAAGCTCACGCTCTTTACCACAACCAACTAATAAAACGCGTTCACTTAATACATTGGGTACATGGTGTAATAACAATACTTGCCCTGGTTTACCTTCTAGGTCACCACGGCGCAATAAATTGGAAATATAGCCTTCGCTGATTTTATCCAGCTGCTCACCAACTGGCGATAAACGTCGTGGTTCATACACCCCAACAACAATACAAGCACTGCGTTGCTTTTCTGGACTACCACTTTTAACGCTGAATTCCATTGCGACTCCTAAGTCTAAGTTATGCCATTTCAAACTTTAAATGCCAAACCACATCAAGTTAACTAAGTTACTTTAGTGCAGCTGCACTAGTAGGATATTTGATTTTGATGGCATATAATAAAGTGACTAAAATAACCAGTTTACTCAAAATTTCCTACTATTCCAGTGAAATGAGACGTTTTATAGGGGCGAACATTGCTAATTTTTCGATATTTGACTGCAGAAGTTTTAAAATCGCAGGTCGCCGTTTTCCTTACTCTAATGACGATTTTTCTCTCTCAAAAATTTGTCAAAATTTTAGCCGAAGCCTCAGGCGGAGGAATTCCAGGAAAACTCGTATTGTCGTTTTTAGCGCTTAATTTACCTAAGTTAGCTGTATATATTCTGCCATTGAGTGTGTTTTTAGGCATTATACTGGCGTATAGCCGGATATACGCAGACAGTGAAATGACGGTGTTAAAGGCGTGCGGTGTGAGCGAGTGGTATGTTGTTCGTGTTACGCTTATTTCGAGTTTCTTTGTTGCATTAATTGCCGCGACGGTGAGTTTGTACGTGGCGCCATGGGCGGGCGAGAAACAAAACCAATTACGTGAACAAGCAAATGCAGAGTCCGGTCTAACACAATTGCGAGCGGGGCG
Organism: Pseudoalteromonas luteoviolacea H33-S; assembly: GCF_001625695.1. GTDB lineage: Bacteria > Pseudomonadota > Gammaproteobacteria > Enterobacterales > Alteromonadaceae > Pseudoalteromonas > Pseudoalteromonas luteoviolacea_B. The sequence continues at coordinate 15,600 of NZ_AUXY01000070.1, forward strand.
TTTTCAGCAAACAGGAAACGAAAAAGCAGTGGTGTTTATTCACAATACCAGTGAGCAGGGCTCTGTTTTAAATAAAGTTTTTGTAGCTCAGTTGCCAGAAAAAGAGTCCAATAATGCGGCTCGAATTGTCTATGCACAACAAGGTGAAGTCGCTGAAGGGGAATCTGGAGAGCAACAACTGATATTGAAAGATGGCAAACGCTATGAAACGGATGGATTTAGTCAAGCGTTAAACAAGACTGAATTCGGCAGTTATCAAGTTCAGATCCAAGAGCAAGAAATTGAACGCCGAAGACGTGAACTAGAGGACCTACCTTCTAGCCGTTTGTTGGAGCTTAATACACCAGAGGCAATTGCACAATTTCAGTTGCGTATCGCTACGCCTATTTCTATTTTGCTTTTAACTTTATTAGCGGTGCCGCTCAGTGTTGTGAACCCGCGCCAAGGCAAGTTTGCTAAGCTGGTGCCTGCAATTGGTATTTATTTAGGATATTTTATTTTACTCAATGCTGGTAAATATTTAGTGGCAGAGGGCAAGATCCCGCCATCAGTTGGGTTATGGTGGATCCATCTATCCATTTTATTCATCGGGACTTATCTCATCGTCAAAGGCAGGCCTTTTGGGGTTTGGCTTAGATCTATGTTGAGAAAGAGGGAGGCAGTCGCATGATGAAAATGCTTGATTGGTATTTAGGTCGAAGTATTTTGCAAACTACGAGTTTCGCATTATTAGTATTTGTCGGCATAAATACACTTATTAAGTTCATCGAGCAGCTTCGCTCAGTCGGTCGAGGCACTTATGAAGTGTCTGATGCACTATTATTCACTCTGTATAGTGTGCCAAGTGACATCGTGGTGTTTTTCCCTATGGCTGCCTTGATAGGCGGTTTGACGGGTCTGGGGGCATTGGCCTCAAGTAGTGAGCTAGTGGTGATGCAAGCTGCGGGTATGTCGCGCCTACAAATTATTGGGTCGGTGATGAAAACCGCGACCATATTAGCAATATGTATGATGGCTCTCGGAGAGTGGGGGGCGCCGGAAGCAGAGCGTACCGCTAAACAGTTAAGAAATCAGGCAATTTATGGTGGAGAAGTCTACGATGCACAGAAGGGGCTATGGGCAAAAGATGGAAATAACTTTATCAATATAGCCAATGTTGAGAAGTCAGGTGAACTGACCAATATCAATATTTATCATTTTTCTGATGACTTAAACTTAGAAAAAATTACCAGAGCACAGTCTGCAGTCACCTCTGAACAAGGGTGGATGCTTAAAGCGGTAGAAGAAGTGCAAATTAGTGACGAACAAGTTAGCACCTACTATGCGCAAACAAAGCTTTATGGTTCTCAGCTTACGATTGATAGGCTAGGGGTTGCTTCATTTGAACCTGAGTCTTTGTCATTTTCAGGCTTATTATCGTACTTAAAATACCTTGAACAAAACGAACAAGATACCAGTAATTACGAACTAGCGTTATGGCGAAAAGTGATGCAACCAGTCACGATTGCGGTGATGTTGTTGGTTGCCTTGTCATTTATTTTTGGACCATTACGTTCAGTGAGTATGGGGGCAAGAATTATAATGGGCGTGGTAACTGGCTTGATCTTCCATTTGAGTAATGAAGTATTTGGCCCAATTGTCATGGTGTATCAAATTTCGCCGTTTGTTGGCGCAGTCATGCCGAGCATTATTTTTACACTCGTGGCGATGTATTTTTTACAGCGAAGACAATAGAAAGGCGCCAATGGCGCCTTTTTTATGTATCAATCTAAACTATCGTAGACTCTTTTGTTTTCTTCTTTACTGAGCACGAGTACTTCAGTCCCGCTTAGTAAGTCTTGTAATGCACGCTTGTGCTTTATATCAAAGAGCACAAGTACGTTTCCTAAGCCTAATAAAGCTGTTAGGCTTCTTAGAATAGCTTGAGGCCAGGTTAGCAATTTACCATCAGGGTTTTGCACTTTCAGTCGCCAAGCTCTCATGCCAATTGTTTGGCCGCTTTTTGTCCAAAAATAAGAAAAGAAAGAGACTGACACAATAACAAGCAATACTGAACGGCTGTAATATAAAGCGGGTGTTGTTTGAATAAGGGCAGACACATCTTCATGTCCTTCTAATGAATACCAGCCTAGAGATAACATGCCTTGAACTAGACCCAAAAAAACTACGGTTGTGAGCATTGCAAAAGCGATAACAACGAGCGCATCATATATTAACGATGCCACTCTTCTATTAAACCCAGCACGAGGAAAAGTTGACATTTAAAAACCTATCTAAAATCGTATCGCGATATTTTACACTTAATATAGACACTTATAGATAAAACCTCGATATTTTATGATTTTGGTCAAATACAAAGCACTTGAACATATTTATTAAAGAAATTGCTTGCGGGGCTGTCACATATTTGTATAATGCAGGGCATAGAGACGAGGGCAAATAAAAAAAGCCTAAGCTCAAAGTGGTTTTTCTTTATCTTCTCAAAGCTAGAAGATTAAAGAAAAATGATGCCAGTGTGATGGAATTGGTAGACATGACGGATTCAAAATCCGTTGCCTTCGGGCGTGGCGGTTCAAGTCCGCCCACTGGTACCACTTTTTATAGCCTCAGAGTTTTCTGAGGCTTTTTTATTTGTATTTCAAAAAAATACACTTCACTTTTTTACCTTCATACCCAGCATACAAACAGTTTCCTGCAGTTTTAAAGTTCAGACTTAAAATTACTCTTGTAGCTTGATTGGTGCCTTATAAACACTCAACAGATAACTTTTTTCTTTAGGGGAAAGTTTAAGGCCTTCTAGGATCTCCATATCGATTTTCACAGGTTCATCGTGTTTAATCATGTAAATAATAGAATCAGCAAGGCGTACTTTATTCCGCGTAGACATTTGGACATAAGTTGTATATATGACAGCAGGTACTATGAGTATTAATAATACGAATAGGGCTATGAAAATTTCCATTTTATTTCTCGCAGGCAGAAGTCAAAAACAATGATGTCAATTGTTGGCATAAAATAGTTCATAAAAAGATATTATGACTTTGAAATGTTCTCTTTCGCAGAAAAGTTTAATAAATACCATAATAATTTTCTTCGACTAAACTTTAGTTGGGGCAAAATTCAGTATGGGGCAGTTTGTGCAGTTAAGGCAGTCACTTTTACTTTTCAAAACAGCAGCAGTAGGATCAGCCATTGTGATCATTATTGCAAGTTGGTTTCTTTACGTTCAATTACAACAAACAAGGCAGTTAAATGATCACCTGTTTCAATTACAAACACAAATTCAGCGTTTGTTAGACCAAGAAGAACGGTTTCTTATCGAACGTCAAAGAGATAGCCTCGCTTCTATTGAGGATGATAGATTCTCTTACCGAGAAAGTTATAGTGTGCTGCTCAGTATGTTAGTTGCCCAGCAACGAGATCTTGACTTGCTGTTTAAGCTAGATGAAGAAGTAAAACGTTTTACACTTAAATATGAGCAGCTAGCTTCAATGCAAGCTCTGCTGGGGTATGATAAAGAAGAAGGTGTTTATGGCAATTTTAGGCGTCAAGCACATGCGCTGCAAGATATTGCCAAGCAAACATCATATCCGCAATTGGAAATACTTTTGTTGGAGTTACGGCGTCGAGAAAAGGATTTTTTGTTGCGACTAGATCCTAATTATTTATTGATACATCAAGATCTACTAGCTCGAACAGAGCAGCTTATTACTACCCAGTTTCCCGACAAGTCGCAGGACTTGATGTCTATACTAAATCAGTATCAACAAGGGTTTAAGACTTATATTAGTGTGTTACAGAAGCAAGGGCTAGATCACAGCCAAGGCGTAAGAGCTGAATTGCATCAGTTAAAGCTCTCAATCAGAAGCCACTTCGAAGTTGTATCAAAACAACTGTTTAATGAAGACCTGACTGAGAAGCAAAACTTAATCCTCACGTGTCTTGTGATCATTGTCCTGATCAGCTGTTTTAGCCTGCTGTTGTTGTATATTCTTAATACCCGCATTTCTGACCATATTATTTCTATCAGCCGTGTACTCAAAAACGTTGCACAGCATGAGGACTTTTCGATCCGCGTTAATATTGAGGGAGAAGACGAAATTGCTCAAATAGCCCATCATTTGGATAGTCTACTGGCATTTATAGAAACGTTGCTAGAACGTCTCAGTGCTGCTCAACAAAGATTGATTGAAGAGGCGAAAATGGCCAGTTTAGGCAATATGGTCAGCGGTTTTGCCCATGAACTTAATACGCCGTTGGGTGTGGCAATTACTAGCCAATCTCACCTGAAAGAGCAAGTTGAAGTACTTAAAAAGGACTTGGAATCAGGACAGCTGCAAAAGCATGCATTAACGAACTTGATAGCAGAGGCCGAGTCTGCACTGTCTCTATTAGAAAACAATTTACTGCGGACAGCCTCGCTGATCGATGATTTTAAAAAAGTGTCGGTACAGCAAGAATATGATGAGATACAAGAGTTCAATCTTAAGGCCCTTGTGAGTGGCGTACTTGATTGTTATCAGCATGAGTTAAGCACGCCTGATTATCATATGGAGATAGAAATTCCAGAGCAGTTAATGCTAAAAAGTTACCCGAATGTATTTGTTCAGGTTTTTACCTACAGTCTCAGTAACTGTATTCAGCATGCAAAAAGAGAGGGTCAATTACTTAACATTGTTATTTCTGCTTTGGTCGTGAACGATTATATACACCTCTATATTAAAGATGATGGTAAAGGCATAGATAAAGAGTTATTGCCGATTATTTTTGAACCATTTATAACAACACAAAGAAATCAAGGTGGTATTGGGTTAGGTCTAAGCATTATTTATAACTTAGTGACACAAAAACTTGGCGGGGAAGTGAAAATACAAAGCCCCGCGCATGGCGGGGCTTGTTTGCATATTATTTTAGCTAATTCGCCTTTTCGATTAGCGGGTGATTAGCCTTTTTTACTCACTACCCACTGATCAACAAATTGCTCAAGTACGTTAAGTGGAACAGGTCCATTTTTAAGTACAACATCGTGGAATTCGCGGATATCGAACTTATCACCCAGTTCTTTTTTCGCGGCTTCACGCAGTTCAACAATTTTGATCATACCGATTTTGTATGCTGTCGCTTGGCTTGGCATAACAATATGTCTTTCAACCATCTTCACGGCATCAGACTTAGCATTTGGCGTGTTGTTTACATAGTAATCAATACCTTCTTGGCGCGTCCACTTCATTGCGTGGATACCAGTATCAACAACTAAACGACATGCACGCCATAGTTCCATCGCTAGACGGCCAAAATCTGAATATGGGTCTTCATATAAGCCCATTTCTTTTGGTACTAGCTCAGAGTAAAGTCCCCAGCCTTCAGTGTAAGCGGTATAACGACCAAACTTACGGAACTTAGGCATGTTCTCAAGTTCTTGAGCAATTGCAATCTGCATGTGGTGACCAGGTACACCTTCGTGGTAAGCCAAAGCTTCCATTTGGTATGTTGGCATCGCTTCCATATCATACAGGTTTGCGTAGTAAATACCTGGGCGAGAGCCATCAGGTGTAGGTTGCTGATAAAACGCTTTACCAGCAGCTTTTTCACGGAATGCCTCTACACGCTTAACAATCATGTCTGCTTTTGGTTTTACAATGAAAAGTTCATCAAGGCGAGACTTCATGTTATCGATCATTGCTGTAGCATCGGCAAGGTATTTTGCTTTACCTTCTTCAGTATTCGGCAGATAGAATTGCTTATCTGTTCTCATAAACTCCATAAATGCTTTAAGGTCACCTTTGAAACCAACCTTTTCTTTGATTTCACGCATTTCGTCATGGATACGAGCGACTTCTTCTAAACCAATTTTATGGATCTCAGCAGCAGAAAGTTTCGTTGTTGTAGTACGCTCCAATGCCACATTGAAGAACTTTTCACCTTCAGGGAACTTCCATACGCCATCTCTATCGTCTGCACGCTTTTCAAGCTTGTGTAAATAGCTGATCAGTTTGCTATAAGCTGGTTTGACGGCAGAGGTCAAAGCGTTGTTCGCTTGCGTAATTAACGCGTCTTTTTCGCTTTGAGCAATCTCTAATTTTGCGACTTTTCTTTTGAAGTCAGCTAACAATGTAGAGTCATCACCTGCAGCGAATGGCGCGCCTTTGATGATGTTTTTGCTTGAATCGATAACATGAGGAAATACAAATTTAGGTGCGATAATACCTGCATCAGCGCGTTTGCCTAAATCTTCAATGAGTTGATCGAATACAATCGGTACACCATTTAAACGCGCAATATAAGCTTTCGCATCTTTCACATCAGCGATCTGGTGTTGGTTAATCAAAAATGCAGGGATCATCGAGTGAGTGCCAAACATTTGATTTACAGGGTAAGAGTAGCGACGCCATTTAAAGTCTTCGATTTCTTCTTCTAAACCTTGCTTAAATAGGTCATAACTTACTTGAGTTTGCAGGTCCAACTTACTTCTGTCGATGGCATTAATAGCAGCAAGGTCTTGTTTAGTTAGCTCTAGATCTTCTAGTTGACGTGCCTCAGAGCCGTCATCCCATTTATCATAGTCTTTTTTAATACCTAGGTAGGTTTGGTAGATAGGACTACGCATTACACCGCGATTAAATGACTCTTCAAATAACGCATTTGCTTTTTCTACTTCACTTTGAACAACTTGTTGCACAGGAGTAACTGGTTTTGGTTGCTCAGCTGTTTGCTGACAGCCTGCCAGTAACGTTGCTGATATTGCAGCAGCGATGATGGTAAGTTTACGCATGTTTTACCCTTTTTTCTTTTTAAATCTTGTAGACATCATTAGCCTAACTGAAGATAAACCTCAGTGTAGGCCATTATATGTTAAGCGGCGAGCGACAGCTAGAATAAGCGTTAATGCAAACTTTATAGCTACGTAATGTCCGTACTACATGTCACCTAAATTTAGACAAACAATTCTAACAGGTCATTTAAGTACCTGTGACCTTTATTTGTTACAAACCATGAATCACCTTGCATTTCTAATAACCCTAAGCGAATTGCGTGGTTCAATTGTTGTTCTATTTCAGCTTCTTGCAGCCCTGTGTACGCAGTAAAATTAGACTTAGGTGTTGGCTCTAATAGGCGGAAAGTATTCATAAAAAACTCAAAGGGCCTATCTTCTGGTGCGACATGCCAGCTGTCATACAAGTAAGGCTTAGTGAGGTCCATATAACCCCTTGGATGCTTAACTTTGACAGTACGTAAAATCTGATTTTGCTCTGGTAGCGTAATTTTACCGTGTGCGCCGCAGCCAATTCCTAGATAGTCACCAAAGCGCCAGTAATTCAAATTGTGTTTGCAACGATAATTGGGTTTGGCATAGCCGGATATTTCGTATTGCTGATAGCCATGCTCTGCTAATAAAGTTTGACCAGCTTCTTGTATCGCCCAAAGGGTTTCATCCTCAGGTAATTTGGGAGGCCTAGACGCAAACTGGGTATTAGGCTCAATGGTCAGTTGATACCAAGAGATATGTGGTGGATTTAATTCAATGACTCGTCGCAAATCACTTAATGCATCGTCAATAGTCTGATTTGGTAGACCGTGCATCAAATCCATATTAAAACTATTCAAACCTGCACTGTGTGCCTCTGCTGCTGCATTTAAGGCTTCTTGCTCGCCATGAATGCGCCCTAGCGCTTTGAGTTTATCACTTTGCAGGCTTTGTACCCCGATTGAGATGCGGTTAATACCGGCTTGTACATAGTGTTTGAAACGATCGCTTTCAACGGTACCTGGATTGGCTTCTAACGTAATTTCAATATCATCTTCAAAACCAATCAATGCTTCGATTTGTTCTAGCAAGTGCACATATGCATCACCTGAAAGTAAGCTAGGTGTACCGCCACCAACAAAGATACTGTGCAACTTTCTACCTTGTACAAGATGTAAATCTGCTTTGAGGTCGTCAAGAAGGTGACCAATATATTCTTGCTCAGGGATAGTGCCTTTTTGGCTGTGGCTATTGAAATCGCAATATGGACATTTTTGCACGCACCAAGGCACGTGCACATATAAACTTAATGGAGGGAGATTCACAGGGTACTCTTAAAGTGGGTCATTAATTGTTGCAGTGCTTTCCCTCTATGACTGATGGCGTTCTTTTCTTCCTTTGTTAGCTCTGCGGCCATTTTTTGTAAACTCTCGACCCAGAATACAGGATCATAACCAAAACCACCGTCACCATGCTGCAAGTTGGCGATAGTGCCTTCCCAGCTCGCTTGGCAGATCACGGGGGTTGGGTCTTCAGCATGGCGCATATATACCAATACACACCAGAATCGAGCAGTGCGATTGTCATTACTTGCCATAGCGTCGAGTAATTTATCAATATTTTGCTGATCGCTTGCGCCGACTCCAGCAAAACGAGCTGAATAAACACCTGGTGCGCCATTGAGTGCGTCAACCTCTAAACCTGAGTCATCGGCGATGGCTGGTAGCCCAGTTTCTTTGGCTGCATGGCGGGCTTTAATGATGGCATTTTCCACAAAAGTAGTGCCGGTTTCTGCCACATCTGACACCTCAAACTGACTTTGAGGTAATACTTCTATTTGCATAGACTCAAGCATACCGCCGAGTTCTTTTACTTTGCCTTGATTGCCTGTGGCCAGCACGATTTGTTTTGTCATATTTTTTAATCTACGTAGAACTTTTGTTGAAACTTTAAGGTTTGATGTTCATTGCCTTGTCGAATACTGAGCTCAAAGCGATAAACATCTTCATTGTAATAATCAAGTTGAGTGAGGTAATAAATGGCGTCACCCTCGATGACCTGCTTAAAAGTAAGCGGTTTTTTATTTCCCAATAAGTTCTTAGCAAATCCAGAAATTTGCACTTGTTGTGCCGTTTTTGCTTTATCTGTGGCTAGAACAGAAATGTTGATTAATGCTTTATTTTCATTGCGCACAACACCATATGCTTTGGCGACACTGGGTTGGATAAAGGTGGATGGAAAGGCAATGTAATGCACTTCCCAATTACCTAACCTCTTGAATTGGCCCCCAGACTCTGTGCCTTGAGTATGGCCAGTGAAGGAAATCACTAAAAGTAAAACTGCTAAAAGATATACTCGCATAGTACCTCACTCACATATGCTTAATGCATAAAATCCATGACCAAACGTTGTAAGAACATCATGCCAAACAGCACCACCATGATAGATAAGTCTAGCCCACCTAGAGGAGGAATGATTTTTCTTACTGGGCGTAATAGTGGTTCTGTTAATTGCTCAAATACAGCGGCTGCAGGGTTATACCCTTGTACTACCCAACTTAAAAGGGCGCGGATAATCAAAATCCAAAAAACCAAACTAAATGCTTCTTTTAGTAAGGTTAACAATCCTCCAAGCGCTGCTGTTGCTGGGTCCCAGTAACCACTGAACACCAACATTAATACAGATAGCTTGGCACCTGCGACGATAAATGCAAGGACCAAAGAAGCCACATCAATGCCTGCAAAGCCTGGGATAATTTTACGTAGAGGATTCACTGCAAATGAGGTTGCTTTCACCACAGCTTGACTCACTGGGTTGTAAAAGTCGACGCGTGCCCATTGCATCCAAAAACGCAGTAGCACGACCATTAAAAACAGGTTAAAAACGGTTTCAATTAAAAAATGCATTGCACTCATGTAGAGGGTCCTTAAATTTGTGTTTCCATTTCTTCAGCACGGGCAATACAAGCATCCATCGCGCTTGCCACGGTTTGAGGAAGTTGATCGGCTTTCATTGACTCAATGGCTGCATGAGTGGTACCTCCTTTAGAAGTAACGTTTGCACGCAACTGCTCGAGGCTCACTTCTGGTTGTGTGACTGCCATTTGAGCGGCGCCAAGTGCAGTTTGCTGAACCAGTTGTCTCGCTTGTTGCTCATCAAATCCTAACTGGCGGGCTTTTTCCTCAATCGCCTGCATAAACAGGAAAAAATAGGCAGGAGAAGAGCCTGTCACGGCAATTATGTCATTGATCTGATTTTCTTCTTTGAGCCAAGTCGTGATACCGGTGGCGCTAAAAATCGTGTCAACGAATGCTTTTTCCTGGTCATCAATATCTTGGCTGAAGAGTCCGGATACACCAAGGCCGACCAGTGATGGAGTATTTGGCATACAGCGAACGAGTTTGGTGTCACATTGCAGCATGTCTTTTAAACGTGAAATAGTAATACCCGCTGCAACTGAAATGATTACTTTATCGCGCAAATCAAGATTTGCTGACTTGAAAGAGTCACACAATGCTTCCATCATCTGCGGTTTTACCGAAAGCACCACAACGTCAGCACGCGCAATGGCATCTAGGTTGTCACTGGTTGTTTGCACTGCAAAGTCGCTTGCAACTTTATCTAGTTTTGCTTGGTTGCGATTAGTTGCAATAATATTTTGGGCACTGAATCCATTTTTTAGCATACCGCCAATGATGGCATAGCTCATGTTTCCTGTGCCGATAAATGCAATTGTTTTGTTAGACATATTCTGTGTTTGGCCTTTATTGTCTTTTTCCAAAAATATCAGTACCAATTCTTACCATATTGGCACCAGCTGCGATGGCTGGTTCTAAGTCACCACTCATACCCATAGAAAGTGTATCGATATTAGGATATTGGGTCTTTAGTTTATCAAAGCAATCTTTCATTTGCTGAAAATATTGTAGTTGCAGGGTTTCGTCATCGGTTTGAGCGGTGATAGTCATCAAACCTCTTAAAGTTAGCTGCTTTGAACTCTCTATAAATTCAGCGAGATCAGCCAGCTCTTCTACCATACAGCCTGATTTTTTTTCATCACCGCTGATGTTTACCTGTATTAATATATTTAACGGCTTTAAGTTGGTTGGACGCTGTTCACTTAAGCGCCTAGCAATCTTTATCCTGTCAACACTTTGCACCCAGCTGAAGTGCTCAGCAATGTGCCGAGATTTGTTTGATTGAATGGGCCCGATAAAATGCCAGTCAATATCGCGATAGTGTTGGAAATGTATTACTTTGTCGACGGCTTCTTGAACATAAGACTCACCAAATAAGCGCTGCCCAGCATCATAAGCTTGTTGGATTAGTTCAATGGGTTTTGTTTTAGATACAGCTAAGAGCTGAACAGGATCAGAAATCTGATTATTTTGCTCTGCTTTTGTGATGCGATCGTAGGCGTTATTTAGCCGTTCTGCTATTGTAACCATATTATTATTTGCTCGTAGTGGAGTCATAGATGGATATTACTGAATTATTAGCCTTTAGTGTGCAACATAAAGCGTCGGATCTACACCTTTCTTCGGAAGTCTCTCCGATGATACGCGTGGATGGTGACGTACGTCGCATAAATATTCCCGCTTTAGAAGCGAAAGACGTAAATAGCTTAATTTACGATATTATGAATGATAACCAGCGCAAGGACTATGAGCAAAATCTTGAGGTGGATTTTTCGTTCGAAGTACCAAATTTAGCTCGATTTCGTGTCAATGCCTTCAATACCAGCCGAGGTCCTGCAGCAGTCTTCCGTACCATTCCAAGTCAGGTATTAACGCTAGATGACTTAGGAGCGCCGGATATTTTTAAGAAAATCGCTGATAACCCGCGTGGACTCGTGTTGGTGACAGGTCCTACGGGATCAGGCAAGTCGACTACACTTGCTGCCATGGTGGATTACATCAACAGTTGTAAACACCACCATATTCTGACTATCGAAGACCCGATTGAATTTGTGCATCAAAATCAGTTGAGCTTAATTAACCAACGTGAAGTTCACAGAGATACGCATAGCTTTAATGCGGCACTGCGCAGCGCGTTGCGTGAAGACCCTGATGTTATCTTAGTTGGTGAGTTGCGTGATTTAGAGACCATTCGTTTAGCAATGACCGCAGCAGAAACAGGCCATCTTGTGTTTGGCACACTCCATACCACGTCGGCACCTAAAACCATTGACCGTATTATCGATGTATTCCCTGGTGAAGAGAAAGACATGGTTCGTTCTATGCTGTCTGAGTCCTTGCAAGCGGTTATTTCTCAAACTTTAATTAAGAAAGTGGGCGGGGGACGAGTCGCTGCTCATGAGATCATGCTCGGTGTGCCGGCAATTCGTAACTTAATTCGTGAAGATAAAATTGCGCAAATGTATTCAGCGATTCAAACAGGAGCATTGCACGGCATGCAAACGATGGATCAGTGTTTGATGAATATGGTTAATCACGGTCTGATCACGACGCAAGATGCGCACGCGAAAGCGCATGATAAAAACCAGTTTGGTGCGGCAGGGTTTTAACGTATGGCTTTAATAGATTATTTACAGTTGATGGTAGACAAAGAGGCTTCGGACTTGTTTGTCTCATCTGGGTTGGCAGTCAGTGCAAAAATTGATGGTGAGTTGCGTGCACTTGATGAGGAGGTATTAGACAGCGATGGTGCTTTAGCTATGGTTGAGTCTGCCATGTCAGAGACTCAAAGGCAGCAGTTCCATGCTGAAAAAGAATGTAATTTTGCCGTTGCCAACGATGCGGGTCGTTTTCGTGTGTCCGCCTTTTGGCAGCGAGATTGCGCCGGTATGGTCATTCGACGTATCGTGACGGATATACCAGATGTGAATCAGCTCGGCCTGCCTTCGGTATTGACTGATGTGATCATGTCTAAGCGCGGCTTGGTTTTATTTGTCGGTGGTACGGGCACGGGTAAATCGACCTCTTTAGCTGCATTGTTAGGTTATCGCAACCGAAATCAACGGGGTCATATTCTAACCATCGAAGACCCTATTGAATTTGTGCATGAACATCGCAAAAGTATTATTACACAGCGTGAAGTGGGGCTTGATACCGAAAGCTTTGAGGCCGCTTTAAAAAGCTCTTTGCGTCAAGCACCGGACGTAATTTTGATTGGTGAAATTCGTTCACAAGAAACGATGGAGTATGCACTGAGCTTTGCTGAAACGGGTCACTTATGTGTTGCCACTTTGCATGCCAACAATGCTAACCAAGCTATTGACCGTATTATGCACCTCGTTCCAAAAGAAAAGCATGATAAATTAAAATACGACTTGGCGCTGAATTTGAGAGCGATTGTTGCTCAGCAATTGGTACCGACTTCCAAAGGGGAGGGCAGGGTTGCGGCCATAGAAATCTTGTTAAACTCTCCTATGGTTGCTGAATTAATCAAAAAAGGAGACATTGGCTCAATTAAGGAAACCATGTCTAAGTCCAAAGAGATGGGCATGCAGACTTTCGACCAAGCGCTGTTTGAGTTGTATAAAGCACAGCGGATAAATTATGCTGATGCGCTACATCATGCTGATTCGCCGAATGATTTACGCTTGATGATCAAGCTGCAAAATAACGAGCAAAAAGGTGCAGGGTTTTTGCAAGGGGTTACCATTGATGGCCTGGACAGCAAGAAAAACTAAGCTGCTGGGCTTTATCATTTGTTATTATTTGAGCCTAGCTAATATAGGCTGGGCTCAATCAGACTACGTGGATATCTACATCAGAGATGATGTGTATATGAATTACACGGCATTATTGTCTGGGCGTTCACCACTTGAGGTTGATAATTTTGGTGGGCAGTTTGTGCGTCGAGATGTCATTGATATGGTGCTGTTACATCAAGCGCTTCTTTTGGGTGGCTTTAACAAGCCATTTCGTTACCGCCCCGGTAATGTTAATTTCCGAGATTCCAACTTACTTGATCAGGGTAAGCAGCTATTGAGCTTTGATACTTATTGGTATGAAGAAGCGCAGCTCAAAGCACATAAATTGTTTGTCAGCGATCCGGTGATCCGCAAAGGCGAATTCTTTGCAGGGATCTACTATGCAAAAGACAATAAACGAATGGAACGCATTCAAACATTATTTGATTTACAGCAGCTTACAGCCGTATCGTCTAGCCGTTGGCCAGTAGATTGGTACACGCTGAGCCGGCTGCCTCTTAAAGAGCTGGTGGATGAGCCTAACTGGTCTTCGCAAGCTCAAATCGTGAATAAACAGTGGGCTGATTTTATGTTGATCCCCTTGATGCCTGTATTAGGAAACGACTTTCAATTGGCGAACATCAATCTAGTGTCTCATCCCAAATGGGTTGTGTTACTTGATAGCAGCCGCCATTTTGTGGTCTCAAAGCTTCATCCTGATGGCGAACGGGCATTTGACGCGCTGCAGAAGGGTCTAAAAAAGCTGCGTAAACAGGGAAGGATCCAAGATGCTTATCGTCAAGCTGGACTACTCCCTGATCTGACTAAATATAAGCAATTAAATGTGTTAGAAGACAAAGAGTAAACTACTCTTCATCCCATAACTGCTCAAAAAAGCTCTCTAAAATAATCACCGCAGACATACCGTCAACGTTATCTTTTGCTAACGAGCGATAACCGCCTTGATCAAACAATCGAGCTTTGGCATCGGTTGTTGTAAGGCGCTCATCTTGTGTTTCAACGGGTAGACGGTAATTATTATGCAAACGATTAGCGAACTTCTTTGCGGAAAAGGTGACCTGTTGATTGGTGCCATCCATATTGAGCGGCAAGCCAACCACTAATAAATCGGGTTTCCATTCGTTAACGTGCTGCTCTATATCAGGCCAGTTAGGAATACCATCTCTTGCTTTTACTGCGCCTAGGCTGGTGGCTGTACCTGTGACTTCTTGGCCAATGGCCATACCAATACTTTTTGTACCAAAATCAAACCCCATTACGGTGCGTTGACCTTTTGGGGTTTTTGGTTTTTTGTTACTCATTCTGTTATGCGTGTCCTGCTTGGTTACTAAGCTGTGCGATATCTATGCCCAGCATACTGACGGCTTTTTCCCATCTTTTTTCTGGTGGCGTGCTGAATATGATTTCCGGATCGGCTTGAATAATAAGCCAAGAGTTCTCTAAGATTTCTTTTTCGAGTTGGCCTTTTTCCCACCCTGAATAACCGAGCGTAATGATAAAAGCATCTGGACTATCATGATAGGTCAGAGATGCAAGTACATCTTTAGAGGTCGTTATCATGATGTCTGAGCTGAGCTCTTTACTTGAGGCGTAGCCTATTTTGGGTGTATGTAACACAAACCCTCTGTCCGTATGCACCGGTCCACCAGCAAAAACTGTTTGCTCGGCAGCACTACTGTCCTTGTCATTATCGATTTCAATTTGATCGAGTAGTTCACCGACAGTGACATCAATGGGGTGATTTACTATTAACCCCATTGCGCCTTCTTCGTTATGTTCACAGATGTAGGTGACGGAGCGTTTGAACATCGGGTCCTGCAAGTTAGGCATTGCGATAAGGAAGTGATTAGCTAATGATTGCATGCGAGACCCCTTCTATGATTTAACTTTCAGTATGGTTGAGTTTTGCTTCAATCGCATCAAAAAACATGTCCATAATAGATATATCGTACGCAGCTTCAATTTCCTTAACACAAGTCGGTGCGGTTACGTTGATTTCGGTGAGCTTATCGCCAATGATATCTAAGCCCACAAATAGCAACCCTTTTTCTTTTAGAGTCGGTGCAACGGCTTCTGCAATTATGCGATCACTGTTGCTAATAGGTCTTGCTTCACCACGACCGCCAGCAGCCAAGTTGCCGCGAGTTTCACCACCTTGTGGGATACGTGCTAAGCAATATGGAATGACTTCGCCATCAACGACTAATACGCGTTTATCCCCCTGCTTTATTTCAGGGATATAATTTTGCGCCATCGCAAATCTGCTACCGTGCTCTGTCAGTGTTTCACAGATCACACCGATATTAGGGTCGTTGTGTTGCACCCTAAAAATAGAGGCCCCACCCATACCGTCGAGCGGCTTTAAAATAATATCTTGATGTTTATCTAAAAAGGCTCTGATCTGTGCTGCACTTCGAGTAACGAGAGTGTCAGGTGTATGCTCGCTAAACCAAGCAGTGAAAAGCTTTTCATTGGCATCTCTTAAGCTTTGCGGTTTGTTAACGACTAGGGTACCTGCTAATTCCGCTCGCTCTAGGATATAGGTTGCGTAGATATACTCAGTATCAAAAGGCGGATCTTTGCGCATCAAAATCACATCTAGGTCACTTAATGCGATGTCTTGCTTATCTTCTAATTCATACCAACGGCTTTCATCATTAAACACACGGGTTTTTGCGGCCGTTGCTCGACCTTCACCTTGGTACATGAACAGGTCGTCCATTTCCATGTAATACAGCTCAAATCCACGTTGTTGAGCTGCCATCATCATGGCAAAACCGGTATCTTTTTTGATATTAAAACCACTGATTGGATCTGAAACTATTCCAAGTTTGACTGCCATCGCCGTTACCTTATGTGTTATTTTCGATGTAAGTGAATAAGTGCTTAGCAGCCAAATTACCATGACTGACTGCTAACTTACTATAATATGAGGGCTTATAAACGGATTTAAAGGGCCAAATCTCCAAACTGTAACTGTAAAGCACTTAAAACAGTTAATGCAGCGGTCTCAGTTCGTAGCACTCTAGGTCCAATTTTTATGTCGATAAACCCTTGCTCTGTTGTGTTAGTCATTTCGTCATCAGTAAAGCCACCCTCAGGCCCAACTAAAAAGCGCACACCTTGCTCCGGTGCTGGCAAAGTCTTGATAGAGTGATCTGCTCTTGGGTGTAAAGTGAGTTTTAGTTCTTCACTTTGTTGACTTAACCATTGCTCTAACGTGATAGGCGGATGCACGATAGGAACGAAGTTCCTGCCTGATTGTTCTGCCGCAGAAATCGCAATTTTTTGCCATTGCTGATGTTTTTTGGCTAGCCGTTCGCCACTGAGTTTCACACCGCATCGCGTGGTAAATAATGGTGTTATTTCACTGACACCGAGCTCCACTGATTTTTGGATAGTAAAGTCCATCTTATCGCCACGAGAAATACCCTGACCAAGGTGAACTTTTAGAGTTGACTCAACGCATTTATCGACAAATTCGAAAGGGGTAACCTCGACCGCTTTTTTTGAGATAGCGGTGATCTTTGCTAAGTATTCACCTCCTTGACCGTTAAACAGACTGACGTGTTCACCTTCTTTCATTCTGAGTACACGCGCAATATGCCCTGCAGCATCCTCATCTAAAGTCGTAGCTTGATTAATAACTAAGTCCGATGGTTGGTAAATATGTGGAATTCGCATAGTGTTGAATGTCTCAATTGAATATGCGCTCATGTTAAGGTTTTCGTGGTCATGAGTCTAGAAAACATGACAGGTGATAGAGTGTGGTGTCACAGCGTTAATCAGTGGTATCTGTTTTCAATACAACAAATTCGCTAAATGTATCGTGCTTGGTTGCCGCTAAACTAGAATTACACGTCAGGTGGTTATTGTTAAACGCGTCATTTACGCGGTGATAATCGTAGCCATTGGCTAATTGTTCAATGGTGTAACGTTCTGCGTGCAGTGAATTGAAGATAAACTTTTGCTTTTCGTCTGCTAGATTGTAGTCGAGCGCATAAATGAGCACCCCTTGGATTTTGTGGTGTTCATGTAAATAGGTGGCGAGCTCAGAGACGCTTATCTCATTGTCAAAGTCACAGTAACTGTAATCCTTGATTTGATCTTTAAACATCATTTTGAGCATCTGCTTTGTATTGTCGCCAGCGATAATTAATTGACTGGGGGTGTCAGGGGCGAGAGATTTAACAAACTCGACAAATTCCTGACTAAACTCCCAGTTGCTGTCTACAAGTAAAAAGTTATCTAATTTCAAGGACGTAAGTCTCCAGAATTAAGATATCCATAATCTAGTTAGGCGTTTAAATTGAAAACATGTTTATTAGTAAATAGCCCATGCTACAAAAAACAGCAAATTCTAAGCAGGCAATCCCAATATTATCTTGGTGGTCAACCTCTAGACCTATATCTACTTTTGGCAGCACAATGACGACCATTAAGCGGCTAAATACGTACAATAAAAACCACATAAAAATAGAATGCATGACTACGGTGAGTAGGTTATCAACGATTTTATCTGGGTAGCTGGGGGCGCTGTGTAATCCAGCATAAATAGCCAATGCTAAGCCAATCGTCTTGCCAGCATAGCGGATCCCTATCGACGTATTGGCCAAACTAAAATTATACTGCAAAGATGCGCCTTGATTTTTCCTCGCAAATCGAGATTCGCGTATCTTGCTATCAAGTGCAAAGACACCCTGTAAAAACAAAAAGCAGATGCTGACGATAAGTAGAGCTTGCAGTGAGCTTGGCGTTAACCAGTGATACAAGCCAAGTACCAAAATACAATTGCCAATCAGCATGCCAGAATCGACAAGCGCTGCGCAGACGTTTTGTTTGAGGATGGCTTGTGTCTCGTTAAAGCGGTATAGGATCCACTTCCTATGAATTGCTTGGCCGATATAGATAAAGAACCATATTAGTATGAGTGGTAGAACGATCTGAGTGTGTAACAGTGATAACTCAAATGTCTTTAAGTGACCAAAAAAATATCCAGTGCTTGCACATAACACGGCAACTTTTGCTGCATAGTTAATGCCTAGCGCAAAGTTATCATGTTGAGCTAACTCTTTTTTTAAATGCATTTTGGCACGCATTTGAACCGTGACTCTCAGACACATTAATGCCACAAAGGCGAGAAATAAACCGCTTAAAAAGGTCAAAAAATTGCTGTTTTCTAAAGACAAGTAACTCATGCTCGGTGTAAGGTTGTTGTTATTTAGCGTTACTATAACATCGCACAACAAATGAGCCATAAAGCACTGGAGGTTTTTCTATGGAACAAGGCCAATTAAGTCCCGAGTTAACAGCTTTAGCGCAGCAGCGTTTTACTGAGCTATTTCCAGGACATGCTTTAAATCCACAAGCTTTGAGGCTATTGGCACTCAGTGACTTCGCTTATCGCATACTCTCTCAATACCCACAGTGGTTTGACTGGTTACTTAATGAAAACGCGATGAATTGCCGAGATATAGAACCTGCACTGACAGACGAGCTGGAAGTGTTAACAGAGGCACAGTGCTTTGCTCAATTAAGAGTTTACCGCAAACGGTTTTGGTTAAAACTGATGTGGCTTGATTTGGTGATGAGTAACGATATTGCTGACAGCATTGAATACCAATCGAGACTTAGTGAACAACTCATTGATAGTGCTAATCAATGGGCATTTGCTCAAGTCGCGAAAAGCAATGGTATGCCACTGGATGACGCGCAATCACCCTTACCTATGCTTGTGTTGGGAATGGGAAAGCTGGGCGGACAGGAGCTGAATTTTTCATCTGATATTGATTTGATATTTACCTATCCACTGTCGGTGAAGACGCAAGGTGGGCGCCGCAGTATAGAAGCGCAAGTTTTTTATACGAAGGTGGCCCAAAAGTTAATTGCTGCGCTTGACCATCGAACAGCAGATGGGCAAGTGTTCAGGGTTGATATGCGGTTAAGGCCATTTGGAGAAAGTGGCCCGTTGGTCATGAGCTTTTCTGCGATGGAAGATTACTATCAAGATCAAGGTCGAGAGTGGGAGCGTTACGCGATGCTCAAAGCGCGCTTGCTCGGTCAACCAAACCCGTATTGGGGTGAGTTTAAAGCGTTAATCAAACCTTTTGTATTTCGCCGATATATTGATTTTTCTGTGATTGAGTCACTGCGCAAAATGAAACATATGATAGCGCAAGAAGTCAGAAGAAAAGGGCTGATCAATAATATCAAATTAGGTGCAGGTGGGATCAGAGAGGTTGAATTTATTGTTCAAGCGTTGCAAATGATCCGAGGTGGACGGGAACCTGATCTGCAGACGCCGTCACTGTTAAGTGCGTTGAGCATATTAGCGCGACAAGAGGTGATCCCAAGTTCTGTCGCATCAGGGTTGAGATCGCAGTACTTGTTACTGCGTCGGGTTGAGCAGTACTTGCAAGCTTTTAATGATGAGCAAACACAAACTTTACCTGACGACACGCTGAATCAAAGCCGATTGTGCGCATTGTTAGGTCTGCCAGAATATGCGCAGCTGGTGGATTATCTTGAACAGGCTCAAGCCCAGATAAGGGCTGAGTTTTCTCAGGTGATTGGTGAGGAACCCCATGATACGCAGACGTTAAAGGCATGCTTTATCTCTGCTTGGGAATATCAGGATGTGAGCTACTTAGACATCGAATTCAGTGAGCAAGCGCACAGTTTGTGGCAAAACACCTTAAATCTTTTTTACACAGACATAACCAAAAAACAGATTGGTGTGCGAGGGCGTGATGTGCTCGATAAACTCATGCCTTTGGTGCTCAGTGAAATTACGCCATTAAACTCGCCGCAAGTGTTAGAGCGTGTGCTTGGCGTGATCTCTAAAGTCGCTTCTCGTACTGCTTACCTAGAGTTGCTTTATGAAAATCTAGGCGCCCTTAAGCAGCTGATTAAGCTGTGCTCTCACAGCGCATGGATCGCACAACAGATTGCACGATATCCTATTTTGCTAGATGAGCTTATTGACCCTGCTGTGCTTTATCGTCCGCTACCACTCAATGCATATTACAATGAAATCCAGCAGTACTTTTTGCGTATTGATCCTCAAGACCTTGAGCTACAAATGGAAGCGCTCCGTCAATTTAAGCAAACACAGCAACTAAGAATAGCCGCTGCGGATGCAACTGGGGTGTTAGATATTATGAAAGTCAGCGATCACTTAACGGCTTTAGCTGAATCAATTGTCGCCAAAGCTGTTGATATTGCATGGGGGCAAATGACAGCGAGGTACGGTGCGCCTCAGGGGACCTCCTCAGAAGCAAAAGGCTTTGCAGTGATAGCGTATGGTAAAGCTGGTGGATTTGAATTGGGATACGACTCTGATTTGGATCTGGTGTTTGTCCACAACTGTGATGGGCAAAGCAAAACCACAGGTGATAAATCAATCGCCTCAAGACAGTTTTATCTCAAAATGGCGCAGCGTTTGATGCATTTATTTAATACCCGTACGCTTTCGGGGATTTTATATGAACTAGATACCCGGTTGAGGCCAGAAGGAAATTCAGGCTTACTTGCCATTAATATTGAAAGCTATCACCAATATTTACGCGAGCAGGCTTGGACATGGGAACATCAGGCTCTAGTGAGAGCGCGCATAATAGTGGGCGAAGAAGTGATGGCGAAACGCTTCTATTCGATTCGACACGATATTTTGTGCCAGCAGCGTGATACAGCAAAGTTGCAATCGGATATTGTGACAATGCGTGAAAAAATGCGCAAACATTTATCTCAAGACTCCTCGCTTGTGTTTGATTTAAAGCAAGGTCTGGGTGGTATGACGGATATTGAGTTTTTAGCGCAATATCTGGTATTAGCATTCGCTTATGATTACAAAGCGTTGACACGCTACTCGGATAATATTCGGATCTTTGAATTGGCCAGCCAAGAATCAGTCATAAGTAGTGATGAAAAAAGCACGCTTACACAGGTTTACTGTCAGCTAAGAGAGCATTATCACCTTAATAGTTTGAATAGTTCCGGTAAAACAGTAGATGCTGTACTGCTGTCTGAGCAAAGCAAATGTGTTAGAGAAATTTGGCAGGCCTACTTGCAGTAGTAGGCCTTAAAATTAGAACTTAGTTTGTTAGTCTGCGGCAATTTTCACGCACGAAGACGGAGGGTTTTTCTGTTATCACTGCGGCGCGTTGGCGGTGGCAAAAAAAGGTATATACCTCGAATTCAAAATCATCATTGATGGCACGACCGACTTGATACAGGGCACTGACAAAATCTGAGTCAACACGAAAGTTTTGCTTTACAACGTAATCTTTACTCAGGTACCAAAATAGTTCGATGTCTTCTTTTTTTGCATAATTGGTGAGTACACTTTTTAAGGTATTACCCATCTCAAAACGACGAGGTTGGCTCTCCCCTGTCCATCTCTGGTGCGTTGGCTTCACGACAAGTCCGCGTTGAGCGAGTGCATCATCGAGTGGGAAAGTGGGTTTACCAATATCCATCACAAATTTTTCCCGCTCAGTGTCACGTTCATTAACGCGGTTTCTGTAATTAGCGTAAAACTGTGATAGGCCTTGGGCCGCGGCATTTGTCGTTTCCTTGAACTCCATTTTTGGAATATTACCGTATAAAAAATAATACGCTGCCCACACGAGTACTGCGCCTAGTGTAAGGTGTCTAGTCCAAAACCACATTGCCGATATTCGTTTTTTATTTTTTCTAGCCATTTTATTTTAGTTCGACGTCGTTGTTTAATTTCTAATAATACGAAGGCGCATCTTTATCTGGTCGTGTTTTGAAGCGTCTATGCAACCACATATATTGTTCAGGTGCTTCCATTATAGATTGCTCCATTCGCTTGTTTACTCGTGTGACATCATGATTTTCATTATCACTTGGAAACTCAGCCATCGCTGGCTTAATAGTGATGTGGTATTTACCTTGTTTATCACGTAAACCCACTAAGCTCAATGTCTCACACTTTTGACTAGAAGCAAATAGTAATGTACCTGTTGTTGTAGCTGCATCTGGCACTGCAAAAAATGGTGCAAATTCACAGCGCTTTCTACCATAGTCTTGATCTGGTAGGTAATAGCAAACCTTTTTATTATGCAGTGCTTTGAGCAACCCTTTTACATCTCGTTTGCCAATCAAAAATTCATTAGAGCGCAATCTGCCTTTGGTCATGAAGTATTCCATGAGCGGGTTATTATGGGGACGATAAAAGCCGATACCTTGAGTATCCGTGCCCAGCACTCTTCCTAACATTTCTAAATGCAGCATATGAGGCACAAGGAGTAAGACTCCTTTACCATTATTACGCGCTGTCTCAAAGTGTTCTAACCCTGAAATAGATCCGACAGCGCGCTTAATTCGCCATTCTGGCCACCACCAAGCCATACCGGTTTCAAAAGTAGCTATACCGGTATTTTCCATATTTTTTAATACCATGGCATTTCGCTGTTGCTCGTCCATATCAGGGAAGCACAGCTTGAGGTTAACCTCAGCAATTTTACGACGTTTTTTTAAAAATCGATGCACAATTCGCCCAAGCAGTTTGCCGAGCATGAATTGCATCTTTTGAGGGAGCCAAGACAAAGAGTATAAAACGATAACACCGATCCAAGTTAGCCAGAACTTAGGTGCTAAAAATTGCAATTTAAATGTTGGATTATGGACCAAGTGGAATACTCTCGTACAGCTATAAAAGAGCGTAGTTTATCGAGAACGGCTGTGATGCTCAAGTGGAGGCGGAGAATGGTAGGAAATATCAGACCAGCGACCTGCTGATCTGATATTGTATACAATTAAAGCGCAGCCTGAAGGCCTCTATTGATCGCTTCTAAATCTGCTCGGCTTAATTCGCCTGATGCTTGTTTTAACTGTAGCGTTGAAACAATGTATCTATAACGTAAGTTTGCTAAGTCTCGTTTTGCTCTATATAGGTTTTGCGTGCTCACTAGTACATCGACGATCGTACGAGTACCTACTTCAAAACCTGCTTCAGTCGCTTGTAATGCACTTTCCGCTGAAACAACCGCTTGCTCAAGTGCACGATAAGTCGCAACATTTGACATCACTTGGTTGTATGACGTGATAACAGAGCGTGTCACGTTACGCATTGATGCTTCTAAATCTTCGCTTGCAGCAACATAAAGAGCGCGTGCTTGATCGGTTGCAGCCACGGTGCGGCCACCAGAGTATATAGGCACATTAAGATTTAGAGAGATGTTTGTTGAATCGCCACGTGGTGCAAGTTCTCTACCTGGAGAATTTGCGAGCGAATCACCATGAGTCGCTGTCAGCGAAAGTGTTGGATAATGGCCAGCTTGCGCTAAATCAATCTGATCTTCTGCAATTTCTAAAGATGCTTTCGCAACTTGTAACGCTAAGTTCTTCTCTTTTGCAATATCAATGAAGTTATCTGATTTTCTGTTTGGTTTAACGGTAGAAAATTTATCAGTATTCAGAGCGTTCAGTTTTGAGTGGTATTTACCCGTAATCGTACGAAGCGTTTCACGGGCTGTTTCTACGTCATTCGTTGCAACAATTTCATTGGCCACAGATTGGTCAAACTGAGCTTGTGCTTCATGTACATCGGTGATGGCAGTCAAACCGACTTCATAACGTTGTTTGGTTTGCTCTAGCTGGCGTTCAATTGCGCGTTTTTCAGCTTGGACAAACTCTAATTTATCAAGTTCACTTAAGACATCAAAGTAACCCTGAGCAATGCGTACAATTAGATTTTGCTTCTCTTGCTCGTATTGTGTTACTGACTGCATTGCACGCTTCTCTGCAATGGTCAGGCTTTCCCAGACACCCATGTTAAAAATGGTCTGGTTCAGTGTCAGAGTACGGCCGAAAGAATCATTCCAGCTGTCCATCACTTGATAACCTGTTGCGTCATTTTGTGTGTTTGGCGCACCAGTAGTGTCTGTATCTGAGTAACTGAAACTTAAATTTAAAGAAGGGAGCAGCTCACCAAGTGCGCTGTCTTGAGCATATTTTTGTGCATCCGCATTTGCTTTTGCACGTAAGACAGTAGGATCATTTGCAGTTGCAATATCGTATACTTGTAATAAGTCTTCTGCGTTGGCGGCATTGCTTGACAAAGCACAGCTCAAGCCAACCAGCATAGATAGAATGGTTTTTTTCATTATTTGTGCAGTCCTTAGACAATTTTGATGTCAGCATGTTACCTTGTTTTAAAACAAAATCCCAACGGCTAACCAGAGATAAAGGCAAAACAAGTGTAACAGAATATAATACTTAGCAAATTCTCATGCTAGGTATACTCACGTTAATTAAGAACGTTATGGGGATAAAATAGCTTAGATTAAACCCCGTTTGATGAATGTAGGATGAAATATGAAAGAAATTAGCCAGTACAACCGAGAAAATTTGATGTTCAAGACATCTGAAAATAGGGTGCTGTACGATGGTTTTTTCAAAATTGAGGAATATGTATTTGAGCATGCGTTATTTGCCGGAGGGGTGAGTGAACCGATCAGAAGGGAAATCCTTGAGCGAGGGCATGCCGTCGCAGTCCTTCCTTATGATCCTGTTAGCGATGAGATATTATTGATAGAGCAGATCCGAATTGGCGCGTTGGCGACGAAAGACTCACCTTGGCTGTTGGAATGTATCGCAGGCATGGCTGAAGGCAGTGACGACTTAGAAGCCGTGGCTCGAAAAGAAGCGCAAGAGGAAGCTGGTTTAGATCTTAGCGAGTTGCATTACATGCGTTCATATTTATCCAGTCCCGGCGGCACAACAGAGCGTTTGTATCTGTATCTTGCGCAAGTAAATTTGCGAGACTATCAAGGGGGGACATTTGGTTTGCCTGAAGAAGGGGAAGATATAAAAGCCCATGTTATGTCATTTGATGAGGCGATATGTAGGTTAGAATCAGAGGAAATAGATAACGCTGCGACAGTGATTAGTCTACAATGGTTAGCGCTAAACAAATCCAAGTTGTCATTTAAGTAGTATACAGGAGTCGCTTTGTCTGACTTAATCCATCATAAAGAGCATAACGAAAATGCAATAAGTCGAGGTTATGTTCAGTCTTTACCAAAGTACATCACCTTGTGTGAGCGTAATTATTTGCGTGCACTTAAGGTGCTGCCTGAAGAAACGGTAGGGTCGAGTCGCCAAATTAAAATTGGTTCAATGGATTTTTTCATTTCAGTAGACTGTGTAGCTAAATATACAACAGATATAAAAATAACTCAGCAGCATAGTTTGAGCAGTCATTTAGGGCAATTTGAGTTGGCGGTGAGGTTATATCACGATGCAAAAGTTGCTGAAGTATATCAGCATAATTACCATCAACGTGTGAAGCCTTCGTACCGCTACCCGAATCCAGGTATGCACCATAAAGATGAAAAGTATCAGCTCAATGCGTTTTTAGGTGACTGGTTGTTGGCATGTGTTGAAAATGGCCGCGTATCACTAGATTGGGATGTTAATAATGGATTGGTTTAATGAAGCGTATCACTTCGACCAAACACGATTAAGGCTTGCCCATATTACAGATACTCACCTGTTTGAGCATGCAGGTGGTGAGTATTTTTCAGTTAAGACGGCCGAGCACCTTAAACACATTCTGGTCGATTTAGCACAGCAAAATATAGATGCGGTGATTTTCGGTGGAGACCTTACCCAAGATCATACTTTTGGTTCTTATCAATTATTTGCGACTCTAGTGAGTGAGTCGGATTTACAATGTCCTGTTTTTTGGTTGCCGGGCAATCATGATGACATCGCGTATTTAAATGAAATCAGCCAAGGGCAAATAGTATCAGCGAAAAAAATGAGTTTTAAGTTGGGACAAATCTTGTTAGTAAATAGCAAAGGTACAACCCCAGCAGGGTGGATAACCGAAAGGCATTTATCAGAAATACAACAACAGTGCACTGTACCGAGCCTTGTCTTTTGTCATCATAACCCATTATCTATTCAAGGCTATTTAGATAAGCATATGCTGGAAAATGGTCCGCAATTGCTAAACATGCTGGTCGATTCTCAATATGTTTTGGCACTTTTTCATGGCCATGTACACAATGAATATGTGTTTAGTTTCAGAGAGCTCCCTGTTTACGCAACTCCCGCGACGTCAATCCAGTTTAAGAAACATACCAGTGATTGGCAGCAACAAGACTTAGGAGCTGGCTATCGACTTATCAATTGGTCACAGGCAGGTGTGCAGACAGAGGTAAGATGGTTAGTAAAGTAATTTATATCCACGGGTTTAACAGTTCAGAAAAGTCGTTTAAAGCGCAACAACTGGGGGAGTATTTTAAAGACCGTTGTGAATACCTAGTTCCTCGGTTACATTATGATCCGCGTATTGCAATGCTTCAGCTGGAAAATATCATTGATGATAAGTGTGCGCTAGTTGGTAGTTCTTTGGGTGGTTTTTTTGCCACATGTTTATCACAAGCGTTTAATTTACGCGCGGTAGTGGTGAATCCGGCTGTACGACCAGACAAATTACTATGGGATTACCTTGGTCCTCAGTATAATCCCTATCAAGAATTGAATTATGAACTTACAATAGAACATATGACGGCATTACAGCGCATGCATATTGAAATGCTCTCAATGCCAAGTAATCTTTTTCTATTGCAACAAACAGCAGATGAAGTGTTACCTTATCAAGATGCTGTAAATTATTATCGAGACTGTCCATCAATCATTGAATTTGGTGGCGACCATAGTTTCATCGGCTTTGAGAGGCATTTTAGTCGCCTTGCCAACTTTCTTAAAA
Organism: Pseudoalteromonas luteoviolacea H33-S; assembly: GCF_001625695.1. Classification (GTDB taxonomy): domain Bacteria; phylum Pseudomonadota; class Gammaproteobacteria; order Enterobacterales; family Alteromonadaceae; genus Pseudoalteromonas; species Pseudoalteromonas luteoviolacea_B. Next base: position 42,771 of record NZ_AUXY01000070.1, read on the forward strand.
TTAAATAAAACAGTTAGAACTAAAATTAGTCAGTAGCATTTATGAGTCAGCAAAATTATAACGCAGAAGCCATTGAGGTGTTGAATGGCTTAGAGCCGGTTAAACGCCGCCCTGGAATGTACACAGACACCACTAGGCCCAATCATTTGGGCCAAGAAGTCATTGATAACAGTGTCGATGAAGCACTTGCAGGGCATGCAAGCAAGATTGATGTAATTTTGCATGAAGACAATTCATTGCAAGTCATTGACGATGGTCGAGGCATGCCCGTGGATGTTCACCCTGAAGAGGGGATCCCAGGCGTTGAATTGATCCTGACTAAGCTTCATGCTGGTGGTAAATTTTCAAATAAAAACTATCAGTTTTCTGGTGGTTTGCATGGGGTAGGTATTTCTGTAGTTAATGCCTTATCTACGCGAGTAGAGGTCACCGTTAAACGAGATGCTCAGCAATATGAAATCGCTTTTGAAAATGGTGATAAAGTTCAGGATTTAGAAGTCACTGGCAGCGTAGGCAAACGCAATACCGGTACTTCTGTACAATTTTGGCCTGATGCGAGCTACTTCGATTCTGCTAATTTCTCTTTGACCAAGCTAAATCATTTACTTAAAGCGAAAGCTGTTTTATGCCCGGGCTTACGTATTCGTTTTATTAATAAGCAAACCAAAGAAACGCAAGAATGGCATTATGAATCTGGTTTAGAAGACTATTTAAGTGACAGTGCAAAAGATTTAGAAGTGCTACCTAAATCGCCATTTACTGGGAGCTTTAGTGGCTCAACAGAAGGGGTTGATTGGGCACTGCACTGGCTACCTGAGGGAGGCGAGTCGATAGCTGAAAGTTATGTGAACTTGATCCCAACCGCGCAGGGCGGTACGCATGTGAATGGCTTAAGGCAAGGCTTGCTTGAAGCAATGCGAGAGTTCTGTGAATTCCGTAACTTGTTACCAAGAGGCGTTAAATTAACGCCAGATGACGTGTGGGATAAATGTAGCTACGTTTTATCTGTTAAGATGCAAGACCCACAGTTTGCGGGCCAAACGAAAGAAAAACTGTCGTCTCGCTCATGTGCAACCTTTGTGTCAGGCATAGTGAAAGACGCATTTAGTTTATGGCTCAACGAGCACACAGAAACAGCAGAGCTATTAGCTGAGCTGTGTATCAGCAATGCGCAAAAGCGTTTGCGTGCAGCGAAAAAGGTGGTACGTAAAAAGGTCACTAGTGGACCGGCACTGCCAGGTAAGCTCACTGATTGTTCAGGCAGTGAGACAGAGCGTTCAGAAATATTTTTGGTAGAGGGTGACTCTGCGGGCGGATCAGCTAAACAAGCACGTGATAGAGAGTTCCAAGCTATCATGCCACTGCGTGGTAAAATCTTAAATACGTGGGAAGTGGATTCAGGTCAGATCCTTGCATCACAAGAAGTGCATGACATTTCCGTTGCGCTTGGTATCGACCCAGATTCAACTGATTTATCGACGTTGCGTTATGGCAAGGTGTGTATTCTTGCTGATGCTGACTCCGACGGACTGCACATTGCAACGCTGTTGTGCGCGCTATTTGTTAAGCATTTCCCAACCTTAGTGCAGGCGGGGCACGTGTACGTTGCTATGCCGCCGCTATTTAGAATCGATGTCGGTAAAGAAGTATTTTATGCTCTGGATGAAGATGAAAAGCGAGGCATTTTAGATCGTATTGAAGCCGAAAAGAAACGCGGGAAAGTGAACGTTCAACGCTTTAAAGGTTTGGGTGAAATGAACCCAATGCAATTGCGTGAAACGACGATGGACCCGAATACTCGCCGCTTGGTTCAGCTTACATTGGATGAGCAAGAGCAAACATTAGAAATGATGGATATGCTACTGGCGAAGAAACGCTCTGGTGATAGAAAGGCTTGGTTAGAGCAACATGGCGATAAAGCCGAGGTATAACAAGAAGTAAGGTGTGTCATGACTGATCCACAGGCCCTCTCTTTACAGGGCATAGAACAATTACCTATGGGGCGTTTTACTGAAGACGCCTATTTAAATTACTCCATGTATGTGATCATGGACCGGGCGTTGCCACATATTGGTGATGGCCTCAAGCCTGTGCAGCGTCGTATCGTTTATGCGATGAGTGAATTGGGCTTATCAGCGGCTGCAAAATATAAAAAGTCAGCACGTACAGTCGGTGATGTATTGGGTAAATATCACCCGCATGGCGACAGTGCCTGTTATGAAGCCATGGTATTAATGGCACAGCCATTCTCTTATCGTTATCCTTTGGTCGATGGTCAAGGTAACTGGGGTGCTGCTGACGATCCTAAATCATTTGCGGCAATGCGTTATACTGAAGCGCGCTTGTCTAAGTTTTCTGAGGTATTACTCAAAGAGCTTGGTCAAGGTACCGTGGATTGGGTACCTAACTTTGACGGCACGATGAAAGAGCCGCAAGTATTGCCAGCGAGACTGCCACACATCTTATTAAATGGGGTAACGGGTATCGCCGTTGGTATGGCGACTGACATTCCACCGCATAATGTCAATGAATTAGCCTCTGCCTGTTGTATGTTGCTAGACAAGCCAAAAACAACGCTAGAAGAGTTGTTAGAAGTTGTCCAAGCGCCAGACTATCCAACTGAAGCGGAAATCATCACACCAAAAGACGATATCCGTAAAATCTACACAACGGGTCGTGGCTCAATTAAGATGCGCGCGGTGTTCCATGAAGAGCAGGGTGAAATCGTTATTACAGCGCTGCCTCACCAGACGTCGGGTGCAAAAGTACTGGAGCAAATTGCAGCGCAAATGACCGCGAAGAAGCTGCCTATGGTTGCAGATTTACGCGATGAATCAGATCACGAAAACCCGACGCGCATTGTCGTCGTGCCTCGTTCCAATCGGGTGAAGTCTGAGCCGTTAATGGCGCACTTGTTTGCCACCACAGATCTTGAGAAAAACTACCGTGTAAACCTCAATATGATCGGGCTAGATGGCCGCCCTCAGGTTAAAGATCTACAACAGATTTTATCTGAGTGGTTGATCTTCCGCCGTGAGACAGTACGCAGACGTTTGCAATATCGCCTAGATAAAGTATTAGCGCGTTTGCATATTCTAGAAGGCTTGATGATCGCCTTTTTGAATATTGATGAAGTGATTGAAATCATTAGAAATGAAGACGATCCAAAAGCGGAGCTCATAAAACGTTTTGCTTTATCAGAAACACAAGCTGAAGCTATTTTGGATCTGAAGCTTCGTCACTTGGCGAAGCTTGAAGAGATGAAGATCCGCGGTGAGCAAGACGAGCTGAGCAAAGAGCGTGACAAGCTTGAGCTTACTTTAGGCTCAGAGCGCCGTATGTCGACCTTGATGAAAAAAGAGATTCAAGAAGCGGCAGAGTTATATGGCGATGAAAGACGCTCACCTGTGATTGAACGTCAAGAAGCGAAAGCGTTAAGCGAAAAGGACTTAATCCCATCTGAAGCGGTCACAGTTGTGCTATCTGAAAAGGGTTGGGCGCGTTTTGCCAAAGGCCATGATATTGATGCTGAAGGCTTAAATTATCGTTCAGGGGATGCCTATAAAGCATCAGCCAAAGGTAAGAGCAATCAGCCAGCAGTCTTCTTAGATAGTTCAGGCCGTGCGTTTGCCACCGATGCGCATAGTTTGCCATCGGCAAGAAGTCAGGGGGAGCCTATGACTGGGCGCTTTAACCTTGCCGCTGGGGTGAACTTTGAACATGTTGTGATGGGTGAAGAGCAAGAACTTTATTTGATGGCAACCGATGCGGGTTACGGTTTTATTGCTGAATTTAATGATTTAGTCAGTAAAAACAAAAATGGTAAGGCGCTGGTCAGTATTCCAAAGGGCGCTGAGCTCATTGCACCCATCTCGGTGAATGATGTGGCGACTGATCGATGTATGGCCATTTCTAATGAAGGCCGTATGCTCTTATTCCCGTTAAGGGATTTACCGAAACTTGCAAAGGGTAAGGGAAATAAAATCATCTCAATCCCAAGTGCCAAGGTACAAGCGCGAGAAGAGTTTGTTAAAGTACTCGCTGTAGTACCAGATGGGCGTGCAGTTACGCTGTATGCAGGTAAGCGTAAATTAACGCTTAAGAACTCGGACTTAGAGCACTATTTTGGTGAGCGCGGTCGTCGTGGTAATAAGTTACCTCGAGGTTTACAACGCGTTGATAACTTTGAAATTGAGTTAATTGAACAAGACGACTCAGAAGCAGATACGCCAGAATAATACCATCGTGAGCGGGTTCTGCCTGCTCACGATTTAATCATTGTTAATCATCTTTCTACAATTCTTTTTTTTAATATCTTTTTTCCGTCATTTTGTCGTAAAAACTCTGATGTACCGCAAGCAATTTCTACCCGACTCAGCTAGAATACACGGTTATAAGTTATTCTTGTTCAGAGTGACACATGATCAGGTGCCACTCGCACTGACAATACGGGGTTTTTATGTCTGATAAGTGCTATATCACAGCGCAACAGCTTTTAGAGGATTCATTTCGTCTGGCGGCTCAAGTGTATGAAGATGGGTTTCGTCCGGATTTTATCATCGGTATTTGGCGAGGTGGTGCGCCAATTGGTATTGCTGTGCAAGAGTACTATGACTACAAAGGCATAGAAACAGATCATATCGCGGTGCGTACCTCTTCGTATTATGGGATTGGTAAGCAGTCGAAAGAGATTAAAGTACATGGTCTACATTACATCATTGAGAATGCCAACGCGGGTGATTCTTTATTGATTGTTGACGATGTATTTGACTCTGGCCGCAGTATTTACGCATTGAAAGAAAAGCTTGAAGAGTTGATGCGTCTAAACTTGCCTAAAGATATCCGAGTTGCTTGTCCGTACTACAAACCAGCAAACAAAAAGGTACCAATGACGCCAGACTACTATATTCATGAGTCTGATGAGTGGTTGGTGTTCCCACATGAACTATCAGGTTTAACACCTGATGAGTTGATCGAAGGTAAGTCAGACCTTGCTAACATCAAAGATTTATTTGCGAAATAAGTAATTACTTATTTATTTAAAAGCCGTTGAAAACAGCGTTTTCAACGGCTTTTTTATGGCTGGGTGATGGCGCTTTTGTTACACTCCGCTCATTGTGAATTTTGCATTTTTGATATGACAGACTATCAATCTATTTTAGAGCGAACAGTGCGACATGTTCAGCCTTTGCTGCACCATGGTAAAGTTGCTGATTATATTCCAGCCCTTGCTGAGCAGCAGTTAGGCCAGTTTGCTATTGCGATTCAAACGCAAAGTGGTGACACCTATAGTGCCGGTGACTGTGAGGCGAAATTTACGGTGCAGTCCGTCTCAAAGGTAATGACACTTACACTGGCGCTGCAGCGTTATGGTGATGAGTTATGGCAAAGAGTAGGGAAAGAGCCTTCAGGCACGGCATTTAACTCGCTAACACAGTTAGAGTTTGAAAATGGTATTCCGAGAAACCCGTTTATCAATGCGGGTGCGATAGTGACCTGTGATGCGCTTTACTCGCGTTTAAGTGCGCCTATTCATACCATGCTAGAAAGCTATCGAATGCAAACCGGTAACCCTAAGCTGGGTGTCAACAAAGTGGTTGCACAATCAGAATATGAGCATCGTTATCGCAATGCAGCGATGGCATATTTAATGAAATCATTTGGTAACTTTAACAATGAAGTTGAAGAGGTACTTTGGTCATATTTTAATTTTTGCGCCATTGAATTAAATGCAGCTGAGTTGGCGAAGTGCTTTTCATATCTATCCAATGGCGGTGTATGCACGCAAACACAGCAGCAAATTTTGTCAGCTAAACAGATCAAGCAACTTAACTCATTGCTATTTACCAGTGGTTTGTATGATGCGGCGGGTGACTTTGGTTATCGAGTTGGTATGCCAGGAAAATCAGGTGTATCTGGCGCTATTATTGCGGTGGTACCGGGGCGTTTTACGATAGCTGTTTGGTCGCCGGGCCTTGATAAAGTGGGGAATTCAGTAGCGGGAATTGCCGCGTTAGAGTTTCTTGCTGAAGAGCTCGGAACAGCTATCTTCTAACGCAGCACATTTTGCGCACACAACATGTGCGCAAATCAAATTATTGATCCCAGTAAGATTGCTCTAAAGAGTCTTCTCTTTCAGGTAAACCACGAGATAATCGCGGTGAGTGTTGAACCAGTACTTCAAAGCTTGCACGGTTTGCATATTTGCTGATCTGTGCAAGTGATGAATAGGTGATTGCGGCCTGTTCGTGTTTGGCAGAGTTTGGCACATTCAAACGGTGATAAACATTTGCTGATAAGTCATGCAGTACTGCAGCTAGCGCACAATCACCAGCACCATTGGTATTTTTAATGGTATCTGGGCCACCCATATAAGGGGCTGTGTGGCTATAAACTCGGATTGGACTATCACAATGAGACTTGCGCATGGCGCGAGAGAACTCATAGCGGTTAAATTCAGGAATAGCACCAGGCAACAATGGGTATTCGGTTTCACGTTTCATGGTGTCTTCAACGTAACCTGCCATATATAAGCCGGTAGGGCCTGCCGTACAGATAACTAAGTCAACCCAGTCAAGCGCTTTGTCTGCTGCCATCAGCGGATCGTCAAAGCCAGTGATTGCTTCGCCTTCTTCTTCATTCATCGCAAGAATATCAACATGTTTTTCAACAAACTCAGCCCACCACTGTGGATCTTGCTCGATCAAGAATTTAGTGCCCAAGGTTAATACCACTGGCACACCTGCTTTATTCGCATACTCAACGGCTTGCATGGTTGCTTGTGTCATTGTCTCATCGCCTTTTGTACGCATGAGATAAGCACTGATCACCAAAGCTGAGGCGTTTTCGATTAATGACTGACTAATCGATTCAGGGCGCAAGTAGTTCATTAAACCTGCACTGATAGCGAAGGTACGCTCACCGCTATCATCAATCAGTGTGAAGCAACGGCCAATAGGACCGGCAACTGGCTGAAGGTGGTCTAAGTCGACGCGGCTGGATGTATTACATAAAAACTTATATGCATAGCTGCCGATTTCAATACTTTCACTCATCACACCTAATAGTACAGAGCGATCATCAGCCAGTACCGAATAGTTGTGCATGGTGTTGCCTATGGTGCCGCCAGCAAATTCGTAGTCAATCATGTCATCACGTTTTAAACGCTCATAAAGTGCATTGGTGACATCATTGTCTATGACTTGTGACATACCACGCTGCAGGTGGAATTCATCCAAAAAAGCTTGGTCGACTTTAGCTTCGATGTCGACAACGATTTGGTCGATGCCGCAAATATAGTTACGCTTCAAGCGATCTTCAGCATTTAAGTGGTTGATAAGTGGGTCCTTATCTTCCACAGGAAAATAATGCTTATGCCTACGGTGTCCCGGAAATTTCATGTTTTACCCGTGTGTTTTGAGCTCATTAAATAAAAAAAGCGGCGAATTATAGCCTAATTTTATATTAGTGAGCCATGGTAATTTGGTAATTTTAGCAATAATTCTGTAACCAAGGGGTTTCTACAGTACAAGCTGGTATACTAGGTTTCATATTTACTCTGTTAATTTTAGTATGAATAACCAAGAATTAGACGAATATTGGATGCGCCAAGCACTGGCATATGCTGATAAAGCAGAAGCAGAGAATGAAATCCCCGTTGGTGCAGTGATTGTACAAGATGGTAAGCTGATTGCTGCGGGCTGGAATCGCTCAATTGGTTGTCACGACCCATCTGCACATGCGGAAATGATAGCAATTCGTGAAGCTGGCAAACGTGTGCAAAATTATCGTTTAGTAGATTGCACCTTGTATGTCACTTTGGAACCTTGCCCGATGTGCGCGGGGCTTTTGGTACACAGCCGAGTTAAGCGTGTGGTTTTTGGTGCAAGCGATGCAAAAACAGGTGCGGCAGGTTCTGTCATGAATTTATTGCAAGAACCACAATTAAACCATCAGCCAGAAGTGACTGGTGGCGTGCTTGCTCAAGCGTGTAGTGAGAAGTTATCTGATTTTTTTAAACGCAGAAGAAAAGAGCATAAAGCGGCAAAAAAAGCGCGAAAGTTACAAGCGGGTAATGCGGCTCAAGATTGAGCCGTTTTAGCATCTGCGGCAAGCTGTAATAGAGAATAAATACGGCGGCGCAGGAGAATCTTTTTATGTATGTTTTTTAGCATGACACGGCGGCGATTTGGATTTGTATTGCGCATGTTACGTTTAAATTGATGAGTTCGACGTCTTCTTAGCATCTGAACCTCCTTAATGTGAGAGAAAAACTGTATTACGCGTGACAGAAATACCTGCTTTGTATGACAGGCTTATGACAACGAGATTGGGATGCCGTTAATTACCGGAACTGAAAGGGAGCGCTCCATTTTCGTCTAACCAGACCAGAGCGTCGAAGTAGCGGCGTATATTATCGACATAATGTACAGCAACATCGCCACGCGCATATCCATATCTTGTACTTCGATAGTAGCGTTTTTTAGTCAGCAGTGGTAGTCGTTTTTTAACATCCGCCCAACTATTCGGATTGCCACCTTGTTGTTTTGTCAGTTTTAATGCATCTCTTACATGACCCATACCGACGTTATACGCAGCTAAGGCCAACCAAGTTCTATCTGGATCAGATACATCTTCTGGCACCCGAGAAATTAAGTTAGCTAGGTATTTTGCACCGCCCCGGATGTTTTGTTCCGGTTTAAGTCGATGTTTAACACCAACACGTTTGGCTGTGCTTTGAGTGAGCATCATGATGCCGCGAACGCCAGTGGGAGATTTTGCTCTTGGGTTCCACATCGATTCTTGATAACTCAGTGCTGCAAGTAATCGCCAGTCAACGTTATGTGCCTTTGCATATTCGATAAACCAAGGCGCGTATTTAGGTAGAACTGCTTTGCTGGCTTCGACAAACGCCACGGTATTCACGTAATTGAATTGCTCGACATGACCAAAGTACTTTTCTTCTAAAGCAGCAAGTTGGTTGTTACTTTGAATTTTGGCAAAAAATGGCAGCAGTAAAGCATATAATGAATCATCATTTTTCTTTTTCATCACCCAAGCGATGGGATCTGATTGGGTGACAGAAAACGCAATACTGAGGTTTGGGTGATAGCGACGAAAAAGCGATAGGGAGTGAGAATCCACAATGGTGTATTCAATCTCGCCGGCTAAAATCCCTTGTAGTAATTCTTCTTGATCTAAGGCTTGGGTCGTTTGCCATTGTAGCTCAGGGTAATCTTGTTTTGCCGCTTGTAACGAAAGCACGTGATGGCTATTGGCAAGCACTGTAACAGGTCCTGAAAGCTGGCCATAGTGCCTAGGGCGCTTTTTACCTTGTTTATAAACTAACTTTTGGCTGATATCTCGGTAAAAAGGACCAAAGCGAAAGCTTTTTGCTCGCTTTGGGTGATAGCTAATCCCAGAGGCGATGATATCGACATCACCTCGCTCTAACTGTTCAAAGAGTTTTTCTAAATTGAAAAAGGGGATGATATTAAGCTCGACACCCAGTTCATCGGCAAACATGCCAGCAAGTTCATATTCAAAGCCTTCTTCTTCATTATGACCCTGATAATAGGTAGCAGGACCGACCAAGATCCCAACATTGAGTTTGCCATTGTTTTTTATTTGTTGAAGCTGGCTCGGTGGTGCTTTATCACAGCCTGCCAGTAATAGAATGAACACCAGCGTGCTTAATAAACCCGTTAGCTTGTTTTGTACCATGCCTTTTCCATTATGAAATTTATTAAGTTACCTATTAACTCCATAAGATACAGAGTGTTTTTACGCAATGATGGTGTGCTTTAAAAGCAAATTCAAACTTTTAATCGTATGCTCTCAAGTATATACCTATTTGTGAAGCGGGTTTTTTTCGATAAATGACAATTTTGAGTTAAATCTGTGCGTCAATTCGACTATAATGGCGGCCCAAAATATCGTTCAATCCTTAACCCCGGATGAAATATCTATGTTAATCCTACGTGGTGCACCTGCACTTTCTGATTTTAAAGTCCAAAAGATCCTTAAAAGCTGCGCGGATGCAGAGTTACCTGTTACAGGCGTATATGCCGAGTTTATGCATTTTGCTGATGTAACAGCTGACCTTTCAGAGACAGAACTCGATAAGCTAAGCAAGTTATTGAAGTATGGGCCTACCGCCGTCGAGCACAAGCCAGAGGGAACACTTATTTTAGTGACGCCTCGCATTGGAACTATTTCTCCATGGGCTTCAAAAGCAACTGACATCGCGAACAACTGTGGTCTAGATAAAGTTCACCGTGTTGAGCGTGGTATCGCTTACTATGTTGAGGGCGCACTAAGCGCAGAGCAATTAGCGGATGTGGCTAAGTTACTTCATGACCGCATGACTGAGTCTGTACACAGCAACTTAGAAGATGCTGGACAGCTATTTCGTGTTGAAGAGCCGCGCCCAATGTCATCGGTTGACATTCTTGGCGGTGGCCGTGAAGCACTTGCAACAGCAAACGTTGAGCAAGGCTTTGCATTAGCGGACGACGAAATTGACTACCTAGTAGAAAACTTCATAAAACTAGGTCGTAACCCGAACGACATCGAGCTATTCATGTTCGCACAGGCGAACTCTGAGCACTGTCGTCACAAGATTTTTAACGCCGATTGGACAATCAACGGTGAAGAACAGCCTAAGTCGCTGTTCAAAATGATCAAGAATACTTACGAGACGCACCCTGAAAACGTCCTGTCTGCTTATAAAGATAATGCAGCAGTAATGAAGGGTTCTAAAGCGGGTCGTTTCTTCCCTAATAAAGAAGGTGAGTACAGCTATAATCAAGAGAACATCGAAATCTTGATGAAGGTTGAAACCCACAACCACCCAACAGCGATTGCGCCATTCTCTGGTGCATCGACAGGCTCGGGTGGTGAAATTCGTGACGAAGGCGCAACAGGCCGTGGCTCTAAGCCAAAAGCAGGCCTAGTTGGTTTTACCGTATCAAACCTTCGTATTCCTGGTTTTGAGCAGCCGTGGGAAACAAACTTCGGCAAACCTGGTCGTATCGTTAATGCACTAGACATTATGATCGATGGCCCTCTAGGTGGCGCGGCGTTTAACAACGAATTCGGTCGTCCTAACCTACTAGGTTACTTCCGTACTTACGAAGAAAAAGTGAACAGCCACAACGGTGAAGAGGTACGTGGTTACCATAAGCCAATCATGCTTGCAGGTGGTCTTGGTAACATTCGTACTGAGCATGTTCAAAAGGGTGAAATCCCAGTTGGCGCTAAGTTAGTCGCTTTAGGTGGTCCAGCGATGAACATTGGTCTTGGTGGTGGCGCTGCATCATCAATGGCATCTGGTCAGTCAAACGAAGACCTAGACTTTGCGTCTGTACAGCGTGAAAACCCAGAAATGGAGCGTCGTTGTCAGGAAGTTATCGATAAATGTTGGCAGCTAGGTGATGAAAACCCAATCGCATTCATCCACGATGTGGGCGCGGGTGGTCTTTCAAACGCATTCCCTGAGCTAGTAGACGATGGTGGCCGTGGTGGTAAATTCCAACTACGTAACATCCCGAACGATGAGCCGGGTATGGCACCACACGAGATCTGGTGTAACGAATCACAAGAGCGTTACGTACTTGCTGTAGCGGCAGAAGACTTCGCACGTTTTGAAGAGATCTGTAAGCGTGAGCGCGCACAGTACGCCGTGATCGGTGAAGCAACAGAAGAGCGTCACCTAACCGTTGCGGATAGCCACTTCGATAACAACCCAGTGGATCTTCCGCTTGAAGTATTACTTGGCAAAGCACCTAAGATGCATCGTGACGTTGAGTCAAAGCAAGTTGAAGGTGAAGCACTTAAAACAGAAAGCATCGACGTAGAGGAAGCCGCTAAGCGTTTACTTCGTTTACCGACTATCGCTGAGAAAACATTCCTTATCACCATTGGTGACCGCACGGTAACGGGCTTAGTTGCACGTGACCAAATGGTTGGTCCTTGGCAGGTACCAGTAGCAAACTGTGCGGTAACAGCCGCTGCGTTTGACACTTACCACGGTGAAGCTATGTCAATGGGTGAGCGTACACCTGCGGCACTTCTAAACTATGGTGCATCTGCACGTTTAGCAGTAGCAGAAGCGCTAACGAACATTGCTGGCGCAAACATTGGTGGTCTTGAGAATATCAAGCTATCTGCAAACTGGATGGCAGCAGCAGGTCACCCAGGTGAAGATGCTGGTCTTTATGAAGCTGTTAAAGCGGTAGGTGAAGAGTTATGTCCAGCACTTGGCCTAACGATCCCTGTTGGTAAAGACTCAATGTCAATGAAGACGACATGGCAAGATGATGGTGAAGACAAAGCGGTTACAGCACCACTTTCTCTAGTAATCACTGCATTTGGCCGTGTAGAAGACATTCGTAAAACAGTCACACCTCAGCTTCGTACTGATAAAGGTGACTCAAGCCTAATCCTAGTTGATTTAGGTGCCGGTCAAAACCGCATGGGTGCATCAAGCCTTGCACAGGTTTACAAGCAACTTGGCGATAAGACACCTGACGTAGATAGCCCAGAGCTATTAAAAGGTTTCTACAACGCAATGCAAGCACTTGTCGCTGATGAGAAGCTACTTGCTTACCATGACCGTTCAGACGGTGGTTTATTCACTACTGTCGCTGAAATGGCATTCGCAGGTCGCACAGGTGTAACGGTAAATCTTGATAGCCTAACTGGCTCTGACATCGAAGCGCTTTACAACGAAGAGCTAGGTGCAGTGATTCAGGTTCGCAACGACGACCTTGCAGCTGTTGAAGCAATTTTGGCTGACAACGGCCTTGGTGCAATCAGCCACACTATCGGTGCGCTAAACACAGAAGATAAAGTTATCTTCAACCGTGGCGGCGAAGCAGTACTTGCAAATACTCGTACTGAACTACGTACTATTTGGGCTGAAACGACTTACAAGATGCAAGCACTTCGTGATAACCCTGAGTGTGCTAAGCAAGAATTTGATGCGAAATTTGACGAAAAAGATCCAGGTCTTAACGTAAAACTAAGCTTCGATCTGAACGAAGACGTAGCTGCACCTTACATTGCTACAGGTGCCAAGCCTAAGATGGCAATCCTTCGTGAGCAAGGTGTTAACTCGCACGTTGAAATGGCAGCTGCATTTAACCGTGCAGGCTTTGCAGCAGTTGACGTTCACATGAGTGACATCCTTGAAGGTCGCTTAACGCTAGAAGAGTTCAAAGGCCTTGTAGCATGTGGTGGTTTCTCTTACGGTGACGTACTAGGTGCTGGTGAAGGTTGGGCTAAGTCAATCTTATTCAATGACATGGCACGCGACCAGTTCCAAACATTCTTTGAGCGTCAAGATACGTTCAGCTTAGGTGTGTGTAACGGCTGTCAAATGCTATCGACTCTGAAAGAGCTTATCCCTGGCACTGAGCACTGGCCACGCTTTGTAACTAATAAGTCAGAGCGTTTTGAAGCACGTTTCAGCCTTGTTGAAGTACAAGAAAGCCCGTCAGTATTCTTCCAAGGTATGGCTGGTTCTCGCATGCCAATCGCAGTATCTCACGGTGAAGGTCACGCTGAGTTTGCAAACGACGCAGCAGTTAAGGCGGCACTAGAGTCTGGCACAGTTGCAGTTCAGTACGTTGATAACTTTGGTAAGCCGACGACGCAATACCCGAACAACCCGAATGGTTCACCAGAAGGTATTACAGGTATTACATCAACGGATGGTCGTGCAACAGTCATGATGCCACACCCTGAGCGTGTATTCCGTGCAGTGGCTAACTCTTGGCACCCAGATGAGTGGAAAGAAGATAGCCCATGGATGCGTATGTTCCGTAACGCACGTAAAAACGTGGGTTAATCGAGTAATATATTACTCTAAAGAAAAGGTCGCGAAAGCGGCCTTTTTTGTTTTTGAAGCAGGCTAACTCTTGGCAGCGATACCTTTGATAGGAGTGGAAAGAAGATAGCCCATGGATGCGTATGTTCCGTAACGCACGTAAAAACGTGGGTTAATCGAGTAATATATTACTCTAAAGAAAAGGTCGCGAAAGCGGCCTTTTTTGTTTTTGAAGCTGGCTAACTCTTGGCTGAGATACTCAAGGCTAGAGTGGATTGATTGTAGCTTATGGGTGTGTATGTACCGTAACGCACATAAAAACGTGGGTTAATTGAGTAATATATTACTCTAAAGAAAAGGTCGCGAAAGCGGCCGATTATGTCGCTAAAAACGAGTACTTTTAGTATACCAATTATGTTTTATTAAAAATGAATCTAGGTTAATGGACGGTAAATAGAGGTATGTCTAACATAACTAATTAGAGTTATTTTTAACCTTCCCTACTAGTGCAATATGTTTACTTTTCTACTCCACTATTTTTGTTGTTAAATTTTATATTTGTTAATTTATATTTTGATTTTTTTAAGTGGTGTTTGTTATTGTGGTGTTTAAAAGTGGCGTATAGTCTTAAGCTTTCAACCTTTATTTCTGTTGAAATTTTTAAAGTTGGGCCTGGATATATTTAATTCTGGTTTTAATTTTTTTAGAGTTTTCTGAAAATAACTAATATATAAGGGTCTTGTGAATAAGAACCTAAATAAATGGGATTTGCCTTTATAACTTATTATTGAGTGAAGACGGATTATGAATAATTACATACGTTATATTTGGGTAAGCTATGCGGGTTCTCAAAAAGACTGGGTGTATGAGCTAACAAAGATTTTTGATCAAAGTCCTGATACGAATATAAAACTACTTACTTATCTTCGTGAGGAAGACAGCGAGGGGTATAGTAAACCATGCTCTCAAGAGGAAGACACTGCGCCAACTTACATACCATTTCTAAAACCTACACAACGTATCGAAGATTTAATTCAAGCGATTGGTGCTAGCTTTCGAAAAATCATCGTATTGAGCCCTGATTATTTAGATAGTCCTTATTGCATGCAAGAGCTTGCTTGTATTTTAATTCACCGCCATTCAAATGCACCATTTATTATTCTTAGCGGTTTTACTGATTTATTACACGCATTTGAAGCCAGAGAATACAAGTTTTTAGAGAATAACTCTTATACTTTAGGACAAGCTTTGGCTCATATTTACCTAGAGCGTCAGTCAGCAGATGTAAGTAAAGACTGTGTAGATTTCAAACTTATTGACTGCCCAGACCCACGTGATGATAAGGAGCTAGCGCTGACATTTGCCATTAACTTTTTTGAAAAAAAGTTGGTCGAACTTAATCAGCAGTTAAGATTGTCATTGGATGAATTTAAGCTCAACGAAAATGACTCCTATATCTCTCAAAGTGGCCTCAATATTGATGCCTTGTTTCAAAGGGTGAAAGTCTATGCTCAAAACATGGATAATGAGCGGCTCTTGTCAGATTATTTCGCAAATATAAAGGAGCAAGTGGATCATTGGTCAGAGCATGCTAGATTGGCCCAATGGTTAAAGGAGCACAGAGAGTTTAGTCCCTATCAATTTTTCGAGCATATTAAAAGCTTCAATTTTGAAGCATTAGCTTTACTTTGTGAGCATTTAAAAGCGGCTTTAAGTATGCTGCCTCGATGTCAAAGTCAATTTTCTGAGTTGCAAGTTTTTATGTCTTTGTTAGCTCAGGCTACTCTCCATCCTGAATGGGTTGCTGAGCGTCAGCAAGGGGGGCTTAAAAACGAAGTGATACGTTTTTCTTTTCATGATGATGAGCTTTTTTTATATCTTAAAGTGGGCGTGTCAGCGATGAACCGAGATATTGTCGAATTTAAAAAGTTGGATTATGCACCTGATAGCTTGGCCTCTCCGAATTTCTCATTTGACAATATGCTTGAAATGCCAACGGTAGGGTTGAACGAGCAAGGTTTTGGTTTAAATGAACTACTAGATAATTTTTTTGCATCAGTTTTAAAGAGCTCCTCAAAAAGTCTTCATGAAATTAAAAATATACCAAGGGCGAGGGTTATTGGCGCGATACAAAAAGCGTTAAGGCGAACGATAAATAATCAATTTCAATACAATACGTTTATTTTATTAGCGCGTAGTCAAGAGTTTTACTCTCCGGGTAATGAGGGGAAAGCGTATACGCTGTTCTCCGAATTTTTGTCATTCATTTATGATGGCTGTGATGAAAAGCACTATGGGACATTGCCATTACAGCTGTTGACTGAAATGTTTGAACAAGGAGAGAAAGTGGTGACTCGTGACTTTGTAAATGATGATGCAGCATGTTTTAACCTATTGAAAGAGATAGAAGACTTATTATGGGCGTACAGTCAATGAGTAAATTGGACAGAAAAATTTTGGCGCAAATTAAGAGCTTTGGGCAGCCAATACGCGATGATATTAAGGGCTGGAGTGGTGTCACTCACTTTTTTGACACCAAGCAGGTTGCGGCAATTCAAGCTGCTTACTTTGCTAATCGTCCGCTACTCGTAAGGGGAGATCCCGGTCTTGGCAAGAGCCAAATGGCTCCTGCTATTGCCAGCTGGCTCAACCTGCACTTTAACTATGCGTCTATCCATGCAAATACTGAAATAGAAGACTTACTGTATAAAGTTGATCATATAAAGCGCTTTAGTCATGGGCATGGTAATCATGATGATATAAATATTCGTCACTTTATTGAGCCAGGCGTGGTGTGGCAAGCAATCGCCCCTGACACACATTTACAAGAGTGTGATAGCAAAGAGTGTGCAGATACGACAGAGGAGCGAGATGGGAGTATGTTACTCATTGATGAAATAGATAAGGCAGATGCCAGTTTACCGAATGCCCTATTAGAAGTACTGAACAACAAAACTATTTCTGTTACACCTGTGGGTCAAACGCTTGAGCAAAAAAGTGACAACCCGTTGCTTGTAGTGATCACCTCTAATGACGAAAAGGCTCTTCCAGATGCTTTTCTTCGTCGCTGTGCGATTCTCGATCTTTCCTTGGAGCAAGGTGAAGAGGGAGTAAATCAGCTGCTCAATATTGTCGGTGTGCACTATGTTGACTATGAAAAGAAATTTGCTCAGGGAATTGTGCAACGGCTGGCTGAACAATTGATCAAGTTAAGAGGGCTATGTGGCGAGAAAAATGAATATCTCCCTGGCACATCTGAGTTACTCGACATTTTAAGGGTACTAGATAGGTATAATCATCACGAGCAGCCAGAGCAACTCAAGATTATTGAAAGCTTCTTCTTACAAAAACAGCGACAGCGTCCACATGTCTGAGAGCAGTGATTCACCGCCTAAAAATAAACGTATTGACTATGATACGCCTTCATATATTACTGGACTAAATCTAGTAGAAAAAATGGGGCGAACGCACCCTTTATTGCGTCAAGCTCTACTGAACCTGCGGTTAAACCCTGACGATATACTTGATGTTGAACAAACTCGTCAAGGTTACATGCAGACCAAGGAGGAAACTAATAGAGGTAATCACAGTGAGGCGTCAACTACCAGAAAACAGATATTAGATAGCGTAAAGGCAGATAGGGTGGATGCCAATTTTACTTTTCCTATTGTAATCGTTAGCGAACACCACAAAATTGAAAGTATTAATACACCAGCTGAAGAGATGGTGGCTGATTATCCGCAGTTAATTCTAGAAAAAAATGTGCCTCGAACAATGAGTAAATCAACTGCAATTGATCCAGCGTTTAATATTTGGAGAGAAATTGAACGTGCTTTAACGTTTGAACACCTTTCACAGCAATTAGATATCAAGGCTAATATAAAGCAAGTCAGTGAATATAGACCGCTAGAAAAGTTAATATTTAAGCAGTCAAAAAAGCAATTGACCTCAATTACACTGTATATAGATAGTGGTGGTGAGTCACCCTGCTTAGTCGATGATATTAAAGATTTTATGACAGGGTTGAAGCGAAAACTAGGTGTAAATATAGTTGCTCATAGTTATTGGTTGAAGTGCTTTTCCCCGCCTAAATGGGGTGAGCACCTGTTACAAGTTCAATCTAGTATGCCACCTATAACTGAAGGTAATGTAATCATTTTGGCTGATCCTAAAAACTTTACTTCAGAGTTCTGGCAGGTCTGGCTTAAGCAGGTGGAGCGACAAGCTAGCCATATTGTAAAAATAGGGACAAGACCTTCTAAAGGATGGGTTTATTGGGGAGATCCGCGAGACTTAAACACATCGGACGATCAGGCTCTGAAAATACTCAAGGCAATACTTGCTACGACTCCTCAGCGTATAACTCCAGCGATGATAAGAGCATTACGAACAAAGTTGACTGGCGGCAGTATTGCGATAGAGCAGAGTGTGATGTCTTGGAGTCAGATTCGTTCAATGCCAGCATCACGGGTGATGGATATTAAGCGTGTATCTGGACATGATTTAGAGTACTTCTCAGAGCTAAATTGTTCGACGCAGCAGCGAGCATCTGCAATTATCTCGCAGCACCTGCCTGAAAATATACCTCAGTTTAAAATGTTACACTACCAATTAATGGCCATGTATAGTCCTCAGTGGCGAGCGGAAAATAGTGCATTAGTGCAGGTGTCAGATAATTATTTTAATGCGGTGACTCGGGCTGGCGTATTGTCTCATGATCAGTTTAGTGTTGAGGAAATTTGTGCCAGTGGGTATCAATTAGCCATTACATTGGCTGAGTTAGAGTCGTGCTTGTCGACTGCAATAAAGCGACAAATATCATTAGCTAATAACTATATCAGTAAACATTGCCCTGGGGTTCGGGCCGTTAAAGGTATGGATGAGGAGTTGTACGACGCGTTAAAATATTCTGATAGCTTAGCGAAACCGTTCAAACCAGGCTTTCTCATTTATAAAAATGGTAAATTGAAATTGGTAACGGAAAAAAAGGAGTCGGTATCTGGGATTGTAATCTCTATATATGATACTGATTCATGCAGAATTTATATCCAAGACGAATCTCCAATACCTATGTTCCCTGGCCACAGTGTAGAAATCGCAAAATGGCCTATCACTATCAAAAATACAAAGCAGTCTTTTTGCTTAAGTAAAGAAAATAATGAACGATTCTATTGGGCGGACTCTCTATGCATTGACGAAGATGGGGTCACTGCAGAAACTGACTTTATAACAGTAACATGGTCAAACAGTCTGTCTGACTTGGTTAAAGAGTCGGAACATTATTTGAATGCGGAGGTTATGATCAAGGATGATGCGCCTACGATTATAAAATGCTCTAAATTGATACTTGATAAGTATGGGCTGAAGTTAATAATTCCAATTCAGATAGACCCTGAAACTATTAACCTTGTAATGCGATATATTCCACCTGGGAGTTTTTTAATGGGCTCGCCAGAAGGTGAATATGGTAGGTTCAGCTCTGAGCAGCAAACTGTGCGTAGGGTGAATAAGGGGTTTTGGTTGGGGGAAACGGTTGTTACCCAGGCCCTATGGCAGGAAATAATGGATAACAACCCTAGTCATTTTACCAGCGATCAAGACGCACCACGCAGGCCTGTTGAAAAGGTAAATTGGCAAGACTGTCATTTGTTTTGCGAGGCTTTAAACTCGAAAGTTCCTGGATTGAATGTGTCATTACCAGATGAAATCCACTGGGAGTATGCTTGTCGAGCAGGTACTCAATCTGCGCATTGGTGGGGAAATAAACCGTTCGCACGATACGCAAATTTTGGAGCAAAAAAGGGCCGGACGGTTGATGCTACCCACTATCCGCCCAATCCGTGGGGCCTGTATCAAATGCATGGAAATGTATGGGAGTGGTGTCAAAATTTATGGGTAGCTGATCTTACCCCGTGGGAAAATACATCATTATTTAATGCATTTGGGTCAAGTAATTTGTCCAGTGATAGTCAATTCGCACTTCGTGGTGGGGCTTGGGATAGCGAAGCTCGCAGCATTAGATCTGCTAATCGCAACTTTATTAATCGTGATAGTAAATATGGAGATACAGGGTTTAGGGTTGCGATCTTTGATTTTATAGAGTCTGGGGTTTTGGGCTCTGAATTAAAAAAATCGTCGATTCAACAACATTCAAATCAAAAACATAGGCCTTGGAGGACACCAAGCCAAAGACGTAAAAGGAAAAAATAGTTTATGGTTGATGGCTCACATTTAGACATCCACAGTGAGCGGCTAGCGCTGTCTGAGTTTGACAACACGAAGCGTTGGCAGCTGATGCCCCCAAAATTATTTCCAGCTCCATGGGCTAATGAACATGGCTTTGATAAATATGGACTATGGCAGCGGTTTTCTGTAAAGGGCGTCTCGCAAACAATGCGTTATATCACGCCAGGCATTTTTTTAATGGGGTCATTAAAAGAAGAGTTAGGACGGCAGGACAATGAATACAGCCATGTTAGAGATATAAAAAATGGTTTTTGGATTGCAGACACAGCCGTTACTCAGGGTTTATGGACAGCAGTGATGGGAGAGAACCCGAGTGTGTTTAGCTACTCAAAGCATGCTAGAAACCTTCCTGTTGAGAATGTAAACTGGTTTGATAGTCAGCGCTTTTGTCAGCGGCTGAATCGAATTATCCCTGAACTTAAAGTGACTTTGCCTGATGAAGCTCAGCGTGAATATGCATGTAGGGCTGGTACTCGAACTGTGTATTGGTGGGGAAATGAGGTCTCGACACAACATGCAAATTATTACAATATGCATAGAGGACCTGTCGATGTGGCCAGTTATGCTCCGAATGAGTGGGGGTTATATCAGGTGCATGGCAATGTTTGGGAGTGGTGTCAAAATATATGGAAAGATGATTTAAGTAAATATCACGTTCTGAACGGGCTTAATGGTTTACTCCAAAACAACGAAAGAAATAATTGGCAAGCAGCTTTAAGAGGAGGCTCTTGGAAAACAAGTACTTTTAATTTTCGTGCTGCAACGCGCATTCAATTCAATCCGAAAAGTAGGTATAGTTTTTTTGGTTTACGGTTAGCTATTACGGAATAGATTTGAAAGTTCGATAAGCTCGGTAGGGCTTTACTAACTTTTCTGATTTGCTTTATATGCTATTTTATAACTTTGATTTTGTTCTAAATTACGTGGATGTAGGCTTAAACTACCGCTTTAGATTCCACAATAGTTAGGAATAAATTCGCCATCTTTGTTGCACGCACTGATAAGCTTTTGTTGACTGCTGCCGCGCTTTTTATGTTCCGATCGCCAACCAGTATTTTCTCAAGCTATGCCAGTTTGGGTATCTCACGGTGAAGGTCATGCTGAGCTTGCTCATGGTGCAGTAATGAAAGCGACACTTGAGTTTGGTATAGCTGCAATTGAGCACGTTGATAACTTTGGTCAGCCGACTATACAATACCCAAACGACCCGAACGGTTAACATTCAGAGGAGTGGAACGATGACAACCCTTGTGTATGCATGTTCCGTATCGCAATAAAAATATCGGCTAAGATTTGGGTAAAGAGAAAGGTCACTTAGGTGGCCTTTTTTATTGCTTATAAAGCTGGCTGTTACGGGTGATTATAAACAAAAGTTGAACGTTCATAACTTAGTTAAATGCTCAGCCATTCTGTTATGAGGCTGGGGTTTTTATTGTAAGTAGTAGCCCCTTTTTTAGATTAATATCGTTATAACTGGTACGTAGCGAAAGCTTGCACTAATCACACATACTAGAGAACAGAGCGCTGGGGTATATATCGCTGTGCATAAAAATAATCATAAGTTGCCAATCTATGTGTATGGTGAGTTTGATTCAGTGTAAATTGGCAACACTTTAGAAACATTCGGATTTATAACAATAAAGGAAGAAGTAATGAAAAAGCTTTTATATACAACGCTAGCTGCTTCAATCACATTTGCGCTGGCAGCTTGTGGGGGGTCCTCTGGGGGAGACAACAACAATCAAGTAAGTGGGCAAGATCAACAAAATAATCCAACCGTTGAAACACCGGTTAACAAAGTTGAAGCACAAAAACTTACTTTAAGGGCAGAATCTCAACAGTGCTCAAATTATCAGCCTAAGCAAGTTGATATTGTATTTCACGATGAAAATGGGGCATCTCTAGGATCTGCAAAGACGGATTCGAATGGCGATTTTTCAGGAGAGTTGCCGGTAGGTACAAAGCACCTTTCTGTGATTGGTGAAGTGAGTGATAGTGCTGACGGTGAATATAAATACATCCGGACAGAATTAGATATTGAGCATAGAGAAAACTTAGGAACTTACTATTTTAAAACATCTACAGAATGTAGCTGTGAGATGTATCGCGTCGATGATTCGGCGCTAACCTTTACAAAAAATGGGTATTTTCTACTTTCGAATAGTACTTTACCATCCAATGGTAACTTAGCCGTTTGTGATGGCAGTGACACATTATATTTAGCAGCGATATCACGTGAGCATAATGATGCAAAAGCCGCGGTTTTCTCGTTACCAACAAGCCCTCAAACAATCGTAATCTCTGATGCAGATTTCACTCATAATGGCGTAATCGTGGATAAACAAATTAGTGCCAATGCGCAAATAATCGGTGCTTTTGGTGCTGCATCAGACGCATCTTCTTTGGTATTTAATCAAAGGCAAGCAACAGATGAAACGATGCCGCTGTATATTTTCCCTGATGCAGTTGAGCACAATTACTACCACCAGGTAGAGTTCAATCAAACCAACTTTGATACCGCTAGGTTCAAGGTGTGGAAATCGGCCAGAAGCAGAGCGAATACTGAACATGAGTTTGGCGTAAATGAAATCCCCTTGTTATCTGATAGTTTGAATGATGAGGTAATGAGCGTCTCAGGCAGAGAAAATGTGACTTATGACTTTAGTGCAATAAATGAGGACTTGGCTCGCGTCGAATTTAGATATAGCTATTTGGTCAGTGATACTACTGAGACTCGTTACGATTGGAAGATAAATGGTGGTATTAAGGGCACTATTCCACAACTATCCTTTGGTGATGTATTTACACTGCCAGTAGAAGAGACAAAGTTAGAAGAGCTTGGAGCTTATATATATGGATATAAAGGCAATGCAAAAGACAGCGAAACATATGCCAAGTTGTTAGACTTTATTGCAAGGGGGGAATCTCGCCATAGGGCCGAATTTGGGGACTATATTTATGTTAGAGCATTAGTTGAACTTGACTAATGCCACAAAAGGTCACTTTGGTGACCTTTTTGTTTGTTTCTCAAAAAAATATGATGGCATTGATTATGGCTAACAAGCAGGCTGTTACATACTTGCAGCGATAACCTATCAGGTATTTTTGTTAATTTTACAACTTCTTACGCTCTTCTACATTACATTGTGAGCGTGATGGCTTAAACTCATTGTTTTGATGAAAAGTTAGTTTAGGAACGCATGCGGCGCTTTTTAGTTTATGCAGGGATAAGCTTTTGCTTATTGCTGATCTCTTTGTATATATTTCGGATGCCTTTGAGTCTTGTGGTGGCGGATCACTACTTAGCGCAAGAGCAGGGTGAGCTAACATGTTTAGAGTGGTCAATTGCAGGGTTTACTAAAGTCGACATCAGTAAAGCGTGCTTGTCACATACACAAGCAAATATCACGGCAAAAGAGGTAACGGTGACACCAGATGCTCTTGTGGTAGAGCATTTGCAGATTGAGCATATTACTGAACCGTCTGCGCAACAATCAAAGCCATTGCAAAAGTTGTTGCTACCGCTGGTTGAAAATCGACCATTGTTGACGATAAAAGATGTGAATTTTAAGTCGCCGCAATTGCAGCAGCCGCTCTCTTTTTCTATCAATGAAACAGAACTCAATAGATTTCGCATTGATGGTGATGTATCTGCACTCGTTGCCTTGTTGCCGGATCAAATTAGTGTTGAAACGGATTTATCTAGCCAAGGATTTAAGCCTTACTTACCAACACAAATAAAGGCGTTATCCGGGCTATTATCTTTTACATTTGACGGTGTTGAAATTGATTCTAGGGCTAATTTACAAGCGAGTATTTTGGATGCCAGTCTGGCAGATTGCCATATGATGGCGGATATAAAGGGTGGTTTGGTGAGTCAGCTAAATTTAAACTCACTCTTAGCTAACGTCGATTTATCCAAGCTGCAGGTGAAAATAAATGGCAAGTCTTGCCGAAAGCTCACAGATTTCCAGCAGTCTTTACCCGCAGAGGTAGTGAGTACTGATTGGCAACTATTTATACCTGAACCATTTACAGCGACGTTGGCGAAAGTGGAAATACCTTCGCTCAGTGCCAAAGATCAAAATGGTTTGAATGCGATAGCATTAAATAATTTTCGACTTGCGGTACCTCAAAAAAAAGCATTATTAGACATCAAGCTGAGTCATCAGACCCCTCAGTTTGGTTGGTTAGAACTTCAGGCTAAGTTATCTGCCGAAGGCAATCATTTATCAACAAGTGGAGATTGGTTATTAAATAGCTCGGCGTTGAATTTCGCTAATGGGATAACAGTCGAAGATATAGTTAGTCAAGGGGAGTTTACTTTGGTCGGTATGCTTGACCAAAATATCAATCTTGAGCTAGCAACTCAAACATCAATGGGTGAGCTAAAAAATACACAAGTGTTGCTGAACAATACAGAGCTGAATTTAAGAACGCTTTTAAGTGCTGACTTGAGTATATTGGCAGCGGATCCGCTTCAAGCATTTGAAGTGGATGTGTTTGATACTCAAGTGAGCGTGGAACGATACAGGTTTGAAGAGGCGCTGGGAAAGCATATTTGGTTGGAGAGTAAGCTTAATACTGATGAGTTAAAACACTTCAAAGGTCAACTTAATATGGACGTTGGCTCATTTAAAAGGGGCGAACTAAGAGGGAAAGATGTTTCACAGAGCATGACGTTTAAAGGTGAATTAGCGAATGTAGAAACGAGTATTCACTTTGATGGTGAAACCCATCTTGGGTTAGTTGCCACTCCTCAACTCTCTTTTCGAAATGCGGTTGTGACCTCTTCAGGGAACTTTAATGAGCAACTTAATTTAGACCATGTCTTACACTTGGAAGAGCTTGAAGTATTGATAAAGCATAAAGTCGGGCCACAGCTGAACGAAGTTGATGTTTCGGTACCTGAACAAAGCTTTTTAACACTACAGCCAATCATTCAACAATTTGATCCAAAGATACAGCTAAGTGAAGGGACAATTTCGGCCAATATCAGTGGGGATGTTTCAGAACAGAGCTACCATTTTGATATGACGTTAGAAGAAGGGGGGATCTTATACGATTCCCATTATTTAAGTGGTTTGAATATGCCAGTCACTGGCATGATCAAGGCCCAACAGTTGGTCATTGAAGAGTCACCGATAGGCATTCGAGAGATCCGCTCTGGGGCAGTGCTTGAGAACTTTCAAGCGAGTCTCTCATCTTATGATTCAAAGCCCATGTTGAGCAATATCAGTGCTTATATATTTGATGGTCAGCTAAGTGCTCAGCAGATCAGTTTATCCGAGGAAGATCAGAGTTTTCTGGTTGAAGCACAAGACTGGGAGTTGGCTGTAATAGCCCATGCAGCTAAAAACGCAGGTGTCGAACTCAGTGGGCGTGTTTATGGGCAACTGCCTGTAACTGTTGTTGATGGCGCACTAGAAATTCATGGCGGTAAGCTAAATAACATAGATGTTGGCTTATTGAGTATTGAGAATAACCAGTCCGTGGAAGCGCTTAAGGCCCAGCAGCCAAGTTTGGAAACGGCTTTTGGCATGCTAGAGCGATTAAACATAGAGAAGCTAACCAGCGACGTGAATATGTCTTCGGATGGGTGGCTTGACTTGGCTGTACAAATTACGGGTGTCAACGAGCAGCAGGGACAGCCAATTAATTTTAATTACACACACAAAGAGAATATTTTTCAGTTATTTAGGGCATTGCGATTGAGCGATGAAATCACCAAAGAAGTTGAAAAAGCATTAAACTAATAGGAGCAAGAAAGCATGAAATGGATGCTAACTTTGATGCTGGTCTTGGTTACTTCAGCCTGTACTCATAAAGTTCAGGTAGAGACAAAAGAGCCAATTACCATCAATTTAAATGTAAAAGTTGACCACGAAATCCGTGTTAAAGTAGACAAAGAACTAGACGACTTGTTTAGTGACGACAGTGAATTATTCTAAGGAGTGAGAACATGAAAGCAAAAATTATACTGACTACCATCGCAGCGGCATGTATGAGCTTTTCGGTGATGGCTTTAACGATTAATGAAGCTAAATCACAAGGCATGGTTGGCGAAAACTCAGCGGGCTATTTAGGCGTTATTAAGGGAGCAGGTGATGTGAAGAAACTGGTCGCTGATATCAATAAAAAACGCAAAGCAAAGTATCAGCAGCTGGCAAAGAAAAATGGTATTAGTTTGTCACAAGTGGAAAAGCTTGCAGCAGAAAAAACCTATAAGAAGACCTCTTCAGGACACTTCATTCAAGTAAATGGCAAGTGGGTGAAAAAATAAAGCCACTTTGTAATAACTGCGCTGTATAGCGCAGTTATTTGGTTTGAAGCTTTATTTATGGTGAATACAGCTTGCCAACAACTGCTGCCAAAATGCCTCACCTTTGCGCCTAGCAAGGCGAATGTTGTTGTCGGGAATAGACTCAGGATCATCATACATTTCAAGTGCTTCAGCCATGCTATCCTCTCTGATCAAATGCAATGTAGGATAAGGCGCGCGGTTAGTATAGTTTGCGGGGTCGTCTTCATCGCTGTCGGCAAAGACATAATCAGGATGAAAGTTTGCAATTTGATAAGTACCTTCAAACCCTTGCGCGCAAAGCATCGCATTGGCTAAGTCGACTAAATCTAAAAAGGCGTTAAAATCGCTGAAACCATTGGAGAAAACAAGTAGGGTAGTTTCTCTATCTTGGTTTTGATTCAACTCAAAACATTGCTCCAACATATCCATGACCGCATCGTCATGACTCATTGCCTCGCTTATGCAGTAATGTATGGCATTTTGTTCCACTTCTTTTCTGGCAAATGGACAAAAGTTATATTTAACGATGACATTACTGACCCAGTTTTTCATCGCGTTGCTAATATGTTCACTCATTTACTGCTCCAATAGTGAATCGATAACATCTAGGGTACGATTAATGGCGCCTTGATTACTTGCAAGACAAGTATGTGCGTTTTGCCCTAGCTTTTTCGCGGCAGTACTATCTTGTAAATATAGACTTAACTGCTGAAATAATTCGTTTTTACCTGAGCAAATCTGAGCACCGTTTGCCGCAATTAATTGTGGGTAGATGTGGGAGAAGTTATAGGTGCTCGGTCCGCTTAAAACGCCTATGGAGCTTGCTGCGGCCTCTAGTGGATTATGACCACCTCGCTCAATTAAGCTGCCACCGACAAATGCAATGTCAGCGCAGCCATAAAGAAACTTTAACTCGCCAAGGGTGTCCGCCAACAAAACTGGGTTGTTTGTATTGTATGCCCCACTTCGACGGCTAAAGTTGAGGCCTGAATCTGTCAGCAAAGTCGCAACTGGATTAAATTGCTCAGGGTGACGAGGTGCAATGATAAGCAGCGCTTCAGGAGTTTCTTTCAGTAACTGCTTGTGTACGTCAATGATTTGCTCATGTTCACCTGGGTGTGTTGAGCCTGCAACCCAAATAGGTCTATTTCCTAGTTGAGCCCTCAATACTGCCAACTGTTCCATTTCACTATTACTGAGAGTGACGTCAAACTTAATAGACCCAGTCGTAATGACCTTATTCTGTTTGAGCCCCAGTTTTATGAACCTTTTAGCATCTTCATCGTTGTGACTAGCAAGCACAGTGATATTGTCCATGATACTTTTACTGAGTGAAGAAAACTTTTGGTAACCGCGTAAGGATTTATCAGACAACCGCGCATTGATAATTGCAACCGGACAGTGACCTTGGTTTGCATAATGAAATAGATTCGGCCAAAGCTCAGTTTCTAATACGACAAGTAGTTTAGGCTTTAAACGCTTTATAAATCGGCGTGTTGCAAATCCAAAATCAATTGGAAGATAACAGCTGTGGACTGAGTCATTAAACTGTTTATTAATTTCATTTCTACCAGTTGGTGTGTTTGTAGTAATAATTATGGGGTGCGCTGCGTGCTGACATTGTATTTTTTTGATTAATGGCGCTGCAGCTAATATTTCACCAACGGAGGCGCAGTGAATAATAATAGCTTCTTGTGGCAAATGTGAGCTTACCGCGCCAAACCTTTGTGAAAAGTGTGTTCTATAACCCTGATTTTTTTTACCTCTGACGTGATACAAATAAAATGCAATAAGCGGCGCAAGTAGCAATAAGGTGAGTGAGTAAATAAATCGGGTCATGGTATCAGAGCATAAATAAAAGCGCAGTTTAACGTGATTAAAGGTGAATGAAAATGACTATAACAATTTTACACATATCGGGACGTGCCCAACTGCGCTTAATTTGCTAGTATGCTCGCCCCTGATTGTTTTTGAAAGAAATAAAATGTTGTCAATTTATAAAAAGTTGTTGTTTGCTGTTTCTTTACCCCTGACTTTTGTCGCTCAATCGGCTTTAGCTGCGCCGACTGCTTATCTTCCTATTGGTAAAGATAATATTCTCGAGTATCAAATTGAAAAGATGTTCACTCTAACGGCTGTAACGCCAATGAGTAAGCCTTATAGAATTTCAGAAATTAACCAACATATTGTAAGACTTGGCGACATTGACCCTGCTTTGCAAGCGAGTATCCGAGCTCGACTTGCACCATATTTGCAAACAGATGCAATCACTCGTAGGGGAGTGAAATTGCGCATCGATTCTGGGGAAGAGCAACAAATTGCAAATGATCGAGGGAATTATTCGGGCGAATACGCAGAAATTTCTCTGGATGGTATCTATCGAGGCAGTGACAGCTCACTATTACAGTTAGGTGCTGAGTACCGTGTAGAAGCCGGTAGGTTAGTGCCTTATAATACTTTTTATGCACTGGGTGGAGAGAGCCTTCAGCTTAATATAGGCTATAAAGAACATTGGTTTTCGCCTTTCAAGCACTCGGCTCAAGTCTATTCAACGAATGCACAAACTCCTTTATCAGTGTCTTTGGGGTTAAACTCTCCACTTGAAAACTGGTGGAATTTTGATTTTGAGTTATTTTATTCTGAATTGGAACATGTCGAAAACGGTATTCATTATCAAAACAAGCGACATGACGGTACGCCTAAGCTAGCGGGGACGCATTTAAGCTTTGAGCCGTTGAAAAACTGGAAAGTCGGTATCAACCGAATGATGCAATTCGGAGGCGGTCCAAGAGAAGTTTCAGGAAAGGATGTGGTTAAGGCATTTTTTGACCCCGCAGGCAGTGATAATAGTGGTCTAACAGGCAGCACAGATACTGAGCTTGGAGACCAATGGGCTACAGTTACCACATCGTTTAAAACGAATTGGTATACACCTGTTGAATGGTATATCGAGCATGGTGGTGAAGATACCAGAGAGCATAAAAATTACTTGTTTGGTAATTCTGTCACAAATTATGGCTTTTACATTCCAGAATTAACCAAAGATGTCTCATTGCGTTACGAGTTCTCAGATATTAGTGAGCTGTGGTATACCCATCATATTTACCCTGTAAAGGGCAATAGTATCAATGATTTCGTGGTAGGGCACTTTGCAAGCAATCATCGAGTATTTAATCACGGAGTAGCGACGCAAAGCCAAGTTGTTGAAGTTACTTATGCAGAAAGCTTTGATTCTTTATGGCGTTTAAAGTGGTCAACTGTTGATAACCAAGATAATGAGAAATATGAATATAAAAAGCAAAATGAACTCAAGCTTTCTAATTCTAGAAAAATTGATGATTATCAGTTAGAAACGAGCCTAACAGTGGGCAAAGATGTCTTCGGAGAAAATTACACTTGGCTGTCAGTCAATGTATACTGGTAATACACGGGTAATAATTAAGAACTAACCCAATTATGGGGTTTGTAGGAAATTTAGGGTTCACTATGTCAGTCAATGAACAAATTGCGAATAGTTACTTAGACAGTTTGGAACGCCATATGGCGCTATTTGCGAATATGGCGAATTATCATCAAGAGTCGATAGCACTTTTAGAAGCGTGTCAAAACACACTCGCCTCAGGTGGTAAAGTTATCTGGTTTGGTAATGGTGGTAGTGCGGCAGATGCACAGCACTTAGCCGCTGAGTTTGTGGTGCGTTATAAACTAGAGCGCGGGCCACTGGCTTCAATCGCACTCACAACTGATACGTCGATACTGACTGCTCATAGCAACGACTATCATTTTAACACAGTATTTGAAAGGCAAGTTCAAGCGCTATGCAAGCCAGAAGATTTGGTTATAGGGCTGACAACCTCAGGTACTAGCGAGAATATCAATTTGGCTTTGGCTGCAGCAAATGAAATTGGTGCTTATACCGTGGCTTTAACTGGTCGTCAGGGCGGCGAAGTAAAAGACATTGCTAAATTGCCTATTATTATAAATTATGATGAAACAGCACGTATTCAAGAAGCGCATATGTTTATTGGTCATTGGCTTTGCGAAGCGGTTGACTTTTTAATTGCGGAGCAAAGCAAATGAATTTAGCTGCCTTACAAAACCTGAATAATGCGCGCGTGCTTGTTGTGGGTGATGTGATGCTAGATAGATATTGGCATGGTGATACCGGTAGGATCTCACCTGAAGCCCCGGTGCCTGTCGTTAAAGTCAGTAGCTTAGATGACAAAGCTGGTGGTGCAGCCAATGTTGCGAAGAATATCGCACATCTTGATGGCAAGGTTGGGCTTCTAGGCCTGATTGGCCAAGATGACAATGGCCGTAAGCTGAATAATATTTTGGCAGATGAAAATATTGATTCTCAGCTGGTAAGCGTGGAACAGCTACCGACCATTGCAAAAATGCGTGTGATCAGTCGTCATCAGCAAGTTGTTCGCTTGGATATGGAAGAACAATTCTTACCGGAGCACAGCGCACTACTTACCGAAAAGCTTGAGCAAGTCATTGATGCATACGAATATGTGTTGTTTTCTGATTACAATAAAGGTGCGCTTGCGAACATCTCTGAGATGATTGCTATCGCAAAACGAGCAGGCAAAACGGTACTTATTGACCCTAAATTAAGTGATTTATCACTCTATCGCGGTGCCGACTTTATTACGCCGAATCTAAATGAATTTAAGCTCGCTGGTGGTGATGTTAGCTCAGAGGCTGCGATTACCCAAAGTGCTCGACAGTTAATCTCAGAAGCGGGTATCAATGCGATGTTACTTACGCGCTCTGAGCATGGGATGTCTCTTATCTCTGAGGATGAAAAGCATGATTTCCCAGCACAAGTACTTGAAGTAAGTGATGTGACAGGGGCTGGTGACACAGTTATTGCAACACTAACGACTATGCTAGGTGCAGGTATGAATGCCAAAGATGCTGTTGAAATGGCTAATTTGGCAGCGGGTATCGTGGTTGGTAAATTAGGCGCTGCCACTGTGACACCGGAAGAGTTGAGTGCAAAATTGAGCCAGTTTTTGAAAGAAACAGGTGAGCATTATCAGGCACCTTTTGAAGATGTGCTGCAACATATTTCATTTGCTAAGCAAAATGGCGAGAAAATCGTGTTTACGAACGGCTGTTTTGATATTTTGCACGCAGGCCATGTGCGTTATTTAGCGCAGGCTAAATCTATGGGCGACCGTTTAGTTGTAGGGTTAAACAATGATGAGTCAATTTCGCGTTTGAAAGGGGTCGATAGGCCAATTAATCCTTTAAGCGAGCGTGCGATGGTTATTTCAGCTTTGGCTTCTGTAGATTGGGTGATTCCTTTTGGCAAAGAAGTAGAAGGTGATACGCCTGCTAATTTAATTGCGACGATAAGCCCTGATGTGCTTGTCAAAGGCGGTGATTATAAGGTCGAGGAGATCGCAGGTGCTGACCATGTTTTAGCACAAGGTGGTCAGGTTGAGGTATTGTCCTTTTTAGACGGTTGCTCAACCTCGAATATCATTAAAAAAGCACGTTTAAGCAAGGGTTAACTGTTCAAGTGCTTTTCGTAAGCCTGAAGCAGCACTTGCCAGTGTGAATCATCAAAAAAGAAAGTCGGCCATTTGCCGGCTTCTTTTTTAAAAGAACGCGCCAGCCTATCAATATTAGCCTGTTGCCATGTTTTATTTGTGGCTCTGATCTCTCCTTTATCAAAGTCGATTAAATTGACATTACCCTGTCCATCAAAAAGGATATTATTGATATTGAGATCGTCATGATAAACACCGTGACGGTGGAAATCAGCGATGGTTTGACCGACAGACACTAATTCATTTTCTGATAAGTGGCTTTGTTGTAGCTTTTCACACAAACTTTGTGCGTTTGGGATAGCTTGTGTAAGTATATCAGCACGATAAATACCATAGGCTTGTTCAACATATGCCGCAATGGGATCTGGTACTGCTAGGTTTAACGCCTTCAGCTCTAAAAGAAGTTTAAACTCCTTGTATACTCTGGTTTTTTCCAAGCCTAAAAATAGATATTGATCATTCAATACTTTGCCTATTAAGCCGCCTCTCCAATAATGTTTTAATACGGCAGTATTGCCTTTTTGATATTGAATAAACCAAGCTGGCGCGCGGCCGAGCTTACTGTTTACGATAGCGTTTTTTTGCCGCCAATATTCGACATAAAACCAGTCTTGGTTAATATTTAATTCGCTATTTTGTGGCGTTAATATGAAGTGGTTGCCGGTATTGTCTATTTTTAGCATAAGTGGCTAGCAAAGTGGAAATATGTCGCAAGTTTAGCGATTTTTTCTCAAGAGGGAAATGCACAAGTGTTGCAAATCGAGACGATTAATTTAAGATCATGCGTTCTTAAACTGATTGGGTAAGGCGAGTGTCAAAAACAATTTCTTCTATTTGCGTGCTTCGACTATCAGCTATTGGCGATGTATGTCATGCAGTGTCAGCGGTCCAAGCAATTCAACGCGCACATCCTCAAGCGAAAATAACTTGGGTAATAGGTAAAGTAGAGGCGATGTTATTGGCCGATTTACCGGGTGTTGAGCTTGTGGTATTTGATAAAAAACGCGGCAAAGCGGCGTTTAAGGATTTAAGGACGCATTTTAAAGGCACAAAATTTGATGTGCTGCTGCACATGCAGGTTGCGTTTCGTTCTAACGTGGCTGCGCTGTGTATTCCTGCAAAAGTAAAAATTGGTTTTGATAGTGCGCGCTCAAAAGAGTTACATTCGCTAGTCGTCAATCAACATATCACGGGCCAAATTGAACCGCATGTACTCGAAGGCTTTCATCATTTCGCTCAGGCAATTGGCGCACAGCCTCAAAGCCCAACTTGGAGTATGCCTTATACAGCTGAGGATGAGGACCAGGCAAAAACGCTTTTGCACGGTCTTGAACGTGTGTTTGTCATTTCACCTGCTGCGAGTAAAAAAGAGCGAAATTGGTTGCCAGAGCGCTATGCAGCGCTTGCAGAGCATGCAACAGCGCAAGGCTTTCAGGTCGTAATAACCGGTGGCCCAACTGAGTTAGAAGTCAGTCTAAGTCAAGCCATTATTGAGCAGGCAAAATGTCAGATTTTAAATCTTGTGGGCCAAACTGGGTTAAAAACGCTTTTATGTGTGCTTAAACAAGCAAAGTTAGTACTTGCACCTGATACAGGTCCTGCCCATATGGCAGTGACGGTAGGCACGCCGGTTATTGGCTTATACGCGCATTCCAATCCAAAGCGAACAGGGCCATACTTATACCAGCAGTATGTTGTTGAGGTGTATCACCAAAATTTACTCAAACAAAAAGGCAAGCCGGCCAGTGAGTTGCCTTGGGGCACTCGCGTAAAAGGCGCGGATTTAATGGCACAAATTAGTGTTGATGATGTAACAGCGATGTTTGATAAAGTCGTTCAACAAGAGAAATTATGAAATCTAAAGCAGTATTCTTAGATAGAGATGGTGTGATCAATCATGATCACGCTTATGTACATGCCATTGAAGACTTTGAGTTCATCGACGGTGTGTTTGAAGCGTGTCAATACTTTACAGGATTAGGTTATAAGCTTGTCGTGGTGACGAACCAATCTGGTATTGGTCGCGGATATTACGATGAAGCTCAGTTCCAGCGCTTAACGCAGTGGATGTGTGAAAAGTTTAATAGGCATGGTATTGATATCGCAGGTGTTTATTTTTGCCCACATCACCCCAAAAAAGCACTACCACAGTACTTGCGTGATTGCGATTGCCGAAAGCCAAAACCGGGCATGCTATTAAAAGCGATTGAAGAGCATGATATCGACCCTACAAATAGTATCATGGTTGGAGATAAGGCTTCAGATATGAAAGCTGCTATTGCAGCTGGTGTGGCAACCAAAATATTGGTGCGTTCAGGACAAGAGTTCACTGCTGAAGATGAATCATTTGCAGATTTTGTTTGCGACTCTTTGGCACAGCTGCCCCAAAAATTAGGTTAACGCCCATTTAGCTTTACGCTCATATAAAACAAGATAATCACAATCCGTGCATTTAGCTTGCGAACCTTTTAAAATATACTCAAGTAATTTAACTCATTCATACAACAAGTGGGTAATTGGCTTGAGTATGACTTTTCATTTGGTGTGTACCCTTTTAATTGATTTAACCTGAGTTTCAACGTCTATAAAATCGAAACAACATTGCATTGAGCTAAATAAATCATGCAGTATTCGAGGCATTATAGTCGTGTGTTAACCTCAGAAACAAAATTAGGCGTACACACTCCGTGCAACCAATGGAGACTCTACATGAGATCAGCGGCATTTTACAGCCAACTTCAACAACAAATAGAAGAAGTGAAAGCTGAAGGCTTATATAAAAAAGAACGCATTATTACATCACAACAGCAAGCAGAAATCGCTGTATCAACAGGTGAGAGCGTTATTAACTTTTGTGCAAACAACTACCTAGGCTTGGCTAACCATCCAGATCTGATCGCAGCAGCGCAAAGCGGTTTATCTGATCATGGATTTGGCGTTGCATCTGTACGCTTTATTTGTGGTACTCAAGACATCCATAAGACTTTAGAAGAAAAAATCAGTGAGTTTTTGAAAACTGAAGATACGATTTTATACTCGTCGTGCTTTGATGCTAACGCTGGCTTATTTGAAACGATCCTTGGCCCAGAGGACGCAATAATCTCTGACTCTTTGAACCATGCATCTATTATCGATGGTGTGCGTCTATGTAAAGCTAAACGCTTCCGTTATGCAAACAATGACATGGCCGATTTAGAGAAGCAGCTGATTGCAGCGACTGAAGCGGGTGCTAAAACTAAGCTGATAGCAACTGATGGTGTTTTCTCAATGGATGGTGTTATCTGTAACTTAGCTGCAGTGTGCGATCTTGCAGATAAGTACGATGCACTTGTTATGGTAGATGATTCACATGCTGTTGGTTTTGTAGGTGAAAATGGCGCGGGCACGGCTGAGTACTGTGGCGTTATGGACAGAGTTGACATTATCACTGGCACGCTTGGTAAAGCATTAGGTGGCGCATCAGGTGGCTACACATCAGGTAAAAAAGAGATTGTAGAGTGGTTACGCCAGCGCTCTCGCCCATATTTGTTCTCTAACTCGTTAGCGCCATCTATCGTGACAGCATCTATCAAAGTGCTTGATATGCTTAAAGACGGCAAAGCATTACGTGACCAGCTATGGGAAAACGCAGCATACTTCCGCAACGAGATGGAAGCGGCTGGCTTTACATGTGCAGGTAAAGATCATGCAATTATTCCAGTTATGCTTGGCGATGCAAAAGTGGCAGCAGAAATGTCAGATAGATTGCTAGCTGAAGGTATTTACGTGATTGGTTTCTCTTTCCCTGTGGTGCCAAAAGGCCAAGCTCGTATTCGTACGCAAATTTCAGCTGCGCACACTAAAGAACAATTGGATAAAGCGATTACAGCGTTTATCCGCATTGGTAAAGATTTAGGTGTGATTTAATTGCTAGGTGCTAACGCACCTACTTTCTAACGAGTGAATATTATGAAAGCATTATCCAAGTTGAAAGCTGAAGAAGGGATCTGGATGACCGATGTGCCTAAACCTGAAATGGGGCACAACGACTTACTGATCAAGATCCGTAAAACGGCAATTTGTGGCACCGATGTCCATATTTATAAGTGGGATGAGTGGTCTCAAAATACCATTCCAACCCCTATGGTCGTGGGCCATGAGTATGTGGGTGAAATCATCGATATGGGTCAAGAGGTACGAGGCTTTTCTGTTGGTGACCGTGTTTCTGGTGAAGGTCATATCACATGCGGGCATTGCCGAAACTGCCGAGCAGGTCGAGTACACTTATGTCGTAATACTATTGGTGTGGGTGTTAATCGAGAAGGCTCATTCGCTGAATACTTAGTTATTCCAGCTTATAACGCATTTAAAATACCAGATAATATTTCAGATGAGTTAGCATCGATTTTTGACCCATTTGGTAATGCCGTACATACTGCTTTATCATTTGATTTAGTGGGTGAAGATGTATTAATCACTGGCGCTGGTCCAATTGGTATTATGGCAGCAGCGGTTGCTAAACATGTAGGTGCGCGCCATGTTGTTATCACTGATGTGAATGAATATCGACTAGATCTTGCACGTAAAATGGGCGCCACTAAGGCGGTCAATGTGGCAAGCGAAAGTCTTGAAGATGTGATGGAAGAACTGGGTATGACAGAAGGCTTCGATGTAGGCCTAGAAATGTCTGGTGTACCGGTTGCATTTAATAGCATGCTGAACAACATGAATCACGGCGGTAAAATTGCGATGCTGGGTATTCCACCCAGTGATATGGCGGTTGATTGGAACCAAGTCATTTTCAAAGGCTTAGTTATCAAAGGCATTTACGGACGTGAAATGTTTGAGACCTGGTACAAGATGGCAAGTTTGATTCAGTCTGGTTTGAATCTAGAGCCCATCATTACCCATGAATTTAATGTGGATGATTTTCAGAAGGGCTTTGATACAATGATCTCAGGCCAGTCAGGTAAAGTGATCCTAGACTGGACAAAGTAATTTAAGTCCAACAGGCGGCTTTAAATTGTACTTTCCTTTTTGTAAGGTATTGTATTAATTGGGCCGCTTTTTTAATGAGAGAGATATGGCTTTTAAACATATTAGTATTGAACAAACACAAGCATTAATCGCACAAGATAACGTGGTTGTTGCAGATATCCGCGATCCTAACTCGTTTTCCGCGGGGCACATTCCTGGTTCGGAGCACCTTTCGAATGAAAACTTAGCTCATTTTATGCAGGAAAAAGAGTTTGAGCAGCCGATCATTATTGTTTGTTACCATGGGATCAGCTCTCAAAATGCTGCAAACTATTTAGTCGAGCAAGGTTTTGAAGATGTTTACAGTATGGATGGCGGCTTTACTCAATGGGAGCAAACACTTCCGGAACATGTAGAAAAATGAAATTACTTGGCTCCTTTTCAGACCCTAGAGCGGTTCAAGGAGCCGTTGATTACCTAAGAACACTTGGGGTAGAAAGCCAATTACACAGTGAAGATGGAAGAACTGTGTCAGTGTGGGTACAAGAGCAGGATTTGCTGACCGCTCAAGCGATTTGGCAAGAGTTTCTCGATAACCCTTATCATGAAAAGTATAGCAATGCCTCTTGGCAAGTGGGCGAGACAGACGGCGTATTAAAATATCAAGGCACACAGCTAAACTTATTTCAGCGTTTTGTGCGTCTAAACTGGCTCGTACAGGTTGTCACAATCATCGCTTTACTTGTCTACATCAGTTTTTATTTCTTCACGCCATCGGCTGTATTCGAAGCGCTTAAATTTGATATAAACCACCCTTGGAGCTGGCTAACTCCTGCTTTTATGCACTTTGGTGCGGTACATTTATTGTTTAACTTAAGCTGGTGGGTTTTTTTGGGTAACCAAATTGTCAATAGAGCAGGTTTTATAATTTTGCTATCTCTTTTCACGGTCAGTGCATTATTGAGCAATTGGGCGCAGTTTTTACTTGTGGATGAGAACTTTGGCGGTTTGAGCGGAGTTGTGTACGCACAGATGGGATTTTGCTGGATCTACTCATATCTTAATAAAGATGAGCAGGCTATTTTGTCTAAACCCATGATCGGCTTTATGTTGGTGTGGATGATTTTAGGATTTACTGATGTGCTATTTATCAGTATGGCAAACTGGGCCCATTTAGTTGGACTACTAACCGGAATGAGCCTCGCTGCGATGATGTATCAAACTAGTGGTAAAGGTACTTCGTAAATAAGACTTCTCGGATAATTTCTTGTCCAGTTTCATCTTTGAGCAGTGTTTTAAGTTTTTCGGCGCAGCGCTTTCTGATCTCTTCTCGACCAGTAAGAGATTTTATTGTTTCTTCTGGTTCTTTACTCAGTATTTGAACAATTGCATCTCTTAGCAATGGGGTGTGGTGCTCGACTACAGCAATATTGGCAATATCATCCAGCATCAAATCGATAGTAACGCGCACGTATCCGAGCTTTTTATTGGATTGGCCAATATAGTTCGTAATGATATCTGGCTCAAAACCGTAATAGCCAACATTTGATTCTGCTTTAAGCTTAAAGCTTGCAACACTGACCGTTAACGCCATAAATAATAAAAGAGTACGAACCATAATCGTCTGAAAATACGTAACTAAATATCAACAATATGGTTAGTTTATACTTAAACTTAAAACATGAACAGCCAGCATTTAGATAATCACGAACTTTTTTGCATTGCTAAGCTTTGCTATCATGGCAGCGGTTTAGTCTTTATTGAATTATTGCATTGTTAAAACATCCTATTTCTCTAGATTTTAATTGGGGGAGCTGCGACGAGGTTGTCGTCAAAGCACCTTCAAAAATACATGAACGCTTAATTGAGCAAGGCTCCTTAACGGCATTGTTAAAAAGTCAAAGTGGCAGCTTTAAAGTAAAAGTTCTCGATGAACAGCATCTGATGTTACCGCCAGATATTGCCAAAGCACTCGAAAGTGAGGTTGAGCAAGCAGTATGTCGGCAGGTGTTACTCTATTGTGATGATTTGCCCCATGTTTATGCGCAAAGTTGGATTTTGTTGAATGCAAACGAGCAAGGATTGGTAAATCTTGGTGATAAACCGCTGGGCGAGAAGTTATTTCAACAGTCGCTTTGGCATAGGGGAGCGCTAGAAGTAAGCTATGTTGATGATACCCATTCACATATGCAATTATGTAAACTACTCGGCGCACAGCATGGCCCTATCTTTGCCAGACGCAGTATATTTACCAAAGGCTCTGCTAAAGTCTTGGTATGCGAAATTTTTAATAATGAGATTAAATAAATGAAAGTAGCGTCGTTGCAATATGCCAATGTTGCCGAATATAAACAATTAATGCGAATTGATAAGCCGATTGGTACATTCTTATTGTTGTGGCCTACTATGTGGAGCCTATGGTTAGCATCTGAAGGCATGCCAAGCTTTTTACATATTGTAGTTTTTGGCGCAGGGACTTTTATGATGCGCAGTGCTGGTTGTGTAATTAATGATTATGCAGATAGAAAAGTAGATGGCTCAGTAAAAAGAACAGCAATGCGTCCGCTAGCCCGAGGGGCTGTATCAGAAAAAGAAGCGCTGACGCTCTTTTTCGTGTTGGTCTTACTGTCATTTTTATTGGTGCTGACTTTAAACTGGCAAACAATCGCCCTGTCAGTCGGCGGAGTTTTGCTAGCGGCTTTATATCCGTTTATGAAGCGATATACGCATTTGCCTCAGGTTGTTTTAGGCGCAGCGTTTAGCTGGGGTATCCCTATGTCATTTATGGCTGCTACGGGTGAGGT
The DNA here is from genome assembly GCF_001625695.1 of Pseudoalteromonas luteoviolacea H33-S. Taxonomy (GTDB): domain Bacteria; phylum Pseudomonadota; class Gammaproteobacteria; order Enterobacterales; family Alteromonadaceae; genus Pseudoalteromonas; species Pseudoalteromonas luteoviolacea_B. Next base: position 82,476 of record NZ_AUXY01000070.1, read on the forward strand.
ACCACTTGTGGCATGGCTATTATTCATTGCTAATGTTCTGTGGACTGTTGCGTATGACACTATGTATGCAATGGTAGATAGGGACGATGATGTTAAGATCGGGGTTAAATCGACCGCAATTTTATTTGGAAAATGGGATAGGCACATTATTGCATTATTAAATATATGCTTCTTAATGTGTATGTTGATAGTGGGTGTTCATTTCATGTTAGGCACTTGGTATTGGGCTACATTAATTATTGCCACTATGATGTTAGTGTATTTACAACGAGAGATTGTTGAGCGTAATAGAGACGCATGCTTCAAAGCTTTTTTAAATAACAATTATGTAGGCTTGACGATATTTATTGGCGTGCTTTTAGGTTAGATTTTTGCCCACACCATCTAAAGTGTGGGCTTAGTGCGTCAAGTATAAAAAAAATTAAGAATGCACCGGCGCACCGTTTACTTGCAATTGAGCGGCTGTTTTTTCAATCAATTGAAGTAGGCTGTTTACATGGCTGTTCCCACTAAGTTGGTGGTTGGTATTAATAACTAACTGCTCATGACTGTTGTCTTTGTTGGTCTTCAAAAGAACTAGATCAGGGTCTTGTGCAATTGTTTTTGAGTGCTCAATGCTTGCAATAGCAAAACTTTGGCTGTTTTTAAGTCCATCAATAACTTGAGTGATATTACCTATCTTCACGCTTGTTGACTTGTTTAGACCTTCTACAGACTCGTTTAACATGCTCTGCACTTGCTTAGACTGCGAGAAGCAGCTGTACATGGGGTACTGAGATAACTCTCCTCTACGGATACACTCTTGTTGGGCAAGAGGGTGTTGCTTTGATACAAATAAAATCAGCTGATCAGGCAAATGAATATCACTGATAAGGCTTGTTGCAGATGATAAATAAACACTGATATCCACTTCACCTAACTGAAGCTTTCTAGTTAATTCATGTTCATCTAATAGCTGCATCTCAATTTTAACATTGGGAGAGTCAGCTAAGAATCGGCCACATGACATCGGAACAATTTCGCTTGCTTTTACGGTGTATCCAACGACCAACTTTTGTTGATCTCTGCCAAATAGGCTTTGTTTAATGGTATTTTTTGTGACGTCCAGTTCACTTAGGGTCGCTTTACAGTAATTGAGAAACAGCTCACCTTGCTCGGTTAGTTTTACTGAGCGCGTAGAGCGTTTTACCAGCTCACACCCAATTTCATCTTCCAGAGTCTGTATACTTCTCGTTAGAGCTGATGTACTTATCTGGGTTTGTTCGGCAGCTTGTCTAAAGTGACGAAGGTTGCCTAGAGCAACGAATTGCTCAAGTTGTTCAAATCTCATTTGAAATTCCTTTTATTTCAACAAAAATGCAATCATGACGTTGATTTCCTAATACTAATACAGTTTCAGGAAACATCCAAGTGAATTTTTTACATTTCGCTTACAAAGTTTTAGTCGGGATATGTATCCCTGATTAAAATGAATTGTTCCAGATTATTTATAAATAAATCAACTAATTTGGGATCAAATTGCTTGGATTTTTGAGATTTTATCTCGTCAAGTACTTTTTCTAGGGACCATGCCGACTTGTAGCAACGTTTACTGCCTAATGCGTCGAAAACATCAGCTATTGCGGTAATTCTTCCAACAATATCAATGTCTTCGCCTTTCAAGCCTTGAGGGTAACCGGAACCATCCCATTTTTCGTGATGCTGGTGAGCAATTGTTGCGCCGCATTGCAATATTTCATTCGTTGATTTTTTCAAGATATCGTAGCCCAGCTGGGCATGTGTTTTCATTATTTCCCATTCATCACTGGTCAGTTTAGCAGGCTTATTTAATATCACGTCGGGAATACCAATCTTACCAATATCATGTAAGGGAGATGCCATTTTGATTATTTCGGCTTGGTAACTATTGATGCCTGATAATTCAGCGAGTAACTTGCTATACATCGCGACACGTTTAACGTGTGACCCGGTTTCTTTTGACCGTTTTTCTACCGCTTCGCCTAAAATGTAGGATAGTTCACGTTGTGACTCTTTGACGGTTTCACGTAATTTTATATTGTCGTGTGCCAGTGCAATGTTGTTTGCGAAAAACTCAAGGAGTTGGCAATCGGTGCTGCGTAGAGAGCTTTCTTTACTGACGTATAGCATGGTCTCCAGCCCACCTTTAGAGGTGAAATAGCCGACATATTCATTGCAAGACTTGCAAGAAGTCTTTTTGTTATGTGTTTCGATGAATAAGTTTTTAACGTTATTTGGGATTTTATCTGAGCTTGGCTCTATGCCTTCTCCTGAAGCGGCTAAAAGTTTGAATTGAGAGCCAGAGTCTGTTTGCTTATTGGTTGCTGCGGCGCAATAAATTTCTGAATCAGATAGTCCTAAGACTTGTGCAACATGCTCTAAGATAGTTGATGCAAAATCTTGCACATTATCACATTCCAAAAAGCTAGATGATGCAGCAATAATCCTCTCTAGGCCTTTTTTGTGCAGCTCTATTGTTTGAATGTCTCGGTGTGAGCGAAGTGCAGAGTAAAGAAGTGTTTTTAATTTTACAGCGGTGAGCTCTGTTTTATTTTTATAGTCGTTAATATCGTAATCGCGGATCACAGATTCTTCAGGGGCTTCTCCTGGTTGACCTGTTCGGAGAATTAATCTGATGTCATGGTTAGCCATTTCATTGCGGATGAACTTAATTAGGTCGAGTCCCGCATGGTTGTTCTCCATGACAACGTCAATGAGACCAACTGATATACAATCTTGGGTCTCTAATATTTCCATGGCTTGTTTGGCCGAATAAGCGTGATGAAAACGTAATGCTTTATCCTCAAACTTAAAATCAGAAAGAACTAATTTAGTGACTTGGTGAATGTCCTCCTCATCATCAACGACTAGCACATCCCAAAAAGCACGCTCTTCAGGTTGTGATGTTTCTTCTCTTAGTTGCTCATTTGAAAAAAGAAAACCGCTCACACATGACCCACCTTTAACTATTGATAATCTCAGTATAGTAAGGTCAAAACGAGTTGCTTACTCTTGCATCGGCTTTTTTTCGATATTATTGAGTTCAATTTCTATTGCATCACACGAAATATGGATTTCGTAAAGTGAGAGCATAAGAGAAGCAACTAGACAGCAAAGGCTGGCGCCAAACAGCACTATCCCGAGCAAGCTGATGTCAATAAACAGGGCAAACATAGAAAGGGTACAGAGGATAAATGAAAAGACTCCCCAAACTTGCATTAAACGGATCAGTTTAATACGTTTTTTTAAGTTGTTGATTTGCTTAACAACAAGCGGGCGCAATGTATTCCCTTCACGTGCGTTGAGCTCTCGGATTAACTGAGCAAGCACTAAAAAACGATTTGTGTAAGCCAATAATAACAACGAAATTGCGGGAAATAATAACCCTGGGGTGGTAAGCGTCATAGAGCTCTTCCAAATTACACACTACAATATTGTTTATGATAGCAAAATTAACATTGAGTGCGATGGTTAATGATTTAGATAAATGGTGCTGTGTCTTTAGCACTGATAATATGATCGAAGCTCACCTTGTGAATGGTCTCTTGCATCAAGCTCGTATCAAGACGACCATGCAAGGGGAGGCATTATCATCTACCCTTGGGGAGCTTCCGTTTGCTGATAATACCATTAAGATCTTTGTGCCTGCGATAAAGTTGCCCCTTGGAGAAGAAATATTGGTAAACTACCACCAGAAAAAATCAAAATTAGATTGGCAATGTCAGCATTGCAATGAGCTCAATGGCTCAGCTTTCGAGTATTGTTGGCACTGTGGAAGAGAGTATGAGTAAAGCAAATAACTTTCAGCGCATTCGTGAACTGAACTATTTACAAAAAGCGGTACTTGCTGCAGCTATTTTGGAAAGAATGACACCAAACTATGGATTATTTAGCGAAGCGACAGGGTTTGGCGATGAGCAAGTTTTTAGAAGTGCACTGAATTTATGCTGGGAAAAGCTGTTATTGCCAAAAAGTAAAATCAGCTTAGAAAAGCAAATTGAGAAAATAGAGCCTAACGTCCCCGAATTATCTGACTTCGATATGTTTGGTACATACCCTGCGATAGATGTCGCAACTGCATTATTGGGTTTTATCCAAGGGATCATGACCAAAGATGACGTAGAATTTGTCAATGTCGCAAAAATATCGCAGGCCACTGTGGCGCGATATATCGAGTTTTTATTCGCCCAAGAAGATGTTATTCCTGACAATAAACAGGTTCGTGAGCACCCATTGATGCAATATGAAATTGAAGTATTGGGCGAGCTAATAGATTTTGTTGAAAATATGGGACGTATTTCTTCTGAAAGCGTTAAACAGTTAAAAGCGCAAGCGATAATTGATGGTCAAACGAACATTGGCTTGGCCATCGAGAATGTGTAGTAAAAAGTGTAGTGGAGAATAAGATTGCGTATTTTAGGTATTGAATCTTCCTGTGATGAAACTGGCATCGCTATTTATGATGATGAACAAGGATTGCTTGCTCATCAGCTCTACAGTCAAGTTAAAGTGCATGCCGATTATGGTGGGGTCGTCCCGGAGCTTGCGTCTCGGGATCATGTACGTAAAACTATTCCACTGATTGAAGCTGCTTTTGAGCAGGCTGGTTGTGGTCCAGAGTCATTAGATGGTATTGCCTATACGGCGGGACCAGGTTTGGTAGGAGCATTGCTGGTGGGCACTTCTATCGGGCGTTCTCTGGCATTTGGCTGGAATATTCCTGCGGTTGCTGTACATCATATGGAGGGCCATTTACTTGCACCCATGTTAGAAGATGACAAACCCGAGTTTCCCTTTGTAGCACTTTTGGTGTCAGGTGGGCACACTATGATGGTTAAAGTGGCTGGGATTGGTGAGTATGAGATCTTAGGTGAGTCTGTGGATGATGCCGCAGGTGAAGCATTTGATAAAACTGCGAAGCTATTAGGTTTAGATTATCCAGGTGGCCCATTGCTCGCAAAACTTGCGACACAGGGAGTGCCTGGACGTTTTGTATTCCCTAGGCCAATGACCGACCGACCTGGGCTGGACTTTAGCTTTAGTGGTCTTAAAACCGCAGCAGCGAACACGATAAAGAATGAAGGTGATGACACACAGACTAAAGCTGACATTGCGCATGCGTTTCAAACTGCTGTCATTGATACATTGGCAATTAAGTGTAAACGCGCATTAAAGCAAACAGGCATAAAACGCCTTGTCATCGCTGGTGGGGTGAGTGCTAACGTTGAACTGAGAACAAAGCTTGAGCGTATGATGCAAGGTATGAAAGGGCGTGTTTACTATCCTCGTACTGAATTTTGTACGGATAACGGGGCTATGATTGCGTTTGCTGGTATGCAGCGTTTAAAAGCAGGTCATACAGCACCGCTTGATATGAAAACCCAACCTCGCTGGCCATTAGATAGCCTACCTGCGATTTCTTAATCTTTTTCAGTGTTTTTCTTCCCGACTTTAGGCTCCTTTCCTTGGAGGAGCCTAGAGATGTTTGCTCTGTGACGGAAAATAATTAGCAGCGTTAAAAAGCCAACTGGGAGCGTGTATTGTGGCTTGATAATCCAAGTATAAAGCGGTGCTGCGGTGACGGTCACGATGGCTGCAAGGGAGGAAAAACGAAAAGCCCAAAGAACAAGCAACCATGTCACTATGAGCATGCCCGCCAAAGGTAAGCCAATGGGCAATAAAGCCCCAAACGCGGTGGCGACCGCTTTCCCACCGTTAAAGTGGAAAAAAACGGGGTAAATATGTCCAAGACAAGCACTCACTGCGACCGCCCCTAACCAAATCGGTTCTATATTTAAGAAATAAGCGCCCCAAACTGGAATAGTGCCTTTTAAAACATCAAAAATAAGTACCAATGCCGCCGGCAGTTTTCCTCCAATGCGTAATACATTGGTGGCGCCCGGATTATTCGAACCTGAAAAGCGGGGATCAGGCAAAGAGAACAGCCTTGATATTAAAATCGCTGAGGAAATCGAACCAAATAAATAAGCACAAATACACATTAAAATGACTAACACAAGCTTCCTTATTTTTTATTGCTCTGTTTTGGGCTATGATCGCGATTCTTTTTACACGGCCTAATATTATTCGCCGACCCCGTTTTAGTCATGCTAGGAGTATACATGGACAAGGTCTATATCTCGCAATTACACGTCGAGACCATAATAGGAGTTTACGACTTTGAGAAAGAAAGTAAACAAAGCCTTTATTTTGATATTGAAATGTCTACAGATATTACCCCAGCAGCGCAAACTGACGATATAAATCTTACCGTAGATTACGCAAAAGTCAGCGAACGAGTGATTGGTTTATCTGAATCAATTCAAGTAGAGCTATTGGAAACTTTGCTAGAAAAATTGGCTAAGATGATTTTGGCTGAATTCTCTGTCAGTGATGTTCGAATTAAAGTCAGTAAACCAGCAGCCGTCGCACAAGCAGCTACAGTTGGCATTGAAATATATCGGAAAAAATAGCATGTCAGAGATTTATATCAGTATTGGTTCCAATGTAGATCGGGAACGGCATTTTAAAAATGGGTTGACGGCTTTAATTAACCATTTTCCAGATTATAAACATTCAAATGTTTATGAGAGCGAGCCGGTGGGATTTAATGGGCGTAACTTCTTCAATTCAGTATTTGCTGCTAATACACACATGTCAGTGGATGAAGTTTGTCACTTACTCAAAAAGATTGAGCGTGATAACGGTCGCACGCAAGGCGATAAAAAGTTTAGCCCTCGCACTTTAGATCTCGATTTGTTGCTTTATGATGATTTGATCTGTGAGCAACCTGCGCAGTTACCTAGAGACGAAATTACTAAAAATGCTTTTGTACTATTGCCTTTGTCCGAAGTCGGCGGGCATATTGCGCTCCCAACCACAGGTGAAACTATTTTATCTATCTGGGAAAACTATCATAACCCTAGTCAAAAACTATGGAAAGTGGAGTTCTAATTTATAATGAGTTTGATTGAAATTATTGTTCTGGCCTTAATTCAAGGTTTAACTGAGTTTTTACCGATTTCGAGCTCAGCTCACTTAATATTGCCTTCGCAGGTTTTTGGCTGGCAAGATCAAGGCTTAGCATTTGACGTTGCGGTTCACGTGGGTACCCTCTTTGCGGTGGTTATTTATTTTCGTAAAGAGGTAAGTGAAATCCTAGCTGCGTGGTTTAAATCTTTTGGCAGTCAGGGGACAACTGATGATAGCAAATTAGGTTGGTTTATTTTGCTGGCCACTTTACCCTCGTTGGTGATTGGCTATTTTGCCAAAGACTTGGTGGAAGAGTACTCAAGAAATGCCTGGATCATTGCTGGGACGACGATTGGTTTTGGTTTATTACTTTGGTATGCAGATAAAACGGCGAAACAAATAAAAACGATTTACCAGATCAACTGGTTGATGGCGCTTTGCATTGGTCTGTCTCAAGTAATTGCAATGCTATTACCTGGTACGTCTCGTTCAGGGATCACGATGACAGTAGGCTTACTGATGGGCCTAAATAAACAAAGTGCAGCGCGATTTTCATTTTTAATGTCAATTCCAGTCATTGCGGCTGCTGGCAGCTATTTAACTTATAAGCTTATTTCTGAAGGTGATGAGTTTAATATTACGGATATTGCTACGGGTGCAGTGTTGTCATTCTTTGCGGCTTATGCATGTATTCACTTTTTCTTAAAGGTCATTGAGAAAATGGGTATGCTGCCATTTGTGATTTATCGACTCGCACTAGGCGCCTTCTTAGTCATCTATTTATCTATGTAATTGTATATGGGGCGATATGAGCCCCATTATTTTATTCTGCTATCAATCAAAACTGTTATCGTAAATAATCACTTCGGCACTGCCCAAAGGCTCTGTGTGTATAGCCTTTGTGCGGTATTTTAAGCCAATTTTTTTCATGATATTAATTGAACCTAGATTGTCCGGATGAGCTAAGGCTGTGAGCTTGTTGGCGACTTTATGTTCGGCTAAGGCATCAGCAATTTGCTTAGCGGCTTCTGTTGCATAGCCTTGTCCCCAGCTTGTTTGCATAAATCTCCAGCCTATTTCCAAATTGGTGTCGTCTCTTTTCTCTGTAAAAAAGTCCATAGGGCGCACGAGGATCCAGCCGATAAAGTCGTTGCTCTGTTTTAAAAAGCAGCCCCATAGTCCCCACCCACTATCTGGGTTAGAAAATTGTTTGAGCCGAGGTATGAATATTGAGTCTATGTCTTCTTGACTCGTAACCTTACCACCATTGATAAACTGCATCACAGCAGGGTTTTGATCTAATTGAAAGAGCAGGTGGGCATCGTCTGGAGTGAGTAGTCGGTACTTGAGCCGATTTGTTTGATTAACTTTCATAATAATTGCTTTATCCTTTTATTATTAGACTTGTTACAATACTGCGTCATTTTTGTTTGGAGAATATTTTGGGTAACTCTGTACTGGCGCTTCGTGCACAGCAAATTTCTGAATCTAAGAGAGAGTTCAAAGCACGAGGTTCAAAACTTACTCGATGTGAGACTTGCTTACTCGCAGAGCCATTATGTATTTGCGCTGGCGTTAAGCAGGCTCAGTGCTCAAGCGCAGTGTGTTTGTTAATGTATCATAACGAAAGTTTTAAGCCATCCAATACAGGGCGTTTAATCGCAGATATTGTGCCTGATAACTATGCATTTCGGTGGGATCGAACAGAGCCGAGCGATGCATTGATTATGTTGTTGGAGAATCCGCTGTATCAGCCTATTGTGGTTTTTCCTGAAGAAAATGTGCAACCACAGCGGGTGATAAAAACAGTAGAGCGTATAGAAGGGAAAAAGCCGCTGTTTATCTTTCTTGATGGTACGTGGCGTGAAGCCAAGAAAATGTTCAGAAAGAGCCCGTATTTGGATCAATTCCCAGTGTTATCTGTGTCTCCGCAAAGTTTGTCAAATTATAAGTTGAGGGTTGCGCCCCATGAGCACCAACTCGGCACGGCGGAAGTCGCTTGTGTTGTACTTGAAGAAAATGGTGAAACAGAAGCAGCTGAAAACCTCACATCGCATTTTATTGATTTTAGAGATGCGTATTTACGAGGTAAACGAAGTAAATTTTCTGACATATAAACACGAAGATAGCGCGACTCTTACGAGCCGCGCTTGACGGAATCTTCTAAACAGCATCCTGCTATGTTGAATAACTCAACTCCCTAATTCATTTCCATACAATTCGCTTGGTGTTTTGATTCTGCGAATTCTTGCACATCCTGTACCAATCCACTTGGATCATCCTGACCCCATCCTCATTTGCATCAAACGTATCCATTGTTTGATATTACCTTGCAATTATTCCTTTTGGGCTTATCCATTACCCTTCCTAATTCCATCTAGTCCTGACATCCTGAATATCTGAACTTCCTTACTTAAATACTTGCTTCCTGCAAGTACATCATAATCCTAGTTCCATACTCCATTCGGGGGTCAATCCATGTCGCGCCTATCACATCCGTTTTCCCTGCTATGCCTCTCCCCAAGAGACGATTAAAGTATATGCTGTGCTGCGTATTAATACATTAGCTTGAAGATTATCAAAAACGGACTATCTTCTATTTGATATATAAAAATTATTAAATAACAATAGGTTCCTTATTTGAGGGCGGTTAAATCTGGATTAGATTACTCGATATCTACAAACATAGTGAGAAATCTCTTACAGATAAATTGTCTTTATGCGGTAATAATAATTTTGTTCACCCACTCAGCGGGCTGTAATTTATGTATAATCGCGTTAGAATCACTTGATAATAATAATTGTTTGGATTTGGAGTCTTCATGAAACGAGCTATCGCCACATTATTGACCGCTGTGACCTGTATGCCAGCTTTTGCAGCCGATGAAGTAAATATCTACTCATTTCGCCAACCGTTTTTAATTCAACCTATCCTTGATGACTTTACAAAGCAAACAGGGATTAAAACTAACGTCGTTTTTGCAAAAAAAGGCTTAATTGAGCGCGTTAAAAGAGAAGGGAAGCACTCACGTGCAGATTTAGTGTTAACTTCAAATTTTAGCGCCATGATCCAGTTAGAAGACCTTGGCCTTACGCAGCAAATCGCAAGTAAGACCGTTGAGCAAAATATCCCTGCATCTTTTAGAGATCCAGAAGGGCAATGGGTTGCGCTTACCAAACGCGTGCGTAACGTATACTCATCAAAAGCAAGGCTTGGTAAATTGGAGTCACTAAGCTACGAAGAGCTGGCCGATCCAAAGTACAAAGGAAAAATTTGTACTCGCTCTGGTAAGCATCCGTACAATTTAGGGTTAGTTGCATCTATGATCGCACATCATGGTGAAACAGAAACTAAAGAATGGTTGGTCGGAGTTAAGAACAACCTTGCACGTAAACCTCAAGGTAATGACCGTGCTCAAGTTAAAGCAGTTAAAGAAGGCTTGTGTGATATTGCTTTAGGTAATAGCTATTATTTCGGAAAAATGATGGCAGATGAAAAGCAAAAGTCATGGGCTGAGTCTGTTTATATCAACTTTCCTAACCAAAAGAATCGCGGTTCGCACTTAAATGTATCTGGTGTAGTTCTAACCAAGTATGCAAAAAATAAAGAAAATGCCTTGAAACTCATAGAGTTTATGACGGACAATAAGGCGCAGAATATGTACGCATCGACGAATATGGAATATCCGGTCAAGCCGGGCGTCGAATTATCTCAAATGGTAGCGTCATGGGGAGTGTTTAAGGAAGACAGCTTGCCGCTTGCTGAAATTAGTAAATACCGTCCATTGGCTCTAAAGCTAATCGATGAGGTAAAATTTGACCTTTAATGCAGCTAAAAAATAAACTGTCCAATTGGCAGATAACAGCGTGGGTGATTGGTATATGCCTGTCGACCCCGCTGGCTTTTCTCATTTTTGAATCATTACAAGGAGAATCTGAAGTATTCTCACACCTGTGGGATACAGTTCTTTGGGACTACATCAGTAATACTATTATGCTGATTGCAGGGGTGTTGTTACTGAGTTCATTAATTGCACTGCCCCTTGGGTGGTTAACAGCATATTGCCACTTCCCCGGTAAGCGAGTGTTTGAGTGGGCTTTAATGCTGCCACTTGCGATGCCCACCTACATCATTGCCTACGTGTATACAGATTTATTGGATTATGCAGGCCCTGTGCAGATCTTTCTAAGAGACTGGTTTGGCTGGACGAGTCCTGATGATTACTGGTTCTTTGATATACGTACTTTGCCCGGTGCTATTGTGATGATAGCTTTGGTACTTTACCCCTACTTATACTTAATCTTTAAAACAGCACTCAGAGAGCAGTCTTTCAAATTGGTTCAGGCCAGTCAGTTAATGGGTTTATCGCCATTTCAGAGTTTTCTCAAAGTAAGTTTGCCATTATCTCGTGGAGCCATTGTCGCTGCACTTGCTTTAATAAGTATGGAGACGATGGCGGACTTTGCTACGGTGCACTATTTTGCAGTCAGTACACTCACTACCGCTGTTTATGATACTTGGCTCGGGTACTATTCTCTCACCGCCGCCGCAAAAATTTCAGGGATCATGTTGCTGTTTCTCTTCATTGCATTATCACTAGAAAAAATGAGCCGAAAAAGCAAAGTCGTACATGAGCGTCAAAGCAGTGTAAATGACACCAGCCTATATGAACTGGGCGGTAAAAGTGGCTGGTTGGCGACAGGTTTTTGCAGCCTTATATTAATTGTTGCGTTTTTTATTCCCGTGGGTGTATTGACCAGTTACGCTATTGGTTATTTTGATCAGGCTTGGAATGACGCGTTTTTTAATTATGCGTGGCAAAGTTTAAAAATCAGCCTTTATGTCAGCGTAATCGCTATTTGCTTTAGTATTTTGGTGGTGTTTTATCAGCGTATAGGCGAGCAAAAAACCAAGGGCTTTCCGGGGAAGGTCGCGAGTATGGGGTATGCTTTGCCTGGTACCGTTTTAGCAATCGCGGTGCTATTGCCCCTTACATTATTTGATGACTATTTAAACCGCTGGCTGGATGGTACTGGGTTTGAACCCGGGCTGTTACTCAGTGGTACCATTTTTGCCCTTGTTTTTGCGTATGTAGTGCGCTTTTACGCCATAGCTCAGGGGGCTGTAGAAGCGAGTTTTGTGCGGATCAGCCCAAGTATTGATATGGCGAGTGCGTCTTTGGGCAAAAATAATCTACAGACATTGGGTCGCGTACACATTCCTCTATTAAAGCGCGGTATATTAACCGCGGGTTTATTGGTATTTATTGAGTGTATGAAGGAGCTACCGGCAGCACTGCTGCTCAGGCCGTTTAATTTTGAAACACTCGCAACCCATGTTTTTCAGTTTGTAAGCGATGAACAGTTAGAGTTAGCATCAATATCTGCCTTGTTTATCGTACTGGTTGGGTTAATCCCGCTTTATTTGGTTAACCGCTCAATGGAGCAGCAAACATAATGTACAGCCTTGCTATAGAATCTTTGCAATACAGTTATGACGGTCATGCTGTGATCGACAACCTTGATTTGCAGGTAAAGGAAAATGAAATCGTCTGCTTGTTAGGCGCCAGCGGATGTGGAAAGACGACCACACTTAAAGCCATTGCCGGACTTATCAGGCCGCAACAAGGCTGCATTAAAATTGGCCAGAACCAAGTCAACGGTGAAAACACATTTGTCGCGCCGCAACATCGAAATGTCGGCATGATGTTTCAAGACTATGCTTTATTTCCGCATTTGACGGTAGCGCAAAATGTTGCATTTGGGCTAGGTAAGTTAAGCCGCGTTGAAAAGCAATCTCGTGTATCTGAAATGTTAGAGCTGGTGCATTTAGGTGCATTTTCCGCGCGTTTCCCGCATGAGTTGTCTGGTGGTCAACAGCAAAGGGTCGCTATTGCAAGGGCGCTGGCTTATCGCCCGAGCTTGTTACTGTTAGATGAGCCTTTCTCAAATATAGACGCGCAAGTTCGCTTTCAACTTATCAGTGACATACGCAGTATTATCAAAGATCAAAAAGTATCTGCGATTTTTGTCAGTCACTCAAAAGATGAAGCCTTCGCTTTTTCAGATCGACTTGCCATTATGCACAAAGGCCAAATAGCACAATTAGGGTGCCCAACTGAATTGTTCCATCAGCCAAAAAACCAAGTGGTTGCAGAGTTCTTAGGCCAGGGGATTTATTTAGATGCAACACATGCTGGTAATGGGGCATTTAGCACTCAATTTGGGCAAGTAAACTCATTAACTCAGCAAAATGACGCTGAAGATAAGGGTAAAATATTTGTCAGGCCGAGCCACATTGAATTGTATAATACTGACCATGGTGCGATCCAAGTGAATCAAGAGAGGTTTGTGGGTACTGAGTATTTATATGCCATCGAATTGCAGGGTCAACAGCTAGAAATAGCAAAACCTGCTGACAAACCGTTAGATTTGTCTAAACCTATCTCTTTAAAAATTAAGCCCCATGCGGTAAATTTCTTTTCTTAGAGCGATAAACGATAAGGAAAAGGTATGGCCCAGCCGCAATCGGGGATCTGTGCAGAGGCAAACTTGCATGGCTTACATTTATTCTTCAATGTGCTTGAAGGGCAGGATGAAGTTGTGCGAGAAGCACTGGCGCAAGCTGGGCGACTGCAAGATGAGTTGAGTGATAGATTCTCTGAATCTATGCTTAGCAGCTTCGTCGCGATTGGTGCACAATATTGGCCTCATATCTATCCTGAATTTATACCACCTGAACTAAAAAGCTTTCCTCATATTCGTTCTACCGATCACTTAATACATAGTCAGCCTTTTGATTTGCTTTATGTCATACGCTCAGATAGAGAAGATGTAAATCATCTATTTGCGCAAAGTGTCTTACATATGTTGGGAGGCTGTGTTGAACTCGTTGCGCATGTTCGCGGTTTTCGCTTTTTGGATGGGCGAAATTTTAACGGCTTTATTTACGCCAGTGAGTCACCACACGGTCGCTTTAAGCGTAAAGTCGCGTTAGTTGATAACCCCGAAGGACTAGATCATCAAGGTAGCTACATTCATATTCAGCGAGTGAAGTTTGATTTGGCGAGGTGGCAGCAACTTGCAATTGATGAGCAAGAGGCGCTGATGGGACGTACGCGCTTAGATAATAAACTAATTGAGCCGGCAGTGGCATTTAGTCATGCTAGTCGTGCAGAGCTTAAAGATGCGCAAGGGCTAGTACTGCTGTTGGATCAGAGTATGCCGTTTGGGGATGTGTTTGAGCAAGGTAGCATTAATCTGAGTTGTGCAGCTCACGGGAATGCATTTGAGACGGTTCTAATGAGCCGATTCGGTTTGCTATCAGGGCAAGAATGTTACGATCCACTATTAGATTATTCTGAAGCGGATATGGGCGCGTCTTTTTTTGCACCATCTTTACAATTTTTGAAAGAGATGGCGCAAATAATGGCTGACGATTAAGTTTAAACGTTGTCAAACAATGTTTTTACTTTGTCTAAAGTCGCGTCAATCTCAGATATTTTTGCGGGTGCGATGAAAATAGTGTCGTCACCTGCAATTGTGCCTAATACACCATCTGCGCTGCCTAAAGAGTCTAGCAGACGAGCGATCAGCTGCGCTGCACCGGGGCTGGTTCTGATAATGATCATCATTTCATTGTGCATGATATCGATAACAAGCTGTCTCAGCGGGCTTTTTGCTGTTGGGACCCCCATTTCTGCAGGCAGGCAGTAAACCATTTCTTGTTTGGCATTTCTGGTGCGAACCGCGCCGAATTTACTCAGCATTCTTGATACTTTACTTTGACTTATATTGTCAAAGCCTTGATCTTTTAGCGCATCAACGATTTCGCCCTGAGAACCAAAGTTTTCCTCTCTTAAAAGTGCTTTAAAGGCTTTAACTAAGGCTTCTTGTTTGTCTTGCGCTTGCATATACATCTCTTCTATTAATTTTGGTTGCCCGATTTTACACAAATCCCAACAGTTACCCAAATTTTAACGCTGGAGTAATTTTCATGGTATATCGTAAAGGCAAATTGCGACAAAGTTGTCTCTTGTTTACAACTATAGTCGAAAAAATCTTGAAAATAACGCGGATAAATTTGTCTTTACCCTCGCTTTTCATTATCTTTACAGCACACAAAATTCCTACCTTCAATATATGGAGAATTATAATGAAAGTTGCTGTATTAGGTGCCGCTGGTGGTATCGGTCAAGCATTGTCTCTTCTGCTTAAAAACGGTTTGCCTGCAGGCTCTGAGCTAGCACTATACGATGTTGCACCAGTTGTTCCAGGTGTTGCTGTAGATCTTTCTCACATCCCAACTGCTGTGTCAGTTGCGGGTTACGGTAAAGATGACTTAGATCCTGCACTTGCAGGCGCAGACATCGTTTTGATCCCAGCTGGTATGCCACGTAAGCCTGGCATGGACCGTGCGGATCTGTTCAATGTGAACGCGAGTATCGTTAGAACTCTGGCTGAAGGTATCGTTAAAAACTGCCCTAAGGCGTTTGTTGGTATCATCACAAACCCAGTAAACGGCACTGTACCAATTGTACGTGAAGTATTCAAAAAAGCAGGCACTTATGATGCTGCACGCGTTTTCGGTGTAACAACATTAGATGTTATCCGCGCTGAAACATTCATTGCAGAGCTTAAAGGTCTAGACGTATCAGAAGTAAAAGTACCTGTTATTGGCGGTCACTCTGGAACAACTATTCTACCTCTTCTTTCTCAAGTTGAAGGTGTTGAATTCTCTGATGAGGAAGTTGCTTCTCTTACTAAGCGTATCCAAAACGCGGGTACTGAAGTTGTTGAAGCAAAAGCGGGTGGCGGTTCTGCGACGCTTTCAATGGGTGCAGCAGCAGCTCGTTTCTGCTTCTCACTTGTTAAAGGTCTTCAAGGCGAAGAAAACGTATTTGAGTACGCTTACGTTGAAGGTAACACTGGCGATGCAGAATTCTTTGCACAGCCTATCCGTCTTGGTAAAAATGGCGTTGAAGAGCTATTACCATACGGCGAGCTAAGCGCTTTTGAACAAAAAGCAAAAGACGACATGTTAGCGACGCTTGAAAAAGACATTAAAGAAGGTGTTGATTTCATGGCTTAATGCCTAGAAATAACCCTGAAAAAAAGCTGCTTTTAAAGCAGCTTTTTTTATTTTGATTGAGTTGTTTAATCAGTCATTAAAAAGCCGGCAGTTTACCGGCTCTTTTATCAATTCATGTATTAAACATTTAGTGTAAAATACGTGCTCTGATCGTCCCTTCAACAGCGCTTAGTTCTTTTAACGCAACTTCTGAGTGATCACTATCTACATCAATAACTACGTAACCAATGCAATCGTCTGTTTGCAGATACTGAGCAGCGATATTAATCCCATGTTGAGCAAATGCTTGGTTGATTTGCGTTAGCACACCCGGTCTATTCTCGTGTACGTGTAATAAACGGCTGCGGTTAGACAGCTCTGGCAGCGATACTTCAGGGAAATTTACAGCTGTGACAGTGGAGCCATTGTCTGAGTACTTGGTTAATTTACCCGCCACTTCAATACCGATATTTTCTTGTGCTTCTTGTGTAGAGCCACCCACATGCGGCGTTAAAATGACATTGTCAAACTCTCTCAGTGGAGACACAAACTCCTCATCATTTGATTTCGGTTCAACCGGGAAAACATCAATGGCAGCACCGGCAAGTTTTTCATGTTGTAGAGCTTCTGCAAGGGCGTCAATATCTACAACGGTTCCGCGTGATGCATTGATTAGGATCGCACCCTGTTTCATGACTTCAATTTCAGCCATGCCAATCAGGTTTTTAGTTTGCGGTGTTTCTGGTACATGTAGGCTGATCACATCTGCACGTTGCAGCAGCTGTGTCAGGTTTTGCACTTGCTGTGCATTACCAAGAGTGAGCTTGTCTTCTATGTCATAAAACTCGACTTTCATACCGATATTTTCAGCCATGATGCCAAGTTGTGTGCCGATGTGACCATAGCCGATGATGCCTAGAGTTTTTCCGCGAGCTTCAAAAGAGCCAATAGCAGATTTAAGCCATTGGCCGCGATGTGCCATGGCGTTTCGCTTCGGAATACCGCGAAGTAGTAACAAGATTTCACCGAGTACTAACTCTGCAACCGAACGTGTATTTGAGAATGGCGCGTTAAATACGGCAATACCACGACGTTTTGCGGCATCTAAATCCACTTGGTTTGTACCAATACAAAAACAACCAACAGCAACGAGTTTTTCAGCCGCATTTAAGACCGTTTCTGTGAGGTGGGTGCGCGAGCGTATACCGACAAAGTGAACATGTTTGATACGCTCAATCAACTCATTTTCAGGCAGCGATGTCTTGAGATACTCAATATTACTGTACCCATTACGCTTTAATGTTTCGACTGCACTTTGGTGCACGCCTTCTAACAATAATATTTTAATCTTATCTTTAGACAAAGATACCTTACTCATGACTCATTCCTATTACCTAGTTTGTGGACCTTGTGGTGTCCCTGTAATTACGGTATTTGCACCACGGTGAGCAAATAGCCCATTGGTTACAACACCGACGATTTGGTTTATTTTTTCTTCCAGCGTTTTTGGATCTGTGATATTTAATCCATGTACATCTAAAATGACATTGCCATTGTCAGTGACGACACCGTGGCGATATACTGGGTCGCCTCCAAGCTTTAACAGCTCTCTAGCGACGTAGCTTCGTGCCATTGGTATAACTTCCACCGGCAATGGGAAGCTACCCAGCGTGTCAACATGTTTACTCTCATCGACTATACAAACGAACTTGTCAGCAACCGCGGCAACGATTTTTTCACGGGTCAACGCAGCACCACCGCCTTTAATCATGTGTCCATGTTCGTTAATTTCATCAGCACCATCAACATACACATCTAATTGAGCAACATCATTAAGCTCAAAGACTTCAATACCGAGTGCTTTTAGCTTTTCAGTTGATGCTTCTGAACTCGAAACCACACCTTTAATATCATCTTTGATGCTACCGAGTGCATCGATAAAATGATTGACTGTGGAACCTGTTCCGACACCGACAATGGTGTTTTCTTTTACATGTTCAAGCGCTGCCCATGCTGCAGCTTTTTTCATTTCATCTTGTGTCATAACGTAATCACTTTGTTGTCTTTAATTAAGTTGAGATTATACGCTTAAACACTCGAATTGTATGACAATAAATTACACTCTTAAGCGCAGACTTTTTAGCAGTGGGTTTTGTTAGCGCCACTGATAATATTGGGTAGGCGTTAGTATTGCAGGCAAAGGTACATCCCATGCTTCAATTGGCAATTCACTGACTTTTTGGCAGTCATGTGCTAACCCTATCAATTTGGGTTTTACCCACCCTTGTGAATAGTAGTTAGCTAATGTTCTGTCGTAATAGCCGCCACCCATGCCTAATCGATTACCGTGCTCGTCGAAAGCAACTAAAGGCATCAACAAGTAATCTAGTTGCTCAATTGGGCAAATTTCATAACAATTCAACTTAGGTTCTAAGATAGCATAGCGGTTTTGAATCATGGTTGAGTTTTTTTCATACTTTTGGAACAGTAAACTAGTGCCGCTGAAGGGGTGGATTACGGGCAGGTATACTTGAATGTTTTTTTTCCAAAGTGATTGAATTAAAAGGTTAGTTCTGAGTTCGCCATCATTGTGTAAGTAGACCCCGATTGAGGCGTTTTTAGTCGGTTTCTCATGTTGAAAAAAATTAATGTTTAGGTCGGTTTCAGCAGAAGTTTGAAAATTTTCATCAAGAGCTTTTCGTTGTGCTCTTATTGAACTTCGAATTTTTTTGCGTGTTTCTGCTTTTTTTGTATTTGAACATGAATTTTCTTTCATTAGAATTGAACCATCTCAGGGAAAGCCAAACTAAATCCGAGTACAATAAGCAAAATGAATAACACGGCTAACAGTGTATATAAAAGCTTTTTGGACCTTGGCTTGGGCTCTGCATCTAGGTCAAGTTCATCGAATAGCTCGTCATTTTGCCATTCGTCATCTTCTTTTTCTTCGTTACTTTTATTTTGTCCATCGATACGCTGTTCAAGTTCTTCTAACTTTTCTTCGATTCTGATCAGGCTACTGGTGATGTAATCAAGCGCTTCAAATACACGTTCATTTGCAGCATTGTTAACTTGAGGGGCGTTTGTCATGCTGCTTTGCACGGCTTGCACCTTGCTTTGGAACCCATAAATCGCTAGGAGTTTAGCTTGTTTTAAGCATTTACTTTTTTCAGTGGCGCCAAACAGGGGCTTACCTTGAGTAAATGCAACAACTTTTTGCTTTGATACGCCCAGTTTGGTGGCTAGGCTTTCCATGGCATTGTGGCTATCAGTGTCGGCGTTAAACCCAACAAAGACAACCCTAAACTGATCACTCATAGACAATCTCATTTTATTCTAATATGAAGAGTATACCCAAAAAGTAATCGGAAGCATTGAATTAATCTATTCAAAGATATAAAGCTTTTTAACTAGATGGTTTTTGAAGTACTGAAGAGTTAGTTATCGGTTGGGGCGTAATGACTTTATAAAAATAAGGAGTTACGTTATTGCCGTGATGTGGAAGCGTGCTTCCACATCACGGCCAAAGTTAGTATTTAGCAGCTTCACCTGATTTAGGTAATGCTTGGATGATGAAATCTCTTAAATCTTCGTTAGAGAGTCTAAGATCTTCATAACGCAGATACATCATATGACCAGAGCGGTAACCTTTAAAGCTTAATCTGTCTTTCATTTTACCACTGGGGTCTAAATGCCATAAATTATATTTACCATCAAAATAGTTGGTAGCACCATCGTAATACCCAGATTGAACCATGACATGTAAATATGGGTTTTGCGCCATTGCTAACCTTAGGCGCTCACCCACGGTATTTTTAGTTCTATCCCATGGACGAACGGGGCCAAACATATTGTATTTTATGTCTGTTTTATAGTTCAGCTCTTGGCGGAAGTAGTGATTAATTGCCGGTGTGAATGAGTGCAACCAAGAGGTGAGTTCAGGCCAATAATCAGGTATGTCACCAGCGACACGTTTATCTATGCCTAAATACCTTGAGTCCAGTCGGCCAACGGTCACTTCTCTATCTCGAAGCAGTTCCTTCCAAAATGTAGCATTTGGAATATCCAAATTATTCTGTGCGACAAACTTTTCTGATAATCCTGAATATTTGGCAACTTGAGCAGTAACAGCTTGCTTCTCTTTATCACTGATCATAGCGCCTTTGGCAAGCGCAGGTAAGTAGGTGTTCAAGGTATAGGCTTCAACTTCTTCCAATACTTCAAGTAAGTCTTTATTTTGTAGCTCATTGCTGAGTGCTTTGTGATACCAAGCAGTCGCCGCAAAATAAGGAAGTCTATTAGCGGCCTTTACAGGACCGTCACGTTTAATGCCGATGTCTGTTGGCGAGACTAGGATCACACCATTTAAGTACATCCACTGCTGGTTTTGTAGTTCGTGTGCAAGCCCTGCAACGCGCGTTGTTCCGTAGCTTTCACCTATTAAAAACTTAGGTGACAACGCTCTGTCATGACGGTTAATAAAGGTGTTTAGCCAAGCTGCGAGGTATTTAACATCGGCGTTAACACCAAAAAAACGCTTTTTTTGAACGTCTTTGCTCGGCATTTTGCCTTGTTTATCAGGTAATACACGTGAATAGCCGGTGTTCACTGGATTCACAAAAACTATGTCTGTGGTATCTAAAACTGAATATGGGTTATCCTTTAGTCCATAAGGCTGAAGTGGATATCCTTCATCGTCTATTTTTAGGACACGAGGACCAGTATAAGCTATGTGCATCCACACAGAAGCTGACCCCGGACCACCGTTGAATGAAATGAGTAGCGGGCGTTTTGCATTATCCTTTACTTTGTCTTTTTTGTAATAAGTGTAGTGTAAAGATGCAATAGGATGCCCCTCGTCATCCCACAAAGGCTGAGTGCCAGTCGATACGGTATAGTTTATTTTTGAGCCATTAATTGTGGCTTTGTGTTTTGTGGTGACTTGATGATCTATATCAAAGCTTAACGTGCCTTGTTGATTACTATTAGCAGCACTGAATGTGCTGACGCAAAGTAGTAGTAAGCTAGATACTATTTTAGGTACTGCTGCCATGGGGTTCCTCGTGTTTTCACTTATCGCCTACATTTAAATCGTTTTTAACGCTGATTTCAAAGTCAATGAGACTAACTCGCAATATTTGCTGCCCATTACAATTTGTTTACCATTTAGGGGCGGTGCAGGTTTTTTTTGTCACAAAAATCGCGTATATTTCACCCTTATGTCTGTAGTATTAAAGTATTTGAGTCTGTTAAATACTTGTATAGCTACATTTCTCATTGCAGTCACTAGAGAAAGTTTCCATGCAAAAAGTATTGATTGTTGAAGATAGTAAGGTTGTCCAACAGATCTTACGCCATCTGGCATCACAACATCTAAGTGTCGATATAGACTTTGCTTGGTCTCTCAAGGAAAGTAAAGCGTTACTTGCGAGCAATTGCTACACACTGGCCTTGGTAGATTTAACATTGCCTGATGCAATGGATGCGGAAGTCGTCCAGTTAACTTTGAGTCACAATGTCCCTACGGTTGTTTTGACCTCTAAGATTGATGAGTATAGCCGACAACAGATGCTAGAAATGGGAGTCGTTGATTATGTGATCAAAGATAATCGCGATTCTTATTTGTATGCCATTAAATTGGTAAGCCGTTTGCTGCGTAATCAAGGCTGTAAAGCACTGATTGCTGATGACTCTATGATCAGTCGTGCTGTGATGAGACAGATGTTAGAAAAGCAGTTATTCACTGTTTTTGAAGCTCAAGATGGTGAGCAAGCACTTACTATGCTCAAAGCTGATCATGAAGTTAAACTTTTATTGACTGACTATGCTATGCCAACGATGGATGGATTTGAGTTGGTTAAAGCAGTGCGCAATTTCCGTGGTCGCGATGATTTGGCGATTGTTGGGTTATCTGGTGCTGGAACACACGGCCTGTCCGCAAAGTTCATTAAATATGGTGCAAATGATTTCTTAATGAAGCCATTTATGAACGAGGAGTTCCACTGCCGTGTAATGCAGACGATGGAGCAATTAAACCTAATTGCCGAGATTAAAGATTACGCACATCGTGATTATTTGACGGGTTTATACAATCGTCGTTATTTTTGCCAACAAATGGATAGGTTACTTAAATCCGGGCTAGAAGATAGCTGCTTAGCTTTGTTAGATCTAGACTTGTTTAAAGAAATTAACGATAAATATGGCCACTTGGGTGGCGATAGCATACTTACTCAGGTTGCTCATTTACTCAATGAGTCATTCTCGGGTAGTTTAGTATCTCGAGTCGGTGGCGAGGAGTTTGCTGTTTTACTCGCTGAAAGTGATTTGCAAAAAGCAAAAGCCAAATTTGATGTTTTTCGTCTCAAATTTGCAGAGAATATTTTCCAAGTCGATGACCACCGCTTACATTGCACCCTGAGTATTGGTATTGCAAAATGTGAGTTTGCGACATTGAGTGAAGTGATGCGACATGCTGATAAAGCGTTATATAAGGCGAAAGCGCAAGGTCGTAATAGTGCAGTGACAGCTTGCACCAAATCAAATCAAATCTTAGAAGAGTGCACCAGCTAAGTGCACTTTTCGCTAAATACCTTTCTATATTTTTTATACCCCACTGATAAATAAGCACTAATCTTTTTGGCATAAAGGTTGGATTGTGTATTCCATCATCAACAGGAATCACACTCCTTTGGAGGCCAACAATGAAAATGATAAGTGCGATAATTAAGCCTTTTAAATTGGATGAAGTCCGAGAAGCACTCGCTGAGCTCGGTATAGAAGGCATGACAGTCGTTGACGTGAAAGGATTTGGTCGTCAGCGTGGTCACACAGAATTGTATCGAGGAGCTGAATACCAAGTCGATTTTATACCAAAAATTAAGCTTGAGATTGCAACGCACAGTGAAAACTGCCAACGGGTAGTAGACACATTAACACAAGCTGCAAATACCGGAAAAATTGGTGATGGCAAAATTTTTGTTTATGACCTAGAGCAAATCGTGCGGATCCGCACCGGTGAATTAGACGAAGAAGCAATCTGAGGTGCAATCTGATGGAAAACACAATTATAGAATTACAATTTTCACTCAATACTTTCTACTTTCTCATATCGGGCGTGTTAGTGATGTGGATGGCGGCAGGGTTTGCCATGTTAGAGGCAGGGTTAGTAAGATCTAAAAATACCACGGAGATCTTAACTAAAAATATTGCACTTTACGCAATCGCCTGCACTATGTATTTGCTGATTGGTTACAACATTATGTACGTCGGCAACTCTGAAGGCGGGTTTGTGCCAAGTTTTGGAGCGCTAATTGGTGATGCGTCAGCTGATGCCGACCATGCGCTTGAGTCTGATTTTTTCTTTCAAGTGGTTTTTGTCGCAACGGCCATGTCAATTGTTTCTGGCGCAGTGGCTGAACGCATGAAGTTGTGGGCATTCTTATTATTTACTGTGGTGTTAACTGGGCTTATTTATCCTATCCAAGGTTATTGGAGTTGGGGAGCAGGATTTTTATCTGAGTTGGGTTTTGTTGATTTTGCAGGCTCTGCGATTGTCCATGGTGCGGGTGCCGCTGCTGCATTGGCTGGCGTTTTGTTACTGGGAGCAAGAAAGGGCAAGTATGGTAAACATGGAGAGATTTATCCTATCCCCGGTTCTAATTTACCTCTAGCGACCCTAGGTACTTTTATTTTGTGGATGGGGTGGTTCGGATTTAATGGCGGCTCGCAGTTGTTTTTGGCTGATAAGGAAAATGCCATTGCAGTGAGTCAAATCATGTTAAATACCAATGCCGCTGCTGCCGCAGGCGCAATATCGGCTTTACTTGTGTGTAAAGTCATGTGGAAAAAAGCGGATTTGACGATGATTTTAAACGGGGCATTGGCTGGGCTTGTCACTATCACTGCGGAGCCAGCTTCTCCGACGCCACTACTTGCGTGCATTATCGGGTCGTTAGGTGGAAGTTTAGTGGTATTTAGCATTGTGGCGCTGGATAAACTTAAAATTGATGACCCTGTAGGTGCCATCTCGGTGCATGGCGTATGTGGTTGTCTGGGTGTGATGATGGTGCCTTTCTCAAATGGCGATGCAAACTTCGTCTCGCAGTTGATTGGTCTTGTTTCAATTCTTGGGTTTGTTTTTATCACTTCTTATTTGGTTTGGGCACTTTTAAAGACGACCATGGGGATCCGTGTGACGGAAGAGGAGGAGCTCAGTGGTATGGATCAGCATGACTGTGGCGTAGATGCTTACCCAGAATTTGTCACAATACGAAACCATTAATATTTAAGCAGTTAAAAAAGCAGGCGTTAGCCTGCTTTTTTGGTTTCAGTGGCTGTTAATCTAAGTTACTCTAGCATCATTGTAATTATGGTAAATATTGCTCCGGTAAATGTCAGAGAAAAAACGCACGCCTGCAAATAAATCAAAACCAAAGCGCACCACGAAAAAAAAATCACCTAACTCAAAAAAGGTCTCGGTTAAGCAGCGTTTAAGTATTTTAAAGTCTCGAATACTACAAACGCTTTGGTCGCTATTTTGGAAAGGCGGCCTTGCTGTTTGCTGTGCGGTTGCAATGTATGTTGTGTACCTAGATGCGAAAGTGAGTAAGCAGTTTGAAGGCAACAAATGGCAGCTTCCAGTTCAGGTTTATGCGCGTGCTATGACCTTTTATCCAGATCAGTACTTGTCTGAGCAAGAGGTGATTTGGGAACTTGAGAGGCTTAATTACTCGAGAGTGAATAGAATTAATAGGACAGGTCAATATATAGTACAAGGACGCACCATAACGGTTTTCCGTCGTGCATTTGAGTTTTACGAGGGGGCTGAGTCATCCAGAGTATTTACACTTAATTTTGCGGGTAAAAAGCTTGCTAATATTGTCGATAAAGGCGGTCGCCGCATCGCTGGCGAGCGATTAGAGCCAGTGCAAATTGCGCGAATTGGTAATGAGACCAATCAAGATCGTGAGTTTGTTCCGCTTGAAAAGTTTCCGAATGTATTAAAGCAAGCACTGTTAGTTGTTGAAGATCGCAACTTCTATGAACACCATGGTGTCTCAGTGTGGTCAATTATGCGCGCACTATATAGTAATATTCGCGCAGGTAGAACGGTGCAAGGTGGTAGCACATTGACTCAGCAGCTTGCTAAAAACTTTTACCTTACGCGAGAGCGCTCACTGGTTCGAAAAGTCAATGAAGCTTTTATTGCGCTCATTTTGGATTATCGTTACAGCAAAGATGAGATATTAGAGGCTTATCTTAATGAAGTGTATTTAGGTCAGGCATACAATCAGGGTGTGCATGGAATGGGATTGGCGTCAGAGTTCTATTTTGCAAAACCAGTAGATGAGCTGGAGTTCGATCAGGTTGCGTTATTGGTTGCTATGGTAAAGGGCCCATCATTTTATAACCCGCGTAGGTATCCAGAAAGAACCATGGAACGTCGAGACTTGGTGCTTAGGCTTATGGCAGAAAACGGCATCATTACGACAACCGAATACCGACAATCGTTAGAGCGAAAAATTGACATTCAGCCTTTGAAAGAAAGTCTATTGCAATCCTACCCAGGTTATTTGGAATTGGTGAATCGTGAGCTGAAGGACTTGGTGCCAAATGAGGATGTGATCCATGCTGGGGTGCGTATATTTACTTACTTTGAGTTGCAAAAGCAAAGTGCGATGGAAGAAGCCATTACTTCAGGTCTTCCATACTTGGAGCGTCGTTTTGATATATCGGGCTTAGAAGTTGCGATGGTTTCTGTGAATACAGAGAAAGCAGGTGTATCTGCGTTAGTGTCAGGCAGGCAAATGCGTTTTTCGGGTTTTAATCGAGTACTAGATACTAAACGCAGTGTTGGCTCATTAGTTAAACCAGCCATTTATCTGACTGCATTGCAGCAAGACTTCACTTTGGGGACATTGCTAGATGATTCGCCGTTACAGGTGACCGACTCGTCAGGTAAGACTTGGTCGCCAGAAAACTTCGACCATAAATTTAGAGGTCCTGTTCCGCTATATGAAGCGTTTAGTAAAAGCTTAAATATCCCTGCGGTCAATTTAGGGCTAGATGTGGGTGTACATAAAGTTGCGAATACAATGTCTGAGCTGGGTGTTAAGAGTGACATCCCGACTTACCCTTCGATGTTACTAGGGGCTGTTGAGTTATCCAGTTTTGATGTCGCTCAGATGTACACGACGTTAGCGGCTAATGGCAAATACAGCGAATTAACCAGTATCTCTGCTATCACTAATGCCAGTGGTAAAACGCTTTATAAACATCAGCCAAAACGAGAAAACAGGTTTGATCCTGCCTCAGTTTACATGACCAAGTATGGTTTAAAAAGGGTAACCAAAAGTGGCACAGGTAAACGTTTAAACAAACACTTCCCATCTGTTCAATTGGCTGGGAAAACAGGAACAAGCAACAATATGAGAGACAGTTGGTTTACCGGGTTTGATCACAATACGGTAACCGTTGCTTGGGTTGGTCGTGATGACAATAAACCAACTAAATTAACTGGCGGTACTGGGGCACTTGAACTCTATATTCGTTATCTTAAGCCCTTAAACCCGCAGGCCATTGCTGATGAACGACCTGCGGGAGTGAAATGGGCATTTGTAAATAAGAAAACAGGGGAGCAAGCTGCACCACATTGTGGCCCGACTATTCAGCTGCCGCTGCGCGCAGAGCTGTTTAACCCAAAACCAAGTTGTCAGTGATCGTTAAGTTTTAAACTGACTCATCGCTGATTTTAAGTTAGCCGCCATGCTACTTAACTGATGCGCATCATCTTGTGTGGCCTCAGCAGAACCTAACGTGTGTTCCGCAAGGTCACTTATTTCACTGGATTCTGAAAGTGCCTGTTGCGTCGCTTGCGTTTGCTGTTGTACAAGCTCTCGGATCACATGCCCCTGTTGATCTATGTCACTCATACTTTGCTCCGCAGCACTGAGAATTTGATTGGTCTCATTGGCTGCAGTGACACCGCGCTCCATCTTTTCAACGCTACTGAGCATTTTTTGTTGGGTATCGTTGGACGCGTTTTGTAGTGATTTGATAATAGTATGGATCTCTTCTGTTTGTTGCTGAGTCCGCTTGGCAAGGGTACGCACTTCATCTGCTACAACGGCAAATCCCCGCCCTTGCTCACCAGCTCGCGCAGCTTCAATGGCTGCATTGAGCGCTAACAAGTTGGTCTGCTCTGCAATTTCGCTGATCCCTAAACTGACTTTACTGATGTTTTGGCTGTCTTGCGCTAGTTTATCGAGTGCCTGTCGACTTTCTTCAAACTCGTTTTGTAACACAGTCATATGCTGTGCTAATTCAGTGGTATTAAGGCTGCCTTGTTTTACTTGGTCTGCCGCGGCGCTGGCGAGTTCTGTGGCGTGCTGCGCTGAGTTTTCAACCGAGTCAGCGGCGTTAGCCATGTCTGATAATGCAGTGTGGATCCCAGAAATCTTAATTTGCTGTTGAGCGACATCATGGCGCGTATCCTGGCTAATGTGGCTGAGTTTGTCCGTGGCATGATGTAAATCGCTGGTGGTATTGTGCACATCTCCTAGCAACTCAGTGAATGCATCTAAAACTCGGTTATATTGCCCCACAATATCATTAAGCTCATCATTGCCCTGTGATATAGCGCGAGAGCGCAAATCACCTTGTGCGGCTTTTTGCGCAGAGTGTGAAAACTCTGAGATCGTATCAACGACCGCAAAATAAAAGCCTAGCATGAGGTAAAGTGCAATCGCCAAGCTGATAATCGAAGCAGTCGCGACCAAGTTACGAATTGTTTGTTCGCGCTCAAGCTTTTCTTGCAGCATCGCTTTAAGTGTGGGTAGGGCTGCTTCCACTAAATTTTGCGTTTTTCGCTGAACATCACGATGAGCTGTTGAAAAAGCATTGGCAGTTAACTCAATGTCATCAGGGTCGAGTAATTTGGTTTTAATCGATCTTTGGTAGCTGTCGAGCGCTGAGTTGAGCGCATTAATTTGGGTCGATAGCTGCTGTTTAACAAATGGGCTTTCTATGGCTGCAACTTCAAGTTTATCGAGGAGCTGTGATTTGACAATTGGGAGCGCTTTATTGAGGTTAGACAGTGCAATAAAGGAGTCTGGCGTAAATCTGCCACGGTTGATAATACCATTTGCTTGCTCGGCAATATCATTGATTTGATAGACCACTTTGGGTAATGACTCGACCAATGAGCGGTTTAAGTAAGAGCGACTTAAATCGTTATCAATGGCCAACTTTGATGCGATGGACACCTGCTCTAATGGGGTATTAGAGGCTTGGGTGTTGACTGAAAACCCGCTTTGAGCGAGTAGTCTTTGGTTATCTTTTTGTCTGTCATTAATGATGTTTTCTAGCAGCTTAGGATATAAATTGAGTCCTTCTTGCTGCTGCTGGCTCACTTTTATTGAATGAGTGAGCGTGGAGTTTAGAAAAAACAGACTTAATGCCAGTGGTAAGAGTAAGATACCAAATACAAGGCTAATTTTAGTTTTGTACTTAAGTTGTGCCATGAATGAAATGGCGGGGCTACATAGTGATCTGAGTCCTGTCATAATTTAAGTCTTTGTTATTGAATCACGTGATAGAGACCTTATTAAGACAAAGAATAGTTCAAAGGAACAGAAAATATTTTTCTAGATGAAAAAAAAGCCAGTTTAAGGGCAAGGTGAGTGGTTAATACGTCTTGTATGCTCAAGTAATTGTAGCGGGTTTTAAAACATAAAACGCCTGATAAATACTATCAGGCGTTTGGTGTCATTATAAAAGAGGTAAATGATTCAGTGTAATTAATTACCTTGATTCATTTGCGTTAATTTATCACCAATCGGTTTAGAGAAGTTATAACCATCATACTTGTCCCAATTGATAGACCAGGTCATTACACCACCGAACTTAGGATAGTTAAATGCCGGTTTAATCGTGCCGCAACTTAAGCCTTTTGTTAGACAATCTAACGCAGCAATGATATTTGCGGTTGGCGCTTGTCCTGAGTTTGCTGATTTTGGACCTGATGGTAAACCAATCGCAACTTGGTCGTCTCTCAGTGGTGCGAAACGCGTACCATCGGCTAAATCAAACCCTTCAATAAGCATTTTAGCGTGAGCAACCATCATATTTACAGAGCCTTCAGGTGCACTACCTGGCTCATATGGATTAGGTAGTCCGCCGTTATTGTATAGCTGAACATGGAGTAAATCTAATGTGTCTCTTAGCGCATCAATAAGGGGAATATAAGCACCCCAAATGCCGGTGTAAGCAATCATTCCGCCATGAACATAAGGGTGTTCAGGGGCCATGGTGAGGACCATATTCCCGCCCATGTTTTGCTCAATTTGCTTGAGTGCTCTAGGTAAACGCGCTTGTATCTGTGAACCATGTACTAAATTCGAGCCACTCTCCAAGTCAATATCTAGTCCGTCAAATCCCCACTCTTGAATGATGTTGGTGAGGCTTGAAACGAATTTTGCTTCGTCAGCATCCGTGTTGAGCGTGATTGTACCTTCTGCGCCACCTAAGCTTAAAACAAATACCTTGCCTTGAGCTTGCAGTGCCTTCATATCAGCTTTGAATTGCACAGGATCGATCGGTGGACAGTTTGAACGTATGTCTTTTTCAAATGGTTTGAAGTGTACCGTACCATCTGAATTACGGTCATTTTCTGCAAAAGCGATATCAATGATGTCCCATGCAGGCGACATTTGTGCCAATGGGATGGGGCAACCTGCTGGATTGACAAAATTGTGCCAATAGCCAATGAGCTTATGTGTTTTACCTATCGGCTTGTCAATGACAGAGATACTTGTCCCAGAGCTTGTTGCTTGATTGCCAGCACTGTCTTTGGCAACGGCTGTCAGAGTTTGATTACCGAGGACTGAGGCTGTATAAGTCCAAGTGTATGGTGATGTCGTATCGCTACCAAGCAGCGTACCATTGGCGTAAAAATCTACACTGCTAATGGTGCCTGTGAGGGCTTGCGCTTGGGCACTCATATTTATTGTATCGCCAATCACATATTGGGTGCCCGCAGTGGGTGAGGTTAAGTCAATAACAACAGGTTTGTCTGTAACGTTTACTTGGATCTGTTGGGTAGCGATATTACCTTCATTATCGGTGGCATTAGCAGATAATGTGGCGCCCCCCAGTGTCGAAGGCTGCCAATTGACCGTGGCTGTACCGCTTGTAAAGCTACCTAATAAGGTTTGACCGGCGTAGACATCTAATTGTGCTACGGTGCCATCTGCATCACTTGCTGTCACTGAGACTTCTGTGGCTTGCCCTTGCAATAAAGTGCTATTTGGCTGTGGGGAAATGAAGCGTATTTCAGGTGCGATGGCGCAAATGCCTAAATCACTCCACGCATCAGCCCAATGTTGTCCGACACCAGGCTCGTATGCCCATTGAGCATTTGAGCTACACCAGCCACTGACGTCACAACGATATTTTCTATTGTTATGAGAGACAAGTTCACCATTTTGATAGGCTTGCCCTGCTTGATAGGACTTGAGACCTGCACACCCGCCCTGCGAGGCAGAAGCGACCTTAACGTTAACCGTGGTATCACTAGTTGCATTGCTGTTGTCGGTGGCTGAGATTTTAATTTGCACTTGACCTGTTGTGTCACTAACCCAGTCATATGCGATATTGCCATTGGTAAATGTAGCAACCTCAGTACTATTGACTGAAATTGATGCGCTAGCAATCGAGCCATCGGTATCGGTTGCCGTGGCTGTGATACGCACAACATCACCCAGCGTAAACTGATCATTATTATTAGGTGAGCTCAGTTCAATGACTGGCGGCGTATTATTACTAGTCTTTTTGACTTCTATATTCGCGGAGCTTGCTTGGCTAATCGCTCCTTGATCATCGGTTGCGACTGCGGATACGACATGCGGACCCAACTGTGCGACCCAGTTAATTTGATAGGGCGCTTGATTGTCAAAGCCCACTGAAACATCATCGATAAAAAATTCGACTTGCCCAACCGCGCCATCAGCATCGGATGCATTCGCTGACAAGACAGCGCTGTCATTTTGCTTAAAAACACTTCCTTGAGCCGGGGTTAATAGGGTTACTTCTGGGTTTTGGTTGCCACCGCAAGCCCCTAAATTTTTCCAAACTCGATAGTCCCCAGAGTTCAGTTGAGGATCTTCATTTTGGCTATACCATCTGGCTTCAAACGCGCTATTTAAGTGCTTGATCTGATCTCCAGCACGATAGACTTCAGACGCTTGCCAAGTGGCTAAACCAGTACAATTTGCAGCTAGGGTTTGCATGCTAGATAGCAGCAGCACGCTACTACCGAGCAAATAGCTCATATTGCTTTTTCTCATTGTTTTTCTCCTTACATGTTGTATGTTTTGTGAACAAAACGTATCCAGCATAGAGCTATGTTAAGGGTTAATCAATGGCTTTTTTCTTTTGACGATGAGCGCAAACCAAGTGAGTCAGTGGCACATGCCACTGATTGTCTTCAAGTTCAGTCGAACTTTGCTGCACTTGATTTAATAGTGACAACACGCTGAGGGAATGGGATTTCGATTTGGGCATCTTTGATGCCTTGGTAAATCGCTAAATTAACGTTGAGTTTGTTTTCAATCAGAGAGATTGTTGGTGTCCAATAGCGATAGCTGATGGTAACAGCACTGTCAGCAAAGCCTTCAATGCCCACTTGTGGCGCGGGATCTGTTGCCACTCCCTCGTCATTGCTGAGGATATTCTCGATCACCGAAATGGCGGCGTGGGCTGAGGCGCTATAAGCGATACCAATTTGACCTTCGACATGTGAATAGTTGAATGAATTGTGCAGCACTTCACCAATAATATGTTTATTTGGTACGGTGATTTCGACTTTCTGTTCATTGATTAAAATAGTATGACCAAGCTCAATCGATTTAACTTGCCCGCTGACGCCCTTAATGGAGATTGTATCTCCCACAACAAAGGGGCGTGTTGCTATGAGCGCAAGTCCAGCACCATAATTTGATAACATGCCTTGTACTGCTAAGCCTGCACCCAGTGAAGCCGCACCTATTGCAGCAACAAACGGCGTGACGCTGATGCCAATTTTACCTAAGGCAATGATGATGAACATGGTCACCACAATGACCTTGACGACGTTAGCGACAAAGTTTGTTAAGGTGATGTCGATATCATGTCGTGCCATCAACGTATGCGTTGTACCGGCCAACTTTTTGGCAAGCCATAAACCAAAAATTAATATCAAAATAGCCGCAAGTAATTGCATACTGTAGGTGAGCAAGTAAGTGCGGATCATATCGTAGTACTTTTCAAATTGGGCGATTTCTTGCTCTATCAAGCGTTGCTCCTTGATCTATAGTGTGAGTTAACTAAATGTTTAAGTGATTGAGTATAGTAAATAATACAGGAACCCAAAACGCACTGATAAGTGCGCTTAAAATCATGGCTGCTGATGCAAATGCCCCAGCTAAAGGGTGATGTTCCATAGCGGCGGCTGTCCCAATAGCGTGGCAGCTTACACCCAATGCAATACCTTTAGCCTGTGGCTGAGAGATTTTGAGTCGTGTTAGGATATATATACCGAATACACCACCAAACACACCGATTAAAATGACCATGGCTGCAGCGACACTTGGCAGACCACCTAAAGATTCTGTGATTAGTAGGGTGATAGGGGTGGTCACAGACAGTGCCATCATGGTGCTCATCAATACGTCGTTTGCATTGAAAAGCGTACACAGCGTATACGCGATGACCGTTGAACACGAAATCCCCGCGAAGGTACACATGAGCAACAGCATGAAAACGGGTTTAATATAGGCATATTGCTGATAGAGCGGAAAAGCAAGCGCGACGACCGCGGGCTCTAAGAACCAGTCAATTGGCATACTCGCTTGAAAGTACTTGTCGTAACTGACCCCAGAAATGAGCAGTAACACACTAATCAATGCAATACAGATTAATACTGGGTTTAATAGTGGGCTGGGCCAAGTAAGGTGTATTTTTCTCGCTATCATGAAAAGTAAAATTGTAAATAAACAAACAAGCATACTAATCACGGTACCTTCCTTTTGATGCCAGCTTGCCAACAAGGATCAATACTAGACAGGGTAATAGTGTGAGCAGTAGGCCAACTAAAAGTAAGTTGTCCGTTATTGTGTTTAAATCACTGATAAATCCAACACCGACCGGAATAAAAAATAGTGGCAAGTATTTAATTAAAAATTGGCTGGTATGTGCGAGTCTCTGTGGCTTGATAATACGCCAATGCAGCAAAATAAAGAGCATCACTAGCCCCACTAAAGGCGCTGGAATATTCAGAGCAGTGAGTGCGACGAGCAGTTTGGCACTGTATAGGCAAACCACGATACAGAGCATAGAGAAAAAAGCGTTAAATAGTTGCACGGCGTTTTATTGACAAGTTAATGAGAATACGGCGGTTACTTCCATCTTGTGCGCTTCTGATAAGGTTGCGTGTCATTCTCTTTTACACCATTTTTCATGGCAACACGAGTGTTTTTTGAACATAACAATTTAATTTGATACCAGGTTTCTAGCCACAATAATTTACGTGAGGGTTGTTGATAGGCTTGGTTATAAAGTAGCTTGATTGCTGCGAGCGCATCGGGAGAGTGTTGGCGTAGAGATTCGACTTGTTGCTCAACATACTTTTTCGGTTCATCAGTGATAGTTGTTACAAGACCAAGTTCTTGTGCACGTTGCGCATTTATACGATCAGCGTTCATAGCAAGGAGTAAAGCATGATCTTGGCGTATATAGGATGGGAGAATGACACTTGTGCCCATATCTGGGCAAAGTCCCCATCTTGATTCCATAATGGCAACTTGGGTATTTGATCTAGCAATTCTAAAGTCAGCACCGAGTGCAATATGTAGTCCGCCACCTAAACAATTTCCTTGTAAAATTGCATATACAGGAATAGGTAATGTTCGCCAGCCAAGCACAACACGCTGTACTAAATTTTGGTTGCCTGGGAGTATTTTGGCTAAAAGCTTTATGATTTGACTAGGGCGCTTAGTCACACTTTTGACATCGAGTCCAGCGCAAAAGTGCTCCCCTTCCCCCTGAATCACAGTCGCTCTAATGCTATGGTTTGAGTGAATTACTTTTATGATTTTATCGAGTTGCTTAAACATGTCAAAAGACAGCGCGTTTTGTTTTTGTGGACGCTGTAATGTGACCCAAGCAATGTCATTAGCTATTTTCAAGTGCACCATATAGGCTCCGATATTTTATTATTTTTCTTTTAAGTTAAGGCTAGAGTAAAAGAACTAAATTTGCTAGTGAAAGTGCTTTTCAGGTACAAGGATAGAGACCAATAGTGTATGAATGTCATTAAGTTGAGATTATGCTAGTTTACACTGTTATTTGGCGTTAAATTTATTCATTACACCCTATCTGTGTAGAAAAAAAAGAGATGACTTTGGTATCATTAATTGGCTTATTTTAGTTAGGGGTGAGGATATGAGTGCAAGACTGAGCAGTATTGAAGATGTAACACATCAGGCATATGATATTTTTCTTGAATTGGCGCCGGATAACTTATCTCAAGAAGACATTGACCTGTTCAATGAGCATCGTGAAGAGTTTGGCTTTATCGAAGAGGCTGATGTTGACGATAGTTGGCAAACTATTGTTGCATTTGAGCAAGAGGCCGAAAAAGCGCATTTTGTTCAAGTCACGATAGGCATAGAATTTGAGGATGGTGATGAAGTGTTTGCTAAGGTGCTGATAAGTAGAGATTTAGATGCGCCGTTTTGTCATGTTGTCTGGAAGCAATCGTAAAGAGTTAGTTGTGCAGTGAACAGTGTGAAGTTACTCCCTTTTATTTTTGTGTTTTGCAGTATGCAGGTATATGCAGTTGATCCATTTGAAGACTTTCATGAATATGGTGAGCTATCCGAAGAAGAGATCCATGAATTACATCAAGGGGAGTTTTTGTATGGAGATGTTGAGTTTGGTTATATTGCCAATAGTGGCAATACCAAAAACTCCTCATTCAAGTTAAATGGTAACCTTTATCAAGATTTTAGATACTGGCGCAATCAATTTAAAATAGACACTCATTACGCTGATGAAACAGATACTGAGACAGGTATTGAAGATGAAACCGCATCAAGATATTTTGTTTCGGCGCAAACCAGCTATAAATTTGGTATCGATAATGAGTCTTTCTTTTTATATGGGGACTACGAAGTTGATGAGTTTAATGGCAGGGAGTATACCAGTACCTTTGTTGTCGGTTATGGTAACCGTTTATTCGAAGGGCGTAAAAACACAGTAGACTTTAATCTTGGACCAGGTATCGTAGTTTATCGTGTTGATGATGAAACCGAGTTAATGCCTCACGAGAAAAGGACCGAAAAAGGGTATCTTTTACGTGCTTCTTTGCAGTGGGAGAGAAATATTTCTAAGCGAACTCGTTTTAATCAAGACTTTAGTTACGAGCGATCAGTGTCAGGTCTAGGCCATCGAAGTTTCTCTGAAACGTCTCTAATTAGCCAAGTGATTGAAGGGTTATCACTTAAGGTTTCTTATACATATCGGTATAATTCAGACCCTGAAGAAGATAAAAGTAAAGTGGACACCGAGTTTGGGGTGACCTTTGTATACGGTTTTGATTGAGGCAATATGTATCAAAAAACACAGCTCGCATGGGCAATTTGGGGTATCTTAGCTTGGCTAGGTATTTTTGTTGTAATTGGATTAGTTTTGCTCGGCGCAAATGTTGGTGTTATCGCATTTGGTGTGATCTTATTGCTCGTGGCTGTCGCATTCTATGGCTTAACCATTAAGGTTGATGCGCAAAATCAACAGCTGAGCTGGTGGTTTGGACCAAAAGTCGCGAAAAAAACGATTTCATTTGATGATATCGAGGAAGTGCGAGCGGTCACTAACTCATTTAGGCATGGGATTGGGATACGTATTTCTCATGACGGCTGGGTTTATAGTGTGTCAGGTTTTAAAGCGATAGAGGTGAGCATGGCTGACGGGACAAAATACCGATTAGGGACGTCAGATCAAGCTGGTTTACTTGCGGCAATGAAAGATAAAGTAAAGCAAGAAGAAAGCGCCGAATAGGCGCTTTTTTTAATGGTCGTGACCGCAACCGCCAGCACCATGTACATGACCATGTGCTAGCTCATCGGCCGTAGCCTCACGTACATCTAGTATTTCTACGTCAAAATGCAGTGTAAGACCTGAAAGTGGGTGGTTACCATCGACGATGACTTCATCGTCTTCAACACCTATGACGATAACCGCCTGCTCACCTTCATCTGTTGTTGCACGGAATTGCATGCCAACTTCAACATCAATTCCTTCAAACATACTTTTAGGAACTGCTTGAGTTAAATTGTCGTTGCGCTCACCGTAACCTTCTTCAGGTTTCACAGTCACACTAATTTTGTCACCAGCTTGCTTATCGATGAGTGCATTTTCTAAGCCTTCAATCAAAAAGCCTGTGCCAATGATAAATTCAAGAGGCTCTTCGTCAAACGTATTGTCAATGGTGTTTTGGTCATCATCCAAAACAGCATAATGCATTTTTACCACTGCATTTTGAGCAATTTTCATAGTATTTCCGTTAATTATCTTCTATAGAGTAAGGCAATGCCTTGATGTTTAGCGATACTGAGTCGTTGTCTTTAGGTCTCAATATTGCTGAATCTTCTAAGTCGTTTGGTAAGACTGCGAGTGCATAATATGTTTTAGTTTTAGAGTCATATGCCTGATGAATGACTTTACCTGCTCTACGCCAGTTATTTTCTTCTAATTGCATTTCAAGATCTGTGGCGTCAAGTTGCGCATCAGATTGACCTTGAACAATGAACATAGCACGTTTATTTTTGCCCAGATAACGCATTCGCGCTACTGTCTCTTGACCAGTATAGCAGCCCTTCTTAAAGCTGATACCATTTAAAGCTTGTAGGTTGATCATCTGTGGAACGAACTCATCGATACCACGCTCGCCTAATTGTGGCTCGCCTGCCAAAATATCACGAATTTGAAAGGCACTTGCATCTTGCTCTATGTTGAACAATTCAGGTAAAGATTCAATTTTATCAAAAATTAATATAAGGCTATTATCATCTAGTTTTAGCGCTTTACCTGACGCAAATTGACATGCGTTGTTATCTGCTTCGAACTGTAAGTTAAGTGCCTGAGATACTTCATCATACGCATCTGCTAGTACACCGAAGCACAGATGTTCAGTTAACTTGATATCCACTTTGGCAAATACACCATACTTACCTAGCTCACGGCAGGTTACCTCGGCTTCAGGTTCTGAGCCTAGCAAGCAAAAAGCATCGTCAAGACGAAAGACGCGCAGTGCTGCCCATAACTTACCTTTCGGGCTACAGTGACCTGTCCATAAAAAATTGTTTTCTTGGACTAGGTTAATATCTTGGGTAACCTGTCCGTGTAGGTAACTAAGTTTGTCTTGTCCGGATACTGAGAGTAAGCGAAGAGGGAGTTTGTATACAGTGGCCATCAAGCTGATCCTGAGTAAATAGTTTAGATAATGTTACCTGATAAATGGGTGCTGAGATAGGCAAAAGCAAGATCAAATGACAATAATTCTTAATAATGATTATGGGTTGTACAGTGCAGTTGATTTTGCGCTGGCGCAATAGAAGTATGAACTCATTTTCCTGATTGGTGAGTATCGGTTATACTGCCTCGTGAGATGTTTATGTGCAAAATAAGAGGTAGTTGAGCAATATGGAACAATTGTATCCAAAACCCCGCATTAAGTGGGCTTGTCGCCGTGGCATGTTAGAGTTAGATGTATTGCTTGAGCCGTTTGTTGACGAAGCTTATGATCAGTTAAGTGATGCGGACAAACTTGTCTTTCAACGCTTATTAGAGGTCGAAGACCCAGATTTGTTTGCGTGGTTTATGGGCCATGAAAAGTGTCCTCACCCTGATTTAGAAAATATGGTGAAATTTATCCTTGATAGAGTCCGCGTTTAGTATCTCTTTTCAAAACAATATTCTGGACCACAAGCTCATTGTGGTCTGCTTCATTTCATTGGCTTTCATTCTTTTTCTTATCTTTCCCTCAATATGGTGGTCTATCAGTGCGCTTTGCTACGCTGGGTATCTATTTGCATTAAAGCACACCACGAAAATCATGCCTGTCTCGGGTGATTTGGTGTTAATTGAACAGGATGCTTGGGTACAGCTTTCAGACAAAGAGGTCATTTTTGAAGGGGTAATAAGACATGCGCAAAAATATGCGTCGATAATTACTTTTGAGCTTTATAGTGATTGCGGGAAAAAGCGCAGGTTGATGTTTATTGACAATGCAATGGACCCTGACAGTTGGTGTCACTTAAGTCGCATTGCATTGCAAGTGCGATAAACTAAGGCTTTAAGATTGTTGGCTCTGGTTTATCATGCTGTTCAGGGAAGTCCAAAGTATAGTGAAGACCGCGGCTTTCTGTTCGGGCTAGTGCGCTACGAATAATTAGCTCTGCAACCTGGACGAGATTGCGCAGCTCCAACAAGTTATTGCTGACACGGAAATTAGCGTAATACTCGTGAATTTCTTGCTGTAGCAGCTCTACACGCCTTAGTGCACGTTCCAGTCTTTTTGTTGAGCGCACGATACCGACATAATCCCACATAAACAGTCTGAGCTCATGCCAGTTATGGGTAATGACGACTTCTTCGTCAGAATCACTTACTTGACTCTCATCCCAAGGTGACAAAGGTGTAACCTCAGGCTGCGAGTCTATATTTGCAAGAATGTCTTGTGCTGCGGCGTGAGCAAATACAATACACTCAAGTAAAGAGTTACTGGCCATGCGATTTGCCCCATGTAAACCGGTATAAGCAACCTCACCGATTGCATATAAATTTCCAATATCTGTTTTACCATTGAAGTCCGTCATGACACCACCGCAAGTATAATGTGCCGCCGGTACGACAGGAATTGGTTCTTTGGTAATATCCAGGCCGACGCTCAAACACTTAGCGTAAATGGTGGGAAAATGCTCGATAATGAAATCTTTGTTTTTATGAGAAATATCTAAGTAAACGCAGTTTGCACCTAAACGTTTCATTTCATAATCAATTGCACGCGCGACGACATCTCTGGGTGCCAGCTCTTCTCGTTCATCGAAATCAGGCATAAAACGTGTGCCATCAGGGCGTTTTAAATGTGCGCCTTCACCACGCATGGCTTCAGTGATAAGAAAGTTCTGCAATTCAGGATGATACAAACTGGTGGGGTGAAATTGATTAAATTCCATATTGGCAACTTTACAGCCAGCACGCCAAGCCATGGCGATACCATCACCACTTGAAACGTCTGGGTTTGAAGTGTAAAGATAGACCTTGCTGGCACCACCTGTTGCCAAGGCAACGTATTTGGCAGCGATAGACTCAACACAGTTATGCTTTCGATTATAGACGTATAGACCGTTTACTTGTTTATCATCAGTAGTCTTATCGGTGATAAGGTCAATGGCGTTGTATTGCTCTAATACAGTTATATTGTTGTGTTCAAGTATGCGCTCGACCAACGTAGTTTGTACGGCTTTGCCTGTGGCATCGGCGGCATGTAAAATACGTCTGTGACTATGCCCACCCTCTCGAGTCAAGTGATAGCGTTCTTTTCCTTTACTATCAAATTCCATATCAAATGGCACGCCTTGCTCTATTAGCCATTTCAGACATTTTTTGGCATTTGATGCAGTATAATGAACAGCTTCTCTGTCACATAAGCCACCGCCTGCTTTGAGTGTATCTTCCACATGAGACTCAATGCTGTCGTTCTTTTTATCAAATACTGCAGCGATACCGCCTTGGGCGTATAATGTTGACCCTTCCTTTAAATCCCCTTTACTAATGACAGTAACTTGGCAGTGATTTGCCAAAGAAAGAGCAAGGCTGAGTCCGGCGGCGCCGCTACCGACAATAATCACATCTGTCTGATGCTGCATTTTTTTCTTCATGTTAGTGGTTCTTAGCTTTTAAAGTTTTGTTACAACTACAAAGATAGCGTCTATCATATATCAATACAGGACGCGGGTGCGAAATAAAAATTGTAGCTGCGTTACGTCTGAGACGAAGTAATACGAAGTATTTTAAAAAAAATATTAAAAAAACAGAACTTTTTATTCATGGTAGAGTCAGACTAGCTGTAAAATGATGGCAACACTGCGCGAATATAAGTAATAACAAAGAGGAGTACCGGCTCGAATGAACGAGCAGGATTTGGATTTAGAACTAGTTAGAAAAGTTCAGCAAGGAGATAAAAACGCTTTTAACCTTCTGGTTGCCAAATATCAAAATAAGGTGGCGGCGTTGATATCTCGTTATGTATCTAACTCAGGTGATGTAGCCGATGTGGCTCAAGAAGCATTTATCAAAGCGTATAGGGCATTACCTAATTTTCGCGGTGATAGCGCTTTTTACACTTGGTTGTACAGAATTGCGGTGAACTGTTCTAAAAATTATTTAGTATCACAGGGTCGTAAAGCCCCTGCTAGTGATATAGACGCTGAAGAAGCTGAGACTTACGATGGTGCTGACCAACTAAGGTCTAATGCATCTCCAGAGAGCTTACTTTTAAGCGATGAAATTAAAGCAGTTATCTTTAAAACAATAGAAGAGTTGCCCGATGACTTGAAAACAGCAATTACTTTGAGAGAAATCGAAGGAATGAGTTACGAAGAAATTGCTGTGGTAATGGAGTGTCCTGTCGGTACGGTCAGGTCACGGATTTTTAGGGCACGTGAAGCCATAGATAAAAATATTAACCCACTCATAGGTAAAGATTAAATGACGCAGTCAAAGTTTGATGTAAACAATGAGCAAATGACGTCTGAAATATTAGATGCAGAGCGTGAACTTAATATGGGGAACCAAGCTCAATTAGATGCAGAAAAGTTTGCTTGTTACGCACTCATTGGTGACGTAATGAGGCAAAAAGAACAGGCAGCGCCTTGTATAGATATTACAGCAAGTGTTGCAGCTGCCATTGCTGATGAACCTGTTTACAACATGACTGAAGAAAAAGCGACTTCACAGCAGCAAGAAAAAGAAAGTAATGTCGTGCAGATGTCGTTTTGGCGTCGTCCGTTATCTCAAGTGGCTATCGCGGCTAGCGTTGCTTTATGTACCGTAGTTGGAGTAAATAATTTTATGCCACAAAATAGCATTGATGCACAGGCGCCTGTGTTACAATCTATCCCACTAACGGGTACTGTTGCACCGGTAAGCTTGTCTTCTGAGCCTGCAATGCAGTCTGCTGAACGAGGCGTGAGAGAGCTGCAAAAGCAACGAATAGGCGCTTTGGTATTAGAGCATCAACGTCAGTCAAGAATGGCGCATGCTTTATCAAAAAATACCAACCAAGCTGAAAAGGATAAACAAGAGGAAAATTAAACCTTGATTAAATGGCTCTCGGTTTTACTGAGTATGTTGCTGACTGCTCAGGTATACGCCAATGAAAATATAAGCCCAAGGCAGTTACTTAAA
Source organism: Pseudoalteromonas luteoviolacea H33-S (assembly GCF_001625695.1). Classification (GTDB taxonomy): domain Bacteria; phylum Pseudomonadota; class Gammaproteobacteria; order Enterobacterales; family Alteromonadaceae; genus Pseudoalteromonas; species Pseudoalteromonas luteoviolacea_B. Next base: position 124,042 of record NZ_AUXY01000070.1, read on the forward strand.
GATATGTCGTTGGCTGTACAAGAGCGAAACTTTGATGCATCGTTTGTTGTTGTCAAAGGTAAAGGCATGGAACCATATAGATGGTTGCATGGTCAGGTAGAGCAAACCGATTTAGAAATTTTGACCTTGTTAAATGGCGCAGGACTTGAGGTTGTCAGAGTCGATGATGTGGTTACTTATTTTGAGCCACAAACTGAACCTTACTCTCTCAGTACAGATGTGATTGACGGGCCTATCCCTGAGGCATTGCTACGTGACATCAGTGCGCTTGACGCAAGTTATGATTTTGTATTAGGTGGTAAAGAGCGTATTGCAGGGCGACCGGCTCAACTTGTTCGATTGGTCGCCAAAGATGAGAGTAAGTACAACTATTGGCTGTGGGTTGATTTACAATCTGCCTTATTACTCAAAGCTGCATACGTAAACCAACGCGCAGAAGTGCTTGAGCAGTTGCAATTGACGCATATTTCAGTGACTGAAAAACCTGCGGGTCAGTTGCTAGAATTGAAAAGTAAAACATTACCGGTCCCTGTCTCAGTGATAGCTGATGAAGCGCAGTCTAAACTTCAGAACAACTGGCAAATTGGCTGGTTACCGAATGGCTTTAAGCTACTTAAGTCAGACAGGCATAAATTAAACTTAAACAACGAACTGGCGGATTACTTTTTGTATTCTGATGGGTTAGTGGAAGTATCTGTGTTTGTGCAGCGACCATTGACCGGTCAACGTGCAAGTGGTGCACTGACTTCAGGTGCAACGACAGTGTATGTTCACAACGCGGGTGCATTTGATGTTTCTGTTGTTGGTAAAGTGCCTGTAGAAACTGCCAAGTCTATTGCAGAATCAGTAAAGCGTTCCCTATGATTGAGCAAACACTAACCGTGTCTGAGCTTAAAGGGAACACAGCTTGGCTCGTCTCAGAACAAAAACCCGCATGTGAGGGCTGCAATGGTAAGTGCGGCTCTCAAGTCTTTAGTAAGCTTTTTGGTACTCACAAAAAAGCGTTCCCCATTTCCATTTCGCAAAAACTGAGTGTTGGTCAGAAAGTAAAGCTCGCACTCGATGATAGCAAAGTTGTCCAGCATGCGCTTTGGGTTTATCTTTTGCCATTGATCATGGCATTTATAGGTATGTTTAGTGCGCTACTGATATTCTCACTTCCGGAACTCGGTCAAATTGGGTTTGCAGCTGGTTTTGCGATTTTTGGGTTTTGGATAGCGAAAATTAAGGGACAAACCTTAAAACATGAGGTGAAAGTGATAAAAATTTATCCAATTAGCCTTCCAGTCACGCAAATAGATGGTGATTAAGTCAAATAAATTGTAAAATCGGCGTTTAATCTCTATTTGTGAATAACAGAAGTTTAGAATCCAGTATATGAAGCATATCCGTAACTTTTCAATTATAGCCCATATAGATCATGGAAAATCGACACTTTCGGACCGCTTAATCCAGGTATGCGGTGGCTTGTCAGACCGCGAAATGCAGCAGCAAGTACTGGATTCAATGGAACTCGAGCGTGAGCGCGGTATTACGATTAAAGCGCAAAGTGTTACCTTGAACTATACAGCACAAGATGGCGAAACCTATCAGTTAAACTTTATCGACACACCAGGACACGTTGACTTCACCTATGAAGTATCACGTTCTTTGGCTGCCTGTGAAGGTGCATTATTAGTTGTCGATGCAGGTCAAGGTGTAGAGGCACAGACGCTTGCCAACTGTTACACAGCAATTGAAATGGACTTAGAAGTCGTTCCAATTCTGAATAAGATTGATTTACCTCAGGCCGATCCTTTGCGCGTTGCAGAAGAAATCGAAGAGATCGTAGGTATTGATGCGCTAGAAGCTGTACAGTGTAGTGCGAAGACCGGTATTGGTATCGATGCCGTTCTAGAAGAGATTGTAAAGGAAATCCCACCACCTGAGGGCGATGTGAATAAGCCATTACAAGCGTTGATCATCGACTCATGGTTTGACCCGTACCAAGGGGTTGTATCACTTGTACGTATTAAGCATGGCCAACTTCGTAAAGGCGAAAAAATAAAAATTATGTCTACGGATCAAGTTCATATCGTAGATAAAATTGGTATCTTCACGCCTAAGCAAACCGAGACAGGTGCGCTAACAAGTGGTGAAGTGGGCTTCATCATCGCAGGTATTAAAGACATTCATGGTGCACCAGTTGGTGATACGATAACCCTTGCAAAAACGCCAGCAGAAGAAACACTGCCGGGCTTCCAGAAAGTGAAGCCGCAAGTTTATGCAGGTATGTTCCCAATTTCTTCAGATGATTATGAAAACTTCCGTGATGCACTGAATAAATTGAGCTTGAATGACGCATCTTTGTTCTTCGAGCCTGAAAACTCTACGGCACTGGGTTTTGGTTTCCGCTGTGGCTTCTTAGGTATGCTACACATGGAAATCATCCAAGAGCGTCTAGAGCGTGAATATGACATGGATCTTATCACCACTGCGCCTACCGTGGTCTATGAAGTTGAAACCAAAGATGGTGTTATTCAAATCGATAACCCGTCTGATTTACCGCCGGTTAATGACATCTTAGAAATCAGAGAGCCGATCGTAGAAGCGAATATTTTGGTACCACAAGAGTACTTAGGTAATGTGATTACCTTGTGTATTGAGAAACGTGGTGTACAAACTAAGATGAGTTACCATGGTAATCAGGTTGCAGTGACTTATGAATTACCTATGGCTGAAGTGGTCATGGATTTCTTTGATAAATTGAAATCGACTAGCCGTGGTTTTGCATCACTAGATTACAATTTCAAGCGTTTCCAAGTATCTGACATGGTTCGCTGTGATATTTTGATTAATGGTGATAGAGTGGATGCGCTTGCGATCATTGTTCACCGTGATAACTCACAAAGCCGAGGCCGTCAACTTGCTGATGCTTTGAAAGAGTTAATTCCAAGGCAGATGTTCGATATTGCGATTCAGGCTGCAATTGGCAACCATGTTATTGCCCGTACGACTGTTAAGCAGTTACGTAAAAACGTAATCGCGAAGTGTTACGGTGGTGACGTGAGCCGTAAGAAGAAGCTATTACAAAAGCAAAAAGAAGGTAAGAAACGCATGAAGCAGTTAGGTAACGTTGAAGTACCGCAAGATGCGTTCCTTGCAATATTAAAAGTAGGTAAGTAACAGGAATTATTATTTATGGCAGGTTATTTTTCGGTCTTTCTCGTGCTGTTAACTTTGGGATCGGGCCTGATCTGGTTGATAGATCATTTAGTGTATGCACCAAAACGTAAGGAACGTATTGCGCTTGCTCAAGGCGCATCGGAGCAGCCTCTTGATCAAGAGGTGATTGACCAGATAGCACCTGTGCCTGCCATAACTGATAGTGCAAAGTCTATTTTTCCAATGATTGCGGCGATTACAGTGTTTCGATCATTTATTTTTGAGCCTTTTCAAATTCCGTCAGGTTCAATGATGCCAACATTGTTGGATGGAGACTTTATTTTAGTGCAAAAATATGCGTACGGCATTAAAGACCCGGTTTGGCGTTCTCAACTCGTTGATGTTGGAGACCCTGAGCGCGGTGATATTGCTGTATTCAAATTCCCGTTGGACGAGCGTATTGACTTTATCAAGCGTATTGTCGGTTTGCCTGGCGATCGTATTGTTTATCGTAATCGTCAGCTTTTCATTCATCCAAAGTGTGAAGAGGGCGAGCAAAGCCGAAATGGACTAGCGTGTGGAGAGTTCAACAAGATTGACGTTGAAATTGTGAATCGTGATGAATTCAAGCAAGGCTCTATGCCACTAGTACGTTTGACAGAATCTTTACCTAATGTTGAACATGATATTTTAATTAACCCGAAAGCACTGGAACTGTCGGAGCGTTATTACCAGCAACCTGGTACTCGCCGAGATGAGTGGGTCGTTCCAGAAGACAGCTACTTTGCTGTCGGCGATAACCGTAACAATAGTCAGGACAGCCGCGTATGGGGCTTTGTTCCTAAAGAAAACTTAGTTGGAAAAGCTGTATTCATCTGGATGAGTTTTGATTTTGAAAACGGTCCAGATAGCTTATTGCCAGGCTGGGTTCCAACAGGGGTTCGTTTTGAACGCCTAGGTAACATTCAGTAACAATGAAAAAGAACGTCACAGAATTATATAAAAAGATTGGCTACGACTTTGCAGAGCAAGCATTGCTTGAACAGGCAATGACGCATCGTAGCCATAAAGGTCAGCATAACGAACGCCTAGAATTTCTAGGCGATTCTATTTTAAGCTTTGTAATTGCAGATGCTTTGTATCACAAGTTTCCAAAAGCTCGCGAAGGCGATTTAAGTCGTATGCGCTCAACCTTGGTTCGTGGTCAAACACTTGCAGAGTTTGGTGTTGAGTTTGGCTTAGGAGATTATCTAAGGCTCGGTCCTGGTGAACTTAAAAGTGGTGGCTATCGCAGAGAGTCGACTTTGGCTGATGCGGTAGAAGCGATTATTGGCGCGGTGTTTCTAGATTCAGACATCGAGACCTGTAAGACGCTTGTACTTAAGTGGTATCAAAGCCGTTTAGAGGCTATCTCTCCAGGTCACAACCAGAAAGACCCTAAAACGCTATTGCAAGAGTATTTGCAAGCGAGAAAGCTACCATTACCTGCCTATCAGGTAATTGATACAAAAGGGCAAGCACACAATCAGACATTCACGGTTGAGTGTACTGTACAGGGTATGGATAGTATTATTTCTGTGGGTAGTTCACGCCGTAAAGCGGAACAGAAAGCCGCAGAGCAAGCATTGAAGATTTTAAAAGATGAATCCTAACACCCACTGCGGCATGATTGCGATTGTTGGCCGCCCAAATGTAGGTAAATCCACTTTGCTCAACAAAATTGTTGAGCAAAAGGTCAGTATCACGTCTCGCAAACCGCAAACGACACGCCATAGAATTATGGGTATTCACACTGAAGACAACTATCAAGCTGTCTACGTAGATACACCAGGTCTACACATTGATGAAAAGCGAGCCATTAACCGTTTAATGAACCGCGCAGCGAGCAGTTCGATTGGTGACGTTGAGCTAATTATCTTTGTGGTAGAAGGCACCCTTTGGAACCAAGATGATGAAATGGTTCTTAAAAAGGTAAAAGACAGTGGCCGTCCTGTTTTGGTCGTGATGAATAAAAGTGACCAAGTTAAAGAAAAAGAAGAGATATTGCATCATATGCAGTGGCTCAGTGAGCAGCATGAATTTATCGGTATTGTGCCAGTTTCAGCGAAGATTGGTAAAAATATCGATATGGTTAAGGAAGAGGTTAGAAATCGCCTTCCTGAGTGTGAGTTCTATTTTCCAGATGACTATGTGACAGATCGTTCTATGCGCTTCTTGGCTGCGGAAATTGTCCGTGAAAAGTTAATGCGCTTTATGGGCGACGAATTGCCATACTCAGTAACCGTTGAAATTGAGCAATTTAAATGGCAAGACAATGGCGTGTGGCAGATCAATGCGTTGATCTTGGTTGAACGAGAATCTCAAAAACGCATGGTGATTGGTAATAAAGGCGAGAAGCTTAAAGTTATCGGTCGCGAAGCGCGTCGTGATTTAGAAGACATGCTTGATAACAAAGTATTTTTAGAACTTTGGGTCAAAGTTAAATCTGGCTGGGCTGATGACGAACGTGCGCTTCGCAGCTTAGGTTACGGAGAAGACTGATTGGATAGTGACTTTCGGCAGGCATATTTGCTCCACCGGCGACCTTATAGAGATTCGCAAGTGATGCTAAATATGCTCGTTGAAGGCGTTGGCCAACTGTCTATGTTGGCGAGAATCAAAGGTAAACGTGCATTACGTCAAAATGCGTCTTTGCAGCCTTTCACTTGTTTGCTGGTACGCTACGCTGGCAAGTATGATTTAAAGTATTTAAATGATTTTGAGATCCAGTCTCCCCCTATGATGTTTAAAGGCACAGATTTATACTGTGCTTTTTATCTTAACGAATTATCTCATCGCATTATCCCTGTAAATGAACCCCTTGATCATGTATTTTGCTTGTATCAAGAGCACCTTAAGCAGCTCTATGATATCGGTAATACGATGGCAATTGTTTCGCATGAACAGCAGCTAAAAAAAGCTGAAAATAGTGAACAAATTGAGGGAATATTGCGTAATTATGAGTTTCAGCTGTTACATGAACTCGGGGTTGGCATTGAATTCGATTACGATGCGTTTGGTGCCCCCATTGAGGAAGCTAACTATTATCAATTTGTCAGGGAAGTTGGCTTTTGTCCCAGTGATGATATCCAACGCAGCTTTTCTGGACAAACCCTGCTTGCTATCGCCCATGGAGAATATAGCTCCTTGATATCGCGGCGGCAGGCTAAGGCATTAAGCCGTTATTTATTAAAACCTTTGCTTGGTAATAAGCCACTTAAAAGCAGAGAACTTTTTCAACCAAGGTAGAGTAATGAAAGATATTTTATTAGGTGTAAATGTCGACCATATTGCGACGTTAAGACAAGCTCGTGGTACAAGTTACCCTGATCCAGCACATGCTGCCGCTGTTGCAGAGCATGCCGGTGCAGATGGCATCACCATTCATTTAAGAGAAGATCGTCGCCATATTCAAGACCGTGACGTATATGTTATGGCAAAGACGATTCAAACACGAATGAATCTTGAAATCGCCGTTACAGACGAGATGCTCAATATTGCGTGCGAAGTAAAGCCTGAATATGTCTGCCTTGTTCCTGAAAAACGTGAAGAGTTGACCACTGAAGGTGGCTTGGATGTCGTTGGAAATTTCGAAAAAGTCAGTGATGCAGTTGAAAAGCTAAGCGCAGCGGGTATCAAAGTTTCTTTATTCATCGACGCTGATAAAGCACAAATTGATGCTGCTAAAGCGACAAAAGCACCTTACATTGAAATTCACACAGGGGCTTACGCTGATGCTGAATCAGATAGTGAGCAGAGTGCGGAACTTGAGCGCATTCGTGAAGGCGTGCAATATGCACACTCTATTGGCATTATCGTCAATGCAGGGCATGGTCTTCACTATCATAACGTAAAACCAATTGCTCAGATGCCTGAAATATACGAACTCAATATTGGCCACGCAATTATTGCCCGTGCAGCGATAGACGGCTTAGAAAAGGCTGTAAGAGATATGAAACGCATTATGCTTGAGGCGAGACAAGCTTAACTTGTCACAAAACGATAGCGATAAAAAAACCCAGCTCTAAGCTGGGTTTTTTATTATTGAGCTGACAGGTGGTCAATAACCACTTGGTGGTGCTCTTTTGTTTTGAACTTATTAAATACGTGTTTGATCACACCGTCTTGTCCAATTAAGAAGCTAATACGATGAATACCATCATATTCTTTACCCATAAACTTTTTCAGGCCCCAAACACCAAATGCATCTGCGATGGCGTGGTCTTCGTCTGATAAAAGGTCAAAGTTTAATTCTTTTTTAGTTTCAAAATTTTTAAGTTTTTTTACCGGATCTGGGCTAATGCCAACTGCAACAGTATTAAGTTCAGCAAGTTGCGCTTTGTGGTCTCGAAGCTGTTCTGCTTGAACCGTACAACCTGGAGTAAGTGCTTTTGGGTAAAAATAAACTAAAACCTGATTTGCCTCGAGCAGTGTGCTCAGTGCAACTGTTTCACCATTTTGGTTTTCTAATGTAAAACTAGGTGCAATATCACCTGCTTGTAATGTATTCATTAATGATCCTTAGCGAATGCGTTTGAAAACATAATGTACGTTTGAAATACTAGATAGTTCTTCAAACTTTACTTTAAATTTTTCAAAATTTAATTCTGAGGGGGTGTTGAATTCCAGCTCGCAGCGCATGCGTAGCTCGTCATTTTCCTCAAAGGTATCTGATTTAAGTGAGCAGATGCTGATATTTTGCTCAGCGAAAAAGCGCGTTACTCTGCTCAATGTACCTTGTGTATCAATGCCGGTATATTCCAACGTATAACCTGCACTGAAGTTGTTTTCTGTGTGGCTAGCGGTACGCTTCATCATGGTGAGTAAGCCTAGCTCCATGCCTTTTGATGGCAGGGTGTGCTCAACTCGGCTGATTGCAGCTATATCTCCTGAGAGTAGCATAGTAAATGTAAACTCATTGCCTAAAATGGCGATACGGCTGTCAATGATATTACAGTTGCACTCGCTGACTAGCTGAGTAAGTTCACTGACAATACCAGATCTATCTTCCCCTATTGCAGTTAAAACAAGTTGATGTGAAGTAAAAGTAGTCATACCGACGTCCTAGTTAGCTTGCGCCAAAGTGAGTCATAGAGGCTGTATTAAAACTATGTAGCGCCGCATATTATCATAGATTAAATGCCAGTCCTACTTGTCACTACGTTTGCACTGTTTTACGGATCAGACAATTCAAGCGCGTGTTTCTTGTGTTTGCTGAGTTTGCCAAGTAACATAGTGCAGATTTTTTGAAATTTAATTGTCAGTTTTCTAGAAAATTAGTGTAGCTGGCAGTGAACCATTTCAGCATTCCTTAATCTTAAGTGAAAGAATAATTATATAGTGGGTTTGCTAAGGAGTTTTATTAGTGCAGTATTGGGTCCCTAAAGCGCTAACGTTCGGCGTTATACTCGGTTTATCAGGTTGTAGTGTTTTCACCAATGACACGCATCATAAGAAAAACTATCGTGTCCACGAGGCTGTGCAAGTTCCAGCAGATCTCGAGCAACCTTTTCAAGATAAAGAATTTCAAATGAATGTTGCTGTCTATGAAAATGATGCTGATCCCCTCAGTTTTCGACCGCCTCAACAAGTATTAACACTTGCCAAAGGTAGCTGGGCCGAAGATAAAGAAGATATCGCACGTATCTATTTTGATAAAAATGATGGTATCGACACACTTGACACCTTTATTTGGGAAGCAGTAGAAGGTGTACTTCGAAATAACCAAACTTCAATTAGCGTAGATGATCGTGCGAACGGCAAGATTGCGACCGGTTGGTATTCAATTATTAAGGCAGAAGAAGGTTGGTTCTGGGAGACCGTTACTGAAGTATCAAGACAGCGCTTTGAGTTTACTTTGTCGCAAGAAGAGCATCAGCGCACAGCATCTCTTGAGGCAAAGCTATTAGACTATCAAAGTGACAAAGTCGCATTGGATCCTTTATTACAACAGCAACTAGAAGTGCGCGCGTTAAATGCAGTGGTTGCTGAGTTTGATTATAGATACCGCTTATTAGAAGTTGAGTTACGCAAACAACAAGGTGTTTTGTCTCTTGACTTAGGTTTTGATAATGAGGGTAACGCTGCGTTGATCACACTTGCAGACAGAGTGTCTGTGATGGAGCGTTTATCAAACTTCCTTGAGCGAGTAAACTTTACCGTTATTCGTATGGATGAAGACTCAAATGAAGTATTAGTGAGATACCAAGCACCTGAAAACAGTGTATGGGATTCAATTTGGGGTGAAGAAGAGACGACACTAACACTCGAAGATGGTGATTATACTATCAAAGTGGGTGTCACAGACGATGAACAAACTTCACTGACATGGCTTGACGCAGAAGGCAATGTACTTGATGCTGCAACTATGGAAGCACTTCAACAAGGGCTGGTAGAAGCTCTGCGTAGTCGCGGACTAAGTATATAATTACAAACCGCAAAGTAGTTCAGAAAAGAGCGACAGCTCTTTTCTTTTTTTGGGATTTAGAAATAATGTCAGATACAACGCAAGCATCTTCGGTAAATTGGCGAACTTGGTTTGCTTTTATAGTGCCGTCACTCGTGGGTGTATTCCTGTTTATGACCCCTGTCGCAATAGGCGATGCGATGACAATTCCTATTGCTGTACTCGCAAAAGAGTTGCAAAGCTTAACAAGTCCCTTTATACATGCTCTGATAGTCAGTATCGTATGTATAACCGGGGTTCTTAGTTTAGTTGTTAAGTTATTCAAGCCAAAAATATTATTGAAGAACGACCTTATCAGGCATCTTTATGATGTGAGCTGGATTTGGGTTGTTACGAGACTTTTCGGCATGTTATTTATCTTAATGACATTTTTTAAAGTTGGACCAGAGCTAATCCACTCTAGTGGCACAGGGGCATTGGTTTTAAATGATCTATTGCCTGTGTTGTTTTCAGTCTTCGTATTTGCCGGCTTGTTACTTCCTCTATTACTTAATTTCGGCTTATTAGAGCTAGTTGGTACTTTGCTGACAAAAGTAATGAGACCACTATTTGGTGTGCCGGGGCGCAGTGCTGTTAACTGCGTGGCTTCATGGTTAGGAGATGGCAGTGTCGGTATTTTAATGACTTCACGTCAATATGAAGACAAGCACTATACACAACGTGAAGCCGCTATTATTGGTACCACGTTCTCTGCAGTGTCTATTACTTTCTGCTTGGTCGTAATTGGTCAGGTTAAGTTAGAGCATTTATTTGCCCCATTTTATTTGACTGTGTGTGCGGCTGGTGTCGTTGCGGCGATCATTGTGCCAAGGCTTCCGCCTTTGAGCTTTAAGAAAGACATCTATGTTGATGGCTCAACACATAACCAAGATTCTGAAGCAGTGCCTGAAGGGAAAACATTGTTTGGTCATGCACTCGATGTTGCATTGCAAAAAGCACATAATGCACCGGGCATGAAAGGCACCGTGAAAGAAGGTGTATCAAATGCTTTGGATATGCTATTTGCAGTATTACCGGTCGTCATGGCTGTGGGTACATTTGCACTCATCATTGCTGAGGAAACGCCAATCTTTCAGTTTTTAGGTCAGCCGTTTATTCCATATTTAGAGCTGCTACAAGTACCTGAAGCAGCCAAAGCGGCAGAAACCATTGTAGTCGGCTTTGCTGATATGTTTATTCCATCAATATTAGCAGCGAGCAATATTGAAAGTGATGTTACTCGCTTTATCATTGCAGCACTGAGCGTAACGCAATTGATATATATGTCTGAAGTGGGCGCATTGCTGCTGGGCAGCAAAATTCCAGTTAATATATTTGAGCTTTTTGCGGTATTTATCTTGAGAACTTTGGTGACTTTACCAGTCATCGCATTGATGGCACATTGGCTTGTAGGCTAACTTTACACTCAGCAGTGAGTGCTTTTGGGTACTCACTGCTTACTCCGGTTTATCTCTGTCCTCAGCTTGGCTTTTTTCACTACCTTCCTTTTCATTTGGTTTGAGCTGCTTATCAACTTTACCTTTCACGTCAAATTTATTGGCATATTTGAGCAACATGATATTGCCGATGATATAGCCTAGTACGGCGACAATGATCAGGATGACTTTCCAAGTTTCTAATTTTTCCAAAATGGCTCCATACAAGGTGTTCAGCGTAGATAAATCTGATATCCATAGGCTTACACATATCAGTTTATTGATTACCTCATAGTCTACTAAAATCACTGCTATTGTACGAGTTTATACTGTCTTCACTGGTGGTTCGAGGATAGTTGTAAATAGTGTGAGATATTCGCAGCTTTTTATGTTTACACTTGGTATCATCTTGCTGTCTGAGGTTGTGGCATATGTTGCCTTCGATAATTGTTATTTTGATATTACTAATTAAATGGTTTGTGCACCCATGGAGCAAGTTTTAATTTGGCCTTCTCAGTTTCCGCTTTTGCTAAAAGGTCTTGTGGAAGATAATGGCGCGTTTATTCTCGATGCGTTAGAGGCTTGGCCTGAATGTGAAGTGGTGAAAGATGAGCAAGGTGTTATTTCTCAAGTATTGCCGCCCATTTTTTATGTGGCATGGCTAAAGCCTTTAGATCCATTTGAGTCTTGCTTTTTCCAACATATTGACGACTATGATGAGGAGCAGCACCTCTATGTGGCGCAATTGCTTAACCATATTGAACAGGCAGGTATAAGCCGAGATGATCTCACCGTGAAGCTACTCGGTTGCTTATCTCAGTATTCTAGTATTGCATCACAGGCTAAACTTCAGAGCAAAATATCTTTTGTTGATTTGTTATTGAAGTATGAACAATTTAAAACCTTATGCTGGCTACTGCCACAGGGGTTTGTACTTTCTCCTGCACAGACATGTGAATTATGGCTCAATGGCGGGCAGCATAGCCGTGATTGTTTAACGCCTTGCTATAAAGAAGTGTTAGAGAATATGGCGCTCACCCAAGCTGAGGCGGTTAAAAACCTTAATGAAGGGCGTGATTGCGAAGGTTTGTTGACTCTGTTGTGTAATGAAGAAGAGCGACTACAGATCCTTGATAATGCGCTGTTAGAGCAAGTCATGTCTGGGGCAGCAAAGCAATCAAATATGTTGTCGCTGATTGAAAAGGGCGCAAGAGGGCTTGGTGCAGATAGCGCAGGAAAGTCAGCGATGATGTGGATCGTTGAAAAGGGCTTTGTCAGTGCTGCAAAAGCACTTAAAGAGTTTCATTGTGGGATCTCCTTGGATGACTTAGGTCGAAACCTGATGCATTATGCTGTACTGTCTAACTCTCGCCCTATGCTTGAATTGGTTGAAGATATGGGCGTGGACCCTCGTCTTGCAGATGCATCAGGTTGCACACCTTATCGATTAGCGACTGAGAATCAATCGGTTAATTCAAAGAAATATTTAGAAAAGCGCGGTATTATTGAACTTAGCGAGCAAGCTAAATATCAGCGTATTTTTAGGGTTTATACGCTAAAAGCATTGACTGTATTGTTCTTGCCTTTGCAGCTGGTACTTTTTCTAGACGCAGAACGAGATAATAAATTGTCTATGGTGATACTGCTTTCAAGCTGTACTTTATTTATATTTGCTTTAGCGCGTCTATTAAAAAATCGTCGGCTGTTTCCAACGACTAAGTTACCGTTAAGTTTACGCTTTTTGGGGGCATTGAGTTGGGTGAGCATATTTATTCAAGCTATTTTTACCGTGGTAATGAGCTTGGCGGTCGTCACAATTTAGCGACAGTAAAATAAGTGATGATTCGAATGGCAGATAGATAATCTGCCATATTAACTATTGATGTGGCTAGTTATCTAATGGGGTATTAAATTGCTCGGGAGTTTCGAAGTCGCCAGTCAGTTTAAGTAGTTTATCATTTTCAAAATGCACCACTAAGCTTTTACGAACTTCAGACTCTCTATCTATGTTAAACACATATTTGTAGTGCCACTTTGAAGAGTCAAATGCATCTTTAGCAACCGGTGTGCCTAAAACGAACATAACTTGCTCTTTGGTCATATCGATCCGAAGCTTGTCTACATCGGACTGCTCTAAAAAGTTACCTTGAGGCACGTTAATCCTATAAACCCAGCTTGAACAACCGGACAAAAATATAGTCATTATGGCGGCGACTAGCCAAGTCAAAAGGGGTTTATTGTACTGCATGTATGTGTATCCTTATTTTAGGTTATTACGAATGATACAGATTGCACTAAGAAGGTAAAGTAGATTGTGCATTTCGACTGCGCAATTTGTAAAAAGTTTCTAAAATTGAGAAATTTAAATTGAACGAAAATAATCACACGATTAAAACTTGGTATTTGTATATCGTCGAAAATAAATTGGGTCATTGGTATACCGGGATCACCAATGATTTAGATCGTAGGGTAGAGCAGCATAATAATGGTACTGGGGCTAAAAGCCTGCGTGGCAAAGGCCCCATTTCACTGATCATTGCTATATCAGGTCTGACAAAAGTGCAAGCTGCCAAACTTGAGTGGCAAATAAAACAACTGACAAAAGCGCAAAAGCGTCAATTGGTTGTGGAGGCGATATCAGACTCAGATACGAGTGTAAGTACAAACTTAGTTATCGCATTTGAGACTTGTGTGAGCTTTTCAAAGTTGATTTTATCCAATGAATCTTTGACTGAATGATGGTTTTTATCCATGCCCGCACCGAAGTAGATAAATGGAATATCCGCTCTGTGAAAAGGGTAGTGATCACTGGCTCTAAGCCAGTCAACCTGGGGGGCCGCTAGCCTTCTGGCCATGATTTTAGCTGAGAAAAACAACCTAAATTTGACCGAGGTCGCCTTAAATGTCTCTTCGATGTGCGCTTCAAGAGGTTTTAGTGTGCGTGAGGCTAGCGCGTATAATCGATTTTTTTTCTGTAAGTCGAGCATATCAAGATTGATATTCATATAAATTTGTCGCTCGCCAAGTTCTTTCACAAATGCTTTTGCGCCATGCAGCCCCTTCTCTTCAGCATCTGTTGCCACATAGATGATGTCTCTAGCAATATCTACTCCTTGTAATTGCCTAGCAATATCTATCATGACGGCAACCCCAGAGGCATTGTCATTTGCACCGGGGTAATGCCTACTGCCGCGTTTTCCCAAGTGATCGTAGTGAGCTGTAATTACGATAGGGGAGTGGCACTGCACACGCTGACATGCTTGGATTGCAACGACATTATGGCCTGATGCAGAGTCGAAAAAGCCATATTCAAATTCAAAATGCTGAAAGTGAACATCAAGGCCATATTTTTCGAATTGTCGGGTAATATAGTGGGCGCTTTGATGTGGTTTATCAGCCCCAGATGGCCTTCCTTCAAATTCAGGGCTGGTTAATACCCGCATATCTCGTTCAAGTGAATATGCTTCGCTGCCACATACTAAAATAATAAGAAGGCTAATTTTTAGCCACTGCATCTAACCACTCCAATTTACCTTTATATTGTTTTTGGTTATGTTCAAACTCTGCATGATCGAGTGCGCGTTTCATATGACGTTTTGTTTGCACTAAATCGCCTTTTGCGTAGTACGCTTTGGCAAGCGCAAAATGCCCCTCATGTAATTGACTGTTAATCTTAAGCGCGTTTCTATAATGTCGAATAGCTTTATTGATCTTGCCATCTTCCATCGCTTGATGGCCAAGCGTTAGGATATAATATGGGTTGTCTTTTCGGTACTGGTGTAGAGCAGTCCTGATTTCCTCAGCTTGTTTGTTTCGATTAGTCAAATCATAAAGCACTGCCAAGTTACCTTTTGCGGTGTTGTTGTTTGGGTCTAATGATATCGCCTGATTGTAGAATGCCTCTGCGGTTCTGAATTCCTCTTTCATCCGATAAAGTATCGCTAAATTAGCCCAAGCACTTGTATAGTTTGAGTCCAGTTCTATTGCCGCTTGAAAATAACTAAAAGCAAGGTCATGGTTACCCTCGACCATGTTGAGTGCGCCTTTGTTGTTATAAAACATAGCCGTGACACGATCTTTGCTTATCGGAGTTGTCTTAAATGCTTGGCGGCGGCTATTTGGGTCAAAATCAATGGTTAGTGTTCTGGGGGCTGTGTGAAGTACCTGTTTGGTGTAATAACGCATTCTATCTTCGTGGATTTTTAAATTGATATGGCCACTGAGAAAGTTATAACCTCGACTGGTAGCCCAGTATTCTGGGACATGTACTTTTTGAAATTCGGCTTGTAGGTTTAAAAATTCGGACAAGCTGTACGCTAAAATTGATAAGGATAAGCAATTGGCATTGAGGTTTTGATACGTTTGAGATGCAGTGAGGTTGGCATCACTCATGTAGGAGAGTGAGGCATCACCATTTTCCAGCAAAAACTGCATTAAGAGCTGTGCGTGTTTTAGCTCTGGTTGCTCGCCTTCCTTAAAGTGTTTTTCAAGAGAAGTTATTATTTGCTCGTCTAGCACAAAAATATCTTGCTGTGATTCGACTGGCAGTGTTTTGAATGGCGCTTTTTTAAGTAATACGAGATTATTTGTATCGACTGATGCGGTTGTTTGACAGCCACTCAGCGTGATACTAGATATCGCTAAAGTCATAGTTAAAACAACGCTTTGAAAATTAATTTTCATGGTAGTTACTCCCACAGCTCTTTCTTAATAGACTAGCGAACCCTGAGAGTAAATAAAGAAAAAATTGTTACAAAGCGTTGCTTAATTATTGAGCTTCTACTCTAAAAGCTGGCAGCTAATTTATCTAACTCCTTAGCTGAGTCAGCTAATTGCTGAATGGCTTGCTCCGTACTGAGCTGATCGTTCATGACTTCATCACTTATCACGCTGATCTGTTCTATGCTTCTTCCAACATCGACAACTACATTACTTTGCTCTTCTGTCGCAGTTGCAATGAGTGTTGTCATATCATTGATTTGATTAGCTGTTTCAGTGATGCTATCCATGAGTTCAACAGATGTTTGCATCTGAGTGACACTTTGTTCAGCTTGTTGTGATGACAGCGCAATTTGCTCAACGATTGAATCAGATGCAGCGGTTAGCTCGGTGATTGTTGCTTGGATTTCGTCTGTTGATTGAGACGTACGACTGGCCAGTGCACGTACTTCATCCGCAACCACGGCAAATCCTCGACCATGTTCACCCGCTCTTGCAGACTCGATGGCGGCATTTAACGCTAATAGGTTAGTTTGTTCAGATATACCTCTGATCACATCTAAAATATTAGCAATGGATTGCGTTTTACTTGCAAGAGTCTCAACTTGAGTGGCCATGTTTTGAATATCCGTGGCAAGTTCCATCAAGGTTTCTTGGCTGGTTTGCACGCAGCTGTGGCTTTCAAGCGAACTTTCTTTACTGGCCAGCGTTAGCTTTGCAGTATTATTCGCACTGCCTGCAATTTCTTGTACTGTCGCTGCCATTTCATTGATAGCGGCTGCCACTGAAATGGTTTGATTCTTTTGCTCATCAAGAGATTGAGAGTTACGTTGCGTTTGTTCAAATACTAATTCACTGGCTGCGCGAATATCTCGGCTTTCTGTTGCGACCTTACTTATAGCCGTATCTATTTTGCCAATAAATTGATTAAAACCGTCGCCAAGTGCAGCCAGTTCAGGTTGCTCAGAGCGTGGTACGCGATAATTTAAATTTGCATCACCACTACCCAATTGCTTGAATACATCAGCCATTTTTAATAGAGGCGCGCTCAAAGTACGTGCTAGCAATACGCTAAAAATACTCGCAACGAAAGCAATAATGAGAGCAAAAGTCACTATTTGCCACTGCAGCTCTGTGACTTGAGCAAATACTTCTTGCTGCGGCACTTGAGCAATGACATACAAGTCTGTATCCGGAATACGGTGTGCAGCAACGAGTACTGCTTGCTCATTTGCTGTTAACTCTAAAATATTTAATCGTGAGTTATTTAGAAGTTCGCTTGCCGAGCGCGCACCATAGAAGTCTGCAAGTGTCGACTTTGCGACCAAATTGGCATCAGGGTGGAGCTGCACTTGACCTTCTTGGTTAACCACAAAGACAAATCCAGTTTGCTCAATACGCATGTTGGCAAGCTTTTGCTGCATGTCGTCAATACTTTTAGCAAGACCTGCAAGGCCAATACCATTGGTTTGCTGGTGATTAACAAACATTTTCACGTCGCCAGGCGACTCTTGGAAAATACTTATTGAATAGGCATTTCTGCTTTGGGTAAAAGCAAAAAACCAACTATCTTGTTGCATATTCAATACACGTAAGAAGCCGTCTTGGTTCCAATATTTGTTGTTTTGTCTATTTGCCCAAGACGCTGTAGCCAAGCCATATTGTTGCTGTAGTCTCTTCAGTTCGTTAAGTAATAAGTCTTCATTTAACTGACCATTTTGAGCTGATTCAAGTATAAATCGGTTACTAGAGAGTTGCTCTGCCGCATTTTTTAATACGACAATTTCTTGCTCAAGAGACTTAGTGATACTTTCGACTTTGCTTGGTAGCTCAGAGCCGAGCATCCTGGACTCAACCATGGATTTGGATTGATAAATCGAAATAAAGCCAATTAAACTTGCAACTAATATTGCTGTTGCACTACCTAGGATGGTGATTTTTTGAGTGATTGTAAAGCTTGTGTTACTCATTTAACCTACAGAAACTGATTACCGCGTGGCGATAATTCTAACATGGTCAATAATTAACACATATAGATTTATTCGTTATGTCGTATAAATTTATGAGTAGTTTATTATATCTCTCATTTAAATGTATGAAAAAAAGCCCAAAGTTTTCACTGTTGGGCCTTGGTTCTAACAAGCGAACTGGTTTATACAATTCGTTTCATGGCAGACATGTAGCCTCGCAATTCTGTTCCAATAACCTCAACAGGGTGATTTCTAACTGCGCTGTTTACAGCTATAAGCTTCTGATTATCAACATAGCTGTCTGTATTGCTTAACCCTGCACCTATTACGTCACTGCTAATATTCTCCATAAATGGCTTCAGCAGTGGTAGGCAGGCATGATTGTACAAGTAGCACCCGTATTCAGCAGTATCTGAGATGGTTCTATTCATCTCGAAAAGCTTTTTACGTGCAATTGTGTTAGCAATAAGTGGCGTTTCGTGCAAAGACTCATAATAAGCTGACTCTTCGATTATCCCCGCTGCGGTCATAGTTTCAAAAGCCAGCTCAACACCCGCTTTGACCATAGCAACCATTAAGATGCCTTTATCAAAAAACGTTTGCTCTGATATATGCTGTTCAGTATTAGCTTGTTTTTCAAAAGCAGTTTCAGCGGTTTCAGCACGCCATGTTAGTAACTTTGCATCATCCTCTGCCCAGTCAGCCATCATACCACTAGAAAATTCACCACTTATGATGTCATCCATATGCTTGTTATAGAGCGGCGCCATAATCGTTTTAAGCTCTTCACTGAGTTCAAATGCTTTGACTTTTGCAGGGTTAGAGAGCCTATCCATCATGTTGGTAATACCGCCATGCTTGAGCGCTTCAGTGATGACTTCCCAGCCATATTGAATTAATTTGGACGCATAGTCTGGAGCAATACCTTGCTCTACCATCTTGTCAAAGCAAAGTATTGAACCCGTTTGTAGCATGCCGCACAAAATAGTTTGCTCGCCCATTAAATCGGACTTCACTTCGGCTATAAACGATGAGTGAAGGACGCCAGCTCTGTGTCCACCTGTGCCTGCTGCATATGCTTTTGCTTGTGCTAAACCTTTACCTTCAGGGTCATTTTCTGGGTGAATAGCAATAAGCGTTGGTACACCAAAGCCACGTTTATACTCTTCTCTTACTTCAGTACCAGGGCATTTTGGTGCAACCATGATGACCGTAATGTCTTCACGCACTTGCATGCCTTCTTCAACGATATTGAAACCGTGTGAATAGGCCAGTGTAGCGCCTTGCTTCATCATTGGCATTACAGCAGTGACAACAGCTGAGTGTTGTTTGTCTGGGGTTAAGTTGAGTACTAAATCTGCTGTTGGAATGAGCTCTTCATAATTACCGACAACAAAGCCATTATCACTGGCGTTGAGGAATGATTGTCTTTTTTCATCGATTGCAGATTGCCTAAGTGCATACGATACATCCAACCCAGAATCTCTGAGGTTAAGACCTTGGTTTAGCCCTTGTGCACCACAACCAACAATCACCAACTTTTTGCCTTTTAATGCTTCTACACCGTCATTGAACTCTGAGGGGTCCATAAACTTACATTGTGCCAATTGAGCCAATTGCTCACGTAATGGTAAAGAGTTGAAATAATTCGCCATGTCAGATCCTGCTTTGTCGTCTTAATGTGATTTGTTTGTGTTAGAGCTAAGATAGTGAGATCTTGTACTTGCGTAAAATGATATATTTAAACTATTGTATTTCATATTTTGAAAGATAAGGTGCCTAGATGGATCATAAGCAACTGAACTACTTTTTAGCTTTGGCAGATACTTTGCACTTCACTCGAGCAAGTGAACGCTGTTATATCAGCCCGCCGACATTGAGTCGTCAAATTAAACAATTAGAAAATGAGGTAGGTGCACCGCTTTTTATCAGAGATAACCGAAGTGTATCTTTGACACCACAAGGCAAGGCATTTGTTCAATATGCGCAAGCGACTTTGGCAAGTTGGCGTCAATTTAAAAGTGAATGCCAAGATGAGTCCCAGCCATTAACAGGCGAGCTGAGTTTATACTGCTCTGTAACAGCATCATATAGCTTCATCTACGATCTATTTGCACGCTATCGTAAAGAGTTTCCTCAGGTGGAACTAAATTTGATGACGGGCGATCCCGCTTTTTCTCTTTCCCAGATACAAGGTGATTTGGCGGATGTGGCTGTGGCTGTCAAACCAGCTTCCCTACCTCAAGGTATTGAGTATCAGTCAATTGGCCGTTCTCGACTGGTATTTATCGCGCCAACAATGGCTTGCCCATTAACGGAGTTATTGGATAAGCATAATAAAAGTGACTTGCCGTGGGGAGAGTTGCCTTTCATTGTCCCTGAGCAGGGAGTACTTAAGGAGAGAATCGATAATTTTTTTAAACGTATGTCGATCCAGCCTCAAGTCTATGCACATATCTCCGGTCATGAAGCCATGGTCGCCATGGCAAGCTTAGGTTTTGGTGTAGCCTATATTCCAGAGATTGTGTTGTCACAAAGCCCGTTTAAAAATCAAGTTCAGCAATTGAATTTGCAATCTGAAGAAATAGATATTGGCTTGGTAACAAAGAAAAAACGGCTCCAAGATCCGGTAATAAATAAATTGTTTTCGGTATCGTGTGGAATATTTAATTCGTAAAGCTGATGTTCAGGTAAGAGGAGTAGACTCGCAAAAAATTAGGTGTATTGAACAGGGGTAGGTAGTGCGTACCATACTGATCGCAGAGAGTAAAAGTAACAGTTTGGCTGTGCCACAAGCTGCACTTCAAGATCAAGGATTTGATGTGCAAACGATGGTTCTAGAAAATTTAGACCATGTAAATCAAAAAAGTCGAAAAGGAATGGTAAGTAGTATTGTGATTGATCAGAGTATCGCTACCAGTGCAAAATTCGACACCATAAATACTTTAAAAAGTTATTATCAAGTACCTGTTCTGGTGTCTGTTGAAGATAACAATGATGACATTCAAAGCCTGTTACTTGAACTGGGCGCTGATGATGTTATCGCAACTCATGCTAAACCTCGGTTGTGGCGAGCACGTCTTGACGCCATGTTACGTAAATACCAGTCTGTTAAACCCCAATATAATTGCAGTAATGGCAAAGAACTGTCGTTTGGTGCATTGACCATAAAAGGGGAGGAAAGAACGGTTATGTTTGAAAATCAACGTGTGAGTTTGACAACGCACGAATTTGATCTAATTTGGTTATTGGCGTCTAAAGCCCCCAAGGTGGTTAGCCGCGAAGAAATTTATGAAAAGATCATCGGGCAAGATTATCAGGCTAACAGTCGCACCATAGATGTGCGCGTATCTTGTTTGCGTAAAAAGCTAGGGGACAACGCCACTAGCCCACAAAAGATAAAAACTGTGTGGCGTCAAGGATATCTGTTTGTCAAAGAAGCATGGTAAAAAATTTATAGTTCGAATTTTTCGAACTATAAATCAACCAAACCCTGTGAAAATTATATAACAAAATATTCTATAATTTGTATTTAAAATATTAAAGTTCTTCCAAAACAGGTTGTTACAAAATATTTCAGTTTTAATGCTAGTGACTCTCATTATCTCTTCTATAGTTAGTCTTGACACTGCCTACTAATCAATATGTTCTTAACAACGCAAACAATATTGATTCCTATTTAGGTGGGTGTATACTTTTGCCCGTTAAGAAAATGCAAATACAAATAATTTTCATAGGAAGACGTCTAATGGCATTAAGAAAGTCTCTGCTTGCAACTGCAATTTTAGCAGCAACAGTTGGTTTAACAGGTTGTGGTGGCTCTAGTAGCGATAACAACACAGTAACTACTCCAGATACACCTACAACTCCAACTACCCCAACTACTCCTTCAAATAAAGCACCAACGATTACTGCTGAAAACGCATCAATTGTTGAAGATACATTAGGTGCTGAAGTTACGGGCGTTGTATTTGAAGATGATAGCGATGAAGCGAGTGCTTTAACTTATACTGTTAGCGATGGTCGTTTTGAAATTGTTGAAGGTAAGCTGAAATTAAAAGCGGCTAATACACTAAACTTTGAACAAGAAGCTGAACAAAAAGTGACGCTAACTGTGTCAGCAACAGATTCTGCTGATGAGAAAGTTGAGCAAGAAATCACAGTATCTATCTCAGATATCGAAGCTGTTGCAGGTGTGAACGTATATGAGTTTAAAAATACTGCGGGTGACTCTTCTGTTGCGTACTCAGGTCAGGTTTCTCGTCAAGCAACCATTTTAGAAGTTAAAAAGCTACTAGGTACGCTTAAAACGGGTACTGACGGGATCAGTGATGCACAAGAATTAAGAGATATTGTAACGAAAGTTCGCGTTCTACTTAACCCTCAAGAAACTGACGTTGCATTTTTAGACGATGAATTAACTTTCCTACCTGATACGGCTGAGCAAACGAACCTAGGTAAAATTTCATCTGTGAAGAAAGTGTTAGGCGAAAAAGGCAAGATCGCTGGACGTGACACAACTTACATGAATAAAAAGTGGGAAGAATCTGGCTCACTAGTAGGCTGGACTGATTTTGGGAAACAAGTGTCAACACCTGAAGGCCTAGTGCTTCATTATTTAGATTTAATCGATGCACAAATTGAAAGCTTTGCAAATGGTGAGCAACTATCAGCAACACACAATGGCAAAACAATCAATTTAAGCTCATTGTATATCACGCCAGAAGGTTTAGACCTTGTGCAACTAATTCAAAAGCACTTAAATGGTGCTGTTGCGCTTTCTCAAGGTGCAGATGACTATCTTGATGAGCTATTAATTGGTGAAAAGTCTGCAGACAATACAAAACTTGCTGAGGGTAAGACTTACACTGAGCTTGAGCACAAGTTTGATGAAGGTTATGGTTATTTCGGTGCTGCAACTCACTATTTAGAGTACAGTGATGTGCAGATTTCAGATTCTGCTTCTCACGACACAAATGAGAATGGTACTATTGATCTTCTGACTGAGTACAACTTCGGTAACTCTACAAATGCATCTAAGCGTGATAAAGGCTCTGCGGGCAACGCTAACCCAACTGATTTCTCTGGTGCTGCACAGCTTGCATTTATCCAAGGTCGTAAGTTAATTACCGACAACTTTGAAAAGAATGTTGCAGATTGGTCTCCTGAAGACCAAGAGAAGATTGAAATGTATCGTGACCTAGCGCTTCTTAACTGGGAAAAATCAATTGCTGCAACTGTAATTCATTACATCAACTACACGATTGCAAAAGAAGGTGGCAACCTGACACTGATTGCATCTGGTGATTTTGATGCCGGTAATTTCGAAAAGCTTGCAAAATATTGGGGTGAGATGAAAGGTTTCGCATTGAACTTCCAATTCAATCCACATTCACCAGTAACGGCAACACAATTTGCTGAAATTCATACGTTAATGGGTGATGCGCCTAAGCTTGCAGAAGCTGACGTACCTGGTTACATCGAAGACCTAGAAAAAGCACGTGCTATTATCGCTGAAGCTTATGGTTTTGATGCACAAAATGTTGCTGAGTGGTAATCATTTAGTTCAATAATAATAGAAAGGTTAGTTGCGTACGTAGCTAACCTTTTGTTGTATTTATAGGTATCAATTAAGAGAGACATAATGAGAGTCTTATCCCCTTTAAGTGCGGTGGCTATTGCTGTTACATTGCTTTTAAGTGGCTGTGGTGAGAGTAGTTCGAGCACTGCTGGTTCGGAATTTGCTGGCGCTAATGGCTCAAATGGGCCTACGACGCCAACGACACCAACGACACCAACGACGCCGACGTCACCAACAACACCTACACAACCAACCACTTTCGATGAAGCTGCGTTAGTGTCTAATTTGGTTAATAATGTCCTCACACCTGCTCTGATTCAATTTGATGAATTTGCAAAAGCACAGAAAACGCAAATAGGTGAATACTGTGTGGCAGAAAAAGCGCAAACTGCAGAATCGGCTGATTTACATGAAAAAGCGAAGGATAGCTGGCGTGCAACGATGGCAAGTTGGCAATATGTTGAGATGATGCAAGTTGGTCCTATTATAACCAATAGCAAAGAGTTGAAAGGCAATATCTATTCATGGCCAGCTGGCGGTGCACTGTGTAGCATCGATTTGGACATCGTTTACCATGATGATGGTGTTATTAATGGTAACGCTAATAACCCTTACAACATTAAGAACCGTACAACTGATCGCAAGGGGCTCATTGCTATTGAGCATGCGCTCTTTAATACCAATTACGATCACAATTGTACGACTGTCAACGCAGCACTTGCGCCGTGGAATGGAAAAACCATCAATGAGAGAAAAGTTGCGCGTTGTGAGTTTGCAAACACGGTTGCGGGCGACATTGTTGATAACAGTGCCGAAATCTTATCTCGTTGGCAAGGCGATAATGGCTTTGCAAGTCAGTTGATTAATGCTGGTAGCTCGGGTTCGCAATTTGATTCCGCTCATACCGCATTGAATGAAATTTCAAAAGCCTTGTTTTACATGACTAAAGAGCTGAAAGATCAAAAACTGGGTGAACCTTTAGGTTTGTTTACGAATAGTTGTGGTTCTAATATTTGTCCACAAGATGTTGAGTCTGACATCTCTGAGCATTCAAAAGAAAACTTACTTGCTAATATCCGCGCATTTAGACAGATTTTTACCGGTGATGGCAGTAACGCTGATAACACTTTGGGCTTCGATGATTTCCTAGATGCTGAGCAAGGCTCTGATGTCAAACAGCGTATGTTGACAGGGTTAGATGAAGCAGAAGCGGCTTTATTGGCTATTGATGGGTCTTTGCAAGATGCTGTTGAAAACAATACGGCCTCTGTAACAAACGTACATGATAAGGTCAAAGATGTGACTGATGAACTCAAAAATGACTTCATCAACAAGTTAGCTTTAGAACTTCCTCAAACATCGGCAGGTGATAATGACTAAGTACACGCGTATGAATAAATCATTGCTTGCAGTGGCGGTTGCTGTTGCATTACCCAGTGCTTTCGCTGATGAAGCCGCGAAAGACGATATCGAACATATCCAAATTATTAGCCATTATGACAAGCTAAGAACAGAGGCTGGCTCTGCGACATTACTTACAGAAGAGCAATTAGGTGAGTACGAGTACGATGATATACATCGTGTACTTTCGTCTGTACCTGGTGTGAATATTCGTGAAGAAGATGGGTATGGCCTTCGTCCCAATATTGGTTTTCGTGGTGTGACGCCAGAGCGTAGTAAAAAAATTACGATTATGGAAGATGGCGTTTTAATTGGCCCTGCACCTTACTCTGCGCCAGCTGCTTATTATTTCCCACAAACAACGCGCATGACAGCGGTTGAGGTCTTCAAAGGCCCGGCTGCAATCAAGCATGGTCCGCAAACCATTGCAGGTGCACTTAATCTCGTGACGCGCTCAGTGCCTGAATTTACTGAAGGTGCAATTGATATTGCAGCAGGCGGTGATGGCTATACTAAAGCACACGGTTATTTTGGCTCAGTAGTAAACAATGTTGGCTTTTTATTTGAAGCTGTAAACGTGCAGGCTGATGGCTTTAAAGAGCTTGACGGTGGCGGTGATACAGGCTTTGATAAAAACGATTTCTTAGCTAAGTTTAACTACAGATTACAGCAAGGCGATTTTGAACATAATTTCGGTCTGAAATTAAGTTATGCAGACGAAATCTCTGATGAGACCTATCTGGGGTTAACAGAAGCTGATTTTGCAGAAAACCCTTACCGCCGTTACGCTGCAACAGCGCCTGCTAAAATGGATACTGAGCATCAACAAGTGATGTTTACGCATAGCATGAGCAGTGATAACCTCAGCTTAACAACACGCTTATATCGTAATGATTACGAACGCGCATGGCTGAAGTTGAATAGCATTGAAGGTAAATCACCTCAGGAAATTTTGTTAAACCCAGAAGCAGAAGACAACCTCCGTTTGTTTGAGATCCTAAAGGGTGAACAAGATTCAGTTGTACCTGGTGCAGCAAACTTTTTAACCATGGGCACAAACGATAGAGAATACTACTCTCAAGGCCTGCAAATTGATGGTGACTTTACATTCAGACTGCTTGACTTTGATCATGAGCTATCGTTCGGTGTGAGACTCCACGAAGATGAAATTGAGCGTAAGCACTTTGAAGAAAGCTATGAGATGAAATCTGGCGTTTCAACCTTAGTTGAAAACAGTAAGCGCTTTACAACACTTAACACTGAACATACAGAAGCCTTGTCTGTGTATGTTGAAGACAAAGTGAAGTTTGATGCTTTAACTTTAGGTGTGGGTGTGCGTGGTGAACTTATGGATATGCACTACCAAAATAATAACAATGCAAATGACTGGCTTGATAAAACAACTCGGATCTGGCTGCCAGGTTTGAGTGGTTTCTATCAACTGAGTGAAGATGCTGGTTTATTGTTTGGTATTCACCGTGGTTTTTCACCTGCATCGCCAGCGCAATCGTCAGAAATTGAAATTGAAAAAAGCACAAACTATGAATTTGGTGGCCGTTTTAATGATGGCGTAACTGAGTTTGAAGTGGTGAGCTTTTTCAATGACTATAGCAATTTGAAAGAAAGCTGTGGTCAGTCTAACTGTGGTGATAGCACGCAACAAGATGCTGAGTTTAATGGTGGCGCTGCTCACGTGTACGGTCTCGAAGCACAGTTTTCTCAGCGCTACCCTCTAAACTT
The DNA here is from genome assembly GCF_001625695.1 of Pseudoalteromonas luteoviolacea H33-S. Taxonomy (GTDB): domain Bacteria; phylum Pseudomonadota; class Gammaproteobacteria; order Enterobacterales; family Alteromonadaceae; genus Pseudoalteromonas; species Pseudoalteromonas luteoviolacea_B. Next base: position 150,517 of record NZ_AUXY01000070.1, read on the forward strand.
ACAATTGGATATACCTTACAGCTTGGTGTACACCTATACCAAAGGTGAATTTAAAAATGATCGCCGAACATCCTTTGCCCAATGGGGTGAAGTAAGAAATGGTGATCCATTGCCATATTTACCTGAGCATCAGGTGAGCTTTAATATTGGCTTGAGCGCAGAGAAATGGCGTACCTCTTTGGCGGTTAAGTACATAGGCTCTATGCCAGAAGCTGCGGGTCGAAGTTGGACTGAGGGGACACAAGAGTTTACGCTTTATCTAGAAGGTCAAGAAGTACCGTCTTCGACAACCGTTGACTTATCAGCAAGCTACGACTTTGATAGCTATGGTCAAGTATACTTGAAAGTAGACAACCTACTTGATGAAGATAAAATTGTGAGCCGCAGACCATATGGTGCGCGCCCAGGTAAGCCTAGACAGCTTACAGTAGGGTACAAATATCAGTTTTAATTGATATTGCTGTAAACAGTTTTCATACTATTAAGGCCGCATTATGTGGCCTTTTTTGAATAAAATTGGAGTGAGTAAATTTAATGATAGAGACGATTTGGCAAAGTATATCTACCTTGCCAGAATATTTAGTTGATGCTAATAAGCGTATTTTTTGGTTGTACTTAGCATCGGCTGTAGTGATGGCGTCTTTCGTTTACTATGCAACTAACCAGTCACGCTCTGTTAAAGGGTTTTGGCACTTTTTGTTCCCTCGGTCTGTGTGGCTGCACGATAGTGCTAAGCAAGATTATGGACTGTTTGTTATTAATCGCATCATTAAGGCGCTGACCTTCACGCCTATCGTATTAACTATGGTGCCAGTAGCCATTGGTATTTCAGATGCGCTTGAGGCATTATTTGGCCCGTCCCTCCATTTGCAGTGGCCTCCGTTTATTGTGGTTGGTGTGTTTACATTGATGCTATTTCTTATTGATGATTTGACGCGCTATTTACTTCATTTGGCATTACATAAAATCCCTTGCTTGTGGGAAATTCACAAAGTGCACCATTCGGCTAAGGTGCTTACCCCATTTACTATTTATCGTTCTCATCCGATAGAGAGTTACTTTTATGCCTGTCGCATGGCACTTACGCAGGGGATTGTGGTGGGGCTTGGCTATTTCTTTTTTGGCTCAGCGCTGAGCATGTTTGATATTCTAGGTGCAAATGTGTTTGTTTTTGTGTTTAACATTTGTGGCTCGAATCTGCGTCACTCTCATATTTGGTTTAGTTGGGGTGATAAACTGGAAGGTTGGGTGATAAGTCCTGCACAGCATCAAATTCATCACAGTGATAACCCTAAGCATTTTGATACCAATATCGGCTCTGCATTGGCTATATGGGACCGGATGGCGGGCAGCTTGATACGCGCTTCAGAGGCGAAAGGTATCTCTATTGGTGTTGGTAAATATGACGCAGGTCATGATTCTTTGTGGGCAATTTACTATAAACCTGTGATTGGTGCAGCTAAAGCGCTGATACCAAATGTACTTATTAGGAAAAAACAAGATAATTAGTAGGAAAGAAGGTAGGCTGGCGACGGGCATGGCCAGCCTATTTGAGGAGAGAGTAGGCTCTCCAAAAATCGGTTTTTAGTGCATCACACGTGAAGAAGCGCGATAAAACCCAAGGTCATTGAGCTTAGCAATCAAGCTTGGGTCATCTAAACGTTCTGGCGTCGACTCACTACGTAAAAAATGGTCGTCAGGTACAGCATGTAAATCCAACATTTTCTGAAATAAAATATTACGAATTGCCAGCGCTGTCATACCCGAATCTTGGATATCATCTAAGCGTTTTTGTATATCGGCAAACGGGCCTGCATTGACGTCGTCAACTGCTGCTGGATAGTGCGAATTTAACTTATTCTTGCTCATGCAAACCCTCATAAATATTTTTGCTAGGACCCTCGAGTGTTCCCAAAAGAGGATACTAAGTATCAGATTTAAGTACAAAAAATTAGAGATGCGCTCTCTAACTGACACAGCCAGTGTACTCTGTTTCGATGTCTAATTACTAACTTCGATGTAAAGTTTTGTAAATCGCACTATTACAAAAAGCGTTAAAAAACGAGGAAGATTTTGGACGTCTAGATGTAACTATATGACAGGGAAATAAAAATAGTTCTTAGTACCTTTTAAAGGTTCTAAGAACTATTTAGTGGATTTAGAATAATTTTTCTTTTACGTGCTCTGCGAAACCACTACCAGCTTCAAGATAGAAGTTATAAGTTGAATGTACGCCCATGTCTTCCAGTTCCTTTTGTTGGTCCGGATAGTTGGCAATAGCTGTTACTTGTCCCGTATATCCTGACGCTTGAAGCTGCTCTAATGCGTAAATATTTTGCATGTGCTTTGGCATGGCCAGCATAACCATTTCGACACTAGAATGATTTACACGTTGCCAAAAGTCTGGATCGGTTGCGTCAGCAAGCAACACTCTACGTCCTCGCTTAATATGTTTGTCGACGACTTCCGGTTTGATGTCTATCCCTGCAACCGAGTTTGGGTGGGAGCAGTGGATCGTTTCATACGCACCAGTACCAATTCTGCCCATACCAAAGATGACGATCCGTGTGTCGGTCAGATTAACGGGGAGCTCTTCTTCTAGGCGCTTCGGGCTTTCAAATTTTTGTAGTATATGTTCAAACTTAACGTATATTTCGTTAGCACGTTTATTCAATGGTGAGGCCAGAATAAACGTGATTGACACTGCGATGGCGACAACAGCAAGCCAATCAGGTGCAATCAACCCAGAGCTTGCAGCTACTGCGCAGACGATAAGGCCAAATTCACTGTAATTTGAGAGTGTAAAGGCGCTGAGCAGTGAAGTACGAGCGCGCAGTCTGAACATATTTGTCAATACGTAGTAGAGCATGACTTTTATAGGCAATACCAATACGAGCAGCAAGCCAATGAGGAACGCGTTTAAAGAAATACTGGCGTTTAAACCGATATTTAAGAAAAATCCGACAAGCAACACGTTTTTAAGGTTCAGTAAAGATTTAGCAAGCTCACTGGCTTTTTTATGAGGCGCGAATATCATGCCGATGATCAATGCGCCTAGATCGCCTTTTAAGCCTGCAAACTCAAAGGCATGGTAGCCAACGACCAGCGCGAAGAAAAAGCCAAATAGAGGAAGTAGTTCGCCATGTTTTGAGCGACTAAGTACCCAGAACATTACTTTTCTAAATACAAATAAACCAGCGATTAAACCTAGTGCCCAAATGTTTGGCATTTTCCCGGTACTGATCGCTAAAAAAACCACGGCAAAAATGTCCTGCATAACGAGGATTCCAATGGCAATTTTTCCGTGCAAACTGGCCATTTCACCACGTTCTTCCAGCACCTTTACAGCAAAAACAGTACTGGAGAAACTAAATGCAAAGCCGACCAATAAAGCACTTTGCCAGTCGAGTTCGTTGAATAGGGGTAAATTGAAGACACATAAAAGCAGTAACAGAGAGGCAAAAAAAGCACTACTTAAAACAATATGCAACGTTGCGGGGGCCCAAACTTGCGGCTTTACCAAGTTTTTCACTCGCAATTTTAATCCGATACTGAATAACAGTATTGTGACACCTAGGTCAGCCAATTGAGAGAGCAGAGGTGTTGTTTGTTGTCCCATCAGGTTGAGAATAAACCCAGCCATTAAGAATCCTATCAAAGGTGGTAGCTTTAATTGATAAATTGAAAAACCACACGCGAAAGCAATTGCAAAATAAAGTAGTTCCATAAGTTACGCTGGTAGTGTTTGGTGCATCGATTCTATCAAATCGAGCTAGTTTATAAATCTATTCTGGACGAAAGTATGGTGCATGTTGTGTTCAAACAAAGCTATATTTATCAAAAATAGGCAGATTTTCACTGACAAGCTGTAATAAATGTGTTTAAGATGCTTTAACGGAACATCCTCGAGAGGAGTAATGATGTTTAAAAAACTCTTAGCATCTGTCGGAGTAGGTGCAGCAAAAGTAGATACTGTATTAGAAACGGAACATTTACACCCAGGCCAGAAGTTTCAAGCTCAAATTATCGTGATGGGCGGTGATGTAGAGCAAGAAATTTCAGGTTTAGAGCTCGCTTTAATGACCAAAGTAAAAGTTGAGAATGATGATGGCGAGTACTTTACAAACCATGTCATTGAAAAATGGCGTATTCCTGAAGAGTTCACGATTTCTCCAGGTGAACAAAAGGTGATCCCTTTTGAAGCACGTTTACACTCAGAAACACCAATTACGCAAATTAATGCCCCTTATAACCATTGCCATGTATGGCTCGAAACGGGTTTAGACATAGACCTTGCACTTGATCCATCTGATAAAGATGCTTTGCATGTTTACCCCAATGAAGCTGTTAAAGCGGTATTGAGTGCCATGGATAAGCTGGGTTTTCAATTAGTCAAAGCTGATGTTGAAAAAGGCTATTTACGTGCATCGAGCTTCCAATCCATTTCTGGCTGTTACCAAGAGATTGAATACCGTCCAAATAGTCGCTCTGTGTTTGGCTTGCAAGAAGTTGAATTGTCATTTGTACCTGAAGCGCACAAAACGCATGTATTAATTGAACTGGACCGTGCTTTTCGAAGTGATGGTTATGTAGATTTAACGATTGAACATGATCAAGTCAACTTGTCGCGCATTTGTGATCAGTTGGAACGACTGTTTGCTTAATGTAGATCACTATGTCGCCAATGACAGAGTTTAAAACCAAATCATTTTATGAGCTCAGCCATGATGAGCTCTTTCTAGTCTTTAAATTACGCGTTGATATTTTTGTAGTTGAGCAACAATGTCCTTATCCTGAAATTGATGAAGTAGATCGCGCTACCTCAACGCTGCACATTTTGTTGTCTGACGATGAACAAGTAAAAGCTTATGCTCGCTGTTATGTGAAAAGCAATGATACAGCTGCAATTGGGCGCGTACTGATTTCACCAACAGCAAGAGGCGGTGGTATTGCATATACATTGATGGAGAAGGCGATTGAGTCTTGTCAATCTCGTCATCCAGGTAAACAGATTGAGATTTCTGCTCAGACCTATTTAAAAGCGTTTTATCAAAAACTTGGGTTTAGAAGTATTGGTGAACCTTATTTAGAGGATGGGATTGAGCACATTGATATGCAATACGCTCAGTAATTCACTGCAGTAATGATGAATAAAAAAGGCGCATATGCGCCTTTTTTTATAGTGAATTAATGAAAACTAAGGCGATGGCCAGCGGACAGACAAATTTAATATACCAAGGCCAAATCTTCCAAAAGAAGCTATTTTCCACAGACTCATTGCCTTCTTTGATGGCATTAAGCAGTTTGCCTCTGTGCCAAATCCAACCTGCAAAGACACAGCACAACATGCCAATTAATGGTTGGGCAAATTGTGTGGTTAGCTGCACTACAAAGCCAAATAAGCTATTGAAGTTAAGTATAATCGTGACGCTTACCACACTGACAATCACACCAATTAATCTTGTCGCATGTACTCGCGCTAAAGCAAACTTTTCAACAGCGTAGGAAACTGGTGCTTCTAACATTGAAATAGAGCTGGTGAGTGCAGCAATACTCATCAGTGCGAAGAAAGCAAAGCCAATAAAAATACCGATGCCGCCCATACTGTCAAACAAAGCAGGAAGCACTTGAAAAACAAGAGTATCTTCAGAAAGCAACTCGCCTGTTTGCGAGAATATTTCGACACCTTGTGCCTGTGCAACGTACATGGCTGGTATGATCAGCATACCTGCAACAAATGCAATAAATACATCAATAAGCGTAACGTAAGCGCCAAGAGACACTAAGTTTTCTTGTTTACTGATGTAAGAGCCATAAATGATCATCACACTGGTACCAAGTGACAATGAGAAAAATGCTTGTCCAAGCGCACTGACCAATAAATTAGGGTCTAAAATTGAGCCAAAATCCGGGACCAAATAGGCCTTAACGCCCTCCATTGCACCGTCTTGCGTTAAGACATAGGCAATCAGAGCAAAGAGTATGAACAGCAGCGCTGGCATAAGGCGTTTTGACCACTTCTCGATGCCGTTTTCAACGCCTTTACTAATGATGGCGACAGTAAGAAGAATAAATGCAGCTGTAAAAATCAGGTTTCTTGACAGAGACTGCTCACCGAGCCAAGTTGTGGCCGACTGGCTGCCACTGATCACGGCGATAGGTTCCAAAGTGGCACTGAACATCCAACCTGCGACAATCGCATAAAAGCTCAAAATTAAGCCAGAACAAATAATACCGCCGAAACCAACGATAAATGCAAAACGTTTTTGTGCCGAGTTGTTTGCTAGTTTTTGCAAGGAGGTCACTGCATTTGCTTGACCATGGCGTCCAATCACTAACTCAGCCATCAAAGCCGGATAAGCAAGACAAAAAGCCAGCACTAAATAGGCTAGTACAAACGCAGCACCACCATTACTTGCTGTTTGTGTGGGAAACCCCCAGATATTACCTAGACCTACTGCAGAGCCTGCCGCAGCCATTATAAATCCAAACCGAGAACTAAACTCTCCTCGAATACTGCTCATGTTTTTATATTTCTCTTTTTTTGAAGACGGCCGCAACAATCTACTGTAATTGAGGCGAAATAAAAAGGTTTATCTGCACTGATCTAGCACAAGTTTTTGGTGGAAAAAACAGCGTGGAGATCAGTATCCATAATTTTTCATTAAGTAATCACTCAACCGACTGTTTTTTATTAGTTATTTTAGCTTGCTTGGTATTGGATGTCAGTCACTCTGTACAGTTTGAGAAACAGCTTTACAAGGCAAAGTTAATGTAAATTTAGCGCCCCCTAGCAGTTCAGAGCGGCTTACAGAGGCTTGACCGTGATGCCAGTCGACAACTTTAGAAACTATAGCAAGGCCTAACCCATAGCTTTTACCAGCTCTGTTTCTGTGCCCTTGCTCCTGAAAAAACGGGTTAAAAACTTTACTCCAGTTCTCCGGTTCAATACCCGGTCCATCGTCTTCTACGGTAACTTCGATTTCGTGATCATGTAACTTTGCGCTGATAAATAGCTGCATTTGAGCAAAATCACAGGCATTGCTTAGCAGGTTTGAAATAGCACGAGCGAGCCAGTGGAGATCGGCTTCCATGATAAGGTCTGGTTGAACTGAGATATTCGCGGTGAGTCCATTTTTCGACATTTTAGGGTGCATTTGGGCGACAATATCAGAAATGTAGCCCTTTAGCGTAATGGGCTCAAACTTTAACAGGTGCGACTTTTGCTCCAAGGTAGCAAACGAAAGGTAGCTGGAGAGCATATCTTCCATTTGATCTAAGTCTTTTTCCATGCGCTCAAGTAAATGATGTATCTCATCAATATCATCTTCTTCTAGTGCAGCATCAAATCCAAATCTTAAACAAGCAACTGGAGTTCTTATATCATGTGACAGGCTAGAGGCCATGAGTTTGTTTTCGGCAAGCAGCTTTTCAATTTGATTCGCCATACGGTTAAACGTGAGTTCAACATCTTTAATATAAGTAAAGTGGTTAACTTCAATTCTTGTCTCTAAATTACCACTTGCGAATTGCTTTGCCGCATGAGTAAGTACTGATAATCTTTTTGCGAGTGGTGCCAAAACAAACCACATAAAAGCACAGACCCCTGAATAGAAAGCTAAAGTAAGTAACACATCATAGCTGTTGCCTTCTGGTGGCTTTTCTAATTGTAGCTCTATGTAATCGGGCTTGATAGCGGGTGTGGACTTAAGTAAGTAAAAGTATCCTTCGTCAGAATCTATCAGCAGACCTTGAGGTTGATGCATTTGCTCAGTAAGCTCAGATGGCAGAGCAAGAGAGGCTCCGGAGTGATATTCAATCTTAAGATCAAAGTCTTCACCAGCTTGTTTAATAAAGTCTGTACGCGCCAAAATGGGGGTATTCCCAGCTTGATTTGCGATACCCACAAGTAGTTTAGCTTGCCAAAAAAAGTTGTCTTCGTTTGGTGTAGCTTGCTCACTAAACGTATCAATTAGCCATCCCAAAAGAATAATAGAGATGATCACACCAGTGAGTAAAGAAAGGTATAGCTTTCTCATTATTAAACCTCAATGAGAGTAACGTAGAGCTGCCTAAGACAGAGATATAAAGTAATCAAGTGTTGTAGTAGCCTAGTTATGACACTAAGCTACATAATATTACTTACCAAGCCGACGGTACCAATAGATACCCTTTACCCCAGATGGTTTTAATTTTTTCAGGGTTTTGTGGGTCATCATCAAACTTTTTACGCAACGCGGAAATTAGGACATCTACGCTGCGATCCAAGCCGTCATACTCACGACCTTTGGTCGCTTTAAATACCGCATCTCTTGAGACGACTTCCCCGGCATTGGTGGCCAAAAAATGAAGCAATAAGTATTCTGCACTAGAAATAACAACTTCTTGTTCAGACACCATTACCTTTCGCGACTGGGTGTCAATTTTGAGATTACCTACCGCTAAAAGCGCGCTATTTTTCTGTTCTTTATCACTTGAATCTTGCGCAGCTCGGGCATTGGCTTTTATTCTTGCTAGGAGCGCTCTTGGCCTTACTGGCTTTATAACGTAGTCACTTGCCCCTACCTCTAGACCAATGACTTCATCCATCTCTTCATCTTTTGCGGTCAGCATGATGATAGGCTTGTTGTAAAATTGTCTTAGCTCTCTGCATACACTTATTCCATCTTGACCGGGTAGCATGATGTCGAGTAGCACTAAGTCCGGGTTGAGTTGCTTTACCATGGCGACAACTTCATCACCTCGATGACAGCACTTTGTATCGTAGCCTTGATTATTTAAATAATCTGCAACCCACTGTGCCAGTGACTCATCATCTTCTACTAGTAAAATAGTCCCGTATTGCTCCATAAACAAGCTCCTTTAAATCATATAAATGCCCATGTAAATGAGGCAATTTTTTTTGATAAAACCATACTAACATTTATTTTTATTGCGCCAATTATATTTATTATTGGCTCAATAAATGTAATGAAGTGTATGAGTTTGTTGATTATTGCACGTTTAACTTATCAACTAGGCCATTTGTTAACTTTAACAGCATTTTTGGGGTGAGTGCGCGTACTTCTTCTTGTTCACATGCCCCTGCAACCTTGATAAGAGGTGTTTGTGTTGGTTCAACGATGTATTTTGGAATCTCAACAGCTGATTGATATCGTTGCTGTCTCGCTTCATCCGTATTTTGTTCTTTAATAAACTCAATAACCTTTTGCTCATTAGTGATACGCTGCGTTTCGGTAAACGTATACTGCATAGGTATGCCTTGGTACCCTGCGCTATCTACAGAAGATTTTGCAAACCAAACAACATCCGATGATTGGTTATGTGTCAATCGCATGCTTAGAGAAGCAGTGATATTGCTGCACTGCTTTGTTGGCATAGTCTGCGATATTTTCGCGATATATGGATGGTCAAAGGTGGGTTTGTTAAATACATAAATTTTATCTTTGCCATAAGCAAGGTCGATTTGCTGAATGATCAAGCGATAATCTGTGTTTTGATGGTCATCAACAATTAGGCCCTTTTCACTCAGAATATCCACAAGTGCGCTGTGAAGCTCATCTGTGATTGTGACTTTACTCGTATCTATATACACAGAGTCAAGCTTCTTGACTGCATGGGCGGGTAATTGAACAGATTTAATACGGGCAGACTCAAGTTCACTACTGTAACTTATTTGGAATACAGATTTTTGTAATAGTGGCTTCGGAGGCGTACTTAACTTTGGTGCAAGTGGTTGTGAAAGCATACAACCTGTAAGCCCTGTTAAAGCAATAGCGCCTATGATTACTCGCATTATTAAATACCTCAAATTACTTTTCTTTATTATCATGTAAAGTCAATGTGCTAAATTCTATCTTGTAATCATTGGTCAGATACAGTCTAAAAATGTTCAAGATTGTAACTAGTTATATAATTTAACTTTATTCTACAAAAAGATTAGCGCTTTAAATTAATGTATGTCGTGAGACAGCAACTTACGTGATACCATAACATCGCGTGTTAATGAACTGAGTCATTATGAAGTCACTATTTATATTTTCAAAATGCCTGATGTTGATGGTTTTATCTCAGCCTGTAAAAAGTAATGAGATAGACAGAGCCAAAGCGTGGGAGCATTTTGTAAGCGACTATTCTAAGCAAGTACAGCGAAAACTAAAAGAAAAATCGGTACCAGGTGCTGCTTTGAGTATTACCCATTTGGAGTTTGGGGATTTAGCAAAAGGTTACGGTCGAACTAAAGTTAAGAATGGAAAGAGGGTTAATGGCAAAACGCGTTTTAGATTAGCATCGGTATCAAAAACATTTGCAGGGTCATTAACGGCTAAATTAGCAGCTGAAAATCGTGTGGATTTGGATAAGTATGTTGCTGATTACCTACCAATTTTCTTAGATAGCCAATATTCAACATTGCGGGTTTATCATTTATTAAGTCATTCGAGCGGGCTAGTACCCAATGCCTATGACAATCTGATTGAGTCCCGAATGTCTTATCAAGATATTTACCCCAGATTGCTTAAAGTTGAAAGCCTTTGTCGACCAGGGGTTTGTTATGGGTACCAAAATGTTATGTTTAGTTTGGTTGGTAATGTTATAGAACAAGCGACGGGGTTGAGTTACGAAACCTGGTTGAACGAGTTTATGTTTAAGCCGCTGGGTATGAAAGATGCGGGTCTTGGGTTTGAACATATGACAAGCAATGATAACTATGCATTACCACATGTTAAAGGGCGTAAGAACTGGCATACCGCTAGACTGAAAAAGCATTATTATAAAGTTGCACCGGCAGCTGGTGTAAATGCGAGTGCAGAAGATATGGTCACCTGGTTGAAGGCACAACTTGGTGCATATCCGAGTGTGTTGTCGCTGGATGCTCTGACAATTCAATCTCGTCCATTTACGCGGACAAAGCGTGAATTAAAGCGCAGAGTATGGCGTAAATATGTCGATCATGCGCATTACGGATTAGGGTGGCGAATTTATGATTTTGAAGGTGAGACTCTATATTATCATAGCGGTTGGGTGCAAGGTTACAGAACTGATGTGGTTGTGATCCCGTATTTGGGTATTGGGTTTAGCTTATTACTTAACGCAGAGAGTGGGGTTATTAATCAATTGACTACCAACTTTATCCGCGATGCAATAGCTGTAGCGAGGGAAGGAGAGCCGCGTTAGCGGCTCTGTAAATGATGTTTAGTTACGAGGAAGAATAATCTTCTTCTCTTCGCTTTGACGATAAAGTACTAAAATGTGGCCGATTGATTGCACTTTATGCGCACCAGTTTCGCGAATAATAGCGTCAAAAATAAGTTGCTTGGTTTCTCGGTCATTAGTAGGGACTTTAACTTTGATCAATTCATGGATTTCTAAACATTGTTCAATTTCTAACAATACACCCTCTGTTAAGCCGTTACCACCGAGTAGAACGACAGGTTTAAGAGGGTGAGCTAACCCTTTAAGGTGCTGCTTTTGTTTATTTGATAAAGTCATATTGGTACAATTTACTAAATTAAGGCTTGAATTCTCGCTATTCTAACGCCATCTAAAGAAGATTACTAATGAGTTACAGTGAATATGGCAAATAAAAAACATTCAGCGAGCTCTAAGCGCTGGTTAAAAGAGCATGTAGATGACCCTTTTGTTCATGAAGCACAAAAGCGTGGTTATCGCTCACGGGCTGTATTTAAGCTTGAAGAGATACAACAACGAGATAAATTAATTCGTCCAGGCATGCATGTTGTGGATTTGGGAGCTGCACCGGGAAGTTGGTCGCAGTATTTGGCCGAGCAGGTTGGTGATAAAGGAGAAGTTATTGCATGTGATATTCTCCCTATGGATTCGTTACCGGGCGTCGCATTCTTACAAGGTGACTTCCGAGAAGAAAGTGTACTTGAGGCATTGTTAGACCGCATTGGTGGGAAAAATATTGATGTTGTTTTTTCAGACATGGCACCAAACATGAGTGGAAACAATGTGATAGACCAAGCTGGAAGTATGTATTTGGTTGAATTAGCATTGGATATGTGTCACCAAGTACTCAAGTCAAATGGTGCTTTTGCAGTTAAAGTTTTCCAAGGCGAAGGATTTGATCAATTTGTTCAGGAAGTACGTAATGCATTTAAAGTTGTAAAGATCCGTAAACCAAAAGCGTCTCGACCAAGGTCACGTGAAGTATATATAGTGGCGACAGGATACAAACTGTAGTACAGTTGAGGTGCATTAAAGATGATTTTAAATAAATTGGATACAAGAGGTTAACCCCTTGAGCGATATGGCGAAGAACTTAATTCTCTGGCTGGTCATTGCAGTAGTGCTTATGACTGTGTTTCAGAGTTTCAATGGTGGCGAGCAAATTGATCGTCAAACAAGTTACACTCAGTTTGTAAAAGAAGTGCGTAGTGGTGCGATTAGAGAAGCAAATATAGATCGTACAGCAGGCACTATTTCAGGGATTAAAAGTAATGGCGAGCGTTTTCAAACGATCATGCCATTATATGATGAAGACCTAATTAATGATTTGCTAAAAAATGATGTCAACGTGAAAGGCGTTGCACCAGAAGAGCAGTCGTTCTTGGCGAATGTGTTCATCTCATGGTTCCCAATGTTGCTGTTGATTGGTGTATGGATTTTCTTCATGCGTCAGATGCAAGGCGGTGGCGGTAAAGGCGCCATGTCGTTTGGTAAGAGTAAAGCTCGTTTGATGAGTGAAGATCAAGTCAAAACGACGTTTGCTGATGTAGCAGGATGTGATGAAGCAAAAGAAGACGTAACAGAGCTTGTTGACTTTTTGCGTGATCCGTCAAAGTTCCAAAAGCTTGGCGGTAATATCCCTAAAGGGGTATTAATGGTCGGTCCTCCTGGTACAGGTAAAACACTACTTGCTAAGGCTGTTGCTGGTGAAGCAAAAGTACCTTTCTTCACAATCTCCGGTTCAGACTTTGTAGAGATGTTTGTTGGTGTTGGTGCGTCGCGTGTTCGAGATATGTTTGAACAAGCTAAAAAAGCAGCGCCGTGTATTATCTTCATCGACGAAATCGACGCTGTTGGTCGTAAGCGTGGTGCAGGGATGGGTGGTGGCCACGACGAACGTGAGCAAACACTAAACCAAATGCTCGTTGAGATGGATGGTTTTGAAGGTAATGAAGGTATCATTGTGATTGCCGCGACAAACAGACCTGACGTTTTAGACCCAGCTCTATTGAGACCTGGACGTTTTGACCGTCAAGTTGTTGTAGGACTTCCAGATGTGAGAGGCCGAGAGCAGATTTTAAATGTTCATATGCGTAAAGTGCCGCTTGACTCGAATGTTGAAGCGTCATTGATCGCTCGTGGTACGCCTGGTTTTTCTGGTGCCGATTTAGCTAACTTGGTTAATGAAGCCGCGTTATTTGCTGCTCGTGGTAACAAGCGTAAAGTCAGCATGGCTGAGTTTGATGCTGCGAAAGATAAGATCATGATGGGTGCAGAGCGCAAGTCTATGGTCATGTCTGAAAAAGAAAAAGAGATGACGGCATATCATGAAGCTGGGCACGCAATTGTTGGACGTTTGGTTCCTGAGCATGATCCGGTTTATAAAGTGTCTATCATACCGCGTGGCCGTGCACTTGGTGTGACTATGTATTTACCTGAGCAAGATCGTGTTAGCCATTCTAAGGAGCACTTAGAGTCTATGTTATCTAGCTTGTATGGTGGTCGAATTGCAGAAGCGATTATCTATGGCGATGATAAGGTAACAACTGGCGCAAGCAATGACATTGAACGTGCGACCGATATCGCACGTAAGATGGTAACACAATGGGGTCTTAGCCCTGTCCTAGGTCCACAAATGTACATGGAAGAGCAAGGTGAAATGTACATGGGTGGTGGTAGCTCAAGATTAGCTGGTGTATCTGATGAGACCGCGAAGCTAATCGATGTTGAAATCAAGAAGTTTGTTACTAACAACTATGATAGAGCCGAGCAAATCCTGAAAGACAATATGGACATACTTCATGCAATGAAAGATGCGTTGATGAAGTATGAAACGATTGACGCAGGGCAGATTGATGATTTGATGGAGCGCAAAGAAGTGCGTCCACCAAGAGATGCACACGATCGTAAACCAGATCAAGATAGTGGTGTAAATGGTGGTACTTCAGCAACTCAAGTTGAAGAGCCTAGCTCACAAATTCCACCTCAATCGAATACAGAGCTTGATGATAAGCCTTAATAAAAGGTAAAATAGCGCTGTAAGAATTTAGGCCTCGAGCTATCTCGGGGCCTTTTTGTATCTTTTATTTACTTTACACCTGCTTATTTCTAGCTAACTTTATATTTTAGTGAATCTAATCAATAATGTGGAAGGGCTAGTTAAAGTATGCTTAGATACAAATAGCAGGAAGATAACACATGTTTGAACTTTCATTACCCCGAGGTCGCTCTTTAGACCTTTCTAGCCCACATATAATGGGTATCGTAAATACAACTCCAGATTCATTTTCTGACGGCGGTAAGAACTATAAAAATGATAGCGCTGTCATGAATTCACTGTCGCTGCTTGAAGAGGGCGCAACTATTCTTGATATTGGTGGAGAATCCACCAGGCCAGGTGCATCTGATGTAGCATTAGATGAAGAGCTTGAACGCGTCATCCCTGTTATTGAACGTATAAGAGCACAATCAGATTGTGTTATTTCTATCGATACAAGCAAAGCAGAAGTAATGCGTCAAGCGTTATTGGCTGGCGCAGATATTATTAATGATGTTCGCGCATTACGTGAAGATGGGTGTCTATCAATCGCTGCGCAATTTCCAGATGTGCCAATTTGCTTGATGCATATGCAAGGGCAACCTAGAACGATGCAGCAGGCGCCTAATTACGAACATCTCATAAATGACATTAAAGATTTTTTTCATACGCGCATTGAGGCGTGTGAGAAGGCTGGGATTGAGCGGTCTAGATTGGTCCTCGACCCTGGCTTTGGCTTTGGTAAGTCACTTGAACATAACTTTGAATTACTTGGTCAGTTTCATCAGTTTACAGATTTAAATTTGCCTGTTTTGGCGGGGTTGTCGCGTAAATCAATGTTTGGAAACTTATTAAATCGGGATACAAGTGAGCGCTTGCCAGCAAGTTTAGCTGGTGCTTTATTGTGCGCGCAACAAGGCGCGCACATTCTTCGCGTTCATGATGTAAAAGAAACCAATGATGTGCTGCGGGTGTGGTCTGCAGCAAAGCATGGAGTAACTAAATGACAACAAGAAAGTATTTTGGTACGGATGGTGTGAGAGGACTTGTAGGTGAGTTCCCTATCACACCAGAATTTGCCTTAAAGTTAGGTTGGGCTGCAGGTAAAGTTTTATCTAAGTCAGGCACGAAAAAAGTGATCATCGGTAAAGATACTAGGATTTCTGGCTATTTACTCGAAACCTCTCTTGAAGCAGGCTTAATTGCAGCTGGTATTGATGTGGTTTTACTTGGCCCGATGCCTACACCAGCCGTTGCGTATTTAACGCAAACATTCAGAGCTGAGGCAGGTATTGTTATCAGTGCATCACATAACCCTTATCACGACAATGGGATCAAGTTTTTTGGTGGTAATGGTAAGAAATTAGATGACGCTGTAGAGCTTGAAATAGAAGCTATGCTTGATGAGCCGATGACGTGTGTGCCTTCTGAACAACTTGGTAAGGCACGTCGCTTGGATAGTGCAAGTGGCAGATACATTGAGTTTTGTAAAAGTCAGTTCCCTAAAGAGTACTCTTTAGAAGGGTTAAAAATTGTCTTAGATTGTGCTAACGGCGCTACGTATCATATAGCGCCTTCAGTTATGCAAGAACTTGGTGCAGAAGTGATTGCAACAGCATGTGAACCTGATGGCACGAATATTAATGCGCAGTGTGGTGCAACACACGTAGATGCGCTTAAGCGTCAGGTACTTGAACACAAAGCTGATGTGGGCATTGCATATGATGGTGATGGCGACCGTGTGATGATGGTTGACCATAATGGTCGTGTTTTTGATGGCGACGACATTGTTTATATTGCTGCACTGCAAGCCAAGTTTAACGACACGCTAAAGGGCGGGGTTGTTGGGACTGTCATGTCTAATATGGGTTTAGAAAATGCACTTAAAGCACAAGATATTCCGTTCTTACGCAGTAAAGTGGGTGACCGTTACGTATTAGAGCTACTTGTTCAAGAGGGTTGGAACATTGGTGGTGAAAGCTCTGGTCACGTTTTAAATCTTGATTTGATAGCTACAGGTGATGGCATTATTTCTAGCTTGCAAGTGCTTGCAGCAATGGTTGCTCAGAATAAAACGTTAAAGGATTTGGGTGCCGGTTTTACTAAATACCCAATGAATATGATTAATGTCCGTTATGCAAAGGGCACGGATCCTGTCA
Source organism: Pseudoalteromonas luteoviolacea H33-S (assembly GCF_001625695.1). Lineage (GTDB taxonomy): Bacteria > Pseudomonadota > Gammaproteobacteria > Enterobacterales > Alteromonadaceae > Pseudoalteromonas > Pseudoalteromonas luteoviolacea_B. Next base: position 166,903 of record NZ_AUXY01000070.1, read on the forward strand.
GTAATGAAGCGGTACAAGCCGCAGTAAAAGATGTAGAAGCTAAACTTGATGGTAAGGGAAGAGTACTTCTCCGTAAGTCAGGCACAGAGCCTGTAGTACGTGTCATGGTTGAGGCTGAGCAAGAGAAGCAAGTGATGGACTTCTCTCAGCAAATTGCAGAAGTTGTTGAATCTGTAAGCAATTAAACTACAAAGTTAAAATTTTTCTTGTAACTTTGGGTGAGTAGCGTTAGTATCTCACCCGCTTTCTGACGCGGAGTATCGGATGTTGAAAAGAAAGCCTATGGTGGCAGGTAATTGGAAAATGAATGGTTCTATAGAACTTGTTCAGTCAATTACAAGCGCAGTTAAAAACGTCAAAAATCAAGATGTTGAAATTGTTGTTATTCCACCTACTGCACTATTAAGTAACGTTGTTGCGTCAGGCGTAGTCGCCGGTGTGCAGACTGTTTCAGAGCATGATAAAGGTGCTTTTACTGGAGAAGTTCAAGCTTCTTTAGTTAAGTCACTAGGCGCGAAGTATACGCTAGTTGGTCATTCTGAAAGAAGAAGTATTTTTGGTGAATCTAATGAAGATGTAGCCAACAAGTTTGCTCAAGCTCAGGCAAATGAGTTAACACCAATTTTATGTGTTGGTGAAACAGAAAGCCAAAGAGAGCAAGTGCAGACTGAAGAAGTTGTTGCAGCGCAAATAATTGCTGTAATAGACAAATTAGGTATAGCATCACTGGCTAAGTCTGTGATAGCATACGAGCCTGTTTGGGCTATCGGGACTGGTAAAACGGCCACCCCAGGGCAAGCTCAGGCAGTACACAAGTTTATAAGAGATTTAGTGTCAAAATATGACGCTGAAGTTTCACAAACGCTACAGATACTATATGGTGGTAGCGTTAATGAAAGTAATAGTGAATTATTGTTCGCACAAGCAGATATTGATGGCGGTTTAATTGGAGGCGCAAGCCTTAAACCTGATTCATTTACATCTATCTGCGAGAGTGCAAAAGGATAAGTAAATGTACGAAATTCTTTTGGTTGTCTACTTAGTCGTTGCTTTAGCGTTAGTTGGAATGATTTTGATTCAACAAGGTAAAGGTGCCGACATGGGCTCTTCATTTGGAGCAGGTGCTTCAGCAACCGTTTTCGGTTCGTCTGGTGCTGGCAACTTTATGACAAAAACAACGACAGTACTTGCAACCGTGTTTTTCGTGTTAAGTATTGCGCTAGGTAACCTTACTGCAGGTCAGATAAAACAAACTGACCAGTGGGAAAATCTAGAAGCTCCTGCGGCAGTCACTGTCCCAGCAGCAACGGACGTACCAGCTTCTAACGAAGACTCGGACGTACCTAACTAAAAAAGATTTGCGAATGTGGTGGAATTGGTAGACACGCCATCTTGAGGGGGTGGTGAGCTATGCTCGTGGGGGTTCAAGTCCCCCCATTCGCACCAAATCATAAACCCGTAGCTTATGCTACGGGTTTTTTGTTTTTTACGATTCAAATTGCTATTCTCATTTGCTTTCTGTCTTACCGAGCGCTTTCAAATTACCACCCGTCAGTCGAGTTAAAAGAGCGTTGAATTTTTAATCCAACTGTAAATTTTTTGATATTTAAAGGTTGTGGTTTTTTGTATTAATTTATTTATGAAGTTTTTATTTCGTTTTATACATTAAATGAGTATAATGACCTTCCAGAGGAAAGAGGTGCGTATTACGCATCTTTTTTTATGTCTGTTTTTTATGCAGATGTGAGCGAGCAGCCTCCCTCAGGCTGAACACACACGGCGATTCCTTTGGAGATTTTATGACAACAGTTTTACCACGCGTTGGTCTATCTGCGCTAAGCGCTGCAATTTTAACAGCAGTGAGCTTACCTTCCTTTGCAGCTGAAGAAACTCAGGCTAAAAACACGACCTTTGAAAAAATAGAGGTAACAGCACGTAAACGTACTGAAAGCCTGTTTGAAACACCAACAGCGATCACCTCGATTGGCTCGGATGCCATTGAAAAAGGCAACATGAGTAATCTAGATGATATTGGTAAATTTGTTCCTAACCTAAATATTACCCGTTACGGCGTTGGTAATGCTGCCCATGCATCCGTATTTATCCGCGGTATTGGTCTTCAAGACCACGTAATTACGACAGATCCAGGCGTGGGTGTATATGTTGACGGTGTGTACTTAGGCCGCCAAATGGGGTCTAACTTATCTTTGCCGAATATTGAACGTGTTGAAGTCCTACGCGGGCCTCAAGGTACTTTGTATGGTCGTAATACGCTGGGTGGCGCGGTAAATATCATTACGAAAAAGCCGGGTAGTGAAGACATCGTGCGCGTTGAGTCAAAAGTAGGCTCTCGTGGCAGACTTGGTGGTGATATTTATACCAACCAAACGATCAATGATGAGTGGAGCTTTGTAGCCAATGCCTCTTATAAAGAGCGAGATGGTGTTGGTCATGCTGTTAATCTAGCAAACCCTGAAAAAGAAATCGGTGAAGAACAAGAAATGAGTGGCCGTTTAGCTGTTAAGTGGCAGCCAAGCAGTGACTTTAGTCTGAATGTTGCCCTTGATGCGGTAGACAATGAATCCGGCCAATCACCTTATACTATTGAAGTAACAGGTGGCCTTGATCCAAATGACCCGAATAATGGTGACTTTCCGTTGTTAAAGGAAAGCATGTTACCTGAGAACCCTGATGACTTAGGTTCAACGGTAGCAGGTATTGAAAGCACAGATTACTCAGGCTGGGGCGCTTCAGTCATTGCTGATTGGCAAGTGAATGACGAATATGCGGTTAAATTTATCACCAGTAAGCGTAGCTCAGATTATACGGGTGGTCTTGATGATGATGGTACGCCACTGCATTTATCTGAATTCCCTGAAGAAGGCGGTGCTGATCAGTTCTCAGTTGAATTTCAGTTAAATGGTACATTTGATTCTTGGGATTTTGTATCTGGCTTGTACTACTTCAATGAAGATGGTTTCACAGCATCGGCACCTTATGTTTATAGTCCGTTCAATACACCTTCAGCACCGGGCTCGTTTCGTATTGAGCAAGAAACGGATTCTTATGCCGCTTATTTTAATGCAAGCTTTGATATTACTGAGCGATTAAGCTTAGGTGGTGGCTTAAGATATTCAGAGGACTCTAAAGAGGCAAAAGCTGACTTTACGTACTTTGCAAAAAACGCAGAAGCTGAATTTGATGAAGTAACTTGGGACGTGAATGCGGCATATCAACTAAATCGTGATATGAACGTATACGCACAAATTCAAAAGGGTTATCAAAGTGGTGGCTTCCCGCCGCGTCCATTTGGTGGTGCTGATGCCTTTGTCTCATTTGATGAGACTAAGGCACTTAACTACGAGGTTGGTTTTAAAGGTCAAGTGCATGACCGTGTGTCTATGATGGTTGCTCTGTTTGTTACTGATTACACTGACTTGGCATTACCATTTAACGATCCGTCAAATGGGTTCAACACATATATTGAAAATGCGGGAGAGTCACGCGCGCAAGGTATTGAGCTAGAGACAACTATAGCAGTGACAGATGATTTCAGTATCCGCAGTTCAGTGGGTTATCTTGACTCAGAAATTACGCACGTTGATGATGGTGTTCAAGGTATCACAGTGGGGAACGCACCTGCATTGACACCGCGTTGGACTGTGATGGTTGCGCCGTCTTATTTTATGGACCTAGAATCGGGTGCAACCGTGGCTGTTAACGCTAGTTACTCTTACCGTTCAGATATGCAAGGTCAATCAGTGAATAATCCAAATGAATTCATTGAGTCTCGCGAGCTGTTTGGGTTTAACATCTCTTATACCAATAGCGAAGGTGATACAGAAGTTACCTTATACGGTGAAAACGTATTCAACGAAGTATATGATGTTGGTCGTTTACAACAAGCTGGCTTTGTTGGCATCATGCGCAGCAATGACCGCAGCGAGTTTGGTCTTAAGTTTAGAAAAGACTTTTGGCTAGATTAAGCAACTTATAAGAGGCCAGCTTCTGCTGGCCTTTTGCTGTTTGGGCAAAAGTGCGATGTTACTCTTTATTTGTTCAATGGCATTGAATAATCAATGACAGTCCTCTTAGATTCCCCTAAACTCTGACTTATATTCAGCTTCTTCAGTAGATTTAATGCAGTTTACAGTTCATACATTATCGCGACTCATGGATGGGATCAGTGCCATGTCGATTTCCACCAAAGGCATCGTGATTGAGACTAAATCGGTAAAAAAACTGTACACTTGGCAAATTCAATCTCAGCCTCCAGCTATTTTGCTCGGTAAAATTACACCTAAAATTCAAGTTTTTACGCCAGAGTCTAGCTTTAAAGTACGGATCCAAGGATGTGATTTAGAGGCAGCACAATTTGAATTACAAAAACTCTGGTTAAGCTCTCACGTTAATAAGTTGACGCAAAGCATCGCTAAACTTGAGTCGTTATTGGAAAAACGTTATTTGTCTCACGGCTTATTGCTTACAGCGCAAAAAATGACTTCAGAGTTGGCAGGTTACTGGTTGAATTGGTCGCTAGACAAACGTTTTGAAAGACATCTCGCTCAAACTCGCTTCACTTTAGAAGAAGTACACACGTGGCAGCAGCAAGATATAGATGAGTTTAGAGAAGCCTATATAAAAAAGCAGCTGCATGATTATGAAGTCTACTTTGATTCGGTTGCGTCCAAGCCATTGACCATAGCTCAGCGCAGAGCGTGTGTGGTTATTGATGAAAGGCAATTGTTACTCGCGGGTGCTGGTACGGGAAAAACCAGTGTGATGATCGCAAAAGTGGGTTATTTACTGAACGCGCAACTGGCAAACAGCGAACAAATTTTAATGCTTGCTTATGGCAAAGATGCCGCTGATGAAATGCAACAGAGGCTTAAAAACGCAAATTTTGATGCTACTTGCCGCACTTTTCACAGCCTAGGGACGTATATTTTAGGCGAAGTGGAAGGAAAGCCACCGACTCTTTCTCAGTTATGTCATAACGAAAAAAAGAAACAGCAATTTATCCACGATACATTGGTGTCTCTTTGCCAAGACCGCGCTTATGAGCAACGATTACAGCAGTTATTGATGGTGCATTTTGGATATAAGCCAGATGATAGGGAGCTAGACTTTTCTGTAAGTGCTGTGGCGCGATTAGTTAAGCAGTTTAGTGAACTAATAAGTTTGTATAAACAGGCTTCTAGCCTTGGCAGCTTACAAAACTTAGAAACAGAATTTGAAGATTTACTCAGTGTATTTCGTCCTGTCATCACGGAATATCAACTGTATCTTAATAATGAACAGACGATTGATTATGATGACATGATTAGTCGTGCAACTAAATATGTTAAAGAGGGACGCTTTAAGAGTCCTTGGGTGCATATTTTGGTCGATGAATTTCAGGATATATCCTTAGTTAGGGCTGAGTTGGTCAAGGCGCTGTTAGCACAGTATACACGAAGTCACTTATTTGCCGTTGGAGACGATTGGCAGTCGATTTATCGTTTCAATGGTGCCGATCTTGGGCTAACTACAAATTTTACGCATCACTTTGGTGCCTCTACAGTCATGCAATTGGATAAAACGTTTCGCTATGGTCAAGATTTACTCGATTTGGCCAGTCATTTTGTCTGCCAAAATCCACAGCAAATTGTCAAACAAGTTCGTGCGCAGAGGGTACCTGATGCCCCTTCTGTGGTGATCACGCCAGAAATGTCGACGAATGCTTACACCTTAGTGCTCAAGCAAATAGCCATGCGCCACTCAGGACATACATCAGTAATGATCCTTGCGCGTTACCATAAGCAGCTTCCTTCTAAAGAAGCGCTTATGTTGCTAAATGATCAGTATGCACAGCTTGATATTATTGCCATGACATTTCATGCGGCAAAGGGTAAAGAAGCTGACTTTACCATTCTAACAGGGTTAGATAAAAACTCTGTACCAGCAACGCGCCAAAATGACCGAATTATTGAGGCATTTCTTCCCCCACTAGAGGCCTACCCAAATGCTGAAGAGCGTCGTTTATTTTATGTGGCTTTAACCCGTGCAAAGCATCAAGCTTATATTATGTCTCCTAGTGAGCCGAGCATTTTTATTAAAGAGTTGGGCTCATAACTTTATAGTCCAACTAAAAATACAGAATGGCTAAATTTATAGAGTTTAAAGTTATTCGGTGCCCTCGATATTAAGTTTAACATCTAAAATCAGGCCTATATGCTTGATGCTTAATGAGATAAAACACGCAGTAAATAAGCCCTAGGGATGATAAACTATTTCATGGACTCTATTTTACCAATAGTGTGATTAAAGCTAAGGTGATACGCCATAAGTAAGCTGCAATACACAACTTTAGCATGCTCAAACAATGCGGTATCAAGCCAATTTCAATATTATTCTACCAAATGTAAACTTTTTGGTTGTTTTTTGAACTTCTAGACGATAAAAATGGCTTAGTTAATAAATTTAGTTAAACAACAATGAAGACAATCGCAGCTTTTTTAGATGCAAAAATCTCTATAAAATATGTGTTAGCTTTACTGTTAGGTTTATACCTTACTGATTTTTCAATTAAAAGTGACAGTGTTAGCGCTATACCGCAGAAGAAGCATGATCAAGAACATGTCTTTAGCAATCCTCTCGACGAGCATGTTGTAGAGACTGAGACAGAAGCTGCGGAAGAGTTCAAGTTCGTTGCGGATTCCACAGATATGTTCACGCCAGCCAATTTAGTAGATATAGCAAATCAGCATCCTTATCAGGATATGACCCCAAGCGCGGATGCGCCAGAGCAGCTCACAATTATGCAGTTGGAGGCTGAACTTGCGATAAAAGATTTTGAGCTATATATGCAAGCTATAAAGAACCAAGATGGCAAGCGAGTCAGTGCTGCTAAGCGTTTTTCTGATGAACCGATAGATCATCAGTGGGCTCAACGACAAGAGCAAAAATATGGTGAGTTGTTCAATGAAGATGCGTTAAGTATTTACCCATTTGAGAATACCCAATGTCGCAGCAATCAATGTGCAACTAAAGTATTTTTGCAAAGCGATGATGAGATACATGCATTATCTGAAGATTTAAATTCAGTATTGGATAAACAGTCTCAAGGACACGGCGCGTTGCCTGTGATGATTGAGCGAGATCCAGATTCAGATCACTTTACTGTTTATATAGCAAGAACCTTGAAGGGGTTTAATTTGTCTGGTGCTAAATAATGATAATAGCAAAAGAAAAATAAGAGGTAATGAGCTGGTATCTGTATCCAAGTTAATTTATCAACCATAGGTATAAATATATGACTTATGGCCAATATTCATCTTAAGGAGAAAAATATGTATAAGGTTTTAAAAAGCACTGCATTGGCGGCTTTATTAGTCGCTTCGGGTCAAGCGCTGGCTTGGACTTCAAATGACCCCAGTTTTACTGATAATTGTAGCTGGCAAGTAACTAGAACGCATAGCGCCCCGGGATTTTATGGTGTTGAATATAAAGCCATTGGCTCATGCAAGTATCGAAATAAGTTTATGAATTATAGACATCAAATGATCCATTATTGGTAATTTAAAAAACCGCGATAGTCGCGGTTTTTTATTACTTTACACGGCGCACTTATTCAGTGCACAGCTAAAGTGCGCTTTTATTCCGGAAAGATTTCACATGGTCTGCCAGGACCTCTTTGCGTCCAGCAAACACCGTTCGAGTTGCATATGTCAGTCGGTTGGATAGTACCCCCGCCTATTTGTGGCGTTGCTGCTTTTGGCAATGTATTGATATCTGAGTTGAGTTTTTTAATACTCTTTTTATTTAATTTTAAGTTCATGATTAGTTTCCTTCTATTAATTTAAATTATTTAAGGGTCTTGCGCAGGGTATAAAACAAATTTCCATTGGTAAATTATTACCCCAAATACGTTGATAACATATTTGTTACAAAGAAATCAAGGGTGATTTTTAGAGTAAGTAATCACATGAGTGTTTGGGTGAGATAGTGTTGCAGAGGGATGGTTTGTCGCCAGCAGATAATGCTGGCGACAAAAAAACATATTAGAAATTAAATGATGCTTTTGCGTATACAAATCGGCCATCTGTGTTGTACGCAGAAAACGCTGAATATGGGAAAATTTGGTTGAAGTTACTAAAACCAATGTTGCCAACAGTATCTTGCGGGTATTGGTCAAATAAGTTATTCGCGCCAACAGCAATACGCCATTGCTGGGTCATTTGATAAGCGACTTCTAAATCTGTTATCCATTTTGCATCTAGCACTTCATCTTTTTTTAGCGTGCTTGATGAATCTGTTGTTTCACCATAGCGGGTTGCCTTTAAAATAGCTGTCCAATCTTGGTATTGCCACGTGGCAACGAGATTAAGCTTATCTTTTGGCGTACCATCTTCGAAGCGTGCAATTTCTCTGCGAGCGAAATACTGGTACTCATCACCCAATGCAGCAAGCTCAGCAGGGTTGTCTTTAACATGCGTCACTTCTGTATCGTTAAGATTCAAAGCCGCACTTAAGCTCAGCTCACCTAAGGCGCTCAAATCAAAGCTATAAGTTGCTACAATATCAACACCTTGTGTGCGAGAGTCAATGGCATTGGTGAAGTACCTAACACGCTGTACATTATGCTCACCCGCACTTTTCAAAATGTCTTCAACAGCATCACCGCTTAAGTTCTCTGATAATACGATGCGGTCATCAATATCAATTCGATATGCATCGACAGTAAAACTGAAAGCATCATAAGTATAAATAAAACCAGCAGTTAAATTAATTGACTCTTCAGCATCGAGTGCTTTTGCACCCAGTGCTTGTGCCGCTGGTGTGTCTACAGGAAAAAGGCCCACTTCATTTGGTATGCCATTTTCGAATACAGTACTGACGGACTTATATGTTGATTGCGCAAGTGATGGGGCTCTAAATCCTGTGCTAATCGCACCTCTAAATGACAAGGCGTCATTAAACTCATAACGCGTGGCAAGTTTACCAGTCAATGTAGAGCCAAAATCGCTGTAATCTTCGAAGCGTGCTGCAGCAACAAGGTTCCATTTTGCCGTTAAATAGGTATCCAGCTCTGTGAATACAGCAATGTTGTGACGAGATTCATCAACCGCACTGGCTGGTGAAAAGCCGGCCATAACTTGTGCGCCGCCTGCGGCAACAGGGATACCTTGCGCATCTAAAACAGTGAGGTAAGAGGCCTCTTCACCGACTTTAATTTGGTATGACTCATTGCGATATTCAGCACCGACAGTGATGAATACTTCCTCATATAAACCTAAATCAATACTGTTTTTAGCATCAAAGTTCAGCGTTAATTGATCATAGACTAAGTCACCATTGTCAAAGTCTGTTGGGCTTTGCGCACCCATTGATGTATTTAAGCTGTTAGTGACACCAAAGCTAAATTGGTTACGGCCGTAGTTAATACTACTGTCTAAGTCCCAGCCTGCGGTATGAGATGTGATACCCGCTGCAACAGCAAAGTCGTCTACTTGCGTAGTGATCTGTGGTAAAAATCCATTTGGGTATATTTCAACAACGTTTCTGCCATCTTGAGGGCGACGGAAGAAACCACCTGAGTTACCTTCGCGCTCGGAGTAGCTACCAAAAGAGTATAGGGATAATGTATCGCTTAGGTCATACCCTGCGTTGTAAAAGAAAGCGACATCTTCTATATCCGCTTTACCAAACCTGTGATTATATCGCTCGGCATCAAATTCTCTCGGGTCAAAATTACCCGCATCATCTTTGGCGTATTGTGCTCGTGGGTCAAATCCAGAACGGTTAGAAGGCGCTTTGTTACGCATCTCAGCACTTAAATGGACAAATCCATTATCACCAAGAGGTAGGCCAATATTGCCACTTAAGGTACCTGTATTACCGTCGCTGATGCGGCGATCTTCACCAAGATCGAATGCAAGCTCGCCATCATCACCTTGATATACGCGCTCTAACTGTTTTGCCCCTGCCATTTGGGTGTCATATTTACCGTAGGTAAAGTTGAGTGAACCGCCTTCGTCAGCATCTTTTAAGACTATATTAATGACACCAGCAATCGCATCTGAGCCATATTGTGCTGCTGCGCCATCTCTCAGTACTTCAATTCTTTTAATCGCCGCAGTTGGGATCATATTTAAATCAACAGCAGAGGAGCCTCGGCCCACAGTACCATTTAGATTTAATAGGGCACTTGAGTGACGACGCTTACCGTTAACTAGTACGAGGGTGTGATCGGGTGCCAAACCTCTTAAAACAGCTGGGCGAGCATGATCTGTGCCATCTGCTAGTTGTGAATTAGGGAAGTTAAAGCTAGGAATAAGGGTGGTTAATACTTGGCTTAATTCAAGCTGACCAGAGCTGTTAATTTCATCCAAACTGATGATATCTACTGGTACCGTGCTTTCAGCTATGCTGCGTAAGCTTCGTCTGGTACCCGTGACTTCGATGACTTCCGGCTTAAGCTCAGGAGACTGGCTTGATGATGCGTGTGCCTTAAATGTGAAAGCAGGTGCAGAAGCTAATATCAGGCTGACTGACGCTGCCAAGAAGCTTGGTTTTAACATTGTATATCCTAGCAAGTTGATTTCGGTATTCTGAGAAGCTCAATGAATGAGACTAATTCTTTATAGAGGAGGGGATACTAAAGAGTAATTTATGCGTCGTTAAATTCATTTTTGTTATAGTTTATAACTTCTAACTTTTGGCTATTTTATTAGAAAGATAGTGCTACCACTTGGTTTCAAATAATTAATAAAATTAAATGGTTTGGCGTCTTTCGTGGTTAATTTTAACATTTATAATCTTGTTGATATTTGGAATACCGTATTATTTTATCTACAGAGATGCTTTGTAAATTTTTCTAAAGTCTTCTTTATATCGCCTCGATAAATTAATTTCATCCCCTGAAGTTAAGGTGATCACGCCATCACCACTCGATGTATAGCGCACAGACCTTATGGATTGGTTATTGATGGCGAAACTGCGATGAACACGCGTCACATGACTATTTTCTAATTCAGTGCATAGGCGGTTTAGTGTGTGTCTCAATGGGTAAACTCGGCCTCGGCTATGTAAATTAACGTAGTTACCACATGCTTCATACCACTCGATATCGGCTACTTTGACTTGGTATTCACTACCTTGCTTTTTAACAATAAATTGCATAATTGACGCAGTGGCTTCTGGCTGTTCAATCATGTTGAGTTGTGTGCTAATTATCCACTTTGCGCTGTGGTAGCAGAGATAGATACTAATGTAAGTAAGTACGTCCTTACGGTACTCGTAAATAAATTCAGTGTAGTAATTTCCAAAGTCATAGTCTCTTCCAAGCAATATGTATACGACATGTCGGCATAAGACCATAAGCAGCACATGACAGATAGAAAATAAAAAAGAGGTGCTGATGTGAACAGTGACCTGCTTCAAAAGCCCATTTGCACGAGGCGGAAATCGCTTAAAAAAAATAAATAATGCAGGCAGTAACAAGAATAATGATAAGGCGCTTGAATATTGCCATGCAAAGGGCTCCCAAAGTTGTATGGTTGGTGTTCCATTTCTATTTTGCTCTGTCCAATTTGAAAACGCATTGATGGTGTTATTAATCAAAACGTAGAGCACAATGGCTGCGTAGCCACACCAAGTTGTATGTTGCTTTATGATTTTTGTTATCCACATCTCAACTTATCCCTAATTCCCACCGCTTATCACTATATCCATGAATTTCAATAAGCTAGGTGATTTACTTAGGTCGTTATTTAAACATATAAACACCTTAATGTAATCGGAGGATGTATGATTGAGTCGAACTTTTCTCGACAGTGGTATCTAGACTGGGTAAGAGTGGGGGCGTTTGCAATACTCATTTTATATCATGTCGGGATGTACTATGTAGAAGGGTGGGCGTTTCATATTAAAAGTGCGAACACTTCTGTGCTATTACAAGATTTGATGTTGTTAACTAACCCTTGGCGTATGTCTTTACTGTTTTTTATTTCGGGCATTGTCTTTGCCTACTGCGAGCGGAAGATGTCGACATGGACTCTGTTTAAGGCTAAATTTATCCGTCTGTTTATACCGCTGGTATTTTCCATGTATATCGTGGTTGCGCCGCAATTGTATCTAGAAGCGTCTGGCAAGGGGTTGATAGATATGACATTCATTGAATTTTGGTTCGCTTATATCAATCCCAATACGGTGCTGTTACCTGAATATCAATCTATCATTGGGTTACTAACATGGAATCACCTCTGGTTTTTAGCTTATTTGTGGACATATTGCGTCTGTTTGTTGCTGATTTTTAAACTGCTTCCCGTTCACCATTTCTTTCATCTATGTCTGACGCGATTATCGCCAGCGTTTGCATTTGTGCTTGTGGTCAGCTTTATTTTTTGTGTCTGGTTCAGTTTGCGAGCCAATTACCCATCAACACATGCATTGATTGATGACTGGTATAATCATGGCAAGTACTTTTGCGTCTTCTTTTCTGGATATTGCTTTGCGCTATTGCCCCAGTTTAAAGCGAGCGTGATTGCACAGCGCCATACTTTATTGATACTCGCCTTATTGGGATATAGCTTTATTATTATGGACAAGCACGGGGTTTTATATGAACTCGCGCAGCACTTCGATACGAGCATTTGGGTAAAGTGCTTGTATGGCGTGATACTCAGTATCAATCACTGGGCATGGATATTGATGTTGATTGGTTATGGTGCCAAGCATTTGGATAAATCTAGCGATAAGCTGGCGTATGCAACTGGGGCTATTTTGCCTTGGTATATATTACACCAAACACTGATTATGATTGCTGCTGTTTGGCTTAAGCCCTATGGTATATCAATCATTTGGGAAGGGGTATTGATTGTTTTATTCACTGTGATGGGGTGCTATGTGGGATATGAGATAATAAAGCGATCAGGTCCAATTAAAATACTTTTTGGTTTACCGAGTTTATCTAAATAGATTTTCATATCGCCAGCAATATTGCTGGCGAGTAGCAAATTCACAGGCTTTTGATTTTTTTATCTACTTGGTAGCCCTCGTCCGTTACGATCCTCTCAAGGACTGCAACACGGTCTTTTAAATGTGCGAGCTCAGTTTTGAGCTGATCGCTCTCTTGTTTATTAATCCCGCTTTGTTTTTTAGCTTGTAAGTACTTGCCATATAGATCGCTTATCACGCCAAAGCCGACACTAACAAGTACGATTAAAAACACCATAGTTGTACCAGACATAAGCCTAATCTCCTTAACTTTAATTGCTTTAATAATAGCTGATATGTGTGTTGAGTATAGTGACAAGTGTCAGATTAAATGTAAGAGAAAATGAAAGGTGGAGGCTTTGCTATACCCTGCGTATTTAGGGTATAGCAAAATCAGAATGCTTTACTCGTAAGTAAGTGGATCTGTAGCTTTATTGAGTTCAAATGCTTCCAAGCGTTCTTGGCATGCGCCACATTTACCACACGCTTTTTCACGGCCATTGTAACAAGTCCATGTGTGGCTGTAGTCTAATCCCATATTTAAGCCATCGGTTAATATATCGATTTTAGTATTGTTTAAATATGGGCAGACGATTTCTACTTCATCGTAGTTAGCAATACGACACACATCATCCATCTTTTTGACAAATTCAGGTCTGCAATCTGGATAGATAGCGTGATCACCAGAGTGAGCACCATAAAAAACTTTATTGGCCTTTAAAGACACCGCATAGCCCACAGCCAGAGACAGTAAGATCATATTACGATTCGGCACTATTGTGCTCTTCATGCTTTCCTCTTCGTAGTGGCCTTCAGGCACTTCGATGTCATCGGTTAGCGATGATCCTGCAAGAAGCTGGTTGATTGCAGATATATCAACAATTTTATGTGCTACGTTTAAACTGTCACAGACATTTTTAGCGACTTCTAACTCTTTGACATGTCGTTGTCCGTAATTGAAAGACAGCGCATAGACTTCATGACCCTCTTGGAGGGCTTTGTTTAGCACGGTGTAAGAATCCATGCCACCAGAATAGATAACAACGACTTTTTCGCTCATAAGAGATACCTCGGATAAATGCCTCAGGTTTTGCCTCGATTTTAATAGAGGTTTGCTTCAGGGCGCGATATAATACACGGCCGCTGAAAAAATGACAATTTTAGCAGGTTATTTTCGCAAAATATATTGAGTAGTTTGGAGCTGTTTTGTACAAAATTAATGAAGTTTTTGAAACCATCCAAGGTGAAGCAAGCTTTACGGGCACCCCTTCTATTTTTGTTCGCTTACAAGGCTGTCCTGTTGGATGTGCTTGGTGTGACACAAAGCAAACCTGGGATGTGAATCCAACGTATTTGGTGAGCTTGGAGAAAACGGTTGAGAAAAAAGCAGACTCAGAGTGGTGGGCGAATGCCACACCGCAGGAGATAATTACTCAATTTGAAGAGCGTGGCTATACAGCAAAGCATATCGTGATCACTGGCGGGGAGCCTTGCATGTACGACTTGCATGAGCTGTGTAACTCACTGCATGACGCAGGATACACCACACAGGTCGAGACCAGTGGTACGTTTGAGATTTTGGTACCGAAAGAAACTTGGGTAACCGTGTCACCCAAGATTAATATGCGTGGTGGGTATGACGTACTGACGTCAGCGATGCAAAGAGCGGATGAGATAAAACACCCAGTTGCCATGCAAAAGCACATTGATGAGCTAGAAGCTTTGTTTGAGCAAACAGGGGTAAGGCCTAAGCTGATTTACTTGCAACCCATAAGTCAAAAAGCCAAAGCAACTAAATTGGCCATAGACACGTGTGTTAAGAAAAACTGGCGCTTATCAATTCAAGTACATAAGTATATCGGGATCAACTAACGACTACACATCGGGCAAAGCTGGTGTACAGAGTGTATTTAAAAGCGGTGAAATACCGCTTTTTTGCTTAATAGCACTCAGAACTTCCCATCTCGATTATGCGTTCGGTTTCTCCGCTGTTATTAAAAATATATAAGCCTTTATTAATATCGTTGAGTACTTGGCGCCAATTGTCTTTCTTTTTGCTCAGGGCAAAAAATAAGTTGTTATAGCGCAGTGCGGGTTCAACATCTTCTAGTGCACGTAACAGGGTGACCTTTTCTGATTTAGAAAGGTTTGAGTAACTTACAGTAAAGCGCAAGACTTTAGGGTCCCCAATGATCAGATCAACCCGCTTGCCTACCAATAGCTTAACCAGTTGTAAGTCATCCACGGCTTTGACTATCACAAATTCACCATTGTCCATCATAGCGTCAAACTCAGGTGTATTTTGATAACCTCGTACCACCCCTATGGTAGTTCCTTTTAGATCATTGAGATTCCCTTTAAACTTGTCGCGCTCGCCACGGCGTTTAATAAAACCAATTTCTCCACCTGGGTATGCATTCGATAATGCCAGTAGCTCTCTTCTGGTTTTCTTTGGGAAATTATCAGATGGGGATGCATCTTCGATGAAGTATTCAGGAAACAAAATATCAGCTTGGCCAGACTCTACAGCCTTGACCGCTCTGGCCCATGGTAAAAACTCGACATAAACTGGGTAACCTTGGTCAACCAGCAACGCGATAGTAAACTGAAACACCCAGCCTTTATTACATAATTGATCGCCGATATAGGGCGGCCAGTCTAGGGTAACGAGATGAAGTTGTTCTTTGCTTGGGGTTTTACTGAATAAGTAGCCATTTTTATATGACTCGCCAGCAATCATTTGATATTGCCCAGATTTGAAGAAGCCGACTTGTAAATTTGCATTCACAAGTGCTGAAAACAGAATAGAAAAGCCAAAAATTAGGCTCATTACAAACTTCATGTGACTAAATCCTATTTAAATACTACTTTTTCTGTTCTACATATCAGTGCCGAGTAGGCGATAAGTCGACAACTGTACAATATAAACAGAGTTTCATGACGCCATTGATATAAGTGTTTTAATTTTCACAGTAAAAACATAGACAACGATTAGCTGTGATGACAGGTGTATTGTTTATTTACTTAGTCTAGTCAGGATCTTGAGAAAGGTGAAAGAGAATGTAATCAGATTAAAAGGCCAGCGAGTAGCTGGCCTTGAGATTTATCAGTTGCTTACTGAACAAGCTCTTGCTCGCTGAATTCATCAGCAAACATTGGGCTAGATAAATAACGTTCAGTTGCACTTGGTAGAATGACGACGATGTTTTTGTCAGCGTTTTCAGGTTTTTCTGCAATACGTTTTGCTGCAACCACAGCGGCACCAGAAGAAATACCTACTAGAATACCTTCGTCTTTCATTAATTGATGTGCCATCGCGATTGCATCTTCATTGGATACTAGCTCTGCGCCATCAATTAATTCTAAATCTAGGTTACCTGGGATAAAGCCTGCACCGATACCTTGGATTTTGTGAGGACCTGGTTTTACTTCTTCGCCAGCAAGTGTTTGAGAAATTACTGGAGAGTCACTTGGCTCAACAGCGATTGATTTAACATCGAGACCTTTTTCAGTTTTTAGATAACGGCTCACACCTGAAATAGTACCACCAGTACCAACACCTGCTACGAAATAATCGATATTGCCTTCTAGTGCATCGAAGATTTCAGGACCTGTTGTTTCGAAGTGGATTTTCGGGTTAGCTGGGTTTTCAAACTGCTGTAAAAGTACGTACTTTTCAGGATCGCTTGCTAAGATTTCGTTCGCTTTTTCGATTGCGCCTTTCATGCCTTTAGCACCTTCAGTCAGTACTAAATTCGCGCCTAATGCTTTTAATAGCTTACGACGCTCAAGGCTCATCGTATTTGGCATAGTTAATGTAAGCTTGTAACCGCGAGATGCAGCAACAAAAGCCAGCGCAATACCTGTGTTGCCAGAAGTTGGCTCGATTAGTTCTTTCCCTTCACCAAGTAAACCTTGTTTTTCAGCTTCCCAAATCATAGAAGCGCCGATACGGCACTTAACGCTGAAGCTTGGGTTGCGTGACTCAACTTTTGCGTACACGTTACCACCAGTAACACGATTAAGTTTAACGATTGGTGTTTGGCCTATTGCTAGACTGTTATCTGAAAATACTTTTGACATAATGTTCCCTTGAAATGAGCTTAGGACTATTCGTAATATTTAATATAGCCACACTTTACTGGTCATATAGCAAAACAAGAAGTAAAGAATGGCTATAAGATATATTAAAAAAGCTTATAGCTATAATGAATAAAAAACAAACTATTAATTACTATGAGGAATTAGCAGTTTGGCAATTTAACGTAACCACGCATAGCTGAATTTGGCAAAGAAGGTTTTACTGTCCTTGGTGATATTACTCAGGTCATCATCTTTATAGCCGCTGTCAGAGTAGCCAACAAATAGCACAGTTTCTGGATTGAGCTTGTAGGCATACAATAATTGTGTGCTTAGCTTTTTGTATTGGCTATCAACATCGTCGATATACTTTTGCTGATTGCGCTCTATGTCTAGATTGATCAAGGCTAATCTCACATAGCTGTTGATGCCAAATTGATAAGTAAATCTTGCATCTGATAAATTCGCTGTGTAGACATTGTCGCTTTCATGCTCTAATCGCTCATAGGTGTGGCGCAGCTTGACTTCAAAATGGCGGCCTAAATTGAAGTCGAGTGTAGGCTTGACAATATATCGCTGACCTAACCGGTTATTCGCAATGTCTAACTTATTACCTGTGTTGAGTGTCAGGCCTGCAAATACACCCGCTTTGGGCTTCATTTCTAGATACATCCACTGAAAATTTTCAGTAAACATATCGGTATTGCCATCGATATTGAGCAGTGATTCGTCATGGCGCTGGCCAGTACGTTTTCTGTGATCAAAACCAAATTGAATGGTACTTTGCAATGGGCCCTGTACTTTGAAATTGGATTGAACTTCTTTTTCTAACAGCTCGCCATCTTCATTATGAGTGATATCCCAATCACTATACCAATTTGCTCTGTTCCACCAATTGCTCTCGTCTCCATACCAGCGATACTCAAATCCGGTCACGAATTTATTAAAGTCGACTTGAGAAACAAAGCCTAAGTCAGCACGCATTGCGCTGTCGTAGTTGCGGTAAGAGCCAAATGCTCGCCAGTATTTACGGTTATGTTCATAGCTGGCGTAATAACCAGTACCTCTTTGCTCATCTTGGTTTTGGACACGCAAAACACTTTCGTCAATATCACATGACTCGATTGGGTCGTCATCACATAACTCATTTATAAAGTGTTGGTCATATTGCGTGTCAGTGCCGATGGCCTGCAATTTAATTGTATCGTGTTTGGTAGGGCGGTATTTTGCGTCAATACTTACAAGGTGATTTTGGTAGTCTTCACTTTGCCTTAATGTGCTGGTGGCACCGACAGAGAGTCCATCTCCCTTATCGTAGCGATATCTAAAAGCAGCGTTTTCACTCTTTTGCTCAAGAGACACGATGCTTGAGCCAAGGTTGCCTGGGATTAACACATGTGTCGCATCATCATTAGCAATAAACCCAGCAAACGTATGTCCGCTTTGGCTACTAGTCGCCTTTACACCATAGTCTGGTGCAGATACGTTACGTGTATGGACTAAGTTGAGATGAGACGAGAAATAGTCACTGTTTTCTAAGAAAAACGCACGCTTTTCTGGGAAGAATAAACTAAAACTATTATTAACGCTCAGTTGCCCTGTATCTGCTTCGACCTGAGAAAAGTCTGGGTTAAGGGTTAAATTTAACGTGGTGTCGGGGGTGACTGCCCATTTTACATCTAAACCTGGGTCGTAACTTGTTTCACTTTCAAAGTCTGGGACACTTGCACCATCAATATCGCGAGTTTGAGCGTGTGTGACAGCGAGTGCGGGTGTAATAGTGAGGTTGCTACTTTGCTTGGCAGACGCAAATCCGCTTACCGTAGGCATTTGGCATATCCAACAGCTATTATTATGATCTAGCTGCATATTGGAAATTCTCAGGCGCTCACTCCTCGGTAAAAAGCGTAAAAATTCCATCGCCATTTTTTTACTGCCCGGTGAATCATTGAAGTTGAGCACTCTAAGCGGGATCTTGACCTCTACGCGATAACCGTCTTCTGTAATTTCCCCTTTACTTGACCAGATACCATGCCATGACGCGTTATCGTTTTTGGTTAGCTCATTTTCAATTGAGTCCATCTGCACGCCAAGTGGATTAATAAAAAACTGATAAGCATTTTGGCTAGTATTTAAAGAGTCTATTTTTATACCAACTAAATCGTCGTTCCAAATTTTATCCCTATCTCTGTAATGGGCTCTAATTTCTGCCGGTTTTGCATCTTTAGCAATAAAGGCGATATAGAGTGCTTCGCCATTTTCATATATATATGCTGTTGTTGATACTGGACTTGGTATGTTGTCATGAGGCCAAGTGACATTGTTTATTGTAATTTCCTTTGCTGATTGCCAAACAGATTCATCGATTTTGCCATCAATAGAAGCTGCTTGCGCAATAAACGGGATTTCAATGGCTTGTGGTGCTGCTGCAATATTAAATGACAACAGTAAAGCACATGTAAGGGTGGTACTTCTGAACATGATAGGTGATTTTTTCGCAGAAACTTTAGGGTGTTAATTTAATAATAATAGTATAAAAGCAACAATTCATTATCGTTGAACAGCGTTAATATCAGGTGAAATCAAGTGAACACACTGAACTTAAAGTATCGAATTTGTATACCTATGAGGTAAAAGCTGGTAAAAAGGGGTTTGGTTTAAATGTAGATCGGGCAAACTATGTCTCTAATAATAAAACTCATCGCCGGTATCCTTGGCGGTATCTTGGCAGGTTTGTACTTGCCTTTGGGTCTGACTGAGCTGCTATATACAGCAAAAGTGATTATAGGCCAGCTAATTAGCTTTACAATTCCTTTGATTATCTTATTTTTTATCGCTTCTGGTATTGCCGGTTTACCTAAAACATCTGGGCACCTTTTAGGTAAGACGGTGGGCTTTGCATATAGTTCTACGGTCATTGCCGGTACGCTTGCTGTATTACTCGTATTATTTGCTACTGGCTTCTTTGAAGGCAGCATCGTCTATGAAGCGGCTAAAGGCGCTGAGCTCAAAGGGTATATTCAGTTAGAAATTCCACCAATTATGAGTGTAATGACTGCATTAGCAGCTGCGTTTATTTTTGGTATTGGCATTAGTCAATTAAACTTAGGCCAGTTGAAAGATGTAGTCGATCAAGGCCGAGATGTGATTGATGCTTTGTTGGCTAAAGTAATAATTCCTGCATTGCCGTTTTATATTGCGGGTGTTTTTGCTGAAATGGCCGTTGCTGGCACGGTTGTTGATACTCTTAGTACATTTGGTGTGGTATTAGTGGCTGCGGTTGGTATGCATTGGCTATGGCTTACAACATTGTTCATTGTAACAGGGCTTATGCTAAAACGAAGCCCGTTGGAATTGGTCAAAAATATGTTGCCGGCTTATTTCACCGCAATTGGTACTATGTCTAGTGCAGCAACCATCCCGGTTTCGTTAAGAGCGAGCAAAGCAAATGGTGTTTCAGAAGAAGTGGCAAACTTTTCTGTTCCCTTATGTGCTACAATTCATTTATCCGGTTCAACGATAACGATTGTGACATGTGCTATGGCGGTGATGTTTTTATCACCAACGATGGCCATTCCATCATTACTAGAAATGTTGCCGTTCATATTTATGCTTGGGGTTGTTATGATTGCAGCGCCTGGCGCACCTGGTGGCGCGGTCATGTCGGCACTGGGCTTGTTAACGTCGATGCTGGGTTTTGATGAAAGTGCGATTGCATTGATGATTGCACTCTATCTTGCGCAAGACAGCTTCGGTACTGCTTGTAATGTGACGGGGGATGGTGTGATTGCATTGTGGGTGAACCGATTCTCTGAAAAAGCAGAGTAGCCAATATCAAATCTAGTAATATAGTCGTATATTAATAGATTGGCTTAATGTAACTGATTATGCTTTGTGAAATTATATGTTAATCTCGCAAAGCAAATCGAAAAGATTTTTTACCAAGGGCTAGCGTGAGGATGTTCCATTGATTAACGTACTTTTAGTTGATGATCATGAACTTGTAAGGACTGGAATTAAGCGTATCTTAGATGATGTGCGTGGTTTCAAGGTGGTCGGAGAGGCTAAAACTGGGGAAGAAGCGGTTACTTTTTGCCGCCAAAATGAACCTGATATCGTATTAATGGACATGAATATGCCGGGGATCGGTGGCTTAGAAGCGACGAAGAAAATCTGTCGTTATTGTCCTGATGTGAAAGTAATAGTACTCACAGTGCACTGTGAAGACCCATTTCCGAGCAAAGTGATGCAAATTGGCGCACACGGCTATTTAACTAAAAGTGCAGGTCCAGATGAAATGATCAATGCGATCCGCTCTGTCAACTCAGGACAGCGTTATATTGCACCTGAAATTGCACAGCAAATCGCATTGGCGCAGTTTAGTGGCAAAGTGGATGAAAATCCATTCCAGTCGTTGTCAGATCGAGAACTGCAAATTATGCTCATGATCACTAAAGGTGAGAAAGCACAAGATATTGCCGAACGATTAAATCTAAGTTCCAAAACAGTGAATAGCTACCGCTATAGAATGTTTGAAAAATTAGATGTCAGTGGCGATGTAGAGCTGACTCATTTAGCGATTCGTCATAAAATGATTGATATTGATAGTTCACGTTAATCAACTTCATTTGAATGGCTGATTTTGATCACAAATCGTTTTTAAAAACATTGTCTACAGAACCTGGTGTCTATCGTATGTATGATAAAGAGCACCAGGTGATATATGTTGGTAAAGCTAAAAATT
The DNA here is from genome assembly GCF_001625695.1 of Pseudoalteromonas luteoviolacea H33-S. GTDB lineage: Bacteria > Pseudomonadota > Gammaproteobacteria > Enterobacterales > Alteromonadaceae > Pseudoalteromonas > Pseudoalteromonas luteoviolacea_B. Next base: position 188,705 of record NZ_AUXY01000070.1, read on the forward strand.
TAAAAAAGCGAGTAAGTAGTTACTTTCGCTCGAACATACCTGATAGTAAAACGCGTGTATTAGTGAGTAACATCGATAATATCGAAGTTACGTTGACAAATACTGAAACTGAAGCGCTGTTACTCGAAAATAATTTAATAAAAAAATACCAACCTAGATACAATATCTTACTTCGAGACGATAAGTCGTATCCCTACATTCTTCTCACTGACCATAAACATCCACGGATTGCATTTCATCGTGGGGCCCGAAAACAAAAGGGCGAATATTTCGGCCCGTTTCCTAGTAGCGCAGCTGTTTCAGAAAGCTTGCGTCTAATGCAAAAAATATTTCCAGTTCGCCAATGTGAAGATGCGTATTATCGCGCTCGAAGCAGGCCTTGTTTGCAATTTCAATTAAAGCGTTGCTCAGCGCCGTGCGTTGATAAAGTGTCGCAAGGTGAATATGCAGAGCAAGTCGATTTAGTTAGGCAGTTTTTGAGTGGCAAGTCTCATTTAGTTATAGAGTCCCTGGTGAGCAAAATGGAAAGTGCGAGTATAGCACTCAACTTTGAGGCGGCCGCTAAGTATCGAGACCAAATAGCGCTATTAAGACAAATGCAGGAACAGCAATCTGTTGCTGGTAATTTTGCAGAAATGGATGTGGTTGGTTTTGCACAGCGTAATGGTTTGTCTGCAATCCATATGTTGATGATCCGCGATCATAAGATTTTAGGCAGTAAAACGTATTTTCCAAAGGTACCAAAGGACTCTTCAGAGGATGAAATCTTAACTTCTTTTGTTGGACAGTATTATGTGTCAAATGGTTCTAATGCACGAATTGCAAATGATATCGTGTTGCCATTTGAGTTGTCTGAGCAAAAAGAGCTAACCGAGGCGCTCACGCAGCTTGCACAGCGTAAAGTACATGTGCGAACCAATGTTCGGGCCGAGCGTGCAAATTATTTAGCATTAGCAACTAAAAATGCCATCAATAGCATTATGGTTAAGCAAAGCACGCAAGATGCCGTTAGCAAACGCTACGCGTTATTGAAAGAAGCGGTGGGGTTAACTGATATTAATCGCATGGAGTGTTTCGATATCAGTCATACAATGGGTGAAAATACCGTTGCCTCTTGTGTTGTATTTGATGCTCAAGGCCCCAATACAAAAGAGTATCGCCGCTATAATGTCACCGGTATCACGCCAGGAGATGATTATGCTGCAATGGACTTTGCTTTGAAGAAGCGTTACTCAAAAGTCACAGATGAGTCCAAAGTACCTGACATCATCTTTATCGATGGGGGAAAAGGTCAATTAGCGAGAGCTGAAGCCTTCTTTGAACACTGGCAATTGGAAAAAATACCTATGCTAATTGGTGTTGCTAAAGGCACTAGTCGCAAACCGGGATTGGAAACACTGTTGTTTGACGCTGGCCGTAAAACAATTAATTTAGAAAGTGACTCACCCGCACTGCACTTAATACAGCACATTAGAGATGAGTCGCATCGATTTGCTATTGCCGGTCATCGCAATAAGAGACAAAAGCAAAGAACTCAGTCTGTATTAGAAGAAATAGGTGGAGTAGGTAATAAACGTCGTCAAGCGTTATTGAAGTATTTAGGAGGATTACAGGGCGTTAAATCTGCAAATATTCAACAATTAGGGCAAGTACCTGGGATCAGTCCGCAGTTGGCTGAAAAGATATTTAACCATTTGCATGACAAAGCTTGATACTTCATGCGAACATATAAAAAAAGTTTTCTTTAAGTAGTTATGTGGAATATTCCAAACACGCTAACAACATTTAGGTTGTTTCTCATCCCAGTATTTGCTGTGGTGTTTTATTTACCGTATTCATGGGCATTTTTTGCAGCGGCATTTATTTTCTGGTTGGCATCAGTGACAGATATTTTAGATGGTTATTTGGCCCGTAAATTAAATCAGTCTACACCTTTTGGTGCTTTTTTAGATCCAGTCGCTGATAAGGTCATGGTGAGCGTTGCGCTTGTGATGATTGCTGCTCATTATCAAAATGTATGGATCACATTTGCTGCAGTTGTGATTATTAGTCGTGAAATAGTCATATCAGCCCTTCGAGAGTGGATGGCTGGAATTGGTAAAAGAGCGAGCGTAGCTGTGTCCTCTTTGGGTAAGTTTAAAACTGCCGCGCAGATGCTGGCGATAATAGGATTAATTTGGCAGTTTTCACCTTGGATGTTGATGCTTAGTTATATGCTATTAGCAACAGCGACCATATTGACGGTAGTCTCTATGATGCAGTATTTGAATGCTGCCAAGGGCGAATTGCTCAAATCTTAATTGATATTGAGCAATTATAGGTCGGTTTAGATAAAAAATAAGCAAACAGTTAAAAACATTCATTTTTTATATTGACGCAATCAAGAAGTTCTGTAGAATGCGTCCGTGTTGAGAGACAACAGTCATCAAAACGAAACGTAATTAAAGCACATTAGTTTGCTTTAACATTATGTTGCGAGTATAGCTCAGCTGGTAGAGCGCGACCTTGCCAAGGTCGAGGTCACGAGTTCGAACCTCGTTACTCGCTCCAACTTTTGATGCTGAATTGACGGCGGAATGGCAGAGTGGCCATGCAGCGGATTGCAAATCCGTCTACCTCGGTTCGACTCCGGGTTCCGCCTCCATTTTCTCAATATTATCCACATGCGAAAGCAACCCGATGCCCGGGTGGTGGAATTGGTAGACACAAGGGATTTAAAATCCCTCGCTGGTAACAGCGTGCCGGTTCAAGTCCGGCCCCGGGCACCACTTTACTTCACCTTTTATTTCTTTCTTATTATTCAAAATGTAATGTATTTCTCGTTACGTAATCGTTTTTCATCTAGGCATAGCTGTCGAAGAATTGTGCGGGCGGGTATCAAGAATGGCGTATAGACGTGAATAATCAACGGGTGAGCCCCGTTGATTGGTTAATTCACAGCGAATAGGAGTCATTTGTTAAATTATAATTGAGTCAGCATAATTTAAATTGGTTACCTAACAGTCCTTTTTAGTTAGGTAGTGAGAAAAACTCTAGCATCAGTTTAAAGTGCCCTGTTCCGAAGTATTCACTCGATATGATCTTACCATGACCACTTACGTAATCTCCTTCATATGAATGCACAAGCTCTCCTTCCATAACGACTTGTCGACTATTTTTAGCCCAGTAAATTCTAATACCTTGCTTGGTTCCTCTAAAAGTATCAAAGTAGTCATTAAATTCACGCTCTTTGCCTTTTAATGGGTTTAATTCGAAGTCAACGTTCTCGCTTAACTCCTGCCCATATGAACTGAAGACAGCTAGCTGAAAGGTATCATTGATGATGGTGTCAAAATCCCACCATGGCTTGTCTGAGGACTTTAATTCGGAACTTGCAGCAAGTAATGGCACTTCAAAGCTTAATGCTTTTAAAACCTGTTCAGTTGACTTTTGCTGATTATAGATCCGCTCAATAATTGCGATCTCTTGAGGGGTGAGGGCATGCTCTTCTTCATGCTCATACTCCGTAATTGATTTTGCAATGAGGTGATCTTCAAGCGACTCTAATACCTTGTCTGTGATCTTAACCTTATTCATACCGATATCGTCTCATTTATTTTATTGCTGTGAGTGAGAAAGTATATGTCGAAGTCCACTTGCGGACTGTTGCCTATTTCTAGGCTTAAACCGGATTCTTCGACTCGTTTTGATAGTTTACTAACAAACCTTGAAATATAGGTGATGGCGGCATTGCCTTTAAAGCCATGACGCTCACCCAGTTGCTTTTGAGTAAGTGCATTTTGTCTAAAAGACAGTGAAAAAAAGTCATAAAATAGTGCTTGCTTTTTTTTGTCTTCTTCCTGTGCGATCGTTTCCAATAAAAGATTGATAAATAACCGTGCATTTTTATCCATTTTAGCCACTTGATCAGGGGAAGGCTGATCACTTGGCATCAATTCATAAATATTACTGCTTGAACCATCAGCGCTACTATTACTCTCATAGAGGTGAACAATTTGTACTGAACGTCCTTCCTCGGGGGCTTTTGCTTGCTCCGAAGCAGACTTCCTACGGTATGTGACATTACTGCCCATATCTAAATAGACGCTTTCAAATGCACGATATGTATAAGCTTTTAAAACATGGTTAAAATCTTTTTGAGCATTGAGCTTTTGTTTCTCGTTATTACTACAAGAGCTATCGTTATCCTCTTGCTTAGTCGCTTTTATCACTTTTAACAATGTCTCTTGAATAAGTGCTTCAGTGTCGATTCTATGATCAGTAATCGCTTTTTTTCGAAGCAAAAACTTTATAAACTTATATGCTTCTTGTACGGCTTGTTTGTTATCAAACCACATCCATACCCCCTTTGATTGTTGCTGTATCCCTTCTATCATTCGTTTCTTTTACACTACTAGGAATAGCTTGAAAATTGCTTGTGATATAACAACTTCTCTATAAGTTTCAGCATATTGTTTTTATTCCTAATGGATGTTATCAAGGATTGTTGCCATTTTAGTTACACTTAAGTAATTCTATATAGTGTTCAAATTTATTTTTTGCTTTTTGCCATTGAATACTGGTGTGAGACTGCAGGAATTTGTCCGAAATAGTCTTCCCAGATAAAAAATAATCACAGGCGCTATCAATTTCACCGATTTCTGATGCAATATAACCAAGATTAAATAGTTTTTTACGGTAGCTGACTTGATAACCCTGGTTGTCTGGTGTCGCTTCAGTTAAATAAAGTGCGTACTGTTTTGCTTGCTCAAGATGAGATTGTGCGGATTTCTTCTCGCCTTGATTGTATAAGTGAATCGCCACTTTTGAATAAGCACCTTGCAAAAGGCTAATAAAGTCAAGATTTTGAGTATCCTGACTATGTAGCTGTTTCGCGGCTTTAAGTGCCTTTTCATAATACTGGGCACTTTGTTCAGTTTGATTTGTTTGGGTAAAGTAATCAGCATAGGCCATGTAAAGCTCTATACTATGTCCTTGCCAATCTATGTTGCTGTCATTTAATACACGTAGTTTTCTAGTTATGTCCAAACCTTCTAAGAAGTGTGTTTGGGCCTCTACTAAATAGCCCTGCTTTAATTTGCTACTACCTAGCCTACTTGCCAAGAGCAATTGAGCTACTTGTACGTGGATATTATCAGGATCTTTAATTGAGTAGAGCGTCACTAATTCATTTGCATGATTATAGAACCTGTTCGCTTCCACTCGATTACTACTATTTTCAGCTAAGTTAATATAGATTCTAAGTAAATTATATTGAGAGATTAAATGGTTTGGATCTTTGGTTAATTGCTTTTCTAAGGCGGTCTTTGCCTGGAGTAAAAAATCACTGGCCTGCTGTTCAGATGATGCTGTTTTAGCTAGATTTCTATAAGTATTAATCCTGACAATATTATAAGCTGATTCAAGACTATCTGAGGGAACTTGATTGTCGAGCAATTGTAGTGCTTCACTGTATTTCTCAGCAGCAAGGTTAAGATCTCCTTCCCAAAGTGCCATAAAGGCAATTTGGGAGACAAGCCTCGCTTCTATAAGTGCAGATGCTGGATCTGAAGATAAATATTGTACCTGCTCCAAAGCACGTTCTAAATAAGTTTTAGCCTCTTCATTTCTGCCTTGCTTTATCAATAAACTACCAAACTCATAATTGAACGAGATGGCCAGCTGCAAGCCTTTTGGATCACCATTCCCAACCTTGGTAATTTTACTTTCTAACTCTGCTAATATTTCTTGTATTTCATCAATATGAGTAGAATCATCTTGTCTTAAAACTTTTACCTTAATTAGCAAAATTCGCAGTTTATCAGCATCATCTAGCGGTATGCTGTCGACACTAGAAACTAGCTTTGTTATGTGGCTATTAAGGTATTTGCGTTGGAATGTAGGTAAATATTGAGCCAATATCGGTTCAATTGCATCTATATTAAGCAGCACATTGTCTTTAAGGTGAGATAATGCTTGTGCTGTTTTCTGTTGTTCTGAGACTACAAGCTGTTTTTGATGATAAGCAAAAGTTGCGGTGCCTAATGCACATAAAAATAGCACACTGGTTGTCAGAAGGCGCCTTTTTTGCGCTTTATTCTGTTGCTCTAGTGTTGTTTGATACAAGCTTTGAGACGAAAGAATATAGTTCTTTGTCGATTGTAGGCTGATAGTGCCTGGCTGACTAAGATACTTTATACCATCTTGTAATTCATGCTTTCCTAAGGTGAAGTTATTTTGCTCTTCAGGTTGTGCTGAAAAGTTTTTCCATTGCTTATATTTAGCTTCAATACCATGAAACCATTGAAGGTATTCTTTTCTGGCACTTAACCAGATGAAAAAGCGTGGCCAAATTTGTTGATCAAGCGTACGTTCTTCAGCGATCGTGATTAAGCAATCATGAGTCAATTTTACGTATGGGGGCAATTTATGAGCTTGGTGGCGGATAACGAGTTGTTTTTCGATGAGCGCATTGACAAGTTCTAGTAACTGCGGATTTTCTTTTTCAAGTACAATAAAGTCAACATGTTTTGAATAGCAAGTACCATTAATATTTACGCCAATAAACAGCTCAAAAAACTGCTCAGTGAGAGGCTCAAATTGACCTAAAATATATTCAGCTTGTCTATAGATGACGCCTGTTAATTTATTAAGTTGATTATATTGACTGAACGTCAGTTTTTTTGGTTGATCACTGTCAATTGCGAGTGCGTGCATCTGCGCAAGCAAATATTCTACAGCAGGCAGTGCATGAGACAGTTTTAATGCCTCTGTTTGAATTGTTTGAGCAAGCCCTTCTTCTAGTGTAATTCCCAGTGCAGTAGCTTGATTATTTATAATTTTAAGCCAGTCTTCGGCTGTTAGACTATGGGAAACATAGAAGTCTCTTCCTATCATATCTGTATTATGTAAGTACTCACTTCTTATACTGGTTATCACAGATATGGGAGTATATTCTGATAATTTTGCCAAGCTCTGTAGCAGGCGATTATCAGGCTCAATCTCAAAAATCTCTTCGAATTGGTCAATGTACCAAATATAGGTCTTTTTATGAGCAGTGAGATGGAGTGCTAGTTCATCTAGAAATGTTGTATTTAATTTAAGTAACTCTTCGATAAACTGCTCTAAGCTGACCGACATGGTTTTTAATACGGCTTCAAACCCCGCTTCATTGGAGCAAATAAAATGTTTTAATAAAGATGCACTGCTATCAAAATCTTTAGGTAACCCGATATGCCACTTTACATTTTTACCTTGGTGGGCGAGTGCAGGCAATAATCCCGCTTTAATTAAGCTTGATTTTCCGCTTCCAGAAACACCATGTACTTTGATGAGTGATGGTTTATCGTTATATAGCGTCAATAAATCTGAGGTGAGTTTATCGCGACCAAAAAAGTAATAGGCATCATGGGGTTCGAAGCTTCTTAAGCCTTTAAAAGTTAATGAGCCTGATTGCTGAGTGCCGTCATACTCTTCACCAAGTAATAGTTGTAGCGCCTCATTGATATGCTCAATAGGCGATAACTGGCCACCTAGTAACTCGACGTTATGGATGAGCTCTTCATCGATCTCATTATGATTGGCGCGGGGGTAAAAAATAATGAATGGTCCACTATGCCTGTATGTCATCGCATAGAGTGCACCTTCGATTTTGTTGTTTATATGACCAATCGAATGGACGTTACCGCTCGGTGAAACTTCACCTGTTGCGAAACAGGTGCTAGTAAATTCGGTTGTTTTTTGTATATGAGAGCGGTATGCCAGTGCGCAACTGAGCGCATACCCTAATCCAACACTGGTACTATCTTCTTGTAAGTTTACCGTTTGCTGGTTGCTAGTCACCAAGTCTAATTCAATAAAAAACTGATTTTGTTGTCTATCCAATGGGTTGAGAGACATAAAAGCAGCTTCAGCTGCCATTTCAAAATAGTTGCGCTGCTCTTTGAACTTGTAACCGAGTGCAAGTATTAAATCATTGGCAAATTTTACTTTTACCTTTTGGCGATCTTTAGGTTTTATAAATCTGAATTTGGGGCTATATGTGTAGCGCTTATCAGATAAAAGAATGTGCATTTTTTTTTGCTCTTATTGGTAAATCGTCTGTCTCACGACCATCACTGCTCTTAATTATTATTTTTAACCCATTGCGCAAGGCAAGTACATAAATGTCGCGTTTTGTGAGCCTGCTGTCTATTAAAACGTGTAATCAGTGTAAAAAATAACAAATACGATAAAAAAACCAATACACCAGAAAAAGGTACTGGTCTAGTGAATATTATTCAATTTTATGAAATTTTTTAGCATATCATTCTCGACTTATTCGAAAAAGTTAATATCCTATTTGTAATTCTAATTTGCTTACTATGAATTTTTTAATAAATCTACTTTTTTTTACTTTTTAAGGTTTGTTTTGTTATTTTTTAATCAAGTCGGCGTTTTTAATTATTGAAAACCTGTTTTCTATTCAGGGCTTGAGTCTCGAATTGTGAGGGGAAAGGGCGTCGATTGATTAATTTTGACTTTATTTTGCACGTCACTTATCCGCTTTTATAAAAAGTCATGAATAGTTTTATCTTAAATTTAACAATTATCTTGAGTGGTAACCCTCTTAAGAGTAAGGTTACCCAAATTAACTTTTTGTAAATAGGTATGACGCTGCGATCTAGTAGATGCAGCAAATGGCGTATTGAAGGAAGTAGATATCCATTGAAGGTTTAATAGTTAAATGTATGAAAACAGGGGTTTAAGGATAAATACAATAAAAATATAAACATAGCTTTGCTAGGAGTTGGTATGGGTTTTTTTAAAAGAAATGCAGTTTTTTTAAGTGTATTAGGTAGTTTGAGCTTGAGTGTAATTGCACATGAGCAAGGCCACGATGGTGCTTATCTAGTACAATTTAAGAACGGACAGCTATCTCAAAATATACTGAGCTCTTTAAAGGTGATAGGACAAAGCGGCGATAAAGTGATTGCTCAAGGGGTATTATCATCTTGGCAAATCAACGAGTTAAGCCATATTGAAGGAGTCACCTTTGAAGCTGATTATGGTCTTTCTTTAAGTAGTAATTCACTTGATTATTATAATGCTGCTACCAATAGCCTAGATGTGCTAGCAAATAGTGAGCTTGAGCCCTATTGGTTACGCGCAACATCAATCAGTAAGCTCCCTTCTGCAACGAATGATATTTCAGTGTGTGTTATCGATTCAGGCGTAGACAGTAATCACCCTGACTTACCAATTAATATTCATGGCTATCACAGCGTTTATGCTGGCTTTTGGGATCAAGATGCACTTAGTCATGGTACACACATGGCCGGTATCATTGCTGCTCAAAGCAATGGTTTCGGTGTAAAGGGCGCCTTAAGTGATGGGGTTGCTAGCCTTCAAGTTCACAAATTAATTAAAACAGCCAATGGTAAAAACTCAGCGATATGGGGTGGTAATTTAATCGAGGCAATTGAAGTTTGTGCTAACTCAGGAGCCAAGGTAATAAATATGTCTCTAAGTGGAGAGCAGTTCTCTCCAATGACGATGTCTGTTATTGACAGGTTAGCTTATGATAGAGGACTGATTTTTGTTGCTGCGGCTGGTAATCATGGCTCATCGGAGAAGAAACAGCAAGGTCAACATGATGATGTGTTACATTATCCAGCCTCATATCATAATGTTTTATCAATAGGCGCATTAGAGACTGATGGAACAATTGCTTCTTTTTCACCGACTAATCAGAATATAGACTTTGTTGCACCGGGGAGTAAAATTATTTCCACGGCTAATCGTAGCCATTATGCGGTTCAAGAAGCTGTAATTCAGCACAGTGGCTCTGTTTCTGATGTTCTGAAATATACACAAATTGATGTCGGTGTTAGCAGCCAGTCAATGCAAACAACTCTACCTGAGCAGTGCGTATATACTTTGTCTGCTGGTGATGTGCAGCAGCAAATGACAGAGCGTACATTGTCTTATCAGACTCGTCAGCAGTTGAGTAACGCACAGTCTAATTGTATCTCAGCTGGCGGTAAAGTACTGATGATAAACTACCCGCAGCATCCAGAAGGGCGCTTAAAAGGTGTTGATTATTATACAGAGTTCCCAACTTTATTGGTACATCAGTGGCCTGTAATGGTGGATGAGTCAAATATGTCGGTTTCAATTAGCAGTTACCACAGCGATTATGTGGTTGGTGCTGGTACCTCTCAAGCTACAGCGATTATTTCAGGTGGTATTGCGAGGCTTTGGTCGCAAAATCCTAGTTGGAATAGAACGCAAATTATTGATGCGCTTAGAGCGACTAGCCATGATTTAGGTCAAGCTGGCAAAGACAGTGTATATGGCCATGGCTTGCCAAATTTTGCACAGGCGCTGACTTATTTAGAGTCAGGAAAGACACCTTCTTGCCCACAAAACTGGTATCACAACAAGCCTTACGATGGAGGTGAGCAGGTGACTTATCAAGGTAAAATTTATAGTGCTTATTACTGGAACAAAGGTGCAACGCCTAGTCAGGCAACAAAAATGTGGCAAGTACAAGGGGAGTGTGATTCAAGTAATCAAACACATTCAACGTCAACAGATGGTGGATACAGTATCTTAGATTTTTCTGGCTTAGAAGATGAAAACTCCACTTATAGCTGTAAAGGACTTAGCCTTACCTGTGGGGGTTAAAATATATTTATTGGGGCGTTAAAGCGCCCCTGTTACACGGAATACGTTTATTATGACTCTGATTCGAGAAGCCAGACATAGACGATTGGAAACCCTGCTTTGTAGTTGATCTGTAAATCCAACAATTGACCACTGACTGTCTGCTGAATATCAAATTGAGCGTCGCTTAAATAGTAGCGGCCATTTTGATTGAGTAAAGTGCTTGATGCTGAGACAGTAACGCCTTTGTTTTTTGCAATCTCAACCAGTGCATCGTGAATGGCGTATCTGATGGCGCTACTTATTAAGTTATCGGGTGCGATGGTGCCATCTTCACCAAAGTTACCCATTACAACACTTCTCCCTTGATATTGCTGTATATCTCGCCATGTTTGTTGCGTTATTTGTTTGTTAATCGACTGATTGGTTTGATAGGCCGCAAATAATGTAGAGCCATAATGGCAGCTTTGTGTCATTAACAAAGGTTGGTGATATTCATTACCTATTACTTCACCTTGTCGGAAAAATTGAGAGGTGTGTTGTTGCTCTGAAAAAGATTCAATATAGCGCTCTTGCATATTAACACTTGCTTGAGCTAGGTAACCAGCTAGTGCTTTTGCGTTAGTTGCAGTCATCGGGAGTTGCTGATGTGCAAAGGCTGTATAATAACTTGCACCGATGACGTGATTATTCTCCCCACTACATAGCCATTTGGGTTCACATAAACTGAAGTTGCATGAGACCGTTTCACATTGATTGCTGTTGATGATTGGCCTGTTGCTCACATAGGTATACAAGGTATCTGAGGTTATATAGGGTTCTGAAAAATATAGTACTTGGCCATTATTGAGCGTAAAACGATTTTGTGTCGCAGGTAGCTGTTTAATCTTTTCATGAGCACTGGGCAGTCCATAGTATTGAGTGTAGTGTGAGACTGCTCTTTGTCTGCTGGCAATAATGGAGCCGTCTTTGATAGCGCTGAATGGCGCGGCGGTACCAATAAAGCCGATATGTTGTGATGACACCGGCTTATTTAGCCAACAGGGAACTTGAACAGAGGGAGGCGTACTATTTGTTTTTGTAGTTTGGCAGGCTGCGAGTGTTAAGGCACCAATACTGACCCAAAATCTAGAGTAACATAACATGATAAAGTCCCTTGTATAGGCTAGCGAATTAAATTGTATCGCTTGATCCTTGATGATGTCGAGTGTCTCTTAAAGGGATATCAAATTCAACCATCAAGCCCCCTTGCATTCGGTTTTTTAATTTGAGTTGTCCTTGGTGGGCATGAATGATGTCGTTACACAAGCTGAGACCGATCCCACTGCCGTCAGGCTTAGTCGAATAAAAAGGCAATAGTGCTTGATGCAGGTTACCGTTACTGATCCCTGAACCGCGGTCGACGACGGCGACGCGAAGGCGATTGTAATCTTTTACTACTTTAACGGCGATTTGTTCGGGGTCACTGCCAGACTGATGGGCATTCTTTAAGATGTTAATCAATACCTGCTCAATTTGCGTACTATCAAAGTAAGCTTGTTCGATGGGCAATGAATCAAGTAATTTAAATGAATAAAGTGCATTTACTTGATCGAGTAGTGGCTTGATTGCATGGTAGTCAAAGTTTGGTTTGGGCAAGCGAGCAAAACGCGCATATTGTGCAATAAATTCACTTAAATTTTGTGCGCGTTGGTCGACCGTTTGCAATATATCAGGGAGCAAATCGAGATGCTTATCGTTCTTGAGCATATTTTGGGCTGATGACGTCAGCGAGCTGATGGGGGCTAATGAATTATTCAGTTCATGGCTAATTAACCGAATGGCATCTTTCCACATATGTAGCTCTTCTTGCCCTAATTCCACAGAAACATTTTTGATGATCATCAATTGATGTGGTTGGTGGTTAAAGGTGACAGTTTTAAAACTTAGGTAATAGCTTTGCTTTACATCATTGTGTTCAAAGCTTATCAAGCCTGACAGAGCCTGAATAATTGACTTTTGCAGTTGTGGTGGGAGCTTCTCACAGCATTGGTGCAAAGTCATGCCATCAAGTTGGGTAGATTGTAATAACTGGGTGGATTCGTTGTTAAAGTAAACAATGTGTTTGTAGGGATCAACTAAAACAATACCCATGGGGGAGGCTTGTACAATGCTATCAAGCAGTATCTCTCGTTGATTGAGGGTCTGCCGTTGCTTTTTTAACTGTGTGGTGAGCTTATTATACATGTGTACAGCTGCACCTAGTTCAGAGTGTGTTTGCTCTGTTATACGGATAGAGAAATCATTGTCATAGAGACTTTTGAGGCCATTTGTGAGCGTATCAATAATCATTTTGTGTTGTTGAAATATAAACTCACAACAAAAAAACATGAACGGCAACGTGATTAGTAATGAGAGAGGGAGTGCAACTAAGATAGGTGCGCCTATAAAAACAAAAACAGCCTGAATTGACACTGCAAGCACAATAAATACTGTGCAGCATGCGGCCATTTTTCCAGCCAAAGACGTGAAAGTTGTGTTCATCAGCGCGCTATTCCAAATTTATCCATGCGTCGATACATTGCTTGGCGACTGAGACCTAAACTCTTTGCTGCGTGAGTGACATTGCCTTGATAGCTACTTAATGCGCTTTGTATATCCTGCGCTGATAGCTCGGTATTGGCTGCAGAATTAGCAGGCTTAGTTTTCAGCCCTAGATCAGAGGCTTCAATGAGGTTACTTTTTGCAAGTAATTGTGCACGACCAATCACATTTTGTAGTTCTCTGACATTACCCGGCCAAGTATGACGTTTTAGCATACTGACAGCACCTGAACTAAGCTGTTTATTATCCTCTATAAAATGATTTGCGAGTGGGATAATGTCTTCTGGTCGCTCCATCAGTGCAGGTAACTTTAACTCTATCATGTTTAGTCGGTAGTAGAGATCTTCTCGAAATGTACCTTGTGCAATTGCAGTTGTTAAATTGGCATTAGTCGCACTCAGCACACGCACATTGACTTTTTTCGTCTGGCTACTGCCTACGGGTTCAAATTCGCCAGTTTGTAATACGCGCAATAGTTTTTGTTGCCCAGACAGTGGCAAATTACCTATTTCGTCTAAAAATAAGGTGCCGCCATCAGCCGCTTCAAACCTTCCGATCCGACTTTTAGTAGCTCCAGTATAGGCGCCACCGACAACGCCAAATAATTCTGCTTCGATTAAATCAGCGGGAAGCGCACCTGCATTGACCTTGATAAAAGCATTGCTATGGTAGGCACTGTTGGCAACGATCACTTCGGCGATTTTTTCTTTGCCCGCCCCATTTGGACCTGTTATGAGTACTGGTGCGTCTGAGTGCGCGACTTGGGTCGCGATTTCCAACAAGTTAAGCATGGCTGGATCTGCATAGATAAGACCGGCTAAGTCATAGTGTTCTGCCAGTTTATTTGCCCGATTTCGGGCATGTGTTTGCTGTTGGAATTGTGCTTTTTCTAGACGGTATATTTCGAGTAATTGAGTGACTGACTTGAGTAGCTTTTCTTCTCGCCATGGTTTTTCTAAATAATCGGCTGCCCCATCTTTAATTAGTGCGACAGCGGTTTCTAAATTTGCCCAAGCGGTGAGTAGGATAATAGGTAAGTCAGGGTTCAAGGCACGGATCGCTTGATAAAGCGCCTGACCCTCTGCGCCAGAGGTGGTGTCTTGGGTAAAGTTCATATCTTGGATGACTAGGTCGTAAGCTTGGTTGTTGAGCATATCGAGGCCTTGCTCTGGGCTTGTTGCGCCATCACAATCAATGTCATTGAGTAAAAACAGCAGCTTAAGTGCTTTTATAACGTCCTGATTGTCGTCAATCACAAGTATTTTATTTTGCATATTCTTATCGTTATTTTTGCCGGTACCATGTACCGGCTTGTTATTTAACTGGTTTTTGTAACCTGTGCTGGAGATATTTTAGCTGCTTTTCGCGCTGGGATATAGACAGCTGAGGCACTTAGTCCCCAAACACAGAGGGCAACGGCCGCAGCAAGCCATGGGACTATCAATCCTTGAACACGCAGGTTGGTTACAAAGTATTGGTTAAGCCACATGGCTGCAAATAAACCAAAGGTAATGCCCACTATGGCTAAGATTGAATTTTCTAACAATAATGTTCTCATTACTCTGGCTTGAGAGGCGCCCAGCGCTCGCAGTACACCAATTTCTTTTTTACGAACAGAAATGGAAAATGAAACCAGAGCGATGATCCCAACACCTGTCACGAGGATAGCGATGGCACTGATCCCCATCATAATAAATGCAAAGGTACTACGGCCATCCCATAGACGTTTTTTGGCACGCGCTGCAAATTCTACTTGCTGAACTAAGCGGCCTTCTTCTTCAAACAGTTTGTTCTCAATGGTTTCAAAGATTGCATCGTCGGTATTTTCCGTCACCTTGACCAAATAGTTTACTTGGTTGTTAGTACTAAAGTGAGCTTCTGGAATAATCGCAGAGTGGTACCAACTGTTGGTGTAAGCCGCTGCTTCACCTAACATCATGTCTTGATAAGTCGCAATAACTTGATAAGGAAGACGGTCGTTATGAAGATAGACGGTTTGACCAAGCGCATTTTGCTCAGGAAATAAAGCCTTAGCAAGTGTATTGCTTATCATCACAACACTTGCTCTTTGACCTTCACTAGCGTGACCAAATATATACTCTGTATCGTAAAAACGACGACCATGAGTCACCTGAATACCAAGCGTTTCAAGCCCTCCTGGTGTTTGCGCAAAAAGCGCAACGTTTTCACCCTGCTTATCTTCATCCAGTGTCGCGTGGGCAAAGTTACGCCCATTTACTGTGGCTAGCACTAATTCATTTGCAGCATAGCTAACGCTCTCAACACCAGCGATGGACTGTAGAGTTTGTAAATCTCGCTCAATGAGAGCGCCTTTATCAAGGTTTTTATCGAAAACACGGGTATAGACATTGACTATCTGCTGCTCTGCAATATGCGAGGGGATCAGCCAATTTTGCAAGGTACGGTAACTAATAAAGCTGGTATTACCGATAATGGTCACTGCGATGGCAATTTGTAAGGTGATCAGCAAAGAGATACTTTTATGCTTTAAAATGAGTTTTAAAATATGTTTAATCGCCATAAATTTATCCTCTTAATTGAGATGCAGGCGCAATACGGCTGGCAGTGATGATAGGGAACAAGCCGGCAATCAAAATAGTGGTATAAATGCTAAGAGCTGCCTTGAAAGCAAACCAAATATCCATCTTGTAAAGTCTTTGTACTTGCTCTGCAACACCGACGTAATCCATCGAATACATAGCTAAAAGGTACATGACATATAAGCCTAACTGTGCGCCTACTAAGCCTAAAGTAATGGCAATGGTTGCGCCGATTAATAGCTCAATGATTTGCAGCTTGATGATGTACATTCGATTTGCACCGAGCGCTCGATATAACGACACTAGCTTTGCACGATGTTGGTTTTTAGCCAGTAAAATCCCAACGGTGTTGACCAAGGTGATGGCAAAAAGCAGATAAGCAAAATTGAGATAAACACGTTCCCAGTCCATAAAGCTATAAATAGTGTCATGTAATAGTTTTAAGGATTGGACATAGTAAGGCTCACTGTGCGGGAAGCGCCCCTGACTCATTTGCTGTTGGGTATAATTCCTCAGCCATAGGGTTAATTCGTCTAATTGTTGCTGCGCGTTATCAGTGCTGACTTGTGCCCAAGCATGCAGAAAACCACATTCTGCACTTTTTAACCCCGTTATGTTTGACTGACGGAACTGAGTGCGTAGCGGCTCTTCTTTAGTCATACATGGCATGTAGCCAACTCGAGGTAAGTTATTTGCCATTGCATAGTATAAGGGAATAAACGCAAGATCATTTTCTCTATTGCTAAAGCTATTATTTTGAAAACGAAAAGTGTGATGCGATAAATCTACAACGCCGACGACTTCGAGTTGTTGATTATTGATCACGACAAATTTGCCGATAGAGTTTTGACCTGCGAATAAGTGGTCATTGGCTTTTTTCTCTAGCACTATAATTGCTGAGTCATTCATATTTTCTGGCCAAGGGCTGCCAAATAAAAATGGGGCGTCCATGATTGCAAAGAAGTGCTCATCTACTGCGGAGCCTGTGGCATTAAGAGGTCTTGCACTATTATCATTGAGATCCAAAATAAATGACGTGGTGTAATTAAAGCTCAGGTTTACTAATGATACTTCTTTTTGTTCAAAGGCCATCGACAGCGCTTGCGCATCACGGTAAGTCATTGGCGGTGTTCTCAGTGCATGGCGTCTGTCGAATTCGCTGTCCATATAGTTAAGGCTGATATGATTAAGCTCGTTTAGCTTATGTGACATCGCAGAGCGGCCACTTTGATCTATGATGGTACTCATTGTGAGCAGCAAGGTAATGCCGATGACGAGGTTGACTATCATCAAGGTTGTTAATTTAGATTTTTGTTTAAACCCTTGCCATGCAAGGTGAAGTGCGTCTTTCATATATTCACCTATACCGCTAAATCTGTAAGTTGGCTTTTAGCGATGTCACTGACTTGACCGTCTAAGATCTGGATATTACGATGCGCGCGCTGTGCTAATTCATTGTCATGTGTCACCATGATAAGTGTGGTGCCTTGACGGTTGATATCTTGCAATAGTTCCATGACTTGACGTGCCATCATGGTGTCCAAGTTACCTGTTGGTTCATCGGCGAGTAAAAATCGTGGTTTACCTGCAAGAGCTCTTGCAATGGCGACCCGTTGCTGCTGGCCCCCGCTTAGCTGGGCGGGGTAGTGGTTGGCACGGCTACCTAGACCTACCAATTCAAGGCTTTCTTCAATGCGTTGCTTTCGCTCCTTTTGGTTGATACCACGGAATATTAATGGGACTTCAATATTATCGTAGAGGTTAAGGTCAGCAATTAGATTGAAGCCCTGAAAAATAAAACCAATTTTTTCATTTCTAAGCCTTGATAGATGCTTGTCTGAGAGCTGGCTGACATCTTCACCATCCAAGATATATTCACCTTCCTCAAACGTTTCTAGTAAGCCTGTAATGTTTAAAAAGGTTGTTTTACCGGATCCCGACGGACCGGTCACAGCGATAAACTCGCCTTCATCTACAGTGAGGTTAACACCACTCAGTGCATGTGTCTCGACTAAGTCTGTGCGGTAAATTTTGCTGATGTTATTCATTTTAAGCATGGGTTTATCCTTTTATTTTTATTCACTTAGTATGACTTGTTGCGCTTGTTGAAATGGTGTGAGGCTAGATATTACTATGGTATCACCGACCTGCAAGCCGCTTTTAATTTCAACTTCTCTGATGCTTTTTACACCTAGCTGAATATTAGTTCGATACGCACTGCCATTGCTTATTTTATAGGCTGTTGAGGCAGATCCTGTTTCAATAAATGCGCCACGGTCAACTTTGAGTATGTTTTTCTTATGGGAGATAATGATCTGTGCATTAACACGTTGATTTTGTCGTAAGCTTTTTGGTTGTTTATCAAAGCGAATGCGACCTGATACACGCCCATTTTCTACTTCTGGAGAGATGGCCATCAGTGTTGCAGGGAAGTATTGATTGTTGATCTGTACTTTTGCAGTTAAACCGATGCCTAATTCATCCGCTAAGTTTTCTGGAATATAAGCTTCCACTTCAAGTTCACTTAAATCGACTAAAGACATTAACTCACTGTCTCTTTGCACATGCTGTTTTTGCTGGACGTTTAAATTGCCCACGATACCGCTTAGTGGCGAGGTCAGCGTGAGCGCATCAACTTGTCTTTGCAAGTTAGCTACCAGATGGCGTTGTCTATCTAAATCAAGTTGGGTACTTTGTAATTCAAAGTTAAGTTGCTCTTGAGAAAGTTTTAAACTATCGATTGCGTGACGCTCATTGAGCTCTGCGCGTTTGAGCTCGACCATGGTTTGTTCTAGTTCTAACTTGGAGATAATTTGCTTCTCAATACTGGCATTGGCCCTAGCCATTTCGCTTTGTGCAGCTTCTAGTTCGACCTTGGCGAGTTCCATGGCTTGCGTATTGTCTAATTGCTGTTGTTTGATTGCGATTTGTTGACGCTTTACTTCCATTTCAATGCGCCTTAATGTGGCCTCTTCTTGTAGTAGCTGATTATGCAATTCTGGGCTATCTAAGCTCGCTAATACTTGCCCTTTGGCAATGGTATCACCAGCTTTGACATGGAGTGTCACAGTACCTGAAGCAATGGCATACAGTGACGGGCTGACGGCGGCAAGGGTGCGACCTTCAACGCGTATATCTTGGATCATATCGCCACGTACGACTTGAGCTGTTTTGAGCTGCTGTGTCGATACTGCTTGCTCTGCCGATAAGAGCGCAGAGAAGCTGTCATACGAGAATGCCACTGCGCTAATAAGTCCAATGGCGCCAATGCTCGAGAGCATCCATTTTTTGTTAGTTGATCTCTTTGTGATTACCTTGTCCTGCTGAGATGTATTTCGGATCATGATGTCCGACTCCTTGAAGCTATGTCGTTTTTATTCCTATATCAAGCAATGTGCCAAAATTTAAGTTGTTGTATTTATTGTGTTATTTTGTTTTTAGGTAAGCTTGGATTTGGGAGCCGGACGGACACCGGACAGTACGCGGACAGTAAATTAAGGCGGACAACGGACGATGTCTCATAGGTTTTTCGGTTGCAAATAATAGCATAGAGTAACATTTGTTAACTTTTACCGGGGAGCCAGCGTGCTAAGGTTTGTTCCGATTTTAATTGGAAGTACCCAGCTGTTTTAAAAGGAAATAAAATGAAAAAAATAAATCTAAAACATGCGTTTATTACTAGTGCAATAGTTATGGCTCTATCGGGCTGTAGTTCCTCAGATGATGATACTGTGAGAGTAGTTCCTGTGGAACCTACCCCTGATCTTGGTTCTGTATCTCTCAAAGCTGTGTTTGGTGGGTGTGCCACGGCAGACAGCCATACTGATATCGAAATAATTTTCCATGATAAAAGTGGCGCGGTTGTCGCTACTGCGAATCCAGATGAAAATGGCGCCTATCAAGGAGATATCCCCGAAAATGCTAAACATGTATCAGTGGTTGATACAGTTGTTCGAGAAGATAGTCGTACGCTGCGAAAAGTATATACGCATATGGATATCTCAGGAGATGTTAGTTTGGGCACCATGGTATTTGATTCACCGCAAGAATGCAGTGTGGCCGCGGTAATACCTTGTCAGACCTATTTTGTTGATGTAGAAGACGCTGCAGTGACATATCCCGATTATAAGATGCTAACAAAAGACCTAGACTCTACTTTTTTGAATTATGAATATAAAGCGCCGTTAGGAGAGCCTTTGAAAAAAGCGCATCTTTGCAGGAGTGAAAAGT
Organism: Pseudoalteromonas luteoviolacea H33-S; assembly: GCF_001625695.1. GTDB lineage: Bacteria > Pseudomonadota > Gammaproteobacteria > Enterobacterales > Alteromonadaceae > Pseudoalteromonas > Pseudoalteromonas luteoviolacea_B. Next base: position 208,705 of record NZ_AUXY01000070.1, read on the forward strand.
ATATCCCGTTTGCTGTTGTGTCAGATGACAAAGAGATAGTCAAACTTGCCCGTGTTGAACCGAATACCGATGCCAATACCGGAGTATTTCAGTTGTTAGCTGAAGATTTTAGTTATGATGGGGTGGCCGTCACGGTACCTGAATTGGATGATGGTGCTAACGTAGTTATTACTTCTTACATGAAAGGAAAGCAAGAGATGGGTGGGTATGATTTATTGTTCAATATGCCAGCATCCACAGCGCATGTAATTTTTCCTGACTTAGCAGACTATTCGCAGTATAGTGCACAAGTTGGCGATGATATCGATTTAGATGCTTTTCAACTGATACTTACTAGCTATTCAGAATCTACAATTTCCTCTAAAGGGGAAGTGAGCTTTACCGATCTTATTGAGTTAGATAATGACTTAGGCCAGGCATTTTTGTCTGGTCATGACAGCAGTAATTTCAGCTTTAGCTATGACTTTAGCGCATTGGATGACAGATTAAAGCTGGTTGACTGGCAATTTTCGTTTTCGTCCAGTGAAGGCGAAAGCTATCAATGGCACATTACGGGTGGTACAGCGGGTAACATACCAGAGTTTCAATTTGGTAACGCGTTCACTTTAGAGAGCATTGAGTTTAATGCGCTGCCATCTTTTCAAATCAGTTTGTCGGCATATCCAAAAGGCCCTGCGGCATTGAATGATTACCGCACCTTTTTAGCGACTCAGGATAAAGACGACTTTTCAAAAGCTGAAAACCAATCTTATATACAAGTTGACTATAAATTCATAAATAAAAGTGGTCGTATTGATTAAGTACACTTAATTCTGAATTTCTGAAAAAAGTGGTATTAAACAAGCTGGCTTGTAGTTTGATACCACGTCAGGCCATATTGAGCTAAGCCATGCAATACAGCAAGTTGCATGAGTACCAGCCAAATTGTAAATAGACTACTCCAAGTTTTAGACATCCCCAAGATTCGATTAAAAATAAAGACCAACCATGTGAATAACAATATTATCCCTATCAGATGATCAATTGTACTGATTGCATATAAGGTCGTGATTGTGGCAATGAATACAGCGATTGCACAGCGCAAAATACTGCTGTAGTCGGCACCAATAAACTGGATTGTGACTTTGGCGGGTATTAGGGTAATGGCAAATAACAGTGATAAGACTAAGAAAGCAGACTCTATGGGATAGTTTGAATCCATTTAAAAATCTATAAAAAATGAGTTTCCAATTGAGGTAATTATTTCATATTAGTGTGGCGCAGGCTAGCTGAAAGGTATAACCACCAGCAAAGTAAATGATACTTTTCAGTGATGCTGTTTAATATCTTGAAGTTTAAATTAATACTTAAGGTTTGGTTGATTTAAATAAATCCATATTTTTTCCTTATTTTATGCCTATAGTCAGTGCTGGTGGCCTATATCCAGTTAATTACCTGATTTTAATACGCTTGTTCATATTATCGGGATAGATATGTGGAAAACCAGGTAGGCTACCGATATAACCCCAACAAATTCTGGTAGTCGTTATGGAGGAACTGCAATGTTTGGAAAAAGCTACCGTCAATCGATAAATCTACTTTTACTCATCCCTTTGACAATATGGGCATCATCACTTCATGCCAGCATGTCCATAGAGTCTTTTGCACCGACTCAGTTGATTGCTAAAGTGCACTCAGCAACTGAGGTAGGGCTAAGTTGGCAGGCACCTATCGGTGTTGAAGGCATTACGGGTTATCGCGTGTTTCGTGATGGCAAACGCATTGGCCGCACTAAAATGACCTTTTATGTTGATACGTCAGCGAGCCCTAATTTTGAGCACACTTATCATGTTGTGGCTGTGGCAAGAGATGAGGGTAGAAAAATCAGCCAGCGTTCCAATATTGACAGTGTAAAAACACTCACCGATGATGCCAATGATGGTATGCGTAATGGGTCGGTGATCAGAGTGGGGATTGCAAGGCTGGTGGATCACTGTGGTACTAATGATCTGGATGCAATACCAACGCAAGTGCTGGATGCTTGTATGGATAATCTGATCGAGCATTATACGCTCAAAGCAGGCTTAGAGGATATGCAGGCTTATGTGGCGCGCTATCGCCGACAAGAAGACAGTCAAATGATAGAGCTTGGTAAACGCCTATTTTTTAGCAAAGCCTTAAGTCAGAACTTTGATACCTCCTGTGCTTCCTGTCATCACCCTGCGCAAGGTTGTGGCAGTGATGGCTTATCGTTATCTATTGGTGTGAATGCTGAAGATGTTGATGTAATGGGGCTGGGTCGCAGTGATGGGCAGACGGTTCCTGCTGTTGGCAGAAATTCACCACCAATATGTAATTCTGCACTTTGGGTTGACAGTATGTTTTGGGATCAACGGGTACGGTTACGAGAAGCGAACCGTGATAGTGAGGTGGGTACTGTCTCAACGGCAGATATACAAACACCTGAACTTGATGTGACACGCTTGATGAATGAAGAGGTAGAAAGCTCAGATCCATTACGTTTGTTGATGGCACAGGCTCATTTTCCGATAACCGCAGCAGCAGAAATGGGCGACCCCAGTGGCTTTGAATCGCCACAAGCTTACCGTGAGTTTATCGCACAGCGTCTATCCGATAATTGGAAGCCTCACTTTGTAGCGGCGTTTGGCGATGAGCAGATAAATTTCTTGCGTATAGCACGTGCTATGGCCGCTTACCAAGCGTCATTCATGTTCATAGATAACCCATTTTTCGATTATATTGATGGCGAGAAGCAAAAACTGAGTGAAGCGCAAAAACGGGGGGGCTTGTTTTTTTATACCTCAGCAGGTTGTGCAAATTGTCATGACGGTGTGATGTTTACACCTGAACGCACTCGCGGTCCGTTGTATCCGCAAATAGGTGTACATGGTGTCGCAGATGGAAACTTTAAAAACCAATTTAGAATGCCAAGCTTATTAAATGTGGGCATCACCGCGCCGTATGGAGACAAAGGGGTATTTGCCACATTAGAGCGTGTTATTGAGCATTATTCAGATGTGACAGGGTCGTTAGAGCGTTTTTATGGTGAGCACGAAACCTGTGGTTTACCGCAGTTTAAGCACTTGAGTGCTGAGCAATGTGAACAGGTTGTTGGTGAGGCAGGAGATTATGTTCTGGCATTGAATGCGCAAAATCGTGCGGCCTCAGATCGGGGGGACGATGCCATTATTCGTGGTTTTACTGAGACGCAAATCAGTTACCTTGCAGCATTTTTGCACGCGTTAACTGACCCGGATGCCTTGGCTGGTAGTAATGAAATTAATGCGCTTATTCCGCTTCGAGATGGCGGACCTGATGGCCATCAATTTGATGCCATAAATCGTGCTGGAGACGCACTGTAAAAACAACTTGTAGCAGGTGTGTGAGTACACCTGCTATTTATATAAATCACTGAATTACTTCGTCTACTGGCTTTTTATTGATCTTTTTTTGTTTTAGGATTGTGTAAAAATAAGCAATTAATAGCCTGAATTATTAAGGAAAGTAGTGTGGTAGATTTTAATTCCGTTATAGAGACTTGGCATGACTTTTACTCCGTCTTGTCACAAGTCAGTGCAACGTTTGCAGGCTTGCTTTTCGTGAGTTTATCTTTGCGTCATGAGTTGCTAAATCATCCTGAGTTTGTTCGAGTAAAACGACTGGCACAGCACACCTTTAAAGCCTTTTTGTTTCTGGTGATATTTGCGCTCATTTTTATTATCCCTAAAGCGGGTCTATTGGGCACCACCATACCGTTATTTTTAGTTGCACTCTACGCATTTGTTATCACTACAAGAGGCCTACAGATCGAACTGAAAGACAAGTGTGACTATGCCGTACAGGTCTCTGGTGCGAGTAAAATCTACTTACTTTCGATGTTAACTTACTTGATGTTCGGCGTTGTTGCAGTGCTGTTATTTCTTGGTATTGAGAAGGCGTTATATTTGGTTGTGGGGTTGGTCATATGGACACTAGCCTTAGTGACCACCAGTTCATGGAAGTTATTGGCAGAATTAAACGCAGATAACATGAATCAAAAATGTGAGTAATCAAAGTGGCCCACTTAATTAAAAAGCCCAGCTGTTAAACTGGGCTACCTTGCGTAGGTCGTGGTTATGGTGCAGTACTTAACTCAGCGTCAGGCTGGCTAATATCCTGTTGTACCTGCTCCGTTTTCTTCGCAAACTTCAACGCGCCATACCAACATAAGCTGGCAATCGAGATTAACATCACATCAACTATCACAAGATCCACTAATACCATGTTTGATAACACATCACCAAATTGCAGGTAATTTGGCATATTGAGTAGTGCAGCTAATGCATACAACAGCCCTGATAATTTTAAGGTGTAGTGACAAAACATAGGTTGTTGTTTGATGAACAGCGACGCAATGATACTAATGAAAAAGCTAATATATACGATTGCTTGAATACTGGTCATACGACCTGCTAGGTCAAGTGGGATGACTTTTGCTGCAACAGCGCCTAAGGCAATAGCAGCCATGCAACCGATAAATGCTCCTGAGGTTAAACGAGTAACAAAAGTAAGACTACGTTTGCTTTGTTTCTTTTGTTTGGCGCGTTTGCTGATCCACATGAGATTACCAGTGATGATAACATACGCGGTTGCTAGCCCAAGAATGAAAAAGGCAATACGCATCCCGTAACCAGCAAAGTCGCCAAAATGTAAGCTGGCAATCGTTGCAAGACCACCACGCAAGTTATTGTCGTAGTTGTCAGTGGTGATATATATTTGCTGCTGATCTTTAAGGGTATAACGCACATCCACTTCGTTAGAGAACTCGTCATTGCTTTTGGCCATAAAGATCAAGACCGCATTCTCATCACCAAAATGTTCTATCATCATCAGCCTAAGCGTAACATCCCCCATTTCTTCCATGGCTCTGGGATACAGTGCATCAATGCCTTGCATCGCCATGCGTTTGTCAGCTTCTTCAATATGGGGCTCATTAAACCCTGCGGCCTGTAGTACTTTTTCTTGGCTACCTTGATACAAAATAAGTGCGTACGAGATTTGGTAGATGATCACCAGGTTGAATACCAGGCCTGTGAATGCGTACATGATATGAAATGGCAAGCCCATGGTGCCAATCAAGTTATGTGCATCAAGCCATTTATCTTTGTTTGCGCCAAAGCGGTATTGATAAAAGTTTTTAAACAATTTGCGCCAATGGATCACTACACCGCTTAGCAGGGCGACAAAAAAGAACAGGGTAATAATACCGACAAAGTATAAGCCAATGCGCCCAAGGCCTAAATCATAGTGTAAATGGTATACAAAGTTAGCATATTGAAAGTCATTGGCGTCGGCAATCACATCCCCTGTTATTGGGTCGAGCAATAAGTACATGTCTTGGTGATCTTCACCGGTTTCTGGGTGTGGTTCATCAAGCTCAACGGCAAAGTAGACTTGAACGAATGGGTTTCGCTCTGATGGCTCGTATAAATAGAAGCCATGGTGCGTATCTACGTGATATTGCTCATCGAGCTTAGCGAGCACGGCATCATAGGACACACCTTTACTATGCGGCGCATGCTCACCTATCAAAGAGACTTTTTCCCAGGTGTCGATATTCGCTCTAAACAGGCTAATTGATCCGGCAATAAATACGATAAATAAAACAAATGAAATGATGAGACCAATCCAAGCGTGTGCATTGGTGAGTGTCTTTAAAGTTTGGTTTTTCATCGTGTTATACCAGTAAAATAACGTTAAGGAGTGCAGATGGGAGCAGAACTAAAAACACATGTTTTGCAGCTTTGAGTGTGGTATCAAATGCATAGACCCACACCATAACTCCAGCCCAAATAGGAAAGCCTAAAATGAGCCCTATGAGTAGCCGCGTATCTTCAGCAAAGGGTAAAATCAAGTTGGTGTTGAGGGCCAATGAAATTGAAATAAATAACCCGGCAAAAAAGCCAAGAATGGTTTTAGGCCACATAAATCGTTCCTCCAACTGTTGTACAAAGTACAACGAGTAAAACCGATACAGACATAAACAGACGTTTGGATTTACCTGATAAAATTGTGACGGATACCAGCCCCAACATGAGTACCACAATGCTCGCTAAAAGTGCTGATACAAGTGGGAAGGTATTTGCAAAAAGGCCATTTGCAACTACATACAGTGCTATCGCACTCAGGTAGCCGACGGGTTTATTCAGCGGCTTTGCCATTAAGCGCTGTTTTGGGCTAGACAGGTACAACAGGATAGAAGCTGCCCATATGGGGATAATAGCGAGAAAGCTCATGTAAATAAAAATCATTGTTATTTTGTTGTTTATTGTTTCAATAAGTGAATCAAATTTCAACAATAAAAGTATGAAGATCTTACAATCAGAGCTAAATCGGGCAATTGGTAGGGCTTAAATCAATGATAAAGACCACAGCGTTCTTGTTTTGGGGTCGCTGGGTCCAACACCTCCGATGATACCTATGGTATGCATGATCACAATTCAGCCGTATGTAAATATTATTTTTGCTGATTATCTATACATTACCAATCAAGTCTATTACACAAATATTACACTTAATCATTAGGTAAAAGGGTTTTTAGTAGAATAATATTATTTTAAATGTATATTTTGTGTAAATGTTAGGTGTTTTGTTTTAATTAAAGAGATAGGCTATATAAGCGTGAGTTGAGTGATATTTGCGCAGATATATTTAGTCGTAATATTTACAAGGATCTGAACATGAAATATATACAGGGTATTTTGTTATTATTTGCTCTTTGCTTTTCGGCATTTGGACAATCAAGGGTCATACAGGTAGACAATATGTGTGGACCAAGTGGTGCAATGCAGCCTGAGTCAAAGCAATTTCGACATGACAGTATGTTAATCAATGCTGCTCACACGCAGTTTAGTGAAAAATCGGGTATAAGATTTTTGGGCTTTGACATCACCGAAAGCGGGGGTGGGAAAAACCTGACGGCCCGCTTTGCTGGTGGTGACGGACTTACATATGCATATGCTGACGTGTATTGGGGTGATCACACTTTAATGTGTGGCCAAGTATATGGTTCAGAGCGTCAAAATAATTTTGCATGGGCTATCAACATACCGCTCTCTGAAGTACCGGCGATATTAAATCAGGTGGGGGAACTCGCAATATGGTTGATCAGCCTTCATAACGTCAATGGTGTAGAGGAAGACCGGATCAGTGAAATAACGTATGATAAGCAAGCTTTATTAGAGCTAGTTAATCATCAGTCTGACACTACTTTGCCTTATCAATTAACTATCGCACACCCAAGTAATTTGGAAACGCAGCATGGTGAAAACGACATTGTGTATTGTCTTAATAGTCGTTATTACAATTGTGATTATTCTATTTATGAGCACCCAAGGGCTGATGATGCACGATGGGATACAATGGGTATTGCGCTGCCATTTAAAGGTCAATTGACTTTAGATGGCTATGTTTCATCTATCCTTTATAGGGAAGACATAACCTCGGATATGAAGGTGATGGCAACAGACATTGGCGTATGGAATGCAGGTGTGTCTGAGCCATTTCAGTTAGGTGCATTACACCCAAATAGTAAAGCTTTTTTGTCACAATTTATGACGCTAAGCCATAGCGTGGACGCAGACACGGGTAAAATGAAGTCGATTATTGCATGGGATATCCCAGTAGAGCATGGTGAATTTCTAAGTCATGGTACGTTCGTACGTGATTACAATACATACCTTTTGTATAACTTCGCAATACAAAGAAATCTGCTTGGCAGCCTTGAAAACGCACTGAATAATGGCTACTCGGAAGCGCAGTATCAAGCGAAAAACAAAGCGAGCAGCATTGCGATGACCGGGATATATGATTCATTCAATGGCACCTTAAAACTTACTCCATTGACGGTGACATATCCATAAATGTCAGATAAGAGCAGGCAACAGCCTGCTCTATCAAAGCGTATATTGAAAGGGTCTTAGAGGGTATCTTTCAGTAGTTCTAGCACTTCTTTTACTGAGAGTTTGTAAGTTGTATCTTGGCCACTCAATAGCTGCTGCGCTAAGTCGCGCTTTTGCTCATGCATGGCAATGATCTTCTCCTCTATAGTTTGCTGTGCAATCAAGCGATAAATGGTTACAGGTCGAGATTGTCCAATACGATGTGCTCTATCTGATGCCTGTGCTTCAACCGCTGGATTCCACCAAGGATCCATGTGGATCACATAATCCGCGGCCGTGAGATTAAGCCCTGAACCACCGGCTTTGAGACTAATTAAGAATACCTCACCTTCACCGCGTTGAAATGCATTAACACGTGCTTGGCGCTGCGCCGCAGGCGTCGAACCATCTAGGTATTGATAATTCACATCGCGTGTCTTCAAGTGTTGCGCTAGCAGCTGTAAATGGCCTACAAACTGACTGAAGATCAAAGCCTTGTGGCCATTTTCTTTCAACTCTTGTAACAGCTCATCTAATTTATTTAATTTGGCACTGCTTAACCCCAATTCAGGGGCTACTAAATTGGGGTTACAGCAGACTTGGCGCAGTTTGGTGAGCTCAGCTAACATCGCAAGGTGTTGAGAGCCCGAATCTTGTTGCTCATTGGCCTGTGCGATATTGGCAATGGCGTTTTGACGCAGTGCCTCGTAGAGGGTGTGCTCTTCATCACTAAGTTGGATCGGGACATTGATTTCGGTGCGTGGTGGCAGCTCCGTTAGTACCTGATGTTTCATGCGTCTTAGAATGAACGGTTGCAACAAGGTTTTTAAGTTTTGCTGTGCATAGCGCGCCGCAATTGGTTTGTCTTCTTTGCTCTCTATGGGTTGAATGAATCGTTCAGAGAAGCGCTTGAGATTACCCAATAGTCCTGGGTTAACAAAGCGAAATAATGACCATAATTCTACCAAGTTATTCTCAATAGGCGTGCCTGTGGTGATCATTTTAAACTGCCCTTTGAGTGCACAAGCTGCTTTGGCGCGCTGTGACAGCGGGTTTTTGATGGCTTGTGCTTCATCTGCCACGATACAAGACCAATTAATACTTTTGAGCAGTTCAATGTCGCGCACCAATAATCCGTAACTGATGATCACGACATCCTGTGCTTTGAGTTGTGCAAACAATGCTACTCGGGCGTCACCGGCACCATAGTGTGACAGTAATTTTAAACTGAGTGTGGGGGCAAATTTCGTTGCTTCTTGCTGCCAATTAAAGCATACCGAAGTTGGCGCGATGATTAAGCTGGGCCCTTCTTTTGCCCTTGCGAGTAGCACAGCTAGAGATTGCAGTGTTTTACCTAGACCCATGTCATCGGCAAGACACGCACCGGCTCCCCAATGCGCTAGGCGCATGGCCCAATCAAAACCCGTGTGCTGATAATCCCGAAGGGTTGCGTTTAAGTCAGCTGGTGGGGTTACTTTAAGCGTATTGGCCTGATGCATTTTTTGTGATTGCTCTTCCCAAGCAGGCAGAGTTTTCATTCGCATACCTGTGACGGCTTCAGAGACGATAGGGCTGGCAAGAGGATGAAAGCGACCTTGCTCGGTGCTTTGATTAAGTTGCACTAACTTTTCATGCAGGGCGTGAGACAGTGCCACGACTTGCTGTCCACTGAGCTCGATAAATCGACCATGGCTTTGCTCAACCAGTTTTAGCAGCTCTTTAAGTTCGATGACTTGTTGGTCATTAATTTTTAGCTCGCCATTTAAGTCAAACCATTGGTTTTTCTTAGAAATGGCCAATTGTAAATGTTGTGACTCCAAAGGTTTCGATAAATTGACCTTTTTCCCTTTGGGCCAACGGATTTTAACCTGTAAGGGCGGCGAGCTTTGCAAGCCCAGCTCTAACTGTTCAAGGGCACATAGAGCATCCTGTAAATCAGCAATGCACAAGCGGTTATCAGCCATGGCTAAAAAGGCAGGACAATGAGCATCTAAGCTGTCGAGCAGCTCTTGCTCTTGCGCTAAGTTACGTTTCGTGGCTATTCGCTTACCTTCAATTTCAGCACTGATACTTGCATTGCCAACACCTGGAGGGAATGCGGGTCCCAAGTCACCAAATGGCATACTCAGGCAATGAAACTCTAGTCCTTGTTGATAAGGGCTAACATTAATGATGAGATGAGCTTGCGGCTCAACCGTTTCTAACCCGATCTCTATGTCGCTTACTTGAGAGGCAATATTCAGTAGCGGCGCAATAGCTGCGATGCTGGCAATCAATTTTGGTTTGGCTTGTTTTGGAATAAGTAAGCCATTTTCACCAATGATGTGCGCAATTTTAAGGTGTTGCTTATCAAAGTAAGTGAATACATATTGATGCGATGTAATGTGCTTTATGGCATAGACCGTTGAGTACTTTGCAAAATCTTCGGGTAAATCAGTCAAGCTAAGCAACAATTGCTCCCCACATGCTGTAATGGCGAGTTGTGCTGGAGACTCGATGATGTCCAGAGGTTCGTTCAAATCATTGGTAGTAAATACATTGGGTGCGAGTGCTGCCGCACGAAGCGCTTCAACGCTATTGAGGTGATAGGTGGTGTCTTGCCAATGTTTGTCGATGGACATGGCATCGATAACGGCCAAATCTGATGCCGTTAAATAGATCAAATCTTGTTGATTTTGATATAGCGTCTCAAGCGGCATGGCTTTGCCTTTGCTCCAACCATTAGGTTGGCGTTTTTGCACCTTTGCTTGAAACGAAGCTTTACCATTGGTGATATCAAGTAGCCAAATCAAGCGCTCATTGGCAGTTGAGTCAGCGTCATCTGATAAGGCTTCTTTTGGCGCAAGCGCGAGCAATCTATCTAGGGCAAGATCCCATTCAGACTGCTGTTGAATCAGCGTTGCGAAGTTAAGACTCAGCCCACTCTCTTTATGTTCATTCGTCACAGAGGTGTATAGCTGATCGGTAATGTCGGTAAATAAGCCCAATGTTGCGTTACTAAAAAAAGCGCGGCATGCTTGCAGTCTTTCGAGGTGTTGGTCATTGAGCGATTGCTTACACCAGTGCATCGCCAACAGTGAAAAGAGCTGACAAGCGTAATAATCCAAAGGACGGTTTTGCAAGTCACGTTCATGCTCTACAAACTGGCTAATGAAGGGGGCCGCAGTCAATAAAGACTCACTCAAGCACTCAAATAATTGGCCAATATAGTAATTCGCTTTACTCCCTTTTTTATCGGATAGCTGATTACTGGCAAGGGACATAGCTTGCTGAGTATGATCATTATTACTTGACGCCGACGCTAAAAGGGCAATGAGGTGGAGCCAGCCAAAAACACCGTCCAAATAGGGTGCTTTCTTCTTGGAATATTTTTGCTGTGCTTGAAGCGCACTATTAAATTGCTGACATGCATGCTCGCTTTGGTTGTTAAGCAGTAAAAAGCTAGCTTTAAGCTGCAGTGCATAACTGGTTATATCGTTGGGCTTTATTAATTGTTGTGCTTGGTCTACGTGGTTATCGAGTAACAAGGTTTCACTGAGCAAAAAGCGCAAGTTTCTATTATTTGGGCAGTGCTTTTGCGCTTGAATAAGCAGCTCAAGCGCAACATGGTTATTGATACCAAACTGTTTTTGGTTCGCAAGTAATGTTGCAAATGCTTGGTATTGCATGTCTTCTGGTAACTCAGCAAACGTATCCAGTTGGAATGGGAAAAAAACAAACTGTACCAGTGCACTGTTGTTTTGCATGTTTACTATTTGCGGGTTTTTGTGAAAAGCCAATCGTGCTTTTGTTTTAGGTAGCTGGCCAAGTAACAAAAAGTCGCGAGTGAGACGATTTTCATCTTCTGGGTCTCGCTCCCACTCGTAGGCATTGAGCACAGGGATAAACTCTTCTGCATATTTTAATATCGGTAACAATCGCCCAAGCTTTTGTGCATGCTGTGTCGCAAGGTTAGCGATAAGTGGGTTTATCCGTACATTGAGGTGCTCAACAATAGCCAGCCGCTTTGTTTCTAATAGGGTTGTCAGTTCTGAGCTAAGTGCAGAAACAGGCCTACCTTGTGCGATGACTTTTTGCTCTGTTAAACGCTTTAATATTTGCTTTATTTTTATGGTAGACGCCGACTTAAAAACCACTGCAAGTACTTGCACCAGTGTTTGGTAGTCTTCATCAAGTGCTAAATAGTCTTGATAGAGTCGCTCTATGATGACATTGGTATCTGTTGTGAGAGTGAGTGGGCGATTAAGTGAGTGCAAGAGTATTCCTAAACGTACAGACTGACGCAGGAAAAGTACCAAATGGTCGTCAATGTCACAAGCTTTATGAGGGACTAAAAGTGATAGACATAAAAGGCATTTTGTCCGTCTTTCGCTGTCGTATCGAGATGAAATTGGCACTTCTCAAGTGCACGAACAGAGCCTTTATTATGCGGGTCTACTCCAGCATACACTGTTTTGATGGCACAGGTATCTGATAAATACGTCATTAGCCCAGACAAAAGCTCGCTGCCAAAGCCCTGCCCCCAAGCCTGTTTAGCGATCAAATACCCTATGTGTGCTGTGTCACCAGAGCGGTGCATTATGGCTAATCCAATTGGCAGAGGACGGTCTTTGAGTGCGGTTTCTTTGCCCATCGCAATGAATATATCTGCTTCTTTTAGCTTGTCGCTGAGCCATTGCACTGCGTGCTCATCTAGCGGCGGTGATTGCCACTCTTTAGGTAAAAATGCAGTGACAGCAGGGGTGAGTATGCGCGTAATTTGCTGAGCATGATTTGGTTTTGATAATAAAGATTGGCAATGATATACACAGAGTCTTTGCGTAGTGAATAAAGAGGGCATCGGTTTAGCTCCCCAAAAGCGGCAGTATCAGTGCCGCAAGCTTGGTTTATTAATAAAGGTTAGTTACTTTCTGACTCTAATGCACTTATTGTTGAGATTGCTTAAACGCCATCATTTTTTGGTGACCTGTGAGTGCAGGACCTGCGAGTGCTTTTAATAGTAGGCTGCCTATGTAAATGAATAGGGCGGTCACTAATGCATCTAAAAACCAAGCTATAGGCAGTGCTGTTACCCCTAAAAAGTCAGGCATATTTTGCAGCGCGGGTAAGGTTGCTTGCTGAGTGAGTGCATGCAGCGCTAAGGCGACCCAAAAACCAAAACAGTATGGGCAATGCCATGCTTCATAAAGGTAAGCAAGTGGTTTAGGGAGTTTATCGACGAGCGTGTTAAACCACGTTCCCCAATCAGGCAGCTTTTCCCAGATCAGAATATGTAATGTCAGTCCCATCAAAGCAATAGAAAAGTTTATTGTCATTGGAGAGTCAACCATAATATACCTCTAAATATGCGTGTTTTAATATGTGGGCTATTCTAGAGCTAAATGTATTGGACGATAATTGATAGAATTTAGTAAAAATCGGCTTTTTTTAAGCTTTTCAGAAAATGGGGTAACAGTATGCATGCATTGGCCGTTGGCGAGGCGTTTTTTGAGACGCTAACAGAGCAAAAACATGACTCACATGCAGAATGCGTACTGACTTTTATCGTATCTGGTCAAATGACCATTGCCCATCGCCAGCCTTATCACGTTAAGCCTGGCTCATTTAATATTGTACCGCCGGGAGTTCCTCATACGCTGTTAACAGGTGAAAACCTGCAGGTTTTATGGCTGAGTTTTTGCCCTGATTGCTTGAGTTTAGCCGACAGTGATTTACTGGCGCCTTTTGATTTGGTCAAAAAAGGCGTGTTGCCCGTGAAAGCGGCGAGCTTGGAGCGGCATGCCTTCATTACAACTCTATTTTATGAGTTGATTGCGGCTCAGCAACAAAAATTGAGCCTTGAAGTACAGCGCAGCTTTGTTGTCTTGTTGTTGAGTGAACTCAGTCTGGCTGTCTCGTGTGGCGCAAATTCGCCTCAGTATAATGAGAAAGTTGAGAGGGCGCTCATGTTCATACAAACCAACTATTTGCGTTCGATTGGACTCAATGAAGTAAGTGAGGCGGTTCATGTGACGCCTCCTTATCTTGCTCAATTGTTCAAACAAGAAACGGGGCATACGGTTGGTCAATGGATCACACAAAAGCGCTTATCACAGGCGTGTACTCAACTGCTGCATACTTCGCAGCCTATCAGTCAATTAGCAGAAACACTCGGGTGGAGTGATACCACCCACTTTATTCGCCAATTTAAAAAATATATTGGCCAAACGCCTGCAGCATGGCGAAAAAGTCAAAAGCGCTAGTGTGCTAATTTATGGGCGTTTAAGCCTTCAGTGCTTTTAAGCTGCGATTAACCAGTTGATCTGCTTGCCGTGTCGTTTCAGGCAAGCGGTATTTGGGAGTGAGTTTTTCAATCCATTGCACAGCCGTTTCAATACTTATTTTATGCCCCACCGAGACAAAAACCGGTTTGATATCATTTTGCGTGCGCAGCACCTTGCCGATAAGAGTCTCATCATGCATTAAATCAGACATGCTGCCCTTGCATGCACCCGGCGTTTCATACTCACCGATCAGCTTGGTTTTACCACAACCAATAGTGGGAATATCTAAAAGCACACCAAGGTGGCTTGCCATACCAAAACGCTTAGGGTGTGCGATGCCTTGCCCATCACAGACGATTAAATCCGGCATCATCGAAAGTTTTTTTATGGCATTGATTAACGGGGGGATTTCACGAAAAGAAAATAACCCTGGAATATAAGGAAAGCTGATGGTCTCTACCACACTGCATGACTCGATAACTTGCAGTGTTTTTGCGTCTAATAGCACCACTGCGCCAACCACTTGGTTATTGTCTTCGTCATAAGCAACATCCACGCCTGCGATTGTATCAATCTCATTGAATTGATCAGTCATAATGACGGTATTGGCTAAAGATGCTTGAATTTGCAATGCGTCTTCTTGTGTTGTGGGTGCGTTGTATTGGATCATGCTGATGATTTATGTTGGTATTGATGATTTGATTATGATGGGGCGTAAAATATGATTATCAATAGTTTATGTGACTTTTTTGATCTATGAATGGATAAAAGAACCTCTGTATCGTGAGTAACAGAGGCTCTTTGGGTTCTAGTAATTTATCGACGTTCTAAAGTCATATCTGAAGCCAACTGACAAAGAGTCAAAATCTTGGTCGTTTGTATACGATTTGGTGAGGTACTCAAGGTGTACGCGCAGCGGTGGCGTTGGCATCCATTCTAAAGTGACGTTGTAACCATCGTAGCTCTGATTGGCTGGGTCGTTATCGCTGTAGCCGTCGTCAAAATCGAAAAAGCCCGCTTTTAACTTATAAAATTTTGTCAGTTTATACGCAAAGGAGAGATCAAGTGTTGAGCCATCTCTGTCTGCGATGTTGTTTCTTTCATATGTTTTGTCTTGGTAGGCGATTGCAGCGTAAAAGCGGTCAGTAAAATCATAGGCTAATGAGCCTGCCCAGATGGCGTTTTCTCCTTGTCTGACTTGCTGGTCGTAGACATCATTCATTTGGTAGGTGATTGCGGCATGTAATCCATCTTTGTCATAACTGACACCAGCATTGAACAAGTCTGCATAGTTTTCGTTATTTGCTCCATCGTACTGTGCAACAGCTACAAAAGTAATAGGGCCACTGTCAAGGCGGTAACTCAACAAGTTATCAACGAAAAATAGGCTTTCGTTATCATAGGCATAAGGGCTATTAGCATGATTAAAAATGTCGACGTATTCGGCAATGAACAAGTATTGCGCTGGTCGCTGTTTACCAATGCCAAAGCGCCCAACTGGTGTTACTAGGGCGGTGTAGGCGCGACGAGAGCGGCCAAACTCACCTGTATTTTGAATGTCGATACTCCACTCCCCATGCAGTTCTGCGGCCCAGTCATCATTAAATCTGTGGGTGGCCTTGATCCCTGCGTGGGATAATGCGTCACGCACATCGTATGTATCTTCCCCATTGTCTTCGATGCGTCCATAGGTTGGTCGCATGGTCGCATAGACATCGATTTTGTGCGTAACAGGTTTTTCTGCCACTTTAGGTACAGGCTTTGTTGCTGCCTTGGCAGTGGCGGTGGATTGTCTGGTGTCTGCTGGTTTTTCAGGTTCTGGGTGCTGCGCTGTAAATCGTCGTTTGAGTTCCGCAAGCTGGGCTTCAAGTGCCTTAATGTCATCCATGGTGACGGGACGGTTATCATTTGCAATCACCGGATATGCAAATGACGATGATAGCAAAAGAGCAAATAAAGAACGGCTCGCTGTTTTCATAGTCTTTAAACCAATTAGTTGCGATAAAGCGAATTATAGACAACACTTTGCGATGTTGACTGATTTTTTTTCTGGCGAGTAACTATGAAGATTAGAACCAAGTTTTCAGTCGCTTCTGCGCTGGTGGTGTTTATCATCATTATTGTATTCAGCGGCTCTACTTACTGGTTTATCAATGATTCAATGAAGCAAAAAACGGCTGCGTATGTGGGAGACACAACTCAGCTGCTGGCGATCAGCATTAATAACTGGCTGTCTAAAAAAGCCTCACAAGTACATTTAGTGAAGACACAGTTAGATGTTGATTTTAGTGTCGAAAATTTTCAGCAAGCGTTAAACACGCCTTACTTTAGCACCTCATTTTTGTTGGCGTTTGGTACTGTGGATACGGAAACTGGGCTTAGGTCGAACAATCCAAATCGTCAGAATCCACCTGGCGTGGACTTTCGCCAGCGACCTTGGTATTCATTGGCAAAACAAAAAGGCAAAACGGTATTTACCAGCCCTTATGTGGATGCCGCGACGGGTGAACTATTACTTTCGGTCGTGTCCCCTATTAATTATCAAGGCCAGTTTAAGGGCGTGATCGGTGGAGACCTGAGCCTGACGACCATTGCAAATAGTATCAATGCGGTTGATTTTGACGAAACTGGATTTGCATTCTTAGTGGATAAGCAAGGTGAAATCATTTCGCATCAGCAAAAAGATTTAAACGGTAAGACATTACGTGACATCTCGCCCAACTTGTCGTTGGCTCAGTCAAAAACAGTGATTGAAGTGGAAGTCGGTGGTGAAGACAAAATCATGTATTACTACCCGCTGGATGATCAATATGGTAATGCATGGTATTTGGCTGTGATGCTTGATAAAGACAAAGTCTATCAAGTGCTCAACAAGATGACATTGAATACGATTGTTTTGGCAATCATTGCCGTTGTGTTAGGGTCATTAACAATCAGAACGCTCGCTATACACCTTTTAAAACCATTAAAAGAGTTAGAAGCTGCCATTACCAACATCGCATCGGGTAGTGGTGACTTGACTCAGCGTTTAACCATTCAAAATGATGATGAGTGCGGCAAGGTGGCGCAGCAGTTTAATATATTCTTAGGGTCACTCCATCAGCTCGTTTCACAAATAAAACATGGAACAGACATGGTGGTGTCGAGCAGTCAAGCAGCCCGAGAATTGGCAACGCAATCAAGCTCGCGTTTGCAAGAGCAGGTTGGGCTCGTGGAAAGTTTGGCAACTGCTATGCATGAAATGAGTACAACTTCCGGCGAGATAGCGGGCAGTGCGCAAAATGCAGCCAGCTCTATTACAACAGTGAATGACAAAACCCGAGATGGACAGCAAGTATTTTTAGAAACGAAAAAAGAGATTTCAGCGTTATCTGAGGAGATAAATGAGTCTCATGCGATGAGTACGCAACTTGCTGAATACAGCCATAGTATAGAAAATATTCTATCGGTCATAAATGGGATTGCTGAGCAAACAAATTTGCTTGCGCTTAACGCGGCGATTGAAGCTGCAAGAGCCGGTGAGCAGGGCAGAGGATTTGCAGTTGTGGCCGACGAAGTACGCTCGCTTGCCACCAAAACGCAAGAGTCGACAACCGAAATTAAAAGCATGATTGAACAAATACAGGTATCGTCAAATCAGGTGCAAAATGCCATGGGGGCAAGTCGAGATAAAACTTTGTTATGTGTTGAGCAAACAGAGCATGCGACGCAAATGCTGAATGAAATTTCTGAGTCGGTAAAAGACATCATGGATCGTAATATTCAAATTGCGACTGCGATTGAAGAGCAAAGCGTTGTCATTGAAGAGATAAATAAAAACACTGCGAATATCAATGATATTAGCGTTGAGGTTGATAATTTCTCTAGTCAGCAATATGAAGCGAGCCAAGAGCTGGCTGAGCAATCACATGAGCAAGAGGTACTCCTGTCTAAATTTACTTTATAGTGTGGTGAGATGTTTTCAGCTGAAGCAAAAGCACGTATGATTTTGCTCAGTTGAAATAGTCAGTGATTGTAGGAGCAAATCATGGCCATATGGGTAGATGCAGACGCGTGCCCTGTCGTAATTCGAGAGATTTTGTTTCGTGCAGCGGTGCGCACTCAGGTGACGGTCACTTTGGTGGCAAATCAATATTTGAAAACGCCACCGTCTCCTTATATTTGCAAGCTGCAGGTGAGTGCGGGTTTTGACGTTGCAGATAATGAAATCGTAAAGCGTATGAACGCAGGTGACTTGGTGATCACCAGTGATATCCCTCTCGCGGCAGAAGTCATAGAAAAGGGCGGGCTTGCGCTAAGCACTCGAGGTGAAATGTATACCACTGAAAATATTCGTGCGCGTTTAAATATACGTGACTTTATGGATACGATGAGAAGTAGTGGTGTTCAAACCGGTGGGCCGCCGCCTTTGAGCCAAAGTGAGAAACAGCAATTTGCAAATTGTTTAGACCGGTGGCTGCAGCAACACAAAACACAGTAAAATTCGCTTTATAGCCTGCTGATGATGCAGGCTTACTCTTCTTATCCATCCATCCACCCTCTTTAATCCCCATACTTGTATTGATCTTCGGTTCACTTTTTGTAAAGTAAGATGTCCAACCAATAAAGGGCACATAGTCTATCGAAGGAGAGTAATATGATAAGAGAGATGACACAGCAAGACTTTGTGGCATTTTGGCCTGTGTTTAAAGAGGTTATATTACAACAAGAAACCTATGCATATCATCCTAATATGTCACAAGAAGAAGCTTACCAAATTTGGTGTGCGCAGCCATTAAAAGCGTTTGCGTATGTTGAAAATGAACAAGTATTAGGGACGTATTATATTAAGTCCAATGCGATGGGCCCCAGTGACCATATTTGCAATTGTGGTTATATGGTTTCACCGAAAGCGCGTGGTAAGGGGTTAGCAAGAAAATTATGTGAGCACTCACAGGTACAAGCTTTGGCGCTTGGGTTTAAGGCGATGCAATTTAACTCAGTTGTTTCGAGTAATGAAATTGCGGTTTCGCTTTGGAAAAAGTTGGGGTATGAGATCATCGGTACTATTCCGAACGCTTATCGTCACCCTCAATTGGGGTTTGTTGATAGTTACATCATGTATAAGTGGCTTGCATAAAAATAGAAGGAGTAAACCTTGAACAAGGAATTAGTGTTTTATTATTTAGCAGATAAACCTGAATACCTCTCGACAGTAGCTCGTTGGTATTACTCAGAGTGGTGTGAGCAAAGTGGTCGCTACACATTAGCGCAGATAACCGAAAAACTACACAATTCATTAAATCGAAACGCGTTACCCAAAGTTGTTATCGCGATGATGGGTAGCCAGTTGGTGGCGGCTGCGGAGCTAAAAATTCGTGAAATGGATGACTACCCACAATATGAACATTGGGTTGGTGGAGTGTATGTGGACGCGCAAATGAGAGGCATGCAGATTGGTAAAATGCTGATGTCTTATGTGGTGTCGCAAGCGAAATTAGCGCAGATAAACACGCTCTACTTGCAAACAGAGCGATTAGATGGCGGTTTATATCGTCAATTGGGCTTTGAACCAATGTTTGAGACACATTCAAAGGGCTATCATGTGCTTGTGATGAAAAAATCACTGAGTTTGCCGGTATGATAACGGGTGTAAACTATATTACTTTGTCATTACCAGATCTTATTTCATCGATTGAATTCTATCGTTTTCTCGGCGCTAAGGCTCATGTACGTTGGGAAAATGGTGTCTATTTATCACCGGACGATTTGTGGCTATGTTTATCTTAGTGTGACAAACTGCATAGCCCTTTTAGTGCTAAAAGTGACTATTACTATATGGCTTTGATTGTAGCGCAAGTTGAGCTAACGAACTTCGGTCATAAATTATAAGCGCTTAATATAAATACTTGGCTAGAGAACCGCAGCGAAGATGAGTCGCTTTATATTCTTGACTCAGATGGGTATCGTGTGGGGTCATTGCAAAGTCGTCTTGGTAGTTTAAAAGCCAAGCCATATCAAGGGGTCGTGTGGTACAACGAACTTTGAACAACTTCATTTAACAGTCAATATTGTCCGATTAATCACAATTAAAATTAATAATGTTATTACATAACAATGGTTTAGGTTGTTTTTTTGGTCTTGACTTGATTGACTTTAATTCGGCCAATGATTATATTGACGGCTCATTTATCATGCTAAGGTGCTAGATTTGAATTGTCGGATGTTGGCTTACTGGGTGTTCGTGACCGTGATTGCATTGCAGTCGGTGTCTTTTGTGGCATCTCTATCCGATGTACATTTAGTTGATGTAAAGCACCTCCAGTCTACACATTCTCATCAACATGATCTGCAAGTGACCAATACAGTAGAGCTCGATGAGCATGGTCATGCCATTCAGGATTGCCATCACTGTGGTCATTGCTCTGGCAGTCATACCTCTTGGCTTAGCCGACACTGGCAAGAGGATGCCACACTCATGACTTCACTGGTTGTGGTGAATACACCTGATACACGCATCCGCAGAAGGGCGGAATCAAAATATAAACCTCCAATCTATTCTTAAATCCTTTTTTCACTCATTCGCTTTAAATTTAGAGCGTGTTTAGTGAGCCATTAATTAGGCGTTTGTTCATAGCACATGTTTGCTGAGCATTGTGACATGTGTACAAATGACAAACATAGTTTTAACGCAAACAGCGTGTTGCGTTATGCCTCACATCAGTATGTATACCTGTTTGGTAGGTAAGCAGCGAACTGGTGCGTGGCTTTTATCATCCAATACCAGAGTGAGTTGAGCGTATTGGAGGATAGTTGGAGGTTTAAATTATGAACTTTTTAAATACAAGATATGTATTAGTCGTGGTAATTCTGAGCGGATTTTTTAGTTTTTCTGCGAGTGCATTAACTGCAGCTCATGACCATGACCATCAAGAGGATGAGCATTCTCATCACGTCGATGTAAACCGAGGTAAAGATGACACTCATCAACATACAAATGAATATGCGGTACTCAATGAAGCACAGCGTCGTATCGTGGGTATTGAAATTGCTGAAGTCAAAAAAACAAACTACCAATTAACTCAATCTGCGTCTGCTGAAGTGAAAGCAAACGGCTATACCAGTTACATAGTCTCTCCTAGAACTGATTCTGTTGTGGTAAATCGCCATGTCACATTGGGAGATAAAGTATCACAAGGTCAAAAATTGGTGACTTTATTTAGTCAAGAGGTGGCCAGCGCGCAAGCTGAATATCGGTTGGCGAGAAGTGAGTGGTTGAGAATGGCGAAATTGACAGGAACCGCTGTTAGTGAAAGTGAAAAGCTAGCAGGAAAAACCCGCTTTGATGCAGCCTATGGTCAGCTTATTGCTCTAGGGTTAAGTGATTCTGCGATTAAACGCTTACATAGTTTAGCGAATGAGACCTTGGGAGAATACACCTTGATTGCGCAGCAAGTTGGGGTGGTGCTCGATGACGACTTTTCACAAGGGCAACGAGTTGAAGCAGGGTATGCGCTGATGATGCTAGCGGATGAAAGTACACTGTGGGTGGAGGCTAAGTTACCCGTTCAGGCTGATATAGAGCCACACAATATAGACCAAGCTGAAGTGGTGTTTAAAGACAGAAAGTACGCTGCCGAGGTGATCCAGCAAACTCATACAATCGACCCCATTACTCGTACCAAGGTGATCCGATTATCAGTAGATAACAAAGGTGATGTGTTACATGCGGGTATGTTTGTTGAGGTGCAGTTAACAATGCACTCGACAGAGCAAGCTATGCTGGTGCCAGAGTCTGCGGTGGTCAGAGACCAAGCACAAAATTGGGTTGTGTTTGTGGAACAGAGCGATGGTGCATTGAAACCTGTTCAGATACGTTTAGGTGCTCAAGTTGGAAAACACCGGGTGATTTATGGTTTAGATAGCCCCAGTCGATTAGCGGTTAGAGGTGCATTTTTTATTGCCTCAGAGCTAGCCAAAAGTAACTTTGACCCGCATAACCACTGATGGGAGCTCGAATATGTTGAATTATATGATTTCATGGTCAGTGAATAACCGCTATTTGATACTGGTTGCTGTACTCGCGTTGCTGCTTGCAAGCATTACAGTGACACAAAAGCTATCTCTCGATGCTTTTCCAGATGTAACAAATACCCAAGTAGTCATAAATACGGAAGCGCCTGGGCTAGGTGCAGATGAAGTTGAACAGTTGATCACTTACCCGATTGAAGCTGTGATGTATGCTTTACCGGATGTTGCTCAAGTACGTTCTACATCAAAAACGGGGCTGTCAGGCGTAACTGTTGCTTTTAAAGAAGGGGTTGATATTTATTTTGCTAGACAGCTTGTCTTTGAACGGTTGCAACAGGCTAAAGCGCAGATCCCCATTGGTATCGGTATACCAGAGATAGGCCCAAACACCTCAGGTCTTGGACAAATATTTCAATATCTAATCGTATCGGAGCCAGACTCTGGTTACGACACTATGGCACTGAGAAGTTTAAATGACTGGTTGGTAAAAATGATACTTATGCCAGTTGATGGCGTGACCGATGTATTGTCATTTGGCGGTGAGGTAAAGCAGTACCAAGTGAACCTTAACCCACAAAAATTACTTTCCTACGAACTTAGGCAGTCAGATATTCAATCCGCGCTGGAAAAAAACAATGTGAACGCGGGTGGCTGGTATATGGAGAGAGGGCAAGAGCAGTTAGTGATCCGAGGGGCTGGTTGGTTTGCCAGTGGCGAGAAAGGGCTAAAGCAAATTAGTAAAGTCCCAGTTAAAGTCATTGAGGGCACAACGATACATGTCGGCGATGTTGCAGATGTTCAGATCGGCGCTGAAATTCGACAAGGTGCAGTGACCATGACTCGGCGAAATAACCTTGGTGAAGTAGAGGTGATGGGTGAGGTTGTGTCAGGGATTGTACTCAAACGTACAGGTGCCAATAGTAAAGAAACCATTGATGCTATCTATGAAAGATTAGCGCGTTTAGAGCAAGCCTTACCGAAAGGCGTAAAAATTATGCCATTTTACGATCAGAGTGACTTAGTCGATAAGGCGGTGGAAACGGTTGCTAGCGCATTGGGTCTTGCATTTATATTTATCAGTCTTGTACTGACGTTATTTTTATTAAATCTAAGGGCGGCGCTATTAGTGCTGATATCCATTCCGTTGTCGATAGGTATGGCGCTAATGACAATGACGTGGCTTGGGATCTCGGCTAATTTAATGTCATTGGGTGGGTTAGCCATTGCCATTGGTATGTTAGTAGATGGCTCGGTAGTGATGGTTGAAAATATTGTTCGAAAACTTCAAGAACAAGGTGATGATATTAAAAATAACCAGAACAGTGTGTTATCCATCGTGTCCTTTGCAGCTAAAGAAGTCACATATTCTATTTTCTTTGCTTCATTAATTATTTTACTCGTGTTTATGCCATTGTTTAGTTTCGAGGGTGTTGAAGCTAGGATGTTCGAACCTATGGCCATTAGCATCATGTTAGCGGTGGCTTTTGCTGTTATCGTTGCCCTGATCTTTGTGCCAGCGCTTGCCTGTATCGCTTATCGAAGTGGCATATCCATTCGACCCAATAAAGCCGCAGCTCGTTTAGAGGCGATGTATCGAGCGTGTTTGGTCAAAGTGATGGATAAGCGTAGAGCTTTAGTTGTGGCTGTAATTAGCTTGATATGCATAAGCGCTTTTTTAGCGACTAAATTAGGTACTGAATTTGCGCCGGAGTTAGAAGAAGGTACGATTAATTTACGTGTTACGCTTGCGTCATCGGCCAGCTTAGAAATCGCACTCGATGTTGCGCCAAAAATTGAAGCATATTTACTAGAGATACCTGAAGTCTCTTATGCACTTAGTCGGATTGGCCGAGCGGAAATTGGCGGGGACCCAGAACCGGTTAATAATATAGAAATTTATATTGGGCTTAAACCAATTGAACAGTGGCAAAGTGCATCCAATCGCTCTGAACTTCAAGCGCTTATGAAGCATAAGCTAGCTGTGTTTCCGGGCATACAACTTAACTTCTCTCAACCAATAGCGACGCGGGTTGATGAGCTGCTATCAGGTGTCAAAGCGCAATTGGCAATTAAGTTAATGGGGCCGGATTTAGATGTTCTGGCGCAAAAGGGAACGGAAGTGGAGGCCGTTATTCGACAAATTGAGGGGGCTGTAGATGTCGCGATGGAACAAGTTAATGGTGAGGCACAGCTTTTAATCACTCCGGATCGACAGGCGCTAGCGAGATTTAATTTGACAGTGTCAGATATTATGTCAGTGGTTAATGAAGGTGTCGGAGGCCAGCATGTGGGCCAAATTGTCAATGGTAATGAACGATACGACATATACCTGCGTTTAGACAAAGTATTTCGTAACAACCCCAAAGCAATATCAAATTTAATATTAGTTGCACCGAGTGGAGAATGGGTGCGGCTTGGTGATGTGGCTCATGTGGCAATAACGACAGGCACACCACAAATTAGGCGAGACGATGTGCAAAGACGTGTCGTTATCGAGGCGAATATAGAGGGCCGAGATATGGGCAGTGTTGTCTCTGATATTTATGAGCAAGTAGCAGAGCAAGTAGCACTTCCTGCTGGTTACTCAGTCGTGATTGGAGGACAGTTTGAGCGTCAGCAGCGTGCTCAACAGAAATTACTTATGATAGTGCCTTTATCATTGATATTAATCAGCTTAATGCTGTTTTGCATCTTTCGTTCAGTCAGGCAGGCTTTATTGATATTGCTCACCATCCCGCTCGCAGTTGTCGGTGGGGTGTGTGCGCTTTACTTTTCTGGTCTCTATCTATCAGTTGCTAGTTCCGTGGGATTTATTACCTTGTTTGGTGTGGCTATTTTAAATGGGGTCGTGATGGTAGAGAGCATTAATAAACAAGGACGTGATAAAGATATTTATGGTGCGGTGTTAAGTGGTGCAAGTGTGCGTATACGTCCAGTGTTGATGACTGCTATTACCTCAGCATTAGGCCTTATTCCTATGCTGTTGTCACATGGTGTGGGGGCTGAACTACAAAAGCCAATTGCAGCAGTTGTGATTGGGGGCTTGGTGAGCTCAACACTCCTAACGCTTATTATCATTCCAATCTTTTACCCAACTTTTTCACGGCAAAAGTGGTTGAGTGATAGTGGAACGCCATAATTGATGATTAAATATAAAGCTCACTATGTGAGCTTTATATTTTAATGGGGCATGAGAATGGCTAGAAAATTTGAGAGCTTCCAAGCGTTTTATCAATTTTATTTGCAAGAGCATCAAAACAAGCATTGCCGCAGAATGCATTTTGTTGGTTCTTCGCTGGTTATAGCGATATTGATTGCTATGTTAATCACGCAATATTGGGCACTCTTACTTGCACAGCCAATATGTGGCTATGGATTTGCGTGGTTTGGACATTTTTATTATGAACATAACAAGCCAGCAACTTTTCAATATCCACTCTACAGCTTTTTGGCAGACTGGGTGATGTTCAAAGATATCATCACCCGAAAAGTTATGATTTAAGTTTTGTGGGCTTATTAAGTAAATAAACGGCGCTTAGAGCCAATAATGCGCCACAAGACATGGTTAAACTTAGGTCTTCGTCGAAATACCACATAGACATGCCCATAGCAGTCACCGGCACAATGAAAATGAACGAGCTAGAACGACTCGGTCCTAATTGCTGAGTGGCAAAAAAGAAAATGCTGGTGGCGATACTTACCACAATAATTGACAGATACAGCATATGGTACCAGTAGGTACTTGAATAGTTAGCTATATTACTGATTGGAGATAAATCATATGCGAATAGATAACTTAAAAGCATTGCCCAAAAATACATCAATGTGCTGAACGTTAGAAAGTCACTAAATTTAGTACCTTGCTTACTGATAAGTGTTAAAAAAGCCCATGTTAACGAGGCTAATAAGAAATAAGCGTTTCCTGATGCCAGTATTTGAGCGACATCAAAAAGCCAAATTTCAATCATAAAGAGCCCGCCAACGATCCCCAATATACAGCCTATGAGTTGTGTGTTAGACAGTGTGCTACGTAAAATCAAGGTGCTAAGAATAATGGTAAATATAGGGTTTGTTGTGGTAACAAGCATGCCTCCTTTGCCTGGTAATCCGTCATGCAACCCTAAAAAGAATAATTGATTATAGGCCGCCATCAATAAACCGGCAGGAATGGACCATAATAGAGCTTTACGAGAGAAAGCAAGTTTGTGCAACTGAGATTTATGCATCAGAAATAAAATAGGTGCCATACTAATGGTAGCCAGTGCGATACGATAAAATACTGTGATTTCAGCGGGCGCCATATCTGCAATAATTTTTCCTGATATCCAACTTGAACCCCATACGAGCATTGCCATGATAAGCGCTAAAACGACCGTTGTATTCTTTGAAGTGTTTTGTAAAACCGCGGTAGACATTAATTTCCTCGATAATTGCAGCATAAAAAGCAACACACTGTGATGCACTAATAGTGTACATATTGAATTATAGTTAAAGTTAAAGTAATGATTTTTATGATTTTATTTTCTATAAGAATATCTTGGCTCTAGCTTCATAAAATCATAAGTACAAAAAGCAAGTCAGTGTAGAGTATAAAGTAAACAGGGACGAGTTTATTACAATTGTGCCTGTGCGCATAGCTGGGCAGACTAATAAAGGAAATAATATGGCGTTATTAATGAGAGTGATGTTCCTGAGTTCACTTTTAGCCAGCAATGTCAGTAAAGCCAATTCATTTAACGATCACTTACAAGTCGAGCAAATCATAAGAAACCACTTCAATTCATTAATTGCGAATACTTCGCAAGAGCAGGATGATGATGGCGGTAACATCGAGAAGAATAAAAAAGATGGAGAAACAGATCAAACAGACGATATGTCGATGCTGGATGTAAGGGTCATATCAATTGAGGGGGCGTTGGCTTCTGTACAGTTGATTATTGATGATGATGTTGAAGATATCTATTTAATAAAAAACCAATATGGTTCGTGGGAAATGCAAGGGGTGTTGCATTGAAACCGAAACAACACCTGTGACTCACTGAAATACAGCCTTTGATGGGTGATTACAATCTAGCTGTAATGCCCCGTAATTGCTTTTAATCTGAATCTCCCTATAGTTGCACATAGATTATTCAGTTTGAGGGAAACGCTATGGCTGCAAAAGTTACAGTTACATTCATTAATAAAACCAAAACGCCAATGTTTGCGTTTTTGTGCCAAGGAAAACAAATTTTAGCGCTAACTTTAACGCAAATATTTCCTGGGTCGGCTTATAGATTATCTGAAGAGGTTGAAGATTTAGAAGATCTACAAGTTGGATTTGGTCAGTCTTGGTCAGCAGCTGAACTGGAAATGCAGCTAGATGTTAAAAGAGGGGTAACAGACTTCAATGTAACTTTAGACAATGAAGGAGCAATGGAGATCGTGACAAACGGTGACCTAAAATTAAAGCGCAAACATTACTTTTATGACACTGCGATAGGCCATTAAGTAATAAGGCAGTTCATAGCGGCTTTTTACAGTAAGTTTCCCCAATAGAGAGCGCAGCTTGAAGCCTGCGTTCATTTATTGTTGATAACATCAGCTTTCTTTATATCTGCATAATATACCCACTTTGACGTAATCATCTTTAACTGCAAGCTATCTCTTTTGCTTTATATAAAAAATTTTATAAAAAGGCTTGACCAAACATTTTAAGTCCCTATAATGCGCACCCACTGACACGGAGCAACACGCTGAAAAGCAAGAAGCAAAGTGAA
>NZ_AUXY01000071.1 GCF_001625695.1 Pseudoalteromonas luteoviolacea H33-S
CAGCAACAGGTGCTTGCTCAGCAACAGGTGCTTGCTCAGCAACAGGTGCTTGCTCAGCAACAGGTGCTTGCTCAGCAACAGGTGCAGGTTCAGCAACAGGTGCTTGCTCAGCAACAGGTGCAGGCTCAGCAACAGGTGCAGGTTCAGCAACAGGTGCAGGCTCAGCAACAGGTGCTTGCTCAGCAACAGGTGCTTGCTCAGTTGATTGAGGCTGATTTGAGCGCATCTGTGCTTCAAACTCGGCTGCGGCTTGATCCGCAACAGGAACAAATGCCGGTTCAGATTGACGATTCGCTGATTCACCACGCTTGCGTCTTTGACCTGCCGCTCTTAGGTGGCGAGGTGAACGTCTAGAGCGCGTCTTAGCTTCTCGCTTGTCCGCATCGACTTCTTCATTTTGCTCTGTTTGTTCAGCATTGAAAGTAGTTACCTCTGTGTCTTCAGTCACAGGCGTTACCACTTCAGAGTTTGGCGCTGTGGCAGGCTCTGCGTTGACATTCGTCTCTGCAGTTGCTTTAACGTCCTCAACTACAGCTGGTTCGTTGACCGGGCTTTCAGCTATGTCACGTTTCACAGGCTCTGCTGGAGCAGGCGTCTCTACTGTCTGTACTTGCTCTTGAGCTGCATCGACATTATTTTCGACACGCACTTTTTTGCGCAAATTACGACGTTGACGACGTTGTTTAACAGGCTTTTCTTTTTGCTCTTGTTGAGCTTCTTGTTGCTGATTCTCGTTAGTCGCATTTTTCGCTTTATCGGAATCTGAACGCTTACGATTGTTCTGACGGCGGCGTTTATTACGATTCTCAGAGCGCTCTTGATTGTCAGAACGTTCTTTATCTTCAGCTTTGCCAAAATTATCGTTCGTCGCGTTTGCATCTTTTTGTGCATCACCACGACCGCGACCTTTTCGACGTTGATTACGGCGACGATTGTCCGGCTTACCACTGCGCTTAGGTTGCTGCTTTTTCTCATCTTCTTTAGGTTGCTCTTCTTCAGAAGAAAACAGTCCTTTAAGCCAGTTACTCACTCGTGTTAGTAAACCCGCTTTTTGTTCAGCTACCGGTTGCTCTTTTTTCGGTGCAGTTGCTTTTGGCGCACTTGGTTGTGAAGCGGGAGCAGGCGCTGTTGGCATAACAACACCTTTGAGAACTGGCTCTTCTTTTGGTGTAGCCTGAGTTATTTGCACTTCAACAATATCAGCCTCTGGCTCAGCAACTTGCTCATAGCTTGCTAGCTCAGGTACGTCGTCTTTTCGCAAGCGCACAACTTCATAGTGAGGTGTTTCTAAGTGTTGATTCGGAATAATGACAACGTGACAATTATGTCTTTTCTCGATGCGTTGTACCGCACGGCGCTTTTCATTCAATAAGAAAGAGCCAA
Organism: Pseudoalteromonas luteoviolacea H33-S; assembly: GCF_001625695.1. Taxonomy (GTDB): domain Bacteria; phylum Pseudomonadota; class Gammaproteobacteria; order Enterobacterales; family Alteromonadaceae; genus Pseudoalteromonas; species Pseudoalteromonas luteoviolacea_B. The sequence goes on from NZ_AUXY01000071.1 coordinate 1,384, forward strand.
CTTTGACAGGTACTTGTGCGTTTACCTGAGCTGTGTTTTCTTTAATTGCCTCTTCTTCGATCAAACGCAAAATCGACAGTGCGATAGATTCGTTCGAGCGAATAGTGCCTTGTCCATTACAGCGTGGACATGAATGTTGACTCGCTTCACCAAGTGATGGACGCAAGCGTTGACGAGACATCTCAAGAAGACCAAATCTTGAAATTTTACCAATTTGAACGCGTGCTCTGTCCGCTCTAACCGCTTCTTTTAAACGGTTTTCAACTTCACGCTGATGACGAGGTGGAGTCATATCAATGAAATCAATGACAATCAGACCACCGAGATCTCGTAGTCTCAACTGTCTTGCAATTTCATCAGCCGCTTCTAAATTTGTATTCAGCGCTGTTTCTTCTATATCACCGCCTTTTGTCGCCTTAGACGAGTTGATATCGATAGACGTTAAAGCTTCAGTTGGGTCTATGACAATCGAACCACCAGAAGGCAAACGTACTTCACGTTGGAATGCAGACTCAATTTGACTTTCAATTTGGTAATGCGTGAATAGAGGTACATCGTTTTTGTATAGTTTCACGCGGTTAATGAAGTCAGGTCTAAAGCGCTCGATGTGTGCTCTGGCTTCATCAAACACTTTTTGCTTATCGATAAGAATTTCACCGATATCGCGGCGCAGATAATCACGAATAGCTCTAAAAATAACGTTACTTTCTTGATGGATCAAAAAAGGTGCTTTTCGGCTATCTGCTGCTTCTTGAATAGCTTGCCAATGCACAAGCAGTGCTTTCAAATCATATTCTAGCTCTTCAAATGACTTGCCAACGCCCGCTGTGCGAACGATAAGCCCCATGCCCTTAGGCAGTTTAAGGCGGCTTAATGCTTCTTTAAGCTCGATGCGTTCGTCACCTTCAATACGACGTGAAATGCCACCTGCGCGAGGATTGTTAGGCATTAAAACAAGGTAGCTACCTGCAACGCTAATGAAAGTTGTCAGTGCTGCACCTTTTTGTCCACGCTCTTCTTTGTCAACTTGAACGATAACTTCTTGACCTTCTTTAATAACGTCTTTGATATTAGGACGTCCATTAAATGTGTAGCCATCGGGGAAGTATGTTTTAGCTATTTCTTTGAGGGGAAGGAAGCCGTGACGCTCTGCGCCATAGTCGACAAAAGCAGCTTCAAGAGAGGGTTCAATTCGGGTTATTTTGCCTTTATAAATATTGGCTTTCTTTTGTTCGTGACCAGGGCTCTCTATATCTAAATCGTATAGACGCTGGCCATCAACCAGTGCAACGCGCATTTCTTCTTGCTGCGTCGCATTGATTAGCATGCGTTTCATATTCTTATATACTCTATTTACTATATTTACCGTCCGATAGTTACATTACATCGAAGGGTAAAATTTTTCTCATACTATTCTTGTGTACCATTGCAGGCAGTTTAAATGTTCCTGTTACTAATGCAGTCTCACGACTGGGGAGAAGGGAACTTAGTCTGTTTTAACACTTACAGCCTGAATTATCTCAAAGGCGGGTTAAAAAATAGCGTTCATTTTGCCTACAGAACTCGCTCGGGTTAAACATACCCACAAATTTACACAAGACACGTTAGTTTTGCTTTTACATTACTTGTACGTCGCGTCTGGCGATTAAAAGATGAACTGTTACACGCTTCACCTTATGCCAATTACACGTAATAATTGTCTTAGGTCGGAGATAAAAGCTTTGGAAATCTTAGCTCTGATCTGTATGATCCTCCACCCAAGATGTGCATCACGACAGTTTATTTGCGATAAAAAGCAGTGCTCGCAAAATTTGCGAGTCGATTATCCCACTAATAACTGTGTGATAGCAACTAAATTATTACTCAAATCAGTGATTAGGCAATGTCAGAAAAGAATGGTTTACAAGTTACCTTTGTAACTATCACCGAAGATCAGTTAGGTCAGCGTATTGATAACTTTTTAGTTACGCACTTAAAAGGTGTACCAAAAAGTGCTGTCTATAAAATTTTGAGAAAAGGCGAGGTGCGCGTAAACAAAAAGCGTGTAAAGCCAGTATATAAACTACAAATTGATGATGTAGTGCGGATCCCTCCTATTAAGACAGCGGAAAAAACCGAGTTTGTACCAAAAAACTTAGACCGTGTAGCTGGGCTTGAAGACTGCATAATATATGAAGATAAATACTTGATAGTTATCAATAAGCCTTCAGGTATGGCAGTGCATGGTGGGAGTGGTTTAAGCTATGGGCTAATAGAAGCCATTCGTGCGTTGAGGCCTCAAGAGAAGTCACTAGAACTGGTGCATCGTCTAGATAGAGATACTTCGGGTTGCTTATTAATTTCTAAACGTCGAGCAGTGTTAAAAGGGTTGCACGAACAGTTAAGAGAAAAAACCATGGAGAAGAACTATTGGGCACTGGTTGCTGGAGAATGGTCCTCAAAACATAAAAACGTCACTGAACCTTTGAGAAAAAACACGCTTAAATCGGGCGAGCGCGTGGTTCGTGTGGATCAAGAAGAAGGTAAAGCATCACATACTCGTTTTCGTGTGCTTGAAAGATTTAATGGTGCGACATTGGTACAAGCGTCTCCTGTAACTGGACGCACGCATCAGATCCGTGTTCACACTCAGTGTAAAGGGCATCCAATTGCGTGTGATGACAAATATGGTGATCAAGCGTTTGATGCGCAAATGCGCAGCAAGGGGTTAGGTCGTTTATTCCTGCATGCAAGAGAACTTCGTTTCTTGCATCCTAAAACTGAGACAACGTTGCACGTTGAAGCGCCGCTTGACGATGCGCTTACCTCATGTATCAAAACATTAAGAGAAGATAATGGATTATAAACTGGTCATTTTTGATTGGGACGGTACTGTGATGGACACAGTGCCAAAAATTGTAAATACAATTAATAAAGTAGCTGATACATATGGGTTTCCCAGAGAAACCCAAGAAAAAACTCAAAGCATTATTGGCCTGTCTTTACAGACGGCACTAGAAACATTGTTTCCTGCGCAGACTCATCGCAGCGCCGAATTAGCACAAGCATACAAAACAATTTATCGTGATGTAGACCAAACACCTACCGAGTTGTTTAAAGGGGTTGAAGATGTACTGCAGTTTCTTTCTAATCACAATATCAAGTTAGCGGTTGCAACGGGTAAGAGTCGACCAGGCTTAGACAGACTACTATTAGAATCAGGGCTAGGAGGTTATTTCGCTGTAACGCGCACGGCTGACGACGCTGAGTCTAAACCAAGTCCAGATATGGTCCAGCAAATTTTGAGTGAACTAGATATTGCACCAGAGCAGGCTGTAATGATCGGTGATACAACGATAGACATGGACATGGCAAGAAAGGCTGGCGTCGCCGCAATTGGGGTGACGTTTGGTGTGGCAAATCGAAATGAACTGGCACAGTATAGCCCAGTTCATATTATCGATGAATTTGAACAATTACTGACTTGCTTGGCTTAATACGTCTACACCAAATTCAGCCAATATTTTTGTCAGTTCAATTAATGGAAGGCCTATTAATGTGTTTGGGTCTTCTCCTTCCAGTTTATTAAACAAGCAAATTCCTAGACCTTCACTTTTAAAACTGCCAGCGCAATTGTATGGCTGTTCAAGATCTAAATAATTTGAGATTTGTGTTTCAGTTAACTCCCTAAAATAGACCTTAAATGGGACTACTTTAGTGATTGATCTTTGCTCTTCAATACAGAAAACGCTTAGTCCTGTATAAAAAGTAACACATTGTCCACTAAATAGAGAAAGTTGTTTTATCGCATTTTCTTTAGTGTGTGGTTTCCCTAGTACTTTATTGTTGAATACAGCGACTTGATCAGAGCCTATAGCTAAGCCGTCAGAAAAGTGTTTGGCTGCTTCTTGTGCTTTATTTTCACTTAGACGATGCACTAACGATTGCGGTGATTCCCCCTCTAGAGAGGACTCGTCTATGTCTGGTGAGAAAGAAGCGAATGGTAAAGCAATTTTTTTTAAAATTTGCTGCCTAAAAGGTGAGCTTGAGGCTAATATAATAGGTGTTTTCATCAGGCTATTTGTGTCTGAATTGAGTAATTGACTCAAGGATAAGCCTTAGTCAGCGAAAAACAATAGGAAAGTTTATTTTTACTTTGACTAAACCACTAACAATCTATATGATGCAGCCCCTATGCAAAAGGTGAAAATTCCCATCACTCTTGATCCAGGTAGGGCAGCGCAACGTCGAGCTACTTATGACGGCATTGTGTCGCTTGAAGAACTTTCTCGACTGCAGCAAGTTGTACAGGATCAGGTAGGTGAAATAGCGGTAACTATTCATTGCGATATTGACCAGCAAGGCTTGGTTGTGATCCGAGGCTCAGCTCGGGCACAAGTAACTGTGGTGTGTCAACGTTGTAATGATGAATTAGGGTTGGATTTGGCTCAAGACTTTGCGTATTCGCCAGTCGGATTAGGTGCAGAGTCGGATGATCTTCCTGAAAGCTACGATGTGGTGGAATTAGATGAAGAAGGCGAAATTAATCTTCGGCAATTAATTGAAGATGAATTGATTTTGGCGATTCCTATAGTTCCTATGCATGATGAAGCTTCATGTTCGTTTTCAAACAAGCCTGTGAGCTTTGGCGAAATCGAAGCAGAAGATAGTAAACCAAATCCATTTGAAATTTTAAAACAACTTAAGAAAGATTCTTAGGAGAAGGCTAATGGCGGTACAAAAAAGCAAAGTGACTCGTTCACGTCGTGGCATGCGTCGTTCACACGATGCAATCAGCGGACCAGCTTTAACTGTAGACCAAGTTTCAGGTGAGACTCATCGTCGTCACCACGTAACTGCAGATGGTTACTACAAAGGCGTTAAAGTAATTTCTAACTAAGAGATTGCTTTATGCTGACCAATCTAACCATTGCGTTAGATATGATGGGGGGCGATTACGGCCCCCGTTCATCTATTCCTGCTGCAATTCTAGCAGTTGAAAAATACCCAAATCTCACTTTATTACTGTGCGGTAATGAAGCTGTTTTACGTCAAGCTCTCAGCCAAGAACAAAAATTAAATCATCCTCGGCTGATAATTAAGCATTGCGACGAAGTCGTTACTAATAATTGCGAACCCGCACATGCGCTGAGAAACAAGCGCAACTCCTCAATGCGCATTTCACTTGATCTTGTCAAATCGGGCCAAGCACAAGCGTGCGTTAGCTCTGGCAATACTGGCGCGTTATTATCTATGGCGCATTATGTCTTAAAAATGCTGCCTGGTATCAAGCGACCAGCATTAATCACATCCATGCCGACCGAAAAAAAACAACCGGTATACTTACTCGATTTAGGGGCTAATGTACTTTGCGACCCTGAAACACTATTTCAATTTGCCATTATGGGCTCCATTGTTGCTGGTGAATCGCTAAATAAAGAAAACCCAAAAGTGAGTTTGCTAAATATCGGTGCGGAAGATATCAAAGGTCATGAAGGTATTAAGCAAGCTGCCAAATTAATGAGTGAGTGTAGCTACATTAATTATCAAGGGTATTGTGAAGGAAGTGATATTTTCTCTGGTAAGTCAGATGTGATTGTCTGTGAAGGGTTTGTTGGTAACATTGCTTTAAAAACTTGCGAGGGAATTGCTAAGTTAATCATGCTAAAATTCACGAAAGCCTTAAAAAAGCACTTTTTCTATAAGGCGCTTGCATTTTTATTACGCCCGGTGATAAAAAAACTGTATAAAAAGGTGAACCCCGACCAGTATAACGGTGCAAGTCTGGTAGGATTGCGTGGTATTGTCGTAAAAAGTCACGGAAATGCTTCGAATAAGGCATTTTTAGCAGCGATCGATGAAGCTGTTAGAGAGGTTAATCGACGCATTCCCGAAAAGATACAAACAGCTTTTGAAAAAATGTCGGATGTGGAAGAAACGTCTATAAGCTAGCAAGAACGCCACTTTTTTAGCACATTTCGCGTCCATTTAAATAAAGTTGTTTTTATATAATCATTTTTCGTCAAACGTCTTCAGTAAGTGTAACCGGTTTATTCTATTCCACTCATTGTAGATGGACGAATTTAAGACGAGTAAAAGAGCATCATATGTCACAAAAAATTGCTTTACTTTTCCCTGGTCAAGGCTCTCAGAGCGTTGGCATGCTATCAGAGTTGCTAGAATCTTCTGAGGTTGTAAAAAACACTTTTGCAGAGGCATCAGAAGCACTTGGATATGATCTTCAAGATTTGGTATTGAATGGTCCTGAGGAAGAGTTAAATAAAACGCATAAAACTCAGCCAGCGCTATTAACAGCAAGCGTTGCGATTTTCCGTCATTGGCAAACCAAAAACCTTGATGTTGAGCTAGTATTAGCAGGTCATAGTTTAGGTGAATATTCTGCGTTGGTGTGTGCTGGTGTTATTGAACTTGCAGAAGCAGTCAAGCTAGTTGAAAAGCGTGGCTTATATATGCAAGAAGCTGTGCCTGCAGGTACGGGCTCGATGGCAGCTATTATCGGTTTAGGTGACGATGTTATTGCTAAAGTGTGCGAAGAGTCTGCGCAGTGCCAAGTCGTTTCACCTGTAAACTATAACTCACCAGGGCAAGTTGTTATTGCTGGACATAAAGAAGCGGTCGAGCGTGCAAGTGAAGCATGTAAAGAGGCTGGAGCAAAACGCGCGTTGCCTCTTTCTGTTAGCGTGCCGTCTCATTGTGAGTTAATGAAGCCTGCTGCTGAGCGTTTGGCGGCAGATTTAGAAAGCTTGGCTTTTGCTGAGCCTAAATATCAGGTAATCAACAACGTCGATGTTGCAGTGGCACAAAATGCTGCAGAGATAAAAGATGCTTTGATTAGACAGCTATTTAGCCCAGTACGTTGGACCGAAACTGTGCAACAACTGGCAGCGCAGGAAATTATTCAAGCCTATGAGTTTGGTCCTGGTAAAGTGTTGACAGGTCTGGCAAAGAGAATCGATAAATCAGTTAAATGTGCTGCTGCTAACGATTTAGCATCAGTTGAAAGTGCAGAATAATTAGAGAAGAACAATGTCAAATATTTTTGATTTGAAAGATAAAATTGTATTGGTAACCGGTGCGAGCCGCGGTATTGGTAAATCAGTAGCGCAAACGCTTGTAGCACAGGGTGCGACAGTACTTGGAACAGCAACAAGTGACTCTGGTGCTGAAAAGATCAGTGAGTACCTAGGTGAAAACGGTAAAGGCTATAAATTAAATGTCACTGACGTTGAATCTATTGATGCGGTTTTAAAGCAAATTAAGGCTGATTTCGGTGATATCGATGTGCTAGTTAACAACGCGGGTATTACGCGTGATAACTTACTTATGCGCATGAAGGAAGATGAGTGGACTGATATTATTGACACTAACTTAAGTGCAATTTATCGTTTATCTAAAGCTGTATTGCGTCCGATGATGAAGAAAAAATCAGGTCGTATTATTAATATCGGCTCAGTTGTTGGCACTATGGGTAACGCTGGTCAAGCTAACTATGCTGCAGCTAAAGCGGGTGTGATTGGTTTTTCTAAGTCACTGGCACGTGAGGTTGCATCACGTGGTATCACTGTAAATGTGATTGCACCTGGTTTTATCAAAACTGATATGACAGATGAGTTAACTGAAGATCAAAAGGCGGCAACACTTGCAAATGTACCTGCAGGTCGTCTGGGTCAGCCTGAAGAGATTGCAGCAGCAGTTGCATACCTAGCTTCAGATGCTGCAGCTTATATTTCTGGTGAAACACTGCATGTAAATGGTGCGATGTATATGGTGTAAAGATTACAAAATAATTTAAATTTTTGTGATCTTGCCGCAAACAAGCTTGAATTTGCCCTGAAAATAGGCGATAAAGAGTAAAAAAAATGAGTAACAGGTTTGACCAGACAAAAAAGTCTTAGTCAATCCTTGAATCAATACATGATGCGCCGTAAACTACGCCGCAATCTGAAATTAACGCAAAAGCGTTTTAATAAAGGAAAGAAGAATGAGCGACATCCAAGAACGCGTAAAAAAAATCATCGTTGAGCAACTAGGTGTTAAAGAGGAAGAAGTAAAATCTGAAGCTTCTTTCGTAGATGACCTAGGTGCAGACTCTCTTGACACTGTTGAGCTAGTAATGGCTCTAGAAGAAGAGTTCGACACTGAGATCCCTGATGAAGAAGCTGAGAAAATCACTACTGTTCAGGCAGCGATCGACTACGTTACTGCTCACGCTGAGTAATTAACGGATCTGAAGGGCAGCACTCGCTGCCCTCATTCATTCTACCCCCGCAAAATTTCAAATCCCTTTTTGGAGGAAACCGTGGCTAAACGTCGAGTCGTAGTAACTGGCTTAGGTATGTTGACGCCGCTAGGTAATGATGTTCAGTCAACCTGGCAAGGCCTATTAGAAGGTCGTAGTGGCATTTCAAACATCACGCATTTTGATACATCAAGTTTTGGAACTAAGTTTGCTGGCTTAGTCAATGATTTTGATGCGACAGAATACATGTCCAAAAAAGACACAAAAAAAATGGACTTGTTTATTCAATATGGCATTGCAGCTGGTGTCCAAGCATTAAAGGATTCAGGTTTAGAAATCACTGAGCAAAATGCAGCCCGTGTTGGTGTTGCAGTCGGTTCAGGGATTGGTGGATTAACTCTGATTGAAGAGAATCACCATAAGTTGATCGCCAGTGGTCCACGCAAGTTATCACCTTTCTACGTACCATCTACCATCATCAACATGATCTCAGGACATTTGTCTATCATGCATGGTTTAAGAGGTCCGAATATTTCAATCGTAACTGCGTGTACAACAGGTCTTCACAACATTGGTCATGCAGCGCGTATGATTGCCTATGGCGACGCAGATGCGATGGTAGCCGGTGGTGCTGAAAAGGCATCTACACCAATCGGTATGGGTGGCTTTAGCGCGGCGCGTGCATTGTCTACTCGTAATGATGACCCTCAAGCTGCATCTCGTCCTTGGGATAAAGACAGAGATGGTTTTGTATTGGCTGACGGTGCTGGTGTGATCGTGCTTGAAGAGTATGAGCACGCTAAGGCTCGCGGTGCGAAAATCTATGCAGAGCTAGTTGGCTTTGGTATGAGTGGTGACGCTTACCACATGACGTCGCCGCCAGAAGATGGTTCAGGTGCAGCTCTTGCGATGGAGAATGCACTGAATGACGCTGGTGTGAATGCAGACCAGATTGGCTATATCAATGCACACGGTACGTCAACACCAGCTGGTGACATTGCAGAAACATCTGCAGTTAAGTCTATTTTTGGTAATGCAGCGAAAGACGTAATGGTAAGCTCATCTAAATCAATGATGGGTCACTTACTTGGTGCTGCTGGGTCTGTAGAGTCAATCATCAGTATCTTGTCACTGGTTGATCAAAAGGTATCACCGACGATTAACCTAGATAACCCAGATGAAGGCTGTGATTTGGATTATGTACCTCATACAGCACGTGATGCAAAGTTAGAATATACACTTTGTAATTCATTTGGTTTTGGTGGCACTAACGGCTCACTATTATTTAAAAAGATTTAAGTCTATTTAAAATTTGAAAAAGCCTGGCAATGCCAGGCTTTTTTGTTGGAGAAATATATGGAAATCAGTCATCGAGATCGGGGTTTAAACTATGGTGATGGGTTTTTTACCACCATTAAAGTCGAAAATGAGGCACTTCAATTATGGCCTTATCACCTCCAGCGGTTAAAGCAATGTCAGCAGGTACTGCGTTTTCCTGAACTTGATGAGCATGCCTTGTTAGATACCTGTCAAAATGCGATTAAAGGTTGTCGTCTAGGGGTACTTAAGCTTCTGATCACACGTGGCGAAGGTGGCAGAGGTTATGCCTTGCCTGAACACGTTAACCTGACGGTGATTGTCTCTAAAAGTGAGTTTCCCAGCCATTATGCTCAGTGGCAGGCGCAAGGTGTTTCATTGTCAGTCAGTAATGTAAGATTAGGTCATCAACCTTTACTGGCTGGTTTAAAGACGCTCAATCGTATAGAGCAAGTCTTGATCAAAGAAGATGCCTTGGGGCTATCTGGTGATGATGTGGTAGTACTGGATTTACAAGATAATGTGATTGAATGCTCTGCAAGCAATATTATTATGGTCAAAAACGGGCAGCTCATTACACCTAACTTAGCATTGTGCGGCATTAGAGGGGTCTATCTTAGTCTGTTGTCAGATCATCATGACATTGCCATTAAAACGCTTTCGTTGAAAGACTTAATGGATGCAGATGCGGTTTTTATGTGCAATAGTTTGATGGGATTAGTACCAGTAAAATCGATAGACAAAAAAACCTTCAACCTGCAAACTGCACTTGAATTAAAAACGAAAATAGAAATTTCTTTATGATCCGAATGTTGTTGTGGGCCGCTACATTAATTTTTGTCATCGCCGTTTATAGTGGCTACCGTTTTTTTGAGCCGATCCGCAGTGAAATGCTTAATATGTCTGATGATTATGTAGAGATCTCACAAGGCGAAACATTTACAAGCTTATGTACAAAATGGCAGTCTCAGCAAGTGCTCAAGAGCTGTTTACCCTATAAGCTTTATAGCAAGTTATATCCAAACAAGTTTACCTTGAAGGCGGGTGTGTATAACTTGCAGGGGTTATCGGTATTATCTGCGATTGAAAGGCTACACAGCGGCGATAAAGCAGATTTTACGTTTACGATCATTGAAGGTGATACCTACAATACAGTGCTGAAAAATCTCAAAAACAGCGCGTTTTTAGTATTTGATATGACAGATGGGGATGCTTCAAACTTTAAACAGTATGATAACCATCACCCAGAAGGGTGGTTGTACCCTGATACATATCATTATGAAGGCGGCACTCGGGCGTCAGCATTAATTGAACGCTCACATAAAAAAATGAAAAGAGTGCTTGCAGACACATGGGCCAAGCGCAGTGACAATTTGCCTTTGAAAAATGAGTATGAAGCGCTCATATTAGCGTCGATAATTGAAAAAGAGTCTGGTGAAGAGGCTGAGCGAGATATTATTTCTTCTGTGTTCCACAATCGTTTAAATAAAGGAATGCGATTGCAAACTGATCCAACAGTTATTTACGGATTAGGAGAGCGTTTTAAAGGAGATATTACCCGTTCACATCTTAAAGAGTATACACCTTATAATACTTATCGAATTGAGCGGTTTCCTCCTACCCCTATCGCTATGCCATCACATGATGCACTGTTAGCTGCTGTGCAACCCGCGAAAACGGACTATTTTTACTTTGTATCTAAGGGTAATGGCGCACATCACTTTTCTAAATCTTTGAAGGAACATAACCGAGCAGTTCGAAAGTACATATTGAATCGCTAATTCATAAGTGAGCACCAATTTGGTACTCACAGTATATTTTTATTTGTTTATTATGATGCCTTTAATCTTTGAATGAGAGCTGTCATGACAGCCATCTAACAGTATGTTCACAGTTTTATCGGCCATCATTGCCGATAGACCAATCGAAATAAGTGTTTGTGTGTTGTTACTATCTATAGAAAAGTATCTGTGTGTACTATCCTGAGCATTTGGGCATTCAGGGTTTGATCTGTTTTCAGTGGTGATATATCCATGCCCCAAGTTGATATCATACCACCTAACGTCAGTTATTTTGGTGTTTTAAATCCAGGAGTCTGCTTTGGCAGAAAAAGTAGCAAGTAGCGCAAAAATAAAAAGAAGTGTTTTCATAATAACTTGTCCCTAATTTATAAAGAACAAAGGTTACTTTAAGTTTTTCGATATGTAAATGTTGTGTTTTTTTTGGGGTAAAAAGGCTGTGATCCTACAGCCTTTGTATTCAGATATTTACTGCTTGCTAAACTCAACCGTTAATGTTTGGTTTGCTGTTAAGTTGCTAAATGTATACTGGTCAACTGCGCCTAAATTGACGCCGTTGAGTGTCACACTTTTAACCTGTGCACCTGGCGCTGCATTAAAGAAGAAGGTTTGTGCTTTATCTGGCGCAATTAAAGTGTCTCCATAAATGTCGCCTACCGGTGTTACAGAGCCTAAGTGGCTTACTTTAGTTGCTTGATCCCTAGTAATTAGTTTCCATGGGTCGTAATCTGGACTCTGTGAGCCAGGCATAGAATCGGCATACCATTTCGCCTCGTAATATTTGCCCTCGTGGTATACCTGATCGCCTCTTTGATAGATATTGCCTTGGATATAAGTCGGGCTCGCACCAATGCTTCTGACTGTGACAACTTTACCGTCAGTTAATGGCGTTGGGTTACGCATCCACTCTATGATGTCTTTAAATGGCACAATACGGACAACGGGCTGACCATTTACTTTAATGCTTAGTGCATATTGGATAAATTCTTCGATCGCTTGCTGACGCTCTAAATAGGTTGTTGCACGGTCACCTTGATCGTAAGCTGGTGCATAGATATGGGCATGTGCGCCGTATAGCAATGGTGAGCGGTTTCCTTCAAGCCTTAGATGTAAATTATGTTTAAGCATCTCAAGTACGGCATTTTTGCTCATATTTGTGCTCACCCACATATTGGTGTCGAAGCCGACCATTTTGCCGCCTTCAGGCTTTTCAAATACATTAGATGGCAGCTGCCAAAGCCCTGGGTAATTACCTACATCAGGCTTGCCAACACGCTTGGTTGGTGTGCCATTGTTTAATGTGTATGGCCATGCGTTATTGGTGCCATTGAATTGGCTATCCCAGCCTTCTTCAATACTGGTATCGTACACAAAATTCCCTTTTACTAAGGCAGAGAACAAGGCGTTATTATGGTTCAAGTAAGGTGTTCTAAAACCGATAATTTCACTGGCTGGTACGCCAGGGCCTGCAGCATTGTTTGCACCATTGGTCACTTCACTTGGATCGTAAGGTTTACTCAGCCAAGTTTGTGTAATACTGAGTTCGTTGGTCCACTCTTGCTCACTGAAATTACCTGTGTCAGGGCCGCCGTCTCGGTGACTAAAAGTATGGTTACCTACTTCATGGCCATCTACATAAGCATCACGCCACGCATGTTTAATGCCCACTTCATCTCCAGCTTCTTTCACAATGTATGACGGAGTATGGAAAAACGTAAATCTGACCGGTGCGCCGTCAAATGTAGCTGGATTGTTTGCGCCGATATCATTTTGAAGGTGGCGGGTATAATTACTTATCCAATCCATGCCTTCTTTAGAGCCATTGTCATCAAAACCAATCGAAATAAATAACGGCACTTGTACAGGTCTTAAATTAGCAGGAGGCATCTGACTCCACGGCTGATTGTCTGAATAATCATATTGATTTGACTGAGACTGTAATGAAACGTTTTCAAGCTCATGTGTGCTAGTTTGTGCAACAGCACAAAAGCTCATTAAAACACTGAATGACAGCGCTGACATTTTAAACTTCATGGTAGTTCCTTACTTAAAGTTTTGCATATTGGGATGCCTTCATTGTACATAAAAAAGAGTCAAAAATAGGGGCTGCAAGTAGGCCAGTTGATATGGGTTTGACCTGCCTCAATTAAGTAATTCAATTGGATAAAAGTATAAAAAACATTGATTTAAAATATGATGTGAGTTTGATTTTTGTGCTGGATAAGCTTTTCATTACAACGTGATTATTCATTATTTTTAAATATTCAAAAACACTGAAATGTACTGAAAAATGAGGTGTGAACACAGGGTTATATTTGGGTGCGTTTAGGGTAAACTTAGGGTTAAATTAGTTGTGTGTATTTCGTATTCGATCTGACTATGAAAGCGTATTACTATTTACGGAACACGGGCTTTTTTGACTAAACAATTACAACTATAAGTGACATACAAATTGAACTTATGTAGATTACATGAGGATTTAAAATACTGTGATGATCCGTTGCTGAGTATTTTAAAAATAAAATGACAACACACCTTGGGGAATAAAAATGAAAAAGGTCAGTATGCTAGCAGCAGGTGTGCTTTTAGCAATTTCGGGATGTGCAAAAGAAACAACCTCTTATCAAAACAATAATGCAGTGATCACCCAAGAAGTTGTAAACAGGGCCGATGTTGATGCAGTTGTCGATCAATATACTAAAGCATTTATAAATCATCAGCCAGCGATGGCGACCTCCTTAAAGTTAGATAGTGATCAGTATGGTATGTATGAAAACCGACTCCCGGATTATTCTGTAGCAGGCATGCAAGCCATGCAGATTGACATGACCCATGCGGCACAGCAGCTCAAGCAACTTCAATCAGCATCACTGAATAACAAAGATCGCTTACATGTGCAGGTTAATGAGGTCATAGCCCGTTATTACGCTGGAGACAGTGTTTTTGCAGCAGGGTACATTGACACTTGGGGTGGGCATTTGCCTTACATTGTGAACCAGATTTCAGGTCCTTTGATGGACATACCAGGCGTATTACAAAACCAGCATGAAGTGAATAATGCATCTGATGCTGAAGCGTATGTAGCGCGCTTGTCTGCCTTTGCTACTATGGTAAACCAAGTCAATGAAAAAGTGTTGAGCGATGCAAAGCGCGGTGTGATCCTACCTAAAGCATTGTTTCCGAATACACTATCTTACTTAACCAAATATACTCAGCCGAAAGCTGCTGAACATGTATTAGTCACGTCATTTTCCCAAAAACTTGCCAATGCACCAACTGTCTCAGATACGCAAACGCAAGACTTGCTTTTATCTGCCACACAAGTGCTTGAGCAGCAAGTTTACCCTGCTTTTGAACGCGTCACGACGACGATGAAATCGCTTGAAAAACAAGCTTCAGAACAAGTTGGTATTTGGTCACAGCCTAATGGTGAGGCATTTTATCAGCATGCAATCACTTATTTGGCCGATTCAGATATGACTGCTCAGCAGATCCATGATATTGGCCTTGCAGAAGTGGATCGTATTACACAAAGAATGGACGCGATCCTCAAGACCAACGGTTATAGCAAAGGTTCTGTTAGCGAGCGAATGAAGCAACTTAATGAAGAGCCAAGGTTTTTGTTTGAAGACAGTGATGAGGGTAGGCAAGCCTTGCTTGATTTCTTGGAAGGCGAAATTGAGACCATTAATGAAAAAGCCCCTCAGTATTTCTCGACTCTACCGCCACAAAAAGTGGAAGTAAAACGCATCCCTGTTGAAGTTGAGGCTGGCGCGCCGGGCGGATATTACTATGGTCCTTCTTTAGATGGTAGTCGTCCGGGGGTCTTTGCCATTAACCTTAAAGATATGAAGGCTGTACCTAGTTTTGGCTTAAAGACGTTAACGTATCATGAGGCGGTGCCGGGTCATCATTTCCAAATTGCTTTAAACATGCTGCAAACAGACATTGGTTTGATGAGACAAAATGCGTCATTTAATGGCTATATTGAAGGGTGGGCGCTGTATTCTGAATTACTGGCCTATGAAATGGGCATGTATGAAGGAGACCCGTTTGGCGATTTAGGAAGATTGCAAGCGGAAGCATATCGTGCAGCAAGACTTGTAGTCGATACCGGTCTACACTATAAAAAGTGGTCACGTCAGCAAGCAATTGAATACTTTGCAGAGGCAACTGGAACAGCAATGAGTGATGTGGTCCCTGCTATCGATCGCTACATTGCATGGCCGGGTCAAGCATTAGGGTACAAACTTGGGATGTTAAAGTTTGAGGCGTTGAGAAAAGATGCACAACAGGCGCTTGGTAGTAAATTTGATATGACTGCTTTTCACGATGAAATTTTACTCAAAGGCGCACGTCCGTTGGCCTTGGTAGAGCAAGATATCGCCAAGTGGGTAGAAAAAAGAAAAGCGATGTAAAACGCATTATTGAGAAAAGGGCCTTGGGCCCTTTTTTTGTGGGTACATATTGGTACATTTAAAAATGAGGTGATACGTAATTAAAGTCATGAGGTCCATACACTAAAAAAGAAAACAGCATGGAGACTCAAATGATGACAAAACTCATAACAACGCATATTTTGCCCTTGATTGCCACATTCATACTCACTGCATGTGGTGGCAGCCACAATTCAAATACTGACCTGGCTGCTGCAAAAAACACTCTAAGCACGCCAGAACATGTTAGATCTAGCGTAAAAGCAATAAACTACCAAACACTTATAGATGGCTTGGTATCAGATGATGTTCACGGCATTATTTTACATGTATCCACTCCTGAGATTGCTTTTACGGGCAGTAGCGGCATCGCTGACTTGGCAACTCAAGCACCACTTGAAGCGGGGGCCATTTATCACTTGGCGAGTACGGGTAAAGTATTTACCGCATTGCTGGCTGTGAAGTTACATCAGCAAGGATTACTTGATTTAGATGCCACCATCGACACTTGGTTGCCAGAGGCGCTCACCCAACAGATCTTATTCTCAGAGCAAATTACTTTAAGGCAGCTACTGAATCATAGTAGTGGAATTTATAATTACTCGGATCGTGATAGTGCAGATGCATATGTCGAGTTTGTGCTGTCAAACTATGAAAATAGCATTTCAAATGAGGATTTACTTGAGTTTGCACTGGGAAAGCCTGCCTATTTTAAGCCGGGGGAAGGGGTTGAATACTCAAATAGTAACTATGTGCTTGCTGGTATGATTTTAGATAAGGTATTGGGACAACCGAACGCATATGCAATGCGCGATAAAATTATCGATAGGTTAGAGCTCACCCAAACCTTTTCAGTGGGGGTTGAACCCGATTTAGCGGGCGTAACGCCAGGCTATGAACTACAAGATGGTGAATACGTGAATGCTTGGCCTATTCTGCGTCAGGTAACCGCCGCATCAACACCAGTGGCCTCCACAGTCGCTGATTTATCAAAATTAATGTCTCATATCTTCCATGATGATGCGTGGTTGTCACAAAATGAGCGCGATGAATTGATTGGCCAGCGGAGTCTGGTTAAGGAATCTGGGGAATTGGAGTATGCATTAGGCTTGTTTAAACAGCAGATACATGGTTACACAGTGTTTCATCATAGTGGCGCCAATCATGGCTATATCTCTAACAACTTATATATTCCTGAGCTCAAGACCAGTATTGTGTATTTTCTAAATTGCGGTTTAAGTGTGTCATGCCAAGATGCTTTTTATGAAATAGAGGGAGTGATTTTGGATAATATAGCTAGCCTGCCCTAGCAAGTAGATGCGCGGCTAAATCGCCGCGCAAAAGAGATTAATCCTCGATACCTCTGAACTTTAAGAACTCAGTATAAGTGCCTTTAAAGTCTGTGACCTTGTTGTCTTTGATTTCAAGGATACGTGTTGCCAAAGAGTCAACGAATACACGGTCATGAGAAACGAAGAATAAAGTACCTTTGTACTGCTCAAGTGCGGTATTCAATGATTCAATCGACTCCATATCCATGTGGTTAGTCGGCTCATCCATTAATAAAATATTTGGTTTATGCATCATAAGCTTACCAAGTAACATTCGGCCTTGCTCACCACCTGACAGGACTTTAACCGATTTCTTGATGCTATCTTGAGAGAACAGCATACGACCTAAGAAGCTACGTAATACTTGCTCATCATCACCTTCTTGTCGCCATTGGCCCATCCACTCCATCAGATCCATGTCTTTTTCGAAATCTTCAGCATGATCTTGGGCGTAGTAACCAATATTACTGTTTTCAGACCACTTAAATGCACCATCGCGAGGCTGTAATTGACCTGCTAATGTATTTAGCAAAGTTGTTTTACCAACGCCGTTTTCACCAATGATGGCGATTCTTTCACCGACTTCAAAAATGCCACTAAAGCCACTGAATAAATCTTCTTCAAAGCCTTGAGATAGGTTTTCAATCTCAAGTGCGTTTCTAAATAGTTCTTTAGATTGTTCAAAACGAATAAATGGGTTTTGACGGCTCGATGCCTTTACTTGCTCTAGCTGGATCTTATCAATTTGCTTAGCACGAGATGTTGCTTGTTTTGCTTTTGAGGCATTCGCAGAGAAACGTGCCACGAAAGTTTGTAATTCAGCAATTTGTGCTTTCTTCTTCGCGTTATCTGCCAGTAAGCGGTCTCTTGCTTGCGAGGCCGCAGTCATATACTCGTCATAGTTGCCAGGGTAAAGACGCAGCTCACCATAGTCTAAGTCAGCCATATGTGTACACACACTATTTAAAAAGTGTCTGTCGTGCGAGATGATGATCATCGTGCAGTTACGCTCATTTAAGGTATGCTCAAGCCAGCGGATCGTGTCGATATCCAAGTTGTTGGTTGGTTCGTCTAGTAACATGATATGCGGGTCAGCAAATAGGACTTGTGCAAGTAGCACTCGAAGCTTCCAACCAGGGGCTACTTCGCTCATCAAACCAAAGTGCTGCTCAGTCGGGATACCCACGGCTAGGAGAAGTTCGCCGGCTTTCGACTCTGCCATATAGCCGTCCATTTCAGCGAATTTAACTTCAAGATCGGCTACAATCATGCCTTCTTCTTCACTCATTTCAGGGAGAGAGTAAATTCTGTCGCGCTCTTTTTTTACTTCCCACAGCTCTTTATAACCCATGATAACAGTGTCGATCACCGTGTATTCTTCATAGGCAAATTGGTCCTGATTAAGCTTGGCTACTCGTTCTTGTGGATCGTAACTTACATTACCGCCAGTTGGTTCTAACTCACCGCTAAGAATTTTCATGAAGGTTGATTTACCACAGCCATTTGCACCGATCAGGCCGTAGCGATTACCTTCGCCAAATTTGACGGAGATATTTTCAAAAAGCGGCTTAGAGCCAAATTGTTGTGTGATATTCGCTGTAGAAATCAAAATCTCATACCTTAAAAAGTTTAAATCGGCGCCACGTTACCCGCTGAAGGCTACAACTGCAAGTGCTGAACCATATAAATGTGTGATTTCGACAATTCGATGCAGTGAAAACTATGGCATTGTTCATATTCGTTCAATTTTAGTGTCAAACTCGCCAATATGCAGATTGTTGACTATAAGTTTAATTACGTAGACATAAAATGATCATTACAATATGCAATTAACCGTTTCGGCTCGTGTAATGAGTGGGTTTACGGCAGTTGTAGTTTTAGCTTGCATTATTTACATAGTAGCGCTGACAGGGAACATAACTATCGGTGGATCTGTTCAGAAGGTTTCTAAACAAAGCGTACCTACGCTGATCTCTGGCAATAATATGTTGCAGTCTGTTTTGTTATCCAGATTGTCTCTTACACAACTCGATCAAGCAACGTCGCTTGGTGCAGTAAACGCAATTCGTACTGAGTACGATACGCAAAGAAAAATAAATGAAAGTGCGCTGAGTCAGCTATCTGAGCTGACCAAATCAGAACTTACATTAAGCACACCATTTGATAATTCAAGAAAGCTAAACGCACTCTTTTTTCAACAGGCAGATCAAGCATTTGGTAATGCAATCAGTGGAATTAAGTTAAAAGAGAAAACATCAGAATTGGCCAGCGAGTTTGCAGATATGGGTGATGAAACACTTAGCCTAGCTTACGATCTGGATGGTATATCTGATGACCAAAGCATATCAGATACGGTAAATGCGCTTATAGAAAATGTTGAGTCGCTTGTTGATGAAGTAAATGCGGGGTTGGCCTCGAGTATCACGTTTGAAATCATGAATGTGACCAGTGTCGCCAAAGAGTCGATAGCGGAAATGGAAGGTCAGTTAGTAGCATTGAAGCAATCACCTGATGTGGCCAATAGCCAGTCGCTGGCTGATATGGAGAGCAACTTTACACAGTTTAAAGAAGCGGTTGTGGGCTCAGATAACGCGCTCAAATCAAGGATAGAGACATTAAATGAGAAAAAACGTCTAAAAACGCTAATCGAAGAAGCCTCTATTACGGCGAACAAACTGCAAACACAGCTCAAGGAGCTCAATATGCGTATTGTTGGGTCAACGGAAGAGGCGCAACAAGCGGCTGAAGATGCGATTGCAGAAAGCCAACAAGTCACCACGGCACTGACGGTGGTCACGATAGTATTGTCTGTGATGATTGCATATTTTGTTATTAACAGTGTGCGCAAGCCTTTACATTCAATTATTGATTCAATTAACCAAGCTGCACAAGGCGATTTAACGGTGCAACTGACTGGCTTTAAACAAGACGAGTTTGGCCAACTTGCTACAAATATACAAAAGTTGATCACCACGCTTGCGTCAACCCTCAGAGATGTCACCAGCAACACCCAGTTGCTGGCATCGACTGCCGAGCAGACCAACATCATAGCGGAGCAAAGTTGTAGTAGTGCAACGCAGCAGAGCGAGCAAATGAGCGCAATGAGCAGCTCTATCTCTGAGATGAAGGAGACAGTGAGCTCCGTTACCGACAGCATACATCGCACTTTGGAGCAAGTGCAGCAAGCGAGCTCTGAGGCAGCATCAGGGGAAAGCCTGCTCGTAACGAATGTGCAAAATATTAAAGGGCTAGAGTCATCCATTGAGACTTCAGCTAATGCTATTAATCAACTCAGTAATGAGCTTGAAAATATCAATACGGTCCTTGCTGTGATCAGGAGCATTGCAGAGCAAACTAACTTATTAGCATTAAATGCGGCCATAGAAGCAGCTAGGGCCGGAGAGCAGGGGCGTGGTTTTGCTGTTGTAGCAGATGAAGTAAGAACATTGGCGAGCCGCTCACAAGATGCTACCGAAGAAATTGAGAAAGCCATTGCGGGTTTGCAAGATGGCGCCAAGGGAGCTGTGGATACCATGTCTAACTCACAGCGTGAAACGCATACATGTGTGAGCGGTATCGAAGCTGTACAAGGCACGCTAGGTTCGATAGTAAACAGTGTTGAAACTATCAAAGATATGAGCCAGCAGATAGCCGCGGCTTCTGAGCAACAGAGTCTAGCTGCGGTAAGTCAATTTGAAAATGTGCAGCATATGCATGACATCACCAATCTCAGTTCAAATCACGCACAAGAAAACAAACAGGCAAGTCAGCAACTGGCAGAAATGGCCGAAACACTTAGGCTGATGATGAGCCAATTTAAAACTTAGGAGATGAAAATGAAATTACTTTTAGCAATTGGGGCGGTATCACTGGTTTTAAGTGCCATGCCAGTAGAGGTAAAGGCCGGAACATGTGAAATTAAGTACCTCAGAACCGCATGTCCAGGTAAAGAAAAAATCAGTTATAAAAAATGTAAGGGCAAGCAGCGCTGCTCTAAATTTAAAGAAGCCGCCACAGCAGCAGAGTGTGGAGAAATGGCTTTAAAATCGTGCCGCAATAAGCGCTTAACTATTACTGAGTCTAAAGTGATAGCCGCATTATTTGACGGGCAGCAAATTAAAGCGAGTAATGGCAGTGAAGACTTTTGTACGGTATATGAAAAAGCGTCTGAAGAATTCAACAAGTGCGGTGGGTAATATACTTTATCGCTTGAACCTTTTCTTTTAGGCATATAGCTAAGCTACATGCCTGAACTTTTTCTTTATGAAATAGGTGTTGTTTTCACTGTTGATAGCTGGTGGAATTTCTCCACTAACGTGCTTTTTAATCCTGCGTATGGGGTCAGCTCTTCTCTGACCAAGGTATTGCTAATTAAGCGTTGCTTCGGATTGTCTCAAAGTAAAAAATTAGCCATAATCACCTCAGTTTGATTTTTTATTTAAGAGCAACCAATTAGTTGATTTAGCGGCTAGAATAGGTGTTACAGCCAAACATGTTGTTAGAAGTTAGCTCATAAATAGTGTTAGATAAGGCCAGAAAATGTGTGAGCTATTGGGCATGTCAGCGAACGTGCCGACAGATATTTGTTTTAGTTTTTCCGGGCTATTGGAGCGCGGAGGGAATACAGGCCCTCATAAAGATGGGTGGGGGATCACCTTCTATGAAGGCAAAGGATGTAGAACGTTTAAAGATCCTGAGCCGAGTTGCCAGTCTGAAATTGCCAAGCTCGTTAAAGCGTATCCGATTAAGAGTGTGTCGGTGATAAGTCATATCAGGCAGGGAAATCGAGGTCGGACGTGCTTGGAAAATACGCACCCTTTCACTCGAGAGTTGTGGGGCAGAGAGATCTCTTATGCGCATAATGGCCAGTTGTCGAATTATAAAGACCTGAAGCCTGAATATTATAAACCGGTCGGCAATACAGACAGTGAACTGGCGTTTTGTTGGATCTTAGATAAGATCCGAGAAAAGTACCCAAAAAAGCCATCCAATATGGCAACGGTATTTCGCTATGCGGCGAAATTAGCGGATCAGCTTAGAGAAAAAGGCGTGTTTAACATGCTGTTGACTGATGGTGTGTTTGTACTGGCATATTGCAGTAATAATTTGCATTGGATAACGCGCAGAGCACCGTTTGGCAAAGCGACCTTGATTGATGCTGACATGGTAGTGGACTTTCAAAAAGAAACGACGCCTAATGACATCGTTTCTGTGATAGCGACTCGTCCATTGACCAATGATGAGCAATGGACCAAGATGGAGCCGGGTGAATCGGTGCTATTTAAGCTTGGGGAAAAGTTGTAAAACAGGTGCTTATGCACCTGTTTTTATTTATTTTTTGACTGTTTGGGCAGTCATTTGAATTTGAAACTGCTCAACACCATCTTTTCCTTTCAGCATTTGCACCAGCATGTAATCATATTCTGGTGCAAACCAAGCAAGTGCATGGCGTTTATTATTATCGTACAGGCGTTTGACTTTGACTGTTTTGACATTACCAATTGGTAAGGTGATAGTTTCTTCCCCAACGACTTTAAAATTGTACATGCGGACATTTCCGTTTTTGTCGATGATCGGATAACTAAATTGTGTTTTTCCTTGCTTGAGCTCATTTCGAAGCTGGTTTTGGTAAGAAAGTACATCTTGTCGGGATTCATCCCAATCAACTTTTAACGGATATTCTTGTGCTTTGGAAAATAACTGTTTGTTTTCTCTATCGAACTTAATCTTAAAGCTTTTATCTGGTCTTGTGCCTTCTCGGCTTAAGCTATAGTGCAGTGGTTTTGTTTGCCCACCTTCAAATTTGAACAGGCTTTGTTCAGTACGTTTTTCTGTGAAGATCATCCACTTCACATCAGTCTCATAGCTCAGTGCGTAAGTATTCTCTGCAACTTGTAGAAACTCTCTGGTTGCAGTGCCATGAATTTTCCCTTTTCTAAGTACATTGTACTCGGCTGTGTATTCGGTGAGCGTAGAAGCATGAAGGGAAGAAGAGAAAACAGCGCTTAAGCCAAAGAGCAAAGCGCTGTGGATTTTAATTTTAGCTGTAATCGACGCCTTGCGTTGGAAGGGGTTGTTTATCAAAAACTGCATAGTCTGCTTCCATTGTTAGTCTGTGTTCACTGAACCACTTGACCACCAAAGGATAAATGACATGTTCTTGTTCATGTACCCGCTTCGCTAGTGTCTCTGCTGTGTCCTCTGGCAAAATAGCAACTTTTGCTTGGACAATCACAGGACCACCGTCTAGTTCTTCTGTTACGAAGTGAACACTAGCGCCATGGTACGCATCATTTGCGTCAATTGCTCTTTGGTGGGTGTTCAGCCCTTGATACTTAGGCAACAAAGATGGGTGAATGTTCAACATTTTCCCTTTAAATTTTTGCACTAAGTCAGGAGTTAGAATACGCATAAATCCAGCCAATACAACTAAATCTGGATTACAAGAGTCAATTAATTTTGCTAGTTGCTCGTCATAAGCCTCTCGACTATCAAAGTCTTTGTGACTTAAAACATGTGTATTGATCCCTGCTTGCTCAGCTCGAACAAGACCAAAAGCGTCCGCTTTATTGCTGATGACATTGACGATTTCGCCATTGATATCACCCGATTGGCAATGGTCAATAATTGCTTGTAAATTAGAGCCACTGCCAGAGATCAAAACAACGATCCGAGAGGGTGCCATTACTGGGCACCGCCTAAGATTTCAACCTGCTCTTCACCTTCAACAGCATCCTGGATTTCACCAATGTGCCAAGCGTTTTCGCCTTGCGCCGTTAGAATTTCTAAGCTTTGTGCTAGCTTATCAGCAGGAACTACTAGGATCATACCTACACCACAGTTGAATGTGCGGTACATTTCATGTGTGCTGATGTTACCGTTTTCTTGAAGCCAATTGAAAATAGCAGGCCATTCCCAGCTATCACCTTTTACAACCGCTTTTGCAGATTCAGGTAGTACGCGAGGGATATTTTCCCAGAAGCCGCCGCCAGTAATATGTGATAGCGCGTGCACGTCTACGTCTTTTAGCAATTCAAGAATTGGCTTAACGTAAATGCGAGTAGGCTCAAGTAAATGTTCGCCTAGGGGTTTACCCGCATATTCTTCGTTTGTATCAGCGCCAGACACTTCTAACACTTTACGAATTAAAGAGTAGCCGTTTGAATGAGGTCCGCTTGAAGCAAGTGCGATAAGTTGGTCGCCTGCTTTTACTTTAGTACCATCGATGATCTTTGACTTTTCTACAACACCTGTACAAAAACCAGCCATGTCATAATCATCGCCTTCGTACATGCCTGGCATTTCTGCCGTCTCGCCGCCGATTAGGGCACAGCCAGACAGCTCACAACCTTTACCAATACCGCTTACTACATCAGCAGCTGTATCAACATCTAGCTTGCCAGTTGCGTAATAGTCTAGGAAGAAAAGCGGCTCTGCGCCTTGTACGATTAAGTCGTTTACACACATTGCAACAAGGTCGATACCTACCGTGTCGTGTTTTTTAAGGTCAATGGCTAAACGAAGCTTTGTGCCCACACCGTCAGTACCAGCAACCAAGACAGGCTCTTTATAACCAGTTGGAAGTTCGCATAGTGCACCAAAACCACCGATGCCGCCCATTACTTCTGGACGACGTGTTTTTTTCACTACGCCTTTAATGCGCTCTACTAATGCGTTACCCGCATCAATATCAACGCCTGCGTCTTTGTAGCTCAGAGACTGTTTTTGTTCGCTCACAGGTTTTCCTCAAAATAACAGTATAGATTTGCTTAGAAACGCGCGTATTTTACAACAATTGCGCGCAAGCGGCTAGTTGAATTAAGTCGCCAAAACAAAGGTCATAAGATTACTTATTTTTGGTCGCTTAAAAAATATAGGTTAACTTTAATTTTCAATATGTTAAGCGGTTACTATGTTGCGTTAGATCAAAGCCCCATTTATGCATGCGCATAGTATTTTAGATACGGCATGACGCAATATGAAATGAATTGGCCTGCAAGCGGATAATAAATAATGCGGGGACCCAAGTTAGTCAAGGGAATAGCATGACGTCTTTTGATAGATAGCACTAAGCGAGGGCTAAACATGTGTGTGAAAAGTTGCAGCTTGATAAAAGAGTTACCCGAGTTTAAAGCTAAAATTATTGAACGAAAGGTAACAGATGCTGATTTTGCGAGACTCTTAGCTGATTATTATGCACTTGAGCAACAAATTGAGATGTGTGAAAAAAGCCAGATAGCTCAAGATGAAGTAGCATTAAAAGAGTTGAGAGTTCGATGCTTAACTCTCAAAGACAGGCTGTATATGTGCCTTAAACATAGTGAGTGAATTCTGTGTTAAATCAGCGCAGTTTGCCACGCAGAGTATGAATACTGAACTATAATAACGACAGGTTTTGTTGATAGGCAGCTTTTTTGGAAACCTTGAGTCTTTGCTTAATACTGATGGGACTGATTTTTTTGTTGTTATCAATCAAACCCGCAGTAGAAATATGTGGTATTGCACAATCTAAAGGGTGGTGGTTACTTCTGTCTTTGATTTGCATATTCACTTTTGGCTATGCAAGTTTTGCGGCATATGTTTATTTGAATGTCGATCGTTCACAGGTAGTTTTGGCGCTATCTATGATACTCGCATTAGGCGGTTTGTTTGTCATCGTGGTTGTTCACTTAGGCAAGAGCAGTTTAGTACGCCTACAGGCCTCTTTAGATTTAGAAAAATACAATGCGCAGCATGACCATCTTACTAAGCTTCAAAATCGCCCTCAATGTTTTGCGTGTATTGAGCAAAGAAAGCAGCAAAAAATCGATTTCGCAGTGGTGATATTCGACCTATACAACTTAAAGCAGATCAATGATGCGATGGGGCATTTTTTTGGCGATCAATTACTCGTTGGCTTCTCAGAGGCGATTTCAAATAGTCTTTTACCCGGTAGTGAGCTTTTTAGAATTGGGGGAGATGAGTTTGCTGTTGTGAGTGAGGCGAGAAATGAGGCGGCGCTATTTGCTCAAAATAATGCGATTTTAAGTGCATTGCACAATGGATTAGTGGTTGAACAAACGGCAGTAGATGTCATTTACAGTTCAGGCGCAATATTAAGCATACCCCGCGAAGATATTTCAGCTCCAGAGTTGCTCAAGCGTGCAGATATTGCCATGTACGCGGCCAAAAGAAGTAAGCAAAGTTTAGTGTTATTTGATAAAGCCTTACATCAAGGGGTTGTCTCTGAATTTCATATGCTAAATGACTTTAAGGGGGCATTAGCTCGTGGTGATTTAATGGTGTTTTATCAACCCATTGTGGATACCCAAACGTCTAAAGTACATGGCGTAGAAGCCTTAGTTAGGTGGCCATCAGAGGACGGTAATTTCATCATGCCCGAGCGATTCATACCGATCGCTGAAAAGAATAATATGATCAAGTATTTGAGTGCTTATGTGATCAATACTGTATTCAGTGATTTGGGTATGTTATTGAAGCTCAATCAACAACTCACAGTGCATATCAATCTTTCTTGCCAAGATTTATTGGGGAAAAACTTAATTAATGTTTTGAATAGCCAGATAAGCAGTAAAAATGTTGACCCCAGTCGCATTATTTTTGAGCTTACAGAAAGCATGGTAATGACAGACGTAGAGCAGACAAAAGCCTTGATAGAGCAGCTCATTGAAATGGGGTTTGCAGTGAGCATTGACGATTTTGGTACTGGTTTTTCTTCATTTTCTATTCTTAAAGAGCTGCCTATTTCGCAAATCAAAATTGATAAATCCTTTGTCACACAGTGCTTATCTCAAGATAAAGACAGAGCCATCATTGAGACCACATTATTTCTTGCCAAGCGGCTAGGTTGCTCCGTCGTTGCTGAAGGCGTAGAGAATGATGAGACAACACATTACTTAGCCAAGCAAGGGTGCAAATATATACAAGGCTACAACATCAGCGAGCCGCTATCATTGGGCGAAATCAAACGATGGATATCAAGTAATGGCCTAGTACACACTGCGTTAAGGAAGTATTAAGGCTTCAATCTATATAGTCACGCGCCTTTTACTTTGCGAGGGGCAAAAAGCAAAGATAATTGTCAGAGGCGCGTCCATTCAGACCTCCAATGAGTTGAATCAATCAAAAAGACATAAACGGTAAGGTTGCGGAAAGCTACGTATGCGAATCTGAATACGATTTAAGAGTTGTCCGGTCCATTCTATTTGGGAGAATGTATCATTCTGTAAAATCCCATACAATTTTTGACAACTTTTGCGATCATTAAACCGTAATATATGGCTTCGTTTATTCAAGTCTGTAGGCGGTGGTTGAATAATTAAACATGCTTTCACATTTGAGCCGTGTGGAGCGACAACATTTTTAGAGGAATATAAATTGAAGAAAGTCATCAGCTTTTTATTGTTACTTGTTTGCTCAACGATGGCTATGGCCAACGAGACGCCTTACCAATTGATAAATCAAGTTGGAGAGGGACTCTTTGCGGACATAAAAAAGGTCAATGCAGGAGGCAAGGCAACATCACAGGAAATGCGCAGTATCGTCAAAACACAATTAATGCCACATATAGACACGCGCTTTGTATCAAGAAAGCTACTTGGTAAACACATTAAAGGGCTTAAACGTCAAGAAGCCATAGAATTTATTAATGCAGTGACACATTATCTTGAAGTGACATATGCAAGTGCACTGATGCAGTATAAGGGGCAAGAAGTCGTGTTCGAGAAGGCCCCAGTGCCACAAGACAGTAAATATGCGACGGTTAAAGCCGTAATTAAAGAAAGTGCAGGGCCAGATATCGACTTACATTTCAAGTTTCGTAAAGGGAAAGATGGTAAATGGAAAGTTTATGACTTAGTAGCTGAAGGCATCTCTTTACTTAGCGCAAAACAAAAAGAGATTGTTTCGCGCATTTCGCAAGTTGGCTTAGCTCAAGTGACTGCTGAACTAAACAAAAAAGCTTAGTAAAAGTTTTTTGTTAACCTCGAGGAGATAGAAATTGACCTGTTTCTATTTCTTCGCGGGTTTTTAATGCAAGCTGATTGAGTACACCAATACTTCTTCCCCGTGATGTTAGCTCATGTTCGATGTCAATAATATCAATCTCTTCAAACCCTGACAGTTGTGCTATACGTGCAAATGTATATGCGTGCTTATATTTCTTTTGTTTATAAAAAATACTCACAAGGGCTTTGTACACCTCTAAATCGGGTGTTTCACCAGCTTGATTTAGCTCCAGTACGCGATAGAGGAAGTCGATGGTTTTGTCATCATCGAATTTGGCATAGTAAGTTGCCAAAAACATTTGTATCTCTTGGCTTTGGCGTACATACGGCTCATCTTCTTGGCGCAGCAATTTATTCATTGCATACTGACTATTGTTTCGAGACCAGTGATAATAAAGCAAACCTGGATGAGAGGTTTGTTTGGTATCTTGATATATTCGATTCATTTCTTTTAGGCTGGTGAGGTGGCCTTCAACACGAGACGTCGTCTTTTCTTTTAGTTTGATATGTTCAATTTGTGCTGCAAGGGAAACACATGAATTATAACTTTCGAACTGCTTTAAAAGTTGGTATTTGTTTTCGTCAGTTGGGTCTTTGTACTCAACATAACGACCGATGATCACAGATGCTCTTTCCTCTTTACAATGACTATCTTTGTTCAAATCATTGCAAAAACCAGGGGTTTCCTCACACACCTTTGCCAATGTCAACGGTTCTTCACATCCACTCAATAATGTTAATAAAGAAGCGCTAACGATGGCTAGCATCCACTTATTAGCCATTGTTTATCCTACGTAATATTTAATCGCGCACAACATACCACTTTTGCTCCTTTTGAAACAGCCCCAATGCACCTAACGCTGTTAACTTTGATAGAAGGGTTGCCCTTTTACTACTAATTACCTAGTTTAGTCTGATATTAAAAATAAGGTATACGCATATTTTCTTCAATAAAGGGAAAAAATAAGACATTTTTCTGTCTTTTCAATGTTCCCGTTGCGAAAACAAAAGGAAATGTATGGCTAAGAGTGGAGAATAATTGCAGATTAAATTAGAATGGCGGTGCCCAACAGGGCTATCCGTTCAAAAAAATTGTTTATTAGGCAGAAAAAATGACCTTATCTCACGAGCAAGAATATCAAAATAGCTGGCAAGAACGCCAAGACTACGCTGAAAATATGCAACCTATTATTGGTCGCTTATACCGTAACTTGGGTGTTGAAATTGCTGTTTATGGCCGTCCACTTGTTAACACAAGCACAATTGACGTAATCAAAGCACATAAAACAGTAGCACGTTTTGAAGAGACTAAATTGCGTCTTCGTGAAAGCTTCCCTTTCTTAGAAGCTATCAGCAAAATGGAGCTTGCACCTGGTCGTATCGATTTAGGTAAGTTAGCGTATGCATATATTTACAAAAATGCAGGTGAAGGCCGCTCTATCGAAGAGTATTTAAATGGCGAGCTTGCTGACTTATTAAATAAAGGCACAGGCCCAGAGCCGCGCGATGTTGTATTGTATGGTTTTGGTCGTATTGGACGTTTATTAGCGCGCCTGCTTATTGAGCGCGGCGGCTCTCACGCTGATTTACGTTTACGTGCAATTGTTGTGCGTGGTGGCCGTGATGGTGACCTTGAAAAGCGCGCAAGCTTATTACGCCGCGATTCTATCCATGGTCCATTTGACGGTTCAATTACTGTCGACCATGAAAAGGGTGCGATTAAAGCAAATGGTAACTACATTCAGGTGATCTATGCGAACTCACCAGAAGAAGTTGACTATACTAAGTACGGCATTGAAAACGCACTTGTTGTGGATAACACAGGTGTATGGAAAGATGAAGACGGTCTAGGCAAGCACCTAGCGTCTAAAGGTGCGTCAAAAGTACTACTTACTGCACCTGCTAAGGGCGACATCAAGAACATCGTTTACGGTGTAAACAACCTTGATATCCTTAACGAAGATAAAATTGTATCAGCAGCAAGCTGTACAACAAATGCTATCACGCCAGTGCTTAAGGCGTTAAATGATAAGTTTGGTATTAAGAATGGTCACGTTGAAACTGTTCACTCTTACACAAATGACCAAAACTTAATTGATAACTACCACAAAGCAGAGCGTCGTGGTCGTAGTGCTGCATTAAACATGGTTATCACGTCAACTGGTGCTGCTAAAGCGGTTGCTAAAGCTTTACCTGAGCTAGCTGGTAAGTTAACTGGTAACGCAATTCGTGTTCCAACACCAAATGTTTCAATGGCAATTTTGAACTTAAACTTGAAGGCAGAAACGACTTCAGAAGAGTTGAATGAGTTCTTACGTGAAACATCATTGTATTCTGATCTTCGTGATCAGATTGACTACACAGCCTCTACTGAAATCGTATCAACCGATTTAGTAGGTAGCCGCTATGCAGGTGTTGTTGATTCTCAAGCAACAATCGTAGATGGTGACCGTGTAGTACTATACGTTTGGTATGATAATGAGTTTGGCTACAGCTGTCAGGTAGTACGTGTAATGCGTGACATGGCAGAAGTTGCTTTCCCAAGCTTGCCATAATTTCGCTTTGACGATGAAAAAAGCCAGCAATTGCTGGCTTTTTTAGTTTTTGATCTGCGTGATGTGTGGTAGGCTCATCAATGTTTTTAGCTACATCTGGCTAACATGAATAACAATTCATTAGTTAGCGAAAAAAACGCAATATTACGGCAAGAATCTTGCCATAAAATTTAGGGTATATATGAGAATTTCTAGTAATTTTGACAGTGGTAATATCAAGGTAATTTCGGCACAGCAGCCTCACGATATTCAACTTGAAATCAACAAAGACAACAACTCAGACTTTTTTCAGTGGTTTCACTTTCGTCTAGAGTCGACTCCTTTTGTAGAACATAAATTACATATTAATAATTTAAAAGCATCTGCATACCCTGAAGGGTGGGATGATTACCAAGCGGTTGCATCATACGATAGACAAACTTGGTTTAGAGTACCAACAACTTATCAAGACGGTCAGTTAGTTATCGATTTTGAGCCTGAGTATAGTCATACTTTCTTTGCATACTTTGCACCATACAGTTACGAGCGTCATTTGGACTTATTGTACTGGGCTCAAAGTCATGATGCATGTCAAATTGAAACACTTGGCGAAACCATTGATGGCAGAGATATCAGTTTATTGGTAGTGGGTGAGCCAAGTGAAACCAAGAAAAAGATATGGATCACGGCAAGACAGCACCCTGGTGAAACCATGGCTGAATGGTTTGTTGAGGGCTTACTGCACAAGCTATTAGACGATGAAGATCCACATGCAGCAGCGCTGTTGTCAAAAGCAGTATTTTATATCGTGCCAAACATGAATCCAGATGGCAGTGTGCGTGGTCATTTAAGAACGAATGCAAACGGTGTTAACTTAAACCGTGAGTGGAAGACACCTAGCATCGAAAATTCTCCAGAAGTCTATTATGTACTTGAGAAAATGCGCGCGGTAGGCTTAGATTTGTATCTAGATATTCATGGTGATGAGGCCTTGCCATATAACTTTGTGGCTGGTAGTGAAGGGATCCCAAGCTATGATGCACGTCTAGAAAGCTTGGAAACACAGTTTAAAGATGCATTACTTGCTATAACACCAGATTTCCAAGATGTGTATGGCTATCCAAAAGATGAGCCGGGTCAAGCAAACTTAACAGTCGCTTCTTGTGCAGTGGGTGAAGAGTTTAAAGCACTGTCTTACACAATTGAGATGCCCTTTAAAGATAATGCAGATTTACCAGATCCATACTATGGTTGGTCAGATAGACGCTCTTATCAGTTTGGACAAGATACGTTATCAGCAATAGTGAAAGTTGTTGATAATCTGAGGTAATCAAAAACTAAGGCAGCCTATGAGGTTGCTTTTTTTATATAACAACAATTAAAAGAGGATAAGTCGTGGACGTATTAGGAAGTTTTCTTGATAGCTTAGATGCCATGCTGGGGGGCTCGTGGTGGTTTCCTTATGTATTGCTGGGGGTGGGATTCTTTTTCACAATATATTTAAAGTTCCCACAAATTCGCTATTTTAAACATGCATGCCGAGTAGTCTCTGGTAAGTATGATAAACAATCTCATGAAGGTGATACGACCCACTTCCAAGCACTATCAACAGCATTGTCCGGCACGGTCGGGACAGGCAATATCGGCGGTGTTGCGCTTGCCATTTCAATCGGTGGACCTGCAGCACTATTTTGGATGTGGATGACTGCATTTTTTGGTATGACAACCAAATTTGTGGAAGTCACATTGTCACATAAATACCGTGTAAAAACAGAAGATGGCACCATGGCTGGTGGTCCAATGTATTACATGGATAGACGTTTGAATATGAAGTGGTTGGCGATCTTATTTGCGATAGCCACCGTTATCAGCTCGTTCGGTACTGGTAGTTTACCTCAAATCAATAATATCGCCGTTGGTATGGAAGCCACTTTTGGTTTTGAAAGAATGGCAACAGGTGCTGTGCTATCTATTTTACTGGCGTTGGTTATTTTAGGCGGTATTAAGCGCATTGCAGCGATCACCTCTAAAGTTGTGCCTATTATGGCAGTCGTTTATATCCTAGGTGCTTTTGCTGTTATTTTCTACAACATTGAAAATGTTGGTCCATCATTCGCGTCTGTTTTTACTAATGCATTTTCTGGTTCAGCGGCGGCAGGTGGCTTCTTAGGCGCATCATTTGCATACGCATTTAACCGTGGTGTAAACCGTGGCTTATTCTCTAACGAGGCAGGTCAAGGTTCTGCGCCAATAGCGCACGCATCAGCAAAAGCAGATGAGCCTGTCTCTGAAGGTATGGTGTCTATTTTAGAGCCTTTCATCGATACCATTATCATTTGTACTTTAACTGGCTTAGTTATTTTATCTTCGGGTGTTTGGACTGAAAAGTTTGAAACTGAATTTGAGCGTTCTTCAATGACCTTTATCAAAGGGAATTATGACGAGGCGAACGAAGCAGATCGAACTGAGCTATACAAGTACTTGAATGGTTATTCAGACCATCAAGTGGAAGAATACAGTGGTTCTATTCAAGTTGTACAAGGTATCGCAGTCAATAAAGATTTTACAGTGATCCACTCACGCTCTATCGGTGAAGATATTCGCTTTGGTATCACGGATAAACATCAGTATACGGGCACCGTTGAGATTGAAGGTGGTATTCCAGCCGATCCGAGTATATCTGTTCAAGGTAAATCACTGGTGCACTCAGCTGAGTTGACAACTAAGGCGTTTACACGAGGCTATTTCGGTGATAGTGGTCAGTATATCGTTTCTATAGGTTTATTGTTATTTGCTTTTTCTACTGCGATCGCATGGTCATACTATGGTGACCGAGCGATGACTTATCTATTGGGCCCGCGTTCTGTTATGCCATATCGTGTCTTTTACGTTGCTGGTTTCTTTTGGGCATCCTTTGCAGATACGGAGTTAGTTTGGAAGCTGGCAGCTGTAGGTATTGTTGTGATGACTTTACCCAACCTGTTCGGCATCATGGTTTTGAGAAAAGAAATGAAAGAAACCGTCGATGACTATTGGGAAAAGTTCGAAAATGGAAAAGGTCAAGCGCTAGATGACGATAAAATAGAAAAATCTCGCGATATCCAGTAAGACAAAGTAGCTCAAAACTTGTAGAATAGGGCGCCATATGGCGCCTTATTTTTTATTCGGAGTAACGTAAGTATGGCAATAGCCCAATGCCCGAGTTGTAGTAAATCAATTTCATCAAAGCACACTGTTTGTCCACATTGCGATGCTGAAATTGGAAAAATAAGTGATGATGAATTACGTCGAATTGCGGTCAAAAACCGTATAAAGAAACAGCAGAGTATTATGAATTACTCGTTTCTGGCCTTGATTTTATTTTTGGGTGGTTTCTTATACCTATACTGGCACCACCCAGTTGAAGGCAGCATTGAAATGTATGCTGCAAAATCCGCTATTGGTATCGGCATGGTCTGGTACCTGATTAATCGCGTGATGTTGGTTATTTTGAAAAAGAAAAAGTGACGATGAATGTAGATAATTTGGTAAGTAGCATTACCCCAGAAGTATTCGAACGCTTGCAGTATGGTGCCTCTACAGGTCGTTGGCCTGATGGCACTGAATTAACTGAAGCACAAAAAGAGCAAACCGTTCAACTCGTCATGTTGTATCAGGCAAAAATCGCTAAATCTAACGAGCAGTTTACGATAAATGAAGACGGTGAGATGGTTCAAAAATCGAAACGCGAATTGCAACAAGAATTTAAAGCAGAAAACGAAATAGCTAGGTTCACTGAAAATGATCTTTAAACACTTATTTACACCTAAATGGAAGCACCCTAAGGCGCAAGTGCGCTTAGCGGCGGTGGATAAATTAGATACAACCAAGGATGTCGAAGCGCTAACAACTTTAGCCCTAGAGGACGACTCAATTCAAATAAGAAAAAAAGTCCTTAACAAGATTGATGATTTAGGTCTCTGGTGGAAAGTCTATAAGCAGGATCAAGAGCTTAAAGATATTGCTGAGCAGCATATTAGCCAAGCTGTATTATCTGGTTCCCAGATGTTAAGTAATGATATTCGTGAAGAGTATATCGATAGGTATGCACCACAAAAGACCTTAGAAAAGTTGGCTTTTTCAGACATTGCGCAGACTCAGAAAGTCAAGTTACTAAAACGTATTGCAAACGCGCGCCTAATTGAAAAAGCCTTCAAAGAAGGTGAAGAAGCACTGCAAGTTTCCCTACTGGAACTCGTGTATCAATACGACTTAACCAAAGCTGTGCTGAAAAGCGCGCAAGGTGATGCGAAAAGTCAATTAGACGCGCATCTGGAGCAGGCTCGTTTGGCAAAAGTGATGCCAAAACAAGTTGCTGAGCAGGTTAAATTGATACTTGCAAAATTCAATGCTCTGAGAGAGAAGCTTGACTACCAAGTCGTCAATACTCAATTTAACGAATTGAGCCAGCAGTGGCAGAGTCTTGAATTAAAGTGGCTTGATGAAGAAACGCTCAATGTACAGTCGAGCAAGTATCAAGTCCTGACCGAAAAGCTGACGGCTCATATTGAAAAGCTTAAAGCACAGTTTGATGCTGATTTGGCCGCTGAAAAAGCGCAACAAGAAAAGCAACAAGCTCTGGCTGACTACGCGACAAAAGTAGATGCTTTTGAAGCTGTTTTAAATGAGGCCGTCAGTAAGCTAGATGTTGAATCACAGGCTATGCTTCAGAGTCAGTTTGAACAACTTCAAAGTATGCTCAATGAATCTGAATACAAAGCAGAGGTCAAAGGTTTATTGCAGCGTTTGGTTAAGTTAGAGACGTTACTTAACACACTGCCTGAGATGATTGCCGCGACGAAAGAGTTTCAAGTTACACTTGAGCAGCTGAAACAAATCGAAGCAAGTGATGATTTAGCGCAATTAGACGAATTATTAGCGGCGCAAAAATCTGCATATCAGGCATGTAATGCTTTATTAAAGTCTTTACCGAGCGAGTTAAAGCAAAATGCGAAAAGCGAGCTTGCTGAAGTGTCCAAAGTATTTTTGGACGCGATGAAACCTTTAGTTGAGCAGCAACAAAAGCTACTAAAAGAAGCTCGTAAGAAAGCGCGTGACGTGCAGAGGTTAATAGAGCAAGGTCGTTTCAACATCGCCTTCGGTGTATTTAACGGTTTGTCTGAAAGCTATGAGTTATTAACTGAGTCACACAAAGAGCAAGTAAGCAAACAGTATGAAGGCTTGCAAGCACAGCTGGCTGAATTTAAAGATTGGCAAAAGTATGCATCTGCACCGAAGCGCACGGAATTGCTTGCGCAATTAGATGAAAAGCTTGCTGAAACCGACATTGATCCTAAAGTAAGAGCGTCTGATGTTAAGATGCTTCGTATTCGCTGGAATGAACTTGGCCGCATTGAAAGTGAAGAGGAAAAACAACAAGCTAAAGTCTTTGATGAAAAGATTGAGTTACTATTTGCACCTTGTCGCGCATACTTTGCAGAGCAAGAGGAAGCACGCAAGCAGGTGATCGTCGACCGTGAAAAGCTGATCACGCATATGCAAGAACTTGAACACTTCTCTGTCGAAGAAGAGGGCAGTTGGCGTAAGCTTGAAAGTCAGTTTAATCGTATCAACAAGCTGTGGAGAGGCGCAGGTAGTTTAGATGCACAAACTTATCAGGCTTTAAATAATCAGTATCGTGATGCTTATGGCAAAGTGAATGGACGTTTAAAAGCGCATCATCAAAATAATGCTGAGCAAAAACAAAAATTGGTTGATGAAGCATTAGCGCAGGTTGAGAGCGATAATGTCGCTGAGGCATGTGAGGTACTGAAATCATTGCAAAAGCAGTGGCAAGGTATCGGCTTTGCGGGTAGCAAAAACGAACATGTATTATGGCAGTCGTTTAGACAACACAACGATGCTGTATTTGCTAAGCGAGAAGAAATAGTTGCTCAGCAAAAACGCGAAAATGCGGCATTAGAAGTAGAGCAACGTCAACAGTTAGCCAATTTCGATAGTTTGGTCATTGACGCGAAAACACAATCAGAGTTGACTCAGTTGCAAGAGCAGATCAGCAATCTGGAAGTGCTTGGTGGTTTGAACAAAATCAAAAAGTCACTGCTTGAACAGGTTGAAGTAAAACTCAACGAGCTATTCTCAACCTTGAATCGTGAAAAGTTTTCCGAACTTGTTACAGCAGTTGAAAATAACCAGGAAATTCCTGCTTGCTGGCAAGGCAAAAACACCATGGATATCAGTGCAGCACAGTTATTATTGAGGCTTGAAATTTTAACTAATGTAGAATCTCCAGCAGATGAGCAGCAGGCTCGAATGGCGGAGCAGGTCGCGCTGTTAGACGAGAAGCTTCAAGGTGAATCTCGCAAGCTTGATTTTTACTTGGTAAGCTATTTTGCACAAGCTAAGATTGAAGGTATTGAGTTCAATTCAAGCCGAATTTTAAGTGTGCTAAACGCATAATATGAAAGGCCCTGTTTAGGGCCTTTTTCTTTTCTATCTCGTGTTGTCGACATCGAGTCTAAATCACAATTTTTATACAAGCATCGTGCAAAGCTCTATTTTGTTTTATTTTTATCAATCAAAAGTTTCTCGCCTTTTTAATCAATTGCAGTCGTTTTAATTTTTGGTATTGTTTTGAACAGCAAGTTCAACCTTATTTCTCTGAATTTATTGATTTAATTCCATCTATTTATATTTCTAGAGCAAGTGTAAGGTTGTTAGCGATGAAACTTATGCTTTCAATTGTGCAGTTATTGGCATTAATTGGTTTGAAATTGAGCGTTCTGTCATCTACTTTTAGCGAGGAAAGTGACAAATATTTATCTCGGAAATAATAATCATTATCACATAACTGGTATTTATACCGCCCATTAACTTTATAAATTAGCGTAACCTAGTGAATTTAGTGTATTTTGCGGCGCAAACTAATACTAAAAAGTGCTTTTTAGTTAAATGATTACTAGCGCTTTAAATTTAGGGTAAAATAACCCTGATTTATATATGCGTATTACTGCCTGACGAGGTTCATATGAGTTTGTATACTGAGTACTTGGAAGAAATCCAAACCCGTAAAACGGAACTTGGACTTAACCCAAAACCAATTGATAGCGCTGATTTGCTGTCAGAAATTATCGCCCAAATTAAAGACACAGAGAACGAGCACCGCGAAGATTCTCTTAAATTCTTCATCTACAACACACTTCCTGGCACAACTAGCGCAGCTGGTGTAAAAGCACAATTCCTAAAAGAAATTATTCTAGGTGAAGAAACTGTCGCTGAAATCTCAGCTGAGTTTGCTTTTGAACTACTTTCACACATGAAAGGTGGTCCTTCAATTGCTGTGCTTCTTGATCTTGCATTTAGCAATGATGCAGCAGTTGCAAAGCAAGCTGCTGATGTACTTAAAACACAAGTATTCCTATACGATGCGGATACTGCTCGCCTACAAGAGGCTTTCAAAGCAGGTAATGCCGTTGCTAAAGATATTTTAGAAAGCTACGCGAAAGCGGAGTTCTTCACTAAGCTTCCTGATGTTGCTGAAAAAATCGAAGTTGTTACTTTCATCGCGGGTGAAGGTGATATTTCTACTGACTTACTTTCTCCGGGTCACCAAGCGCACTCACGTGCAGACCGTGAACTTCACGGCCAATGTATGATCACACCTGAAGCACAACAAGAAATCGTTGCGCTTAAAGAAAAGCACCCTAACGCGAAAGTGATGCTTATCGCAGAGAAAGGTACAATGGGTGTTGGTTCTTCACGTATGTCTGGTGTGAACAACGTAGCACTTTGGGCAGGTACTCAAGCAAGTCCATATGTACCATTTATCAACATCGCGCCAGTGGTTGCGGGTACTAATGGCATTGCACCTATCTTCCTGACTACTGTTGATGTAACCGGCGGTATTGGTCTTGACCTTAAAAACTGGGTTAAGAAAGTAGATGCTGATGGCAACACAGTGACTGACGAAAATGGCGACCCAGTATTAGAAGAAGCATATTCAGTAGCAACTGGTACAGTGCTTACTATCGATACTAAAGCTAAAAAGCTTTTCAATGGTGAAGAAGAACTAGCAGATATTTCATCTGCGTTCACACCACAAAAAGTTGAATTCATGAAAGCGGGTGGTTCTTACGCAGTTGTATTTGGTAAGAAGCTTCAAACACTAGCGGCAGAAACGCTAGGTGTTGATGCGCCGACTGTTTATGCACCTTCGAAAGAAATCTCACACGAAGGTCAAGGTTTAACAGCGGTTGAAAAAATCTTTAACCGTAATGCGGTAGGTGTTGCTTCAGATGCACCATTACACGCTGGTTCTAACGTTCGTGTGAAAGTGAATATCGTAGGTTCACAAGATACAACGGGTCCTATGACGTCACAGGAGCTTGAAGCAATGGCTGCTTCAACGATTTCTCCACTTGTTGACGGTGCATACCAGTCTGGTTGTCACACCGCGTCTGTATGGGATAAAAAAGCGCAAGCGAACATTCCAAAGCTTATGGCGTTCATGAACAAGTTCGGCCTTATCACTGCTCGTGATCCGAAGGGCATCTACCATTCAATGACTGACGTAATCCATAAAGTATTGAATGATATTACAATCGATGACCGCGCAATCATCATCGGTGGTGACTCACATACACGTATGTCTAAGGGCGTAGCCTTCGGTGCTGACTCTGGTACCGTTGCACTTGCACTAGCTACGGGTGAGTCGGCTATGCCAATCCCTGAGTCTGTAAAAGTGACGTTCAAAGGCAGTATGGCTGAGCACATGGACTTCCGTGATGTTGTTCACGCAACTCAAGCACAAATGCTTAAGCAATTTGGCGGCGAGAACGTGTTCCAAGGCCGTATCATCGAAGTTCACATTGGTACACTCATGGCTGACCAAGCGTTCACTTTCACTGACTGGTCTGCAGAAATGAAAGCGAAAGCGTCAATCTGTATTTCAAACAATGAAACGCTTATCAAGTCAATTGAGCTTGCTAAGAGCCGTATCCAGATCATGATCAACAAGGGTATGGAAAACGAAGCGAAGACGCTACAGGGCCTTATCGACCTTGCTGATGAGCGTATCGCAGGTGTTAAATCTGGCGAGCAACCAGCGCTTGCACCAGATGACAATGCTAAATACTATGCTGAAGTAGTTATTGACCTAGACGAAATCGTTGAGCCAATGATTGCTGACCCTGATGTAAACAATGAAGACGTATCTAAGCGTTATACGCACGATGTAATTCGCCCTGTTTCATACTACAACGACAAGCCAGTAGATCTAGGTTTCGTTGGTTCTTGTATGGTTCATAAAGGCGATATGCAGATCATTGCACAGATGCTACGTAACCTTGAGAAGCAAAATGGTTCGATTGAGTTTAAAGCACCTCTAGTTGTTGCGCCACCAACATATAACATTGTTGACGAGCTAAAAGCAGAAGGTGATTGGGAAGTGCTAGCTAAGTACGCTGGTTTTGAGTTTGACGATGAAAAGCCAAAAACAGCAGCACGTACTAAGTATGAAAACATCCTTTACCTAGAGCGCCCAGGGTGTAACCTATGTATGGGTAACCAAGAGAAAGCTGAACCTGGTGACACTGTAATCGCAACGTCTACACGTCTATTCCAAGGCCGTGTTGTAGCTGATACATCAGAGAAGAAAGGTGAGTCACTACTTGGTTCAACACCATTAGTAGTGCTTTCAACTGTATTAGGTCGCTTCCCAACGATGGACGAGTACAAAGCTGCGGTTGAAGGTATCGACCTAACAGCATTTACTCCACTTGAAGAAGAGCTAACAACTAAGTTTGGTTCTGAGCAAGCAGTGCCTGTTAAAGTAGTTTAATCGTTACAGACTGACTACGAAAAAGCGCGTTTAAAACGCGCTTTTTTTATGGCTGCTCTTTGAGTAGCTAGCCTCAATTATAAATTATCTGCATTTGTTTATTGACTCCCATAGCTTCTTGTCACGGATTAATTATTAGCCCGTATACTTTGCTTTAAACTGTTGC
Source organism: Pseudoalteromonas luteoviolacea H33-S (assembly GCF_001625695.1). Taxonomy (GTDB): domain Bacteria; phylum Pseudomonadota; class Gammaproteobacteria; order Enterobacterales; family Alteromonadaceae; genus Pseudoalteromonas; species Pseudoalteromonas luteoviolacea_B. The sequence continues at coordinate 42,050 of NZ_AUXY01000071.1, forward strand.
AGCTTTGAGCTCAAAAGTGTGTTTTCTGCGGATTTGAGTGAGCCATAAAAGTAGAAGCTTCAATTAAAAGGCGAACTTGGTAGGTATTTTTGCTGTGCAAGTCTAAACTTTAGCTCTTCGGAATCGTTATGTAGTAACATAAGTAGAGTACTGTACTGTGCTCTTCACAAAGCGCTAATAATAAGGAGCTCAGGTATTATGAATGATCACAGCAGTTTTTATTTCCAAAGTTATGAGCAGTGGCGCCATGCGATCACTGTGCGTTGCAATATCACTCTCACTTCAGAATATGCACGAACGCGTATTGCTGCGTTAAATGATGCGAGCGATACCCATACAAAGGAATTTGCAGCAAAATATGGTGAGGCATACCTAAACCAGGTGATTGATTGGTTTAGTAGAGCAGAGCAAGAAGCCTAGTTTTATCAATTGTTGTAGCACTGCGTTCTACTCAAAGAAAATATATCAAAAATAAAGCGTAAGAATTGAGCCCAACCTTTATAAAATAGTTGGGCATTAGAGAGCGACTGTTCAACTTATCACGATTCTGTAAGCTCTTGCTCCATGGACTGGCGCATTTTAAACTTTTGCAGCTTACCTGTGACAGTCATAGGGTATTCTTCCACTACCCGGATATGCTTTGGTACCTTAAAATAAGCGAGCTTATCTTTAAGGTACGCTCTAATATTGTCCTTATCTATTTCGTGCTCTGGCTTTGATTGCAGCCAAACACAAACTTCTTCACCATACTTTTCATCATGTACTCCAAATACTGCGGCATCTTGAACACTGGGGTGATGATAAAGGACTTCTTCGATTTCTCTAGGGTAAATATTTTCACCCCCGCGTATGATCATTTCTTTGATCCGCCCGACAATAGTGACATAGCCATCATCGTCCATAACGCCTAAATCACCGGAGTGAAGCCAGCCTTCTTCGTCTATTGCCCCCTTTGTCTTTTGTTCATCTTGCCAGTAACCTTGCATGACGCAATAACCTCGGGCACATACCTCTCCAGTCGCGCCAATTGGCAAGGTGTTTCCTAATTCGTCTATGATTTTAACTTCCGTATGTGCCATAGCTTGTCCAACTGTGGTCACACGTTTTATGAGGGGCGCGTTGATGTATGTGATGTGATTGAGTGGGCTGCATTCTGTTTGACCATATCCGATTAACACGTGCTCCATGTGCATTTTATTTTGTACTTCGCGCATTACTTTTTCAGGGCAAGTAGAGCCTGCCATAATGCCTGTCCTTAAAGATGATAAATCGAAGCGGTCAAATTGCTCATGCTCTAACTGGGCGATGAACATGGTCGGTACACCATGAAGCGCCGTGCACCTCTCTTCTTCGACTGTTTGCAAAGTGATATATGGGTCAAAGCTGCTACTGGGAAAAACGGCACAGGCGCCCTGACTGATACACGCAAGGTTTCCTAATACCATGCCAAAACAGTGATATAAGGGAACTGGAATGCATAGCTTGTCTTTATCTGTTAGTTGCATTGCCTGAGCAGCTAGGTAAGCATTATTTAAGATATTGTGATGACTAAGGGTTGCGCCTTTAGGGTTGCCTGTTGTGCCTGACGTAAATTGAATGTTGATGGGTTCATTTGCAACGAGGTGTGTTGAGTATGCTTTTACATGCTCCAGATCTTGTGGTGTTACTCGCTCTAATAGTGACTCAAATAAGCATAAGCTTGGTAAATTAAGCGTACTTTCCTTATCACCTATGATCACGACATGGCTTAGGGTGGGTAATTTAGCTGCTTGCAACTGTCCAAACTGACATGATGATAGCTCAGGCGCTAGGCTTGTTAGCATTTCAATATAGTCACAGTGTTTACTATGGCCTGCCATTATAAGCATTTTGCAACCGACATTATTAAGTGCAAATTCAAGCTCTGACGGCCTATAAGCGGGGTTTATACACACCATTATTGCCCCAATACGAGCGGTGGCAAATTGCACTAATGACCATTCAAGACAATTGGGTGACCAAATACCGACTCTATCACCTGGGCGAATACCGCAATTGAGTAATGCAGCGGCAAGTTGATCAATACGCTTTAGATATTGTCGATAAGTGAGCCGAATATTTTGGTGCTTTACAATTATCGCGTCGTTATTGGGGAATTTATTTGCTATATGCGTTAAATAATCACCAATTGTGTGATTTAAGAGAAGAAGATCAGATGGACCTTGTTGGTGGCTGTATTGCTTTTTGTAATCTGTTGTCATAACGGTTTCAAATCCTTGTATCCATGATGCTTTCTTTGCCTGCTCTAAGTGACTGCAAACACGCTACCTTGTTATAAGGTATAGCTATAAGAAATATTAAAAGTGGGCAATATGCAAGCTGGACAAGGTGAGTAGTGCCTAAATTAGACTAAAGGAGTAATGCATTAGCTAATCTTGTAGGCGAAACGTCGTGTTCTCTAAAGTTTGTTAAGCTAAACACGCTTGAACTTTACTTCAGTACTTTGTATTAATGGGTTTTATTTATAATTTTTTTATTTAATTTTTTATATGATTTTTTATTTAATGAGTTTTTTGGGATTTAAAGCTTTTAAATATTTTCTTGCTTTCTTACCTTGTTGTTTTTTATATGAATTTTTATTTCTTTCTTGTTTTTTGTTTAGTTATTTTCATTTGTTTTAATATTAACATATTAATTTTAAATATCTTGTTGAGTTGAGAGTTTTTTTGTTTTATTTTGTTTTTGGTTTTTCAAATAAATAATAAGGAAATGTGATGAAAAAACTGTTATCTTTAATCTTCGCGTTGTCGCCGCTTGCTGTTTCTGCTAATTCAAGTGATGAGGGGTACATTGAATCATCAAGGTATTATGGTCCTATTACCATTTGTGAATATTATTGGACTGGTGAGTACCGTGGTGGTGGTGGAGGTGATGATCCATACCCTCACTCTGCTATTAGACCTGTTGATAGTACTGTAGAATATGAAGATCCAGATGTACATATTTTTAAAGTAAAAGGACATAGTTATAAATGCTTGGAGCCGATTTATATGGGCCCTTACAATCGCGTGTTTAAGTTGTTTGCAGCCCGCCGTACGACTGGGTATCTATAATTTTCAATAATGAATATGCATGGTTTTAATCATGCATATTATAAATTCATCTTTTTATCTTTTTATCTTTTTATCTTTTTATTTAAAAGTTGAAATGTGCTTTTAAATTAAAAAGATAAATAAACTCTTATTGTCTTTCTATTTTAATCCCTTATATCTAAATTGGTTTTAATTTTAATGTTGATTGACTTTTTTATACAAATAGAGCTTTACTCACTGTATTTTCACTTTTACTGATATTCAGTTATCCCTAACTTATTCATCGTGTTGAGTACTGAAGATACAAGGTTTTAACTTGTCCCCCGTGAGCTGTTTAAAATGATAAGCGTTCGTTTCAGTCAGTGAACGCTCTTGATAAGTAGGCTTTTTCTTCCATTGCTCAATACACATCTGATACAACAATATTATTGCGCAGTATCTTGAATGACCTTTCTCCTAATGTGGGGTGTTGTCCCTTGGAGGGTAAGCGCTACAACCCCTTTAGCTGCAATGTCATCATTGCAAGCGTGTGTATCATAAGCTTCTTGACCGGTTACCCGTTCAATGTTTTGGTATATTATGCGTAGTAAATTACCTAACACTTCACCATCAAAGACATTCGTCGTTGATAGCTCTGCGCTGACAATGTCATGATAGGTTGCAGTTAAAGCTAAATGTAACTTACGAAGTGCGGCGCTCGCTGGGTCGGTGTTCTCGTATATGCTATTTGCCACTGCCATAAACTTTTAGGCCAGTACTATCGACAATAATATCCGTGACTCCCTGTATTGTGGGCTTAGTTCGATATTGAACATTAAGCAGCCTTCTTGCTTGCAAAGACAGCTGTAACCTGAGGAGGAATAGGTGCATCCAATAAATTAAGGAGTAAGTTAACGAGCCCCTTAAGTGCTCGAAGAATCAGGCAAGCTTCAATTGTAAAGTTATTATATTTAATTGAACGGCCACGCCCACCATGTTTGTCTGTGGTTTGCCATTGTTGAGTTGCGTCATTACTGAGCCAAATAGCAATATTGCCACGCTGTATCAATGTGCGATTTTAGGCAGGCCAGTTTTTAATTTTCTTTGTCATGGTGACTTAGGTTACGTTATGTTTTTTGATCTGATCACGTAAAAGGCCAGAAGTTTAATTATTTAGGAAACAAGACCTCTGATCATGCAAAAGGTCAGAAGTTAGATTATTAAAGAAAAAAGGCCATTTTTTTCAATCTAAATGTTATCAAACCTTACTATAGTAATTTATATTAATGGTTTTTATTTATTTTACATTGTTATATTAAGAGGTTTTGATGCGTTTTTCGGTATTTTAATTTTCTATTTTCCTTTAGGTGTATGATTTCTATTTTTATTTTATTTTCTTTGTTGTGTTTGTTTTGTTATTTAAAATTTCTTCATAAATATTTTGATTTTTAAATGTGAGTTGATGTTTTTTGTTTTTTTGTTTAACTTTTGTTTTGGATTTTGATAAATGAACTGAAAAAGGAAATTAAATAAAATGAAAAAACAAATCGTATCTTTATTGTTATCAGTGCCATTATTAGCTGCAGTCTCTTCATCATCATTTGCGAGCGATGAAAGTGTAAAGGAAAGTGAAATTTTTAGCTCTACTTATAAGAAAATAACTGTTTGTGAATATGAAAAAGCATATGGTAGCGGCCCGCTATTTTTTGAGAGAACATATAATGGCCATATTTATTGTCCTACACGTATGAGGATAGGTAATTCTACTTACTTAATTAATAGAGAACGCTGGATTTAGAGATAAATTTTAATCGATTTTATTTATTTAAAACCCCGTATTTTCGGGGTTTTTACTTTTTTATAAATTTTTAATTTAATACGCTTTATTAATTTATGTTTAGCTTCTCAATTTTATAGGTTAAGTTATGCTGGTTGTTTAACATTTTGGTGATGATTTGTTGAAAAATTAAAGAAATTTTTTCTCTATTTTTATATAAATAAATCTGTTTTTTCTTTTTATGTTTGCAATTGAAATCAACTCGAAAAGAATGGTTGTTGATTAATTTTGTGGTTTAAAATTGGCCGGTGTGATTTTGTCATTTACAAACAATAAAGTGTAAACCCTTGTTTTTATTATAATTATTTTTCTGTAATCAAGTGTAATAGCCATTCTTTAGCGAGCAGCTAGCCTTTAATACGCTTAACAATATGAAATTAGGGAAAGTTATGTATTTAAAATCTATTTTATTCTTGGTAATCGCGCTATGGTTTGGTGAGTTAGATGCACATGAGTCAAAAAGCAATCCAGAAGCTATGATATCTAGCACTGTTGATACACAAGCATTTGAGTTTTATACCATGCTAGGTAAAGGTAATAGATGGCATATTGCTTATCATGTGAATAGGCGTTTGGCTGTGCACATTTTAAGTGCTTTAAATGCCCGAGGTGACCGAAGTTTATATGGGTTTCAAGCCGAAGACATAGATGGAATGGCACTTGTCTCAACGCAAATATATGATGTGTTTATGAATGGTAATGGTAACGGTTGGTACGAATGTGCTAGTGGCTTTGTTGTCACAGGCATGTATTTTTATGATGAGGGAGATAGAAGTGTCGAACGTTTTGAGTGTACTAGAGTATTGGGTAAAACCACTTACCCAATGTTTGACTACCAAAATGCAGATATAAATGGCCCTGTTGTTTGCGGAAAAATGCATGGTAAAGACACCTATACGACAGGTTTCTATTATCAAGATACCGGAGATGACCGCATTCGGTATATGCAGTGTGGCTATTTTTATTGATAAAAAATTCATGGGGTTGCTATTATCTATATAAGCAACTCTAAATTATTTATAGAGTTTTTTCTCTTTTCTAAGTGCTCATTTTTATCAATGATATTAAATAATTTGTTGACCCTGATAAAAACGAGTGTGGGCAATACTTAACATGGCACTATCTTCCTCAGTATCACCATACGCATAGATATGTTGATAATTTGAGATATTGATTTGCTTTTTGAGCAGGTCAACCTTTCTTATTCCACTACAATCTCCTTGAGTATAATTACCGGTATACTTCCCATCTACACACTCAAGCTCGCTGCATATCAAATTAATACCATGTTGTTTGCACCACAAAGACAAATAAGGGTGGAGTGACGCTGATATGACAAATACTGTATGTCCCTGAGATTGATGCCATTGTATTTTTTCAAGCATATTCTGCCTCATTAATGACGGCAGAACATGTTCGACGTAATCGTGCGCTTTGGACATAACATCGCTTTCAGATCGACGCCAAAATGCGACCTTAGATAGAACTGAACGGGTTTTATTTGCAGGTAACACATCCAGTTTATATAAAAGGATAACTGGAAGCAGAATAAAGTAACCTAAATACAGCCGGGCCTTGGGTGTTGAAAAGAATAAAAACTTGGTATAACAGTCTTCTGTTGTGATGGTGCCATCAAAGTCGAACAAAGCAAGTATCATATTTTTCCTAAAATTGTCCTGAACTGTGAAGTTGCATAGGTGACAGTTTAACGTAACGAATGTCTATGTTCACTTATTAAGGGCCAATGTATAAAATTATGACGCTAAAGCTTGTTAGCCCAAATATAAAAGGTCCGCTAATTAGTTTGCGAAGCATCTTAGTCAATAGTCAGTTCTTGTGATTACTTAATTAAATACACATAATCATGCGTTTAGGGTATTTTGCACTTATTTAAGCGTGCAAGTGCTCAAAGATAACCCTAATTGTGTTTGGAGGAGAAAGTTGCCTGATAAGAGATGATTTCTTGCTTGGGTAACGCCTTCTGATAATACCAGCCCTGTACAGTTTCAATTTGTAGACCGCGAACAAACTCTAATTGATGTTGTGATTCGACGCCTTCAGCGACTAAATGTTTATCCATTTTGTGGAGTAGCTCAACTACATAGGTATAAAAATCTGCACCAGATTCTTCTTGTGCATTGTCTAGTAGCGATTTGTCTAATTTGACTATGTCGATAGGTAGATCCGCTAACATCGATAAACTGGAGTAGCCGGTGCCAAAATCATCAATGACCGTTTCTATTTTTGCGGCACGCAGCTTGAGGATATTTTTAATAACCTTATTTTTATCGCTTAAGTAACCGGACTCGACAACCTCTATTTTTAGTTGATTAGGAAATTGATGAAACGTTTCGCATAGATAATTAATAAGTACATGGTCAGTCATGACCTTCGGGTTTACATTGATGCTAATGATTGGCAAAAAATCTTTTTTTCGAAAATATACAAGATCGCGCTGTGCTTGTTCGATGACCCATTTGTCAATGATGTCTGTTTGGTCATGTTTTATTAATGTATCTAAAAAATATGGACCGATTAAATTCCCATTAGGTTTTTGTAGTCTTAAGAGTGCTTCAAACCCACTGACGGATGCTGAGAGCTGACAAATCTGCGGTTGGTAATGCAACTTCAGCTTGCTTTCACTAATATCATTAAGCACTTGATTAAGCTCTTTGCTGGCATAGTCAATATCTCGTTGGTGGGCAATGAATGTAGACTCTCCCGTACTTCTTAATTGTTCAGAAATTTTTAGTTTATCGGTTAGCTTGTTAATTGCACTTTCAAAGTTAATTTGGCGGTTGTGCCAGTACAGGAAAGGGTAGTAGATGAATGCACTGGTGATAATTAAGCAACTTTGCAAAATAACACCTGACACACCTCCTGAGACTTTATAGCCGCTTATAAGCGCAGGAGTCATCCAGCTAATTTCAATGTTTGTGATATCAACCCAGCCATTACTTAAGACAAAGTAGGCTATTACAAAGTTAATGCTCGGAACTAAGATAAATGGTACAAGCATAATCGGGTTTAAAAATATAGGCAGGGCGAAAACAATAATCTCACAAAAATTAAAGACAGTGAAAGGAATAGAAAGCTTGGCTATATTGCGTTCATGGCCGCTGTGTTTAAGGCATAGAGCCGCTAAAATGAGCCCCGCGAAGCAACCTGTGCCGCTAATAAGCACAAAGGTATCATAAAACGTTTTTGCCGAGATCCCGGGTATGATCGGCTGTGACAAAAACTGAGGGCTCAGTAACATATCAAATGTATTATCGCCATGGATCCCAAGAAACCATAAACCATGTGTTATGAGCATTCTCTGATAAGTTAACCATGCAACTGAGGTATTGGTGGTTTCTGGCGTGATCCATAAAGCAATGATGTCGCCGATGGCAAAGAGGGTAGGCATAAAGAGATAAAAACTGAAAAAGACCAAAGAGAAAGGGATGATCGCTCGTAGCTTTTCGCTTAAAAAGTGACTGATACGATATAAATAGCCATCAAAGCTTGGCTGAATGCGCATACACAGTACCAGTAACAAACTACTAATACTTGGTATTATAATGGCAAATGGCGTTGCACCCGTGGGATTAAGCTCAAAGCCGGTATTTACTGAAATGATATACTGACCATGTAGTGAGAAGCTCAGTAAAGCGAGCATGGCACCAATGATCCCACTTTGCCCATAGTTTTTGCAGATAAAGAAGCCAATAGACGTGGCAACGATGAGTGGAAATAGACTCAAAATGAGCGCCGCACCATTAAATAGCACAGCGTATAACCCATTATTTTTGTTGATTAAATTGAAGAACAGCGCGCTGTTAATAATAAGCAATGCAAGCGCACTACTGACAAAATAAGGTAAAAGAGCAATAAAAGCTTCACGAAGCGAAAGTAAATACTTGCTTTGCAGTGTTGTTTGAATGAATTTATTGAATCGAGAGTAAGGCAATCATACGGCTCTTTGTAGATAGTATGTTTAAGTATAATCACACTATAGAAATCTGCATGTTCATGTGTGTGGTTGTAAACGATTCTTTTATAAAAGGCACAAAAAGGGCGTTCAAACTGCCAGCCCTTTTGGTTGGTACTTTATGAGTTAGTGCATTATTTGTTTCAATGCTTCTTCTAACGTTTGATAGCGGAATCTATAGTTTGCGTCCAGAGCTTTTTTTGGGATGACTTTTTGGCCATAAATAAGCAGGTCTGACATTTCTCCAAATGCCCATTTTAAGAAGCTTTCAGGTAGCCAGAAAAAAGCGGGACGATTGAGGACACTGGCAAGGCAATCTGAGAATTCTTTATTTGAAACTGGACTTGGCGCTGTTGCGTTAAACGCACCTTGTAATTCATCATGGCGGATCAAGAAAAGGATCAGTTGTATCATGTCATCAATGTGGATCCATGACATGATCTGCTCACCTGAGCCCATAGGTCCACCCATACCCCAAGAAAATGCGGGTAACATTTTTTTGAGTGCCCCTCCTCGGCGTGATAATACGACACCTGTTCGTAGCAAACAGACCCGAGTGTGATCACTTTGACTTTGCAGCGCAGCTTGCTCCCAGTCATGACACAATTGATGACTAAATTCATCGTGTGGCTGGTCAAAAGTTTCATCTACTGAGGTATCTGGGGCTTGTCTGCCGTAAAAGCCAATGGCACTGCCTGAAATAAAAGTATGGGGTGGTGTTTGGGCTGCATTGATATAGTCAGATATTTGTTTAGTGATGCCAACCCTGCTATCTATGATTGCTCGTTTACGATCATCACTCCATCGTTTGTCTGCGATAGGCTCTCCTGCCAAGTTAATGATGATGTCTATATCGTTGAAGTCAACTTTAGATAAACAGTCTACAAAGCGTGCGTTCTGCCCTAATAGCTGCCTTGCTTTAATCTCGTTTCTGGTCAAAACGATCAAGTCATATTTATTGACTAAAAACTTACAAAGTTCTTGCCCAATTAGCCCGGTTCCACCCGTGATCAATATATTCATTCCACGCTCAATTATGATTTGGTTTATGTATGTTTTTTAATTAGCCCTAGTGCTTTGAATTTAAATTCAATTACAATAGTAGCAGATACATATAAAAGTTATGTGTTAACTTTACCTTCAACGTTGCGACTTCGCATAAGGATCAACAGTGTCATCATTGACGGGAATAAACAAGAGCTTAGTTGTATTGGCCTCATTATTCATTGTATTGGCAGGTATAAAACTAGCAAATGACATAGTAGTGCCATTTATACTGGCTGCATTCATTGCGATTATTTGCAATCCACTTTTAAGATTTTTTGCCAGCTATCGCATTCCCAAAGGAGCAGCGATCGTGATTATTATAGCCTTAGTCGCGTTATTAGGGATGAGCCTAGCTGGATTAGTTGGACAGTCTTTAAATGACTTTTCTTTGCAATTACCGAGTTATCGTGAGGCACTTCAAGACAAATTTATTTGGTTAGTAGACACCGCTGCGAATTACAACATACTGATTGATAAGCAGCAGCTAATCTCATTGTTTGACCCTGGTAAGATGATAGATGTTGCAACTAATATGCTTGCTGGGTTTGGTGGTGTGATGGCCAACATTTTCTTAATTTTACTGACTGTCGTATTTATGCTCTTTGAAGCGCCTATGTTGAGCAAAAAAGTGCATCTGGCCCTTGATGATCCGCAAATGAAAATGCAGCAAATCGACCGTTTTTTAGATTCCATTAATAGCTATTTGGCGATTAAAACAGGTGTTTCACTGGCAACAGGTGTACTGGCTGGATTTTTACTATGGCTACTCGATGTTGACTACTTTGTACTTTGGGGGGTATTGGCGTTTTTACTGAATTATATTCCAAACATTGGCTCTATTATTGCGGCTGTACCACCTGTTTTATTAGCACTCGTAACACATGGACCGGTTGTGAGTGGCTTAGTAGCGGCTGGATATTTGTCTATCAATACCATTATGGGAAATATGATTGAGCCAAAATATATGGGCAAAGGCGTTGGGCTATCTACACTTGTGGTATTTGTGTCTTTGATATTTTGGGGATGGTTACTAGGTACCGTAGGCATGCTGTTATCTGTACCACTGACGATGGTAGTGAAAATAGGCCTTGAGAATAGCGAAGATGGTCGCTGGTTAGCGACCATGCTAGGCAGTTATGAAGAGTCTAAAAATTAGCTTGTAGTTCTTTGATATGCAGCTGTAAAAAGGATATTTTACAGCGCTTAAAGACTTTTGCTGCGCGTGTCGAGTTGGGTAGTTCTTTTAGATAACGCCATTTGCAGGCGTCGTCCATATAACGACTTTGGTTTGTGATACTACGCTGAATAATTGGCATGAGCTGGGTGTTACCGGTATTTTTTTCTAGCTCTTCAGTGTCCAAAACCAACTTATTTACCCAAGTTTGACGACTTCTTTCTAACAACTCAATATTGCTATCGAGGCACATTAAATACTTTTTTGCTTTTTGAGGGTGGTCAGATTCAAGGTGACTACAATCCCTCAACGCCTCAGTCCGAGCAAACGCGTCGATACTTGAAAAAACAGTAAAAAACAGAAAAATATTAATGGTTTTGATCATAGTTAAACTCAATTGTAAATTTGGCACCGCCAAGCTCACTGTAGTCAATAATGATTTGGCCGTGATAAGAGGCAACTAAATCCGACACAATTGCCATGCCAACACCGTGCCCTGCTTCATAAGTATCAAGTCTGGATCCGCGCTGTAAAAGTTCTTCTCGTTTGTTTTCAGGAATACCAGGGCCATCATCACCAATTATGAATGCAATTCCTTTCGTGGTGTCCGTTTTAACAGTAATATCAACTTTGTGCACACATGCTTTACAAGCATTATCGATGATATTACCTAAAATTTCCATCAAATCGGTTTTATCACCGAGAAAAGCGGCGTCATGCTCACAGGTTGCCGAGAACTTTATCCCTTTATCTAAATAGACTTTACCCATGGCATTGAGGATCGAATCTAGAACGGGTTTGACTTTGGTTTGCTTTTTCCAAGTGTCCGAAGCGCCAGTGGCTGCGCGTTTTAGCTGATGTTCGATCATCGCATTAATTCGATCTAATTGCTCTTGCGCTTCTGAGTCTGCCGCAAGTGGGCTGGACTTGAGCACTGCTAAGGGAGTTTTTAGTGCGTGTGCCAAATCGCTTAAAGATGCTCGATAACGCTCTTTTTGTCGCCTTTGTGAATCAAGTAGTAAATTAAGGTCAGCTTTGATTGTTGTTAGTTCGACAGGGTATAGACCATTTATCTTGTCCCGTTCACCAGATTCAACTTCTTTGATTTCTTTATCTAGTCGCTGTAAAGGGCGGGCATTCCAAACAAAGCCAAACGCCATGAGTGCGGCAATGACAACCCCCATAATCAACATCCAATTGACAAGGGTGTTTCTAAATTCAGACATTAATGCGAGTAGGGCAGAGTTCTTTTTTAATAAGATGAACTTGGCTTGTTGAGATTGATCGGCGTTACCCAATATAACCGTTAAACTGAGCTGCCAAAAATCTTCCCCGCTGTACCGCACTTTTTTGAATTCTGATGCCCCAGCTTGTGTTTGAGACACATCTGGGGTGACGGTAAGACTTACAGCGGACTCTGAGTACCAAACGAGGGTATTTTCTTGGTATACCAATGCGTAGGTATCTGAATTAAGCCGGTTTAACTCTGGAGCGAGGATCGTCCTCGGCATAGAAATGCCATCTGATACAAATTCGACTTCAGATATTAAAGAGTAGAGGTGTGCTTCAAGCGTTTTTTCTGTCGCATCAACTAAGGTTGCATGATAGGCGCGACCGATAGAGAAAAAGAGTGCTGGAAGCGCAATGATTAGAACAAAGACAAGGATAAATCCTTGCCTTATTTTGAGAGAGATCTGGGCGCTGCTTACCACTGAGTTTTAAACCTATAACCTCTACCTCGTAAGGTTTCCACCGGGTTCAATGTGCCATCAGGGTCAAGTTTTTTACGCAAACGTAGAACAAATACTTCGATAACGTTTGAATCTAGGTCAAAATCTTGGTCGTAAATATGCTCGGTCAACTCTGATTTAGAAATGACTTTGTGAGGATTGACCATCAAATACTCAAGCACTTTATACTCATATGCGGTTAAAGTCAGTTCTCGTTCATTGACGAAAACTTGCTGAGAGCGCGTATGCAGAGTGATTGGGCCAATGCTAATCTCAGGGTTTGCCTGTCCGGCACTGCGTCGTATTAATGCATTACAGCGTGCAATAAGTTCTTCAACATGAAATGGCTTAGTTAAGTAATCGTCGGCACCTGCATCCAACCCTTCAACTTTCTCTTGCCAGCGATCTCGGGCAGTCAAAATCAAAATAGGTATTTTGATCCCTTCAGCACGCGCACGTCTTATTAACTCGATACCATCTAGTTTAGGTAACCCTAAATCTACAACGGCTAAGTCAAGCGGATACTCAGTCAGGTGAAATAGACCATTTTCGCCATCATGGCACAGATCAACACTGTACTTTTCTTTCTCTAATACGTTTCTTAGGTTTTCGGCCAGTTGAACGTCGTCTTCAATTACTAAAATTCGCATTGTTAATCCTTCTTAACCTCACCCGTTACTTTGTGGACTTTCACATCAACTATTCTGCCGTCGCTTTGTAGAATACGTACAACAAAATAATCACCTTCAAGGGAAATCTTGAGTGTCTTCCCTGGCTGCTCGGTGGTTGCTAATTGTACGGCTTCTTTTTTGCTTATGGTGTCCTGCTGTGCTGCTTGTACCTGAGTCAATGTCAGGGAAAAAACCAGCATAAAAATCGCAAAACATAAGGGCAACTGCATTCTAAGCTCCACGTTTGGGTTGCTTAACATCATGTGACGAAGGTTAAGATGAGTTGTCTTAACCCGTGCTGAACTTTAGTTAAGGTAATACTTTCTTGTATGGTTTAACGACACTATCAGCGTAAACGCCTGCTTCGATATAAGGATCTGCTGCAGCCCATGCTTTCGCATCTTCTAAAGAAGCAAACTCTGCGATAACAAGAGAACCTGTAAAACCAGCTTCGCCCGGGTTCTCGTCATCAATTGCAGGAAGTGGCCCTGCAACAAACAGTCTATCTTCTTCCTTCAATGCATTTAAGCGAGCCAAATGAGCAGGTCTTGCATTCATGCGTTTTTCGAGCGAGTTTTCCACATCCGTTGAGTAAATCATGTAAAGCATAATAGTCAGAAATAATGCGTAATTAATTTTGTGTTTCGTATCATAGACTGGATTGTCCCTAAATGTAAATGAAATGACGTTATCTGATGAGAATCCTGATTTATACTTGAAATCCGCAGGCCATGGCTGTTACAGTCCTTCGACTATCGTGAAAAATAATAATAAGGTTGTTTTAATGAGTGCGAATCGCGAGCAATTTAGCTCTCGACTGGGTTTCATTTTGGCAGCGGCAGGGTCCGCTGTGGGGATCGGAAATCTGGTTGGGTTCCCAGTTTCTGCTGCAAAAAATGGCGGCGGTGCATTTTTAATCGTTTATGCGCTGTTTGTTATCTTCATCTGTTTACCCGTAATGATCGCCGAAATGGCGCTTGGTCGTAAGGCGCAAAAAGATCCATACGGTGCTTATCATTCACTTACAGGTGGTGATAAAAAGTGGTCGTTTGCAGGTGCACTAGCTGTGTTAACGCCGTTTATGATTGCGGTTTTTTACATGGTTATTACTGTTTGGATTTTTGGTTATCTGGTACAAACTGTTATGGGGAACTTGGACCAGCTAGCAAACCCAAATAACTTTGGTATTTTTATTAACGAGTATAGTGTTTTTGGCTATATGGCCGGTGTCGCTATCTTGGTGAATCTGATTTTAGTTGGTGGCGTAAAAGAAGGGATTGAAAAAGCTGCAAAGCTGATGATGCCAGCCTTATTTGTGCTGCTAATCGGATTAGTGGCCTATGTACTTACGCTCGACAATGCGATGGCTGGTGTGCGTTATTACATTGTTCCTGACTTTTCTAAAATGGATGCCAGTGTTTTAAATGGCGCGCTGTCACAAGCATTTTTCTCATTGTCACTTGGTATGGGTATCTTAATTACTTATGCGTCTTACATTTCTAAGAAAGAGGACATTGTCGGTAGCTCAAAAATGGTGGCAGTCACAGACTCGTTAGTGGCATTTATCGCAGGCCTAATGGTACTACCTGCCATTTTCAGCTTTAACCCTGACGTTAAGCTTGACGAGTTATCAGACTCCTCTGTATCTATGATCTTTGTGTACTTGCCTCAGTTATTCTTAACGATGCAAGCGGATATTGGCTATACAGGTGCATCGATTGTTGCGGGTATCTTCTTTTTATTGGTGTTCTTCGCGGCGATTACATCTTTGGTATCCATTGTGGAAGTGCCAACTGCAAGCCTAATGGAAGCCAAAGGTTACAGCCGTAAGAAGTCATTGACAGTACTTGCTGTGTCGACGGGTGTGTTAACTGTGATGTGTACCATGTCATTTGGTATGGTAGAGTGGCTGACGAAATTTACTCAGTATGGTGGCGTTGATAAGAGCTTCTTTGACATTGTTTCTGACGTATTCTATGACACGATTTTACCATTCAATGGCTTACTACTTTGTTTGTTTGTGACATACCGTTGGAGAAAAGCAAATCTGTCAGATGAGCTGTCTCAAGGTTGTGAAAGTTACAAAGGCAGCTTTATGGAGAAGTATGTCAACTTCTCGCTGTCGACGTTTATTCCAGTGATATTACTCGTGATATTCGTCAATACGGTTGCTACCAAGTACTTTGCAGTCAGCTTATTTGGTTTCTAATTGATACATAAGTTGTGGGGCGCTTGCCCCACAATTTATGTAAATGTCACACCTGCATCTAGATACTTTCCTGCGCCAATTGTAAATATCCATAATCCCCACAAACTATGTTCTAGCACACACACGGCTAAAGAACGGCTGTGTGCATAGGTATACGCAAATAACAATCCGCCCATAAATGATAAAATGATGGCCATCCAGTTATCGTATACACAGTGTGCGAGTGCAAACACACTGGCACTGAGCACAACCCTTACGGTTTTACTTGGTAAAATTCGTTTGTAGCGGTGGAAAAAGTAGCTTCTAAAAATAAGTTCTTGCGGCAGGACTGATAAAATAGGGTAAGCAATTAACAGCACTAACCAGTCAAACGTTGAGTTAATGGGCAGTGCAAACCAACTTTCCTGACTTATCAGCCCATACAGCATGCCAGAGAATAGAGCGCCGATAAAAAACATCGAAAATAACCGTTTTTTTATGGCTGAGAATTGCCCAAGGCTGGTGAGTCTGAATCGTTTAAAATGCGGATCAGAAATGAGTAGGTAAGTGCACACTACCATTAAAGTGATCAATGCAGGGAAGAGCCAATTAGCAAGCTCTGCACGAAATAGATAAGCGATACAAGGAAGAAAAATAAAAACAGAGAATAGC
Organism: Pseudoalteromonas luteoviolacea H33-S; assembly: GCF_001625695.1. GTDB lineage: Bacteria > Pseudomonadota > Gammaproteobacteria > Enterobacterales > Alteromonadaceae > Pseudoalteromonas > Pseudoalteromonas luteoviolacea_B. The sequence goes on from NZ_AUXY01000071.1 coordinate 58,392, forward strand.
TCAAACCATCTATATTGATGCGCGTTCAAAAGACCACCATACTGAAAATCTGCCCTGCATAAAATATAGCAAGCATCATCATTTTGGCTGGAACTTTTACAGAGTTATTTTCTTACCTGTAAAGCTTGTTTTCGTAATGGTATCAATGTTGAATTTATTCGTCTTCTGGGAGGTATTTAGATACCTTGGCAATGGTTAACATAACGGCGATAAAAGTGATTGCCATTAAACCAAAGACCTTAAAATTAACCCAAAAATCGAGTGAAAAAGTATAAGCCACAATTAAGTTTAAAATCGCGATAACAAAAAAGAGTGCTGACCATGCGAGGTTAAGTTGTGCAAAGAGCGTTTCAGGGATAGGGAGCTCTTCGGCTTTTTGTCGTTTTGGTACTTTATTGTCGCTTTGCTCTGCATGCTGCATTTGTTTCATTGCGCTATTGAGGGTGCCGAGCAAGGCTTTTTTAGTCAGGTTTTTCCCTAACATGTGGTGTGATACTAAAAGTGTGCTGCCCAGAGCAGCGTATATTATAGTGGCTTTCCACATGATAAACTGTTCGTCTTGGAATAGTATTGTCAATCCGCCGAGTAATAAAGCAATGGCAAAGAAAATCCAATGCCTTTGAGAGATCGCGCCCTCCTTAAAATATTGCCATGCCATCTGTATTAAAGATGCGACAATTAATACGCCCGTAGCCCAAAAAATATCCATAAATTTATAGACGAGAAAAAATAGGATCAGGGGTAAATACTCAACGATAAATGCCATTTAAAACCTCGCGTTACCATACCTCTATTGCGTTTTACCAAGTTATGACAATAAGTTCAAGATTGACTTTTAGCTGCTAAACTTCTAGCCTCCGCACACCTTAAAAATAATTTGAGAACTCAATGAATAAGAGTGAATTAGTTTCAGCGATGTCTGAGCGCAACGAACTGACTAAAAAGGATTCAAAAGCCGCTTTAGACAGCATTTTAAATGCCATTACAAAACGATTGTCTGAGGGCGACCCTGTTGCTTTGTCTGGTTTTGGCTCGTTGACGCTAAGCTACCATCCCGCTAAGCCTGGGAGAAACCCTAAAACAGGGGAAGAAATTATCATAGAAGGTCAAAATAAAGTGTTATTTAAACCAGCTAAGGCATTTAAAGATGCCCTAGCTGATTAAGTAGGCTTACTTCGCTGTTGCAGCCTTCATGGTTGCAACAAACTCACGTAAACGCTCGCACATCAGTGCCGGCTCACTCAAATTATCTTCAATAATTTTCACGACCGCTGAACCTGAGATTGCACCCGCTGCGCCTGACTTTATGGCAGCTTGCACATGCTCCGGTGCCGAGATACCAAAGCCTAGTAAAGTAGGCGCTGCATTGTACTCATGTAGCTTATTGATCATGGTATCTGCAGGCATTTCCGCTTTAGTTTCTGTGCCTGTAACCCCTGAACGTGATAATAGGTAAGTGTATCCTCGGCCATAGCTTGCACATTGACGAAGCGTATCATCGCTGGCATTGGGTGTTGCGATGAAGATCGGCTCAACCTCAGCTTGCTGTGCAGCCTGTCTGAACATTTTTGACTCATGTAGAGGCACGTCAGCCACTAAGATAGAGTCAACTCCCGCATCTTTTGCCTGCTGATAAAAGTTTTCCAGACCTTGTGCAAAGATTAAGTTTGAATACAGTAACAGACCAATAGGAATGTCTGCATTGTATTCTCTGATCTCGCGAATGATATCAAAACAATCTTGTGTATTGATTTTACTTTCAAGTGCACGGATATTCGCTGCTTGAATGACAGGGCCATCAGCAATTGGGTCTGAGAATGGGATCCCAAGCTCTAGTGCGTCAGCACCACCGTCGATCAAGCTTTTCACGATATCAATACTGATCTCTTTTGTCGGATCACCTAAAGTAACAAATGGCACAAATGCACCTTCTCTTGCGTCGTTTAGGCGTGTAAATAAGTTGCTGTAACGGCTCATAGTGCACCTCGCTCGTTCAATACGTTGTGTACATGGGCAAGATCTTTGTCACCACGGCCACTTAGGTTTACGACAATAACGGTTTCTTCAGTTTGTTGCTCTGCGTACTTTAATGCATACGCAATCGCATGGCTTGACTCAAGGGCAGGAATAATCCCTTCATGTTTTGCCAGTGCTTGGAAGGCGTCAAGTGCTTCGGTATCGGTGATCCCAACGTATTGAGCACGACCTGTTTTATGTAAGTAGGCGTGCTGAGGACCAACAGCAGGGTAATCAAGACCAGCAGAAACAGAATATGACTCTTCAATTTGTCCATCACTGTCTTGCATTATGTAGGTATAAGCACCGTGTAAAATACCTGTGCTACCTTTACACAGTGCTGCACCGTGCTCGTCAGTATCAAGGCCTTTACCAGCTGGCTCAATCCCTACGAGTTTGACTTCTTTTTCATCGATGAAATCTGCAAACATACCAATTGCATTAGAGCCACCGCCAACACACGCCATCACAACATCGGGTAGGCGGCCTTCAGCTTCAAGCACTTGCTGCTTAGCTTCTTCACCGATCATACGTTGGAAGTCACGAACAATGGTCGGGAACGGGTGAGGGCCTGCGGCTGTGCCTAATAGGTAGTGTGCTGTCTTATAGTTTGCAGACCAATCACGCATTGCTTCATTGACGGCGTCTTTTAGCGTACCAGAACCTGCTGTAACAGGAATAACTTCAGCACCCATTAAGCGCATTCTGAACACATTAGGCTGCTGACGTTCAACATCTTTTGCACCCATATAAACTCGACATTTCAAGCCCAGTAGTGCACAAGCTAGCGCTGTTGCTACGCCATGTTGTCCAGCACCTGTTTCAGCGATGACTTCTTTTTTACCCATGCGCTTAGTAAGTAGTGCTTGACCTAATACTTGGTTGGTTTTGTGTGCACCGCCGTGTAGTAAGTCTTCACGCTTTAAGTACAGTTTAACTTTTGGGTTTTTAACTAGGTTGCGAGAAAGCGTCAACGGTGTTGGACGGCCCGCGTATTCGTTTAGTAGTGCATAGAACTCAGATTTGAAGCTTTCATCTTGCTGTGCTTTTTCAAATTCATGTTCAAGTTGTTTTAGTGCTGGTACGAGTAATTCTGGGACGTACATGCCACCAAAATCACCAAAATATCCTGTATTCATTCTATCCACCTCAGTATTTTCGAATATTGTTAAAAGCATCGCGTAATTTTTCCGGACACTTTTTACCGGGGCTCGTCTCCACCCCTGAATTAAGATCAAAGCCTGCCGCACCTAAATAGGAAGCGTCTTTTACATTGTCTGCGTTAAGACCGCCTGCAAGCATAAATGGTTTTTTTGCACTTTTAAGTAGTTGCCAGTTGAAAACTTTTCCAGTTCCGCCAAATGCTGAAGCTGTTTTTGTGTCATATAGGTGTTTGTCTACTTCATCAAAAGGCACAGGAAATTCATCTACAATGCCTTGTGCTTTCCAAATTTGGCAATTGACAGGTAGCTGTTTACGCAGGCTACTGATGAAGTCTTGTGACTCATGACCATGAAGTTGTACCACGCTTAGTCTCAGGCTTTGCGCATATTCCACAATTTGCTCAAGAGGCGCATCTACAAAAACACCAACATATTTTAAAGGTGCACTGTCTACGACTGCACGAGCGCAATCAAAGTCGACAAAACGTGGTGATTTTGGATAGAAAATTAAGCCACCATAAACGGCGCCAGCTTGGTAAGCGGCAAGGGCATCGTCAACACGGGTTAATCCACACACCTTGTTTTCACCTAAAATCAGCTTACGACAGGCGCCTTCTAGGTCATCTTCAGCCATCAAAGAACTACCAACTAAGAAGCCGTTACACTGTGCGGTTAAGCGTTTAACGTCGCTATGTGTATAAATTCCTGATTCAGAGATAACGGTTTTGTCACTTGGGATCAGTTTTCTTAATTGTTCCGTTGTCGCTAGATCAGTGCTGAGATCTCTCAAGTTACGGTTGTTGATCCCAATCAGTTTGGCGTCAAGCTTAAGCGCTCGGTGCACTTCTTCTTCATTGCTGACCTCAGTCAGCACCGCCATATTGAGCGAGTGGGCAAGTGTTGCTAGCTTTTCATATGTTTCATCATCCAACACCGACAGCATCAATAAGATAGCATCGCCACCTTTTAAGCGCGCGAGGTATACTTGGTATTCATCAATGAAAAAGTCTTTACAGATCAGCGGCTGCTCAACCTTGCTGCGCACGTAGCTTAGGTAATCAAAACTGCCTTGGAAGTACTTAGCATCCGTTAAAACACTGATACAGGTTGCGTACTTAGCGTATACCGAGGTTATTTCATCTAAGTCAAAGTTATCTCTGATCAGACCCTTTGAAGGCGATGCTTTTTTACACTCTAAAATAAACTGAATGCCGGGTTTTGACATCTCACCATAAAAGTCTCGTTCGCTGGGTTGAACTAAAGATTGAAACTCACTCAAAGGGAAAGCTTTTTTACGCTCGACTAATTCAACTTTTTTGTCATCAACAATTTTTTCTAACACATTAGCCATGACTGACCTCCGAAATGGCTTGAAGCGTTTCAACACATTTGCCAGACGCCAGCACATCTAGTACTTGTTGTGTACCTGCTTTTAGCGTGTCTGCTCTGCCTGACATCACAAGTAACGCACTGACATTGGCTGCAATTGCGGCATTGTGTGCTGGCTTGCCTTTGCCAGCTAAGATATCACGGGTTGCTTGAGCATTATATTCAGGGGTATCACCGGCAATATCTTCAAGCGCGTAATTATCTAAACCAAAGTCAGCTGGCGTCAGCGTGTATTCAGTAATTTCACCATTTTTAAGTTCGGTGACTTGGGTTGTGCCATGCAATGCGATTTCATCACATCCTGCACCATGGACAACCATCGCACGCTCTGTTCCCAGCATTTTTAATGTTTCTGCCATTGGGCGGCAAAGTGCTGGATCATATACACCAAGCAGTTGTAGCTGCGGTTTTGCAGGGTTTGCAAGCGGGCCTAAAATATTAAACAAGGTACGCGTTTTTAGTTGTGTGCGCACTGGCATCGCGTGTTTAACACCACTGTGATAGAGCGGGGCAAATAAAAATGCAAAGTTGGTTTTCTCTAAGCAATTTGCACCTTGCTCAGGGCTCATCTCAAGATTGATGCCCAAAGTACGCAGTAAATCTGCAGAACCAGATTTGCTAGAAACACTGCGGTTACCATGTTTTACCATTGGAATACCGCACGCTGCTGCGACAATGGCTGCAGTTGTACTGACGTTAATGGTATTAGTACCATCACCACCTGTGCCGCAACTATCAGCGCAGTTTAAACCGCGGTTATCAAAAGCGACGGCATGGTCACGCATGGCTTTTGCGGCACCTGCAATCTCTGCTGCGGTTTCACCTTTTATCTTGAGTGCCACCAATGCTGCGGTGAGCTCTATTTCAGATAACTCGCCTTTCATAACTAGTCCAAACAACTCTGTTGCTTGCTCAAAGCTTAGAGATTGCTGATCAATCAGCTGATTTAAACTTTCCATGTTGCCTCCTAACAGGTTAAATAATCGATGCTTTGCTTAAGCAGCTTGGCACCGTCTGGCGTTAAAATTGATTCAGGGTGGAATTGATAACCAATCACTTTGTCAGTGGTATGGTAAACCGCCATTGGAATATCTTGATATTTAGCGATGATTTTTAAACACTCAGGTACGCTTGTCGCCATTAATGAGTGATATCTTGCGACAGGAAACTGTTTACCAAGACCTGCAAAAACAGGGTGCTCTTCCACATCAATACGTGATGATTTACCATGGACCGTCTCGCCAGCATGGCCGATGGTACCACCATAGCTTTGTGTTAATGCCTGTTGACCAAGACAAATGCCTAACATAGGAAATTTGCCTTTACAGAGCTCAATCAAATCGAGTAGGCAGCCCGCTTCGCTAGGTTTCCCAGGACCAGGAGATAATACCAATACTACTGGTACGGTTTCATTACACATTTTGTCGTAGATAGTGCTTGCATCGATATGGTTACGATAAACCACTAACTCACTGCCAAGCTGTGACAGTTCATCAACAAGGTTGTAGCTGAATGAATCAAAGTTATCTAAAAAGTATACTTTAGGCGTCATGACCCACTCCTTGATAGCTAGATTGAATGGCTTTGATCACTGCACTGGCTTTGGCTTTTGTTTCATCGGCTTCGGCTTGAGGATCTGAGTCGTAAACAACGCCAGCGCCTGCTTGAACATAGGCTGTGTCATTTTTTACGAATGCTGAGCGAATGACAATACATGTATCCATTGCGCCATCACCTGTCAAATAACCAACCGCACCACCGTAGCTGCCGCGACGCTGCTTTTCAATGTCTCTGACAAGCTGTGCTGCTTTTACTTTGGGTGCGCCCACAAGTGTACCCATATTCATACATGCTTGATAAGCATGCAAAGCATCAAGGTCAGGTTTTAGCTGACCAACGACTCGAGAGACCAAGTGCATGACTTGTGAGTAGCGGTCTACTTTAAGCAATTCTTTAGCATGACGAGTTCCAGGTACACTTATCCGTGCAACATCGTTACGTGCTAAGTCGACGAGCATTAAATGCTCTGCACGTTCTTTTTTATCGTCACGTAACTCTAGTTCGATGCGACTATCTAAATCAGGATTAATGGAGCCGTCTGCAAATTTTCCGCGAGGACGCGTGCCTGCAATTGGGTATACTTCGACTTGATTACTGTCTTGGCAGTACTTTAAGGCTGACTCAGGAGAGGCACCAAATAGCACAAACTTCTCGTCTCGCATATAAAACATATATGGACTAGGGTTTTGCTTTTTCAAATGCTTATAAGCGGCAAGTGGCTTTGCACAAGGTAGCGAAAATGTGCGAGATGGTACAACTTGGAAAATATCGCCATCAACGATGTTTTTCTTCAGTTGTACGACCTGATCTTTAAAGACATCATCACTGATATCAATACTCACATCATGTGTCGCTTGCTCTGGCTGCTCTTTATATGTTTCATACCCATCGCATTGACGATTGAGCTCTTCAAGCTGTTTACCAACCTCAAAGCAATTAGCATGGACATCTGGACCATTGAATACATTGCCAATTAGCTCAGTGGTTTTAGCTTGGTGATCGATCATAACTAAGGTTTCTGCTAAATAGAAAACATAGTCAGGACAATCATTTTTACCATCTGGTACGTCAGGCAATGTTTCAAAATTGGCGACCATATCATAGGCAAATACTCCGCCTAAAAAGACGGAAAATGGCGTATCTGAGTTACTTTTAATTGAATTAATACAGGTGCGTAGTGCGCTAAATGCGTTGTCCGCTTTTAGTTTACTGTATTCATCCAGTGATAAGTCTTGAGCATCATATGTTAGCGTCAGTACAGCATATTCTTTAACAACTGTGCAGTTACTTACTTGCTCTGCTAAGTAATTAAGTAATTGCTCGCCATTATTTGAAAGGGCACGTACTTTCACTTCAAGGCCGTTGCACTCTATACGTAGTGCAGCGTCCGCTAAAATGATGCTCTTTACATTGTCTTTTGAGTCTATTTCCGCAGACTCTAACAACAGTGTGTTGGGTTTATTGAGGGCCGCGTATAATGACAAAGGGCTTTCGATATAATCGCGCCGCTGCCTTATACTCGTCACCTCACCCGGTGTTGTAGTTATATGACTAAAAATCAAACCTCATTCCTCTTTAGTACAAAAAACCCCCCGAAGTATTTTTACTTGCGGGGGGTGTGTAATTAGTTACAACAATGCCTTCCCGCTAATTCAGGCACCACCACCAAGATTTTGTAGATGAATTGTTGCAAAAATTGTTAATCACTATAAAAAATCCATAAAAAAACCCGCGGACTCAGCGCGGGTTTAAAAGTTGTTAGACACAACGAATCACACCCGCAATTACGAGCGCCACCACCAAACGATTTTTGTTTTTTGTGTTAGATTCATTTGTAAAGTTTTCGTTATGTCAATTTAAGTGCCTACAGTAAACCCTACTCAGGTGTAAACTGTCAAGCACTAATATCAAAAAATAAACAATCGTCCGTTATTCATTTCAATAATACGATTTTTGGCCTAGTAAAAATGGCTAAATTCCCACTGTTTTGAGAGAGGAAATAAAAGCGCACTCGTACTGACGGGCATGGTATACTGCGCTCATTTAGTTTTTAAGGGGAAAATTTTGATTAAATATGACTTACACAGTCATAGCACTTTTTCTGATGGGCGTTTAGCAGTACCTGAGCTTATTGAGCGGGCAACAGAAAAAGGCGTTGATGTACTGGCATTAACTGACCATGACACGGTGGCGGGTGTATCCGTTGCGCGTGACTATATTGCAGAAAAAAACTTAGCATTAGAATTGATTTCAGGCGTTGAGATTTCTACTAAGTGGGAAAGTTTTGAAATTCATATCGTTGGTTTAAATATTGACATCAATGATGCGAATCTGCAGGCATTATTGAAACAGCAGCAGCAAAAACGCCGTGAACGAGCCAAAGAAATTGGTGCTCGCCTTGAAAAAAGAGGCTACGAAGGTATTTATGCACAGGCCTTAGAGTTGGCACAAGGTGCAGAGATAACCCGTGCTCATTTTGCTAAGGCGCTGGTGGAGCGCGGTGTGGCAAAAAATATTCAGGGTGTATTTAAAAAGTTTTTAGCGCGCAATAAGACCGGCTATGTGCCCAGTGTTTGGTGCTCTATGCAAGAAGCCATAGAAGCCATACAAGGGGCGGGCGGCGTTGCGGTATTGGCTCACCCTGGGCGTTATCAGATGTCCAATAAATGGCTGCGAAAATTACTGGATGAATTCACCGGTGCTGGTGGTAAAGCGATGGAGGTTGCTCAGCCGCAACAAGCGCCAAGTGAAAGACAATTTCTTGGTCAGCTATCGCAAGAATATAATTTATTAGCCAGCCAAGGTTCTGATTTTCATTACCCTATGAGCTGGTTAGATTTAGGAAGAAATCTATACTTACCAAAAGATTGCCAAGGTGTATGGCAGTTTTGGGGAGCCACAGAGGAATGTTAGCATGAGTCAATTTTTTCATATTCACCCAGATAATCCGCAAGCCAGATTGATCCGTCAAGCGGTCGAAATCATCCAAAAAGGCGGAGTGGTTGTGTATCCAACTGACTCGGGGTATGCGATCGGGTGTAGTTTAGGAAACAAGCAGGCAAAAGAGCGCATTGAGCGTATTCGTGGGATCGAAAAGCATCACAACTTCACACTAATGTGTCGCGATCTATCCGAATTATCGACTTATGCGCGTGTTGATAATCAAATGTTTCGTTTGATAAAAAATAATACGCCGGGACCGTATACCTTCATTTTAAAGGGCACCAAAGAGGTCCCTAAAAGATTGATAAACGACAAGAAAAAAACCATAGGTATTCGCGTCACTGAGCATCCAATCACCTGCGCGATTTTAGAAGAGCTCAATGAACCGTTAATGTCTTGCTCGCTTATTTTACCTGGCGAGCAGTTTACAGAGTCTGATCCGGACGATATTCGCATGCAACTTGAAAAGCATGTTGACCTTATTGTCCATGGTGGTTATTTAATTGAACAAGCAACCACAGTGATTGATATGTCTGAAGATAATGTCGAAATTTTACGTCATGGATGTGGCGATCCCACGCCATTTGAATAATTCATGACAGAAGTTTCTAGTAAAACACCCCCTCTGGCTTTTTTAAACGGGGAAGCCGTATTAGAAAAGCCAGAAGATCTATATATTCCACCAGATGCCTTACAGGTGATCCTAGAAAGCTTTGAAGGGCCACTGGATTTATTGTTATATCTGATAAAGCGTCACAAGTTAGACATCTTGGAGCTCCCAATACTGAGCATTACTCAGCAATACGTGCAATATGTTGAGATGATGCAAGAACTGCAATTGGAGCTTGCTGGTGAGTACTTGGTGATGGCTGCTTTATTGGCACAGATTAAGTCTCGTTTGTTACTCCCTAAGCATGAAGAACTCGAAGAAGAGGAAGACCCTCGTGCAGAGCTGGTAAGACGCTTACAAGAGTATGAGCAGTTTAAAGTGGCTGCGGAAAACTTGGATAAAATCCCCCGTGTTGAGCGGGATATATTCATTGCACGTGCACTCATTGAAGACAATGAGCAAGATGACGATTCATTACCTGATGTGGATTTAAAAGAGCTATTACTGGCGATGAGTGAAGTGATGGCCAGAGCTAAGCAATTTGAGCATCATCAGGTGAGTGCAGAAGCCCTCTCAACCCGCGAACGAATGTCGATGATCTTACAATACTTGAGTGAGCATACAGAGCCTGTTGAGTTCAGTCGGCTATTTAGTGTTCAAGAAGGTAGAAGCGGTGTCGTGGTGACATTCATCGCTATGCTTGAGCTGCTTAAAGAGCAATTAATCTCGATTGTTCAAATCAAGCTCGAGCGTGCAATTTATTTGTCATTAAAGCTACAAGAGTAGTGCCAGCTCTGTCATAATACCGCGCCTTCTACTAGCCTTATGAAGAAATAGTGACATGAAACGCCGAGTCAGTGATGAACAACTTGTCGAGTTGGTTGAAGCTGCGATTTTTGTAGCAGATAAACCATTATCGAAAAAGCATATGAAAGAGACTGTGCTGCAAGATATTCATGTTTCTGATCAGCGTATAGGGCAAGCGATAGAAACGATTTTTGAGCACTACCAAACACGTGGTGTAAGACTTGTTGAAGTTGGAACCGGATATCGCTTTCAAGCATGTCCAAGTTTAAGCCCTTGGCTTAATATGCTTTGGCAAGAAAAAGCTCCTAAGTATTCTCGGGCAACTTTGGAAACGTTAGCGCTTATCGCGTATCGTCAGCCAATTACTCGAGGGGAAATCGAACAAGTTCGTGGGGTGACTGTCAGTTCTAACATTATGAAAAGCTTGTTAGAGCGACAATGGATAAAGGTTGTTGGACACAAAGAAGTGCCGGGTAAGCCTGCACTGTATGCGACGACCAAGTTATTTTTAGATTACTTCTCATTGAACGGTCTGGATGGGTTACCAAAACTACCAGAGCTGCAAACTGAGAAGCTAGATCAGATGTTAAATGATCCTTCTGTGAGAGAACCATCAGAATGAGTGAAAAGCTACAAAAAGTATTAGCGCGTGCGGGCGTTGGCTCGCGCCGTGAAATGGAAAAATACATTGACTCAAACCGTGTCAGTGTTGACGGTAAAGTTGCTAAGTTAGGCGATAGAGTCGAAGAAAATGCGGTGATCCGAGTGGATGGCCATGTGGTTAAGATTGAGCAAAAAGAAGAGCGTATTTGCCGCGTATTAATGTATCACAAGCCTGAAGGCGAGCTGTGTACGCGCAAAGATCCTGAAGGCCGCCGAACAGTATTTGACAGATTACCGCGTTTGGAAGGCGATCGTTGGATTGCAATCGGTCGATTAGATATCAATACATCAGGTTTATTATTATTTACCAATGATGGTGAGTTGGCTAACCGTTTAATGCACCCTAAATACGAAGTAGAACGAGAGTATTCTGTACGCGTATTTGGTGAGGTTACGAATCAAACCTTGAAAACACTTTCACAAGGTGTTGAGTTAGAAGATGGTCCTGCTAAGTTCCTATCAATTAAGCCGCGTGGTGGTGAAGGGATCAATAAGTGGTTTAATGTAACGCTAACAGAAGGTCGTAACCGCGAAGTACGTCGTTTATGGCAATCACAAGAGGTTGAAGTATCACGCTTGATCCGTGTGCGTTACGGTAAGTTAGAACTGAATAAACGTTTACCACAAGGCGGCTGGGAAGAATTGGCGCTAGAAGACGTGAACTACTTGAGAAAGTCAGTGAGCCTGAGACCTGAGACACAAACTAAGTTATCTGTGATGCCTGAAAAGCGCAAAGATAAGCGTGCTAAGGTGAATCGTATCAGAAAGGCTGTACACAAGCATAATCAACGTTTGAAGCAAACTAAGCGTCGATAATGGTAAGTGTATTAAAAAAGGGCCGATTGGCCCTTTTTTAGTTTTAGCGCAACTATAAATACTTATTTAGGCTGTGCATCAATCGATTGGCCGTTCACTTCTAATGAGTCATCTGACATCAAGTATAAATAAGTTGGCATCAAATCTTCCGCTGTTTTTAGCTTGTCTCTGTCTTCACCAGGGAAAGCGGCTTCGCGCATGCTTGTACGGGTTGCACCTGGATTGATACAGTTGACGCGAATATTGGTTTTACCCACTTCACAAGCCCATGTTTGCATCATGCCTTCAGTGGCAAATTTTGAGATTGCGTAGGCTCCCCAAAACTCGCGCCCTTGGCGTCCCACACCTGAAGAAGTAAAAATAATAGAGGCACTGGGAGCTTTGCGCATAACAGGGAACAAGAAGCGTGTGATCATCGCCTGTGCAGTTACATTGACTTTCATGACGTTTTCAAAGGTCGATACGCAGAAATGCTCTAGCGGTCCCATAGTGCCTAAAATCGCTGCATTATTAAGTAGGCCGTCTAACTTACCAAATTGTTGTTCAATCGTAGAAGCTAGATCTCGGTAGTGTTGTTTAGTTGCGCCTTTAAGGTCCAATGGCACAATAGCTGGCTGTGGATAACCGGCATTGATGATTTCATCATAAACCGCTTCTAGTTTGCTGGTAGTTTTCCCTAACAAAATCACAGTGGCGCCATGCTTGGCATAGTTGATAGCGGCAATACGACCGATACCATCACCCGCACCTGTGACCAAAATCACTTTATTTTCTAGTGCATTACTAGCTGCATTATATGTTTGCATATTGGACCTCGAACAAATACATTTGCTATATTTTATCATAGTCATGACGCAAGTTATCGAATTTATTGCAAATATGAGTGGCGAAAGGCTACACTTTGCGTTAAGTTAAACTGGTCTAATGTCTTATTAAAAGCAAAATTACATAGTTTTAACGAATTATTCTCGGCAGCTTATTTATGCTTACATTCTTGAGGCAAGGGTGGGCACTGGCCGAGGTAACAATAATAATAAAATTATGTCGGAGCCAATACAATGAAGAAACTGTTACTACCACTCGCTGTTTCAGCTGCATTAGCAGGCTGTGGTGGCGGTGAAACGCTAGAAGATGTAAAGCAAGACACCAAACCTGTAACGCCAGTTGCATCGGTTAAATTTGACCCCTCAAATGGTGTTATTTCCGTACCTAATGATATTCTCTTTAGTGGTACACAAGATGGTACGCTCAATATTCCTGGTGAGTTAGATGGCGACTCTAAGCCACTGTTATCTCGTTCGGGTTATGCTGATCCTTCTCTAGCACTTGGTGGTTTAGACGGTTGGTCTACACAAATGCCTTATCAAATTGGTTTGAATACACCGACGGGTGTGACAATTGATGCGGCGACAGTGGCAGCGCCAGGCGCAGTTCGTATATTCGAAGTCGTTATGGGTGATGATGCGCAAACTGAGGCATGTCAAAACTTGAGCCCTGCGTTAGCTTGCCGCGTAGTGAGTGAGTTGACATTTGGTCCAACTGGCGATTTTGTTTCACAGCTGAGTGAAGATGGCCAAAACATCAATGTTATTCCTGTTAAACCGTTTAAGTCGAATACGACCTATATCACGGTACTAACAAGCAACATCAAAGACACCATTGATGGCGGCAGAAGTTTAACGCCTTCATCAACATATACTCTGCTTCGTCAAGAAGCGCCGCTAGTAACAGATGCGCAAAAATCTCTGCAAGCAGTTATTCGTAGCTATGAGCAAGCACTTGTCTCAAGTGAATCCATTAGCGCGGATGAAATCGTCTATACAGCTGCAATGACGACGCAAGCGACAGGTCCTGTTGTAGGCACAATCAAGCAGTTGCTTGCGTCAACATTTGGCACTGCTAAACAGCCGGTTGTAGCAGTACCTGATCAAGACTTTATGTCAGTTGCTGATAAATTTACTGAGTTAGGTTTAGCTGGTGCACTACCACCTGAATTACTGCAAGCAGCTGGCGGTATTCGTTATTTGACAGGTAATATCCAATTACCGCAATATTTAAGCCGTCCTAAAAATGGCGAAGATGCCGCGCTGGCTGATACATATTGGCAGGCCTTGTGTGACAACGGCGTTGCCGTTGCAGCGGCGAAAGCACAAGCTGGTGGTCAGTTACCTGAACCAGAAGCAGGCACAGTTGATGCGCAGTGTAATGCACTCTCAGGTGGTCAATTACGAGACCTAGGTATTGATGCACAAAAATTTGTATCTAAATACAATGTAATCCCTAAAGAGCAGTGGGTTGCTAATGTGCCTGTACAAATCACGTTCCCGCTGTCACAAGCGCCAGAAACAGGCTACCCTGTTGTCATCATGCAACATGGTATCACCAGCAAAAAAGAAGACATGCTTAGCTTGACGTTAGCACTGTCTCAGGCTGGTTTTGCAACTGTGGCGATAGACCACCCAATGCACGGTGAGCGCGGTATTGACGTAGACGGTGATGGTGTAGACGAGTTTAATGCGACGACTAAGAGCGTGTTACATTACATGAACCTTCAGTCACTGCTAGTTGCTCGTGATAACCTTCGTCAATCAACGGCGGATTTACTTGCATTAAGATTTGGTCTAAATGCAATTAATGCCTTCTCTCAAGTGCCTCTAAACTTTAATACCAATGATGTTAGCTTTGTTGGTCAGTCGTTGGGTTCAGTCGTAGCGCCAAGCTTTATTGCGCATGCAAACTTACCAATTGAAAATGAGTTGCTAAAAGCAGCAGAGCCTCTGTTTAAAGTAGGGCCAGCGGCACTTTCTAGCGGTGGTGCTGGTATTGCAAACTTCTTAGTTGAATCTGCATCGTTTGGACCTGTTGTAAAAACAGCTGTTGTGCAAGGCGCATCTGATCTTGCTGTGTCTAAAAAGTTTGTAAGTTACCTTCAAGAAGGAGCAGTTGCTGATTGTGGTACGTTTGCTGGCAGCGCAAGTGCATTTGCGGCATGTGCGTATAACACGTTTGTTGCAAACCTAGAAGCTGAAGGTGATTTAGCATCAATTGCGGCCATCAATGGCACCGTTGATCAGTTTGCTTATGCATCACAAACCGTGTTGGATACCGCAGATCCACTTAACTATGCACCACTTGTACGTGCGGTAAATACACCTATGTACATGAGTGTTGTCGTTGGCGGTGAAGGCGAAAACAAGGGTGATCAAGTGATCCCAGCGACAACGCTGCCGCGTAACCCGCTAGGTGGTAGTACACCACTTGCTGTGCTGATGGGGTTAGAGACTGCGACAGAGTCTAAACAGTCAACAGATGGTACAGCAGGTCGTTACGTTGTGAACTTCTCACAGGGCCACCATAGCTCAATGTTAACGCCATCGTTTGATGCACGCACTGGCGGAACCGCTCAGGGTCATGCACAGGCAACAGCAGAGATGCAGAGACAAGTAGCGACTTATTTGGCCTCTAAAGGTTTGATCTTACCAATTACAGATACGACCGTTATTGCTAAGTAATGCATATGAACATCAAAAAGCCGCTGGATAGCGGCTTTTTTTATGCCTTTCATTTGTTCTAAATGAGACTAGTTATCAAGGTTTCATTGCAATGTCGCACTTTTTAAGACAAGATTAACGTCAGATAATTTGAATTAAACACACAATAGACAAGGGTTTGGGAGATAGCATTGGCATTTTTGTTTGAATATGGCTTATTTTTGGCTAAAGCAGTGACAATCGTAATTGCTGTAGGTGCCATTATTGTATTAGTTGTTGGTGCAAGCCAAAAACCAAAAAGTAAATCAGGTGAAATTGAGGTTAAAGATTTATCTGCTCAATTAGCAGAAACCAAAGAAGAGTTTCTACATCAAACACTAGATAAAAAAGCGCTGAAAGCACACCTTAAAGCCAGTAAAAAAGAGTCTGAAGAGAAGCCGGAAAAAAAGACGTTTGTTGTTGATTTTTTGGGCAGTATTGATGCGAACGAAGTGGCAAGCTTACGCGAAGAAGTGACAGCAATTCTAACCATTGCGAACAAAGAAAAAGATCAGGTGTTGGTCAATGTAGAAAGCGGTGGTGGTGTTGTTCATGGCTACGGCTTAGCGGCGTCTCAATTAAATCGTATTAAACAGGCTGGTTTACCGCTCACCATTAGCGTAGACAAAGTCGCTGCGAGTGGCGGCTATATGATGGCGTGTGTGGCGGATAAAATTGTCGCGGCACCTTTTGCTATCGTCGGCTCCATTGGAGTACTTGCTCAAATCCCTAACTTCAATAAAATTTTGAAGAAAAATGATGTTGAATTTGAGCAAATCACTGCCGGAGAATACAAGCGTACGTTAACCATGTTTGGTGAAAATACTGAGCAAGGCCGTAACAAGTTTAAAGGCGAAGTCGAACATACACATACTTTGTTTAAACAGTTTGTCGCTGAGCATCGACCTCATATGGACATTGATAAAGTGGCGACAGGTGAGCATTGGTTTGCAATGCATGCGAAAGAGTTTGATCTTGTTGATGAAATCAAAACCAGTGATGACCTGTTATTAGAGTTAAATGAATCGCATCAACTTTACAAAGTAAAGTATAAGACCAAAAAGGCGCTTGCTGAGCGTTTTGGCCTTGGCTTAAGCGTGGTTGCAGAAAAGTTTGGTATTAAAATGTTGTCTCGTATCCAAACAAGTAACTTATAATTGTTAATTGAAAGTGAGCCCGAGAAAGTAGATTACAACTTGTTTGGGCTCAATATCTGAATTGCTTTTTAATACCTTACTATCCTACCCGAATTACTGCTCATTACACATTGACTAGCCACAACTATTATTTGTTACAGGTTTAACTCTGTATAAATAATAAGTTTTTCTGCTTTTTTCTCGCTAGCGAACAAACGCTTCCATTCCATTTTACTTCGTACTTAAGGGTGAAGGTGCGTTTCACTTTTACACAAAATGTTACAATATAACTTTAGACTCTATTTTCTGTAATCTCAGCGTTTATTTACATACTAATAGCATCTTTTAAGTTAGTGTTGATGTTGAAAAAAACAAAAACCAACATCGGTGGGAAAATGAATGCACTATTAAAAGCAGCAGTTGCTGTATCTTTAGCATGTGCCAGTTCAAATACGCTGGCCGCTAAATCTGATGAAGAAAAAGCCATCTTTAGCAGTAAAACCTTCGAGGCAATGAAACTGCGAAATATTGGCCCTGCATATATGTCAGGACGTATTGCGGATATTGAAGTGGACCAAAACAATCCGTCCACTTGGTACACAGCAGTGGGTTCTGGTGGTATCTGGAAAACGGTTAATGCGGGAACAACTTGGACACCTATTTTTGATAAACAGGCCGTTTATTCGACAGGAGATGTGACCATAGATCCGAGCAATTCGGATATCATTTGGGTAGGTACTGGCGAAAACAATGGCGGTCGCCATATCAGCTTTGGTGACGGTGTTTATAAGTCAATGGATGGCGGTAAAACATGGAAAAACATGGGCTTGAAAAAGTCTGAACGTATTTCTGACATCATCATTCATCCAACAGACTCAAACACAGTTTGGGTTTCAGCACAGGGTCCGCTTTGGACAGATGGCGGCGAGCGCGGCCTATATAAAACCACGGATGGCGGTGAAACTTGGAAATTGGTATTAAAGCCAGAAGATGAGTGGACTGGTGTGACATCGCTGCTGATTGACCCAAGAAACCCAAATAAATTATATGCAGCAACTTGGTCTCGACAAAGAAAAATTGAGGCTTACGTTGGTACGGGCCCAGGCTCTGGTATTCATACCTCTGATGATGGCGGCGAGACTTGGACAGAGCTTAAAACTGGCTTGCCAAAAGGCAATATGGGTAAAATAGGTTTAGCCATTTCTCCTATCAATCCTGATGTTGTTTATGCCGCGGTTGAAATTGATAATCGTAAAGGTGGTCTTTATCGTTCTGCCAACCGTGGTCAGAGCTGGACTAAGATGTCTGATGAAGTAGGTGGCGGTACCGGTCCCCACTATTATCAAGAAATCTTTGCAGATAAGCATCAATTTGACCGTATATACATTGCCAGTAACTACAGTAAAGTCTCTGACGATGGCGGTAAAACTTGGACGCCAATCAATACCAAGCGCAAGCACGTAGATGACCATGCTATGGCATTCCATCCAACCGATCCTGATTTTGTACTGATTGGTTCTGATGGCGGTATTTATATGTCACATGACCGTATGGCAAACTGGCGTTTCATGGCAAACTTGCCATTAACTCAATTCTATAAAGTCGCGCCGGATGATTCCAAACCATTCTATAAGGTTTACGGTGGTACACAGGATAACTCAACGCAAGGCGGCCCATCTAGAACTATGCGTTCAGAGGGGATCAAAAATAAAGATTGGTTCTTAACCTTGGGTGGAGACGGTCATCAGCCTGCAGTTGAGCCGGGCAACCCAGATATTATGTATTCTCAATGGCAGCAGGGTAACTTGACTCGTCATGATTTCAAAACGCGTGAGAATGTTTATATTAAACCTCAACCTTTGCCGGGCGATCCTGCTGAGCGTTTCAATTGGGATGCACCGGTAAATGTTTCTACTCACGATCCTAAGCGTGTGTACTTTGCATCACAGCGTGTGTGGCGATCTGATGACCGAGGTGATAGTTGGATGCCTATTTCCGGTGATTTGACTAAAAATGGTAACCGTATGCATACACCGATGATGGGCCGCACTTGGTCTGTTGAAGCCGGTTGGGATCTCTATGCAATGTCTGAGTACCATACGATTGCGAACTTCTCCGAAAGTCCGGTCGATGACAATATCTTATGGGCAGGTACTGACGATGGTCTAATTCAAGTCACCAGCGATGGCGGCAAGAATTGGAAAAAAATTGACCTCAAGCGTGTTAAAGGCGTGCCAGCTACCGCGTATGTGAATGATATTCGCGCGGACTTATTTGATCCGAATACCGTGTACGTCGCACTAGATAATCACAAGTATGGTGATTTTAAGCCATATCTGATCAAGTCAACGAACCTAGGTAAAACGTGGAAATCACTTGCAAAGGACTTACCAGAGAATCACTTAGTTTGGCGTATTGTCCAAGACCATGTGAACAAAGACCTGCTGTTTATTGGCACTGAGTTTGGTATTTTCTTCACTGTGGATGGTGGTAAAAAATGGATTGAACTCAACGGCGGTATTCCGACGATTTCCACACGCGATGTTAAAATACAGCGCCGTGAAAATGACTTAGTTGCGGGTACTTTCGGCCGCGGTATTTATATCCTTGATGATTATACACCGCTACGTACATTGACTGAAAAAGCCATGGAGCAAGACGCTATCTTGATGGGCCCTGGTCGTCCAGTTAAGTGGTATCAAGAAGATACAAATCACAGCCGTACGGACGGGGATGATCGCTATGTTGCGGATAACCCTGAGCATGGTGCGACATTAACTTACTTCCTAAAAGACAGTTTGTTAACAGCCAAAGAGCAACGTCAGCAAGCTGAGAAGAAGCTAGTCAAAGATGAGAAGTATCCCAAATACCCGACTTGGGAAGCGATTGAGAAAGAAAACCAAGAACCAAAGCCTGCTGTTTATCTTGAAATTCGTGATGCAGAGGGCAACTTTGTGGACCGTGTCGCTGGTAAAACAACCAAAGGTATACACCGTGTAACTTGGGATATGGAGTATGCGGCTAATCAGGCTATCACTGGCGAAAAAGCGTCTAGATGGGACCCGTTTGCCATGGCGCGTATGGTTATGCCTGGTACTTATACAGCTATTCTGTACAAGCGTGTAAAAGGTGAAGTATCTCAGCTGGCAACTCCTGTCGAATTTGAATTGCAAGCGATATCCGAAGGTGCTGTTTCAGGACCTACAGCAGAAGCCATTGCTGAGTTTAGCGAGCAACTAAAAAGCGTGCAAAGACGTTACTCGTCAACAGCGGCTGCGCTAAATGAAGCCACTAAGACACTGCAATCATTGCGTACAGCGATAGATCGCACACCTGGCAATATCAGTTCACTTGAGTCGGCATACGCACAAGCTCAGGCTGATATCAATGCTATCAATTTTGAACTAACAGGATTGAAATCACGTGACCGTAAAGGTGCAAAGCCAGCAAATATCTCTAGCCGCCTAGGTTATGCAATGTCTGCGCTGTGGTCTTCTTATGGTCCTACAAAGCAGCATCGTCAGCAGTTTGGCTATGCGCAGCAAGGTCTAGAAGATGTGATTAGACGCGTTTCTACCTTACAGGAAAAAACGATTCCGAGTCTGCAGCAATCAGTGATTGATGCGGGTGGGCCTTGGACTCGTGGCGCTGCTGTTGTGACAAAGTAGCGTTATTCAAATTATGGCGTCGCATGTCTTAGCGGCGCCATTTTGAATGCAAATGCTAAGCTTCACGTTGGCGACATTCGATGCGTGAATTTCTCGGACGACCACTCTTAGCTTTTTTAACAGTTAACAACGAAGATGTCCTGATGAGATAACGACAAGACCACATAACAAGTTAATTGAGTAGTTTATTAACGATGAAAACGATATTTTCTTTTTTGTGTGCCTGCGCCCCGTTCGTGGTGAGCGCACATGGTGAACAGTTTGAAGTGATTGAGGTGCTTGCACCAAAAGAATCACTGACAATTGCATCCGCGAATCATACCTCAGCTTATTTAGATGAGCGCTTTACCTTTTCTTTGAACCGAACCATTGCTGATCAATTGACCTCTTTATCAGGTGTTAGCTTGAATGGTCAAGGCGGTCAATTTCAAAGCTATGCTATTCGTGGCTTTAGCCGTGGCAGAATACGGACTGAAATTGATGGCATACCCATTATTACAGACAGGCGAGCTGGTAACTCAGCATCATTTATTGCCCCGTCTTTGCTTAACTTGGGCCACGTGATTAAAGGTCCTAGCTCTGCACTCTATGGCTCACAAGCAATGGGTGGTGTGGTCAGTCTAAGCTCTGAGATGTCAGATAAGACGCAAGTTGCAGGTTCAGTGCAAAGCCATAATCAAGGCGTTAACTTTTCCTTTAAACATCAAAAGGATGATTTTACCTCAGCCTTTGCCTACCAGCATGCCAATAATGATTCTGCCCCCAGTGGGGATGAGTTAAGTACTCAATTTGAGCGTGCCTCAGCTCTTGTGAGGTATAAAGTTCAACACCAAGGCTTTACAGCCACTTACTCTTGGCTACCCAGTTATGGCGAGAGTATTGGTAAAAGTAATGTCAAATATCCGACTCAGCAGCTAAGTGACTATCCTGAGGAGCTACATTCGTTGGCGCAGGTTCAGTTAAACGGTGACGAAAACTGGATGGCGAAGTTTTATCATCACTATCAAAACTGGGATAGCAGGACAGTGAGGTTTGAGCGTTATGGCGGGCTGAGTCAATACCAGGGACATACTCTGGGAGGTCAATGGCTACAGCATATTGACTTGATGGGCAATGAGAGCCATTGGGGGATAGATTGGCTATCACGTAAAGGTGTGAAAATTACCAGCGATTATTTAGTGGTGGATGAGTTTGCACTTAGCCCACTTGGTAATGAGATGAATGCCGATGAAGACAATCTCGCTTTGTATGGTAAAACTCATTGGCAATGGGGGCGCGTTGATTTTGATTTAGGGCTGAGATATGACTGGCTTAAGCAGCAAAGTGAGCAATCCGAAGATGCCACTGACGGCCGCTTAAATACCTCTTTTGCCGCTATGCTACCACTTTCAGATATTGTCGATCTTGGGCTTGATATTGGCACGGGCTTTCGATATCCAACACTCTCTGAGCGTTTGTTTTATGGTCAAACGCCAAGAGGACTTATTGTGGGTAATCAAGCATTGGACCCTGAAACCAGTGTTGGCAGTCAGTTATCTTTGCACTGGCACGTATCTGACGAGGTGAGTGTGTATGGTGCTGTTTATCATTATGACTTAGATAATTACATTGATCGCTATGAGACAGCGTCAGGTTATTTGACTTATCAAAACTTGAGTCATGCTCAAATCAGTGGCTTTGAAGCGGAGTTCAGGTGGTACGCCAGTGAATATTTTGAGCACATAGTGAGTTACCAGCAACAGTCCGGTGAGGATAATCATCAACAAAGGCTAGATGATTTGCATCCACGTAAACTGAGCTGGACCATGTTAGTACATTTCGACAATTGGTCGCTGTCAAACGCATACCGACATACTTTTGGTGCCGATGAAGTGGGTGGTTCTGAAATACAGCGGGACGCTTTTACTGTGTGGGATGTGTCAGTTGAGCATCAATTAACGGATAGACAAACTGTGTCCGTTGTGATTAATAACCTCACAGACGAAACCTATTATGGCAGTTTAGACGAAGATGCTGCTTTGCAGCCTGAGCGCAGCGTTAAATTATCAACAAGTATACAATTTTAAAGGAAGCAATGAATTTTAATAAAAATAATAGAAGTATTCACAAGTGGGCGAGTATTATTATTTCTATCCCCCTGCTTGTGATTATCGTAACAGGTATTTTATTGCTAGTTAGAAAAGAGTTTAGTTTTATCCAGCCGCCTTCAGCAAAAGGTATTGGCACTATGCCTGAAGTGACGTTTACGCAAATTTTAGACATTGCTAAGTCTGTGGAGTCTGCTCAAATCAAAAGCTGGGATGATGTGAATCGTTTAGATGTGCGCCCTGCAAAAGGGATCACTAAAATCCGTAGTAATAATAAAATTGAGATTCAAATAGATAATCAGACAGGTGAAATTTTACACATTGCAAAACGTAATTCTGAGCTAATAGAAAGCTTACATGATGGTACCTTCTTTGAAAAAAACGCCAATTTATGGCTGATGTTACCTGTTTCTTTTGTGACTTTAGTTATTTCCATCACAGGTATGATTTTGTTCTTTTTCCCTTATCTTAAAAAGCGCCGAAAACGACAAAGCGTCGCCTCATGATTTTTACTTTAATAATCTAATTGAATTTAAAAATCACGTTTGCAGCCAGCAAGTTCAGAAAAACTGGCTGCAATTTTCTTCAAATTAAGCTTGATAGCTTGACCAATCTCCTCGAATTGCCAATGTCTTGGTGGGTGAGTAAATATTGACAAATAAGGTTGACCCATCAGGAGAAAAGCAGGCGCCTGCAAGCTCAGTTTTGGCGCGCAGCTTAGCAAATGGATATACCTCGCCTTTGGGCGATACTCCACGCAAGTGATTATCAGGTAATAAAGTATATTGATCTTCGCAAACGAGCAGGTGTCCTTGCGGTGTTACCGTAAGATTATCGCCAAAGTCATACAGTGATTTATCACTGCTTTCTAAAAACAATTGAATTTGCCCCGGATGCTTGGTTTCTTTTGCGGTGCCTTCATAGGCTGAAGGTTGATAACGCATGATTTGCCCTAGTTGCTTTTCTCCGCCATTGGTGCAACAAAAATAAAGCTCATTGTCGCCAAAATGAATGCCTTCGCCCCGTGCAAATAAAGCTGCACCTAAGTCATATCCGCGTAGCCGTAGGTCATCTTCAGGGCTTTGCGGGTTATCCAAGGTGATCCACTCGCTCTCGTACCAAGTTGATAAAGGCATGTTAGCTTGTGTCCAGTTACGGGTGTCAAACTGTCGAGTGTTTCTAAGCACGAGGGCTTGCAAAGTACCGCCGAACGCCAATTTGCCTTTTTGCTTAGGAATAAAGCGATAGAAGAGACCATCACCTCGGTCTTCGGTCAGATAAACAATTCCTGTTCTTGGGTCTACCGCGGCAGCTTCATGGTTAAAGCGGCCCATGTCCACAAGCGGTACCGGTTGAGTTAACCCTTGTTGATTTGCGGGTACTTCAAAAATGTAACCGTGATCTTTTTCCAGTCCGTCTCCTGCCAGTTGTACTGTTTCTTCACAGGTTAACCAAGTTCCCCAAGGGGTTGTCCCGCCAGCACAATTTCTAATAGTGCCAACAAGACTATAATACTGCTGTTCAATACGCTGAGTCTCAAGGTTATACACCATGGTTGTGGTGCCCCCAGGCAGTGCAATGTCTTTATTTAAGCTGTCATAAGCGTTATCGGTGCGATGCGCGGCAATATCTGGTGCCGCATTTTTTAAATGTTTTGGGCTGAGTTCATGGTTTCTGATTAAAGCGACGCGTTTTTCATCTAGTTCAATACATCCCATGCCATCAGCATTGTCTGGCACACTGAGCCCATCATCCATTTTGTCATGCAAAGTAGAGATAATTTGGTAACTAAACCCATCAGGTAAGTCCAACAGGCCTTTGGGATCTTTGATGAGCGGGCCATAACCTGTGGTTGTTGGGGTGGGTGTGATAGAGCGTTTTTGCGCGCAACCTAACATGCTGCTGTTTAACCCGACAAATGCAAGTGCAACTGTCCCTTTAGTGAATTCTCTACGTGTGACCATGCTTACTACTCCCAAAGTCGTTAACGTAATTATCTTACTCATGTTTTATGTTTTTTTCGTGGCATAACGGTGGATTGCACGAAAATAAGTGATTCATTTAGGTATTTTGTGATATGTTATACTGTAACATTAATTAAGGGGTGGCAAGTAAATAGGGTCTTATGAGTCAAAAAAATAATAAAAATAACCAAGAAAGTGAGTTTGTCGAAATTTTTAATTACGCTGGTATCAAGCCTACTGAAAAAAGAATAGCTATTTTCAAGGGCTTAAAGATGGCGGGCAAAGCGTTATCACCCTATGATTTGGTTCAGTATTGTAAGCAAAATCTTGGACTTACCTTGCCAGCTGTCTCCATTTATCGCATCCTTGATCTGTTAGTTGCAGCTGATTTGGTCCATAAGCTGGATACCGTAAACAAATACATCTGCTGTACACATATCGATTGTCATAAACCCCATCCACATACTCAGTTTTTAATTTGCTCCCTGTGCCAAAAAGTAGAAGAAGTGCATATGCCTGCTGAGCTAATGGCGCAATTATCTGCGCAAATTCAATCGCATGGCTATCAATTAAACTCACCTCAGTTTGAGTTTCAAGGTATTTGCACAGATTGTCAGGCACTGGAAGAAGAGGCGGTCTCGAACGCCTAAAATGTCTTTATTTATAAGGGCAACAGAAATTTTATTGTTAACGCGTGTCTTAAGGTGAAATAGAAATGTCGAATATTCTATTAAAAAATGCCCAGCTGATTAATGAAGGTCAAGTTGAGCACTGTGATGTACGAATTATCGGACAAAGAATTGATAAAATTGCCAGCAGTATTACACCAACGGATATGGAACAAGTTATCGACTTGCAAGGAGACTTTTTAATCCCGGGCATGATTGATGATCAAGTGCACTTTAGAGAGCCTGGTCTTGCTTGGAAGGGCACCATAGGCACTGAATCTCGCGCAGCAGTGGCTGGTGGCATTACAAGCTTTATGGAAATGCCCAATGTGAGCCCTGCAACGACGGATAAACTGGCTGTGGTTCAAAAGCATCACATTGCTGCAGAAACATCAGCTGCAAATTATTCGTTTTATCTAGGTGCGACACCAGAAAACTTAGATGAAATTAAAGCCTGTGATCCAAGTTTTATATGTGGTGTGAAAGTATTTATGGGCGCATCCACAGGTGACCTGCTGGTTGAGCACCCAAGTGCCCTTGAAGCGATTTTTAGAGAATGCCCAGTACTGATTGCGACGCACTGTGAAAAGGGTGATGTGATCAGCAATAATCTAGCAAAGCTGGATGGCAGAGAGTTGACCATCGAAGACCATCCTGTTATTCGTGATGCCAATGCGTGTTACGAGTCGTCTTCTTATGCGGTGAGTCTTGCTAAAAAATATGGCACTCAACTACATGTTCTTCATTTGACGACTGCCAAAGAACTGGATTTATTTACTCCAGGACCAATTGATAACAAGCAAATTACCGCAGAAGCCTGTGTGCATCATTTATGGTTTAATCAAGATGATTACGGCAAGTTGGGGAATTTGATCAAGTGTAATCCTGCTATTAAAGCGGAATCGGACAGACTTGCATTGATAAGTGCTTTAAATGATGGCCGTTTAGATATTATAGCGACCGATCATGCACCGCATACTTGGGATGAAAAAAAACAAGCATTCGCACAAGCCCCTGCGGGTCTTCCCTTAGTACAACATGCGCTGCTGACTTTATTTGACCAAGTAAAACGAGGCACCATGAGCTTGACTCAAGTAGTTGAGAAAACCGCGCATAACCCTGCTAAACGCTACAAAGTGCAGCAACGAGGTTTTATCAGAGAAGGGTACTTTGCCGACTTAGCGGTGGTGAGTGCGAAAGCGGGAGACACTGTGGGTCATGACAACACTTTGTATCATTGCCAGTGGTCACCGTTTGTGGGGCATCAGTTCTCTCATCAAATTCGCTATACGTTTGTTAATGGCCAATGCGTTTACAAAGATGGCGCGGTCATTGAAGTGAAAGACAACGCAATGCCATTGGTGTTTGAGCGAGACTAGTTGTATTTATAGTCAGTGAGCGGCGACTAAATTGCTGCTTACTGAGCTATTTAGGCGCTTAGTCTAATCAAAAATGGTAAACAGCCGATAGTTGGAGCGTTAGTGTATCGTAATCAAGGTTATTGAATTCACCTGTGCCGCTTTCTGCATTGAGTGTTATATCTTTCATTTGCCCGTACCGGACTTAGCCTTGCCAAGACCAGGTATCATCTACTTTGAACAACATGCCTGCAAATACTTGGTATCCGGTGTCGCCATCACTGGAATAGGAGCGCTCAGACCCTTGCGCTTCTAAATCAATGTCTACTTCTTGTGCCCAGCTTACCCCTGCGCCAATATAAGGCTGCCATGAGCTAGGTGTATTGAATACATAATAGGAGTTTAGAAAAAATAGATTTGAAGCGATGTTGCCTTCATAGGGGGAATTATTAGACGGCAATGTGGTATTTGATTCATTGCTTCGATATTCCCAAGCCAGTTCTATTGCCAAATTGTTATGTATGACATAACCGACACCAAGCCCAGATAGAAACCCGCCATCAAGTTGTACATCGCTATTACCCGTCTGACTTTCTATACTTTGTGCGACGAGCGTCATATCTGACATTTGACTCAGCCCAACGTAAGGCCTGACAAACCAATCATGTTTTGCGCTGCAGATTGGAGAGAGTACTAAACAACAGCAACCAAAAGAGAGTAATTTAATATTTATTGCTAGGGCTCCATTATTAGCTTCATCTGCTATACGATTGAAAATGGGTTTAAGGTTGAAAATTAAGCAGTGCTATTTAAATAAATCTTTAAATTGGTCCCATACGCCCAAAGATTCATTAGGGAAAAGATCAATGCCCAGCCAAGATTTAAGTAAATACAAGATAACGAAAACAAGCCCGAGGACCATCATTCCAACAATGGTTAATGCAGTTACAAACACCATGGCAGCAGTAAAGCGTTCCGTTGAGTTTAGGCTGCGCTTATTCACACCGCCAAGAAATACGATATAAAAACTCCATGGTAAAAATGGAAAGGCGAGTGTCGGCCTAAAGTCTATTTGGTGATTATTCCAACCTCGCGTATTGATGACTTTGTCCAGCGCTTTTCGTTGCTTATAGGTAAAGCTGGCGGCAACTTCGGGGTCCATCTTGCCAAGCAGTTGTTTGACGTGAGTGTGGCGTTGCTGGGATTTATGCACTGTCATTGAGTCTCCTTAGCCTAAAATCAAGTGAAAAGCTGCACGTGTAAAAATGGCTTAGCTAAATACTCACATGATCCATCGACTGTCTTTTCATATCGATTGGTTACATCCTGCTATCATTAGCAATGATAGTCGCTATTTTCCCACCCAACCTGAATTTACTCTTAGTTGTGCGGTTGTGAGGTTTATAATTTCATCATGTTGATGAAATATTGAGTATCAGCCCTTTTTTCGAGGCTAAAATCCTAATGCTTGGTCAACTTTGCTTTTAAAGCGACGAAACATCACTGACGCTTTGCAAGGCATGTGTGTTTTTCTAGAGTAATCTATAGGCCTTATTTGAGGTAGCTGACCTTTTCGCGCAAAAGGGATCGTTTGGATTGCTAGATTGTTATTACAGTGGCTGCCAAATAAATATGAGAGCGCTGGGTTTGCATTGTTTAATAAGGCGCGAGCTTGATGAAACTCTTGTAGTTGTGCTTTTGAGTGTGCCCAGCCATTGGTCTGCACAGATAGTTTTAAAATACGTTGCTTTGTTGAACCGTTCTTTTCATGTAGGCGGTGGTATAAATCTCGATTCCATAAAAAGCAGGTACCTTTTCGTCCTTTTAAATTACAGTAGTTTAGATTGCTTTCAAGTGGGCCAGTTGCATACCCAGGTATAATCTCAAAAGCACCTTCATGAGTTTCTTTTACATTATTGAGATAGATATAGATTGAGAATGGTCGACAGCCATAAACAGATTTGATATTTGGATCACGGTGGTCTTTGTGCCACCCCTCTAAAAGGTCACAATGCGTTTGGTTAGTCGTTTGACTCCAATCTATCTCAAAGCAGTGGCATTGAAAAAGTATCGGGCAAGGGTCCAATACGGTAATGGCGCTGAGCAGTTTGTTGTTTAACACATCATCGAGAATGCCGAGCTCAACAAGCTCATCTGAGTACACATAACTCGTTTCCGGCGATTGACGGTCATGAAAAATGGGATCTAACAACCCATTCCATTTATCAATTATTTGCTGTGTATATATGTTTTGAAAAGGGAGCAATCCATGCTTTAAATACATTGTTTGTAAAGACAGCTCTCTCTTATCTAATTTCATTGTGATGCACCCATGTCGATATATCTAGCGTATGTAGAGGTGAGCGAAACTCATGCCATGATGGACGTTTTGAAAATGTTTATATATGTTAGGTGCTTATAATTTTTAGGTGGTTTTTAGCTGTGTGTGGTAGTTGGATGTTTGCAATCTAGTAATGCAAAATGCGAATTTTAGATGGTGTTCAGGGGCGCTTTTTGTTGATACGTGAAGGGGAGAATAGTATTAGATAATAAACAACACTACTCTCTACAATTACATGGCGAGTCTTATGCTTTTTTGATTGCCCAAGCGGTATAAAGCCCCGCGCTGATGAACATAAATAGGCCGTAAATACTTGGTGCGATAGACATGACTTCACTATTTAATAAGCCGGTTGTCACCAGAAGTGCTAACGTCCCGTTTTGTAAACCAACCTCTAAAGTAATGGTGCGTGTTTGCGTGGCATTATGCAGTAAAAAATGGGCGACTAACAACCCAGCCAACATAGATAGCAAATTTAGCGCGATGACGGCAGGGCCTGCCATGACTAGATAATCAATTAGTTTTTCACCTAGTCTAAAGCAAATACTGACGATCACTAAAAGCAATACTGCAACAGAAAACCAACTAATATACGGGCTCGCTTTTTTTGCAAATTCGGGCCACTTAGTATTAATGGCCATACCAATTAAGACAGGCACAACACCAACAACAATGAGTTGTAGCCAAGCTTTTAAAATTGGAAACTCAATCAAGGTGTCATTTTTGCCGTAATAACCGATTGCCCATGCCGCTAAAAAGGGCAGAGTAAATGGGGTAATAAAGCCCACAACGGCAGTCAAAGACACAGAGAGCCCGACATCGCCTTTGGCTAAATAGCTGTACAAGTTTGAGGTTGTACCGCCCGGGCACAGAGCTAAGATAAATAAGCCAATGGCAAGCTCCCCTGTAAGTCCTGTTAAGGCAATCACGGCAATAGCGAGTACAGGCAGTAAGAGTAGCTGACAAAAAGCACCGATGAAAAAGCTTTTTGGTTGCAGGCATACACGCTGAAAATCAGCAAGTTTTAAGCTTAATCCAACGCCTGCCATGATAAAAATGAGCGCGACGGGTAAGCCTATTTCAATTAAAGCGGGTGGCATGTCGTTATCCTTGTTAGGCCAAATTATATTTATATTAACAAGTTATTTAACATGTCGTCATACCGAAATGAACAGGTAGGATGTGAAGGTTATATGACGCAGTGATTTGGTGACAAGCGTATGCTTGTCACCCGAAGGAGCTTAAAACTGATAAGTGGCTTTGAGATAGCCGCGTCTGCCAACCGTGTCGTAAGTAAATACATCTGTATTGGCATCATTCCATGAAGTCAAAAATGGCGGTCGCTTATCAAATAAGTTGTCTATACCCAAGGACACAACAAGTGAGTCAGATACCGCATAACCCAATTGCACATCATGATAAAGGATACTGGGTACTTGGCTGCCAATTGGACCGCCTTCGTTTTCGTCTTGGGCTTTACCGATATACTGAATGCTATAACTGCCTTGCCACTTTGCAGCAGCGACATTGGCAGTTAGATTAGACTTCCACTTCGCAAAGCTTCCCCTATCTGAGGTGATTTTGCCAAGTAACACTTCTGTTTCTGCGCCGTCAAAAGCGGTGTTTTCATGCTTGAGCAGGCGCGTTGTATCCCAACTGAGTTTGTAGTCGAGATGCTTATAATTAGACGCAAATTTGATGTTTAAATCTATTCCAGAGACTTGTTCACTGGCGGCGTTCATCGGGCGCTTTTCAAGTAAGGTGACTTGGTGTGTAATAGTGTCTCTGGTAATGCTATCGCAATAAGCTTTGTAGGCAAGTGGATCGCTGTAGCAAAGGCGTAGCATGTTAGAACCAGACACACTATTGATGGCGTTATCAACGTCAATATCAAAATAGTCTAGCGTGGCTGAAAATAATCCGTTTTGGTATACCACGCCCAGTGTAAATGTATTCGCAGTTTCTGGGCCGACTTCGGTGTTGCCGCCCACACCTGTACGAATTGTTGAGCCATCTTGTTCAAAGCCATTAGGTACGCCAGCTGCGAGACAGTTATTTAAAATCATGCCTGTTGCGCCATCGCATGGGTCCATAGTGATGAGGTTTTCGATGTTGGTGCCGCCAAATTGCTCGGTAATGGTTGGCGCTCTAAATGCACTAGATCGGACGCCTCGTAACAGCCATTGGTCGTTAACTCGCCAAGTTAATCCCAGTTTATAGGTGGTTTCGGCATCAAAATGCTGATAATCAGAGTAGCGAAGTGCCATATCCGTTTTAACGGATTGCGCGTAGGGTAAGTCACTTAAAAGTGGAATAGAAAGCTCCAAAAATGCTTCTTTGACTTCGGAGTCACCAGAAATTGCATCCTCTTCGCCGTTTTGTATCGCAATCGGATCTGGGTCACGCCAGCCTTTTTCTTTACGTAGAGTGATACCCGTTGCAAAGGCTAAGCTGCCTGCTTTAAGCTCAGTGATATCGCCCGTCAAATCAAAGCTAAGAGATTGGAGCTGGTTGCCACCCGTTCCTTCGCGTTGGTAAGTCACATAGTCGATGACATCTGGGGTTAATTCACCGATACCAAAATAATCTCCACAGGGAATGGCGGCATTACTTGCTGTGCTACATACATTCGCATCGAGTGTTTGCGCAACTTTGGTGTCATCAAAATCATAGCTCCAGCCATCGGTTCCGGTATTTCTGCCCCAGTTATAGCCTGCTTGCCACAACCAGTTATTTGCTAGTGTGCCAGAGAGCGCGAATGTGGTTTGCGTGGTGTTGGTTTCTTGATAGAACTCAGGGTTGGGTACTTCAATATTTCGACGACGCTTTAACGTGAGATCTTGTCCAGTAGGGTTGTAAGCAAACAATCTAGAAACGTCGACAGAGTTAAACCCTCTTGGTGTGACGACTTGATCTGACTGTCGATTAGCGTAAAGCACAGATGTATCAAGCACAATAGAGTCGGACAGCTCATAAGAGACAAAAGTCGCTAAATTCAGGCGCTGCATTGGGCTGTATGCATTGAGCGCTTCAAACCAATTGTAGCCGTGCTTGTCATTATCATAGGCTTCAAAGTGGTCACCATTTTGACCTGAGACTTGGCTAAATTGCACTTCTTGTCCATCAGCCAACTGTGCGCGCCCACCAATAGTTGAACCAGATGAAATACACACAAGTTTGCCATCGACTTCACTTAATGGGCAGGGGTTACGGGTTGATTGCAAGGCGTTACCGGTGTCGACATAATTGATATTAACGGTGACATGGCCTTTATCAAATGAATTGCCATAAGATAGGTTTAGCTCTGCATTTTCAGTATCTTTTTTGCTGCTTTGACCTACTTTTGCAACAAGTGTCGTGCCTTCAAAATTAGACTTGGTGATGATATTGACCACACCCGCGACAGCATCGGCGCCATATATCGCTGAAGCGCCATCTTTTAAAATATCAATGCGCTCAATGAGTCCCATCGGGATCATATTAAGATCTGGGCTGTCATTCGCACCTGTGCCCCCTGCTACGAGGCGCTTGCCATTCAGTAAAACCAGAGTGCGTTTAATGCCCATACCGCGCAGATTGACTTGCGCTGTGGCGTAGCCATTGCTAGTCCAGTAGGCATTAGTGGCATTTCCTGCTGGGCCTGCTGATGCACTTAAGCTTTGCAATACCTCTTCTAAGTTAGACATACCGGTTATTGCAAGATCTTCAGCGGTTAATGTGGTTACTGGACTAGCTGACTCTAAATCGATACTTTGAATTTTAGAACCCGTTACTTCAACACGTTCAATGTGTGTTGTTTGTTGCGCAGAAACAAAATGAGAGAGGCCGAGGCCAAGCAGCGCAAGAGATAATTTTGAATACGAAAACATAAAGAAAACTCTGAAAAAAACTGCGGCGAGTATAATGAAGTTGACCTTGTTTGAGATGTGACAAATTGTCGCACTAACAAAACTTTCAGTAACCTTTACATGAAGTTACTAATTAAAAAAGCTGATTTTAATGAAGAGCAGAGTAGAAAGTGTGTCGTTTAACGAAAGATGTAAATAGAGCGTTTATCAATTGTGGATTTCGTCTAATACTGGATTAATTAAAACATATACAAAACATAATGTTGGTTACTCAGTTGTTATAAAGTGCCGATTCCTACGATTTTTTGGCTTGTCTTGTTGCTGTTTAGTCAATAAAATGCGGCGCTTTTATGTAGTGGGATAGAGTAAAAAATGTTGAAAACCTCTAAAAAGACAATTTTGGTCGCCTTGTCGTGTATGACCCTACTTGGTGGTTGTACTGAAGGAACTGGGGAAGATGATTTAACCGCAGATCTGAGTAGCAGCGGTAATAACTGTGATCTAGCAGAGTTAATTTCTGAGGCAGATAGAAGTGCGGCCAATGCATGCGGTGTACAAGCTTCATCACAAATCGCAAATGCTGATGTATATTACGCAGCAGCCGTAAAAGCTTGTCGCAGTGGTGAAACTGGTACAGATCCTGACACAGGAAATGTGACTACATATAAAGATACCTATGAGGTCTATAAAAAAGCAGCCAATTATGCTTTGACAGTCGTAGGTCAAATGAACTGTGGCACTAATTCGACTGGCAATACGGGCGGTGGCATCGCAGTACCAGAGACCTCCCAAGAGCAGTACAATTTGTGTGTCGGTTATATCAATGATGGTAAAAAAGCGCTAGCGTCGTGTTATGGTCCAGTTAAACAATTTGATTATCAGTGTGGAGACAATAGAGTTAATTACTTGAAAAGCTTTGATCTGAAAGCAAGCTGCATTAGCGAAAGAGATACTTGGCTGAAAAACGCGTTTAACAATTAGGTATTGCCCGTGAGCATGAAAAACTTAGCCATATTTATAATGGGTCTGTTCACGGGTATTTTCTTGAACATACTCTTTGATACACCAATACAACAAGAAAATATGCCGATGATTAAGGTGGAGCCGCAAAGAGTTGAGCTCATACCACAAGAAATCAAATGTCACATCAAACAGGATGTGATTATTCCGATTAATGCAAAAAAAGAGGGTGTAGAAGGGTCTTTTTATGAATTGTCTAACTTTGCATTGAAATTTGCAGATGAGGAAGACATTGTTCATTTTGCTCTACAGCAAGGAATTTTAGACAGAGACAGTATTGGTCAAATTACAGATGTAAAACAAGCTGCAAATCGCTTGAGTAAAATAGCGGCGGGTAAAAACGGCAGTGATGAAGTTGAAATGCTCAATCATGGCCCTTCACGTGTGTATTTTAGTAATGGTGAGCAGGCTTTCGCTGGGTATGCTAATCAGAACGAATTTAACGCTGAGATTAAAAAGATCACAGCTACATTTGAAACTGGTGCAGATTACGGTCACAAAGTATTAGTGAAATGGATTAATACAGATACTCAGCAGTTGTTGGCATTTAAAAATGTCTCTATTAAGTCCGCTGATGATCTTCATTATGTGACACTATCTAAACAACAGTGGCAAAGTGGTATATACCAAGTTGAAATTTATGCTATATCGGATGACTTTCCTTTGCTAGCTAAAGGCCATTATTCTGTTAGTGCTTCGTTATAATTTTAATTTTTTCATCAAGTAAAAGCTGGTGGCACTGGCTATCACAGCATTAACTGGCGTGATCCCTGGTAGCCAATGGCCCGCAGCGATACCGATAAAAACGCTGATGATGGCAGTCCAGTTTATTGTCTGGCACTGTGCATTTTGCATATTTTGATAGCGCGTTTTATGGGTTAAGTAATGCGTGATCAGCACACCACCAATAGGGGGAATTGCTGCGGATAGAAAGGTTAACCAGCTAACAAAATGATTGTAGAGCCACAATGCGCAAAGTGTGCCGATGAGGCCATTGATGACACTAAGGCATTTGCTTGAAAGCCCCGTGATATTGGCAAACCCAAGTCCAGACGCATAAAGTGCATTATCATTGGTGGTCCAAATATTTAAACCCAGCACAATCACTGCGGGTAGTAATAAGCCTTGCAGCATCAACACCTCAGAAATATCAGATTTCCCCGTTGCTGCGGCGCCTGCACCACCAAATACAAACATTAAGCTGTTACCGATTAAAAATGCGATAACTGTGATCAGCACTGCCTTTTTAGCATTTTTGCCAAAGCGCATAAAATCTGCTGTCAGTGTGCCCGCAGAGATAAACGAACCGACTACCAAGGTGATCGCTTGAGTTTGGCTCAGTGGTGAAGTGATAGGTTGAGCTGCCAAACCGGATAGTCCGCCTGCTCCGTCAATCGCTAACCATACTGAGAATCCGCCGAGTAGGGCAATGGCTGGTACCGCTATCATTGAGAGGATCATGAGAGCGGAGATCCCAATATATGCAGTGGCGGTCATCAATATGCCTGCAATGAGAATGAGCCAGCTAATATCAAAGCCGGTAATTTTGCTCACAGGCAGCGCAAACATGGCGATACCAACACCAAACCAGCCAACCTGTGTGCCAGCAAGAAGTGCGGATGGCAGCCAAGAGCCTTTTAAGCCAAAAGAAAAGCGCGCAAGTAAATGAGTCGAAAGCCCTGTTTTTGCACCGATATAGGCTAAAAATGCAGTGTATATGGCGAGAATTAGGTTGCCCGCAACAACCGCTGTTATGAAATCAGCTTGTGATAAGCCAACGCCGAGTTTGCCACCTGTCCACATACTCGCTGAGAAAAAAGTCAGGCCCAACATTAACATCACCATGGCGATTGATGCTCGTCTTGCTACTGTGGGGACAGGTTTTAAATCGAATTCATGCGCTGACATAAGGGCTCCATTTTACTGTGTAAGTATAAAGTGTATTGTGAAATTGCAGCACAATTATGGAGAGTTAACTTTATTGCACTGTACACAAGTGTGTTCTGGGTTTGTTATACTGGGCGAATCTTTGGCAGTACTAATGGGCACCTATGTCTTTCCAATCTTTAAATCTTGCAGATGAACTCAATCAAGCGCTAGCACAGTTAGAGTTTACTGAGCCAACACAAATTCAAGCGCTGAGTATTCCATTCATTCTGGAGGGCAAAGACTTACTGGCCACAGCCCAGACAGGCACAGGTAAAACTGCGGCTTTTATGCTGCCGATCTTACATACCCTATTGCAAAGTGAATTTGATACGCCCGCAGTACGCGCTTTAGTACTTGCACCTACTCGAGAGCTGGCGCAACAGGTTGCGAAAGACACCAAACGCTTGGCCAAGTTCAGTCACTTAAAGGTGGCTTGTTTGTATGGCGGGGCCAATATTGGTCCTCAAGAAAAGATCTTAAAAGAAGGGGTCGACATCGTCATCGCCACGCCTGGACGGTTATTGGATCATATGATCAAAGGGACTTTGTCTCTCAATGCTATCTCTCACCTGGCGTTCGATGAAGCTGATCGTATGTTGGACATGGGCTTTATCGGCGAAATTAAGCGCATTATGCGTAAAATGCCTGAAAATCGTCAAACAATGTTGTTCTCGGCAACAATGGATGAGAGCGTGCTGACGCAGGTAAAAATGTGGCTGAATACCCCTGAGCGCGTTGGCGTTGAGCAGCAAAACAGCACGGCGGATAAGGTAGAGCAAACTTTTTATGCGGTGGATGAAGACCGAAAACGTGAGCTGATCTCGCACCTGATTGGTAAAAATAACTGGCAGCAGGTGCTGGTATTTACTCGGACTAAAAAGAGCGCAGATGAGTATGCAAGTGAGCTGAATAAAGATGGTTTGGCGACGCTTTCTATCCATGGTGATAAGTCTCAAGGCGCACGAGAACGTGCACTAGAGCAATTCAAATCAGGTAAAACACGCGTCCTTGTGGCAACGGACGTTGCAGCACGCGGTATTGATATTAAAGCATTAAGTTATGTCATTAATGCAGAGCTGCCTTATGTCGCAGAAGATTATATTCACCGTATTGGGCGTACAGGCCGTGCTGGAAACAGCGGCCAATCGATTTCTTTAGTGAGTATTGATGAGCAGTGGTTATTGGAAGAAATAGAAGTATTGCTTGATGCTCGACTTACACCTCAGTGGTTGGCAGGGTATGAGCCTGATTTAACCAAAGAGCCCAAAGACAATCGTAAAAACTCTGCGAAGTCGAGAAAGCAAAGGGATAAAAAGCGCGTTCTAGGCCAGCGCACAAGGCGCAGAAAAAAATAAAGATTTAAGGGGTTTATATAAAGCCCTCTTTTATGATTTTTAACCATCATTGAAAGTGCTGCTAAATTGTTTAACTCAATTTAAATAATCAATATATTTATTATTTAATATTGTTTGGAATTGTATATCTTCCCTCCTTGTATCTGATTTTATAAGCATGTAGTCTGTGTGTAATTTGAGCTATATACTTTAGGGAAATGCAATTGTTTTCGAGAATATCAAAAGGGTGTTTATTTTCTTTAACAGCACTTCTGATGGGTTGTGGTGGGAGTAGTGAAGAGCCAAAGCCTCAATCTACTTCGACAGAAACATCGATGGTAACTCCTCAGCCAACCGTACCAGAGCCCCAGCCAACCGTACCAGAGCCCCAGCCAATAGTGCCAGATAATCAGAAACCAACAGTTGGGATTGAAGGGGAGCCTAGTGGGCAAGAGCGTCAGACCTTAGTATTGGTTGCCAACGCATCTGATATTGACGGCTCTATTGCCAGCTATCAATGGCAACACAATTCAGAGTTAACAATTAGCCTAACTGGGGTAGATAGCCAAAAGTTAGAAATCATTACCCCCGATATTCAAAAAGACACCGACATTACGTTCACTGTGACTGTTACTGACAATCACGGTGCGACAGAGACAGCAACGCACTCAGTTACTTTTGAGCGCAATGAAATCGTTGTTCAGTTACAAGGCTTGGTGACGGACCAGCCAATTCCTGACGCGACAGTTACAGCGACAATTGGCGATGAGCAGTTCACGGCCACGGCAAATGCGCAAGGAGAATACACCCTTGATATTGTTGTTGATGAATCAAGTCAGGCTGCACTGGTAGAATTACATGCTCAAGGAGCTGGTGCTCAATCCCGCGTGGAATTTGTCTCACAATTACCAAGTATGGATGTAGTTGTTAGCAAAGCTGGCGAAGATAAAGTACTACTCGCGACTGAGTTATTTGGTGTGAATATTACCAATGTAACAACGGCTGAATATGTACAGTTATCTGAGCATGAAGGGGCATTTGATTCTCAAGCTCAGTTTCAGGATACGCTATTATTAGTGGATACGACTGAAAAGATGAAGTTGGCAACGTTAATCAAAGCGCTTGTCGATAACAATATCGAATTGATGCCAGCTCAATTTAGCTCGACACTATCGCTTGCAAGAGACAGTGTGGGCGCTGAACAATTATATTCAGTTCTTGAAATGACACACCCTGAACTCCTTACAAAAGCGTCTGAAGAGCTGCTTAAGGACACGACTCTGCTGCCTGGTTTTGCATCAGAATTGACGGGAGATTACATCTTAACGATTCCAAATAACATGCATGGCTTGTTAGCAAATCTCTCATTTAATGAAGACGGTACTGGCACAATTGTTACTGTTGAAACTTCAAACTTCCACTGGGAAAAAATCGGTCAAGTTATTACTTTGTCCTTTGCAGAGCCTGTTGAAGTCGTTCCACAAGGCATTCAATCTGATTATGGACCTAGCGCTAAAACAGTTCTAAATAATTTAACGCTCACTTTATTAGAAGAGCGAAGCGGGCTCATTATCAGTCAGGTTTCATATGAATATGACCTGATTATCGAGTTTTTACCTGATCCAATTAGGTTTAATGTAGACGCTTTTGCACATCTACTTCAAACGACCTCCAGTGCACCTCTTGACGAAGAAGCAATGGTCGGTGTTTGGCATGTTCAGCATCATATGCTTGGGCACTCATTTGGGGAGGCTGTAAAGCTTGAATTATTCGAAGATGGTACTGCAAATCAAGATTCAGGCAACATTTCTTGGCAGTGGCAACTAACAGAAACGGAATTGGTGTTGGAAAGTGGTAATAAAAAACTAACCTATCAAGTTTTAGATCACGCCTCAGGCAGCTTTAATACCATGGTCGTTGGTCATTTGAAAGAAACCGATTCAATTATAAATGGTGCAATGTTTGTAAAGCAGCAAGCGCTCAGTTTTGATAGCTTTGACTTTATTGGAAGCTGGATGAGCACTAACTCACAAAATGCCAGTCAGCAAATGCTTTTTTTTGAAGACAACTCTTATCTAATACAAATTAACTATTCAAATGTATGGACTTTGGAGCAAGGAAAACTGGAATTAGGCGCGTTTTTCTGGAATGAAGAAAATGTTAATCATTGTGATACAGCCCAAAAATCGTGTCAGTTTAGATCCTCAGGTGTGTTTGAGCTTGTAGGTGTTTTTGGTAATGATATTGCTGTCAAGCATATCCAATCTACTCATCATTACGGCGCTGAACCTGAGTTTCAATCATATTTAAAGTTTTTTACAGTTCATACTGAAGATGGTCAACAGTTGCTTAATAACCTGATGCCACATGGATTCACTAGCATGCTTTATGGTCAAAATGACACGCTGAAATTCGAGATGGATTGCTTTAATGGCCCTTGTCATTTAGTTATTGAGTATAAAGACATTGCTTACCGTGTCGAAGATAAAGGTTCCTATTTGGTGTTATCCAATGATGCAGGTGAGCAGCTCTTACTGTCAATGCGAGCACTATCGTCAACTGAATTCGCCGTTTGTATTCGCTTTACTAGCGGTCAATGTGATGAATCAAATACCGCTGTTTTTTCCTCGGAGGGCCCAGAATTAGACTTCTCAGTGACTATAGAGGGACAAGGGGAGTTAATTACACATACTGATAAGCCAAGGCTTGGCAAATTATTGTCATTGACTGTAGAGCCAGGCAATGGCTACGTCGTGAGCGACATCTCTGGCTGTAATGGCTATTTTCAAAAGCATAGCTTGAGGTTTGAAGCTTACACACCAACGATGTCGTGTCATATTAAAGCTAAGTTTATTAAAGAGAGTGACTTTATTGGTCAATTGCGCTTATTGAGGAAGGGCTTTTACGCGCCGGAGCATTTCGATATTGATGTTCGTCCTTCAGGAGACGGGAGAGTATCTCGTGTTAATTTATATTCTAACTTTACTTGGCAAGCTACCGAAGATGGGGGAATAACAGCGCAGTTGACACAACCAGTCAAAGTGTCCGTGGATAGGCTAACTGACAATAGCGATATTTACTATGATGTTGAGATTACGGGCTTTGATCTTAAGAATCACGCAGAGGGTGTAGAAGTCACTTGGCATCGCCAATTAAGTAAAGATGGTGAAGTACATCGCGCAGATAGTTTGGTTGATGTGCTAGATGATATAAGAGATTTTACCAATGTTAGCCTGACAGAGGCGCATTTCGTAGGGGCTTGGTCTCTTGGGTATGGTGAGGCAGAATACTATTATTTTTCCAAGCATCAAGATAAAGACGAATTTCTTTCTTGGTCAGAAGCTTATCAACTTGTCCTCAAAGAAAATGGAGAAGGTGAAATTCAAAATGACGGAAAGACCACATCGATCAATTGGTCTTGGCATGGTAACTATATTGAGATCGTGGAAAAGGATGGTTACAACAATACCGTTCATATTTCTTTATTGAGTGAACTCGACGGCGGCTATCAGTTTAATGCTGATTTTGAGAATTTACCTTATTCTGCAACACTGAATAACGGTGCAGGTGTCATGGTAAAACATCAGATACGCGCACCAGAAATTGCAAATACTGTAAGTGTTTGGCGTTTTAAAAATGGCCCAGAGCTAGAAGTTTTGGACGGGATGGAACTATATACAAAT
Source organism: Pseudoalteromonas luteoviolacea H33-S (assembly GCF_001625695.1). GTDB lineage: Bacteria > Pseudomonadota > Gammaproteobacteria > Enterobacterales > Alteromonadaceae > Pseudoalteromonas > Pseudoalteromonas luteoviolacea_B. Next base: position 98,925 of record NZ_AUXY01000071.1, read on the forward strand.
GGAGTTGCGAGAATGGGGGCGGCAGTCAGGTATAGCCACACTTATTTTGATGATAATAAGTTGTATCTGCAAGATTTTTGGAATGTTGAAACAAATCAAAGAGACACCAATTGCACTATTGAGCAACCTGAATGTGTTGAACAAGCATATCAGCGTATCACGCCACTTGCTCAGGGGGAGCGAACGTTATTTGCACTCTCAGCTATTAAAACCATTGATGGTCAAGCCGAATCTTCGAGGCTTAGGGTTATAGCGCGCGGTGGTGAGGGTAGTTTCACACAATTTGAGCCGTTTATGTTGTCTAATTTCTCTTTATATGAAAGAGCCGGTGAAAATATATCCCATTGGAGGACGTGGTATTCCAATGGGATATATAAGATACTTACTCCGTATGGCGAGGGGGATACGCAAATAGATGAAGCAGGCCGTATTAAATATGGCTATCAAGGAGAATACTATTATATCCAGCTACTTGCAGCTTCAAGTGATGGTCTGAAGGTATGTCATTATGCTGAGAGTGATGCTTGCACAGAGGCAAACGAAACTTTCCTTAGCTATCAGTAGTTAATGCTGAACAGGCGGCTATGCTTTCAGTTGCCGCCTGTTTTGTTGTTTTTATATTCGTTTAATATAAAAATGGCAAGGAGCTGCTATCAAATCACTTTTTCTTCCACTTAGCATTGTCGGGGAGTGATTTAGGTGGGACACGAACCTGTATCAGTGAAGGGCTGTCTAAGTTTTCAAGCGCGCCTAAAATTGCCTCGTTGAGCTCTTTATAGGTATTGGCTTTCCAGCCTTTACAGCCGAATACATCGGCAAGTTTACAGTAATCCCACTGGTGTAAAATACATGATTCAAAGAATGGCTGATCGCTTGAGAATATTTCCGCATCATATAGCCACTGCTCTACACCATATACACCGTTGTCCATGACAAAAATAATTGGGTTGAGCTTAAACCTGGTTTGTGTGGATAAACACTGTGGTGTCATTTGAAATCCACCATCTCCAGAGAATACAAACACACGCTGGTGGTCTTGTTTAGCAAGGCTCATGCCTGTTGCCGCTGGACCAATATAGCCAATGGACGAGTAAGTCGGTTGGGCGACAAACCCTCTTGGTGTGCCGACTTTGAGCAGTAGGCTGCCAAAAAAGTTTAAGCTGGCGTCACTGCCGATAAGTACGTTGTCGTTAATGTACTCTTTACTCTGGATAAAGTCATAAAAGCCTTGGTAGCTGATATCTCCACTAAATTGCTCGCTACTGTCTGGTGCTTCGCTTGGGATTGCACATGTAGACAAGTTTGAGAGTGGCTTTCGATTAAGTTCATCGATAAAGTTTGCCAGTGGTACTTGTGGTACAAAATAGGTCCCTAGCTTCACGGTATCCCATGAAATAAGCGCGGTTTTATCATAATTTACCGCTTGGCCCAGTGAGTTGATATCTGACAACCAAACACCTAAGCCTAAAATAAAGTCAGACTCATTGACTAATTTTTGGGTGACCTCAGAGGAGGCTTGACCATCAAAAACACCTGCAAAGAGCGGGTCGTTTTCGGAAAATACCGCTTTGCTAATGAGCTCAGTCACATAAGGTAAGTTTAGTTTTCTGATTAAAGCATTGGCCTCCTCATGAAGGCCCATGCGGTCAACTTCAGCACCTAACCAAACAATTGGGCGCTCAGCTTGTGTTAAAGCTTGTCGAATTTTATCAATGGCTTGGTCTACATTGTCTTGCAGGGGGATAGGCGTAAGCGGTGTAAGCTTGCCTTGTGGCGCTGCACAAGGCTGTTCTACCATGTCTTCCAGTAGTTCTATGTAAGCGGGGCGTTTTTGTGAAATACACTCTGTTAATGCATAGTCTATCAATCTTGGCGCAAGTTCAGGGTTATCTATTTTGATTGCTGCTGCGGTGATATTTTTGTAGATATTTAAGTCGGTTTCGCCATCAATCATATGGTGGTACGTAAAGCCAGTTTGCTGGGCAGTGAGGCGCTTTTGTATGCTCGGAGCACCGTTGACCACAACCACCGGGATTCGCTCTGCATAGGATGCCGCAACTGCGTTTACCGCGCTGAGGGTACCGGCAGAATATGTAAAGCACATAGCGCCAATGCCTTTTAATCTGGCATAGCCATCGGCCGCATAACCTGCGTTAAGTTCGTTGACCTCTTCAATTAGCTCGATACTGCTTGGCTCAATATGTTTGTTGATCCATTCAATGGTGTAGTCCCCTGCGATTGAAAATAAGTGACCTAGGCCAAGCTCTTCAAGTCTTTGAGTGAGGTACTGTCCTACTGTGTATTGTGTATCCATGCTGATCCACCTATCAATTTGGTTAGTGTTGATTAATATTCGCTAGCGCCGTCAAAGAGTCGGGGTAGGTAAATGTCGAAAATGGCTGGACATTGCCTAGTCGGAAATTTGTTGAGCATAAACGCTTTAAATTCCTGATTTTTCAGGCCGTCAGCAATGGCTTGCTTAGCAGCAATCAGATACTTGAGGTTTTCCAGTACTTCATTTTTATCTGCAGGTGCGCCGTGCCCGGGTAAGAACAAGTCATAGTCAGATGTCAGCATATCTTCATGTTGTTCCATCCAATGATCGAGATATTTAGTGAGATAAAGGTGCGTGCCGCTGTAAAGCAAGTCTTGGGCGATAAATATGCCAAGGTCTGGAAGTTTTAAGGTGATCCCATAGTCAATTTCCGTATCGACGATACGCTCGATGACGTATTTGACTCCATCGATGACCTCAATACCGGGGCTAACCGCATGTTGTGGGATAACGACTTTTTCTGGCGCGAGATCACCTAATTTACCCATATGATCTTCACGAGACTCTTCACCATGTACTTTTAAAAAATCGATGGTTTCCGGCAGCGTATATATTTCAATATCTGCAAATGCATCTCCAAGGCCAAACCAATGGTCAGGATGACGATGTGATAAATACAAACGCTCGATGGGCTTTTTTAAACTGTCGGCGTATTCACGAAACTTTTTCGCATAGGGACTTAAAAACTGGCCATCAATCAGTACTAGGACATTTTCACTTTCAATAATGTGTGTTGCATTGGCAATATTATCTCCTTCGTATGAAGAGATGAAGGTGTGAATTTTCACATTGCCTGTGTGTTTAACAACAATTTTAATTGGGTTGGTAATAGGTATATTCATAGCATTTACTCGCTGTGATAGATAAAGGAGACAAAGCACATGCACGGCGTGCTTTGTAACAGCTAAATAGATAAAGAGACGGTAGAAGGACTGGCCAAAGATAGCAGGTAAGACGATTGAAAAAGGCTTGTTTATAAGGTGATGTGACAGTAAACACAGATACTATGCGCAACTTTCGCTGCGCATAGTGTGGGTAAGGTTGTTGTGTTTTTACCATATCAACATCCGCTGTTACTGTGTGCCACATCCTAAAAGCACTATTATTTGCTTTTGGCCAAGTACGGTTTAATAAACTCTAATAACGACCGTAACCTTAGTGCTTGCGGTCGTCGGTGATTTCAAATCTTTAACGCATTGCGTAAATCAATGGCGATGGCTACGGATACATAGCTCCAAGTTAGGTGCTCAGCACTGGTCATGTAGCCGTCGTAGCGACTAAATTGCTCCGACAATGACGTATGCTCTCCTGCGTGGATCTGTATGCGGCGAAGATACGCGTCTCCAAGCGCTTTTAAGCCAGAGATAATGGACTTGAATGTTTTGGTTCTGTTACTGAAGCATTCGCCCACCTCAAGCTGGCATTTGGGGTCGACCAGTTTCACAGCCAAATTCAATTGGCCGAGGTTATATTTGTTGATTTCAATATTTTTTTGCTCAGCAAATAGGGCTGCTGCTTTGTAGCAAATACTGCTCAAAGAGGCGGTACACAAGAACCAAGGGTTACCTTGCCCAAGTGGCCCACTGCCTGCGTATTTATCCTCTGGATAGCGTCCTATCCCTGGTGCGACAGGGTCGCCAGATGTGGTGTGCTCTATGGCATTGATCAGATAAAGTAGGTCAAAAGCTTGGTGGAGTGCATAGGCGGTTGCCAGTACTTTATCTTCATGTGGGTTTAGGAAAGGGTGGGTGTCTGACAGTGCTTGGCAAATACCTAAAGTTGTCGCAACATCAAGATTTGACGACTTGTAATCTAGCCCGCCAACACGGTTTAGTGTAGTTAGAAAATAGCCCTGTTCCTCACTCCAAAAATCATCTATTGAACTTTCAATTAAAGCCGCCTGCTGGTTATAGTAATCAGCCGCACCTGGGTCATTAAGCTTATTCGCTAAATCAGCGCCTTCGCGCAGCGCCGTGCGTTGTAGCAGTCGAGTATAAAAATGGGTGCCATCGACTTCTTCCCACAGATCAAAGCAAGGGTCCTGCCAGTGGTTCGCAACAAAATCTAAATCCGCTTTGATGATGCTAAATGAAGGCTCTTTTGAGTCGTATAAAGTGCCTGTGACATAGCCTTTTTCGCCATTCTTTAACAAGGTATTTGCCCAGCGAGTGATGGTGAGCGCACGTTGCGCTGGGCCGTCATTTTGTGGTCTGCCCCAGGGTCCGTTGAACGCTTGCCCTGTGACGTAAAACTTGGGTTCGCCCAAGCTATTACTGACAGTTGGTGTTGTTTGGTTTATTTTGGTGAACTCGACATAGTCAATCATCATGTCGTAGTAGTTATCTTTAAAATTTCTATGATCAAGGCCATTGAGCTTGGCAATTTCGCTCATTGTTCGTGCCGCATCTCTTACCCAGTGGTAGTAATAGTTTGGGTTGGTTCGTGAGGGAGAGGCAAGTACAGCTCCACGCTCTCCATCGTCGGGTGAAATATTCGCAATCATTCTATCTAGCACATGCTGCCTTGCCACTTTTGCCCACTTTTCAAGTGGTTGTGCATCAATATCCGCTGGATATTCTTGCTCTGATTTGAGTACCGTGTTCGTTTGAGTTGTCATAAGTGTTCCAAGAGTAAAGGTGTCAATTGTCTCGGAATGTCGGTGTGAGAAATCAAACATACAACCAAGTTCATTCACTAACTGTCTCACATTAGCAATCCGTTGTAGTCGCACTGAGTGCATCAGAAAGTATATACACAAAAAACAGCCACACGCTTAAATATTTCGATTTATTTAACAAGTCATTAATTTGGTTGGGGAAACTAAAACGTAGCTATGAAAGGCTAGTTTCAAGATGGTTGATTTTGAGTTTTTATACTTATTTTCTTATTTTGTCTACATAAACATCGAATTTAGGAACCTAATTCTGTTATATCCATGCCGGAGTTTTTTCGGGTACTTATTTTATAATTGCCATTTTGTAATATCTGCTACACTGATTTTTAGCTTGAATGTTAATGCTGTTGTTAATGGAATAAGATGGGGACACTTGAATGAGTGAATCAAATTCAACAATAGAGCAAGTAACACCTGAGCAAGCAATTCAAAATTCGAATGACGGTAAATATGATGCAGTGATCGTTGGCTCAGGGATTAGCGGTGCGATTGCCGCGAAAGAACTCACTTCTAGAGGGTATCAAGTACTCGTGCTTGAAGCTGCGCCCGCAAAAAGCTTAAGTTATGACGGCTTCAAGGAGTATGTATCTAATTATTATGTCAACGCGTCAAAAGATAATAACGCGCCATATCCTGATAACCCTAATGCACCTATGCCTAGGTCGACTGATGTTCGCAAGCTATGCTTGGGTCAAATGGATACCCAAGGGTACATGGTACAAAATGGGCCTTTGGCACTAGATAGCACCTACACGCGGGTAACGGGTGGCACAACGATGCACTGGGAAGCCAAAATTCTGCGCATGTTACCAGATGATTTTAAAATCAAAACCCACTATGGCGTTGGGTTAGATTGGCCCATCAGTTATGATGACTTGATGCCCTTTTACCGCATGGCTGAACGTGAAATTGGCGTATCTGCTAATGTTGAGGAGCAAGGCTTTTACGGGCTTAAGTACGAACCTGGTTACGTATATCCAATGCATGGGTTGCCGGCCTCTTATCTTGATCAAGTGGTGGGCAAAGGCATTGACGGGGCAGAGTTTGAGCTTGCAGGCGAAGTACACACGGTAAAAGTGCGCCCGTTTCCACAAGGTCGAAATGGCATTCCTAATGCGGATTATCAAAACGGTGCGGGGTTTAATCCTGTCGGAGCTGTGGGCGCAGTGCAGAGTGAGCAAGGCGGGCGCTGCCAAGGTAATAACAACTGTGTGCCAATATGTCCTGTACAAGCCAAATATGACGCACGTAAAACTTTATACAGCGCAGCGCAAACAGGCAATCTTGATTTTTTACCACAAACTGTTGCCAGCAAAGTCTTTGTCGATGGATGTACTGATCAAGTCAGCCATATTGAATTTAAGCACTATACCAAGCCCTCTTCGCCTGAGCATACGACAGGCAATATCACAGCAAAAACCTTTATTTTGGCGACCAACGCGGTAGAAAACGCCCGACTCATGCTCGCGTCTGATTTACCCAGCTCGAGCGGGTTAATGGGTAAAAATTTAATGGACCATACTTATTTGCTCGCTTGGGGTTTGTTGCCAGAAGCAGCAGGCACAATGAGAGGGACAAAATGCACCTCTGGCATTGCGGACTTTAGATATGGACAAAGCAGAGCTAAGCAAGCGCCTTTCGGTGTAGACATTCATAATGATGGTTGGGGCTGGGCAACGGGCTCGCCTTTTTCTGATATCGAAGAGTTAGTCGACACTGAAAACAAATTTGGTAAGGCACTTCGCCAAAGTACCGTTGAGAGAATATCAAATCAATTGCTGTTTGCTTATATGGTCGAGCAGCCAGCAGATGAGAGCAACCGCATTACGGTTGACCCCGAATATACAGATGCGCTCGGTAACATGCGCCCAATCGTCAATTATAACTTGTCTGATTACTCCAAAGCGGGCATTGCTTACGCACGTGAAACGTCAAAGGTATTCTTTCAGCGCCTTGGTGCACAGGACTTTTCAAGTTATTCGTTGCTTGATTATGGCTCGTTCAATTACCAAGGTGAGAGTTATTACTTCCGTGGTGGCAATCACTTTTCCGGCACGCATGTTATGGGTACCTCTGCCAAAAACTCTGTGGTGAATGAATATCAGCAATCATGGGATCACAGTAATTTATACCTGATTGGCTCTGGCAGTATGCCAAGCATTGGTACGTCTAATACTACTCTGACACTTGCAGCGCTTTGCTTTAAAACCACTGAGCATATTTTGGCACATTTGAGCAGTTATCCCGTGAATGTCGTAGCTGATGATGCCTTTAAACTGGCTAAAGGAGCGCGCTAATGAACGAACGTATTATCAATACCATTGATGATTTATATCAGATGTTAGATGCCGCGATTCAGCTGGAGCATGCGACAATTCCGCCGTATTTAACGGCATTATATAGTATCCATCCTGAAACCAATTTAGAGGCCACGGCGGTTATTAGAGCGGTTTTGGTTGAAGAGATGCTTCATATGACGTTGTCTGCGAATGTGCTCAATGCATTGGGTCGACATCCCAATGTATTGAGTGAAGGCTTTATGCCTTCATTTCCAACTTATTTGCCGGATGGTGAGAGAGACTTCCAAGTCTCGATCGCCGCTTTTACACCAGAGACCCTTGAGACATTTTTGAATATTGAGCGGCCTTCAAAGCCTCCAAAAAATACTTCAAGTACTTGTCCTAATGGCTGTATAGCGCGTGCAAATCATGCGCGCTTTCATTTGGATGCGATAAAACCGCTAAAATCGCCAACATATAGTTTTTACAGTATTGGAGATTTTTACGATGCCATTATAGAGGGCATTAAATTTTTAGAGGCACAGGCCAGAGAGTGTGGAGAAACCATTTTTATCGGCGATCTTAAATATCAGGTTTCCAATAAGTACTATTACTCCGGCGGTGGCGAAGTCATAGAAGTAACGGATGAAAAATCGGCCATTGCCGCGTTGAATTTGATCAAAGAGCAAGGTGAAGGGAAGGCTGAACTGGGCGAAGATACAGAGAACCAAGAGTTTGATAGTGAGGGGGAGCTCTCTCATTACTATCGATTCAAGCAGTTACAGTTTGGCCGTTATTATCAAAAAGGTGATAGGCCAAGTAACCCCACTGGCGCAAAGTTCGAAGTCGATTTTAGTAAGGTATATCCGATCAAGACAAACCCCAAGCTGTCGGATTTTGCAGAAAACCCAACTTTATTAAAAGCCGCGAAAGATTTTAACCATAGTTACCATGAGTTTTTAGGCATCATCAATGATGCGTTCAGTGGTCATCAAAACCTTTTGTTGGGTGCTGTGTGCGACATGTTCCGGTTGAAAGAGTTCGCCAGCCAACTGATCCGTAACCCAATTTCGATTGAGCCTAATATTCACGCAGGCCCCACATTCGAAATTGACGCCAGTAGCCGTGATTCATTGAACGATAAAGTAGGGCAGACTTGTGTACATAAGGAGCGGGCGTAATGAATACTCAGCAAAATCAACAGCAGCAATTTATTGAGTTATCAGGTGCACTCACGGATTTCAATGCGTTTGCACTACATGGTACAGGCCAAGTTGAACATTACTATAAAACACTTAGTGACATTGTTGGCCGTGACACGGTTGAACAGTTACTTTGCGTGTTTCAAACCGTATATGAATGTGCCTGTGACGAGCAAATGTTTTTAACTGGTATACGACAACAGATCATGGGGGATGTGAAGCTGGGGCCTGTTGCCAGAAATATCATCAAGCTCTGGTACACCGGCACTTGGTATCAATTACCACGTACTTGGCGAGAGGCTTATGGCAAGAGCGGGCAGGATAAAACGTTTTTTGTAAGTTCTGCTTCGTATACCGAGGGCTTACTTTGGCAAGCGATTGATGCTAACCCATCAGGCGCAAAAGGTCCGGGTTATGGTTCTTGGAGCGAGCCACCTAGAATTCATTTCGACAATAGCTGGCAGTTTGTAAAGCAGCAAAGTGTTCAATCAAAATAAATGTAAGTATTTACTTTCACTTATGTCACCAACAGGATGTTTATCATGAGCAGACAAACAATGTTTCCACAAGGCGCTGTAAAGTTTGGTATTACCCCAACTGGATGGGTCAATGATGACTTTTTAGATATTGATATCGGGATCCCATTTGAGCAAATTGTCAGTGAGATGGCTCTGGCTGGCTTTGAAGGCTGTAGCCGTGGGCATAAATACCCATCTGATCCAGCGGTATTAAAACGTGAGTTAGATATGCGCGGGCTAGTGATTTCTGAGCCGTGGGTTAGTACTTACTTCACTATAAACGATATGAAAGAGCAAACGTTTCAAAGTTTTGAGCAAGAAATCCAGTTTTTGAAAGAGATGCAAAGTGGGGACTTAGTACTGGCTGAACTTGGCGGTTCATCTCATCAGCAACCGATTGCCTTAGTGCCTAATGCACCTAAGTTTACAGATGAGCAGTTTCGTAGACTGGCTGATGGCTTAAATGAGCTTGGCCATAAAGCCAATTGCCACGGGGTGAAAATGTGTTATCACCATCATATGGGCACAGGTGTGATGACGATGGACGAAATCGCGCGATTTGCGGAGTTAACTGATCCTGATTGCGTGCACTTTTGTTTGGACACGGGGCACCTCTTTTTTGCAGGTGGCGACAATTTAGAGTTTATTCGACTTTATGGTGAGCGGATCAGACATGTTCATCTGAAAAATATCCGCAAAGACATTATGGATTACAGTTTGGCCAATGACTTGTCATTTAAAGAGGCCATTTTAAAAGGGGTGTTTACTGTGCCGGGAGATCCTGCTGGCTGCTTAGATTTCAAAGAGATATTACAGGCGCTGGCAGATAAAAATTTTGCCGGATGGTTGATTGTAGAGGCTGAACAAAATCCTGCCAATGCAACCCCACTTCTGTATGCGCAAATGGCGCGTAAGTATCTTCAAGAAGTCACAGGCCTTTAAGTGATAAAGGAGTTATCGCATGCAGCATAATACGGAGATGTATTTTAGTTTTTTTATGTTTGGGTCAAACTTCTCAATAGAGGATGATGTATTTTTGGACCAAGCGATGACCCACATTCGACGTTTGGTTGAAATGGGTTACGCCGGTTTTGAGTTGCATCCCGGTAGAGAGGACACCACAGCCTATGCATTTGCCACTTACGAGGATGAACTAAATGCCTATAAGGCATTTCGTCAGCGTATGGATGATGAGGGGTTCGGGCATATCAAAGTCGCGACCAATGTCGGTGCAACAACATCGTGTGACCCAAGCTCTGCGATTAAATCTGTTCGCGATGCAGGGATTGCTTACTTAAAATCTCGCATTGATATTACCGCTGCATTAGGTGGTGAAATCATGATGGGACCCTTGGTGATCCCCTATGGTGGTTTTGTATTTGATGCGCCAAATGGTCAAGCCGTATGGAGTGACAAGTTACAAGATGAACTTGCGCTACGGTATCAAACTGCACAGCCAAGTTTTGTTGAACTTGGCGCTTATGCCTCTTCTAAAGGCGTTAAACTGGCGATTGAGCCAATTAGCCATTGGGAGACGCCTGGGCCGAATAAACTGGCGCAGTTGATCACGTTTTTAGATGGCATAGAAGATCCAACTGTGGGGGTGGTACTCGACAGTGCACAAGAGACATTAGATGGTGATGGGCCTGAGGTGTTTGCACAGCAAATTAATTACCTTGCTGATCAAAACCGTTTGCACTACGCACAAGCGTCACCGCCAGATAGGGGGGATTTAGTGCATTGTTGGTTACCATGGGAAGGCATATTTACGCCTATTTTGTCGCGATTTGATGGTCCCATTGCGGTGGAGATTTTTAATGCGGTGGGTGCATTTGATCAGGGTCTTCGTTTGACCCGACGTAAGTTTTGGGTGCCTGAAGTGGATACGCCCAATCAATATCCAGATGCCTATCAAACAGCACAGCAAGCTTATGAATTTACTCAAGCGAAGCTCAATGAGGTAAGAAGTAAGTTACAACGGAGCCGCTGTTGAAGGGATAAATTTGTTGCTTATATAATGTTGTTCAATAGAAGTGACATCTCTGTCACTTCTTTTATTTTCACTTACTTATTAACAAAAATTTTTTGTTGGGGGAATCGTACAGCAGTCATCTACTGAAAGCGTAATACACATAGTGCCTGATGCACCACCGCCCACGGCTGGGGTATTTTTGTGTGAAAGCGCTTTATTTTTAAGTGACAAAGATTTTAGTTGGGTCTTTTTCAATTTCATGTTTTTCATCATATTACTCCTTTATGAATGTCAGCCAATTTGCTGAGACTGAAACTTATCACTTAATCGTTTCTTTGTGAATATTTTATTCCCTGTTTTGTGGGTTTTTGTTTCTTTTTATTGTTAAGGTTGGAGAAATCACCTCAGATCATGCGTTGCCATTGCTTGCTAAGCTCTCCAGACTCTTTGAGCTGTTGTAACCCTAAATTAAAAGTTTGTCTCAGTTTTGGGCTCCCCTCTAGTACTTTTGGAAATAAAACTTGCGCACGATATTTAAGGAAGGGCTTTGGATGTGCTTTGAGTAGTTTCTGGTACTCGGTCGAAAACTGCTCTTTTAACAGTGTCTCCATAACTGTTTCATTGAGTAAAATTAAATCTACTCTGTTATTTAAGAGCATATTGAGGTTGAGCTGATCGTTACTTACCATGAGTACATCCAACTCATCATTTTTAATGGCCTTGTGGAACTCAGGAACATATTCATAACCCAGTGTTGCGCCTATCCGGTAGGGTTGTAGGTCCTTGAGGGTTTCCCAGTTTGGTAAAGGCGTCTCTTTTCTAAAGTACATTTTTAGCTCACCTTGATATATCTCGTCACTACAGTAAAAGTGCGTTTGATATTCACTTTCGCATACCCAGTATGACGCCATATCAAATTGGCCAAGTTTTGCGGCATGAAAGCTACGTTTCCATGGCAAATAAACGAAAGACACTTGCATTCCTTGCGTTGCAAAGGCAAGACGGATGATATGATTGACGAAGCCATCATCAACCAATTGGCTACCAGTAAATGGTGGGTATTCTCCAGTCGCAATGTTTATATTGTTATCTGCACAGACATGCCAACAACTGAACAATATTAAAAAAAGATACTTTCTCATTTAATTTGGAACAAAAAACAATCAGTTAATATCTATGCAAGTTTAGCTCATAAATATGGAGGAACATGTGATGTGTCAGCCTATATTTTCACCATTATTTTTATTTTTGATTGCTTGGCTGTGATAAATAATGATAGTAGGTCTGTGAGTGATAAAGCTAAACTTTATATTTTTCATTTAGTTATATTGATTTTATATATTAGGAAGCGGTATTGTTTTATTTACTTAGCGTTGCATAGAACACTGCATTACACCGTAATATATTTTGATTAATTTTGAGAAGCAAAAAAAGTTAACCACAGCCTATTAACAAAAACTGTGGATAGAAAATGCTGTTTTGGTGCGATGTTTTTTTCGCTAAGTTCTCCTAAAGGAAGGTGACTCAATTGGATCACTGTGCGTAAATTGGTGTTATTGGCATTTTATCAAGGGAATATCAGACCAGCGCGTGGTGTAATAAGGTGATAAAAACGCGCGGCGCATGTGCCATGCGTTAGATTGCAATTGCGCACCAGTGCGTGCTGTGTGATTGCCAAATCTGGTATTGATTTCATCTAGGCACTTCATCAGAGCTGGGCTATCTTGAGATTGACTGAATAAGTCAGTTTGTAAAAATGTATCGTCTTCAAGCTCAATCGCACCAACTCCTGCTTTGTAATATTTGACGCCAGATTTGAATAGTTGATGAAAAATGTCGCTAACAGCATTGGTAAATACCCTAACATCACTCGAAGCGACCGGGAGTTTTTGGATAAAAGACTTTTTGTAATAGCTGTCTTCAAACGGTGAGCTATGTGCAAAAATCACAATATTTTTTGCCAATGAATTTTGCTTTCTGAGTTTTTTACTGACAATGGCACAGTGGGTTGCTAGTGCGGCTTTGAGTGCTTTTGGATCTGTGATGCGCTCGCCAAAGCTGCGCGTGCTGTATATCTCTTTTTTTCTTTGTGTGATCTCATGCCAAGACAGGCAAGCTTCGCCATTGAGCTCAGATATTGTGCGTTCTAAAACCACACTAAACTGTTTTCGCATCAAACGCGGGTTTTGATTGGCTAAGTCTAAGGCGCTATAGATGCCTTGTTGATTGAGCTGTTTGGTCAGGCGTTTGCCAATGCCCCAGACATCCTCCACGTTTAAATTCGCCAGTATTTTCCTGCGGCTTTGTTGATTATCTATTACCGCAACCCCCGTCGCATTTTTAAATTTTTTAGCGGCGTGATTTGCCGCTTTTGCAAGTGTTGGAGTTGGGCCAAACCCCACGCCAACCGGCAGCTTGGTGGAGCGCCACACACTGCGCCTGATAACATGTCCGTATTGTTCCCAAGAGTCAACAAGGTCGCCAAACCCCTCGAATTTTAAAAATGACTCATCGATAGAATAGATATGATGATTATCACTGAATTGATTAATCACCTTCATCATCTTGTCTGACAGATCTGCATACAGCTCATAATTGGAAGAGCGAATAATGACATTGTGCTCAGCCAAAACCGACTTCAGTTTAAAGTAGGGCTGAAACTTGGGAATATTTAAACGCTTAGCCTCAGGCGAAGCTGCCACAATACAGCCATCGTTATTTGATAACACCACAACAGGCTTATTGCGAATACTCGGATCAAAGACTTTCTCCGCAGAGGCATAAAATGAGGTGGCATCGACTAGCGCATACATCTGGTCAAGCCCGGGTTTGTGCGATGCATACGTATTGAACCTGTGACCACGCCCTCTAGTTGGAATTGATCACATTCACTGATCTTGACTGGCGCATAAAGGGTGGATGCTGATCGCAGCACTCTATTTTGTAAGTCGAGCAGCTTGCAGACAAATTCATTATTAAAATTTGCAACAATGACATCATTTTGCTGAGGAGAAACAGCGCGATCAACCAATAACAAATCACCATCAAAGATCCCAACACCTTGCATAGAGTCGCCAGATGCGAGCCCGATAAACGTGGCGTTGGGATGATTGACTAAGAGTTGATCTAACGATAAACCAAGTTCTTTATATTCTGCCGCTGGTGATTCAAACCCAGTGATACCTGCTTGGGCTTTGATGGGGATTACTTTCATACGTTACCTATACTGTTTATATATACAGTATGGTGTGAGGCCTGCGTGTCGTGCAAGTAGCACAGTCATCAAGTGTCTAAAAAATTGATAAACGCTAAGAAGCTGTGCACCTTGAATCGACTTATCTGATGAAGCCAATCTGCTATTTAAGTTATTAATATTAACAAGTTGAGTGCTTTTACATGAACTGATACGCAGTTTTGAGGGCGCGATATGGGGCTCGTATAATTTAATCTTAATATCTTTTGTGGGTATTTATTTGACCATTACATATGTTTTGGTTACATTTTTTTAACTTTAAATTGTATTTGAACAGTCGGAAAGCGAAAAATATGTGTACTTTGCACACGTTTTGAGTTTTTTACGGTCAGTGCCATCCATAAATAGGTTGTCTTGGTTGTCAGCTACAGCCACACAGCTATCGGATAACTGGAATTTGAACAGTGTCAAAAAGGAATATGAATATGCCTGCTAACTTAACCGATTTGCTTGCCAATAGAGGTGACTTAACGAGAGCTGAGCTTGATAAGTTTGTTCTATCGCAGTGGCAGCAGGGCAATCACTTTTTGCGTGTGCCCACACATGTTTTGCCTAACCACAATGAGTTTGAGTCAGTTGCATGGGAAAAAATAGATTGCATGTTGACTAAAATTGTCATGCAAAAAGCAGATGGTTTGTCATTTGGATTTGATATGTTTCCGCCAAAATCAGCGGCCAAAGGTGATGTGCATGTACATCCTTTAAGTAGTCGGTTGATATCTGTTTTGGAAGGTTTTGGTACTGCTATTGTGAAAACATGCAAAGGAAAAATGGCGAAAAAAGAAGTAGGTCCGGGAGATGTGATTTTATTCCCTCATGCTACGCCACATTGCTTTTGGGGTGCTGAAGACGAGCCTATGGTGGTCGAAGTGTTGCTGGGCCCTTATGTACCATTTGAGCACCCATTACATACGGTTTGTCCCAAAAATGCGAAAAAAATAGCTGAGGCACATCCTGAATTGTTTGCGCCCTGCGACGTGAACGAACTTGAACTGGTTGCCTCTAAAGTCATTGCGTTGCAAAACCAAGGCGCATTGGGGTTAGATGAGCATCAAGTGATGGAGTGGGGAGATGATGAGTATATTTGTAACTTGGGTGAGATAGAAGTCGAGTGATTGCTTCGAATGAGCTAGCGCATACGTTGGGCACTCAACTCGACATTCTATATTGAGTTAGCTTTTGTATTTTATCGAGCAGCCATAAGGTTTTGTTAGTTTTTGTGTAACAGGCTTACCCGCCAGCAAGTTGTTCAAGCCTGCTGTGACATAATTGGTTGCTTTTGCGATATCAGCGGGGTTGGCTGATTTAATACTGTCGATTGCACCAGCGTAACTTAACTTACCTTGTGGGTTTATGATGTACATATGTGGGGTGGTTTTTGCTTTATATAATCGCCCGACTTGTCCATCTTCATCAAACAATACGTGTGACGGCGCTGCACTGCGCTTTTGGGTTAGTTCATTGGCTTTTTGTGCGCTAACATGCCCTTGCTTTCCCTCTGCTGAGGAAATAATGGAAAGCCACACGACGTCCTTTTGTGTGTATTGACGCTGCAAAGATTGCATGTTGTTACTACCATAGTGTTTCACGACATATGGGCACAGGTGATTTGTCCATTCAAGTACCACATACTTGCCCTTAAAGTCAGACAGGCTAACGGTTTTGCCAAATGAGTCCTGTAGCTTAAAATCAGGGGCGCTTGTGTCTACTTTCGCTGCAGCGATACTGAGCAATGGTGCAAATAGCATAGACAGCATGAGCCATTTAGTTAGACGTTGCATGATTAATCTCCTTCTTTGCTTGTTGAATAGCATTAATTACAATGTCAGGTGTCAAAACCTGAGGTAAAACTTGCTTACTGTGGTTACCTGCATACACAACGTATAAAGGCACACCAGAGCGTTGATATTGTTCTAGATACTCGTAAATTGCTTGGTTTTTGTTGGTCCAATCACCCACTAAATAGTCGACTTTGCTGTCTTTAAATAAGGCTTGTAGGTCAGCATTGTTCAAAGCCACTTGCTCGTTTACTTTACAAGTAATGCACCAATCTGCGGTCATATTCACCAACACCACGTGATTGTTATTACGTAGTTCGGTGAGTTTTTGTGCACTAAAGTGATTGTTTTTTTGCTCGCTAATTACTTTGGTTGCTTGCGTGCCTTTGACACTGCAAAACGTTGCAAACGTCATTGCAAGCAATAGACTCATAACACAATAGACCCGATTAACTTTTGCGGACAACCAAATAAAAAATGTAAACCCTAATAGTCCTGATAACAACCACAGCTGACCAAAACTGCTGGTCTGAGACAGAAATACCCAAGCAAGCCAAACAACAGTAGCCAGCATGGGAAAGCCGAGAAAATGCTTAAATGTTTGCATCCAAGGCCCGGGTTTTGGGAGCAAGTTAGCAAAACGAGTAGACAGCGAAAGTAGCGTCATAGGCAGTGCAAACCCGACAGCGAGTGCGGTAAAAATAGCGAGGGTATCTAACATTGGGCTTATCATGGCTACACCGAGCGCTGTAGCCATAAATGGCGCGGTGCAGGGAGAGGCGACAATGACAGCCAGTACTCCAGTGAAAAATTGCTGAGTAAAGGTACTTTCGCCCGTTAACGATTGCCCCACGCCTGCCAGATTGATGCCTTTTGGGAGTAAATCCCACAACATCATGGCAATCAAGGTGAATAAAAACGCCAGCCCAGCAATGAGCAATGGCTCTTGCAGATGAAAGCCCCAGCCAACAGCGCTCCCAGCCTCTTTTAATACCAGTATGATGCTCGAAAATAACCAAAAGCTGACTAAAACACCGATAGGGTATCCCCAGTGATTTGCCTTTTGTGACTGTGCGAAAGACAGCGCTTTCATAGACAGAATGGGCAGTACACAGGGCATAATGTTAAGAATGAGTCCACCGATAAACGCGAATAGCAGCATTAACCAAAGGGATTGTGACGGGGAATTGTTACCCGCGCTACTTGTATCATTTGGGATGGCCTCAACGTAAAAGCCATTTTTACCATCGCTGATTAAAAAGTTGAGTGGTTCGCTTGGGGTCGAAAAGTAGTCTGATAAGGATATGACCACTTGTGCGCTGTTTGCTTGATGTGCCCAAGCCTGATCTGCATTATGAGCAATCACATCTCCTCTAAAAGGAAATACGTGCCAGTCAGATTGATAAGGCAAGGTGGTCTGTAAACCTAGGTGCGTGCTTGTAAGTTCAAACTGTGCGGTGTCTCCGTGCTTTTCTGGTAAAGTTAATCGCGTTTGCTCAAATAGGTTTGCGTGTTCTGATGGCGTTATCGTGTCAGCGACAGGCAAATCTATCGTTAATGTTGCCCAGCCGGGGATGCAGTCTTCATTACAGACCAGCCAAGACAGATTGGCGCTAATAGAGATGCGCTCTTTAGTTGCTTGCCTGAGGTTGATAGGGACCATGAGCAAGGTCGCACCTTCGTAGCCATAGTTAACTAGGTGAGCGACTTGAATGGGCTTTGGAAGCGGCCAGTGAATATCTCCAAATTCAATGTCTGCATCACTGTGCCACTGTATGGTGGGCGCCTCACCTGAATCACCGGGGTTTAGCCAGTAGGTATGCCAATCCTTATCAGGGTTCAGTAAAACCCCTAGCCACTGAGTATCACCAACACGTACTTGATTATGCTCTGACACCAGTGCCACTTCAATATGCGGCCCTGTCGCTGTATTTTGAGAAAATACACCTGCAGAGACAATCAGCAATAATAAATACAAGAGTCTTACCATGACACTGCTTATCCCATTATTTTTTAATTATAGTTATACCAATACAGAGAAAATTAGATCATAAAATAACCGCATTGATGAGCTTACTATGTAATCAAGACGTATTAAATCGTTTTGGGAGGAAGTATGCTTTTAAATAAAACAGTATTTCATCTGGTGGTCGCTATCAAGCTTGGCATGGTTTATCCCGCTTGGGCTGATACATATACATTAGAGCAATTGCGGTGGCAAAGTAGAGTACTTGTTATGTGTGCTCTGCAAGAGCGCAATCTGACTCGTTTGGCTGCGAAATTCAATCAGCAGGAGTTAGATAAACGGCGGTTACGGATCTTTGCAAACTCATATTTCGGTGTTTTTGAACTCAATACAGATCATATGCAATTGAGTCCTTTGGAGTTTCAACTTTGCGATGACATGCCTGAAAGTACCGCTCATTTAATTGGCTTGGATGGCACGATAAAAGCAAGTTATAGATTTGAAAACTTGAATGAAAACACCATATATCGAGACATTGACGCTATGCCAATGAGGCAGTTAGAGCTAAGTCGCTTAAAGGCAAGGTAACGCGGTCTTGTGCCAATATCGTTACTTTGTTTTGTAGGTCAAAGTAGGTTACAAATAAATTTTCACCCTTTCTTTCATTTTTGCACGTTATAACTCGGTCAAAACAATAACAAGACCCAAAGGATATGAATTAAGATGAAAAAGAGTGCAATAAGTATTTGTTTAGGGCTATGTGCATTTACGAGTCATGCAGATGACAAAGACTTTGATGCAGTTTTACAGTGTCACAGTGCTGCTGATGAACCGGGGTTGATTGTCCAGTTGGTGCAATCCGATGAGGTCATATACAGCGGTGCGGCTGGTTTGGCAGACCTTAAGACAAAAAGACCGCTTAAGATAGATGATGTGATGCAGATAGGATCTGTGACAAAAATGTTCACGGCCGCTGCCATTTTAAAGTTAGCTGAAAGTAACCTCCTGTCTTTGCAAGACCCGATAGGGAAGTTTATCCCTGAGATTAATCCTAAATATAGAGATTTAACGCTTTTTAGCTTATTAACCCACACGTCTGGCCTATCCGATTACTTAGGCGACCCTGTTGTGAACAGTGTCTGGGGAAACTATGCATCACTAGATAAAGTGATAAAGATCATTACGAGGCTGCCGCTGAGTTTTAACTCGGGCGATACACATATCTATTCTAATTTAGGCTATATCCTGTTAGGCAAAGCAATAGAGGTATCCACTGGTATGCCTTATAACCAGTATATGCAAGATACATTTTTTAAGCCCTTGGGGATGGACAATACATTTGTTGTCACACAAGGGATACGTGTGAATGACGTGGTTGGATATACGACCAACTTTGATGCACCTAAAAAGCACATTAAAGCAGCAAAATCAAAAGACAGGGCATGGAAAGTGGATCGTAGCTGGATCCACGCATCGGGCGCTATTGCATCTACTTTACAAGATATGAAGGTATGGAATAAAGCGTTGATGTCTGGGCAAGTTGTCAGTGAAAAAAGCTTGAACTTGATGACCCAAAAAGTGCGACTCAATGACAACTCAACTGCAAATTATGGTTTGGGGCTGAATGTCTATAAGTTAGGGGGAGAGATAAGTTACAACCATGCTGGTATGGTGCCTGGCTTTTTTACTTGGCATGTGTATTTGCCTGAACACGACTTGGTCGCCACCGGTATGAGTAATCAGGATAAGTACTTTCCGGGTCTTGCCTTACTTGATATGGTTGCCATTGCGCTTGGGCTGTCTCCGAAGCCGATTAAAGACCAAGACAAAATAACCTCATTTGCTGAAAAATTGGTGGGCGATTATCGCTCCATTGATTCCCAAACCCTTTCTATTACGTTTGAAAACAATCGTCTTTATTCCCAACATGAGGGAGAGGAAAAGCGTCTGATTATACCGCGAGAGAACAATGCTTACTCCTATGAATGTACAGAACATTATTTTACTTTACGGGAAAATGCTAACAAAATTAAGCTAGTGCCAACACACCTTATCCATGGTGATCAAGCCGCATATACCAAGCTATAAATTGGTTAAAGACATTAAATGATAAATATAAGGGTAAAACACGTGTTTTACCCTTACTCAGTAAGAGGTTTATACAAGCTTGAGTAAAGGCAAGATGAGTCTTGAAGAGAACAAACCAAACGTTTACCCGTTATGGAAAGTAGTGATGTTATGCTTTATACCAATAAGCGCCCTTTATCAGTTGAGTTGGTCTTGGCTTTTCTCAAGCTTATCTCCGGAGTTTTGGCAAACTGATCTATCAATCAGTGTGTTATCGACTAAGTATTTAAGCGAAATTCTGCTTTACTCTCTTATGATTTGGTTTGTATGAGCAAGAACTAGATCAAAAAGCCACATTTTAAGGCTCGGAGTGAGGGTCGCGCTGAGTTTGGCTATTGTCATGACGTTACATGCCTTATCTATGTTATTTTGAACCTACCTAAAAGAGGGCTCTCATAGGCGTGAGGCAGCTATGAGGTGCTTTTCAAAGAAACTTTTTAACAAATTAAGTTAAAAAATAGATAATAGTGCGTGATTTAGTGTATAAAATTAAAGGATAAGCTGCGCTTAGACAGAAGCCTTTGACATGACGTCTGCTCAAACAAAAAGAAAAACTGCCGAACACAAGCCTTCGTTGGCAAAGCAAAATTATGCACCTCGAGTAATCGGTGGCGTGCTTATGGCGGTGATGTTAGTGGGGGCGCTGTATGCCAGTCTAACACCAACTTATATTGTTTTTATCATTTTAAATTGCCTGATCTGGCCTCACTTAGCCCGTTTTCATAGTCGACTAGTATCCGATGAAAAAGCCGCAGAGTATACCAATTTGCACCTTGATGCGTTGTTTTATGGCACTTGGTTTGCCGCGGTGGGCTTTCAGGTTTGGGTGGTGTTTGCGCTGTTAATTGTCAACTCTCTCAATAGTTTAATATTAGGTGGGATCAAGCGGTTTTACAGCTGTAGCGCCAGTTTAATAGTCGGTGGCATATCAGGTGGGTTTTTATTGGGGTTTGATTTTGTTGAGCAGTCACCGCTTATAACTCAAGTTGTAGCGGCTTCAAGTATTTATTTATATTGTTGTAACGTGGGTTTTTTTAATCGAAAGTACTCAGGCCAATTAAAACGTTCTCGCGATAAAATACGTAAGCAAAATCAAGCATTAATAGAAGCAAAAAATAAGGCAGAACAGGGGTCTCGTGCTAAAAGTGAGTTTTTAGCTAATATGAGTCATGAGATCCGAACGCCAATGAATGGCATTTTGGGGACATTGCAGTTGCTAGAGCAAGATAACCTCGATAAAGAGTCTAAGCACCTAGTTTCAAAGGCTATGTATTCAGCAAAGTCTTTACTGACCGTTATTAACGATATATTAGATTTTTCGAAAATAGAGGCACATAAGTTAGAGTTAGAAGTGGCGCCTTTTTCGATATTAGAAACCGTCGAGTCAGTAGTCGCGGATTTAAAAAGTGTAACGCAAGAAAAGTCGATCACTGTTGAAACAGACATTGAGAAGAGCTGTCACCCAATCTGGTTAGGCGACTCAGTACGGGTTCGGCAAATTTTACTTAATTTGGTGTCCAATGCTGTCAAGTTTACTCATGCTGGTGGTATTCAAATTAAAGTGAAAACGCTGAAGTATCAAGGGCGTAACGGGTTATCTATTGTGGTGATAGATACGGGTATAGGTATGAATCAAGAGACGCAAAAGTCTATTTTCAACCGCTTTAAGCAAGCAGACTCATCTACAACTCGAAAATATGGTGGAACGGGACTGGGCTTGGCGATCACCTCAAGCCTCGTCAATTTGATGAAAGGTGAGATAGATATCACTAGCGAGGAAGGAAAAGGCACACAAATCGCGGTGACTTTGCCCTTGGCACAAGCTGATCCTGCTAAGGTAGGCACAAAGCCTGACAAAGATACGCTGCCTGATTTCTCAAGCATTAAAGTGTTAATTGCTGAAGACAATAAAGTAAATCAACTCGTCATTGAAAAGATGTTGGAAAAAACAGGGGCGCAAGTCGATTTGGTTGAAAATGGTTGGTTGGCTGTGCAGGCATTTGAAAAAGCGCACTATGATATTGTGCTGATGGATATTCAAATGCCCGAAATGGATGGGTTGGAAGCCTTTGCGCTAATTCATAAAGTAAACTCAAATGTACCCATAATAGCGCTAACCGCTAACGTAATGCCCCAAGATATAGCACATTACAGAGCTTTGGGGTTCGCCGATCATATCGGTAAGCCAGTCGCTATGTATTCAATGTTTAAGGCGATTAGTCGCCTGATTTGAATATAGGCTGAAAGGCCTGTGATGTTGCTTGGTTATCTTTTGGGGAAGGCTTTACAGAAGTAAATGTAGGAGGCATTATTGTCATGCCTCCTAATCAAATTGAAGTTAGTTGATTACCCAGGTTTGTGTTTGTTGACTGGCATCTACTTCCCAGTTGTAAACCAAAGGCTCTTTTGATGTGCTGTAGAACCATATCTCGGCTTTGAGCTTCTGATCTGCATGCGGCAACTGTATTTGTGTTGTAAAACCATTGCTGTCCAACGGTGCTCTTAAGAAGCAGTTATCAGCGTTTGTGATACTTTCACCTTGTTTACAGATGTTGATGAAAGCGCGTTCACTGACTACATTTTCGCTTAAGGTCACTTCGACTGCCACGTTGCTTTTGAAATCAAATGCCACATCAACATCCATACTATCCATACCTTCTCCTTGAGGTTGTGCTGCGGTTGTTTCGCCTGTATTTGTTGTGCTAGTGCTTGTTGTCGCTGGCGCAGTACTGCTGCTTGAAGTTACTGCATTTGTATTACTTTGACTTTCTGAACCACCAGAACCGCCGCCACATGCTGAAAGTACTAATGTCATTAGGGTGATAATTAACTTGTTCATGGTACTCTCCTAGTTCTGTGATGCACTGCTGATAGTATATTGGTAATTTGCGACAGGATTTTCAAACCATGTCACGTTGTTTTGGCCTGCTGATGATGCGAACTCTGCAAATTGCGGATATGCGATTGACATATCTGTTTTTTCTTTAGGGTGCTGCCAATCTGTATTGATGATCATTGCCCATGGTAACCCCGTGTTCGTTTGGAAGTATCCATTTGTTGACGA
This sequence comes from Pseudoalteromonas luteoviolacea H33-S, assembly GCF_001625695.1. Lineage (GTDB taxonomy): Bacteria > Pseudomonadota > Gammaproteobacteria > Enterobacterales > Alteromonadaceae > Pseudoalteromonas > Pseudoalteromonas luteoviolacea_B. Next base: position 122,093 of record NZ_AUXY01000071.1, read on the forward strand.
CGTGTCATCTCCTTGGTCAAGGTAGCTAGGATCAAATGCTTCTGTTGGTGCTTGGTTTTTTAAGTGTACTTCCCAGCCACGACCATTATTGCTGTCAACATATGGGCCATGGTCGTAACCAGTCACTGCAAAAATGAATGGGTCTAACTTGTCTAATGTTGCTACATTAACACTGTAGGTGGTTGATAGCGGGAGAATAAGCTCAAACGGAACAGGTGCTCGTTGTCTATCAATACAGTCTTCTTCTGTTCTAAAGAATTTACATCCTTCCAGTGCAGGCACCATTTCTCTTGTGTCTTTAAATATTACGGCAATCGCTTCGTTTCTATTTGGTTCTAGGGGACTGGCTTGCGTCTCAACACCATCAATAGTTAACTTAACTTGTGCCTGGTTGACATGATTTAGGGCTATGTCTTTAAAGCGCAGCGCGAATGCATTGCGATAGCCTGCACCGACGGCAACTAAAGCGCCTTCTACTTTATATCGCACGATTTGGTTACCGACTTGGCCAGTTGTTGCTCTGTATCTCACTAGCACATCGTTGAAGTCATAATCACCTTTTTGTGGCCATAAATCTTCAAATGCAGCGGTTTGCCAAGCGGTTGATGACTCGATTAAACTAGTTTCAACAACGGAGACCGCAATATCTTCCACTTCGCCATTGTCTACGCCCCCTGTTGGCGCGATATCTTGGTTGTTAGACACTCTAAAGCGGGCCCATGTATTACCTTCTAAAGCATCTACAGGCACAGGAATTAACACGCGGTTTTCGCCTGCTACACCTGACAACTCGCTAATAATGCGCTCGGAAGATTGAAATTCACCATCTTGATTCCAGTCTACCCATGCGTTGACATAGCCGTTGGTAGACAATGTAAAAGAGATGAGGGCATCGTAGCCGGTTTCTATGCTTGTGACGAAACTAACGCCATCGTCATCATCTTGCGCTTTTGGCAAATGCTCTGCACTGACACCATCGCCGAAGTAAAGGTCACCTGCGACATGACGGGCACCGTTTTCGGCTAAAGAGGTACCGTAACTCTCTGGCGCATCGCCATAGTCCATTGTTGGATCTTCACTTTCATCGATAATAGGGGCGGTAGCACAGCGTGCGCCGTCGTTAGAGCCAGAGCTTGGGCCATATGCGAAAAGCTGGGTATCAGCAGGATCATCAATATTTACTTGATAGATATGACCGTCTTGATTACGACTAATGTAGAAGTTGTTATCTATATCGAAATAGACGGCGCCAAAGGTGCCTGATTGGCCTACGTTGCCAAGAACAGTGCTGGCGCCAGTTGTTGCATTGATGCGGTGTAAATTACCATTGCTATCAACACTATATGCCATACCAGCTTCGCCGTTAGGTGCGAATGCCATATCGAAAATATTTAAGTTAAGGTCGCCACCATTAATAACACGCGTTGCTTGCAAATAATCATTGCTTGATTCGTCAAGGGATACGCGATACAAGCCATAAGAACTCCCTTTTCTGTAGACATAATAAGCGTTCTCGTGAATCGCCACGTCGCCGACGTAAAAGTTGGTGTCTGGAAAACCAACTGTGGTTAGAGGCTCTAATGTGTAGTCGTTACCGACGCGACCAATATCTTTGCGGCTGTAATCCCATCCATAAAGATAACGGTCATGGAGGTTAAAACCAAACCCGTTAAGCTTGTTATTGGTGCCCACGTTGGGCGCAAATTCTGTATACGCACCGGAAACTAAGTTAACGCCATAAATGGCGGCGGTGTTTCCTTGCACTAAAAATGCCTTAGAAGGGCAAGTATCGAAAGGTGCTGCGTTGACGCCCGCAGACAAAAGGCACAAGCTCAATAGTTTGTATTTCATAAACTTCTCCAAGATGCAATTTTGCTGTTTTAACTGATTGCAATCTGGGTGCCAAAAATAAAGCGTTGAATTTTATTGGTTTTTTATATTTTGTTTTTGCGTTATCGCAAAATGCAAAGCATTTTTAAATCGATACTTTCATTTTAAAAATGAATTAGGACGGCGTTAGCTAATTAAAAAAAGGATAGTTCAGCGAGATATAAATCTAATTAGGTGAGAGTAAACTGCTTATTAACACACTTTTTATTTTTGGAAGCGAGTCAAAGTAGCGTGTGCTGCTTGTTCCAATTATTGAACGTTAAACAGCCTTCAGTGATATTATGAAGGCTATTTAATGGGAATGGTTCAGAGTTCTATTTTAGCCTGTTTACGCCTTTGCATGAGCAATATAGCGAATAAGCATAAGTTTAAGAAACCGAGTGAGCCTCCGCTACTGTTGTCATTTTCCGGTGGAGTGGGTTTACTTTCTATGACTTCCGGTGGTGTGGGTTGACTCTCTGGTACTTGCGGTGCACTGACTTTGATATCTATTTGCTCTGAGCTTGAAAGACCAAATTCATCGGTTACTGTGAGCGAAAGTGAGAGAGTTTCACTTTTGGTTACGTTGGGCGCTGTAAACTCCAAGTTTTGCGTATTTTGTGGCAATGTGATTTTTGTACCTGAAGTTTGCGACCATTGGTAGGTTAAATTGTCCCCCTCGGGATCAGAGAATTCTGAGACGATGAGTATTTTTTCACCTTGGGTTACCTCGAGCGTGTTACTTGATAAAGTGATGATAGGCGCATTGTTTTTTGCAATGTTGACCGTCACTAAAGCGACGCTTGAGGCCTCATATTCATCGGTTACGGTCACTTGATAGACTTTTTTGGTGTCTTTTGTGACTTTGTCGGCTGTCAGTGTGATTGTCTTTTCTTGGCCAAGAATATCCTGAGGTGTGTTTAAGTCAATCCATGTAAAAGTGAGCTTGTCGTCTTCAGGGTCAGATGAATCACTGGCATCTAGTGTGAACTCTAACTCACTTCGAATATCGATTTGGCTTTGTGCAACTTCAGCTGTGGGTACTTGGTTGGTAAAAGTTGTATTAAAATTATGAATTGTTACCTTGTCTTCTCCAGCAGAATACTCGGAATCTTTAGTGTAAATGACAGCGATTTGATTAACACCGTCATCCAGATCGATGTTGACGCTTTGCAGGTTTTCTTTTAAGCCGCTGTCTTTGAGGATCTCCTTGTTATTATGAAATACCGTGACATGGTCCCCATAAAATTCACTTGAGATAAGGTAGTCAAAACTGACAGCATCAATGTGCACATCATCAATTACAGCCATCACGTATGATTTTTGTTCAAATTCATCTAGATTAGGATCATCTGTTTGATCTGTAATATCACCACTAACTAAAATAGGTTCTCCAGATGCGGTAGCCTCTGTATACCAGTTTGCATCGCCTCCGGTTGACCAACCAATACTGGTTGGTGTTGAGAGGTGTTGATTAAAGTCAGAGTCGGGTTCGGATGTTTTGTAGTAAGTTAAAAACTCAGTGAAATATACGTCAGAGGGTGAGTCCATCTCAACTTCCATAAGATAGCTGCCATAAGCATGCTGATCCTTGGTTAGTACGGTAAATTGACACTCTTGCTCAGATCCTAAGGTTGAGTTAGCACATGTTTGCTCAACTAATTCAGCATTTGATAAATTCAAATTTGGGTAGTCAGGATAGTTCGCAATCGCAAAGTTGGTAATATTAATAGGGTAGCTTAAAGTGTTTCTAAATGTGCCAGTAAAGGTAGAAGAAGGTTGATTTTCCTTGAATGCGTTACGTGATTTTTCATCAAATCCGAATTCTAAAGTTTTACCTAGCCGCCACATTGAAAGGGCCGCTACATCAGCAAAAACTCCCGGCCTGTTTGGCGCACCGCAAGCAATTCCCCAGCTGACTATCCCAACTTGAATCCATTCGCCATCTCTTTTAACGACTAGGGGGCCACCGCTATCCCCATGGCAAGGACTTTTATCTCCATCAGGGACCCCTGCACACATCATTGACTCTGTGATACCGCCATCGTGATGGTCTTTATCGTTACAAACGTCCCAGGGTACATATTGAAGATCAACTTCATGCAGTTTTTTAGGGGCATCTCCACCATGGCTGAGTCGTCCCCATCCCATTACTTTAAGGGTTTCGCCGGGAGTAAGGCTTTCTTTAACCTCTTTATCCGCTAATGTTATCGGGGTGATATTTTCAACAGGTCTATCAAGTTTTAAAATTGCCATGTCGTTATCTTCTCGATACCCCCAGTCATATTCGTCATGCCAAAGGACTTCATGTACTCGGTACGTTTGCCATTGCGAATCATCGGTAAGATCATGCCCTTCAAATTTGACCATAAAATCACTAAATGAGCCAGATGTGATGCAGTGGGCTGCGGTAAGCACTCGGTTCTCTCCGATAAAAGAAACTCCGCATTGGTGACGGCCATCTATTTGCAGGCTGCCAATGAATGGGTAGCTAAAAGGCGTGGTTTCACCGCCGCCAACTATATAGGGGGTAATTTGCTCTGGCGTTGGTGATAAATTTACAGCACGCGAATTTGATGCTTGGGGAATATCTTGAATTGCATTGACAATGACTGGTGTCATAACAGTCACGAGAAGAAGCAATCCTTTCATCTTAACACTCATGTTAAATCCTATTTTGAACTATTAAAACTAAGCAATATAAGGTACGAACTAAGAATAAATACACTAAAATAATATGACTTTTATTTAAAAAAGTATTGCTAAATATTGTTATATATTGTTCTCATACATCATTAATTGATAAATACTGAATAAAAGAAGCCTGATAAAAGTACAGGCTCTTTTTCTATAAAAAGAATATTAATTCCGAGAATGGCGTAAAGCAGCCAACATTAGCAGTGCAAAAAAATGCAAGAGCCAAAATGACCCGCTGTTTGTTGCCTCATTTTGAGGTGTTGAAGGTGCCGGTCTTGAAGCCTCTGTGTCCAAAGGAGCGTTAACTAAAATATCGATTGAAGCCGCACTTGATAACTCAAATTGATCTGTGGCGGATAATGTAAACGTTAATCTTTCATTTTGCGTAACAGAAGGGGCTGTGAATTTAATTTGTTCAGCCTCTTCTGGCAAGCCAACTTGTGTGCCGGATGTCTGTGTCCATGTTAAAGTTAAGGAGTCATTATCTGGGTCACTGAACACTGATGTGATCAAGACTTCCTCGCCAACATTGACTGTATGTTTGTCACTAGACAATGCAACATTAGGTGCATTATTTGCAGTAACATTAACATTTACTTGGGCTGAAGAAGTTGCGTCGAACTCATCTTTCACAGTGACTAGATACGTTTTGAGGGTATTAGTCGTCACTTTTGGGGCTTTGAGCAGGATGATACTTTCTTCGCTGATAACCTGTTCAGAGTTATGAATGTCTACCCATTGATATGTTAATGCGTCTTCATCTGCGTCTTGGGATGGACTGGCATCAAGTGTGAAGTCAAGTTCACTACGTACCTCAATATTATTTAGCTTCACCGAAGCGATGGGCGCTTGGTTAGTAAATATGGTTTTTACGTTGTAAAGGATGACATTGCTGGCAAGCTCAACGGAGCTGTTATAAAATAAAACGGTGATCTGATTTTGTCCCTTATTGAGTTCAAGATGCACATTTTTACCAACTTCTTGCTGTCCACGATCACGACGAAGTAATTTACCATTGTGATAAACTTCTAAATAATCCACAGCTGTATCACCTGTATTAAGGTAATCAAAGCTCAGCGCACTGATATGTATGTCATCTATTTCGATGGTGAGATATCCTAGTTGTGAACTATTTTGACTTTGAACATCGGTCTTATCACTGCTGATAAGTACATGTTCACCTTTATCAGTTTTTGTGAGAGCCCATTTTGTGTTGCCTCCAGAATACCATTTCGTACTTGATGGTGTTGATAAGTGTTGGTTGACGTTTTCAGTGATTTCGTCAGTCTTGTAAAAATTTAACGTTTGCGAATATGCAGTTATGATGGGGGCTGTAATGTTGGCATCAAGTTTGTAATGACCTAGTTCATATTCTTCAGGAACAAGTACTGTAAATTGACATTCTTGCTTGGGGGCAAGCGTCAAGCCTTCGCAGTTTTGCTGCTTTAGCTCAATTCCATAAGGATTGGGGTCAAAGTAGAAGTGAATTGGCTCTTGAGAAATTGCAATTTGTGAGATAGTAATAGGGAATTCAAGTGTATTTTTAAATTCGCCAGTTATTAATGTGGGTGAATTACGAGTAACAAAGGCATTGTGGGTTTTATTTTTAAAGCCAAATTCTAAGTTTTTACCAAACAGCCATCCGGAGAGAGTACCTATATCCGCAAACACTGTGGGGTGACCATTTTTACCGCAAGCGATGCCAAAATTTACGATACCTACTTGTATCCATTCGTTGTCTCGTTTGACGATGAGTGGCCCGCCACTGTCGCCATTACAAGTACTTTCATTTGTATTAATCGCGCCCGCACACATCATTAAGTCAGTGACCGATTTATCATAATACTCAAATTTTTTACAAAGCACGTTTGGCACATACTGTAGATCGACTTCTCTTAGTTTATGCGCTTTGGTGCCATCATCGATTTTTCCCCATCCCATTGTTCTTAGGGTATCACTGGATGTAAGGCTTTCCCTGATTTGCATATCTGCTAACTTAATTGGCTTTATATTTTCAACGGGCCTATCTAGCTCTAAAATTGCAATATCATAACTCTTGTCGGCATTGGTTGAATCGGCATATGCCCAGTCATAATGATCATGTGTTACAATTTGTGTCACTTGATATGTTGTCCATTGTGAGTCTTCCTTGAGGTCATGACCCTCAAACTTAACTTGCAGACTGTCTATGTAAGTATCAAATACGTAGTACGCAGAGTCTATGCAATGAGCCGCTGTAAGTACTCTATTTTCCCCGATAAATGACACACCACATTTATGCTCACCATCTTCTTGCAAACTTCCCATGAATGGATATGCAAAGGGCTGTGTTTCCTGACCTCCTATAATGTAAGGGGTTATGGCGTTGTTAAATTTATAACTAATTGGAAGTTGCGCGGCTGATTTTGATATTTCCTTTGCTTGGCCAATGGGTACCAATATTACTGTTACGAGAAGAAGTAATCCTTTCATCTTATCGAGCATGTTACTACATCCTTTGTTGGTATATGTTAATTCGTTAGAGTATAGGTATTGCCTTGTTTGGGTTGATTTAATTGTGGACAAAATTAGGTATGAGAGTAATTTTAAAGGTAATAAAAATTAAATTGTTTATTTTTATCTTTCTTAATATAAAATATTTTCATTCCATTAAAGCTGGTTTAGCAGTTTGAATGGTATTTTTTAGGCAAGTGAGGTTAAATGTGGCTTCTGGAATAACAGGTAGAAAAGCCTTCAAAATTGAATTGAAGGCTTTGGGGCTTAGTCTTTTATAGCGCTTTTTTAGCGGTCACTCTTCTAATTACCGTGATCAAAGCTATCATTAATAAGCTAAACGAGCCCAGTGAACCACTGCTTTTCTCAGCCTCAATTTTAACTGGTTCAGCTGAGCTTTCTTGCACAACTGGCGCTTTCACAGTAATGCTTACCTCTTGTGAATGAGATAAACCAAAAGCGTCTTTTACCGTCAGGACAAATGTTAAGGTTTCATCTTTAGTTACTTCTGGAGCAGTAAAACTAAGCTGATCAGTATTTTCAGGTAGTGTTACTTCCTTGCCTGCTGTTTGTGTCCAAGTATATGTTAACTCATCTCCTTCAAGGTCAGAAGCTATTGATGTAATTAGCACTTTTTCACCAGCGGATACATTTTGTGCCTCGCTCACAATGCTCACTTGAGGAGCGTTGTTCTTAGCGATAATGGCGTTAACTTGTGCACTTGAACTTGCTCCGAAACTATCTGTCACTGTCAGTTGATAGATCACTGTTGAATCTTGAGTTACTTTGTCTGCTTTGACTATGGTGACACTTTCATCGCCGACGACAACATCTTGATTAGCAAGTTTGACCCATGAGAAAGTTAGTGCGTCTGATTCTGGGTCTACCGATGCGCTTGCATCTAGTGTGAGCTCCATTTCACTTCTAACATGGATTGTATCTTGCGCAAGTTCAATAATTGGCACCTGGTTTGCGATAGTATTTACCGTTACTTGTGCTGTTGATATTGCATCATATTCATCTCTCACTGTAACTTGGTAAGTTTTAATCGTATCGCTGTCTACTTTATCTGCTGTTAATGAAACAAGTGCACTCGTTGAAATGACTTCTTCAGGCTTTGCTAAATCTATCCACTGATATGCTAGTTCATCACCATTTTTATCAAATGACAGGCTCGCATCTAAAGTAAAATCAAGCTCACTACGTACTTTAATTTTTGTATTTTCGACTATAGCCGTAGGTTCAGAGTTTATAAAAGTTGTGGTGATATTTTTTATAGTAATATTATCTGTGCCGCTGGAGACTGATAAATCCTTAGTATAATGAATTGCAATTTCGTTTTGCTCTTCAGTTAATGTGATACTAATATTTCTGAAGGTTTCGTCATTATAGCTATCTAATGTAAGCTGCTTGCCATTGTGAAAAACGGTAATATGGTCACAACATGACTCGCTCGAGAGAAGATAATCGAAGTTGAACTCACTAATACGTTGGTTATTTAATTTGGCGACGACGAACGTTTGTTCACTGTCGTTGATATCACCGCTGAACAAGGCATTAATATTGTCATCAGTAGTACCAGTATACCACTTTGCATCACCACCAGTTATCCATTGAATGCTTTCTGATGATGCAAGGTGTTCATTGATATTTTCATCAAACTTAGAAGTTTTATAGTAGTTAAAATTACCTGATATAGTTTGTGTGCTGCTATCTGAATTACCGACTTCGACATCTATATTATAATTACCATACTGTTTATGGTCTTGTATTTGAATAGCAATGTCGCATTGTTGCTTTGCATCCAGTGTCGTATTAGCACAGTCTTGGCGCACAATTGAAACGTTTTCTGGTGTATTATTTAGCGAGTCGGGTGATTCAGTAAGTGTAACATTAGATAAAAAGAGTGGTGATTGCAGGGTGTTTTTGAAAGGGGTAAATATAGTCTCTGATGAGCTATCATTTATATAGAGCTGTTGCTGCTGAGAGATAGGACCAAAACCAAAGTCAAATGCATTGATATGGGTCCATAGTAACAGAGAAGAGACGTCAGCAAATACGCCAGGTCTGTTTGGCGCACCACATCCCACTCCCCAGCTGACTACACCAACTTGTACCCACTTACCATTACGATCAACCATAAGCGGTCCTCCACTATCGCCATGACAAGGGCTTTTATCACCTTCAGGGACACCAGTACACATCATAGTGTCTGAAATACTACCATTGTGATGGTCTATATCATTACAGATATCATTGGGTACATATTGAAGATCTACCTCTTGAAGCTTTTCGGGTGACTCGCCGCCAAGCCCCAAGCGTCCCCAGCCTATGACTTTTAAAGTATCTCCATCATTGAGTTCACTCTTTACGTTATGGTCTGCAAGCTGGATTGGAGTAATATTCTCAACTGGACGGTCCAGCTCTAGAACAGCAATATCGTTGTTATTCCAAAAGGAATAGTCATATTGCTCATGTGAGATGATGCGTGTAACTTGATAAGTTTGCCACTGAGTTTCATTGCTTAAGTCATGTCCTTCAAATTTGACTTGGTATTCTGATACAGCACCGTCGTCTACACAGTGAGCAGCAGTAAGCGCTTTATTGTCACCAATAAATGAGACGCCGCACCAGTGACGACCGTTTCTCTGCAGACTACCAATAAATGGGTAGGAAAACGGCGTTGATTCTTCTCCACCAACGATACGTGGCGACATGTCGTAATATGATGGTGGAGGGGTTGTTATCTTTGTTTTTGTAAGGGGTTGGTTTTTCTCTGCACTTTGTCCAACTACAGGTAAAGTTATAGTTGTGAGGATCATAACGCGCAGGTAATTTTTGAACATCCTATTTCCTTTTTTTACTTATTAAAATAATTAAGCGAGCTTTTCAAAATGTATTAAATTGATTGCTAGTCATTATTTTTAATACGAAATTTACTTGAAACTGACTTTATTCAATTATTAAAATTAATAATGCCTCCAGAAGTATTTTTGGAGGCATTTACAGTTTATCTAGAGGTGAACCTTCTGAATCCAGCAATAAGTGCGATTAATATCAAGCTAAATGAGCCAAATGAGCCGCCATCTTCGTCGGTTTTGTTTACTTTTGGTGGAGGAGCTACTGGTGCTTTTACATTAACGCTTATTTCTTGAGAGTGGGACAGGCCAAATGAGTCTGTCACAGTCAATGTAAAGGTGAGAGTTTCATCTTGAGTAACAGATGGTGCCGTAAATTTTAGTTCACTGCTATTATCAGATAATGTGGCATCTGAACCTGAAGTTTGAGACCAAGCGTAAGTGAGTTCATCGCCATCAGGGTCATTGGCTGTTGCAGTCACCACTACTTCTTCGCCAATAGAGACACTTTGGGTTTCGTTTTCTAGAGTGAATTCTGGTGCATTATTCTTGGCGATGTTTACTGTGACCTGTTCAGTCGTTTCAGCCCCGAAAATGTCGCTTACAGTTAGCTGATACGTAATAGTTGTGTCTTCAAGCACTTTGTCAGCTTTGATCTGCAACATAGGGCTGTCGCCAATGGTTTCATATCCTGCCTCAAGCTTAAACCAAGTATAGGTTAGCGCATCCTTCTCTGGGTCAATTGTGGCGCTTGCATCAAGGACAAACTCTAATTCACTCCTGACATCAATAGTTGTTTCCTTAAACTCAATAATGGGGACTTGGTTTGCTAGGATGTTGACGGTGACAAGCGCGGTATCTGTTGCTTCAAATTCATCAGTTACTATGACTTGGTAAGTTTTTGTCGTGTCTACGGACACTTTTTCTGCCGTTAGAGTGATACTCGCGTCTGTACCTAGTATAGATTCTGGGTTGCTTATATCTATCCATTGATAGGTAACGTTATCACCATCTGCGTCTGATGACTGATTAGCATCCATTACAAACTCTAACTCGCTTCGTATGTCTAACTCAGACTGAGTGACGATTGCCGTTGGGGCTTTATTTGCAAATATGGTAGTGAAATTCTGGATCGAAACGTTGTCAGTGCCAACTGATACACTAAAATCTTTATGGTACTCGATTAGGATTTGATTGAGCCCGTCTTTAAGAGTGACTTCTACATTAATTGGTTCGTTGTTTGTACCACTATCAAAAAGCAACCTCTCATCATTATGAGTTATGTAGACAAAGTCATAATCTTGTTCACTTGATAACAAGTAGTCGAATTTGATTGCACTAATGTCTGGTTCTTTCTCAATCTGAATGAGTAAGTATGATTTCTGCTCAGCTTGCTTTAGAGTGTTGTCTTCGGTTTGATCCGTGATATCACCACTAAACAGGGCTTTTTTTCCTGAATCAAGCTCACCAATATACCACTTTTGGTCACCACCGGTAGTCCAAATAATATTCTCTGAAGTGGCTAAATATTCATTGATATCCTCAGAAAAACCGGAGACTTTACGGAACGTTGATTGATTAGAGATATCAGTTTGAAAAGGTTGTTCAACATTGGCAGTAATATTGTACTGGCCATATTGATAGTCATCATAGGTTTGTATTGTAAATGTGCACTCTTGTTTGGGAGCAAGTGTAGATGCGTCACAATTTTGCTCTATTAGTTCAACGCTTGGGTCAACAGAAGATGCAGTGATAAGCTCAAGTCTTGATATATTTACGGGTTCATTTAATGTGTTTTTAAATGAGCCCGTGATTGTTGCCGAAGACTGAGCTGGGATGTAGTTATTTGGTAATAGCTTATCAAATCCAAAATCAAAAGCATTAACATACGTCCACAGTAGGAATGGGGCAACATCCGCATAAACCCCTGGTTTATTGGGTAGCGCACAACCATCTCCCCAACTGACAACACCTACTTGAACCCATTCACCATTATTCTGTATAACAAGGGGCCCGCCGCTATCACCTTGACACGAATCTTTACCACCTTCATTCAAGCCAGCACACATCATGGTGTCTGTAATAGAGCCATTATAGTGATTTACATCGTTACATATTTCGTTCGGAACATATGGAACATCCACCTCTCTTAGCTTTTCAGTTGAGTCGCCCTCTGAACTTAATCGACCCCACCCCATTACTTTTAGTGAATCACCTGCGATAAGGCTATCTCTAAGTTCTTGGTTTGCAATCTTAATTGGTTCGATATTTTCAACGTTACGATCAAGCTCTAATACCGCAATATCATTATTATAATGATGTCCGACTCCATATTGTTCGTGCATCATAATGTGAGTTACTTGATAAGTTTGCCATTGAGTCGGGTCTGATAAATCATGCCCCTCAAATATAACCGTAAATTCATTAGCAGGGTGACTGTCTACACAATGTGATGCAGTCAGTACCTTGTTATCACCGATAAATGACAGACCGCACCAATGCGAGCCATTTAGTTGAAGGCCTCCCATGAATGGATACGAATGAGGAATAGCCTCTTCTCCTCCTACAATACGTGGTGTGACCTCTGCGGTTTGTATTGGTAAGAGTTTTTGAAGTGATTTTTGACTTGGTGGCTGCTTGTCTATTGCATAACTGACGAATGGAGTTGTTATGGAAGTGAGAAGTAAAATCCCTTGGATTTTTCTGAGCATATTAATTTCCATGACTTATAACTTACTCTATAAGAGCAATGTTTTGTTGTCTTTATTGTTGATTTTTATTGTGTATTCATTATTGCGAGTATTGTATAAACTTATCTGTCCCAATAACAATACAATTTATCTGATTTGTTCTAAATTGCTTTGATAGACGTATATAAGTAGGTTATGTTTGTAAAAGAGCAAATGTAATATTGCTAATTCAGCGAATGTAACTTATCAATTCGTAAGGAGAAATAATGAAATTTGAGCAACTATTAAGTCATTTTGATACAGGGATCTGCATTGACCAATTGCAGAAAGAATCATTATTAGACCTTGCTTTATTATTTATTGGTGTCGACGGGAAAATAGACGATAGCGAAAGGCAGGTTGTCTATGAGTGGGCTAATCAGCTGCAGTGGAATTCGACAATAGCGTTAGAAGACTATTTTGAAGATAGCATGAGTAAATCGATTTTAGCTGTGAAGCAAAATGACATTGAGTCCTTTATTCAGCACAGGATGCATCACATTGTTGACGAGCCAATGCGTAAATTTGTTAAAGAGCTTGTCATTAAAGTTATCGAGGCTGACGGTGTCGTCGACGAAGCGGAAAAGCGTGCACTTGCAGTGTTAGAGGCTGAGCTTTGATAGGCTGATAAGGTAAAATTGAGGCAGCGTTTTGAGTAGGGCTGCCTCGTTAATTCTACGTCTATCTTGTTTCCCACTCTGGGAATGGATCAGGTAGCGTGCTCCAAAGCTGCATACCAAGTGCCATTTCTTCCTCGCTTAACAGGCAGTCATTCAGTGCATCGATAATCGCTTGTTTATCGAGCTTTTGGCCGATAAACACCAACTCTTGACGCATGTCCCCATAGGGTTCTTCCCACATATCTTGTATCGCATCAATGTATTCAGGGTCTGTTGGCCACTGCTCTTGGGGAACGGCTTTCCAAAAAAGGCCAGCGACGCCATATTGGGCCATACCGCCAGCTTGATTCCAACTACCTGCAAACTGAGGGCGTGATGCAAGCCAAAAGAAGCCTTTGGAGCGTATGAGTTTACCTTTTTTGTCTTTACTGTGTAAAAAATCATAAAATCGTTGCGGGTGAAAAGGCTTGCGTGCGGCATATACAAAACTGCTGATACCAAACTCTTCCGTTTCCGGCACATGCTCACCACGGAGCTCTTTTAACCAGCCCGGAGCCAGCTGGGCTTTTTCAAAACTGAACTTTCCTGTAGCAAGGATCTGTTTGAGCGGCACTTGGCCGTTTAATACAGGTATTTGTAAGGCTTCGGTATTAAGCGTACTTAAAATGCTCTGTAAACGGCGCAGCTCTGTCTCAGTAACAAGGTCGGTCTTACTGATAACAATCACATCTGCAAACTCGATTTGGTCGACTAATAAGTCGGCGACATTGCGATGGTCATCTTCACCTAAGCTTTCCCCAACATCTTGTAAATACTGTGCTTGGCCGTAGTCTTTTAAAAAGTTAAGGGCGTCGACAACGGTGACCATGGTATCTAATGTAGCGACATTTGATAAGCTTTGGCCATTTTCATCGGTAAATGTGAAGGTTTCAGCTACTGGAAGTGGCTCTGATATGCCGGTGGATTCAATAACGAGGTAGTCGTACTTACCTTCTTTGGCGAGTTGGGTGATTTCTTCGAGTAAATCTTCTCGTAGGGTGCAGCAGATACAGCCATTACTCATTTCGACGAGTTTTTCTTCTGCACGATTGACGCCGATTTCATTTTTAACGGTGGCGGCGTCGATGTTAATTTCGCTCATATCATTCACAATAACCGCAATTTTCAGCCCATCTCGGTTATTGAGTATGTGGTTTAATAGGGTGGTTTTTCCCGCACCAAGAAAGCCGGAAAGTACTGTAACAGGTAATTTTGACGGTGTTTGTAACATAACTTGCTACCTTATTGTTACTTGGATAGTTGGATAGTTGGATAGTTGGATGAGTGTGTCAATCAAGATCGGATTAAATGCTCCTTCATTTCTTGGCATGCTTTGACGTCAATGCAGTATTCTGCGGTCGGTCTTGCCATCAGTCGTTGGACCCCAATAGGTTCGCCAGTTTCGAGGCAATATCCATAGGTGCCTAAACGAATACGCTCAAGAGAAAGTTGAATCTTAGGCAGTAATTTTTGCTCTCTATCTACAATGCGCATAAGGAGTTCACATTGCTCTTCCCAAGAGGCTCTATCGTTAAAGTCAGGCAAATCTGGCTGGTTGAGCATTTCCTCTTTGGCTTCTTTTATTCGTGCTCTGGTTGTGTCGTGTAACTCAATGAGTAGGTCTTTAAAAAATGCCAATTGCTCGTCATTCATATAGTCTGATTCAGGCGCATTAATAATTTTTTCTTCAAGTGCGGAGGTCATAATTGATATACCACTATTTTTACTTATTTGTTATGTTATAACATATTTTGGTGATTTCACCATTGGAATTGCTACAGGCTTTTATGTTTAAGGGTACGACCAGCAAGATTAATCCATAAATGCAATGAATTCTCATTTACATTTGTGTATATTGATGTGTTATATCGTATCAAATTTAAGTTTTAACGAGATAGGTGAACCTCACATGATCAAAACGGAAGTCGTAATCGTTGGCGCAGGCCCTGCAGGACTCGGGTGTGCAGCTTTATTAAAGCAAATGGGCATTGAAGATGAAGAACTCATTGTGCTTGAGCGAGGCGAAGTGGGGGAGAGCTTTTTAAGATGGCCAGAAAGCATGCGCTTTATTACCCCTTCCTTTCCTTGTAATGGCTATCACCAAACAGACTTAAACGCCATCACCCCAGATACTTCACCGGCTTTTAATGCGGGTAAAGAACATCTGAGCGGCAAAGAGTATGCAAAGTATTTAAATATGGTGGTTAACCATTACAAAATCCCAGTCAAGACACAAACTGAGCTACTTGAAGTATCATCGATAGGGCCAAATGACGGGTTTTATTTGCAGACGAGCGACTCTGAGATCCAATGCAAATTTTTAATATGGGCAGGAGGCGAGTTTCAATCACCCAGTATGAATGCGTTTAGTGGTGCAGAGCTCTGTCAGCACAATACCCATATCCGTGATTGGCAATCATTAGAACAAGGCCATTATGTGGTCATTGGCGGCTATGAGAGCGGTGTAGATGCCACGTTTAATTTGGCAAAATCAGCAAATAAAGTCACGCTGCTCGATTGCAAGCCCAATGAGGCCGATACCTATGATCCCAGTCAAGTTTTATCTCCATATACTATGGAGCGCATGAAGTCGATTGCAGACAATAAAGACATTGATTTTGATGGCGAGTTTGAAGTCAGCTCAGTGTACAAAGAAGGCAATGAGTATGTTGTGCAATCTACTGATGGCAACGAGGTGCGTACGCCATTTCCACCGATTAATTGCACTGGCTTTGAGATGGACCTTGGACCTGTGTCTGATTTGTTTGTCTACCAAGATAACGGTTACCCGTGGGTCAGTGCATTTGATGAGTCCACTAAACGCAGAAATTTATTCTTAGCAGGGCCGAGACTTTACCATGACCCAACTCTGCTTTGTTTTATCTATAAGTTTAGAGGCCGTTTTGCTGCGCCATGTAGAGTCATTGGTTCAGAGCTAGAGCTTGATATGTCAGTGATGAAGCATTACCGCCAAGCGGGTATGGTGCTTGAGGATATGGACTGTTGCAAGCAGCAGGAGTGCTTCTGCTAATGACGCAGTTTATTGATGTACAGACTTTTTACCCAGAGCAAAAGCAAAAAAATAATTGGTTGTTGATTGGCAAAGAGAGCGTGGGTAAAACTGCGTTCACGGAAAACTTGATAGGTAAAAAGTCAGGTAAAAGCAACTTTCAAGGCAGTTCTTTATTTTGTAAAGAGTACACTTGGAATGGCCAAACAATCACAGACACGCCTGGCATACAAACCAGTATGGATAGTGTTGTGACCTCTCAAGTCTTGAGCCGATTAAAAACCAGTGAGCATATTATTTTGACGCTAAAGGCGTCTGATTTAAAAAGTGACTTATCTGACCTGTGGCATTTGGCGAAAGGCCAAACAGGTATTGTTATCTTAACTTATTGGGATTTGGTAAAAGACAAGGTAGGCGTTCAGGAGGAGCTGGCGAGACTTCGAGAAAGCACTAATTTGGCTTGGGTGACAGTTGATAACCGCCATATTTCAGATGCGCAACTTATAGAAATAGAGCAGGCGTTAGCGCGTCCATCTCGTTTTCCAAAAAGTGCGCCGAAGTTGTCAGCCAATTGGTCAGTACAGCCCAAGTTATTGTTTTTCGAAAAAACAGGACTTGCCCCGCTCTTATCTTTTTTATTATTGGTGCTGCCCGCTTGGTTGGCCGTGACCAATGCAAATACATTTGCCGATTGGCTGTATCCAACGATTGAGCAGCCGGTCGACTTAATTAAATCAAAGCTCTCTCATTTGCCTGAGCCCTTTAATCATATGCTGGTGGGTGATTATGGCTTGGTGTCTATGTTGCCGTTTTTAATCTTGTACGCATTGCCAACGGTGGTTATTTTTTCGATTATTATCTCTTTGTATAAAACCACAGGGCTCATAGATAGATTGTCTTATCGTTTAGACCCAGTTATGCACAAACTCGGATTAAGTGGTCGTGACTTGGTGCGTGTGATCATGGGATTTGGCTGCAATGTACCTGCGATAATTCAAACTCGTAATTGTTCTTGCTGCACTCGTGGCAGCTGTGTATCGGCGATATCGTTTGGCTCTGCTTGCTCATATCAATTGCCCGCCACTGTTGCGGTGTTCTCCGCTGCGGGTAAGCCCTATTTAACCTTGCCATATTTGATTATTTTGGCCGTTACAACTTGTATTTATTTGATTGCGACAACCTCTACTGCGCAGCGAAAAGCGGCTGCCTCTCATAACTTACTTAATCGGGGGTTCTTACAACCGCCTAATTGGCGTTTTGCATTCAATGAAATGACCGATGTGCTTAAGTCCTTTTTTATGACGGCATTTCCGCTTTTTGTGGGGATCTGTTTAGCGGCTGGTTTTTTAGCGTGGCTTGGCTTTTTCGATGCTTTAATTGGCGTGATAGCACCATTGATGAGTGTGGTGAATTTACCTGAGGGCGCAGCTATTGCGGTGATCTTGGGCGCCATTCGTAAAGATGGTTTGGCGATTGGGTTGATTGATAGTAGTACACAAGGGCTAAAAATCGCTGAAATCACAGACGTTCAATTGTTATGTGCCGTGTATTTGGCGGGGGTGATGTTGCCTTGTATTGTATCGTTGCTCACCATTATTCGGGAAATGCAGTGGCGCTTTGCAACTAAAATGGTGCTAAGACAAGTTTCGTGGGCAGTCATGTTTACCATGTCTCTGTCTTGGAGTATAGGTTGGGTTTTAAGCTAATTAAGCACCTATGCCATCGTATTTTTTACTGTTCGGATGAGATGAGAAGTGATAAAAAATACGTACATTATGCAGGGTTTTTGAATGCTTTTTGCCACATGATCAGCTTAGGGTTATGTGCTTTTTGATTACTTGTTGAATTTGCAATAGTGTTGTCGGGTTATTTTGTATAACCTGAATAAAAAATTCCATGTGTTTTGGGGGTTTATTATAAAAAAGGGCACACAATGGCAATGTCGGCATTTCAATTAAGCAGTATAACCCTGTTATTTTTATCATTGAGTAGTTGCGGCGGTGGGAGCAGTGCGGATAATACATCAACACCAACTAATTCGACTGAAAACGCAGCACCACAATGCACCGCCAATTCGATTGATATACCACGAGGCAGCGATGCTGTTGCAGTCAGTGATTCATTGCAATGCAGCGATGCGGATGGCGATACACTGAGCTATGAGCCAAGTACAATTCAAAGTGATGGGGTTGAATCCGGAGCGTATACTCAAACCATTACCATCTCCGATGGCCAAGGTGGGCAAACGCAAGTGGCGTTGTTATATCAAATCACAAACCAAGCACCGAGCTGCATTCAAAGCAGCCTGCCGAAAGTGTCTTTATCTCAGTCAAGCTTGCTTGTCAGTAGTTATTTATCTTGCAGTGATAGTAACGGTGAAAGCCTGACTTTTACACCGCAATCTATTGATACCTCTGAGCAAGCAGCAGGCGTATATACTCAGCAAATAAGCTATACCGACGGGGAACTCAGTGCCACGCTAGATTTCAAATACACGCTCAGCGGTGATGTGCAAACAGAACTCACACGTTGTGAACTCATTCGCCAATCAGTGGCAATGTCTTCGGAAAGTGACGTTGTTGTAACCTGTGATGATAGTTACGCCTATATCACCTCGGATACTTACCCAAGTCATGACTTGATGAACGGTATAAAGGCGACCAATGAACAGATCCCTGTCCCTGCGGTTGGTTATGCCGCGCCAATTAAACTGGAGTCGCAACCTGCGGCTAGCCCCACAACAGTAGATGCTGCGCTCGGTGTGGCAATAAATGGGGTGCCCATTTATGACTATTCTGCTGCGGGTGAGCTCGATTTGTTTAATTACGACTCAAGTGTCGATACGGTTGCCCTTGGGCAACTAGATAATTGCGGTGGCCATGCGGGTAGAGGAGATGATTACCACTATCACGCTGCACCTACGTGCATGATGGATGCGATGGAGACGCTCAACGACGATACCATTATCGGTTGGGGATATGATGGTTATCCGCTCTATGGTTTTAACAACCCAGATGGCAGCGCTATCTCGCAAGGAGATTTAGAGCTGTGTAATGGCATTGCTGATGACACGTTTGGCTATCGATATCATTTATCGACTGCGCCACCTTATGTGTTTCAGTGCTTAGTGGGTGAAGTGGACACTCGTGATTTACCACGCGTTGCGCCATTGAGTGGTGGGGCAGATCGCGCCGATCTGAGACCGCCTGCGGGGGATGTTCAAAACTTGACGCACACTGTAGATGCCGATGGTAAGCGAAGCATGCGTTATGACTATCAAGGTGAGAATTATTATGTCACTTACTCACCCAGTAAAGACAAAGAAAATTGTTATGAATTTGAAATGAAAGCGATTTCTAATAATGGTGCTATTCAAACTGGGACATACTGCCGATGAACCTTTTGAAGCACTTTTTATCTTTTACTATTTATACTGTGATGTTGTGCACAAGTGCCATAGCTCAAGCACATGCACTGAAATAAACCACCGCAACGATAACGGTACGAAGCGGTCAAATCGATGTGTTCGTCAATACTGACTTTAGTCATTGGCTGAATTTATTACATAATAATGAGGCGTGGTTGCTTGGAGATACAGAGTTGGTATTGCAAGCTGGGCAAACAGAGCAAGTAAAGCGTAAACAGCTAAAGGAACTTGTACTTACACATACAAAAGTACAGGCCAATGGTGCATTACTGAGCTGTCAGCTGAATCAATTTCCAGCACAGCTTACTCAACTTCACAAAGGGCATCACAGCCGCGCTTATTTCAGACTTGGCTGCGTATCACCCCATAAGCAATTAAGTGCAGTCTCTTTGGTACTGCCTAAGTCGCTTGGCCGAGTTTATACCAGTTTAGTGCAACCAAAACAGCAGCTGATTGGCACAGGGAAAAAAGCAGAATTTAAATTATAAGGTGTAAATTACGGGGGCGAATAGCGCTTTATTGCTTAGGCGGTTAGGTGTGTCGAGTTCGTCAGAAGAGTTTTATATGTATATGAAATATGTGAATATTCATAAGAGTAAGCACATCTGTGGTGGCTTACTCTTTAAGAGAAAGCTACTGCTTAGACTTGTTTCTGTGAATATTTGCATTGTTTTGCGTCGGACAGCTCAATTGCTTGTGCTCTAGGCGGAGTTCTACGAGAGTTCAAATTAACTCCTTTATAGATAAGTTATAATGCTTTAAGGCTTAACATTTTCATCATTAAATTACTTTATTAGTGCACTGGGTGCGTAGAGAGTGGCTTTCTTTGGTTGTTAGTTGTAACGATAAAGGGAGGTGGATGACGCTTCGCAGATGCATTCTCTGGTATAAGGCATATAACGCTAAATTTATTGAGAAAAGACACATATCTAAAAAAGCCTTACGTGCAAAGCCATTAAAGGTCATTAGGAGCGAGAGTTATCTTGTACAAATGTTAAATAGCAAACGATTTTTCATGAACCTCCCCTGAGGTTATTTGGATTTGATATAAATGCTGACAATGGATTGTTGGTTATTATCAGTAGGGATATCAATTTTGGTAAGCTTCATATGTATACTTTCATCTTTGAAGGTGCCTTAAAGGTGCACCTTCAGATGTAATTATTATATTATTACTTTCGTTTCAAGATTTCTTTTAGAATTGATGCGGGGCGGCCAGGTCCCTTAGGTGAACGAGAGTTTCCGGCGAAAATATTTTTACAGAGTTTTTTATTAAGCTCTTTCATCGATCTTAAATCCTTTCATTTATTTATAAACGTTTATTAATATATATTATTTTTATAGCCGAAATATTAGCTACTTAATAATTCTAATTGTTGCTTTCTTTCCGGTAAGTCAGGTGAACGAGGATTGACTCCTCCATAAATATACTTTAATGTGTTAATGTTTAGTTTTTTCATAGTTTAATTCCCTCTATTTTGCTTTTAGTGCGTATAATAAAAAGAAGGCACAAAGCGAAGCCTGTATCTTTGTTATGGTTTAGTTATTAAATATGTTTTGATGTATCAAATGCTTTATCAATGGTTTTTATTATAAAATCAAGTTGGTTTGTATTTTATTAAAGAGTCAAGAAATATTAAATATTTTATATTTCTTGATGGAAAATAACTATTTTATATAAACTCGCTTAAAAATTTATAACTGGTTTTTATATACAAAGCCTCATTATTTAACCTAGACCTAATTTTTTAATTGTGTGGTTGAAAAACTATTATCTATAGAGCTTACCTCAGTGTTTGAAGGAAAAGAAACAGTCTGTGTCTGAGGCAAATCTGGAGATCGAGAGTTACCTCCGATAACTTCTTTCGAGTGTTTTTTAGTTAAGATCTTCATTCTTTTGCATCCTTATTTGATAGTCATTTATTTAAATTCAAAACTTTTAGCTTTTATAATTTTCAAGCTAGTCATGCAGTTTTAAAAGATGACTTTCTCAACTTTAAGCAACACGTTTTCCCTAAATGATTATGCCAACGTAATTATGAATTAGCTTCTTCAGTTCCTAGTTCTCTTGATTCAGCTTTTCGTGCATAAGATAACAAACATGTGCACAATACCAGTTGAACACATAAAACAATATTGTCTCTAAAATGCAACTTAAAGTAAGCATTACTAATATAGGAATACTTATAAGCCATTACTTCACACCAAGTGACTAAATTAACAAGTATAGCTAATATAAATACGAGAGCAATCATACATTCTTGAGAGGAAAGTATTTGCTTATCATGCACTTGCTTGTAAAAGTCTATGTTGGTTTTTTCATAGATATATAATGCTAAATTCCTACGATAAACTATTGGTAACATAAATACAACATTTACGCCCGCTTGAAAAAGATAGTAATGAGTGTTCCATTGTGAGCTTATAGGGTAAGAAGCTAGATTAAATATTATTACTACGGCATATGAAATTATAAACCATCGTGCTGAAGCTGATTTCCAACTAAGTAGGAGACCTAGGGCTACAAAAGCTAATTGTCCATGATCTACCAGTGAATAAATTTCATACATGATTTTGGTTACTCCTTTTCTTGTTGTCTACTAGTAACTGTTGAAGATTTAAATTCGAATACTCCACTCAAATCCTTACCAAATATGAGAAATAGCTCAAACAGTTGAGTGCATGTCATATCAGTTTTGCCAGACTCATAGTTACTAATTGATGCTTGGTCTACACCGAGCTTTTTCCCTAATTGTTCTTGTGTCCATTTTCTTTCTTTGCGCAGCTGCCGCATTGAGCGTTGGACATACGCTCTAAAGTTTTCTGTCTTGATCCTTCTTGTGCTACTCACCACCACACCCTTGTACCTCCTCCTTAATCGATTGTCGTAAATTATCAGCTGATACTCTTATTTGCAACCAAAACTTAACAAAAGCCCTTTTAAATTAGCACTTTATAAAAGTATTTATAAAAAATTTAGGGGGGTAAGTATCAATAGTGAAGTAAATATGCTCTATTTTTGAGTAAAGAATTCCACACATCACAGCTGAATGAGATGTTGAGAAATGAGGGTATTGCATAATGTAATTCTATGAATTAGTAAATCGTTATTCGCTAAGTACGAGCCACATATCTTTATTAATAAGGTCAGCAAAGGAGTGCCTTCGCTATTAGTGTAGGTTAACTTTATTTTTGTTTACACTCGTTTGCATTTAAATCGAATCGTTTAAATTGGTAGTTTTGAATTTATATCTATGATTATCAATAAAAATATAAGATATTCAAAGTTAAAGCTCTTCTCATAATAAAGGTTTCTATTGTGAATTATGCAACTGTATGGTTGTTTATTACGTTAATTGGATGGTTGTCATTCAAAGTAATAAATATGGGAGAGCTGTGCAGATGCTAAATGATGAGATTAAGATAGATACACCAGGTTGGTTTAAAGTTTTGCATTTGAGTGCACTGTGCATTATCTCTATTTTACTCGCCACCGCTTTGTATATGGGGAACTTGAGTGATCTTAAGCTTACCTTTACTGAAGCACTTAAGGCACTTTTTTACTCGTATCTCGTATTTACTGTGTTTATGAACATAAAATGCTTAAAGTACTACAACGCACATTTTGTTATAAAAAATAATAAAATTAGTTTTTATAACAAAGGAGTGGTTACCCAGTATGGTCCGCAGGAACTGGAGTTTGAACAGAACGTGATGTCCGGTGTGTATAAGGTACAAACAGCAAAAGGGCAGGTGCTGTCTATCATGCATAGTTGGTTACCAGGTAGTCAGATATTGGTGTCAGCGATTGGGCAAAGTCGATAAACCTCGTTTTTAATTTAACTTGTCAGTCATGGTGTGCGATACGGGCTTTTAATGTGCTGACAAAACCCCGTGAAACCGGAATGTCTTCATCTGTGCCTGCAAGTCGAACGAAATGTTTGCGCGCTTGATATTTAAGTTCTACGAGCCGTGTGGCATTGATGATGTAACTTCGGTGTAGTCGATAAAATTGCGAGTCTGGTAGTTTTGCCTCAAACCCATCTAGGGTTTTTTCTGAGATGATGGTCTCTGTGTTGTGTATGTGTTTACCCGATTGAGTTAAATGCACTCGACGATAGCGGCCAATGCTTTCAATATAATTGATATGGTTAAATTCAATGATTTTTTGCTCAGCATGATCGCTGAGGATAAGGCGTTCTGTGGATATATGTGCCTGATAGTGTGCATGTTGATTAAGCATTTTATTGATACTTCTTATGATGAGCTCAGGCCTTGCAGGTTTGACTAAATAGTCAATGGCCTTGGTATCAAAGGCTTTAAGGGCATAGTGTTCGTATGCGGTCATAAAAATCAGCTGATAGTTTATTTCTTGGGTCGCTTTGGCAACATCAAAGCCATTTAATTCAGGCATTTCAATATCCAGAAAGACGATATCAGGGCGTTTAATCATGATTTGCGCTATGGCCGATTTACCATCTGAGGCTTCGCCAATAATTGTGAGGTCATCAAAACCCTCTATCACATCCTTTAAATTTTGTCTTGCAGCGGGCTCGTCGTCGACAAGGATCACGGTTTTTGTATTCATAGTTGCTCAATGTAATGCTGGTATTTGAATAAACGCACTGGTGCCTTCATGACTGGATTGTAACGCAAATGTGGCTTGGCCTTGATAGTGTAATTTGAGGGTTTCAGTTGTGATGCGCAGCCCTTCACCTTGTGCAACTTGGCTGTCATCAAATTGAGCGCCGGTATCTTGCACTTCAATCTGTAGGTTTGAGTGCTTTTTTTCAATAATGATACTGATGTGGCCCGCCTTAGCGTAGGGCGCAATGCCATATTTCACCGCGTTTTCGACAATCGGCAACAAAAGTAAAGAGGGGACAAGCAGTTGTTCCAACTCGTTGTGGCAATCAATATCAAAGGTAAGCCTATCGGCAAAGCGTTTTTGCTGCAAAGCTAGATACAACTCAGCCAGTTTTAGCTCTTGTTCAAGGGGAATAAATTGCTGTTTGGCCTGCTGCATGGCTTCTCGCAATAGATCACTCAAATCGTAAATTAGCGCTTTGGCTTTTTGTGGGTGATGTGTTACTTCGCTGGCAATGAGGTTCAGAGTATTAAACAAAAAATGCGGGTTAGATTGCATTTTCAGTATCTGTAGTTCTGCTTTTTGTGTCTGTAGCTGAGACTGAAAGTGATAAGTTTGCTGTTTAAACATGAGCATCACCGCAATGTAAACCAAGGTTTCAAGTAACATAATGACAATAGGTAAAAAAGTCACTTGAGGGGCAGCAGCGCTGTTGATGGGCAAGTTCACAATAGGGCCAATCAGCGCATAGAATACAATGATGAAAAACGGTCTAAATAGCCAAACATTATGGCGCAGATTTACAGTAAACAGCCGCGCTAAAACAGGTTCTAAGATATTAAATAAAAGATAACCTGCGCAAAACCCGCTCCAAACCTTGAATGTGGCCTGTGCAAATAAGTGCGGTGTGAAGGCATCAAGGGCAAGTAGTACACACGACAGCAGCAAGATATTGAACCAAGGCCAAATGAGTAAAAATATCCAAGCTTGTGTTTTTCTTTTGTTATACAGCCCAATTTGGCTCGGTGGCATATCGAATTTATTCACTTAGTATTCCAGCAGTTCTCGATATATTTGCATGGTACAAGCAAACTCGTTTTGATGATATGCCGCGAAAACACCATTGATACAGACTTTTACACCATCTGCACACAACTGGCTACGCGACAGCTTTTTACGGTGATATTCCTATGCCTAACACGACAAGCAATTGTCTGCAAAGGCATAAGGAAAAACAAACATGATTTATAGCATTCGAGAAAAACAGTTTAAGTTGAAACACTCTGCGGCGGCTTTGCAAAAAGTATTTGGGGTGTGCTTGTTAAGTGGCTTATTAGTGGCATGCAGTGATAACGATGATGAAGTTATCACAATTGAAGAAACCGCCGCTCAAACACCCGTTGAGACGAGACCTGTCACAGGCCCATTAAGTGAAGCGTGTTTAGAGGCAGAGATTAATACGTTGACTACAGCCAAAGGCGTGGAGTTTATTAGAACACCAGATACCTGTTTTGATGGCTTACCCGACTATGACTTTTCAGCTAACTATATAGAGCTAGAAGGACTGAGACTACATTATGTTGACGAGGGGCCAAAAGATGGGGAAGTTGTACTGATGCTTCATGGTCAGCCGAGTTGGTCATATCTATATCGTAAAATGATCCCTATCTTAGCGGATGCAGGTTATCGAGTGATTGCTTTAGATAATATGGGGATGGGTAAGTCGGACAAACCATTAAATACGGCAGTACATCGATATGAGCATCATGTGACTTGGACTAAGGCATTTATAGATCAGTTACAGCTCACAGATATCAATTTGTTTGTCCAAGACTGGGGCAGCCTTATCGGGCTGAGAATAGCGGGTAATATGTCTGAGCGCTTTGCCAGAATTGTGGTCGCAAATGGCGATATGCCAATTATCCCAACAGGCAGTAACCCTTATCAGTTGCCCAGCTTTGAGATTGATGAATCAATCACTGCAGATGCCAGTACGTTTTTTGATTCTCGCTCGCGAGATCGTGTTGAAGGGTTTCAGCAGTGGATCAATTATGCAGCCAGTGTACCTGAGTTATTGGCGGGTGATGTGGTTCAAAAGCTCTCAGCAATTGAGTTAAGCGATGCTGAAGTCACAGCGTACAACGCGCCGTATCCAAATGTGCAATACAAAGCGGCAATTCGCGCATTTCCGTCCATGCTATCAGGTATTGAGATGCAAACGTTACCTGCGTGGCAAACATTAGGCGCTTATCATAATCCATTTATGTTTAACGCTGGTGAATACGATACGGGGCTTGGGAGCGAATCTAACCAACAAAAATGGGTTAACCATGTTCCGGGGGCTGCTGGCGCTGACCATCGCCGTTTTCCTGCAGGGCATTTTATTCAGGATGATGTGGGGGAAGACTTGGCGCTGCATTTTTTAGCGTTTATGCAATCGACCAAAGTGCAAGAGCCGCTTGTCACAGGTGGGCCAAGCTACAATATGCGCTACTGTGAAATTTTATTGCCTTATCAGCAAAACGGCAAAGTCGTTGCGCAAGTGTGGGGCACCCCAGGGGTTGATATGTGCCGTCAAGCACAGTGGGATGCCATTGATTTTGATGAAGTTGCACTGCAATACGATGCGCTGAGTGCAATACCAAATGGTCCGCGTTTTTTTGTGGTGGACGAAAGCCGAGGTGGTGACACAATTACACTGGATGCAGATACTGAATTTCGTCAATTTGGCGACATCAAAATGCGCCTGCTAACCACCGCTGATATAAGCGCTGCAGGTGGTGAGCAAGCGCAATATGTTGCTGGTAAGGTAGCTAGAAGTAATACTTGGCATTTTTATCAAGGTAGACGGGTATATGAAATTACCGATAACACTGGGCAAGTTTATGTAATGCAATCGTTCAGCCGCATTTTGGATGCGTCATTGCAAATGGATGATTTAACGAATTTAGGAGAGCGACTAAACTTGCCTGAAGGCTGGCACTATTCAAGTCGTATACTGACTGAACCACTGAACGTCACGGCTGTTAACGGTGTAGCGTATGTACTGCAAGATGAGCTGGGTAATAGTTACCAGCTGGTACAGTAATAGCCCTAGTTACCTCGCCACTGCGCGAGGTGACGAATATGAGTCGATTATGACTTTTTTTGTTTTCTAAAAAGCCGTTTTGTTGCATTCCAGCTTTGCCAGCCGATAAATAAGAGCCCACCAAATAGAAAAGAGTAAATTGCAAATGTGGCTATTTTGACAATAAACACGATAAGTAAAATAAAAAATAGTGATAGACCAATAAGGAGTTTTGGAGATCTGGCAAGGTATTTAGCTAGTAAAAGAGGTAAAAACAGCTTTAAAAATCGCTCTGTTCTATGAGCCTTCATAGTGTGACATCCTTGAAATCTGATTAAGCAATAAAACACATCCTAAAGTATCAGCTTAATGAAGGTTAGACAAATTTGAATTGAATCTAAATGAATTCGTAAAGGTTTATAATATTTTATTTTATTGCATTATTAACAACCCCCATTTAAAGTTCTGCGCTTTTACAAGCCTATTTAAATTAATAATAAATGCTATAGGCAAGTTTGGATGAGTAAAGATGTATAAAGCGGTATTATTGTTTAAGTTATTATTCATGTCATTTTTTACGCACTCTGCTGCAATTGAACTTTCAACTGGGGTGGGTACGCAATATGGCGGGATAGGTGGTCAGCAATTGGCTATTCGCTTAGATGAAAGCAAATATTTTGTAGCAATTGGTTTTTTGGGGCGTCTGCTGGCGCACAATATCAAATTTCTGATAACTCACGTCATACTATGGGTGTTAATTTCGGTAGGTTATTGGGTATTCTTCGTGATGACACCGATTATGTTGCATTAACTTATAACTATCATTTGACGGGGTTTCATAACTCAGGTTTTGAAATAGGCACTGGTCTAGGTGTATACCATAGGGACGAATCCACTTTCTTATCAGGTATAGAGATTGAAGAAAAAACGACTGAGCCGACATTGATTTTCAATATTGGCTATAAGTTTTGAGTGTTCGCGGCTTAGGTAACATAGCTTAATTACTTCGTAGTTCTGTCGTATTGTGCTTTTAAAGCATACTGTTATTGATCACGATGCCCATTTAGGCATCGTGTTGCCGTCTGTGTATTACTGGCTGAAAATACCAGTGTGCTTGGTTGAGAAAGGCAAGATCTCTTTATCTGAAAAGTGCACCTTGTAACATGGGTGAGTGCTCCATAAGCCATTTGTTTGGCGAGTTTCATAGTCAACACTAAAAGCGACTATCTTTTTATCTGCGTTCTGTAATTGAGACGCAATATCACAATATCGAACATAGATATCGCGCAAGGCTTCAAAGAATTTACCGCTGGTGATCGGCTTTTCAGATATGATTTCATGATTTTGTTGAGTCAATTGCTCTAACGCATCTTCAACATTGCAGTGCCCAACATTTGCCATATTAGCAGGTTTGGATTTTCCCATGTGAAGCTCCTTTTTGTCTCATTGTATTTTACACTTAGTTTACATCTCAAAAGCCCGTGTGTTCAAGGTATCAAGTATGAAATATGAGTAGGTATTGATCTCGAGCAGAGTTATCTTTGCTCCTCTATTGCTTATCGTTATGGGAATGCATGCACGCTATTTTATCTTTTGGGAATGGATTGATAGCGTAAAATATCGTTTGCGGGGCGGAGTTATTTACTGCTGACTTAGGTATCACTAGCAAGATTAAAGCGAGCATGCCATTAGCTGGCATACTCACATCGCTATTCAATTAGCACAGACAAGACCAACCGATTCTGCAGCTTGCATCATCAGATGCATGACAACACTTTGAATTGTTCGTTGCACATCTTACAGTTTGCTGGCAGCCATAGGCTTGTGTGAAGTGTGCACCTGCGACTTGAGGCGTGACTCCATTTTCTAACCCTTTATCATTTGAAAGTGCTTTTAAACTTTTTTTTTGTATTTTTAATTTCATTGGAATTTCCTTTTGATGATTTAATAATGCCTTCGAGTTTTTATAGATTGGCATATTTTAGACGCATACCTTATGCGATCTGTGTGTTTTATATAATACAAAAATAGTGAATACAATTTTTTTAGGCCTATTTATGATTTAGGTTTGAATAGTATTGTTAATGGGTAGGGTTGAAAGTATTAGTAAAGTATTTTCCTGGTGATTTAAAATAACTCACTAAAAAGTAGGTAAAGCTAAAGTTTTTATTTTAATAAATGAGTTAGCGATGAACTCGAGCTATCAGCCACTATGTTTATATGCGCTCAGCTTGAACTTTAAGTGGCAAAATAAGACGCTTTTTTTTGTGCTGCTTTGCATGTATGTTTACTCAATAACAGAACTAATGCGCCTTAGAGTGTTTAAATATCATGCCAGAACCTTTCAAAAACGTTTTTAATTTAGATCTAGTGCATACCATGGCACGCCACTTTCAACGTATTTATCCTGACTTCTTTTATGATGCGTTTATAAAAGAGATTAGTCTTGACTTTGATAGCCTTGAGTTTAAGCAGCGCAGTAACCGAATTTGTGACGTTATGGAGATGTATTTACCGCAAGATTTTGAACAAGCAGCACGTATTATTGAGCTGTCTTTGGGAGATCAAATCGAAGGGCAATGGAGCTCTGCGGTAAGCGATAAAAATGGTATCTCTGGCTGGGCAGTTTTGCCTATGGCTGACTATGTGGCTAAAAGGGGCAGGGCAGATTTTAAGCGCTCTATGCATTTACTAAAAGCACTGACAAAACGAAACACAGCAGAATTTGCGATAAGATACTTTTTGGAAACAGAGCCAGAGCGTACTTTAGAAGTGATGAAGGCATGGGCACTTGATGACAATATTGATGTAAGAAGGCTTGCAAGTGAGGGATGTCGCCCAAGACTTCCTTGGGGCTTACGCTTAAAAAAGTTTGTTAATGATCCTGAGCCCGTCATTGAGCTGCTGTCATTGCTCAAAGATGATCCCAGTGAATATGTAAGGCGATCTGTTGCAAATAACTTGAATGACATCGCTAAGGACCACCCCGATAGGGTGTGTGAAGTGGCCATTGAGTGGTTGCAAAATGCAAGCCCTGAGCGAACTGCATTGATAAAGCATGGCTGTCGAACATTGGTTAAAAATGGTCATGTTGGTACTTTAGAGGCGCTTGGTTATACAGCGGCTCAGTTATCGAATGTAAAACTGAGTACCTCTGCACCCAAACTTAAATTTGGTTCTTACATCGAATTGATGGCAAACATTGACAGTGGCGATAATAAAACGCAATCACTCATGATTGATTATATTGTGCACCATCAAAAAGCCAATGGCTCGACATCACCAAAAGTGTTTAAATGGAAAACTCTAGAGTTAGCGCCTAAAAGCCAAATTTCGTTGAAAAAGCGCCATACAATTAAGCCCATCACGACTCGCATTTATTACCCTGGTTTACACAAAGTTGAATTGCAGATAAATGGTAAAGTGGTTGCCGATACTCAGTTCGAGCTTGAGATGTAAATCTGCAGCTGATGAGAATACTGCTATGTGCTTAGTTGATGGCATACATAACGGAGTGTTTTGTTGAGAGAAATAGTTGCGAATTTAGCGGCATCGATTGTTTTTGCATTGCCTAGCGTGTTTTTATGCTCTGAGTGCAATGAATTATTTTGAAGAGACTAATTTTTATAGCGCTGTCAATTTTGCCGAATATGATAAAATTTCAATATTATAAATGACTTATAAAACAGTTACCTAAAAAGTTAGATACATAATCGAAACATTTCAAGCTTGCATTGTGTACATTAATTGAACACAGTCTTGTTTAGATAAGCGATGTACTTACTGCATATCTACATAAAAACAATCTAATTTAACAACAGGACTTATTATGAAGCTGAACAAAGTAAACTTAAAACAATTAAGCAGCACTAAAAATTTAAACGATAAGCAAACACGCCAAATTGGCGGTGGTGCATCAGCGTATAGTCGAGACTTTGGTGCTTGCCATACTGCCCCTGTATTTTGCCCAACAGCGCAAATTTGCTAATTGACCTAAGCCCAGTTTTACTGGGCTATATTTTACTATTCAATTGGCTTGAACCATCGTACACTCTCACGCACCACTTTGTAAAAACAGCATTTTTTCTCCTAGATGAGTGAAAATTTAAGTAGTTATTGAGATGAATTCACTTTTTGAACTGTTTGGCTTAACCCTGAGTGCAAACATAGTCTTATCTTTTCTTCCTGCTTTGTTAGCGATTTGTGCTGTGACCTTTGCTATGCAACGTACTGCACTCGTTTTGGCCTTTATTTCGCTTCTGTGCGCTTATAGTTTTGGCGTTGTTGAGACTTATGGTGTGATTGGCGTGCTAAGTTTGTTTTTAATGAGCTATGGGTTTAAATACTGCAAACAAAGTGGAGTTCGCTGGCTGCTCGGCATAGGCATATTTGTCGTTTCTATCTTATTTTTTGTTCATGCATTCCCCGGGTTTAATAACCCACTAGTGATTGAGTCTTATTTGGTCAGCGAAAACGCAGTGCCGTTCTCTAAACATTTAAACTTTGACAAACTCATGGTGGCTATTGCGCTAATGGTGCCAAGCATGCGCGCTAGCAATAGCAAAGATATGAATCAGGTTTTGGCTGTATCAACCGTGGTAATTTTATGTGGACTAGCGGGTGGTGTTATGTCTGGCTTAGTTGAGTGGGATCCAAAGCTGAGCCCCATATTAATAGGCTGGGTAGTCACTAATTTATTTATCACTTGTTATGCAGAAGAAGCGTTTTTTAGAGGGTTTATACAAACTCAAATGCACAAGGCTTTTCAACATCAAAGATATCAGCAAGTGCTTACGATAGCGTGCTCAGGTGCTTTATTCGGTATTGTGCACCTTCCAGCAGGGATTGCATATGCCTTAATCGCGACGCTGTTGGGCGTCGGTTGTGCTTATGGCTATCAAAAAACCAATAATATTCTAGTGCCTATTTATATACACTTTGTGTTTAACCTCATGCACTTTTGTCTGTTTACTTATCCGTTTTTAGCTTGATGTAAGTTGCCCTATACCATTTTGGTAATTGGGCACTCACATTTTGGCGTGTCATTCATATATGCTTTAGCGCTGGTAAATAACAATGGTTTTTTTCTGGCCGTTGATCACTTGCTCATCAAAAAACATCTTACTACTGCCTTGCGCAGCAAGCATCAGTGGATGCAGGCTGATGTCGTCTTGCTCTAATGAAAACTCGACTCGACAACTATCACTGCGACATTCTTGGGCACTGATCTGTACGGAATCATCAAACGTGCCACGCAAGACTGTTTCGACATCTTCAAGAGCTGAGGTCATATGCGCATCCCAAGCAGGATCATGGCCTTGGCTGTAAAACGAGTTTTCTGCTTGCATAAAGTCCTGTCGCGCATTGCTATCTGAGATGGCAGCTTGAAGCTGTGCCTGCGGAATAGGTCGAGCTAATGACTGAGTAGATGGCATAGCTTGAGGTTCGAGTAGGTTTAACCGGTTTTCTACTTCAGTGAGTCGGTTATTCATATTCTTTAAGGTATTGAGTAATGCGGTTTGTGTTTCAATTAGTGAATCTATATCACCGCGTGTCGAAGCTTGGCTATTAATGTTGTTTGCAAGTGTTTGCTCACTGTTTAAGTCTGACTCTAATTTATGTTCTGGGTCACTTTTTCTAACACTGTGTGATGCGCTTGATTGACTATCTATTTTTAAATAGCTCATGGTGAAAAAAGCTGTGATGATTGCCGTGAAAAAAATACTGACAATTATTTTCATAGTGAGCTTACCTTAAACGTTTTTATTATATGGTCATTATTAAGGTTAAATTTTTAAAGCGAACAGCATACAAAGCTCGCTTAAGAGTGAGTGCACCTGTGAGTACACTCACACTGTATATACAATAAGCTTAGTTTTTAATGCTTAGAATGTACCTGGCTCAAGTCCTTTCGGGTAAAGTTGATACATATATAATTCATCGCCGCGGCTTAAACGACAAGCAAAGCCATAATATCCATTGGTGTTCGAACGAGTTGATCTCACGTATAAAGTACGTTTACCCGTTTGATCTGAAAAGTCGGTGTCTGAAAACCTTACATTACCAAACAGGTCATAGGCCGTTAAACTGCATGCCGTAGTGCCATTAAAGCTCGGTATTTGGCTATTTGTGCTACCAAAGCTAAGGCCTACTTCTTTATCTAAAATAAATGCTTCGACGCCGGGGGTTGGCGTGTTAGTTGGTAATACGCAAGAGATAATTGTTAGATCAGAAGTCGCTCTGAGTCCGCCTGAACCATTTGAAATCCCGCCGCTTCCAGCTGTTTCTGTGGTACCTACTAGGGTATTACAGGCAGAGTTTGCAGCGAATACATCAACTGCCGCAAAAGACGGAGTTGCAAGTAAAGCTAATCCTGAGAACGATAGTGCTTTTAGTAAACTATTCTTTATTTTTATCATTTTTAATATCCTTGTTTGATTTTAATGGCCAATGAATTATTTTTTCATTAGCAGGCCTTGTTACGATAGTTGCATTTATGAGGATCACATGTTGCGAAGATAAATATAAATTTATTTGTGTTTTATATAGTGGTGGTGGTATTAATTTATTTATATATTTATGATTTTTATGAGGAGGGGAGGCCTTAATTTGGATAATTAAGGCTCTTGATAAGTGAGCATTTACTGCTGCTTTTTATTCAGTTTTAAAAGCAATTAATAATGAAGCTTTAAACCCTTCAGCTGTAGCCTCAAGCTTTAAGTCTCCTTGGTGTGCAGCGACAATAGCATTTACCAACGTCAAGCCTAGCCCAAGCCCATCATTATTGTTGGCGTTTGAGCCTCTTACAAATCGGCTTGTCAAATTATCAAGCTCCTTCTGCTCTATAGGCCCGCAAGCATTTTGGATTGAAATCATCAATGTGTGCTCTTTGATAATTGTTGAAATCGTAATATCAGACTCATCAGGTGCATACTTGATTGCATTATCTAAAAGATTCAGCACGGCTTGGAAAATTAAGTTTTTGTCTACAAAGGCCTTTATCTGTTTGAGATTCATCAGCAAGTTTTGCTGTTTTAAATCGGCCAGTGGCGACAACAAATCAACAGAATCCGTGATAATTTCTTCTATATTAGATAGCTCTTTTATCAGTCGTGCATTGCCTGATTCTAAACGCGAGATCCGCAGTATGGAGTTAAATACTTCGGTCGCGTTATCAGCACTACTTTTTAAAGTTATATATTCGTCATGAGGAATATTTAACGCTTCTATCTGATGTGCGAGTTGGGTCAAAGGGGTTTTTAGCTCATGTGCTAGGGTGTTGGACATATTAGTTATGTCGCTGACTTTTGCTTCAATGGTTGCAAAAGTCTGATTCAATTGCTTTGCAAGACGATTAAACTCGTTGTTGTCCTCATTGACCGGTATCCTTTTGGATAAATCTCCTGTTTTGCTAATGGACTCGGAGATAAGGCTGATATTGTTTATTTTTTTATAGATTTTTCGTGCTATGTACAGTGTCGACAACAAGAAAGCACATATGATAATTAGCGTTATTAATAGGCTAAGTGCTAAGTAATTATTTGCTTGATCTGCGACTTCAGTTGCTTTATTTGCTGGCTTAAAAAGCTTTTCTTCTATCACTACATATTTACCGAGCTCTAAATAGACGAGAGTCAGCTTCTTACCTGCGGACGGGTTAATATTGAATGTGACATATAACTTGTCTGAACTTATGAGCTCTGCGGCTTTACTCACCTCTTGTTGTAACCAAACAGACGATGAAAAGCATTTTAACTTATTGAGCGTTAAGAACTTAACACTAATCCATTTGGGGCTTTGATCGAGGTATTGCTTCAACGCAAAAGGACCGTCTTTAATATATAGTTTGCGTAACTTACAGTAAGGACAATCGGGGGCCAACATACTGCGAATATTCTCTTTCTGCTGTGATTCAATTTCTTTATAAATCGGAAAAAGCATCACGAGTGTTACAACGCAGATAGCGGCATAAATCAAAGCAAGTCTGCCGATATAACTACTCATGATTAATTTTTTCCAATGTGTAGCCAACACCTCGTAATGTTTTGATCACACACTTTGTGCTTACCGATTCTATTTTTTTCCTGAGGTTGCTTATGTGCACATCAATTATGTTGGTATTCGTATCAAAGTTATAGCCCCATACTTTTTCCATCAACATGGTGCGTGAGAAAGCTCTATTAGGTTGACGAATAATAACTTCTAATAAACCAAATTCTTTGTTTTTTAATTCGATAATTGAGTCATTAGCGCTTACTTCGCGAGAGATGAGGTTTAACGTTATGTCTTGAAACTGAATTGTAGATGTGTCGTTTGTCTGCGAAGTTTTATGGCGGCTCGCTAAGATATTTACTCTGGCTTCTAGCTCGCTGAACGCAAATGGCTTAACCAAATAATCGTCTGCACCCGAAGTTAGGCCTGTTACCCGCTCATCCACGTCAGACAGGGCTGATAAAATGATAATCGGAACTGAGTTATTGATTGCTCTAAGTCCCTTAATAATCGCAATACCATCGAGTTCTGGCAGCATTCTGTCGACAATGCACACATCATACGGGTGCTCTATTGCGAGTGTAAATCCGGTTCTCCCGTTATCTACCCATTCAACATGGTGACCTGCTTCTTTAAACCCTTTGGATATATATTGCGCTATTGATGTATCGTCTTCAATTAATAAAATATTCATGCCATATATTTTTATATACTTGTCTAGATTTAAATAAAATTGTGCTGAAAACCTTGAGCCTAATACAATTTAAGCATACAGCCTAATCACTATTTACTGCTTGAGCTTGAGTTCTAAGCTGCTTCTCAATGTTTACTTTTTGATTTATATAATGTGCTATATTAGGGTCTTTATTTACTTTAGCAATATCTAGTCCTTTTGAGTTTTGCTTTTTTGCGGCCTTATATAAACCCGCGGCCAGATAGCTTTCGCTGAGTTTATAGTACGCATAGGCTGATTTAGGCTGTTGTTTTACCCATAGCTGTCCTAGTTCAATTGCTTCATCAAAGCGACCTTCTTTTCGCAACATTCTCGTTACTGAGCGAAGGCTGTTGGCGTTTCTTGTGAGGTTGGAATACGGCTTTACTTCGAAGCCAACATAATCACTAAGGGTCTTATAATGTTGCATTAATTGCTCTGTAAC
Organism: Pseudoalteromonas luteoviolacea H33-S; assembly: GCF_001625695.1. Classification (GTDB taxonomy): domain Bacteria; phylum Pseudomonadota; class Gammaproteobacteria; order Enterobacterales; family Alteromonadaceae; genus Pseudoalteromonas; species Pseudoalteromonas luteoviolacea_B. Next base: position 158,639 of record NZ_AUXY01000071.1, read on the forward strand.
AGTGCCATTCTGTGGGTTTTCACGCATGTGATTAAGTATGCTGCTTGAGTCGAACTTTGCTCGAGGGAAAACTAAATCAAGCGCGGATAGCAGCCCTGTTACAGCCATAGGGTAATGACCATAGTTTTCTATGTGTTCAGCCTTTACTTTAAAGTTTTTAAATGGTTTTAGGGCGTTAGTTATCGTCTCTACATTTTTTTGTTGGGCGGGTTGTTTGTCTGCCTCTCGCATTGACGATGCAACGTATAAAATGCCCATATGTTCAGGCTTTTTACTTAATGTTTCGACCAAACTATCTATCAAGGTCTTTTCAGGTGTATATCCCATGCCAATGACATCTGTTGCCGCAAATAGAAAATGCGCGTTAAATAATTCGGGCTCGGTGATCAAGCTGTGCATGGCAAAGCTTGCTGTGGGTGACATGCCTATTAACGCCTTAAAAGAATTGGTTCTATAGTGCTTGTCAATAAGTGGTATCAGTTCGTTTTTTAAGAAGTTAAGGTAATCATCTGCGCCGTTTTTATCAGACCAGAATGCCTTATCCTTTGGATCATCAGACCAACCACTTTGATTGCTGTACAGTTGCGGTGTTATACCTTTGGCATAGTGTTGATCAATGGAAACAACGATTGCTTCTGGCATTGAAGCAGTTTGGCTAAGGTGCTTAACTACACCTCCCACCAACTCAGAAAGTGTCCAGCCGTCTAGGGTATATATCACTGGATAGCGGATATTATCAGCCCCTAGGTCATAATCTTTAGGCAAATAAACATCGACCCTTTGGCTGTTCTCTAATACCTCAGATAAAAAATGAAACTTAATCGCTCCGTTAGTGCAGTCTTTGCAATATTCAATGGGATCAGTACTGCTACTCCCTTCGACGTCAGTTGGAAATGCCAGTGCAAGTGTGACAAGAGAGATACTTAAAAAATGTATTAGATAGGCCATGATATTTATTATTTTTAGTCTACTTAAACTTCATAATAATTATCAAAAATTAAATTATCCAGCTTTAAACATTAAACTTATTTAATGATTCTTTGGGAGGGGTTTATTCAATGTGAGTCGTTTTATTTTTGTCATCAGAATTTCAGGCGTTTTAAAATCTTAATATGTAGTGGGTTAGCAAAAATTGCCGTCAATACCAACGTTGAGTATAGTTAATTTAATTAGTAATAGGGTTAATTACCCACTTTTAAGGGAGTAGTGTAGGTTATTTTCTGATTAAAGATGAGCAAAGCGCAGATCTATATGGCTATAAACTTGCGCTTTAAATAAAAAGGTAATGGTGATTTAGTAGCGATAACCTGTCTTAGCCACAATCAAAGCCATTACTTAATTTTATGAGCTACATAGATAATTTATACTCAGTTGTACATTGGGTCTTAATTCTTTGAACTTAGCGATACTGTCGCACTGAGATAAATCAGACATATCATGTTGGTATAAAAATAGGTTTGTTAAGCTTTTCATTTGCAATAAGGGGTCAATGTTTAGTGCACCATTTGAAGTGAGTGCTAGTTTTTCTACTTTATCCATTGTTGAAAAGAAGGATAAATCTTCAGAGTCATTAATTGATAAACTAACCCAATTAAGATTAGCGGCTTGATTAATAAGTGCTATGTTCTCTAAGTCAGAATTTTCGATGGATATTAGTTGTAAGTTAGGTAAGGGTGCAAATGCTCCATAGGTTAATGGTGTATCTGTAGAGCTTGAAACTCGCTGTAGGACAATATGATTTAAATTAGAAAGAGCAACTGGGAAGTTAAAGTGAGTTGGGTCAAAAGAACCAGAAGAGAAATTTAGCCTCTCTAAGTTTTCAAGTTGTTGTAACTTTGAAAGCGGAAAGTTATTAACTAATACAAGGCGCAGCTCTTTCAGGGTGCTCAGTGAACCGATAGTCTCAGCTCTATTATCATTTTCAGAAATTGTGAGAATTTGTAAGTTTAAATACTCAAGCTGTTTAAATGTCTTTAGTACATCGAGTGGGCTTTCCTGCACGCGGTCCCAGCGAAAAGACTTTAATTTAGATAATGAATATAAATGTTGGTAACTGGCTTCAAGTTCTGCTTTTATCAGAGGGTCGTCGTTTATAAACCTTGAAGTGAGTGAGAGCTTTTCCAGCTCGGTTAAGTGTTGTATACCATTAAAATCACTGATTGGTGTGCCAGTCAAATATAGAGATTTAAGGCTGGGCATATTTTCAAGGAAAGAAAGTTTACCGATGTAATCCACAAAGGCGAAATCTAGTCTAGATAAATTCAAGTGCTGTAGCTTATGAAGACTCTCTAGTGCAGAAAAATCAGTTACTTTTCTTTGGTATATTTTACCGCCTTCTGCACCTGAGCTGGGCGCGCCTTGTATGCTCAGTGTCTCTAAATTTGTGAGTGTAGAGATAGGGTCTAAGTCTTCAAAAAGCATTGGCCAGATATGTAAACTTTTAAGTGACTCCATGCCTCTTAAAGGTTCAATAGATTGAATATCGTTACCAAAGTCAATATGCAGAACTTCTAGATTTTTCAAATTTGAGAGTGGAGATAAATCAGTGAGTTGCTCGGTATCATAGTCCCAATAGCCCCCCGTTATTTGGAGCTCTTTTAAATTGGGTAACTTATCCAAACCACTGATATTATTTACAATGGTTGATTTATTATCAAAGTCACAATTCAAAACTTCAATGTCTTCTAGCGTCTTCCAGCCGGATTCTTTGGCCGTTCTTTCTATACAATATTTTAAGTGCTCTGAAACGACTTCCTTAGGAGCGACTAATGTTGCGTCTTCTGAGATGCTTCCACTGTCATCAATATTGCCAGTTTGGCTGTTATTCGCGGAATCTGTCTGAGTGTTCGAATTGGCTGTAGTACTTGTTTGCTGCGTATTAGCAAGTGTACTTGTTGGTGAGTCTTGAGATGAACTGCTGCCACCTCCACACGATGCGACCATCCCGGTAGCGCAAAGCGCCAAAAGTATATTTCTTAGTTTCATTATTTTTTCACTTATTTCAGCTTTCCAAATTGCTGATTTTTAATGTTGAGTTTTGTAAATTTTATTTGTGCAAATAATGGGGGAATAGTAATGTTTGTTCGCAAAATGTCAATTATTTATATTTTTTGAGTAGATAGAACTTATTTTGATGGCTAATGTGTGATTATTGAGCTTTTGTTTGTTTTTATGTTAGAAACTGGTTTTTAAATTGTGGGTTGTAATGAATTGCAAAAGATCTTGGCTGGGACAGGCTGGTTGCGCACCTGACCTAAAGCCGTTAACGGCCCTTTATCAGGTTGTGGCCTAATGTGGATGACATAAATGGAGTGACTATATTTGCGCCTATGTTCTGGGAATATAAAGTCACCTAGTATGATTAATACCATAACAAGTCACAGGGTTTTTGATTTGTCTGATCAGTGGTAATCGCTTGTTAGCTCATAATATAACGCAGCTCAGTCATGGTGTGTACCAAGTGAAAACTAAGAGCTGCGTTAATTAAATGACTCGAGCCAAAGGTATTATAAGCTGTTTAGCCTACTGGAGGGCAAGGACATGTCACAGGGCCCGTAGGTAAGCACTCAACACAACGTGTTTTGTCTTTCGTCATAGGGCAGTCTTGCATCGGGTTTGTTGGCGGTAATGAACGTATTCCACCGGCAACCTGAGGTGTTACAGCCTGCAACATATCTTTGTTGTCACTTGATAACTTTTTAATATTCTTCTTGTTTAAATATGGTTTCATTTGTCACTCCTTTGTTTTCTTTATGTAAATCTTGATTTAACGTACCACTACAGGTACATTGAGTCAATTAGTTTACTAATTGTGAGGTTTGCCAGTGAGTATCAGTGTGATTATCCCATTTTTGAATGAAGGCGATAATGTCAAGAAGACGCTAGAAAGCATCAAAGCAACTATTACGAACGACATAGAAATCATACTGATAAATGATGCCAGTGATGATGGTTATGATTATGAAAAGCATGCAAAGACATTTGAAGCTGAATACATACGTAACTCTTTCAGGATCGGTGTAGCTGCTTGCCGTGAATTAGGTATTAAAATTGCCTCATACGACAGTATTGTATTACTAGATGCACACATGCAGTTTTATGATTTGGGCTGGGACAGGCAGGTTGCACAGCTGATCCAAAGCGAGCCTAGAACAATATTTTGTAGTAAGTCGTTACATCTTAATACTGACTGGGAAAAGGTTGAAGCGACGCCACTAGGGTGTGGTGTTTATATTCCTGTTAAAGAGCCGAAGGATTTCCAGCACATAAATTGGTTACTGGAACCAACATCAGATCTGACTATTCCGTGCATTTATGGTGCGTTCTATTGCTTTTGCAGAACCTTTTATGAAGAGATTGGCGGTCTAGTTGGACTGCTAGAGTGGGGAGGTGATGAGCAGTTTTTGAGTGCCAAGGCGTTTATGGCTGGAGGACGATGTGCGTTGATCCCTGATCTGGCGGTTGGCCACGTATATCGTGAGTCCTGTCCTTATGAATTCACTCCTGCGTTGAACTTGTACAACCAATTATATATTGCCGCTGTTTTGCAACCGAAAGCTCAGGCACAACAACATATTGACGCTATTTTGGCAGGCTCAGTATTAGAGGCAGGAACTGATTGTGTCATGCAGATGCTATCGCAATCAGCATCTGAAATAGCGCAGCACAGAGCTTACTATCTTAAACACCTCAGTACTCGCTCATTTGCTGATTTTTTAGCATTTAACCGCGAATTTGTGGATCTTTAGTAAATAAATACTAGGCGAGGCATCAGCTGTCAGCCCTGTTCTCGGGTGACCTTAGCTAGTTGCTTGAAATGAGAAGTTCCGCATCGTCATATGAATAAATGACATAGGGTAGCATAAGTACATCGTACCATATCAATGATGTGGCTTACGCTTATCAGGCATTATAAATCAATATAGCATGACGAATAATTATCCCTGACACTGAGTAAAACTATATTCTATAATAACTTATAGATAAATATATGAAGCAGTCTATCTGCAATGGACTCTGATAATTCCTTATTTTTGAAAAAGCCCACTTTATTTTAAAGAGAGCTCATTTTTTTATTTACTGCTCTGTTACAAAACACACTTTATATTCTGTGAAAATTGGAATGGTGACTGTGTTGCAAGCGTCTCCGTCTGTGTAGTCTATATAGCAAGTATATTCAGAATCTACCGCTTTACCTCTGCCACCACCGACTCGAGGTGTTAGATCTGCAGGAAATGCATTACTGTCAGAAGAAAGAGATTTTAATTTCTTTTTGTTTAGATTTAATTTCATAGATATTTTCTTTACGTTGTTAATTTAGTATTTAAGTTATGATAAATAAAAGCTATTGACAATAGGGCTTTCATTTTAAAAATGAATTTTCTAAATGTGAATTTAGTAAGGTTTCTATTTTTAAATTCATAATCCTAGGATTGTTATTGGAAATAGTATTTAACTAATTTGGGGTGTAAAGGTTGGTTAATGCTTTTTTTATTATAAATTCGATGTTATTTGATGTCTTATATGTATGTTGGAGTATAGTTTTTATTCACATTACGATGAGAAGGCAGCGATGGCTGCCTGTATAATGAAACACTAAAAATATTGCATATCAATGTGTTATTTAGTTTCTACTTTCAAAGCTAAATCATCCAGTAGAACGGTTGTATCTTGCTGATTTTGGTTATAAATAAACTTCAAGTTCACCAGCTTGATCGCTCTGGTCTCGTCTAATGGTAAATGGACATCAAACGGTGTCACGGAATTACCGTTACCCGATAAAGTTACTCGCGAATAAGTGTAGGGATACTGACCGTCACGTTGATAAGTGACGTGTGCTTCTGCAATCACAGATTCAGTGTCAAAACCGGTCAACATTTGCAACAGCCCACTAAAATTTAAACTCTTCAAATGGGTATTTTCAGGAAATACATAAGTATGGTAGAAAGGGCTGTATACACTAAAATTCGTAAATTGGACTTGGACACTTTGCTCTCCACGAATAGGAGATTGATTTGTTAAGTGGGCAACGCCGCTACTATTTGATGGAAATATAAATAAATTTTCGTGCTCGAAATCGCCGTGAGGAATTAAATTAGGACGCTCTGTGTGAACGACGTGAAGGGCAAGGTCGTCAAGAAGTACAGACATGTCTTGGCTGTTTTGATAATGCATAAATTTTAAATGCACCAATTTTATCTTTCTGGTTTCATCCAAGGGTAAGTTCACATGAAAAGGTGTGACTGCATTGCCAGAGAGTGTTACTCGCTCATAAGTATAAGGGTACTTGCCGTCTCTATGATAGGTGACATGTGCCTCAGCAACGACTGATTCAGTGTCAAAGCCAGCGGTGATTTGTAATAGCCCGCTAAAGTGTAAACTAGAAAGCTGCGTGTTTTCTGGGAAAGTATACGTGTGGTGGTAAGGGCTATATACGTTAGGGTCAGTAAAGTGCACTTCTGCGCTTTGTTCGCCGACGATAGGAGACTGTCTTGTTATACCCGCGGTGCTATTACTATTAGAAGGGAACTTGAATAAGTTTTCACTTTCAAAATCGCCATGCGGGATCAGGTTATTATTCCCTTTTGGGATAACATGAAGCGCCAAATCATCAAGCAATACGGTAAGGTTTTGCTGATTTCGATTGTGCATAAACTTTAAATACACATGCTTTATCTTTCTGGTTTCATCCAATGGGAGATTAACTTTGAATGATGTGTTTGAGTTATGACCAGGTGAGAGTGTTACTCGTTCATAAGTATATGGGTATATCCCATCGCTATGATAAGTCAAATGAGCTTCGGCAATAATGGACTCTGTATCAAATCCTGACACCATTTTTATTACGCCACTGAAGTGTAAGCTTGAAAGTTGAGTATTTTCAGGGAAAACATATCTGTGAAAGTAAGGACTATAGGTATCAAAGTCCGTAAAATTAACTTCTACACTTTGCTTTCCGTTGATCGGAGATTGATCTGTTAAATAGGCGACGTTGCTGCTATTAGATGGAAACTTAAATAAGTTTTCATTTTCAAAGTCACCATGTTGAATTAAATTACCCAGCGTTTGGGACGTAAATGTATTGCTACTACTTTCACTTGCATATGAAATGCAAGTGAAAACAGCAAAGAGCATAGTTAGAAACCTAGCTAAAATCATTTGCAACTTTCCTTTTGATGTATGTATTAAATTAACCTTTCAATAAAATATCCTGCCATCCAATAGGAGGGAATATCCGGCACTGATAGTATCCGAAGAGAGTGGTGTTGTAATTAAAAAGTTAATTAAAAGGGGAGTGTAATCAAAAGTAATCATAGGATCAAAGTGGTTGATTTAAGTGCCAAAGTTAATGCTTCGTATCAATTTAGACTTCAGCTATGCTCAAGCAGGCGATATCGAAAAATAAAAAACCAGACTTGGCTGGCTTTTCTATATGATTTTAAGCGGGTCAACGTTCGAGACTTCACGTCTAATGGGCTCGTATTGATTTGGCAGCCCTCGCACCACGTTTCATGGTATCTATAAACCCATGCTTCGAACTTCAGCGCGGCTTGGGGCTTGCTGTGAGCTGAAGGTTTCCAGTTGCACATCATCACCAAACACGTCATTGAGCATCGCTTTAAAGTCTTCTGGTGATCTATCAAAGTCTAATGTAAACAGAGATTTGAGTTGTTCTCGTTGAATGCCTCGCTGATCAGCCATGGCTGTCAACGCCTGACCCACATCAGCAAACCCCTGATCATCCATACTACCGACCACTTGACCACCGACACGAAATACTGATGTTTGAGGTGTCTGATCGAACATCAGCTTTCTTCGATATGCTTGATCTTGTGCCAACATTTCGTTGAACTCAGTTTCCTTATGAATGACGACCTGCTTTTGAGCGTAGTCTTGGTAAGAGCTACCATTAAACATTTCAAAGACCTCTGCATTTGTTGGCCCTTCGCCTTGCTCAAAAAACTCAACTTCACCACTTCCTGGGTAATGTTGTTCAACCAACGACTTTAACTTCTCTATATCACCGCCAGCCTGGCGGAACAAATCCTGTACCCCACTGCGACCTGCGTAAGAGCCATCTCCACGCAAGTAGGCCATAACCTGACCATCAACCTTGATCATGCCAACAACATCCTGCTGTTCACCATGTTGTTTATAATAGCCGGCCAAGTCTGTATGTTTGGAAGACAGCGGACTCATGTCTCGATTTAACATAGCGAACTGATCTTTATCGGCTACTTTGACGTGCTCCGGCTTAATTAGGTAAGTCAAATTTGTTTTGCCTTCAAGACGAGTAGAAAAAGACGCCTCATCCGATGGCGTACTCGACTCTTTGACTGATTGATCATGTTTAATAGACTGAGTGCGATTGTAATAGGGTTCTCCCGCACCTGCGTAATGGGAAATTTGCATAATTCAGCTCCTTTTGAGATTCTGTCTAGCGTGTTTTGACTGCGAAGTTGTTCCTCTCAACCAAAAGCAGATAAAACGAACAGAGTAAATTAGCAAATTTCGGGCCACTCGGGTTTTATCGTTCCAGCAGCCATATAGGTGCGTATAAGCTCAGACCAAACAGGCAAACATTTGCCAGTCTTGCCATCGTATGCTTATTTTATTGCCGCGCTCCGTAGCGATATCGATAATTCCTGTTAAGTTTAAAGTGCGCAAATAAATCACGTACTGATTGCATCATGTAAGCCATTAAAAACAATCGCCAATAGGGCAGGGTACCTCGTTTAGTATTGTGATCTCAAAGGCCTTTCAGGACGCACAAGAATGCAAACGATGAGCGGAAAATAAAAAGCCTGTACAGTGCATAGCTGTACAGGCTTTTTTTATTGCTTAAGATAAGATATTTACTGCTGAATACGGCGAATACTTAAGTTATCGCCACCATTACTGCTCACTTGCTGAACTAGGCTTACACCCGCAACATCGAGCACGTGTAAGGTTTCAAGCGTATGTGCCGTTTCTGCATCTTTAGAGGTTTCTTCAGCTAACACGTAAAAGTGCTCGCCAATCTGGCCACCATTATGGTCAATATCGGCACTGAATAAGCTGTAGCCTTTTGCGCCTGCTTGGGTGTCGAGTGTACCGGTCGAGCCCGTGCTTGGGACAATCGCAATGTAAGATACTACTTCGGTGGTATGGCCTTCATTTAGCGTATCTTGCTCAAAGAATGCGGCTTTAAAGCCAGTTGTTGAAATATCTTTTACACGCGTTGCAATGGTGTGGCCACCTTCATAGGTTTGCACTTGTAAAAATACATAGGGGTTAGCAGAAAATGCTTGTTCAAAGCTAATGCTGTCAAAGTTTTTAGTGCCAGATAACTCAAAACTGCCTACTTCTAATACGGTGCCATCGGCCATTGTATAGCGGCCTTGTTCCAGTGCCATGTAATCAAATGACTCTTTATTAGGGTGCACTTGATCGAGATAATTCCATTCTTTAAATGCCACTTCGAATGAAGTTGGAGACACATTTTGTAAGCGGTTTACACCACCATGGCCACCATTAAAGGTAGGCGCTGAAGTGAATACAGCGGGCGCATAAAAGTTTGTATTGCCAAGGCCATAGGTGCGCCACGTGTGATCCAAGTCGTTCACAATGGTGTTAGAAAGCAAAGTAATTTTATTGTCTAACGCGCACGGGTCTTGGGTATAGCAAGCAACTGAGCTGTCGGTATTGGTCGCCAAATCGTTGATACGCAGTGGTAAAGTCGCCACTAAACACGTACCACCCGTGTTTGGGTTGAGCTTATAAAGCTCAGATTGATTTTGATGACCATGATCATTTATGACTGTACGGCTAATGAGCATGTCGCCATTTTGCGCAAGGGTCGCGCCTGTTACAGCAATTAAATTATGGTCAGAAAGCTTGCTCATGCTGTAGTTTTGCGGATCGCTACGATCAATCAAGTACACAGCACTTGAAGTGACCAAATATAGTTCTTCATTTTTGATCACAAGGTCACCGCGATACTCACCTTCAACACCGTCAAAGTGCATTAAGGTTGTTGCATTGCCGTTTGACTTATCAATGCTATACAGCTTGCTGTAGCTATTGGCTAAAAGTTGGTCGCTTTGCGCATCATATGTCATACCAATCAATGACTTGGTAATACCGTCCACTCTGTGATGTGTTTTGGTTTCAAAATCGTAGTACGCTAAGCGATTGTACTTAAATCGGTCACCCTGAACAGGGATCTGCGCAAGCACTTCTGCGGGCGCATCAAGTTCACTTAAATCCACTTTATATTCAAATGGCATTGGTGAAGAGGTGTAGTACATACGTTTAAGCGTTGAATCGTAAGCCATCGCCGCTGAGCTAAATTCAGCCATAGACAATGCTTTGGCGGCCTTATCTTGCTCTTGCAAGCTAAATAATACGCCTGGTGCACCGCGACCAGAGTTAATAGAAAACAACTCTCCCTCACAGCTATTTGCATTGGCAAAGGTTGAAAGTGTGGCTGTAGAAAGCGCATAAACCCAAAGTACAGAGTGTGGCATCTTAAGCATAATTAGAACCCTAATACATATCCTAAATTAATAAAATGACACAAAGAAATGACACATAATTTTAAGTTATGTGGGCCTTTATCCTGAAAGGTGAGTGCATCCATTATAACTTTGTAACCTTCACAGACTATGCCCAACTATTGTGCATAAGGCAATTGTTATAGCGAGTCACGTTCTTAAACGGTCTTTATAGAAGGGTTAGCGGTTAAGTCGTGCCTATATTGGGTAAATATGAACGATATAAATGGCGTGTCTATATATGTTTTTATTCACTGTTCGTTGCAATGGCCGCTGGTGGTAATCCATATCAAGATTCGAGCACACTGCATTAGCGGTTCGTATCAAACATGTCGGCAATCACAACATGGCCATTTTAACCAACTACAAGATCTATAAAACACTGAAATAGAATACTTTTTAAAAAGTAATCAAGCGCACTTGGCGCTCAATTATTTTCACTCGCTTGATAAGCCCACTGGCAGTTCAAGTTTACTTATATATCTACGTATGTATCCTCTAGATCGCCTTTTTGAGCTCGGCTGACACTTCGCTCAATTAACCTTGCGACAAACCATACAAGCACCTCTGTTTGCCCTTTTAATATGCAACCTGTATCACAGATAGCTTCAAGCAACGCTTGTACATTACCAGATAATAAGGCTTTTAAAGCTTCGCTACTGGTCATATGCAATTCACAATCAGCTATGCGACTCAGCTGTTCGCACTGACTATACGCTCGGCCATCTTTAACGACCAAAGTGACAGCGGCATTATTCGGTTTGAGGTAGATAGATATAGTCAGATCTGGCTGTGGCTTTGTTTCACTGGGTAAATAACCATTGAGGTAACGGACAAACCCTTCTCGCCAGCTTTTTAAACTTGGTAATTCGGTGTCTAGATCATCACACAAACCACTCATTTTTTGTTGTGAAGCTTGGCTTAATTGAGTGTTTACTTCTTTTTCGGATTCAATTAATGCATTAACCGTATAATCAATGTCTTCGTAGGTATGGGATGCTGAACATATAAAGCGTAACCGCCCACGCCCCTTTTCAACAATTGGGTAAGTCACAGCTAAGGTTTGCACTCCGCGTTGATACAAGCTTCGGACAATCGCATATAACTTGTCTTTGTCTCCAAAGTGGGGGGTAACTATCGGTCCATCCCCAGTGCCCAAGTCAAAACCTGCTTGCAATAGTTTTTGGCGCATATAACGCGTTCTATCCCAAAGCTGGGCCCGCATTGAATCATTGTTTTGCAAGATGCGCAAAGACGCCAGTGCCGCAGCGATATCCGCTGGACTAATAGATGCTTGGAAAATATAAGCTCTCGATGCCGACTTTAGTAAATTGACGTGCTGTTCACTGGCAGCAATCACACCGCCAATGCTCCCCATCGCTTTACTTAAAGTCGTCATGATAAAATCAACTTGATCGCTAACACCTTGCTCTGCACATACACCGGCTCCTTTGTCGCCATAAAAGCCAAAAGAATGGGCTTCATCTACTAATACCAATGCACCATATTGCTTAGCCGTTTTTACGATATCTGCAACAGGCGCGGTGCCCTCACCCATACTATATACGCTTTCTAATACTACTAACGTTGTGCGATATGCCGATTGCTCTTGCGCTAATACATTTGCTAAATCGTCTTTATCATTGTGTTTAAAAGTGCGGATCGTGGCCCCGCTGAGTCTTGCTCCGTCAACAATTGAGGCGTGACAAAGCTGATCGATAACCACGATGTCATTAGCACTCAATATACCAGATATGGCACCCAGGTTTGCCGTATACCCGGTCGGAAAAAGGCAGGCACTGTCTTTACCAACCAATTTTGCAAACTCTTTCTCAAATTCAACGTGTTGATCCGTCATACCTGTAGCGGCGGCTGAGATCCCCATACCCGTGCCGTAATTGTGCAGTGCATCAGTCGCATGCTCAATAACCTGAGGGTCACGGTTAAGTCCAAAGTATAAGTTCGTAGACCAAATTATTGATTCGCGTTGCTCATCGTTATAACTATCTCCAATGAGACCTTTGGACGCGCTCCCTGTACGCAAAACTTTTCCGTATGGATTTATCCCTAAGCGATTTACCATACTCAATATTGCCTCAACAAATAGACTTTTATCGTCTATGCTCCAAGCTTGTGCGCTTGCACAGCCAAATGTTGGATGACTAGACTGCAATAGCGTTTGAAACTGGCTCAGAGTTTCGCTGGTATGTGGCATTTTTTCTTTGGGAGAGTTGGCTTGTTCAGCCAATAAGTGGCTAGCCAGCAAAGCGGTTGTTGGAAACGTTAATATCAATGCAGGGGTTAAAGATGTGCTAAATGCTTTGTTTAGCCTGCTTGCAAGCTCCAGCAAATTCAATGAGTCTACGCCAAGGCTTTCAAAGCTTGCATTATCATCGATAAGCAGGCCATCTTTAATACCTAAAAGCGTTGCAACCACTTGCTGAATACGCGCGATCATGTCTGCATTTTGGCCTGACACAATGCGCTCATTCTTAGCCAAAGGTTGGGTTAGATTTGCAGCCCTGACTTGCGCCAAGCTGGGCAGCTTGCTGCGGTCTAATTTCTCATTGGGTAAAAGTGGTAAGCAGTCTAGGGACATAAACAAGTGTGGTACCATGTATTTTGGTAATCGTGCTAGCAGCAATGACTTTAACGCCTCATGATCTAGTGCTTCAGGCTTTTCTACAATATACGCCACAAGTAACTTTTGCCCAGTATCGCTTTCTAGCGCGCTCACCGCGGCTGCATGTATAAATGGTATCGATTCTAAAGTCGACTCAATTTCACCCAGTTCGATCCTAAATCCTCTGATCTTAACCTGTTGATCTATTCGCCCTAAAAACTCTATTTCTCCGGCGTCGGTCCAACGGCACAAATCACCTGTTCTGTATAACCTTTGTTTAGGCGCCAAATGCTCGATGTTAAGTTCAACAAATCGTTCAAGCGTCTGTTTATCATCATTTAAATAGCCTCTGGCTAACTTATCGCCACCCAAAAAAAGCTCTCCAGCCATGCCCTGACTCACAGGCTTGAGGGCGTCATCTAGAATATAGGCAATTGAATTTTCGACAGGCTTTCCGATAGTGATGGTTTGCGCTCCCACATCAACGTCTTTAAGTGTTGAAAATACAGTGTCTTCTGTCGGGCCATAGGCATTAACTACACGAGGTCTAGGAGTAAGTGCATGCACTTTATTAACTAATGAGAGCTTGAGTGCTTCACCCCCAAAAACAATACATTCGATATTGTTTGGCAAAGCTCCTGAGTTGAGTATGGTATGCATTGATGAGGGCACCATGACGCAGGCTTTAACTCGATTTGCATGTGGTAAGGTCATCAATCCGAGCGCATTTTCAGCCAGTATAACGGTTCCACCCAGTGATAATGTGCCCAACGTTTCCATCACTGATGTATCAAAACACACTGACGCAGCAGCCAGCACACCTTGCAATTCTGTTGGACCAAATACACAACTAAGCGCTTTACTCATTGCGACCAAGCTGTGATGTTCAACAGCAACACCTTTAGGATTGCCTGTTGAACCAGAGGTATAGATCACATACGCCAAATCATCGTGGTTTATATCTATTTCTGGTTCTATACACTGTTGAGATAAGTCGAGAGTATCTAAACGAATACGCGTTTTGACTTTTGCACACAATGTAGCTGTGTTATCACTATCAACAATCGCAGCCTGAGCACCTGAATGAGATAGCATGTACTCCACACGACTTGTCGGGTAGTTCGGGTCAAGAGGTATATAAGCACAACCTGCTTTGTGTATGCCAATCATCGCCGCTATCAGTTGCCACTTTCTTGCCATACACACTGCTATCAGCGAGTCTCTGGGAATATTCTGTGCTTCAATTTCAGCTGCAATTATCCAAGCTGCAAGCATCAGCTTTTCATAACTGATCTCCTCTATCCCATCTATTATTGCGATACGATGAGGCACCTGTTGTGATTGCCAGTGTATCAGCTCATACACGGTCTGATGATCAGAGTGAACAACATCACTCACCAAACTATTTTTTGCCTTCTGCATTTGCGTTTCCTTCTATTATTTTTGTTGATTTAATTATTATCAAACTGGGTATAAAAGGTATCAGAATGCGCTGTCAATTACGCACAAGTAATTTGGGAATAAAAGTGTTAGGGTCGTAACAAGTGACTGTTCTTGCATTTACAATGGTACAGTTAATGTAAGTCCGACAGTGCCGGTAAATTGCAAATACACTGCATCCGCTCAATTCATACTTTAGCCATGTCCGTACAGGTAGTATCGAAAAATGAAAAAACCAGACTAAGCTGGCTTTTCATACGATTTAAACGGGTTAACTTCGAGGTTTTACATCTATAAGCCCAGTAAATTATGGCTGTCACCAATTCAATTTTGAGGCTGCTAAGAATGCGTGCAAAGAGTTTTAGTTGGATGCTGCGCATACACGAGGCTGAAACAGTGGCTTGGTTACCTTTAAATACCTTGAGGGCGGTGCGACGAATATGAAAGCAAGCGCCATGTTGTGACACATGACGTTTGCTTAGAGGCGATGTTAAAGCATCGTCTTTACTTGCTCTGGCAGCGCAAGCTGCTCAATAGACAGCTCCGGCTGGATTGGTGTCATTTGTTGATTACCGCTTGGGCGAGTAAGAATAAATCGTGGTGAAATCATCTGAAGCTGACTGTGAGTTAAATGCATAAATTGAATGCCACCACTTTGCGTGCTTCGGCCACCAGTTGGTTTACCAATTAGCTGAGCAAACTGGTGATCTTGCACTGTATTGGCAAACACAATAGACGATGAATAAGTGCCCGTACCAATCAGAAGTGATGTTTTGCCACGATAGAAATTAGGTAAGTGCGTTTCCGGTTCGATTAAACGGGTGTTTTCGCCTTGCTCAATAGCGCCAACGAGTTGACCTGGATCTCTGTATTTTAGTAGCACTTTTGAACGGTAAGTAGAAAAGTGACGATACGGTTTATCCGCGATGTAGCGCATAATACCTGCCATCCACATATCATCATTACCACCGCCATTGCGGCTAATATCAATAATTAAATGATTAATTTGTTTCTCTTTTATTTCCGTAAATACAGAGTCCATGTAGTTTAAAAACTGTTTGAAGTCATCCCAAGCAAACGTGTTTACCTGGAGAACCGCTGTTTTATCGTGGTAAGAAACATTAAATTCATCTGAGAACGACGATTTGGCCAGCGCGGTTGGGATGGCAGCTTTTGCATCGAGCGTCACATGTTTTGTTTTATTGTTTTGCTGATACTCGATTTTAAATGATGTTTGTGGACCAAAGGTCATATAAAACAAACGGTTAAACTGGCTTTGTAATACATCTTTGCGAAATGCGAGTGTATCACCGTGTGTATTTACAAGTAATTGCTTTAACAGTGTTTCTGCGTCTGTGCCATTAATAGACTGTATTTTTGCGCTTCGATACTTGCTACTTTGCTCGCCTAGATCGCGGGCTATGTAGAGACCATCATCTTTAATGTTCACTTCAAAAGGGAATAGTGTTACGCCTTGGGTTATCCACTCTCTCCACTGAGAAGATGAACCATGACCCACTTTTAAATGCCCATCAGCAAGCATTGAATTAAGCGGCGCTATTTTTTGCCAAAATGCCATTGCAGTCATCGGTGTACCTAACTCGGTTTTTATTCGCGTGACGGTGTCATAGAACTTATCTACATCCTGCACACTGTGTGATAAATCGGGGTGAGTTTGGTGCAACCAATTGAACCATTGATCAAAATCTTCACTGGCTTGCTTTGGCGAAATGGTATGTTGCAGAGCGTGTGTAGTATTACTGCTTGCTAGGGAATTTGCCGAAAAAATACTGATACATGAAGCGGCTGTAAGCGCGCACATTATTTTTAAAACTTTAATCATTGAGGCGTTATTCCTTTTATTCTTATTAATGCTTAGTTTGACGCATCACAATCACAAAAGGTTTAAATTTATTTTAGTTATTAAAATAATGATGTTTTAACTTTGATGATTGATAAGCGCGAAAATTAATTTCTTATAGTCATATTTAAGGAGTGACGAGCGGCCTAATACTTGTCAGCTTATTATCCCATTGGAGCGGTTATTTTGTATGTTTTTACCTTTAATGGTACGCACTTCTAATTTAGTGAGTCGTCACTTTAAACCGTCGATGGCAGCGCGCCCAGACTGAATTGACCGATAAATCAGGCTCAGTAAATCCACGTATTGATTCGCGAGGGGGGTGAGATAGCTTGAAATTACATCACATATTTTAATCTTTTCGATGTGAACGCTTTTTCATCAAACTTTAGTCTTATACGTTTCATTTTTAAATCAGAGTTTTGCAATTAACAAGAGCAAGTAAAGTGGGGCCTCCATTGGCATTGCTATGTGTACTTTTCTTTTATAAATCAATTTATAAGATAAGTAAGACTTTTATCTATTAGGTGTAGCAAGGGGTCAATTCCGGTCGATAGATACGGTGTTTATTCAGCTAATAGGTTAGTGCTGCTTACTTGAGTTCCTCGATTGGGTGTGTGAGCATGTCGCGGCTTGCATGACTGAATTGATCACTGTAGTGATGGAATATTACGTACTTAGTCTGTTGAATATAACTCTCTAATTATGAATTTATTGGTAAGAGGCGGTAAAGTAACTCACCTCGCTATTTGGCTAATTACAGCAAAGACAAGCACACGTAAAATATGGAAAAAAGGATGCGTATATGGAATTTAAAGACACGGCGGGGCATTTTTTAAAAAGTGCCTCCAAACATGGATTGTTTGCCCTTGCTTTGGCTGGGGTGAGTTTTACTTCTGTGGGTGGTGAAGGACACTCTGCCGCACAGCAACACCAACTGGATAAGCTAGATAGTGAGTTACCCCACGTATTATCTATTAGTACCTCTTCTTCACCAATCGTTCCGCCAGAAGAAAAGCTGGGTGTGTATGTCGTTGACCAAGGTCAAGGTCTAGACACTGGGTGCACGTTTAGTAGTGGTGGTCCGCTTGTTATTCAGCTCGAAGTCCCTCAGGTTGTGAACAGTGCAGTACTCGACAACCAAGGTTATTTATTAGACCCAGGTAAATTGGTTGGTAATGGCATGTTGGGGGCAACGGCAACCTTGAGCTTACCTGTGTATGATATCGACAGTAGTGCCAATATACCTGGAGTTAATCCTGAGGTTGATGACTTATATTTTAATGGTCGTTTTAAAAAAACCTTAATTGGGCAGGACAGCCAATGGACTGATGATGTCATCTCTATCCCCATAGAAGAGATTAAATTTGGCCAAATCAATGAAATAAAAATAGATATAGATACTGCTAATGCCGGTGACAACTGGTGTATGTCGGTTGATTGGGTGGCAATTGAATTTGAAGTAGCAGCACCGTATGTACTTGCCCACGGGATCAGTGCAGACTCATCCACTTGGGATGACGACGCTGCAACAGGTGTACTGGCATATTTAGACGAGCAAGGTATTTTATACGATAGATTTAGCCTAGTTGCCAACGGGACAAGTGCGGGCAATGCTGCATTATTACAAGGCCACATTCGCGACTTTTTGGAGCCGCTTAAAGCCGATAAGGTACATATTATTGCGCACAGTAAAGGAGGTTTGGATAGCCAAGCTTTACAAGCACTCGCCCCACCGTTTGATATTTTAAGTTTGTCGACACTATCGACTCCGCATTTGGGATCTGTGGCAGCGGATCTATCCATCATTCAAAAAACATCGGCTAATCGGTATCAAAACATTGGCGATGATCCGAATGGTTATGCCGCGAAATATGTCAATACGTGGACGTTTGGACAGGGACCTCAAAACCCAGGCCTTGGAGATTTAACCACCCAACGAGCATTGCAAGCAATTGCCTCTGGGGTGCGTGGTAATATCAGTAAAACCTTTACCATTGGCGCTGATGCAGATTTAAATGGCGATAACGACCTGACCACCAATGAGTCCGCAGGGTTGTTCCCCGGTATAGCGCACTATGGTGCAGAGCGCGCATGGCGAGTGTTAAGAGACTTTTCTTCTGCACACACAGTAGAAATTGTTACTAAAAGACTGCCTGCGCGGCCAAAGAAACGGAGCCGCACCATCACTATTTTGAAATATGCTGCGACCTCATCTATTCAACCGCAAAATAATGATATTGTTGTGACGTTAAACAGTGCAAACCCCAACTATGGCCAAGCGATAGGCAATGTAATGGCGAATCATTCAACGTTAAAAAATGCACAAAACATTACTCGCATAGTTAACAACACAATACATCTTAAATAAAAAGGATTTGAAAGATGATAAAGAGATTTAAAACGTTTAAATACTGGACAGATAACTTCATTGTTAAAGGTTTAATACTGGTCGTGATGCTTTTGGCATCGCCCGCTTGGGCAAGTATTCAAGGACAAATTGTCGCAAATTCGCCGACTACGCCGTCAGTGGCGATTAAAACAGGAGATGAAAGCGCGACATTGCAATTTGACGTACAAGGCGCACAGAGTTTTCGGGTCGAGTTAGTTGTGCCTGTAGAGGGGGCCAGTGTTCAACTTTTTGACCCACAGGGCAACCTGGTTGTTGATGCCAATGATCCTAAAACGCAGTTTATCGCAGGCGCGGAACTAGATGCTGCGAATCCATTACCCGGTGGTATTTTCTTGCTCCCTGAGCAGCTGCAACCGCAATCAGGCCAATGGCAAGCCGTTGTTCGTTTTCCCACCGCGACCTATGATACGGTGGTGATGAGTACGGTATTTATGCGATCTAACCTGCAAGTTGGGATGGCCATTGCGCGCACTGAGTACTTGGTAGACGAGGTGGCACCTTTAGCTGTGATTATCTTAGATAAGGGCTTACCGATCGCAGGCGTTTCACCCGAGTTCACCATAACAGACCCTGATGGTCTGAACACCGTTTTGACTGCGCAAGATAATGGGGAAGAAGCTGACGCACAAAAAGCGGATGGGATCTACAGTATTGACTTTCTGCTCGGTAAACCCGGTCAATATAAAGTTAGTATGGTGGCTGATATTAACACCAGCAATGGAGTTGTTCGTCGTACAGACGGTATGATGCTTGATGTGAAGAGCCCTTTTATTGATGTTAATGATATCACCTATGACAAAGTGTTAGACAGCACAGGCTGTGTTGAAGCAATCAATGCAAAAGTTAATTTAGAAGTGTTGGAAGCGGGTCAGTACGTCGTGAATCTAGATATTTCTGACAGTGAGCGCAAATTACTCAGCAATAAAAACGTGTCTTTGCCAGTGGGTGCATCAGTCATTAAGCTAAGTTATTCACGGGATGAGCTCAAAGCCAATTTAAATAAAACATCGCAATATCAACTTACTAAGTTCTGGGTGAATAAAGTAGACTCCGAGGGTATTCATTTAGCTGCATTGTTACCTGACCATGCTTTATCGACAGAGACCTCTTACGCTGATTTATGTCGAGATGATATAGAGATCATGCCAGAGATCACAGAAGAGCCCGTGTTAGCTGACGGATATTACTCTGGTATTGATGTCAGCTTTCCTGTGTATGTAAAGCAATCTGGTCGTTATCAAGTGTCTTTAAAAGCCTTTGCTGCAGATAACACAGATTTGGGCCTTATTACGTTTTCAGTAAACTTAGCTGCGGGTGATAATGAGGTGACGTTTAATGTAAGCAATAAGGCACTTGTTAAAGCGGATGGGCCATATCGCTTTGTTGGATTGCTGGTTACCAAGGGCAGAGTATCCGCCAGGCTGAATTTATTGGGGGAAACCAGAGCGTATAAAAAAGAGCAGTTTATGCCTGTGTATACGGTGGTTCTCGATGCACTGCAATATGCACTAGAGCGCAGCAACTGGCAAACATCACCAGTGACACCCTCTAATAATACGAGAGTGGGCGGTTACTTACGGTCAGGTGCTTCAATTCCTTATGACTATGAGACATTATTAACTTTCAGCCCAGAGATCTCAGGTAGCCATGTTTTGGAGGCTAAACTGATCATCGAAGTGGGTGAGTCCAGCCTAATGACGCCATTTAATTCGATAGAAGTTTTTAATCAAAACAAGCGTACACTAGATGGTCAAGCGGTTAGCTATGATGATTTTTGCCAAAGCTTTAATGTGTGTCCTGCTTGGGATCAACACTTAGGCACGATCCCCACTGCAATGGCTAATAATAGCTATGTGGTAGAGTCTGAACAGCTAAGCCATTTAGTACAAAAATGGGTGGAAGATGAAAATAATAATCACGGTATTATTTTAACTGCTTCGCCTTATGAGCGAAGCTATTTTGCCACGATCACCAGTGCGAAGCTTGAAGTAAAATATGCTCAACTACCTTGATAATAGGTTAGTGAACAATCCGTTCTAATTGCAAAAGCATAAAAGCGCAGGTATATGTTTTATAAAGCTGCGCTTTTTAAGAACGGTCACTTTGATCTAGTCGCTATACGTATGCTAGCCAAAATATATCAATTAAGCTTAATTTTTAGAGCTTCTAATCAGCATTAAATTTGACAGGTCATATTCAGCGAATTGGCTAAAACTCACCACCCAATTTGCCAAAGTGTTTAAAGGCTCGGTGGGAAGACCAGATGCCAAGCAAAAATACTGTGAGCACTTAAAATTAAAGCGACGAAGCAACTTTTAGCGGTTTGTTTCTGCTTTGAAACATGTTTAGGTGTAGTTGTGGTATAAATTAATATGGGTGTCAGGTATCTCCTGGGAAGCTCGGTCATGACAAGGGTAACATAACCCGAGTGGGTGTTGTGAGCACCTAACAACCTCCCAATTTATAGTTGCTAAAAGTAGATGAAAAAAGGCCTAATCTGCCTACATAAAACCCGAAAAAGGCATGGTATTTAAACCGATTGGGTGTTTTCAATTTAGGGTGTGTAGACTCGTAGCTCATTAGGGGCGCTGAATAACAGTTAAGCCCGGATATATGTCAGAGCAACGCTTTATTGCAAGTGGTTAATCATCAAAATGTGGCTAGTAGGGAGTAAAATAACGATAACGAGGCAGTAAAAACTGCCCCGACAGACTTACTCAACTTGACATAAAGGGAGTGTCCATATATGTCAAGTATCTTCCTGGTCTGTGAGGGTGGGAGCTGTACGCCTTACTCTGACAGTATTTTTTTTCATATTTTTTATTTATTGAATAATGTGAGGGAGATGATCTCCCTCTATCAGGTTAAGGATATACAGCAAGCGTAATAGCAGTTGCTACCCAGCTATTGAAAAAATTATTTTTGCTAGTAGTTTTGATGCTGCCATCCCATGGATCGAATACCTTTACCATATTGTTGTTATCATTTATTTCATATATGATAACGAAATGACCAATATTCGCAGAGTTTAAAGGACTATTTGGTAATAGATTTACAATTAAAACATTATTGTTGCCTAATAATGTTTTGAGGTAGTTATACATCTTACTTTTTGTATTTAAACTTGAAATTTCTGTACTCAAAATGGAATGTTTATTCCAGCCCCATCTTTCATCTGCGATTTTGTTTAAGTTGTAAACAGACGTAATTGAATTACTACGTTTTCCTAAATATGAATATAGTCTATCCAAAGCACTTTTTACTTCTGATGAATTATTTGTAAATGGTGCGGCCTGTCCAGAAAAATACCAACTTACGTAGTTATTTGCCATCAGCAGTGACATTGGTCCACAAGAATTTCGATAACCAGTAACCACCTGATTTAGATTATTCCCGTTTGCATTCAAATAAGCATGTTCAAAAGAACGTGTATAATACACATTTCCATCTCCGGATACATCTGCATAACTAAATGAAGAGACGACCAATAGCAGTATAGTTAGAAATTTCATCATGACATTTTTCTCCTTTTGAATTTGTCATAGGTTTTTTTTTGATGTTGAAGTTATTTAATATTTACCCTAAAAAATTAAATAATAAATGGTGTGTTAATATTTATTTTTTATAAATTTTTTTGAAAAAATATATGCTTATAAAAATAGGAAAAATATCTACTTTTTAATTTGAGAGGTTTTCATGTTAGTAGAACCAATTTATAATGAAAGTATAGATAAGCTTGTGCTTCACTTTCTTTGTAAAGTGAGTGGAAAGCAGAGGAGGCGTTGATATAAATCTCACCTTGAGATCCGCCTAAAGCGCTCAAAACTTGGACCTCGTATTGAATAATATACCCCTCAGCATTCCACAGGGGAGCGATCTTAGATGGGGATGCACCCACCCACTTCAGACCTTCTTGTTGACGCTCTTGAATAAGTAGAAGTGCTTCTTTCCTATCGTTATCTGGCATTTTGTACACTTCTATGGCATGCAGTAAGGGGTGATATTCATCTTCTATATCTACGGAAGTGTTGTGGAGATGGGATTGATAGCCGTTAATATCGTAGGAAGAGGAAAAAGCTAGGTTGTTTGTAAAAAATCCGATTATTAATAGCAGTTTTATTTTGTTGTTCACGTTTAAATTTCCATATTGAACTATTGCTGCCTGCAAATAAGGTGCTGAGAAAGCATGAATTTAAAAACATTATTATAATGTTTGGTTAACTTTTTTGCAATCTTTTGGGGGTGGTGTTAACGAGCATGACGCCCGCCATAACTTAGAGATATTGTACGAAGCTGTCTATGCTTTAATAAATATTAAAGTATGGATGGCTTTTTTTATGGCAATAGCAAGGAAGAGACAAGTTAGCTTGGTGGATACTAAGTATTACCACTGTATATCACGATGCGTAAGGCGCGCGTTTTTATGCGGAGAAGATAAAGCAACGGGTAAGTCATTTGAGCATAGAAGAGGGTGGGTTGAAGAGAAGTTATTGCAGCTAGCCAAGGTGTTTTGTATTGATGTCTGTGCTTATGCGGTGATGAGTAACCATACCCATATTGTTTTGTATGTAGATGATAAAAAAGTAAAACGCCTAAATGATAAGGCCATTCTTATTCGTTGGCATAAACAGTTTAAAGGGACTTGGCTGACTCATAAGTTTGTCAGCGGAGAGCCACTGAGCAACTTAGAGCGCTGTTTG
The DNA here is from genome assembly GCF_001625695.1 of Pseudoalteromonas luteoviolacea H33-S. Classification (GTDB taxonomy): domain Bacteria; phylum Pseudomonadota; class Gammaproteobacteria; order Enterobacterales; family Alteromonadaceae; genus Pseudoalteromonas; species Pseudoalteromonas luteoviolacea_B. The sequence goes on from NZ_AUXY01000071.1 coordinate 182,211, forward strand.
CTGTCAGAGCTGATAGACAAGTATAGAAATCGTCTAGCGGATATCAGCTGGTTTATGCGAACGCTCAACGAAGATATCGCGCGTAAAGCCAATAAAGAGGATGGTTGCACAGGCCGTTTTTGGGAAGGGCGATTTAAATCACAAGCCTTATTAGATGAAGCAGCGCTTGCAGCGTGTTTAGCGTATGTGGATTTGAATCCGGTTAGAGCAAAAATTGCAAAGACACCAGAAGAGTCAGACCATACCAGCATTAAAAAACGTATTGATACAGAAAAAGTAGGTAAACAGCCTAAGTCACTCATGCGATTTGTAGGCAACCCAAGAAAATACATGCCAAAAGGCTTACCGTTTGAATTTAAATATTATTTAGAACTTGTCGATTTAACAGGGCGTTGTATGCGCGAAGATAAACGTGGATTTATCACAGACACTCAACCCATTTTATCAAGGCTTAATATCCAACCAGATAATTGGTTAAAGCTCACTACCAAATTTACCAAGGTGTTCAAGGGATCAGTAGGCAACCCTGATGCCAAGCAAAAATACTGTGAGCACTTAAAACTAAAACGACGAAGCAACTTGACGCAATGCTGTGAATTGTTCGCTTAACCTTTAAGGCGTCCTAACATTCCAACTTCAATGTAGCTTGTAAAAGCTATGTGGTCAATTATGTCTGAAATCCAAAAAAAGTTATAAACTTCAGTGATTAATCAGACGATAAAACTGAATGTAGCAATTTTTAGCGGTGTGTTTCTGCTTTGAAACATATTCAGGTGTAGTTGTGGTATAAATTAATATGGGTGTCAGGTACTTGTCTGTGAGTTGCTTGCTTAACCTTTAAGACGTCCTAACATTCCAACTTCAATGTAGCTTGTAAAAGCTATTTGGTCGGTCATGTCTGAAATCAAAAAAAGTTATAAATTTCAGTGATTAATTAGACGATTAAACTGAATGTAGCAATTTCTAGCAGTTTGTTTCTGCTTTGAAATATGTTCAGGTGTAGTTGTGGTATAAATTAATATGGGTGTCAGGTATCTTTACCGATATGAAAGCCACCGGCTGAGATGGTGTGTACTGGTTCATTCGTACCGTGACCTATGTTTGAACCGCGTAGCTTAACCATGTGGCTTGTGACAAGTGCGTTATGATCTTTAGCTGTTACGGTATGCAATGGATCTTGAATGTCCGAGCCGTCAACACCTGTGTAGTGTTTTGCAATATGAGCAGAGACAAGTGCAAAATGACCACCTTTCACTTGGGCACATATTGTTCTAAGGGGTTCATTTGCGGACATATTGCGTTGATTGCTAGCATTCGCATGTTCAGTAATAAAAGGTATTGAACACTCTTCAGGAACTACGAAAGGGTTATTCGAGTTAAGTACAAATCTTTGCAACCCCTTTGCGATTCTGGCCATAGTTTTTTCTGCCAAAGGACGTTTGCGGTTAAAAATAGACTTAACTGGCACGGACCAATCGATTATATCCGCTGCTGTTTTATATGGCTTTAAACCTTCACCATGAGTGGGCTCGGGCCACTCAATTGGTTTGCCATCATTTCGTGCAATTAGGAATAATCGTTTACGAATAGTTGGCGTGCCGTAATCACAAGCTTTTAGTATTCGCCATTCAACGTTATAGCCAAGGCCGTTGATGATTTTATTTTGTGTTATGTGATCATTCTCTATACATAGCGCTTCACATACTTCATTGAATGCTGGGTTTTCACATGGTAAGCCAGTTGTGAGCGCTAGAATAAAAGCATTAAACGTTTCACCTTTTCGCTCTTTGCATGGCTTTCCATCTACAACAGGTCCCCAAGTAAGAAATTCCTCAACATTTTCTAGCATTAGGATTCTGACAGGTACAAGTGCTGCCCAACGTACAGCAACCCAAGCTAAACCACGTATGTTTTTATTAACTGGTACATTTCCTTTGGCTTTTGAAAAATGCTTGCAGTCAGGGCTGAACCAAGCAAGCCCGACTGGGCGACCATTGCAAGCTTCTATAGGGTCAACATCCCATACTGACTCGCAATAGTGTTTAGTTTCGGGGTGATTTAGTTTGTGCATGTCTATAGCATCTTGGTCATGATTGATGGCTATATCGACATGACGGTTCAGGCCTAGCTCCATACCGGTTGAAGCACCGCCGCCCCCTGCAAAGTTATCAACGACTAATTCATTTTGATAAAGCATTTTCAGTTCCTTTTAAATCATCTTTGACTTAATATTGAGTTATGATTAATCATCTTTGATTTAATGTCAAATCATTTATGATTTAAGTTAAGTCTTTTTTGATTTAACTTTTAGATCACTCTATGATTCGAGCAATAATAGGAAGCGTATGGCGAGCGAAATGCCAAAAAAGAAAGAGACAGACAGGCGACACATAGAAGCTGGGCTATCTGTATTGACGAGCTTAAAAGGTGATGCTGGTAACAGGGTTTTATTTCGTCAGGTTTATGGGCGTGAACCTGATAGTCAGAGTGAGTTAAACACCTTTAGCAATAGGCTGCAGCCGGGCAGAGGAAATCCGGGTTTAGATTTTCTCGGTAAATTTGTGGAAGCTTATCCAGAGCTTGCAAAAATGTCCCTTGGTGAATTTTTTAGGGTTAAGGAATAGGGGTATAATGATCCTATTTGAGAGAAGGTTGGAGGGTGTGTGGATATTCTTTCGTTAGCAATAGGGTTTGTTGTTGGTGGGTTTACCGGTGCTGCTGGCACCTTTTACGGAAATAAGTATACAGATCAGCGTAGACAAAAAGAGAGTGAAAAAAAAGCAGTTGAGCAATGGGAAGGTTTAAAAGAAAAATTCCCAGAGATCATTCGGGAAATGATAGAAGACGTTCAAAATCCAATATTTGCTGGAGCGCGCACTTTTTTCGTATTAGAAAGTAATTATCAGATTTCTACAGATGAACCATGTTTTATTTATCACCCTGATAAGCACCCAGAGCTTCTCGCAGCACTTCGGTATATGGAGGATTTAGGATATATAAAGGATATTACTCCGAAGAACTGTCCTAAATATAGATTTTACGAACATTTTTATGATTTGCTAAAGGATAGCTAAATAACTTAAAGGCCGCTATAGGCGGCTTTTAAGTTTCAAATTAATCTACAAGCAATTAGCTATATTAGCTCATGTAGAATTCTTCTAAATGGGGACGATCCTGACATCTAGATAGCGGCCATCGCTATTTAGCTTGATCTCACTAATAAACCCTTCCAAGTTTTGAAAATGAGCACGCACAATATCCCTAAAATATTCAGCTTGCGGAGTATTGTAAAGCTCTTTATCAAGTGAATATCCACCTTGCGTCAATCGTCCATAGACTTTTATGTGCTCGCCATATTTTGCGATTGCCTCTTGTGCCTTGCTCTCTACGAATACCTTTTGCTCAGGCGTTAACATGATAATCTCCTTTCGTGAGTGTTCAACTTCAATGTAGCGTATATTGTGATAACTTTAGCTCGATTGGCAAGTGAAGGAAACGAAGGTTTTAGGTTAGCTCCCTTTAGACAATGCGATAAGCCACTTCTATTAGATTGATTTATATCAATAGCCTTTCACTCTTGTTTGCTTTTTGACAGTTGTGTGCCTAACTAGTGTTTAAGATAACGGAAAACACTAAGGACAATTAATGAATCTTAGCCAACAAGAGAGACTTCAGTTGATCAATCAATTTGAGATTTTGTCTATTCAAAATGAGAATGATGCCAGCCACTACCAAGAACTAATAAAGATTTTACAGTCAGGCTATACAATTTTTTACAATCAAGTATTTCAGCACTTGTCAGAAGAAATGAGTGAGGAGTCATGTCAGCTGGTTTTGAACATATTGGATTTATATAGAGCGATTGAAGATACAAGAGCAAGAACCGCCTGTAAGGAATTGGATGATCATCACAGATCAACTTTTCTAGGGTTTGATGGAAACGGTGAAACTGAATATATGTGCTTCGCTCGATTTTTGGTTGTAGAGCAAGGTAAGTTTCGCGAGCAGGAACAGTATCTACAGAAAAATGACAATATGAATAGCCATATGCCAATGATAGAAATATACCGAAGAATGCTGATTGAGGCCGGAAACTATAACATCTGGCAAATGAGCGCTGAAGATGCACTAAACATATTAAATGCCTAGCATTTGATCACTGGAATATCCGACCACCTTGTCGTATAGCGTGGAGATAAAAACTCTCTACGCATTTCCCAGCCTTTAGTTTGCAACTCAGACCCTATACGGGCAGCAGTAGAGCCGTATCTGTTGTTTATCTCGTCTAGGCATCGCATAAGCTCCGGCTTATCTTGTGATTGATTAAACATATCAGATTGCTGAAATACATCGTCTTCTAGCTCAATAGCACCTACGCCGGCTTTATAGTATCGAACACCAGGCTTATACAATTGACTAAAGATACTCTCAACTGCATTAGCAAATACGGTTGCATCATTGGATGAAACGGGAAGCTCTTTAATAAATGACTTTTTGAAATAGTCATTTTCATGCGGCGAACTGTGCGCAAATATTACTATGCGTTTAGCCAATGAGTTTTGCTTTCGCAACTTTTTGGTCACGATAGAGCAGTGCGAAGCGAGTGAAGCTTTAAGGGAAAATGGATCTGTAACACGTTCGCCAAAGCTGCGGGTACTATAAACTTCTTTCTTCCTCTGTTTTACTTCATCCCACAATAAACATTCTTCACCATTTAGCTCTGTAATAGTGCGCTCGAGCACAACGCTGAATTGTTGCCGCATCAATCGAGGGTTTTGCTTTGCTAAGTCGAGCGCTGTTTCGACGCCGAATAGCTGCAGTTTCTTTGTTAATCTGCGGCCAACTCCCCACACATCACCGACACCCATTTTCGACAGTATCTGCCTACGACTTTGCTCTTTATCGATCACAGCCACACCAGTAGCGTTAGGGAATTTTTTAGCTGCGTGGTTTGCGGCTTTTGCTAGCGTTGGAGTAGGGCCAAAACCCACCCCAACAGGTAGTTTTGTTTTGCGCCAAACTGAACGCCTTATTAAATGCCCATAGTCATACCACGATGAAACCACATCACTATAGCCGTCGAATTTTAGAAACGACTCATCGATAGAGTAGATATAGTGGATGTCGCTAAACTGATTAATGACGTTCATCATTTTATCTGACAAATCAGCATACAGCTCATAGTTCGACGACTTAATAACTACACCATTCTTTTGCAGAATGTCCTTCAATTTAAAGTACGGTTCGAACTTTGGAATACCTAAACGTCGGGCTTCAGGTGATGCAGCAACAATGCACCCGTCATTGTTTGATAGGACCACAACGGGCTTTTTGCGAATACTCGGGTCAAAGACTTTTTCAGCAGAAGCATAAAAGGCGGTTGCATCTACTAGTGCATACATTTAGTTAATACCGAATTGCTGCGATGCATGCGAACTGAACCAATGACAACACCTTCTAATTGAAAGTTGTCATCATCACTAATTCTAACGGGAGAATAAATAGGCGAAGCAGAGCGCAACAAACGATTCTCAACGTCTAATAATTTACAAACAAACTCGTTATTAAAATTCGCAACTATCACGTCATTTTGTTGCGGTTGCACGGCTCTATCTACTACAAGCAAATCTCCGTCGAATATTCCCACGCCTTGCATCGAATCACCGGACGCCAAGCCAATGAACGTTGCATTAGGGTGTTGCACTAATAATTGATCTAAAGACAGTCCTAGTTCTCGGTATTCTGCTGCGGGAGACTCAAATCCTGTGATCCCAGCTTGTGCCTTTATGGGTATTACTTTCATACGTTAACCTATACTGTTCATATGTACAGTATAGTTGCTGTAAACGTGTTGGCACAAGTAAAAATATTACTATTGTGACTTTATAAGGAGGCTGAAAATGATATGAATCAGGATAATAATGAACAGATAAAAACTACTGTATAATGGGACGGTAATGGGGCATTAATGGGGCGGTGTAAATTAGAAAGAGGAAGAAAAAGGGTGTATCTCAATGATTTATAAGATAAAAGTTGGTCGGCATAGCAGGATTTGAACCTGCGACCCCTGACACCCCATGACAGTGCGCTACCAAGCTGCGCTATATGCCGACTTGGTTGTCACTATAATGATTTTATTTTAAAAGGCAATAACTAATTGGTTTGTTTGGACATTAAATGGTCATAAAGCGGTTTTTGCATGCTGAGAGCTGTGTTTTACCCTGTTAAATTGGGCTAATTAGGTGTTTTTTGCTTAGTGTTTGTCGTACTTATGAATACGGTAACTGGGGCGTATTTATTTAAATATAATATTTTTAATATATTGATTTAACTTAATAAAATGACTTTTTCGTATGTCAAAAAGGGACGTGGTTTGTTAGCATAATCGCGATGGTTGCAATGATGCGACCTCATACCTAGTAAAACATAAGGAAAAGTAAATGTTTAAACTTGCTCTATTGTCAGCAGCAGTATTCGCTGCAAGTTCTGCAAACGCTGCTGTTTTGGTTGAAAATACAGTCAGTCATAATGGTGTGCTTGTGCCAGCAACGTCCAATGAGGTGGTTGTAACAGGTGTTGCCAGCAATTTACATGCAGATCCAGGTGCTGTTTCACTGAAAAAGAACCCTGACGGCTCGTTTAGCTTAAGTTATAAAGAGTGGGAGTATTTAGATGGTACGCATACCAACGAAACCATCTCGACGCTTACATTAGGGGCTGGTATCCACACTATGGCGGATGGGTCAATCTGGGAAGTGGGCGTACTTGATATGAGTACTGCGAGCCAAACGTTTGAATTTTCTCAGCAGTACGATCAAGTACCCTATTTATTTCTAAGCCCGCAATCTGATAACAGTGGTTTTGCATACGTTGCCAGAGCCAATAATGTTAACCAGATCGGTTTTAACGCTAAAATTCAATATCAAGAATTACAAACAACTGGAAATACTCGAGTTTCACAAAAAGTTGCTTATTTGGCTGTGTATGCGCCTAGCAAAACGGGTCAATTGGACTCAGGACAAACTTACAACTTAAACCAAGCTAAAGTTAACGAGCAGACAATTAAGTTTGAAAACCATGAGCTGTTTTTACAAGAAGAACAGTCAAAAGATGCTGAGCTCACTCATATACATGAAGTGATCAACATGCTAGATATTGACGGACACCTATTTGCTCAAGATATTACGTTGCATGGTAATGACACCGCGACAATTAGAGCTAACAAACAAGTGCAACCTAATATTGGCAACAGCAGTTGTAAGGCTGTATTAGAGAACGATCCAAGTGCATTGTCAGGGTTTTATACATTAGATCCGGATGGTGTGGGCGGTTTGGCTGAATTTACTACTTTCTGTGATATGGAAAATCAAGGCGGTGGCTGGACATTAATGGCCATTCGTTATGTGCCGGGTAAAGAGTACAGCAGTGCAAACAATTACGCGTCACATTATACCGAGACGCAAAATATCACTTCGTTTGTGGATAATTTCCATTTGACTGATCCTCAGTGGTTCCACTTTAAGAACAATAGCCAAGAAATGATGATGACGATGCGTGATGCTGGCTATTATTCTATTGCAGATATGGATAAATTAAAGACCGCGCGTTGTATCCCGTTACAAGACACGCTTGGCCTAAACCATGGCATGACAGGGTATAGCGTATTCAGACTATTCTGGGATGAAATAGAAGGCTGTGATGGTAAGGGCTCTGATTATTCTATGCTGAACTATGCTGATATCTATAACTACAGCGGTGGTTTCTTCAAAAGCGGTAATGTGACGAGTAAAATCACTAACGGCACAACATACATCTTTGTAAGATAAAATATAAAGGGAGCTTTCCATTAGGCAGCTCCCTGATTGTCATTAGGTGTTTTCAGGCCTAAAACTTGGTCACGAGCCACTTATCATTGCGGCTAAAGTACAAGGTGCGTACCTTGCCTTTGCCTTCCACGTTGACCATATTGATCTGTGCAGGCCAAAGGTCTCTCAGTGAGCCGTTATACATTTTTAAGCCTTGTACTTCCTTGGGTAGAGTTGTTTCTTGATAAACCCAAAAAAACTTACCTTCAACTTCAAAACCTACATTGGTTAATTCGACTGACTGGTCATTCAGTGCTTTCAACTGAAAGTGCTTCGCGACGTAATCTGCAAATTGTTGTTGGGTTGCTTTTGAATTAAGGATATCGGCTTTTTTATCAAATAAAGACTGGACCGCATGCTCAGTATCGTGCAGATAAAAGCGATGCATGATCTCTAATTGGCCTGAGTTTTTATTGAATAAAACCGTGGTTTCAGCTGCTTTTTGTTGATGTGCAAAAACCACAGCGCTGAGCAATAAAGTCAGTGTAATGATGAAATAATTTAGGTAGTTAGTCATTACTCACTTCCTTTTTATCACTTTTAAGCTCTGTTTTGATATCTTGCATGATGTCGCGTTTGACCTTGATTTTACTCTTGGCTTTTTTATACGCTTCAACACGAGAAGGAATGATACGGCGTGGATAGTGGTTGTTTTCTACATCCACATCGGCCGTTTCCCAACCAGGGTCGACAACCACGTTGGTCAGTACTTTATCTTTGTCGGTGACGATTAGCTTGCGAACGTGCTTAGGCGTTCTGCGCCAGATCTCAGCAGGGATATATTGGCTCTCTTTACTACCATCTTCATAGGTTAGCTCGAGCAAAATCGGCATCACTAAACCGCCAATATTCGAAAACTCCAGTACATAATAGTTTTTGTCTTCTTCTAGTGCGCGGGCAAGTGTTTTACGCTCCCAAGGCTTAAGAGATTCCAAGAACTCTTTGTATTCGTTGCGCTCTTTATTGGTGACGGTGAATCTGTCATTGTCATCATAAAAGTCTTTAATATTTGGGTTGAGCTCTACCCACAGCTTTTTGCCTTCGGCTTTGTTGCGTTCAACAAATAATGAAGAAGGCTTATCTTGTTCAAACTGACGCTGACGCGAAAAATCGATGTCAGGATCATAAGTATCTAAGCGCATCTGATAAACTTTATCGATGGAGATATCGACATGATCGGTGGAGTAGAACCAACCGCGCCAGAACCAGTCTAGGTCAACACCTGAGGCTTCTTCCATGGTACGGAAAAAGTCAGATGGGGTAGGGCGTTTAAATCGCCACCGCTCTGAGAACTCTTTAAATGCAAAATCAAACAGCTCACGACCGAGGATCACTTCACGCAAAATGTTCAATGCGGCAGCGGGCTTAGTGTAGGCATTGGGGCCTAAATTCAAGACGCTATCAGATTGCGTCATGATTGGTACCTGATTTTCAGATTTCATGTAGCCGACAATGTCTCTTGGCTCAACACCCCAAGGAATGTTTGGATCCCATTCGCGCCCTGCTACGCCATCTAAAAAGCTGTTTAAGCCCTCATCCATCCATGTCCACTGGCGCTCATCAGAGTTAACTATCATCGGAAAATAAATATGCCCGACCTCATGGATCACTACGCCAATTAAAAAGCGTTTTTCTGCTTGAGAATAGGTACGTGTCCCATCGTCTTGCAGCTCGGTGCGTGGACCATTGAAGGTGATCATGGGGTATTCCATGCCTCCGACAGGGCCATTGACTGATTGTGCAGTTGGGTAGGGGTAATCGAAAGAAAAGCGTGAATAGACTTCCATGGTGTGGATCACAGACTCAGTTGAGTACTTTTTCCACAGGGCGCCGCCTTCTTTTGGGTAGAAAGACATGGCCATAACCAATGGCATCTCTTCACCGCCTTGCTGGTAGCCGCGTGCATCCCACATGAATTTACGCGATGACGCCCATGCGAAATCACGGACGTTTTCTGCTTTAAACTTCCAAGTTTTACGCTTGTTTGTGCCCGCTTTTTCGTTTTCAAGCGCTTCTTCTTCGGTAACGATAAAGACTGGGCGTTTGGCCGTTTTGGCAGCTTTTAAACGATTACGCTGGGTTTTGCTTAACACGTCTTTTGGGTTGGTTAATACACCCGTGGCACTGACAATATGGTCGGCAGGCACATCGATTTCAACTTCATAATCTCCGAACTCTAACGTGAATTCACCACGGCCTAAAAACTCTTTGTTAGTCCATGCTTCATAGTCTGTGTAAGCATGGAGTCTTGGGAACCACTGCGCTAACAAGAATATATCGTTACCGCCTGGACGCGGATCATCAGCAAAGTGCTCATATCCTGAGCGGGCAGATACAGCGTCTTCTTCTACGATGTTAAATGCAAAATCAATGGCAAATTTAACCGAGTCACCTGATTTCAGTGGCTTAGGTAAGTCTATTCGCATTTGTGTGCCGACGATGGTAAAGCTGAGTTTCTTGCCACGATGATCCGTGACTGCGCTTATTTCATAGCCTAGTTCATTGTCCGTCATAAACTGTTGGCGTCTGAGCTCACCTAAGCTGATTTTTGCTGGCTTATTTTCATCACCGTGCTCGGTGTAAGGGCCTCGGCGACCAACGCCACCAAAGTTGTTTGCCATATTGGCAATGGAGTCATCTTTAAAGATATTCTGATCGAGCTGCACCCAAAGGTACTTTAAACGATAAGGGGAGTTGTTGTGGTAGGTGATTTTTTCATGACCTGTCAATCGGCGTTTTTGCTCATCAAGTGAGACCTTGATCTTATAATCTACCTTTTGTTGCCAGTATTGTTGCCCTGGCTCCCCCGCAGCATTGCGATACACGTTTGGTGTTGGCAACACTTCGTCTAATTGTCGGAACTTGTCTTCAAAGTTCCCTTTCGTTTGATTTATTGCGGATGCATTGGTAACGCTTGAAAATACCAGCGTTGCAAATGCGGCAATGAGTATTGATGTGTTTGTTTTCATTTTATTTTCTTTCTTTGGTTCGCTTATTAAAGCTGTTTTACAGCTGGTTTTTATGGATGCTTGTAACCTCCTCCTTTGTTTAAAGTTTTGTTGAAATTAATCTAATAAATTATTGTCAGTAAGTGTTTATTGATGGGCTACTAAACAAGTAAGCAGAGTAGCTTCAAGGTCTGGGCTTAGGTTTTCACCAATGATCTCAATGCGGCTTTCAATACATTCGTCTAGTTCTATTTCTGTGGTGCCATCGGCTGTTTTGTTGTAGCCAAAAATGCCATCCATGGTGATAAACACCGCCTTTAAACGTTCCGCGTCGACACTGGTGACAAATACTCTCAGCTTATCCCGGTCAAATACTTGCTCGGGGGCAAAACGCCAGCCCACACTGACAAAGCCTTCTCCTTCATTTTGAGCTTTTAGAAAGCCATCTTCAGGGAAAGGCTCTGCGTTAATGTCTCTTGCGGGATCGGCATCATGGTGATGATGGTGATGACAAGGCGGTTTTGCGTTATTGATTGTTTTGCCGCTAAGCCACTGGGGGCTGAGTTGTCCGTGTGAGCAAAACTCTAATTGCTTACTATCAAACCCTTTTTCGGCCAAAAATAGCTCAAGCTGTGTTTTTTGAGTGCCCTGATATAAATCTAGCTTATTGCCAACCACGACATCAGCGATGGCGATTTGCTGATTAAATGTGGCATGCTCTGTGTAGCGGGTATCAGTAAGATTTCGTGCATCGACTAGGGTGATGACTTTTTCAAGGCTAAGTAGTTGCTGGTAATATTGATTTGATAATAATTGCAGTACTTCTAAGGGATGTCCAAGCCCTGTGGGTTCAATGAGTAAGCGGTGCGGCTTAGCTTCACTGAGTAGTTGATTGAGTGCAATTTGCATTGGCAAGCCAGATGCGCAGCACATACACCCACCGGGTACTTCGCGAATATATACTTGTTCGTCTTTTTTGCCGCTGAGTAAATTACCATCAATGCCAATCTCACCAAACTCATTGACTAAGATAGCCCATCTTTCATCCTCAGGCTTTTGCGCAAGTAGGTGCTTAATTGCGGAGGTCTTACCAACCCCTAAAAAGCCGGTGATGATGTTAGTTGGAATAGCCGAGATCGGCTGATTATCACTTTGCATTACATACTCCAATTTTTCACACTTGTGTGACGGTTGCCGCGCATTATATTTGAAATGTTATACCATAACAATTGTTGTCTTTCTAAGAATGGTGTTCATCCTGTTGTTAATGGTCTCTTAATATAAGTTAGTGGATTTAATGGCTTTGAATGACAAGGAGAACAAAAAAAGCGGCAGATTAACTGCCGCTTTTTTAGATAAAGGTGAGTGGTAATTTACTTGCGCCAAATACCTTTAGGAAGCGTTTTTGCTATTTCAGGTCGGCTGCTTGGGTCAAACTTAGGTGTTTTACCTTCTTTAAGCTGGGCTTTGTAGTCTTTGGCAAGCCAGATCACAATCCCCGACAACATGAATAACGCAGCAACGTTCACAATGGCCATCATACCCATTGAGATGTCAGCCAGTGTCCAAATCAGACCAAGCTCACCCACAGCACCAAACATTACCATGCCTAATACGCACAGACGGAATACCATCATGGCAGTCTTGTTTTCTTGCAAGAACATTAGGTTTGTCTCAGCGTAGCTGTAGTTCGCCACAATCGATGTGAATGCGAAGAAGAAAATAGCAACGGCAATGAAGATTGCACCCCATTGACCAACATGTTCTACAAGGGCGGCCTGTGTTAATGCAATACCGGTCACACCTGATTCAGGCACCAGCTGGTTTGATAATAAAACTAGGGCTGCAGTTGCACTACAGATCACAATGGTATCGACAAATACACCGAGCATTTGTACATAACCCTGTGATGCAGGGTGGTTTGGGTTGGGTGTTGCACTGGCTGCTGCATTTGCTGCACTACCCATACCGGCTTCGTTCGAGAACAAGCCGCGTTTAATACCTTGGATCATCGCCTGCATAACGGCATAGCCTACTGCACCGCCAGCTGCTTGCTCTAAACCGAATGCGCTGTTAATCACCTGCATGAATACATCTGGTAGTAGCTCAAAGTTGCTAAAACAGACGTACAGTGCAACTAACAGGTAAGCTAATGCCATGAATGGTACAACGAGCTCTGCAAAGCGTGCGATGGTTTTCAGACCACCAAAAATGATGAACGCAGAACCAATAACAAGCACAATGCCCATTACATATTTAGGTACATCAAATGCCACTTCAAATGCTGCCGCAATGGAATTTGATTGTACTGCATTGAATACTAGGCCAAAAGCAAGGATAAGACAGAGTGAGAATAATATCCCCATCCAGCGCTTGTTCAAACCATACTGCATGTAATAAGCTGGCCCGCCTCGGTAGTTACCATCTTCATCTTTTACTTTATAAAGCTGAGCGAGTGCGCTTTCTGCGAAACTGGTAGCCATACCAATTAAGGCGATAAGCCACATCCAGAAAATAGCACCTGCACCACCTAAATAAAGGGCGACCGCCACACCGGCCATATTACCAGTGCCAACACGTGCTGCGAGTGAGGTACAAAATGCCTGAAATGAAGAGATACCTTCACCGGCGCCGCTTCGGCTATTGGCCATGACTTTGACCATATGCGGGAATTGAGCAAATTGAATAAACCCAAGTCGGATTGTAAAGAAAACACCGGCTGCGATCAGGAGGTATATAAGAATATGTCCCCACAACAGGCCGCTGATTTGATTAAAAAACTCAGCCATCGGATATCCTTTAATTTAAGGTAACGAATAATTTTGAGCGCGTAACTTACCACAACTTGGCATCTATACGAAATTACTGCGTCGAATTCAATTGTACAGTATTGTTTGCATAGCGTGTGTTTACAAAGCTTAGGCGTCAATTCATCTTATGAAATTAAGCTTTGCCAAGAGAGGTTGTCTAAATCAGGTAAAAAGTTCAGAGACTGTAATTTGTCGTGCCAATTCATTACTAAATAAGAGATATCGTCAAAGTAAGGCATTGCGAAATATAGGCACATAGCTGTTATCCCTAGTTGGGATATAGAAGTTAAAGGGTATCTTAAATCAATGAGTTTCATCGCTGTGCCAAAGGAAGCTTTGAGCTCTTTGTTGTCTATATCGACGCTGTAACACTCATCTAGGATTAAATGCGTCATTGCACCGACAAACACAAATAAACAGCAAAGTGCAGTGATGTGTAAGCTCATACCAAGCAAAATGGTGCCATGAAATGTGAGCAAGCAAAACATAATGACCGCCGAGATTGAGTGTAACGTGGCGCGATGTACTGTAAAGTGCTCAAAAATAGGCTTAATCACATACATAAAGCCAGCATAGATCAGTGCGCCAATGAGCCAGGTCTCGATAACTGAATTAAATTGGTAATTCAGCAGTAAAATACCCGCCACCAGAATGGCAAAAATACTAAACAGGCTATTGAGCGATTTAGATTTATCTGAGTCAAGATCAGGTAATAACCCAGCTAATGCGCCAACGATGAATAATCCAAGCGCTTGAAAGCCATTTACCTCTGCGATGCTCAATAGCAGTGAACTGAGCGTCGCGCTGACAATAGTGGACGCTTTTAAATGTGTAGAGAAATTCGCCATAGTACTTCCAAGTAGCTGAATAAATTAAGTAATACTGGATTAATACACTTGGTTGCTAGTGTACATGAAAAACCAAGACAAGCACATTGCTACATGTTAAGCCCGTTATTTATGGAGAATAAGCGCAGCTGTAATATGGTGTAATGTTCTTTATTTAACCAGTTGGCTAGCCTTAGACAGTTAACACGATTAATGAACTTGTTTCGTTGAGCTTTCCTTGACTGGCTTAGGAGTGATCTTTTTATGCACTTTCTTAATCCCATGCTGCAAAATCACCCAATGGAAAGCGCGTTTATTCAAACTTGGCTTAATCGACTGGCAGATAAATATAGCTCTAATGTATTTTCAAACTTCAGTAGTGGCTCGGCCAGTGCGAATACTGAAATGTTTATCGATGTGTACGATAGCCGTTATGAAGGCGCTATCTATCGAGACTTCTTAAACTCAGATTCTAAAGTGCAGGCGCTATCAATTTGCAATGGCCAACTACTCAACATAGGTACATTTGACGTGGTCTATCAGGATGTGAAAAGGCGTCCAAACATGCTAAGAGTGCATAGCTTGCAAGAGGGAGAAGTGATCACGCCAAGCTGTGTTACTGTGCACAGCTATCTTGTAGAGTCCGCATTGTGTCGTGGCTACGCAGATGTTGGTTTATTTGGCTTATGTGGCAGTGCTAAGCGTGTGATGCACGATTACAATTTATCCTATGTGTTTAATACATTGGATTATTTGAACAGCAGCTTGGATAAAGGTGATTGCCTTTTTTGTTTTGGGTTAGATCCCTATCTACTTAATTGGGGCAAACCCCTAAGTGCTTTAAATGTTTCTGCACTGGATGAGTTGGCCTTATCCCGTCCCGTTTGTATTGTAAGTAATAACTTTTCGATGGCGTTTGTTAATAGTGCGCTGTTAGAAAAAATTAAACAAAGTGCCATTGGCAGATCGCCTGCGTTTAGTGGGTTTATCGAGTCGATTAAGACTTTAGGTTATGTTGATGCAGAAGGCATGTCTATTTTACCTTGGGCGTTTAGTGATAAGGAGCTATTGGGGCAGCTCGGTACGCTACCAACTACATTTGATACGATTGTAAATCAGGGTAAAAAACGTGGGATCAGCCATTTTGAGGTGGCTTTGCAAAGCCACTTTGTAGAGTTATTGTTTGATAACCTTATTCAAAGTACTTCTGACAAACATCGTTTTTCTACTTATCACACCTATCAAACACACATAGACGATCTAGCACGGGTAGATCACTGCGAGGTGATGAAAATATCTCAATTAGAGCGGCTTGATGAAAAGGTGTCTGTAGCCATTGCTATTGGCCGATTGGCAACATGCGGATATAAATGGGTTCACGACTATCACTATGAAGAGTTATTTGTGCCTTGCAATCGCATTTTACACAACGGCAGCAATTTATGTCTGCACAGTGATTTTCCGCGAGAGCCTTTGTGCCCATTACGGTTAGCCGAAATTGCCACTGAGCGTGATATTGAAGCCATGCCTAAAAACTACTCTTGCGATGAGCGTACATTAGACCCAGGGCAATGCCTCACACGTTTACACGCATTGGCAGCGATCACGCACGGTGCTGCACGCCATGCAAAAGTAGCGAGTTTTAACCAACTTGGTGGTGCTGCACATTATATGAAGTTAGAGCATGACCCGCTTATCGACAGTGCGCGTTGGCGAGATATAAAAGCGGCCTTACTATGAACATCAATTTAAAGTGTAGATATAGGAAACATTTAGAAACGATTTGTATCTAATTCGTGACGGATCTTAAATATAAAAGCTGCTTTAATCAGTGGGTGTAATGGAGTGTAATAATTTCATATGTCACAATAAAGTTAAGTTTCAGCATTAAGGCACTGGCATGATCGCAACTATATTTAAATCATTATTTTTTAAAGCGCTGAAAAATGAAGCAAGCAGAAAAATTGCTAAGTCTGTCGTGGAAGGCGCAGTTGATAAAGGCGTTGATTATTTTAAGGCCCGTGGACAAGTCCATATACCTTCCCATGATGAGGCACAAACTCTAGGTTTAATTACTGGATTAAATAATTTAGCGAGCAAGAATTTACCGGATGGCGAGTACCCATTGAGATTGGAAAAACAAACACTGTTAGTGACTATGCGCAATCAAGGGGTGGTGAATATTCAATATGTAAATAAAAATATCTCTGACTAGGCTTTCCAAAACGATCACCGCTTAATGGCTGCTTTGCCTCTTTGACATATTTCGTCCAAAAACTTCTATAACCACCTGCTTTTATTTGCTTTATCTCGCTTTCAAGTGTTAAAGCAATGCTATTCCAATAGGAATAATTCGGTATTTCAAATATCCAAATAAAGAATTTATCCTGCTATTTATGAAATAATATTATATAAAATATATTGTATGCAATATTGCTATCATGTTAAAAAAGTGTGCCCAGTTAGTGGGTTTGGATACACATTTTAAAAGGTAATATTATGAAAATACAATCACTTGCTATAGCGCTACCCTTAGTGGCGTGTAGTTTACAGTCTTTTGCTCATCAAGTTAATGAGCGAGCTTTTAAACCTTTGCAAACATCTCAACTGCAACACCTAAATCACGGTGATGAGCATGGTCAAGCAGTGCATGACAACGCGCCAACTGCACAAAATACTCTGCTCAATCACACGGAGAGTGTTCTTAATTCTGCCCTTATGACAATGAAGACACAGGCTGCTGTCGTACAGTGTGACATTAATTTGTTGGCGCAAGCGAATGATGCGAGCATTGCTGATCTGGTTGTGCAGCAAGGCGCAAGTTGTGTTAATGAATTATTTAGTGCATCGAGTAACCTTCAAATATCCGTATTTACGACAGAAAAAATGCGTGCAGCAGCAATTCGTGCAAAGTCATTGGCGACGAGTTATGACGGCAATGGCAGTGCGGCTTTAGAGGCCTTATTTCTATTTATTCGTGCAGGTTATTATGTGGAGTTTTACAATGACTCTGTGAGCTTTGGTTCGAGCCTAAAACCTGATGTACGTGCCGCCATAGACGAGTTTGTAAAAAGTCCGCATTTTTACACCAACTCGGATGCCCATGGTAAGGTGTTGAAAGAAGTCATCACGTCAATGGACTCTTCCGAAATGCAAGATGTCTATTTGCCAGTTGTTAAAGCATGGCTATCAAAGTGGCAGCAGTCTTACGCGGATAAATGGTATATGCGCAGTGCGGTAAATGGCATTTTTACCATACTGTATCGCGGGCAGTGGAATACGGAGTTTGTGGCTAAGGTGCAATCAGACAGTGAGCTGGTAAACATGCTTGCTGAATTTACAAAGCAAAACTGGATGATTGGCTCAGATGCTGAATACCTGATCATCAACTCTGCCAGTGAGTTAGCGAGATTAAAAACCTATAAAAACGCCCCAATTCAGCCGGCGGTTGATACGGCGTTGAAAGACTTATTTAGCCGTTTTGAAAGCTTTGGTTATGGAGATGGGATCTGGCTCGCTGCGGCAGATGTGGCAACGTATTACGCTGATTGTGACACCTTTGGCATTTGTAATTTTGAACAAACACTGACGCAAAAGGCATTGTCTCAAACACATCAATGTAGTCCAACAATTCGGATCCGTTCACAAAATATGACTGCGCAGCAGCACCTCTCGGCGTGTCAGACTATGGCGCTTGAAGAGACGCGTTTTCATCAAATGCTCGCAACCAACCAAACCCCCGTGGCAGATGACAATAATGCCATGTTACAGGTGAATATTTTTGATAGCAGCAGTGACTATGGCAAATATGCTAAAGCGATTTTTAAGATTGATACCAATAATGGCGGCATGTACTTGGAGGGTGACCCCAGTAAAGTCGGTAATCAGGCTAATTTTATTGCTTATGAGGCAAGCTATGCCAAAGCGGACCACTTTGTTTGGAACCTAGAGCATGAGTATGTACATTACCTTGATGGCCGATTTGATTTATATGGTGACTTTAATGCGCCAACTGAAGCGATTGTTTGGTGGAGTGAAGGGGTTGCCGAGTATGTTGCTAATTTAAATGATAATCAGGCAGCCATCGATACGATTAAAGATGGCAGTACCTATCGTTTGAATGAGATATTTGCGACGACGTATGCAGGCTTTGATCAAGACCGAATTTATCGTTGGGGCTACTTAGCGGTGCGCTTTATGTTTGAACGCCACTTTGAAGAGTTGAAAGTCATGCTTACCCATACCAGAGAAGGAAACTGGTCGGGGTACAAGACAACAGTCGATGATTGGGCACAGCGCTATGACCAGGAGTTTACGCAATGGACATTAGCACTTGCAGGAAGTGACGACAATAAAGCGCCCCTTGCATCTATCAACGGGCCCTACTCAGGCACGATTGGTAATGACATCCAGTTTAGCAGTCAAGGAAGTACAGATCCGGAAGGGCAAGTACTGACTTATTTATGGCAATTTGGTGATGGTGCGCAAAGTACCAG
Organism: Pseudoalteromonas luteoviolacea H33-S; assembly: GCF_001625695.1. GTDB lineage: Bacteria > Pseudomonadota > Gammaproteobacteria > Enterobacterales > Alteromonadaceae > Pseudoalteromonas > Pseudoalteromonas luteoviolacea_B. Next base: position 201,157 of record NZ_AUXY01000071.1, read on the forward strand.
TGCAAATCCGACTCATATCTACAGTGCACAGGGGACTTACACAGTTTCGCTAACCGTGAGCGACCCGCAAGGTGCACAAGCCAGTGTATCGACCTCGGTAGAAGTATCAGAAACGGCCAATAACGTGGTGACCCTGCTTAAAGGGCAGTCTGTCACAGTGACAGCTGAGCAAGATGCATTTAAGTACTTTAAACTCACTTTACCGCCAGGCGCCACTGATTTAGTGATTGCGACGTCAGGTGGTACGGGCGATGCCGACCTGTATGTTAAACAAGGACAAGTACCGACACTGGATAGTTATGATTGTCGTCCGTATGTTGGCGGCAATGCCGAAAGATGTGATATCGCGCAGCCACTAACCGGTGACTATTTCATCATGTTGCGCGGATATAACCGCTTTGAAAATGTAACCTTGGTTGCTGATTTTACACCGCCAGCTTCTACTTTACCTGATCTGTGTGTTACCCAAGGTGGTTTATCTGGCGGCAGGTTAAGTGCGGGCACGCCTGTTTGTTTGGCAGCGAGTCAAACTCCTATGTGGTTTAGCCTAGAGAATGTGCAAGAGCAGGGCAGTATTAGTATTCAAACAGCGCATGGCAGTGGCGACTTAACTTTAGAATACAGTAACCAAGGCTGGCCCAACGACACCAATGTTGAGGCGCGTTCTGCATTGGAAGGAAACAGCGAGTGTATTAATCTGACCGGACAAAGCCAATATTGGGGTTACCTTAAAGTATCTGGTATGCACCAAGGGGCAACAGTGTTAGTTCGGTACAATGAAGGTTATTGCAACTAACTTTATTGTGTAAAACTTGATGACTAAACAGCGACAGGATAAATTATAACTAGAGCTGTTTAGTCATTGTCAGGGTGTATGTTGCTAAAGTTATTTGTACTGGGTGTCTTTGCCCTTTTATCAATGAGTGTGAAAAGTGAGCAGCTAGAGCGCTTAAGTTTGTTTACTTACCATAACAAACCGCCTTATATCGAGAGTTTAGCGGATAAAAAGGGCTTGTACTTTGACATTGTCAATCTGTTAAACGAGTTTCAGCCTAAGCTGCAATATGAGCTGGTGTTTATGAGCAAAGAGCAGATCCGGCAGCAACTTGAACGGAACACGTTAGCAGGTGCCGTATTAGGCGTGAACCCTTTATGGTTTGACGACGTTGATCAGCAAAAGTTTGTCTGGAGTGACCCGCTTTTTTATGACACAGATGAATTTGTCTCCAGCATAAAAAAACCGTTTGATTATCAAAGCCAAGCGTCGCTGCATGGAAAAAAATATGGCGGCGTCGAAGGCTATTATTACCCCAAGTTGGCAGAAGCTGAGCGAAGGGAGAAGCTGACGAGGGTGGATGCTAAAAGTGAGAAAGAGTTACTCGAGCTGATTTTACAGCAAAAGCTCGATTTTGCCGTGGTAAGCCGACCCACCTTTTTTTACTTTGCTAAGAAAAACGGCTGGTGGACCAGCTTGTCTTTGTCACATCAATCCCATCAAAAGTATTATCGGGCGATACTGATCCCAAAAGATAATAAGTACCAATTTGGACCATTGCACGAGACAACGGGATCGCTTCCATTTAAAAAATACATGAAGGAATTAGTGAGCTCGTATCACATCCCTGAATAAAAAAGCTGAATAAAGCTGAATAAAGCGGATTAAAGGTCCGCTTTATTCAGTTGCTTACCAAGACCCTGTGTTTGGCATAGATAACCAAGGCTCTTGCGGCTCCAGTGGTTTGTCTTTTTGCAGTAGTTCAATTGAAATACCGTCAGGTGATTTGATAAACGCCATGTGTCCGCATCTTGGTGGGCGGTTTATTGTCACACCGGCTTGTTGAATTTTGTCACATAGTGCGTAAATGTCGTCCACAGCAAATGCTAAGTGGCCAAAGTTCCTGCCGCCTGTGTACTCTTCAGTATCCCAGTTATAGGTGAGTTCAATTGTAGGTGAAAAGGTGTCTTGTGCTTGCTCTAATTGGCCCGGTGCAGCCAAGAAAACGAGTGTAAAGCGACCTTTTTCACTGTCCTTGCGCTTAATTTCAACCAGTCCTAGTAGGTCACAATAAAATTTAAGTGATGCGTCTAAGTCTTTTACGCGCACCATAGTATGTAAAAAGTTCATAACTTGCCCCTTGTGAATATGCCCAACATAATATGGGCAAACGCTCACTTCGCAAGGGGCAATCGACGTATAGCTTAATATTCTGCGCTTAAAGTCACGCCGCTATAGGTTTCATAAGCTCTAACACCAAGGTGCCATGTGCCCGCAGTTGGGTTGGTGATGGTGCATGTTTCAGTGTTACCATTTTCATAAGGACGACAATCATACGTTGAGGTTGTTGGCTGGCTGCCTGAACGAATATACAGATCGGCATCACCAGTGCCGCCGCTTATTTTTACCGTTAATTTAGCTTGGCCAGCAGGCACTTCAAAGGTTTTATAAGTCCAGTTTGACTTACTTGCCGACAGGCCTGTCCATTGTTGTTTGTTACCCGGATCGGCAACTGTGCCGTATGAGCCAACCAGTGAAACACCACTGTAGGTCGCATACCCATTTAGCATGACATAGTACGTACCCGCTTGAATATTTGTGATAGAGCACGACTCATTATTGCCATCTTTGTATGGGCGGCAATCATAGCTGGATGTTGTTGGCTCAGAACCAAACTTCACATACATATCTACATCACCTGTACCACCACTTGAAGTAAATGATAGCTGATTGGTGTTGGCAGGTACTTCCATGGTGTAAATGGTTTTACTGCCTTTTGCGCCAGTCAAACCTGTCGCTGGTACGTCATTTTCAAGAACATTCGGATTTGGTAAATCAGGCGTATCAATAATTGAACGGCCAGATGTGCTTTGTACAAGTGGTAACACATCACCTAAACCGCTTGCATACCACCAGTTTACATTGCCCGGTAATGCTAGAGGGTCTGCCGCACGTTGCTCACGAGATAGGATATTGGTTGAAGATGAAAACTGCGCCGTTCTTACCTCAAGTTTATTGGGTGTTACAGAGAGCACCTTAAACTGTTGGATACTGGCTAAGTCAATGGTCCAAGATTTAGGATCATTCGCTGAACGTGCTGGTGCACCCCAACTTCCTTCACCCACGTATACTGTTCCGCCTGTGGTGGTTTTAGCAAAGTTGCTACCTGAAGGTTTGAGCGCTTCAGTGATTTTATTGATATGTGTGTCGGACTCGACTACCAAATTCATGCTGTGGTCGTAAAAGTTATTAGCCCACCACGTATGCAAGATTGTATTGTCAGATTTGCCAGAGTAGTGAGGATACATAGGTTTATGGTACTGAGCTACACGCCATTTCGCGCTGTTACCCTGACTCTGTAAGTCTTGCTTTAGCCAGTTATTCATCGCTATTGCGTAGCTTGACCAGCCGCTGTTTTTATATTGACTATTTAGTGTATAGACACGAAGCAAGTTAGACACGTTGAAAGCGCCGTAGGTATCAGCACTGGTGCATTGGCCGTCATTGTTATAATCAACCCCAAACACTTGGCACAGGGTTTTGTAGTTATCATCTTCATGGTTGCCATGCGTTGCGACAAATGGATACACACGTTTATAGTTTTGTCCGCCAATCAGGTCGCTTGAAAAGGTCAACTGCCAATCTTTAAGATATTCCTTCATCTCAGAGGCTGAGTTGGCATTGGTATAATCCCCACCGTGCATGATAAACAAAGGTCTGATTTTGGCGACCATTTGGTTGCCTGAACGACGTGTGGTCCAGCCTGTACGGGTATCACCACCGGCGATGGCAACAAAGCCTGTTGTTGTTGATGTAGGTGCCGTTTTAAACCATAAATGCTGACCACACCCAGTGCTATCACACACTCGGTAGTAAATCGCTGAGTCAGCAGGCAGTCCGGTTAGTTTCACAAATTGGTTGCTTAGGCTGCCTGCAAAAGTGTGGCTTGCAGTCACAGCTTTTGTTGTCCAGCTAGACTCGTCTGTACTGGTACCATATTTAACGACGTGATTTGAGCCACCTGCTGGTGTGAAGCCAATAGTTGCTTGACTGCTTGGGTTAGCATCCCAAACTATGCGGTGATAATCACTCCCTGCATAGCAGCTTCCTGCCATGATTAACGTTGAAGCGAGGCCAAAATGGAGGGCTCTCATAGTTTTCATTCCTGTTTCTGATGTGTATTTATTTCGCGACGACTTAACTGCGGTTGGATATTTGCCGTTGGTAGATCAGCTACCAACATTACAAATGCGGCATTTCGGTAGGGTAGTGTGTAACTTTTACCAAAATGAAAATTAATGGCGGTTGCACCTTGGCCGCCTTGACGATATTGCTTAGCCAAAGGCTGACTGTGTTCGGAGCTCCAATAATCTCCTTGTTTGATATGTATGAAAAAGTCATTGGCGATATGCGGTAATGCCGGAGATGTCGGCGCTTGAATGAGACTATGTAGTTCTTTAGCTGTGGGCAATCGCCATTTTGACACGCCACACAGCCCTTGTTGATTGGTATGACGAATAAGATCATGGGTATCACAGCGGTTTGGCTCAAAATAACAATCGCCAAAGTTTTGCTTGCCTTTTTCACCATCAAACCAAGAGTAAGTCCAATAACCATCATGAATGCTTTCGTTGTCGGTTTTGATTTCCCACAAGATATGATTTTGCTTGTCGTGTACACATGCCCATGGGCCTTGCCATGGAGAGAGCTTGTCACCTTCTTGGGTTATTTTGGTGAAGCGTTTATGTTGGCTCAATTTAGGCTGAGCTTGCGGCAACAAACAAATGCCGATGAAAGCAGCTAGGATCAGGGCTGATATAATTAGTCGCTGTATCACAGTGAATACCTCAGTTTTATTGCTTGAATATGGCGGGTGTGGGCAATTTGTGCGTGATCAAAAGCAGAGACCCACATACAGGTTCCTGTTTGCAGTGGTACATCATATTTGGAGTGGGTGTTGTGTTTGCGAACGAGCTCTAAAGTCCAGCGCCCATCGCGCCATTGCCCTCTAGCCCGCACGTCCGCTCTATCTCCTTCAAAACGGTTAGAACGATACAAAACCGAGGGTAAAAATGTACCTATTGGGTAGGTATCTTGCGCACTTTGATAAGGAGTTGAACCGAACCAGGGTAGCACTGCTTGGTGTGACTGCATTTTTTCAGGTAAGCGTTTAGGTGATATGCCTTTGGCGCTGTACCATTGCCAGTTCATGACATAAGCACCGCTCTCTTTTCCATCCGCTTGGTAACCCGCAGAGTAACGACGTTTGCCTTTGAGGTGTTTGCTGGGCGGTCCGATAAAGTTATCATCAGCGAGGTACATGTCATTGGTTCGCACGGCTTTCCAATGCCATAAATCTCGAACCTTACCATCTAAGCTAGCATGATACCCTTTGCCATGCCAATTTTTCGGCTTGTTCTTGAGAGGCTTATCACCGGAGTAATAAGTTTTATCACCAGCAGCTTCACACCCATCAGAAAGCATGACGGCAAACTTATCTTCATAGAATGTACGCTCATCGAATCGATAAAAGCCATTTTCTTGTACCTGCCAGCCAGTGGGGGTTTTTAATAGTGGTAAATGATTGGTGCTTTTTGAGTTGTCTTGCCAAGAAATAAGAAAGTAGCTTTCATATTGATTTGCCAGTGCTTTAATAGAGACATCGGTGCTGCCATTTTCAAAGTTAGCTCCACCTATGGTGGTGACAGTAAATGTATCAGCATCTTGCCATTGAGGTTCATTACCTTGTCCATCAATTTCAATAAAAGTGGTATCGGCAATGGTGTGCACATCAAGCTGGTGGCTGGCATTTAGGGTGAGAGTGTGAAAAAAACCACCTATGACAACTAGGCATAGCACAGCACTGACATGTGTCATTTTTAGTCGTTTTGGCAATATTGCGGCAAATACCCCACGGCCTTTTTGCAAGATATAAACCCAAGCATGAAGAATAAAGTAACTGACCATTAGCCACATAGCGATTTGGTGGATACTGCGCGCCTCGTGACTGTAAAAATTAGCCCAAACAGCCCAGCCAGATAAGACAACAAGAGAAATGCTGACATACCCTAAGTAGTTAATTAATTTGTGATAAATTGATGGGTAGCTGCGAAAAGGTGCCCAGATAGTGTAACCAATAAATACGACTACGAGTAAGGTCAGCCCGATAGAGAAACCAAGGTGCCAGCTATGTACCGCACCTTGTGGTATCAGTGATGAGATAGGCGCTAACCAGTCTTGGCTAATGATGGCAATTCTAAAGCCTGTTAACATGCTGCCGATAGTTATCACAATGGCAATCACATGTAAGACAATAAAAGTTTGTCTTTGCATAAAGGTTTTCATATTAATTATTATTTTTGTAAATATAGTGTAAATTGTTATGTTTACATAAATATGTCATTTTTCAAATACTGCAAAAGGTTAAAGTTTTGTCTAAACTTTGAGCAGTTAGGCTTAGTGCGCAGCGTTAATAGTTACAGAGGGATACGCGATGGAAAAAATAGCTGTAGAGGCAGTAGACAGCGGCTATGTGATCGATAGCATGACGGATATAGTAGCGTGTTTGAATACATCTGATTCAATTCAACGCTTCTTGTTAGACATTCATTGTATATTGCAAAAAGTAACTTATGCAGACAATTTTTACGTTGTCCTGTATCAAGAAAATGGGAATTTATCTTTCCCGTATTTTCATGATGTTAAAGACGATATCGAGGCTGAAGAGTTAGATAATCTGTCTTTAGACGATATTTCACACTCATTGACCGCCTTTGCGCTGAAATCACATAAAGTGTGTAATTTCAATCAGCATGATATTGAACAGTTAATTGAGACGGGCGAAGTCAACATCTTGGGCTCAGTACCCATGCAGTGGCTGTGCTTTCCACTTGTTAATCGCAGTCAGCATTTAGGTGCGTTCATTATTCAATCTTATCGAAAAGAAAATGAATATTCGGGCATGATAGTAGATGTACTGTATACCATCAGCCATGTGATCTCTTCGGCACTGGATGCATTCAACAATCAGCAAGCCTTGATAGAAGCCAATAGGGCATTGCAAAGTTATCAAACAGAGCTTGAAATCAAGGTGCAAGAACGGACCTCTGAACTCAAAGAGAGCTTAACAAAGCTTGAGCATGAAATAGAAGTGAGAGAGTCCTTACAACAGCAACTAGAACATGATTCTTTGCATGACAGTTTGACCGGGCTGGCCAATCGAAAATATCTGTTTAAGGAGCTAGAACGATTATCAGCACGCTCTCAACGTGGGGATATTCTTGTCTATGTTTTATATTTAGATCTCGATGATTTTAAACCCATCAATGATAACCATGGCCACCAAAGCGGCGATTTAGTTTTAAAAACGGTCAGTGAACGACTCAATCAAACATTACGCAGTTACGACTTTGTATGTCGCTTAGGCGGCGACGAATTTGTCGTGATGTTAACTGAAAAAATAGACAAACAGTCATTAACTCAGTTAGCAGAGCGGATGCTGAAGTCACTGTCATCTCCCATCACTTTAGAATCTGGTATTGAGGTGCAATGCGGCTGTAGTATTGGTATTGCCTCGGTGATCAACCAATCATTTGATGCACAAGCTTTAATCCATGATGCGGACTTGGCATTGTACGAAGCGAAAGGTAAAGGAAAAAATCAAATTTATTTTGCGACCTAAATGTATCGCCATGGCTTTACCAGCGTGTATGATTGCATTAGGATCAAACTTTATTTTTGTTTAGATGGTTGCGAATGGCACAAAAACTCTTCTTAATTTGTCTTTTTTGGATGTGCAGCTCAGCGTTTGCGATAGAGGTAACTGATCTATATGAAGCGACGTTAGTGGTGGACGATAAAACGCGAGCCACTCGGGCCAAGGCGAGTCAAGATGCACTTGACCAAGTGATTAAAAAGCTCACTGGCAAGGCCGGCCATAGTAACCACCCTTTAATTAAAAAAAGCAAAAGGCGTATTTCAGATTATATGCTCAAATATGAGTATATCGAGCATGCTAATCAAGAGCTGAAAATACGAGTGCGCTTTGAAGCAGAAAAAGTTGAAAGCCTAGTTAGGGAAAGTGGCTTTGGCTTGTGGGGTAACAGACGGCCCTTAATCGCTATTTGGTTGGTAATTGAAGACAACCTAAGACGTGACTTTGTCACGCAAGAGAGTAACCCACAATTAGAGCGATTAATTTATGACACGGCGGCTGAGTGGGGGATCCCTGTTGTCGTGCCCTTGATGGACTTAACTGACCGCGCTCAGGTTGGTATTGCAGAGGTATGGGGAAACTTCTCAGAGCCAGTTGAAGCTGCATCGGCCCGTTATAATGCCGAGCGAGTGATTACAGGACGTTTGTTTAAACAGCCAAATTCAAGCAGCTGGCAATTAGATTGGCGTTATACTGACGCGGATATGTTTGAATCTGTACAACTTGTGGGCGACAAGCAGCAGTTATTGATTTCAATGATAAATGATATGTCAGCGGCGTTGGCGAGCGAATATATCATTGACCCTACCAAGTCATACGCAACCAATAGCACCGTGATCACGGTGGACGGATTAAGAACGTTTGATAAAATCGAGCGAGCGAAAAGAGAGCTATTAACTATCAGTACTGTCAATAATGTCGATGTTATCTATCGCAACAGGCAACAAGTTCAATTTGAAGTTGAGCATTTATCTTCTGTGTCGGATTTACAAAAATCACTTAAACTTGAGCAATCATTTGAAGTGTATGTTGATCCCAGAGCATTTCACCAAGTCGTTAGCGCTGAAAACTTAAGGTACAGCTGGGTAGGGCAGTAATCATGTTAGATCCTATGCAGTTAGCTTTACCTGTAACACTGCCGGATGATGAGACATTCACGTCTTATTTCGGTGGCGAAGAATCACTGGAAGTCACGCATTTAAAGAAAGCGCTGAACGACATTCAGGCGAGTTTCCAATTTACTTATTTGTGTGGGCTGGCCGACTCTGGTAAATCCCACTTGCTGTATGCAACGTGTATTCACGCTCAAGAACTTGGCCTTTCAACCATTTTACTGTCACTGAGAGAGGTCATTAAATTTGGCCCTGATGTATTGGAAGGTCTAGATGCGCTCGATGTAGTCTGTATTGATGACGTGCATCTAGTGGCGGGTGATGAAGCGATGGAAAAAGCGCTATTTAACTTTTTTAATCGCTTTAACGAAGCGGGAAAGTGCTTGGTAATGACCGCGGATCTGTTACCAAATATGCTTAACATCGAATTGCCTGACTTAGAATCTCGATTGGCGTGGGGTACCACCTTTCAGATCCGTTCCATGAGTGATGATGATAAAGCTGAGGCGTTAGTTAAGCGTGCGCACATGCGTGGGCTTGAATTAAGTGATGAATGTGCGCGATTTTTATTGACCAGATTAAGCCGAGATATGCGAGCATTATTGGATGTTTTGGACAAGTTGGACCACGCATCTATGGCCGCACAGCGAAAACTTACCATTCCTTTTATAAAAGCAACACTAAAGCTGTGAATTTGGGCTAGAATCTAGCCCCACCTTTCAGTTATCATAACTGATTCAGAAAAGGCAAATTACCTCAACCAGATCAGGTATAGAATGAACTTAGAGAATATTTTAGCGCAAGCGCTTGAAGCCGTTTCAAGTGCCAGTGAGATTGCGCAACTTGAGGAAGTCAGAGTTAACTACCTTGGTAAAAAAGGTGAGATTACTGGGCTATTAAAAACCCTAGGCAAGCTAGCGCCAGAAGAGCGTAAAGAAGCTGGACAAGTAATCAACCAAGCAAAAAACCAGGTACAAACTGCAATTAACGAAAAACGTGAAGCACTTGCAAATGCTGCATTAGAGCAAAAACTAGCAGCAGAAACAATTGATGTGACTTTACCTGGACGTACAGCGCCTACAGGTGGTTTACACCCTGTAACGCGCACTATTGAGCGTATTGAATCATTTTTTGGTGAGCTCGGGTTTGCAGTAAAATCAGGTCCTGAAATTGAGGATGATTTTCATAACTTTGATGCTTTGAATATTCCTGAGCATCACCCTGCGCGTGCTGACCACGATACGTTCTACTTTAATCCAAAGCTTGTTTTACGTACTCAAACAAGTGGCGTACAGATCCGTACCATGGAAGCTGAGCAGCCTCCACTTCGTATTATCTCTCCTGGACGTGTGTACCGTAATGATTACGACCAAACACATACGCCAATGTTCCATCAGGTTGAAGGCCTTATGGTAGATGAGAACGTGAGCTTCACTGAGCTTAAAGGTATTTTGCACGACTTCTTACGTAATTTCTTTGAAGAAGACATGGAAATTCGTTTCCGTCCTTCATACTTCCCATTCACTGAGCCGTCTGCTGAAGTAGATGTAAAAGGCAAAAATGGTAAATGGTTAGAAGTACTTGGTTGCGGCATGGTGCATCCAAATGTTTTACGTTCAGTCGGAATTGACCCTGAAAAATACACTGGTTTTGCCTTCGGTATGGGTGTTGAGCGCTTGACGATGTTACGTTACGGCGTGAACGACTTACGTGCATTCTTCGAAAACGATTTAAAATTCCTAAACCAATTCAGATAAGAGCGAACCAAAAATGAAATTTAGTGAAAAGTGGCTAAGAGAGTGGGTAAATCCTGCGATTGATACGGATGCTCTTTCTGAACAGCTTTCTATGGCAGGTTTAGAAGTAGATGGTGTAGATCCGGTTGCTGGTGATTTTGATGGTGTAGTCATTGGTGAAGTCGTTGAGTGTGGCCAACATCCAGATGCAGATAAGCTTCGCGTAACCAAAGTAAATGTTGGCGAAGAAGAACTACTAGACATCGTATGTGGCGCAGCAAACTGCCGTACAGGTCTAAAAGTAGCGGTAGCTAAAGTTGGCGCGGTTTTACCTGGCGGCTTTAAAATTAAAAAAGCGAAGCTACGCGGTCAGCCTTCTCACGGTATGCTGTGTGCGTTTGAAGAGCTTGGCATGGCAGAAAGCTCTGATGGTATTTTAGAATTACCGGCTGATGCGACAATTGGTCAAAATATTCGTGAATATTTCGCACTTGATGATGTAACTATCGATGTTGATTTAACAGCAAACCGCAGTGACTGTTTAGGCATTAAAGGTCTTGCACGTGAAGTGGGTGTTTTAAACGGTCTAGATGTAACCGAAGTTACTATCGGCACAGTTGAGCCAACCATTGATGACAAGATTGATATTGAGCTAGTAGATAGCGACGCATGTCCTCGTTATTTAGGTCGTGTTATCAAGGGTATTAACCTTGACGCTGAGTCACCACTTTGGATGGTAGAAAAACTACGTCGTTCAGGTATTCGTTCAATCGACCCTGTTGTTGATGTGACTAACTATGTATTACTTGAGCTAGGTCATCCGATGCACGCATTCGACCTTGCCGCTATCTCTGGTGGCATCAAGGTACGTAAAGCACAGCAAGATGAAGAGTTAGTATTGCTAGATGGCAATACCGCTAAGCTTAATACATCAACATTACTGATTTCTGACCACGAAAAAGCGTTAGCAATGGCGGGTATTTTTGGTGGTGAAGCATCTGGTGTTAAAGAGGGTACTCAAGATATCCTACTTGAAAGTGCATTCTTCAACCCTCTAGCGATTGCTGGTCAAGCACGCAGTTATGGTTTACATACTGATGCATCTCACCGTTATGAGCGTGGTGTTGATCACCAGCTACAGCGTGATGCTATGGAGCGTGCGACTGCATTGCTACTTGAAATTGTGGGTGGTGAAGCAGGTCCGGTTGTTGAAGCGGTTTCTGATGCAGACTTACCTGCGACTAAATCAGTCACACTTCGTCGTGAGCGTTTAGACCGTGTTATCGGTTATCACATTGAAGATGCTAAAGTAACTGATATTTTGACACGTCTTGGCCTTGAGGTATCGGCTGAAGCGGGTCAGTGGCAAGCACAAGTGCCAAGTTACCGTTTTGATATCAGTATTGAAGAAGATCTTATCGAAGAAGTTGCACGCGTATTCGGCTACAATAACATTCCAAATGTTGCGCCAACTGCAGCACTTAAAATGACAGATCACCAAGAGGCATCTGTACCAGTTTCTCGTTTCCGCAATGAACTTGTTGCTCGCGGTTACCAAGAAGCAATTACATACAGCTTCGTAGACCCTAAAAAGCAAGCGCTGCTTCATCCACAAAGCGATGCACTTGTGTTGCCTCACCCAATTTCTGTTGAAATGTCAGCAATGCGTGTGAGTTTAATGCCGGGTCTTGTGAACGCCTTGGTATATAACCAAAACCGACAGCAATCACGTATTCGTTTCTTTGAGCATGGTTTAAAGTTCATTAAAGACGAAAGCGCAGAAAACGGTGTACGTCAAAGCGCAGTGATTGGTGGTATTGTCTATGGTAATACGCACAACGAACACTGGGGTATTGAAAGTCGCAAAGTCGATTTCTTTGATATTAAAGGCGATGTTGAAGCATTACTTGCAGTTTGCAACGACCCTGCTAGATTTACTTTTAAAGCCGAAGCAAGTGATGGTTTACATCCTGGTCAATCAGCAGCGATTTATGCTGATGGCGTAAAAGTTGGATTTATTGGTGCGATACACCCTCAATTACAAAAGTCGTTAGAATTGAACGACACAGCGTTTGTATTTGAGGTAGAAGTGGATGCAATTTCACAAAGAAGGCTGCCAGAAGCGGTTAGTATCTCAAAATTTCCATCAAATCGCAGAGATATTGCTATTTTAGTTGCAGATGATGTAAAAATAGGCGATATTTTAGAAAGCATTGAGAAAGTTGGCGGAAATCAATTAGTTGACCTAAACTTATTCGATGTGTATAAGGGCAAAGGTATTGAACCCGATTATAAGAGTTTAGCCATCGCCCTAACCCTACAAAACGTTGATAAAACGCTCGAAGAGAAAGATATCAACGAAGTTGTAGACAGAGTCGTGGCCGAATTGGCCAAACAATTTAATGCATCGTTGAGGGACTAGATATGGCGCTTACTAAAGCCGACATAGCTGAACACCTATTTGAAAAACTGGGGATAAATAAAAAGGATGCCAAAGACTTAGTTGAAGCGTTTTTTGAAGAAATCCGCTCAGCGCTTGAAAACGGAGAGCAGGTTAAACTCTCTGGCTTTGGCAATTTCGACCTGCGTGATAAAAAACAACGCCCAGGTAGAAATCCTAAAACTGGAGAAGATATACCTATTTCTGCAAGGCGTGTAGTAACTTTTCGACCAGGTCAGAAGTTAAAAACTCGTGTTGAAGTAGGCACAAGCAAGAACCTGTAAGCCAAATAACTGGGTAGTTTCTACCCTTTATTTGTAAGGCTTTACATCAAAGGGTTTGCTCGCAAGGGTAAACCCTTTGTCATATATTGGTAATATTTACTCTCTACACTTTCGTAACTTCTTTTATCTTGAGGTTCTAACTTGGGTCAGAGGCTGTCAGTTTGGACTAATCATTCTAAAAATGTTGTAGTCTCTTGGCTGATCTGCTCGTTTCTTTTTGGCCTTATATCCACGTTTATTTACATTCAGTATGCAGAATCTAATAGAGCTGATGTTAGGGCGATGGCTGAGCGCGTTATACTCGACTTTGGGTCTCAGCTAAATAATGTTGATACTTTTTTACATCAATCCGATAGCATTGATGTGCAATGCTCTGCTGCAACCATTCAACAGATGAGGCAATTCGTCTTTAAACACCCAGCAGTGAGCGAAATTGGCATTGTTAATCCCAGCGGCGAGCTCGTTTGCAATTCTTTTGGTTTACTTCCTACTCCTATGTTCATTAGCGAGCCACCTAAGAAACGAGGGCTAAGATATCATGGCCCCATTATTTCTGAGTTTTTGCAAGTGTCCGCATTTGTATTGGCACGAACTCGGCATGACGGCTACGAGGTCAATGCCTTGCTGCCTACCGAGTGGATAAAGGATATGCTGCACTTGAGTAAATACAGTGAACTTGATTACATCGCCATTGTGGATAGTGAAACCGGGGTCCCTGTCTTTTTACAAGGCGACTATAGCTTGCCGCTAGGGCACTCGATTTTCCCAATAGTGCAAAACATTGAGCTTGAAAAATTATTTGATGATCAAACTCGTAAGTTTATACATATAAGACCATTCAAAAATGTGCCGCAATTATCGGTCGTGGTCAGTAAAAATGCGCGTTATTTAGGTCTGCCAAGTCCAGTATGGTTAACAGCACTTTGCTTGATGTACGTATTATCTTGGTTAGGTTTGGTGTTATTGCTCAACCATTATGATAAACGCGTGTTAAGTAGCCGAGCCTTGTTGTTAGGGGCACTAAACCGACAAGAGTTATTCAATGTATATCAGCCCTTAATTGATGCAAAGACGCAAAATATTCTTGGTGCCGAAGTATTGATAAGATGGATGCATCCTGTAGAGGGAGAGCTTGGACCGACTTATTTTGTACCTGAGGCCGAGCGAGACGGCACCGTTTTGGAGATGTCTCTGTACCAAATAGATAAAGCGATATCTGATCTGGCGCCAGTAATAGCAGTTAAGCCAGATTTTAAAGTCTCTTTTAATGTCAATGGCTACCTCTTGAGTTGCCCAAGCTATATTAAAAAATTGTGTGAAGCAAAGAGTGTGTTTAATAACTTGACCATAGAGCTCACTGAACGAGATGTGTTATCCCAAGCTAAAATTAAGTCGGTACTTTATCAACTGGTAGAGCTGGGTGTTGAGATTGCCATTGATGATTTTGGAACGGGTTACTGTGGATTACAATATTTACAGAGCTTCCCAATTGATCTGTTGAAAATAGATCAAAGCTTTGTGGCGTCCATTGGACTTGATAATTTGCAATCCCCAGTATTGAATGCAGTGATTGAAATGGCTGATAAATTAGAGAAAAAGCTGATAGCCGAAGGGGTTGAAACACAATTACAGGCTGATTATCTCAGCGCACGAGGTGTGGTGGTGCATCAAGGTTGGTATTACAGTAAGGCATTGAAAATCAGTGCGTTTAAAAATTTAATACAGGAATGAAAAAGCCCCATAAATGGGGCTTTTGAGGTCATCTGTGTTAGATAGATGCGAAATAGCAGCCGTAACCGGGCAGGGTTACTGTATCTGCTTTTAGCTCACCGGTATGGTGGGCCAGTTCATCCATGGAAACCTTTATGTCTTTTTCGACCACAAATTCAGAAGTTTGTTCCGTCAAATTAAACAAACAAAGCATTTTTTTGTCTTCTAATGTTCTATAAAAGGCTAAAACCGGCTCTTTAGTCGTTATAAATTCAATGTCTCCTGTGACAAGCTCTGGGCGTGTTTTTCGCCAAGCTAAAAATGCGCGATATTGAGCCAAGATAGAGTCATCATCTTGCTCTTGAAGATCTACCGCAGTTTGAGCGTGTGCATCAGCAACAGGCAACCAAGGTTTACCTTGTGTAAAGCCAGCATGTGCTTGTTCCACAGACCAAGGCATGGGTGTACGACAGCCATCCCTGCCTTTAAAGTTTGGCCAGAATGTTATGCCGTAAGGGTCTTGAAGATCTTCAAATGCAACCTGTGCTTCACCTAATCCAAGCTCTTCGCCTTGATACATACAAACACTACCACGCAGTGAGCCAAGTAAGGCGGTGAGCATTTTCACTTGCTGAGGGTTCACAGTTTGGCCGTCTTTAGACCAGCGACTGGCTACGCGTTCAACGTCATGATTGCTAAATGCCCAACATGGCCAGCCTTCGGTCATCACAGCCTCTAGGCGTGATACCGTTTCGCGAATATATTTAGCGCTGTAATCATTGGTTAGTAGCTCAAAGCTGTATCCCATATGCAGTTTGTCACCACCGGATGTGTACTCTGCCATGGTTTTAAGAGAGTCTTCTGATGAAATCTCCCCTAAACTGACCGTACCCGGGTACTCGTTAAGCAGGGCACGGATCTCAGCCATAAAATCCAAGTTTTCCGGTTGCGTGTTATTGTAATAGTGGTACTGGAACGCGTAAGGGTTGTCTTCGCTAAACCCTCGACCTTGTCTCAACTCTTTTGGCTTAGCAGGGTTGTCCTTCAGTTCACTATCATGGAAGCAGAAGTTAATCGCATCCAAACGGAAACCGTCCACACCTTTGTCTAGCCAGAATTTGACGTTGTCTAATACCGCTTGACGAACTTGCGGGTTGTGGAAGTTTAAATCAGGTTGTTCAGTTAAGAAGTTGTGTAAATAGTACTGACATCTTCTCGGTTCCCATTGCCACGCAACGCCGCCAAAAATAGATAACCAGTTATTAGGAGGACTCCCATCTGGTTTAGCATCAGCCCACACGTACCAGTCAGATTTTTCGTTGTTTTTATCTTGACGGCTTTCGACAAACCATGGGTGCTCATTGGAAGTGTGACTGAGGACCTGATCAATAATAATTTTGATATCACGCTGATGTGCTTGAGCAATCAAGTTATCAAAGTCTTCAATATTACCAAACATAGGATCAATATCTCGATAGTCACTGATATCGTATCCAAAGTCTTTCATCGGTGATTTAAAAAATGGGGATATCCAAATCGCATCAACGCCTAACGACTTTATGTAGTCAAGACGTTCAATGATGCCATTAAGGTCACCAATACCATCACCTTTGGTGTCTTTAAAACTGCGTGGGTAAACCTGATAGATTACCGCACCTTTCCACCATTCATTTTGCGCCATGCACGATTCTCCAGCTTTGTGCAGTGAAGCCACTTCTTAAAGCGAACTAAGCCAGCTAAAAGTATAAAGTGGTTCTGGTCGTTAATATTGTCGAAAAGCATACGGCATGCATGCATTTGAGTAAAAAAACTGCATACGTATGCATTTAAAATATTATGAAATTTTGACAGTTCTCTGCCTATTGGAGGTTTACTAAATCATCTTTACCAATTTATAGTGAAATAGATCATCGCTCAGGTTTTATAAGCGCTTGGAATATTTAAATTGGTAATACCAATTTCATGGAAACATATTCAACACACATCTATATGCCGATTTTTATGTCATACTCTGCTTGTTAAGCGATTGAGTTACTTGCTTGTAAAATATACTTAAATGCATTGCTTAAATTGTTAATTTTGCTTGCAAATTAAATAAAGTTAATAAAAGCATGAAGTTACAAGTATTTAAAGACGATTTTTTTGAAGTTCATGCCTGCTCACCTTTCTTTGAATACGTATGCATAAAGTTGTGACTAGCCAAGTCACAGCGCTAATATGGCGGGTGACAACAAAATTAACGTCAAATGAATTTATTTTTGCAGTTTTACTATCAATCCCTGCATTAAGTAAATAACAACAAAGCGACGTACAAAAAGCTAATTGGGATAAAACATTATGTCTACGTTCAAACCAAGTATGTTGACCTTGGCACTCGTTACTGCAGGCTTAAGCAATCACGCAATTGCTGCGCAAAACGAAGAGTCGGTAAAAAATGATCAAAAGAAAGTGGAAGTTGTAGAAGTACGCGGCTTCCGTGCAAGTGTTGTAAAGTCAATCAATACTAAACGCTTTTCATCTGAGGTTGTAGAGTCTATTTCCGCAGAAGATATTGGTAAATTACCTGATTCTTCAATTGCAGAGTCAATCGCACGCCTGCCAGGTCTTACATCGCAACGATTAGACGGTCGTTCAAATAAAGTAACGGTACGTGGATTTAGTGAAAATGAAGGGGCAACGACGCTCAATGGCCGTGAACAAGTATCAATTAATGATAACCGCGGTGTAGAGTTTGATTTATACCCTTCAGAGATTATGAGTGGTGTTACTGTATATAAAACGCCAAGCGCGAACCTAGAAGCAGAAGGGATCGCGGGTGTCATTGATATGCAGACTGTACGTCCTTTAAGTATGGATGAGCGTGTTTTACAGGTTAATGCACTTTATGAAAAGTCAGATATCGGTAAGCTAAACCCAGATGCTGATGATGCTGGTTTACGTGGCACTTTTTCATACATTGATCAGTTTGCAGATGACAAATATGGTGTTGCACTGGCTTTAACAACAAGCTCATCACCTAACCAAGAAAAGCGTTGGAACACTTGGGGTTACCCTGAGTTTGAAGAAAATGGTAAGCAGTACTCAATTCTAGGTGGTGCCAAGCCATTTGTTCGCTCTACAACACTTGAGCGTGATTCTGTGATGTTTGTCTTTGAGGCTGCGCCAAATGACAAGCTATCTATGGTCTTTGATGCGCTTTATATTGACTTTACCGAAGACAAAATCTTACGTGGTATCGAAATTCCATTTGGTTGGGGCCAAGGTCAACTAAACCCGCAAAGTGTGTCGGTAGACGAAGCGTCTGGTTTTATTACCAGCGCAATAACAGAAGGCCAAAGAGTCGTTGTACGTAATGACTATGAGTCTAAAGATGCGCAAATGCAGGCATTTGGCTTCAATGCTACTTATGAGCTAACTGATGCGACAACCATTGAAGTCGACTTAAGTCACTCGAGCGTTGAGAACAAAATTTGGAGCTTAGAGAGTTACTCAGGCACTGGCCGTGGTGATTTGCGTGGCGCGGCTGATAATATCGGTTATACCTTTAATGATGGCAACACTGGGGCACAATTTACTCATGAGCTGGATTATAGTGATTACGACTTAATCAAGGTGGGCGGTCCGTTGTCTTGGGGCAGCAGCACAGCGCTTAATGAAAAGTACGGTACAAACGTTGAGGATCACCCATTCCAAAATACGTTGCAAGATGGTTTTATTAATGCGCCAGTCTTAGAAGACGAAATTAACGCACTTAAGTTGGCTGCAAAGCATGCGCTAGATAATGATTTTATTAGCTCTGTGGAAGCGGGTGTGTCATATAAAGAGCGTGAAAAGTCAAAAGTATCTGAAGGTTACTTTATGACTTTAAAAGATTTCTCTTACCCAGATAATACAGGTTTGCTGACGGTACCTGATCAATATCGCTTGGGTACTGCGAATTTAGACTTTATCGGTATGGGCGATATGATTGCCTATGACTCGCGTGCGATGGTCGCAGATGGTTATTTCTCGTTGCTTGCAGAAAGCCTGACGGATGCGAGTCACGCAGCAAGAACTTGGTCTGTGAGCGAAGAAGTCACTGCAGCATTTGTACAAGCGAATATTGATATGGAAGTGGCTGACATGCCGCTAAAAGGTAATGCAGGCCTGCGTTATGTCAAAACTGAAGTCGATACTAAAGGTGCAAAAGCAGGGATTGATGGCAGTGGTCAAGTTGTACTAGAAGACAGTCGAGAAAACCATGATTACAGCCATGTGCTACCAAGCTTGAACTTGTCTTTATCTATTGATGATGAGCAAATGCTGCGATTTGGTTACGCGAAAACGATTTCACGTCCAAAAATGTCTGAGATGAACTCGTCTATTATCAGATCGTACAGAGATGTGCCTGATGACAGTGGAAACTTTTGGGAGATCACTGGTGGTAACCCGCAGCTTGAGCCAAAAGAAGCTGATGGCTTTGATTTAACTTATGAAAATTATTACCACTCAGAAGGATATTTCTCTGTTGGGGCTTTCTACAAAGACCTTAAAAACTGGATCTTTGATTCAAACACAGAAGAAGATTTAACGGGTGTTGTTAACCCTAAGACGGGTCTGGTCCCGGCAAATCCAACTGCAACACGTAAACTGAAAGTCAATGGTGGCGGTGGCAACCTATGGGGCTATGAAGCGGCAGTCACATTCCCGTTCACTTTGATCCACAGCAGCTTAGAGGGTTTTGGTTTAATTGCGAGCCATACGCGTATTCATCAAGATGTTGAAGATCACAACGGTGAAGAATACAAGTTACCAGGCTTGTCAGAAAAAGTGCAAAGCTTAACTTTCTTCTATGAGAATAACGGTTTCCAGTTCAGAACCAGCATGCGTAAACGTTCTGACTTTAAAGGTGATGTATACGGCACCGGCTTTAAAACAGAGCAAGTGGATATCCTAGGTGAAACAATTTGGGATGCTCAAATTGGTTATGACTTTGGTGAAGCAGGTATTAAGTCCCTTGAAGGGCTAGCTGTGACATTGCAGGCACAGAATATCACTGAAGAGCCATTTACGTCTTTATCTGGTGACAATCATCTACAAGTTAGAGATTATCAAGATTACGGACGCGTATTCTTGTTAGGCGCTAGCTACAAGTTTTAAGTAGAGCATTAACTTGAGAATATAGAAAAAGCCTTATCGTACTGCGATAAGGCTTTTTTATTGCTAAAGAGGTGAGCATGACTGAACGAATTCAAAATGTGTTAATTGTCGGCGGTGGCACCGCGGGCTGGTTAAGTGCGTCATTGCTAAAGCGAGTACTGAAAGATCTGGTTAACATCACCTTGATTGAGTCAGATGACATTGGCACAGTCGGCGTTGGCGAAGCCAGCATTCCGCCGATGGTTAATTTTAATGCCGCACTCGGGCTCGATGAGCGCACATTTATTGAGCAAACTCAAGCGACGTATAAGCTAGGTATTGAGTTTGAAGGGTGGGGCCACCAGGATAGCCGCTATATGCATGCGTTTGGTGAACAGGGTAAAAGCTTTCCTTTTTGTGACTTTTTTCAAGTTTGGCTCAAGGCAAAGCAACAGGGGTTAACGGACAGTTTGGCTGAGTATTCTTTAAATACTCAAGCGGCAAAAGCAAACCGATTTGCGCACTTGCAGCATATCCCCAATACACAATTGCAAGGCCTTACCTATGCTTATCATTTTGATGCAGGCCTTTACGCTAAGTTACTGAGCAAGCAGTCTCAAAGTCAAGGTGTTAGGCGAGTTGAAGGGAGAATCACTGAGGTAAAGACAGATCCTAATACAGGGAATATCGCAGCAGTTATTCTAGCAAATGGTGAACGATATAGCGCTGATTTATATTTAGATTGCAGCGGATTAAAAAGCCTGTTAATTGACCAAACGATGAATGTTGGATTTGAAGATTGGTCACATTGGTTACCTTGTGATAGCGCGTGGGCACTGCCCAGTGAACAACTTGATGGTGAGATTAAGCCTTATACTCGCGCGATTGCAAAGCAAGCTGGCTGGCAATGGCAAATACCGTTGCAACATAGAGTTGGTAATGGGTACGTGTTTTCTAGCAAATTTATATCAGAGCAAGATGCCAAAGAAGCGTTATTGCAAAGTTTGCCAAGCCGCCCTTTGGCTGAGCCTAAATTGATTAAGTTCAAAACGGGCATGCGTCGTAAGCAATGGCAAGGTAATGTCTTTGCGGTAGGCTTGTCGAGTGGGTTTTTGGAGCCGCTAGAGTCAACCAGTATTCATTTAATCCAAACATCTATTTTACGTTTGATCAGACACTTTCCATTTGATGCGATAAAGGACAGTGCCATTGAAAACGCCAATATGGAGTTTGCAAATGAGATGGAACAAGTGAGAGACTTCATAATCCTTCACTATAAACTGACTGAAAGAGACGATTCGCGATTTTGGCAGTGGTGTAAAAATATGTCTATTCCCCCAAGCTTACACAGAAAAATGGCACTCTTTGAAGAAACTGGCCATTTCGCCGCGAAAACCGATGATTTATTTCAAAACGTAGCATGGCAACAAGTGATGGTTGGGCAGGGACTAGTGCCAAAGACTTATCATCCATTGGCTGAGCAGTTTGATGGCGAACATTTAAAAAGCTTATTGGATAGCTTAAAAGTGTTATTACAGACCACAGTAAATAAGCTGCCAAGCCACCAAGCATTTATCGATAAAATGACAAAATAATGCGGTGTATTTTAGGAATATTGCCATGGCGCGAAGTATCTACCATACTTCGCGTTTTTTTATATGAATAACAAATTAATCGCGACTTTGAATACGTATGCAAGTGGTTCAACACTGGGCTGCAAGTCAGTAGACTCAATTAAAATACCAATATGACAACAAGATAATGACAATAAAACCTTTGGTGCTTGCACTGAGCTTAATATCAGGCAGTGTTTTGCTGACAGCATGTCAGTCTTCTCAACAAGCTGAGCAAGGTAAGCAAGCCGAACAACAAGAGCAAAAGCCTGTCGTTTACCAAGTATTCACGCGACTATTTGGTAACACAAACACCAATAATGTGCCCTGGGGTACGTTGGCACAAAATGGCGTGGGCAAATTCGAAGACTTCACGCCAAAGGCGTTATCGGAAATTAAAGCCATGGGCGTGACTCATGTTTGGTATACAGGTGTGCTACATCATGCTTTAGTTGCCGATTACAGCGCATATGGCATTGGTATTGATGATCCCGATGTGGTTAAAGGCCGTGCAGGTTCACCTTATGCAATTAAAGACTATTACAATGTTAACCCTGACTTAGCAAAAGATCCTGCAAAGCGACTGGCAGAGTTTGAAGCGCTGATTGAACGTACTCATGATGCAGACATGAAAGTAGTGATAGACATTGTACCCAACCATGTTGCAAGAAATTACCAATCTTTGAGTGCGCCGCAAGGGGTTAAAGATTTTGGCGCGCAAGACAATACATCGCTGACTTATGCCCGTGATAACAACTTTTATTATGTGACAGGGCAGGACTTTAAAGTTCCCACATCTGCTGATTACCAAGTACTAGGCGGTAAGTCTCACCCGCTTGCGGATGGCCAATTTACAGAATCACCTGCGAAATGGACGGGAAATGGCGCACGAGCTGCGCAGCCGCATATTCATGATTGGTATGAAACCGTTAAAGTGAATTACGGTGTGCGCCCTGACGGCAGCTATGACTTCCCAACGCTGCCTGCTGAGATGGCAAAGCAAGACTACCGTGCACACTATGCATTTTGGCAAGATAAAGACCTACCGGATAGCTGGTATAAGTTTAGAGACATCACCTTATATTGGCTTGATAAAGGGGTAGATGGCTTCCGTTACGATATGGCTGAAATGGTGCCAGTTGAATTTTGGAGCTTTTTAAACTCTTCCATCAAGATGCAAAACCCTGACGCCTTTTTATTGGCTGAGGTGTACAACCCAACCCTTTATCGCCCTTATATTCACCAAGGAAAAATGGACTTCTTATATGACAAAGTGGGCTTCTATGACAGCTTGAAGCTGTTGATGCAAGGCACTGGCAATGCACAAAATGTAATGGATGCACACTTAAGCGTGTCAGATATAGCACCACACATGCTGCACTTTTTAGAAAACCATGACGAGCAACGTATCGCCAGCCCTGAATTTGTAGGCAGTGCTGAAAAAGGCAAACCAGCGATGGTAGTGAGCCATTTAATCAGTAAAGCACCGACTATGCTGTATTTCGGTCAATCGGTCGGTGAAGACGGCTCAGAGATGGCCGGTTTTGGTAAACCGAGCCGCACCAGCATTTTTGATTATATCGGTGTACCTGCACATCAGGCTTGGATGAATAAGGGCAAATTTGACGGTGGCCAGCTAAGTGATGAGCAAAAGGCATTACGTCAATATTACAAAAAGCTCATGAACTTAAGCTCAATGCCTGCTATTCAACATGGCGCATTGGTGCAACTGAACACATTAGATAGTGCTAACAAGCCAGCTGAAAAAGTGATGGCATTTGCACGTGATAATAGTGCTCAGCAAGTCATTGTGGCAAGTAACTTTGATGCTGATAACGCGCAGCAGGTTACGATTGAATTACCTGAGGGATGGCAAGGCAAAGTCGCCGATAAGTTGGAGTCTCACCCAACACTTGTCATTAAAAATAATCAACTCAACATCACCTTGGCACCGCTTGCCAGTGTTGTGTATGAGCTAGAGAACTAATTATGCAAAAACAAAAACCACAACTGAGTTTCTGGCAAATTTGGAATATGTGCTTTGGTTTTATGGGCATTCAATTTGGCTTTGCGTTACAAAACGGTAATGTGAGCCGAATCTTCCAAACGCTAGGCGCATCAGTTGATGATATTCCTATTTTGTGGGTGGCAGCGCCACTCACCGGATTGATTGTACAGCCGATAATTGGCTACTGGAGTGACAGAACTTGGACGGGCCTTGGCCGTCGTCGTCCTTTCTTTCTGTATGGTGCGATACTGACGACTTTATCACTCTTCATCATGCCAAACTCGCCAACACTTTGGATTGCAGCCGGTATGCTGTGGATCATGGATGCGTCAATCAATGTCACGATGGAACCGTTTCGTGCATTAGTGGGTGATAATCTTAATAAAAAGCAGCGCGCAACAGGCTATGCAATGCAAAGCTTTTTCATTGGTATTGGTGCCATTATCGCCTCTGCATTGCCTTGGATGATGACCAACTGGTTTGGGATCAGCAACACGGCAGCGCCTGGGGAAATACCGGAGTCTGTTAAATATGCCTTTTATTTTGGTGGTGTGATTTTATTTTTGGCGGTTGGCTGGACCATTCTTAAAACCAGAGAATACACACCTGAGCAGTTAGCCGAATTTGAATCACCAGAGCTGAAACAAGCATCATCACAGCCAAAACAACGTATTCAGTTTGCCAAGTATGCACTTGTGAGTGGCGCGATTGGTGGGCTTATTTTGGCGGGTGTTACCGTGTTGAAGCTAGAAAAAGAGCTGTACTTGTTAAGTGCACTATTACTGTCGTTCTCAGCCATCATTCTTATTGCGGGCTATCTGCAAAACAAGCAGCGTACAAGCGGTGGTTTTTACGAAGTCATTTACGATGTATTCACTATGCCAGAAACCATGAAGCAATTGGCGGTGGTGCAGTTTTTCAGCTGGTTTTCTTTATTTGCAATGTGGATCTATACCACATCGGCGGTAACCAGTTTTCACTATGGCGCGACGGATGTGACTTCTAAAGCCTATAACGATGGTGCTGATTGGGTCGGTATTCTATTCGCTGCATACAATGGTTTTGCAGCGCTAGCAGCCGTATGTATCCCATTTGTGGTTAAACGTGTTGGCCTTAAGTGGGCGCATAGTTTAAATCTGCTTTTAGGTGCCGGTGCGCTTTTGAGCTTTTTGTTTATTTCAGATCCAAGTTTACTGTGGGTACCAATGATAGGTATCGGCTTTGCGTGGGCATCTATTTTATCTCTGCCTTATGCCATGTTAAGCGATGCTGTGCCAGCGCACAAAATGGGCGTGTTTATGGGGATTTTTAACTTCTTTATTGTTATTCCTCAATTACTGGCAGCCAGTGTACTTGGCCTTATCTTAAGAAACGTTTTCGAGAATCAACCTATTTATGCATTAGTTATTGGTGGTGTGTCGTTTATTTTAGCGGCGCTGTCTGTTGCACGTGTAAAAACAAGCGCGCAATAAAACAGCCACTGAGGAGTAAAAATGAAAAAATTGTCATGTTTGTCGTTGGCACTGATTGCAGCAGGCCTTATTGGGTGTGGTAGTGCAACGAATACGCAGCAGATTGAGACCGCACCGGGTGCGCCGGGCGATAAGCCGTTTTGGACTTATTCAGATAAAACGGGCATTGGCACGTCTTATGAAGCCTATAAAAATGGCCAGTATGCAAATGATGCACAAACAGGTGAAGTATCTAAAGTTTGGTTTTCAATTGCCAAAGGCATGATCACTGAGACCATGTTCGGTCTTATTCACCAAGCGCAAATTCGTGATATGCAGTTTGTGGTGACAGGTAAAGACTTTACTGTGACTGAGCGCGATGAGTTAGATGTGTCGATTGATTATCTTTATAAAGATGCACAAGGTCGCCCTTTATCACTGGCTTATAAAGTTGTCAGCAAAGACAAGCAAGGTCGCTTTACACTAGAAAAACACATTTTCACGGACCCTGATGGCCAGACTTTATTTGTCAGAGCAAAAGTGGATACGCAGCTGAGCGGTGTAAAAGCGTTTGTAAACGTCAACCCATATGTGAATAACAACGGTCTGAATGACTCAGCAACCGTGACAGACAAAGGTTTGGTTGCTTGGGAAGCGGATAACTTTTTAACCTTGCAAAGTAGTACAGGGTTTGAGCAAGCATCGGTCGGTTTTACAGGTAGTAGTGACAATCTAAATGAACTTAAGAAAAATCATGCATTGACGAGTACTTACCAAAGCACAGGAGATACAAAAGGCAATGTAAACTGGCTTGCAGAACTAGGCGAAGTTAATGGATCTGCGACCTTTGACCTTGCGTTGAGCTTTGGCAAGTCACAAGCAGAAAGCTTTGCTCAAGGTGCCGCTGCGCTAAATAAAGGCTATGACAAAGTTCTTGCACACTACAATGGCCAAGGCGAGCACATAGGGTGGGAAGATTATTTAGCCAGCCTTGAGCCTATGCAACGTCTTGCTAACTACACCACTGACAGCGGTAAATTATTAAATGTCAGTGCATTAGTCTTAAAAGCACAAGAAGATAAAACGCACGCCGGCGCGCTCATTGCATCACTGTCTAACCCATGGGGTGACACAGTTGCTGCTGAGCAAGGTCACACAGGATATAAAGCTGTTTGGGTACGTGACTTTTATCAAGTCGCTATGGCGTTCATGGCGATGGGCGACCCAGATACAGCGCTAACCTCATTTGAATACCTTGAAAAAGTTCAAGTAATGGATGGCACGCCGGGTAACCAAGGTGATACTGGCTGGTTTTTACAAAAGACACATGTTGATGGTGAGTTAGAGTGGGTAGGCGTTCAACTTGACCAAACAGCAATGCCGATCATGCTTGCTTGGAAATTGTGGCAAGCGGGTGTGTTAAGTGATGAAAAGCTAGTTTACTGGTACGAGCGCATGCTCAAACCTGCGGCAGAGTTCCTAGTAGATGGCGGTCTGGCAAAGATTTTGTGGAATGACACGCAAATTACGCCTCCTGCGACCCAACAAGAGCGCTGGGAAGAGCAAGATGGGTATTCTCCTTCGACAACCGCGGCGGTGATTGCAGGTCTAGTGACGGCAAGTGACATCGCCAAGCTAGCAGGTGATAAAGCCGGTGAGCAAAGGTATTTAGATACTGCTAAACAGTATAACGATACTGTTGAAAAGCTCATGTTCACCACCGAAGGTAACTTGAAAGGTCAAGACACAGATGGTGAATACTTCTTCCGTATCGCACGAGACGAGAACCCAAACACCGACACAAAATTAGGTGATAACAATGGTCGTACAGGACTTGATAAGCGTCAGATCATTGATGGTGGTTTCTTAGAGTTGGTTCGTTATGGTGTCAGGGATGCAGATGCACCAAGCATTTTGAAAACACTGCCAGAGTACGAGGATGAAACGTTACCTGAAAACTTGCGTGTAAAATACAGCTTTACCTTTGCAGGTGACCCAAATACTTACCCTGGCTACCGTCGTTACGGTAACGATGGCTATGGCGAAGATGAAGTAAAAGGGACTAATTACGCTGAGGGCGGTCAAAATACACCGGGGCAACGTGGTCGTGTATGGCCATTCTTTACAGGTGAAAAAGGCCATTATGAAATAGCGGCTGCCGCTGCGACTAAGGGCTTAAACAAAGAAGCTGTGACGCGTATTAAGCATACCTATGTACGTGGCATGGAGCACTTTGCCAACGAAGGTTTGATGCTACCAGAGCAAGTCTGGGATGGCGTCGGTGTTAACCCGTTTGGTTATCAGCTAGGTGAAGGCACAAACTCGGCAACACCGCTGGCTTGGACACATGCAGAGTACGTTAAATTAGTCCGTTCACTTGCAGATAAAAATGTCTGGGATCATTACCCAATCGTCAGTGACAAACTAAAATAACCCACCTTACAAAAGCGGTGCATTTGTAATGCACCGCGATCATCACCTGAAATCAGGGTTAAACTATTAGTGTCACTTTTAAGTCAATTAAAAATAAAAAAACCGTAATAAAATAATTGATTACGGGTAGTGCATATAGTTTTAAAACGTAAACTCGATGCTTTTACTGAGCCATCTTTTTGATGATGATCCGATATTTGCCCTCATACGATTCACGTTGAAGAACTGTAACCGTGTTATCAGGGTTGCCAATTAAGCCCATTACTCTATGGCTATCCGGATAGTTGACCTCATTTATTAATTTTTGCTCATGCGACTTTAATGATGGCGAAAACTCAACAAGATTTTGTGCATTATTAATATTTGTTACAGTGGTATACATGCCATTTTCTTCATTATAAACTAATGCACGGCTTTCATAATAATAAATACCTTTGTTCACAAGACCATTGATTAGTCCACGGCCTTCAGGTGAAACTACCGAAACAGCAGGACTCCCATCACCACTTTGCCCAATGATTCCATAGTTACCGTTTTCAAATTGGGTAGCATAACTTATATTTGCATGAAGATAATCCAGAGCATTATGCCATGTCATTACACTATTAAGCTTACTATCGAAGATTTGTACATAAGCGCCACCATCGAAATAATCACGGTTAGGATCAGAGGTTTCAGGGTAAGCAAACCCAATGACAGTTAAATTATTGGCTTTATTTTTGATAAGCTTCTCGATACTGCTTGAGTGCCCTTGAATATCAGGTATGTTTGGCTCTTGTGATATCTCACCGGTAGCAGCAGAAATAGTAAAGAGTCCACTAGTTGCTGACAAATCATCGGCCAGATAAACTTTATCTTGTACTTGGACTGCACTAATAAATTTATAATCATGATCTATCCCAGGTGCTACTCGATTTACTGACCATTGATATTGACCACTGGCATTTAGTTTTTTGACCAGAGCTTTATTTTCCCATTTAACACCACCCACTGCTAAGATAGAACCATCATCCAGTTCTACAATACTGTGTGCCGTGGGCCCACTTTTGTTGTTGGCGAAATAATGCCACTCCACTTCACCTTGAGTGTCTATTTTAAATATCCAATCATCCCCTGCAGATTCATGAAGTAAATCTTGAGGGTGGCTAAAGGCTGTTGCCAATACGATATATCCGCCATCACGTGAACGAATAATAGATTTGGGCTCGCCTTTGTCTGAGCCGCCAAAGTATTTAGTAAATACTTTGGCGGCTCTTGAGCCTCACTCCAATCACCAGCTAAC
>NZ_AUXY01000072.1 GCF_001625695.1 Pseudoalteromonas luteoviolacea H33-S
TAATCTGCTAACCTACTAATCAGTGCATCTCAAAAAATAAAATAAAATATTAACAATATAAAAATGCATTAATCCAAGTCTAAAAATCTCATTTTAAAATTTCCCAGAACAACCCTAAGAGTTTTTATCTCGATAATATCAGTGTTTTTTGAGTTTTATTTTGTTTTTTATATTTGAGTTAATGGCTGTTATTTTTTAATTTTCACTAGTGTGTTTTTAAGTGGGTTAATGTTCGGTGGGTTAATTAATTTATAGCTATGTTGCCCTTTAAACTTTTTGTTTTATTTTAAAAATAACATTTGGTTGCATGTGGTTTTTATATTGTTTTTTTCGTATTCACTTATGTGTTGGGGTTTTTTATGTATTTATCTGTAATAACTTTGAGGTTTTTTTGTTGTTTAGACTTTAGAATACTTTCTTATCAATTTGTGTGTTTTTATTTTGTTTAAAATCAGGTGTTTATGAAATGTTATGGGAGGTTTTATAAGAATAGATATGTACCAATTATGCTTCCTTCACGCTAATGTATAAACCACTTAAGCACACGAAGATGTGCAAACAATAGCATAAAAAATATAAAGGAATTAAAGCATGGTACTTTCTCTAAAAACAAAAACTCTTAAAGTTCTTTCTAAAGATTCACAGCTTGTTGCAAAGCAAACAAAATTAATTGGTGGTGGTCTTAATACTGATACTGTGACGCAAAATAATAGACATAATACTGATACGGTAACACAAGTTAAAGGTTTTAATACTGATACAGTAACGCAAGTGGCAGGATTTAATACTGATACTGTAACGCAATTTTAAAGCTTATTTTATTTTACATTTTGTTAAAAATATACTTGTAAATAAGGGAGTTCTACAGCTTTAAAAATTAGAGTTGTAGAACTTGGCATAAAAAACGTGTCTAAACAGCATATGAATAGGTTGTCTTTTATGGCTTACTTATTCATTTGTTTTATGAATGCCAATTTAATATTTCATAAAAATCAGGGCCTTTATTAAGGATTGATATGAAAAATTTAATAGCTTTATCTCTTATCTTGCCAACATATGATGTGCCTATGGTTGGACAGTTATATTTACAGGCACCAGCAGTAGAGTATTATTTTACGCGTGAGGCTGGGGTTGCCACACGAGCGGACACGTTAGAGGTGGGGAAACTTGTTGAAAAAGGAGAGGAGCTAGTTAGATTCAAGCCGACTACCGATAATGGATCAAGCAAAGTGTATACTTCCAATATGAAGGGGTATATTGAGTTTATTAAAGACACGCAGTCTATGCTGAAGCCAGGTGAGTGGGTGGCTAAAATTTCTTCTGTTCATGCATTTGGTAATTATTATTTAGACAAGCCTTATGATTTAACAAATATTGCTCAGAGCGTATGGCTATGTATGGACAATAAACCAGTTAGATTTAATGTTGATGGTATACGAAAAAGCAGCTTATTGGTATCTGTTGATTTAGTACAAATTAGGTACAGTGAATTAGTTAAACTGTCTATTGGGCAAGTTCCATTGTATGTTAATTTAAGTGATTGCAGGTAATTGGTAGCTCAGGTGCGTTTTTGTTTTAAATTAACCTATTTATCAGCGCTCCAACTCACCACCAATACCTCGTGCTAGATATACTTATCGATGATAGTCGAGGAGAGTATGTCAGAAAAAGACGCTTCTATATTTTTTCATATTGGCAGCAGCGCCATTATCTATTTGTACTCGTGTATTGGCTTTTTGAACATTTACGAGCAATAAAACATAGTGTTGAACTTCATTAAGTTGCTGTTTTACATACTGGGTGGGTACTTATATACCGCTAACGTTATTTGGCGAAATCAATTTAGCAACATCATTCCGTTTAGATTTTAATGCAATTGTCTATTGTCTGCATGACATTACATGAAATACCTATTGAAAATCCCTTTGCTGTGCGTTTTTGTTGTCCATTATTAAACAATACAAAGTTAATTTTAAAGCGAATGTTTTGGTTTAATGTGTTGATTTATATGTTTTTATTTTTTGTTTTTGTGTTTTGACGGTCGCGGTTTTAAAAGATAAATTAAGGTCTATAAAAATAAAGAATATCCAACACCTTAGAATGTGAGGGAAAAATGAAGCCAACCGAACAAGATAGCTATAACCCCTTTAGTGATGTTCAGTCGATCAGAACTGCAATTGATTTATTTGAGTCAATCAGTCAATCAGAACAATTACAAGATGCTTTAAAAACCATTGCGAATGATGTCGGTTATGATTATCTGGCATTCATTGACTATTGCTCATTACCAAAAAAAACGAATCAACTAAAGGTATATGGACAATATACAGATGACATTATTATGCACCTTGAAAGTGAAAAAGTGACTTTACATGCACAATCAGGTATTCGAATTTGTTCTTTAGCTAAGCTTGCAGATACGGATAAATTAGGGGCTCATCTGTTTGTACTGCCACTCAGAGGAATAAAAGGCATTGTTGGTGCTCTAGTATTTAGTATGCCAAAGAATCAACCTGTGCAGCTAAGTGCCGAAGTGGTAGATTGGTACTGGACAATTTTATCGCCATATTTATTGAATGCAGCGCTAAGGTGCCGAAGAGTAAAGTTGGGTATTACGAAACGGGAACGGGATTGTATGTTTTGGGTTTGCCAGGGGAAAACCTCTTGGGAGATAAGTCAAATATTAGGGATTAGCGAACGTACTGTTAACTTTCATCTTACTAATTGTATTGAGAAAACACAGAGTGCTAATCGTCAACAAGCGATTGCGAGATGCATAATTAATAATTTGATTTAGACTGTTGCATATAACTAGAGTTAGTTAATATCAATAAGGAAAGTTATATTACTAACCAAGTTATATTCATTAGCTGAACTCTCTGCTTATTTTCTTAAGGCGCTGGCCATATTATCCTGTATGAGCTTGAAAAGAGCAGTATATGTTCTGAATTTCTTTATCTATTTCTCCTTTATATCTCCTTAGTTAATTGTGAGGCATAATCAGTCGCACTGACTTGCTCTAGTGATGACTTTGTTCGTTATCTAAATGTGTATTGGTAATGATTCATTTATGAGGCTCAATAAAAAAGCTATTTTAGTAGTGCTGTACTTGTACGGTAAGACTCTTTGATGAGGTGAATGTAAAGCAATAATCACTGGCTAGTGAGCTCATAAATAGCCTGTGTTGATCAATGTGATGAACTGCATAGACTGTTAATATTTGACCTAGTGATTTCTCATATTCCCTGATGGGACTATCTGTTTTTTACTAAAAGACACTGTGGTATTCAACAAAAGTGAGCATATCAACATGATAGGTTTGTGAGGCATGTAAAGCATTTTGCAAATCGGGCCAAGAATGGACCATATACACAATAAACTATAAAATAGGCTTTGCTTCCTTGCAAAGCCTGTTAGGACACTCGGGTCTGAAGTTATCAATACGCATAACCAATACTGTAAAAAGGCTTCCTTGCAAGTTCTACCTTGAACTACGCACACTTAAGAGAAGATCATTCCTTGTATTTGCTTTTATTATTTCTTGTATGTCTTTTTTAGTTGGGTGGTGTATGAGGGTTTATGGGCAAATATATTACTTATATTTTTGGTCTTAAAAAACCGTTAGTTATTACAGGTAAGTATTTGCAATTGCTCTAGGAACTTGGTGAGGTGATAGAACATAGAGCAATTTTTGGGGTATGAAAAGTAGCAAGGCAGTATACGTATTGTCATCGCTTAGCGATAGCAAATGAAGTTAGCTCAATATTTTGTCTGAATTCTTCAATGTAGTTGCCTTATTACTATCAATTTCGGTAAATCTAGTTAAAATATCGGCAATAATTTCTACGCGATATTGCGCGCTGCGCCTTAGTTTGATTGGGTACATGGAGTGGCAATCTTAAAGCAATCAATAGCGCTAGAAATAGAAAGTTAAAAAAGGATCCCTCATTGATGGCATTAAATACAGTTATTCTTGCGGCGGGTAAAGGTACCCGTATGCGTTCTAAGTTACCCAAAGTTCTACATTCGGTTGCAGGTAAACCCATGGTCCAGCACGTAATCGACAATTCAAATGCACTGGGTGCAAGAGCTACAAACCTTGTGTATGGTCATGGCGCTGAACAATTAAAAACACACTTATCTCATAATGATGTAAATTGGGTCTTACAAGAAGAGCAGCTGGGCACTGGTCATGCAGTGGCTGTCGCCAAAGATTACATTGATGATAAAGACACTGTACTGGTTTTGTATGGGGATGTCCCGTTAACTAAGCAGTCTACGCTAGAGAAGCTACTGGCGGTGACACCTGAAAAAGGCTTGTCAGTATTGACTGTGACGCTTGATAATCCAATGGGTTATGGACGTATGGTGCGCGAAAATGGCAAGCTTGTTGGCATTGTTGAGCAAAAAGATGCGTCTGAAGAGCAACTTAAAATTCAAGAGATCAATACAGGCATTATGGCTGCAAACGGTGAGCTGCTAAAAAAATGGCTTGGTCAACTTTCGAATAACAATGCCCAGGGTGAATACTATCTCACGGATATTGTGGCGATGGCGCATGCTGAAGGGGTTGAGATCACCTCGGCACAACCTGATGACAAGATGGAAGTTGAAGGTGCAAATAACCGTGTTCAGCTGGCTGCGCTGGAACGTGCATATCAAGCTCGCCAAGCGACTGAGTTAATGCTCAACGGTGCAAGTTTGGCAGATCCTGCGCGCATAGATGTACGCGGCACAGTAACGACAGGTCAAGATGTTGAGATTGACGTTAATGTTATTTTTGAAGGTACAGTGACCATTGGCGATAATGTGCGTATTGGTCCGAATTGTGTTTTGAAAGACTGTACGATTGGTGACGGAGTTGTAATTAAAGCAAACTCGGTTGTTGAAGAAGCACAAGTGAAAGCAAACTGCACACTTGGACCGTTTGCGCGACTTCGTCCAGGTGCCGTGATGGAAGAAAATGCCCATGTTGGTAATTTTGTTGAGATGAAAAAGTCTCGACTGGGTTCTGGGTCAAAAGCTAATCACTTTACGTATCTGGGCGATACGCAAGTCGGAGAGAAAGTGAATATTGGCGCAGGTACCATCACATGTAATTATGATGGCGTGAATAAGTCACAAACTGTGATTGGAGATGGTGCATTTATAGGCTCTAACTCCTCGTTAGTTGCACCAGTAAAAATAGGTGCCCAAGCAACCATTGCTGCCGGCTCGGTGATCACCAGCACTGTCCAAGATGAGCAGCTGGCAGTGGCCAGAGGTAAGCAGCGAAATATTGCCGGATGGCAAAGACCGGTGAAAAAGTCTTAATAAGAAAATAAAAAGGGAAATACGTTTCCCTTTTTTTGTACCTGATTCCTTTCTGGATTCTAAAGTGATACATTAACTTCGAGGTTAATTAAAATTTAACAATAAAAACAATTAATTCGGGTGTACAAGTCATTATGGAAAATCTCTTTCGCAAAGAAGTACTTGAGAATAAGCGACACCGATTAGAAGGAGCTGTGAGTTTAGTTCAGCCACCTGTGTTTAAAACACTCACCTTTCTGATCCTATTTGTGGTGGTTATCAGTATTATTTACTTAACTTTGGGCAGTTATGCGCGCAAAGAGCGAGTAACGGGTGTGCTTGAGCCTAATACTGGTGTATTGAGCATGGTTGCATCACAAGAGGGGATCATTTCACAGGTATTAGTCGAAGAAGGTGAGTTGGTTGAAGCCAATCAACCCATCTTACGGATTGCATCTGCCAAGCACAGTACCCAAGCTCTTGAGCTTAACCAAGCTTTGCTTAATCAATATTCATTTCAATTACAAAATCTTGAACGATTAATTGCACAGCAAGAGAAACAGTATCGACTTGACTTGGCTGAGCTTCAACAACAAAAAGAAACGGCTCAAAAGCGCTTGGCGGAATTAGACAATCAATCGCAAACATTTGCCAAGCGTCTTGAATTAAATGAGCAAATGGTCGGCCAAATCAGCACCTTAAAAGGGACTGGTTATATCTCTGAATTAGAGCTACAAAGGCAAAAGGATACACTTTTATCATTGCAGCAGCAGTCTTCTAGTATCCGTTCAGAAAAGCTGGGGCTACAAGCGCAAATTGAACAATATGATATGCAATTGGAAAAATTGCCTTTACAGCATGATGAACGTATTAATCAGTTAAATTCTCAGCGTGCTGACATGGAGATTCAATTATCTTCTGTTGAGCAGCAGCGTTTAGGTGAACTAAGAGCGCCTAAAGCAGGTGTTGTGACCGGTCTACTCGCAAAAGTGGGCAAAAACGTGGTCACTGGTGAGCGATTACTCAGTGTGATCCCTGAAAATAGTCAAATGCAGGCGGTGATCTATGTGCCTACATCCGCATTTGGTTTTATCGAATCAGGGCAAGCGACGAAGTTGCGTTATCACGCTTTCCCCTATGAGAAGTTTGGTATTTATAGCGGTGAAATAAAGCAGATAAGTAGCTCTTTGATTTTACCTGAAGAGGCGATTATTCCTGGAATGATCTCTGAGCCAGCTTATCGCGTCGTTGTCTCTTTATCTGAGCAGCATATTCAGGCGTACGGTAAATCGACACCATTGCGTGCAGGTATGATGTTAGATGCAGATATCATTATCGAGGAGCGATCACTACTTCGTTGGTTGTTTGATCCAGTATTTAGTATTAAAGGACAGCTGTAGCTGCAATAACGATAATAAAAAAGGCTTTATATGCACCAGGAAGATAACTCACCGGTACAAAAATTACAGTTTTGGTCAAGGAATTCGCTGCCGGTTATTTTGCAATCTGAAGCAGCAGAATGTGGTTTAGCAAGCCTCGCAATGGTCGCGGCTTATCATGGCTATCACAGTGACCTCACGACACTGCGACAAAAGTTTAGTATTTCTATTGAAGGCGCGACGCTGCTCGACATCATGCATTTTGCAGAGCAGTTGGAGCTGAGCTCGAGGCCGCTTCGAATAGAGCTCGAGGATCTCGACGCACTGCAAACACCGTGTATTCTGCATTGGGATATGAACCACTTTGTGGTACTTAAAAAGGCCAATGAAAAACGCATTGTGATCCATGACCCAGCATACGGCGA
Source organism: Pseudoalteromonas luteoviolacea H33-S (assembly GCF_001625695.1). Taxonomy (GTDB): domain Bacteria; phylum Pseudomonadota; class Gammaproteobacteria; order Enterobacterales; family Alteromonadaceae; genus Pseudoalteromonas; species Pseudoalteromonas luteoviolacea_B. The sequence continues at coordinate 7,097 of NZ_AUXY01000072.1, forward strand.
AAAAACCTATACCATTGAAGAAGCGTCTAAACACTTTACTGGCGTTGCACTTGAATTAACACCAACAAAAAGTTTTGAAAAGAAAGAGAAAAAACCAACTTTACGCTTTGCGGACTTTTGGAGTCGTATCACAGGTCTAAAGCGTTCACTGCTCCTGATATTTCTCCTCTCAATCTTGTTGCAGGTTTTTACGCTTGCGGCCCCTTATTATATTCAGTTAGTGATAGATGATGTTGTACTCACCGGTGATACCAACCTTTTGACCGTGTTGGCGACCGGCTTTTTCCTAGTGCTTGTCTTTGAAATCGCCACCAACGCACTGCGAGGGTTTACGCTGCTGCACTTTGGTAACCAAATGAATATTCAGTTGGGTGCTAACTTATTTCATCATTTAGTGCGTTTACCTATTTCCTATTTTGAAAAGCGACACATGGGTGATGTGGTATCTCGATTTGGTTCACTGCAACAGGTGAAACAGATCTTAACGACAGGGGTAATCGAAGCAATCATTGATGGCTTGATGGCCATTATTACCCTGGCGATGATTTTCTTTTATAGCCCAACCTTGTCTGTGGTTGTACTCACTGCAGTGATCGCTTACGCATTAGTTCGTATTGCTATGTATAAGCCATTTAGGAACATCAGTGAGCAAGAGATCATGGCCCGTGCAGAAGAAAATTCTAACTTCATGGAGACCGTACGCGGTATACAAACGATTAAGTTATTTGGCTCTGAGGTTAAGCGTGAGGGGCAATGGCAAAATCGTTATGCCAATGCAATTAACCAAAGCATTCGTTTGGGTAATTTTCAAATTGGCTACGATGCGATTAACCGCGCTTTGTTTGGAATAGAGAACATTCTTGTCGTTTACCTTGCTGCGCACTTGGTGCTTGAGGGCGGATTTAGTACCGGAATGCTATTTGCTTTCATGTCGTACAAGCGCCAGTTTATGGATAAGACGGCCAACCTGATTGAAAAGCTCATTGAGTTTAAAATGGTCGGTCTGCATTTTGACCGTATTGCCGATATCGCGTTAACAGATAAGGAAACACTTCAACCTGAGCAACTTAAGAAACATGATGTTAAAGGTAAAATTGAGCTGAAAAATATTTGTTTCTCCTATTCAGATGCGACACCTAACGTACTGCATAATTTGAATTTAAACATTGAACCCGGTGAGTCAGTGGCAATTACTGGCCCATCAGGGTGCGGTAAGTCAACCTTACTTAAAATTATGCTTGGCCTCAATGACGCGAAAAGTGGTGATGTACTGATTGATGATGTGCCTATCGATCAAATTGGCGCGCGCCAGTATCGTCAGCAAATTGCAGCAGTGATGCAAGACGATGAGCTATTATCGGGATCTGTTGCAGATAATATTGCGTTTTTCGATACCCCAATTGATATGGAACGCGTCGTCTATTGTGCGCAGCTTGCCTCGATCCATGATGATATCAGTCAAATGCCAATGGGCTATGAAAGCCTGATAGGTGACATGGGGTCTTCACTTTCTGGCGGCCAAAAACAGCGTATTATTTTAGCGCGTGCGCTGTACAAACAGCCGAAGATTCTATTTATGGATGAAGCAACGAGTCATTTAGATACAACGTTGGAGTCTGATATCAACGAAGCTGTAAGCCGTTTGGATATGACCCGAGTGATCATTGCCCACAGAAAGGAAACCATCGCTTCAGCAGACAGAGAAATTAGGCTGCAAAAAGTACTTGCTGAGGAATTGGAACCTCAAAACGATTAATTCTCTAAAGGCAAATCATCTTCATATCAGATGTTTAGATATAGGTGATTTGCGCTTATTTGAAAAATGCAGTTACAAACAATATCAGCGTTCAATTGTAGGTAACAGGGACAACCCTCTTGAGCTACAAGATGAATTGCGTTAGCTTTTATTGATAAAAGAAAAAAAATAAAGCTTTATTTATTAAGGAAGACAATGTCAGAGCAACTATCAATCACAGATAATCAACGTCAAGAAATGGGTGAAATTATCACCATTCTTGCTCAAGAAGTCAGTCGTAATATTCAAACCGATGCGGAGTTAAAAAACGGTCTACTGAGTGGTCTTGCAGGACAGCTTTTGTTTTTATTCAAAGCGTATCAACTGGATCCAAGTTCGGTTGATGAGGCGCTTTTTTCAGAAAAGTTGGAGTTATTGCAAGAGCAATTGGGAGAGCAAAGCTTTGAGCTTAGCAATGGTTTGGCTGGTCAAGCTTGGGTTTTGGAGTACTTAAATCAAGCGGATCAAGAAGATTATGATCCTGAGTTACTCGAAGATGTTGATGACCTCTTCATACAGGCGCTTGATTACAACCCTTGGCCGGGAGAAATCGAAATGGTGCTGGGCTTGTCGGGCTATGCGCCTTATGCATCCAGACGCAATAAGTTTTCAGACCAATCAAAACTGTTCGAGATTATTGTTAGGGGACTAGAAAGTACCGCTACGCACTTTGATAATGGCCACATCGCTTGGTCACAGCCGAGTAATTCAGTGTATCGTTTTGATACTGACGACAGGGAAAAACCAGAGTTTAACCTTGGGCTTGCACATGGTGTGCCGGGTATGATCGCGGCGTTAATACCGGCGATGGAAGTACCCGCTTTAAAAGATCGTGCTGCAAAGTTGGTGTCTGGTGCTTGTGATTGGTTGCTAGAGAACCAAACAGGACATGAGCATACCCATCACTCTTGTTATGGCTCATGTGCAGGAGAAAGTGATCCAACTTCTCGTCTTGGGTGGTGTTATGGTGATATCACCATCGCGTTGATTTTAGCACGAGCAGGTCAGGCACTAGATCGACCAAGCTATGTCGATAAAGCCCGTCATATCGCACTGCATGCTGCGAAGCGAGATGATAAGAGCGGCTATATCAATGATGCCGGTTTATGCCATGGTTTTGTTGGTTTGGCTGTGATCTTCCAAATTGTTAATAAATTCATACCAGATCCCAAGTTCGTTGAAGCGGCTCAATTTTGGCTTGACTATAGTTTGAACGCTTATAAAGAGCATGGAATAAAGGGAATGTATTCATACAACGGCCTGACTAAAGAGCATGAAGCTGATTTTGGCTTTTTAATGGGGTATGCCGGTGTCGGCTGTGGTTTGATAGGCTTATTAGATGATGATGTGAGCTGGACTGACTGTTTGTTGATGGTATAGGAGTACAAGAATGTCTAGCAAGCAACTAAAAAATGATAACTTTTTTGTAATTAGAACGCCACGCCTAGCACTTGAAGAGCTGGTGGCATTTGGTGATGACAATCAAGATACCAATACTTTATTGAGCGCTTGGTTAGCTACGCCAGGTGTTGAAGAAGCGATTTATTTAGCGAGCCCGTCATTACTAGAGCGCATCGAGCAGTGGCGCACTAAACCGGACTCTAAACAAGGCAAAAAAGTCGCACATGCATTGATTAAATACATGGTGCGTATGTGTTCGCGACCAACGCCGTTTGGTCTATTTTCTGGCATTCATCAAGGTCAAATCGATAGCCAAACGACTCTAACGCCTGCGCAACATGTGAAAGATACCCGTAAAACGCGTCTTGATATGTTTTACTTATCCGCGCTAAAAGAGCACTTTATCAAACATGCTTCACGCTCAGAGCACCTCACTTATAAGCCAAACTCATCTCATTATTTTATCGCAGAGCAATGCCGTTACATTGAGACCTATCTGTCTGATGACACCATGCAATATCGCTTAAGTGCGGTTGAAAGTGATGAATACTTCAAGTTCGCCTTAGAGCTTGCAAAGCCAGGGCTGAGTTTTAACGAATTAGTTACGCGTTTTTTAGCGCATTACGACGAAGCTGAACAAGAAGAAGTTGAAAACTACATTCAAGATTTGATTGATGAGGGCGTGTTACTGGCAGATATCCCGCTGCCATTGACCGGAGACTCTCCTGATCTGGCTTTACTTAAATCGATCGAAGGCATTAAAGAGCTGGATGCCGCAGACAAATTGGCAACGGCGTTGAGCCAAATTGAGCAGTTAGATACTAACCGCAGTGGTGAGATCACCCCTTATAAACAGCTATTGTCTCACTTAGAAAGCTTGCCGGTTAAGGCCCAAGAAAACAAATTATTCCAAAGTGACATATACCGTGCATTTGAGCAGTGCCAAATTTCCGAAATGGAAATTAAGCGTGTGCAAAAGCAACTTGAAGTGATTGCAGGACTCACGATTACCAGTTCGGGTTCTGCTTTGAGCCAATTTATGACGCAGTTTAACAGCCGTTTTGAAGGGCAGTTTGTCCCTTTAGATGTCATTTTGGATGATGAGTCAGGCATTGGTATCTCGACAGAGACAGGTTACGAGGCGCCGCTGGTGGCGGGACTCAACCTTGCGCGCAGTGGGTCAAATCAAAATACTGCGCCTGAGATCAGCATGATTGATAGCATTGTTGAGCGTGCCTTAAGCTTGCCGGAAAATCGCGGTAAAGATTGTATTGTGCTAAAGAGCAAAGAGCTCAAAGGCAAGATCAACAACAAAGATGCTGTGAAGAGCTTCCCGTATTCATTTGCGACCATGATGAGCTTATATCAGGATGATAGAGGCAATCCTATATACAAATTCAATGGCTGTTATGGCCCTTCTGCAGCTAATTTACTTGGCCGTTTTTGTCACCTTGACGCACAGTTAAAAACATCGGTGACGGAGCATTTAGCACAAGAGCAAGCACACAACGAAGACGTTATTTTTGCTGAAGTGGTACACATGCCAGAAGGTCGCCCTGGTAACGTGATTGCACGTCCACACTTGCGTCAGTATGAAATTGTGTTTATGGCTGACAGTGCATTGAGTGATGAATACCAGATCCCGCTCAGTGATTTACACGTTTGGGTTGAAGGCCAAAAGGTGAAGCTGTGGAGCAAGCGTTTAAACAAGCAAGTCGTGCCGCGCTTATCCAGTGCGCACAATTACTCCGCGCGCAGTTTAAGTGCATATAAATTCTTATGTATGCTGCAACACCAAGAAGGTCGAGCGCCTCACTTCAGTATGCCATCGAGCACTGAGCGCGCTGCATTTGTGCCACGTGTCATGTTAGATAACTTGATTTTGAGTGAAAAGGTGTGGCGTATAGAGCGCAGCGAGCTAGAAGCGGTGAGTAAAAAAGGTCAATTTAACCGTGAACTGCTAGATAGCTTGATGCAAAAGTATCAACTCGATGCACAGGTGAGTTTTGCGATGTCAGACAATGTATTACAGCTTGATATACGCAATCCTGATATGTTCTCGATTTTATTGGGTGAGACCAAAGGCCAAACTACGGTTGAGCTCAAAGAAGTATTAACGAGCAGCTATCGCTCCCGTGTTGTCGATAGTGAAGGTCGCCATTACAACAACGAAGTCATTGTGCCATTTTTCAATGAGCATGCAGCGGTACATGCCCATTACTCAGACGACCCCTATGCCAATATCACGGCCACGCCGATTAAGCGTCGCTTTAGCGCGGGTTCTGAGTGGTTAAGCTTGAAGATATACTCAGGTAACTCATTGGTTGAGCAATTACTGACAGAAGAACTTTTACCTCTGATTGAAGAAAACAGCGAATTGTACGACAAGTGGTTCTTTATTCGTTATGGCGATCCTGATTGGCATATTCGTTTACGTTTCCATGGTGATCCGAGCTTGTTATGCGGTCAATTACTACCGCGATTAAATGCGTTATTGGACCCTAAAATTGAATCTGGAGAGTTGCACAAGGTTGAGTTAATGACTTACGAGCGAGAAGTTGAGCGCTACGGCGGTCCTGAGTCAATGAGTTTGGTGGAATCTCTATTTATGCTCGATAGCCGTTTAATTGCACAAACTTGTGGCTTAATTGATGAGTATGGTGAAGATGTGCGCTGGCGTGTGGCGTTGGCGTGTACACATAGATTGTTTAACCTCTTTGAGTACTCAGATGAAGCCCGCTTTGCCTTAGTTAGCCAGTTGCGCGAAGGGTTTGGTCGAGAGTTTAATGAAACCAGTCTGTTACGTAAGCAGCTAGGTAATCGCTATCGTGATTATCAGCAGAAGCTCGATGATGACTTTGTTAAATTGGTGCCGGAAAACGCGACCGAGTGCGATGAAGTACAGTCAGCAATATTGGCGATTTTAGAGCAGTGGCAAGCCAGTGCAGCGCCTGTGATAGAGGTGTTAAATCGTTTGATAGCTGAAGAGCAATTAAATTGTACGAAAGACTCGTTGCTGAACTCTGTTTTGCATATGCATAACAACCGTATGTTTAAAGCTTATGGTCGTGAGCAAGAGTTAGTCATACACGATTTGATGCGTCGTAAATACTTCTCAGCAGATAAAAAATCGTAAAATCATTGATGATTAAAAAAGCGCTCAACTGAGCGCTTTTTTTGTGCTTTGCTGCAGGGCGCACTAGAGTTGAATGCAAGCAAACTCATTTCAGTTTAGTAAGGAGTGACATGATGCGAGCGCTAAAATGCCTTGTGTGTGCAATCTGTTTCTACAATCCGCTAGCTTGGACGGCCGAGCTCGCCAAAGAGTTGAGCGTGTTCTCCCCCTACTTGGGGACTTGGCAAGCCCGTTTTAGCATGGCGGCAGATGCGCCTGCAGTGGAAGATATCAGCCATTGGGAGAGGGCGCTGAACGGCACGGCTATTCGGACCTTACATTCTATCAATCAGGGGGATTATGGCGGCGAGTCGCTGATTTTTTGGGATAAGCAAAAGCAGTCCTTGGTATTTTATTATTTTACGACAGCAGGCTTTTATACCTCAGGGCGAATTGAGGTGATCAGTGATTATGAATTTGCAGCTTTTGAGCAAGTTGTGGGCGACCAAAACGGCATTACCCAAGTGAAGTCTACAAGCCGCTTTAAAGATGGTCAGTTCAGTGTCGCGACTCAGTACTTTAAGCTAGGTAAGTGGACAGCACCGCAAACACGTATTTATACGCCGAGCAAAAAGGCAGTGGTATTTAAATAATGATAGGGAAGCGACTGTTTTTTGGTATTGGCTTAACACCTGAACAAACGGCACATATTCAACACTGGCTAGATACCTCTGTTATTGCCACTAAAGCGTCGACCTTGCCGCGTAATTGGCATCTGACATTGGCATTTTTAGCTCAGGCAGACGCGAGCGCTGAAGAAAAGGTGATCGAATTTGCCCACAGTTTAGCGCAGCCATCTTTTCAACTGCGTTTTGATAGCACGGGATATTGGTCGCATAACGGACTATTTTATTTGCGGCCCGATCACATTAATGACGCGTTGTGCGGTATTGCAGAGCCTTTGCGCAACTGTGGGGAAGCACTGGGATTGTATCGTAATCCCTATCCATTTTCTCCTCATATCACCTTGTTTCGTGGGCTTAAAGCTGAGCCGTCAGTATGTGCACCCATAGTGCCATTTACCTTAGACGTCACTGAGTTTCATCTTTATCACTCACACAGGCTTGAAGATGGTTTGCACTATACGCCAATCTACTCTTTTGCACTTAGCGCTTAAATCGTGCAAGGGCTTTGGTCAAAAGAAAGTGGCCAAGTCGCTTGAGCAAACCCACAGAGCCGCTTTGTGCAAATAACCGTGCGGTGGCTTGATTGCGCGCAGCGCTGACATGCTTGCGTCGACACTCTGTGGCGGCAAGCTGCCAGTTTTCATGGCGAATGGCGTGCAATAGATTTGGCCAAGCTCGGCTTAAGTTGGGAGTACCTAAATTATAGGCCATATCGAGTAATGCTAGTTGCACATTTGATGGCATGCGACGAAATGGCACATAGCCGTTTTTCGCGCTAAATAGGGTGCTCAGTTCAGTTTCGAATTCGGCGATCTTTTTTTCCAGTAACTGTACGCATGCTTGCTGTGGTAAATACAGTTTGCAGTGGGATTCATACCAGCTTGCTAAGCGTCCTGATGGCAATTTGGCTATACGTTCAAATTCTTGAATTTTCGCTGCGCGACTTGCCGCTTTTTGTGTCGACTTTTCACGCAGAGGGAGTTTGCTGAGCGCTTTGGCACTAGTAATGTGAAAACCCGCTCCCAAGGTGACATTGCCGCGAGTATCGACATATAAATGGGCAATGACCCCTTCGTATAAACAAATGTGTTTAGCCGCTTTTCGGCGATTTACTGAGTTAAGTTGGAACAATTCGCAACCTTTTTTACTTCCGACGCTTTATTAACTGTGTAGCATTGCTTGAGCAAAGAGCAATAGCAAGTATTTACTTCAATATCATGGGCGATCTCACCAATTTTTTCCCATAAATTATTATTAAACTTGCTGCGCACCATAGAAAATAAGACTAAATCATTGCCATCCGCTAATAGAGAGTTGTTTGGATTACTCGTGACATACCAGCCAAACTGCTTGAGGTAGTTAATATCCCCATTATCAGATTGAACTTCTTTTAGTGCATCTCGATAGGCATTGAGGCTACAGCAATCGTTTAGGAGTTCAACGAGGGTGTTGTACTGTTCGCCTTGATATGCAAAGTGCATGGATTTGATAAGTGCAGGGCCAGTACCAGAGTTTTTCACTTTCACAGTCATATGGGCGCGCTCAGCTTCGATATTATAGTCGCTATAACTGACTTGCAACCAAGGCCAAGTCTCTGCGTAAAGTTGTCGCTCTGCGGCGGTCACTTGCTCTTGGGCTGCTTTGGCTTGCATGTACGTGGCATAAAAGGAGGCTGCGGAAATTAAAATCGCACACAGGGCTAAAATGCTGTTCATTTTAGAGCGTGATAATTTTAGCTTGAGTCTCGGTGCTCTAGGTCGCAGCGCTTCTGTTGGCTGATGTTGTTCTTCTATCTTCTGGTCGTGTTCAGATGACATGGTAAATTCCTTTTTATGTACTTATGGCGCCGTTAAAAATAAAGTGAGCTCTTTGCCAATTTGCAGTGTTGAGCTGGATAGCGCGTTCCATTGCTTTAACTTATTCACGGAAACATTAAATTGCTTGGCAATGCGCCATAAGCTATCGCCAGACTTGACGGTATAGGTGTAGTGTTTATCGGCCAGTACGGGTAACACCAATTGCTGACCAATGCGTATGGTATCGGAGCGCAGTTGGTTAAATGACTTGAGTTGTCTAACACTGAGCTCATAATTAGCGGCAATCACACTCAGGCTATCGCCACGTCGCACTGTGTAGGTTTGCCATTGGTCACTTGGCATGGTTGGGAGGTTTTTGGCATAGTCCGACCATTGCTGGGCTTTGTCGATTGGCATAATGAGGCGATTGGGGCCGCCAAGCAAAGCGGGAAAGCGTGCATATCCAGTATTGAGCTCGGCCAGCATCGACCACTGAGGATTTCGGTCTAAAATAGTGGCAGCGGGTAAAGAAACTGTGGTGATGGCTGGGATGTTGGCAATGGCCGGAAAAGGCATTAACTGCTGTTTGAGTAATTGCGTGGCAGCGATAAGTTTAGGGACATAGTGACGTGTTTGACGCGGTAGTTGTAGCGCAAAAAAATCTGTTGATTTACCTGCTTTACGGTTGTTTTCTATGGCCCTTAAGACTCTGCCTTCCCCCGTATTATACGCCGCAACCGCGTGGTACCAGTTGCCGTCAAAGCGCTTGTGTAAGTAGGTTAAAAAATCAAGCGCGACACGGGTTGAGTCAATCAGATCTTGGCGGCCATCGTACCAAGGGTTGATCTCAATGCCATAATGCTTGGCAATTAAAGGCGTCAGTTGCCACAGTCCCGAGGCATGCTTGTGTGAATAGGCTTGCATATCAAAGTCAGTTTCAATCAAAGGCATGAGTGCCAGTTCAATGGGTAAACCGCGCTTTTCAATTTCCGTCACAATGTAATACAGCAAAGGACCTGCACGTTGGCTGATGGTATCCATATAATTTGGGTGCTGAAGATACCAATTTACGCGTCGTAGTACCCTAGGGTGGCTTGAGGGTGCAAAGCTAATTTGCTGGCGGATCCGCTGCCAGACATCCTCTTCATGAATGGGCGCTGTTGGAAAAGGCTTTACCTTGGTCACGCCTGTCGAGGTTTGAATTTGGGTTGGTTTAATATGGGCTTCTTGCATTTGCTGATCAGAAGCGTCAGCTTGTGCAGCATCTTGTGTCGTCTGACAGGCCGTAAGAAATAAAAAGCAGGCAATGAGAAGCGGTCGTTTTAGCATAGCGGCACCGAGTTATTATTATTCTTATTACGCTATTTTATAAGTTAGTGAAATAAATACACAAGTTAAAATAATTGGGACATAGTGAGCCAGCGAGATAGTTTCTGTTTGTTTTTTGAACTAAACTGGGGTTGAGTGCGTTTAAGTAAGTAGTTCCACTGTTGAGAGGTGTTTTATGGACCGCACAGAATTGAAAGAACAATTTGAACACAGCTATATGGATCCGGTCATACTCAGTTATGCAGACTCAAACCATTATCTTGCCGGTGGTTTAGATGTGTTGGGTAACTATCATTTGATTACCGATAAAAAAGGTAAAATCGTTACTTACAACTCGTTGCGCGAGGCTGAAGTCGAGTTGGCAGATCTTGGCGCGACAGAAGCCACGCTTGATATGGAAACTGCCTATGACGAGATGGTGGGCAGCGTCAGTGACGGACATTGTCGCTTTAAACTGCCGCTCGTTCACTAAGAGAAAGGTGGGGCGTTATGCCCCATTTACAGCTGCCCTAACAGAGATAGGGTAACAACGGGGTCGACTCGTTCATCAATACGACGAGTCCCTGTGTATCTGCCAAGTCTATTGACATCAAAATAATGCTGTACATAACTATACTTCGCCGTATTTAGGGTTGCGACAGCACCACGTACTCGCAGCCGTTTAGACAGTTGATACTCCGCGAAAGCACTGAGTTCAATTTGGTCTTTCTCAGTGTATATTTCGTCAATGTAATAATTGGTTTCAGTCAGAGGAAGATAGAGTTCGAGCCCCCAGTTATAGGTGCTGCCATCTTGGCGAAATTCAACGGAGGCATCATGTGGGGTGATCCCGTCAGTGGGCCGTGACCCGGTCAATGGGTCGTCAAATCGGGCATGTGCAAAATCATAGCTTAAGTTAAATTGACTTCCTGTTAGCCACTTTGAGGTATCCCATGTCGCGCTAAGTGCGCCGCCCAGCTTTTGCGCTGCACCGGCATTACCTATCATGGTATCGCCATTGGGCAGTTGTATAAATTCATGAATGTCTTTTTGCCACTGATGATAGAGGTTTAAATTGAAAAATAAGCTATCAAACAATTGTACGTTGAGCTGGGTTGCCAGCTCTGTGAATTGACTTGGCCTGAGGGTGAGGTTGCCTGATTGAGCACGATTAAACTCTGCATCTTGGCTTTGCACAAAATCATCGAAATCGAGCTGATCAACCTGATATTGTGCCGTTATTGTCATATCCCAATTGGACTGAGGGTCATAGCTGAGCCTAATAAGTGGCTTAATAAATCCCAATTGGGCTTTATGGTTTTGCTTGGCGCGGCTCTTAAGGACGGTTCGCTCTGTATTTAGGCGGGTATACAGCTGCCACTGTTGATTTATTTCACTGGAGATAGCGGCATATGGCTGATATCTGACTTCACTCACTTGCGCCTGTTCAAAGTCCCCGTCATTGTTCGTCGCGGCATCCAGTTGGTTGCGACTGATCTCAATACCAAATTCAGGTGAATAAGCGGTGTTTGGCAAAGTGATATTGAGTTGAACCACCTGTTCTTGTTGTGTCTTGTGCTGTTGATAGGGCGTTGCGATGGCAGCGTGGTCAAAAGTGGCACTGTGAATATGTTCTAATTTTCGGTTGTGTAGTGCGATGATCTGCCACTGGTTTTTATGATGACTTTCTTTTTGCCAGTCCACAGCCATTTCATATTCAGAACGAGACTCTGATTCATCTAATCGCCATAAAAAAGGGCTGCTGTTATCTCTGTTTTGCTCGGTTTGAAAGTCATCGAGGACGGCTTTGGTTGAAAAAACTAGGCGGCTGTCAACGAGATCTGGTTGGCTGGTGAGCGACAATAGCCGACCATTGCGTTTTTCAAAAAACGCTTCATGACCCTGCTCTATCATGCTGCCAAATGCGTCTATCTCTTGGAATTGTGAGGTAGATTGGCTGCGATCATCTTGATAATGCACATTCAGCTGATGTTGCCAGCCTTCGCTGGGGAGGGCGATTTGCGCTGCCAACTCGCTTGGGCGATAGGCGTGATAAGCGGAGGTCAACTTACTTCTGACTTGCCAGTGTGCGCCAAGTTTGGGTGAATGCGTGATGATATTAACTAATTGATTAAATTGGCTTGCTGTACTGAAGGGGTGACCTGCGCTGTAAAGATGAATGGCAGCGATTTGGTCACTGGGTAATTGCCTTAAAATATCAGACAGAGACTCAGATTTAGAAACCGTATTTGCGCCATTGATAAGCACGTTTCCGCCTGCGGCACTCAGTCCGCGCTGCTGGTTACTTTGCACTAGCGTAAAGCCGGGTAATTGGTTCACTTTTTCTAATGCGTTTTGTCCGTGTAATGCTTGCAGGTTGTCATTGTCATAGTGTGTTGCAGCAAACTGTTGTTGGTGTGTTGTTTTTGTATCGCTTGCTGCGGCAGTGATACTGAATGTATTGGCACAAAAACCAAGTAATACCATGGTTGAACAATAGGCTTTCATCGAGAGTTGACGTCCATTTTTAACTGACTTGCTGAGTCTATTTAAATAAATCAATCTATTACTATCAATAACCTAGGGATAGCTGGTGGGTTTTTGGGACGAATGGACTGGGATTGTTCACTCGTCCCTATGGGCTTGGGACGAGTGTAATGTTGAGGGCTAAGCGACGTGTTTTAACTTGGCTTTTAATACCGGTTTGAATGCTTTGCTCAGCGCCACCGATTGACCACTTTTTAGTAGCACTAAACCGCTACCGGACGGCTTTATATGTATGCGTTCAACGTAATCTAAATTGACTAAGTGTGAGCGGTGCGTACGTATAAATTGTGTATCTGGGAGCTGTTGCTCGATTTGCTTTAACGTGATCCGCTTTAAATAATGGTGTTGCTCAGTATGTAACTCAACATAATTACTGGCTGAGTTGATATGGGTGATATCACTAAAGCGTAACCGCGCCGTGGTACTGCCAGTTTCCACTTCTAATGTATTGTGATGAAGGGGTTGCTCGGTGCGCAAAAACGTATGCCAAAGATAGCTTAAAACAAACAACACCAGCGGGTGAGAAGGCGCAAAGTAAAGCATGGTGTAAGGGATGGCATCACACAACACCCAGAAGTCAAATATGGCTTGATAGGTCATGGAAATACATAACATCAAGGCAAGGATGCAGATAAATTTTTGCTTAGTCAGGCGGTTTGCTTGATGGTGCTGTGTGAGGAGACGAAAAACCACGGGCGTTAACAAATACCAGAGCCCCCACTCTTGTAAAGCCCACCAAGGGCGATTATTAATCTCTTCAGCCGGTGGCATGGCCCAATCATAAAGCACATAAGTGGCAGACATGAAGAAGATAAAGGCACTCCACCCAGCAAAGGAGATGAGCCATTCCTTTTTAAGTTGTGCTGTCATCATATAACCCTGAATCAGAAACGCAGTGATAGTGTACGCGAATAATTTAATTTGCCTATATAAAGTGGTGGTATTTTAACCTGTTCACTATCCAAATACGCAGCGAAAGCAAGCCCCTTCAGAACGGTGAAGGTAGAGCAGTTCGCCTCCATGTTGCACCATGATCTGTTTTGATAAGCTCAAACCGATACCTGAACCTTGTTGCTTGGTAGTAAAAAAAGGCACAAACATCATTTTACAGGCTTGCTCCGTTATTCCAGGGCCGTTGTCACACACATCCACACAGAGTTGGCCATGTTCATTGTGCAGTGCAATAAGGCGAACTTTTGGTGCGGTATTGGGCATGGTGGCAACCGCTTCAATGGCATTTTTGCATAGATTGATAAGTACCTGCTCGATTTGCTTTACGTCAAGCGTGCACATGGTATGTGTTATACCACTGACCTCAATATCAACATCTGGGTGTTGGCTGGCGAACAGGTGTTTGGTTGTATCGAGTAAGTCGCAAAGTTGTGTCGTATGCAGCTGCGGTACAGGTAGGTTACTTAACTGTCTAAATTCACGGATAAAGTCGCTTAGATGGCTACTTCTAGATGCCAATGTGGATAGAGCGAGTGTTAAGTCGTCTTTGTCTTCCTGATCATCAAATTGCAGCGTATCCGGTATCAGTGCTAAACAGGTTTGCGCCATCGATGCCAATGGCGTGATGGAGTTTGCGACTTCATGGGTAAGGACTTTTGTAAGCTTTTTATAGGCTTGTTGCTCTTTGGTATTGAGTTGCTCGGTGATGGATTGCAGTGTGATGACTTTATACTGACGGTATTGCACATGTAGGGTGCTTACTTGTACATACAAGGTTTCTGGCTGCTCATTTTTATGCCAATGAAAGGTGCCATGTTGGTTGGTGGTGGCCGTACTGACAAACTCAAAAATGTCAGGGTTGCCCTGTTTAAGTGCCTCTAAGTTATTCATCTTAGTACCCAGCTGCTTATTTACGGCGGTGCTTTGCTCAATCACTTGACCGTGTTCATCGCAGATCAACATGGGTAGATTGATATGGTTGAATAACGCATTGATGATTTGCACTTGCCTTTGCGCATCCAGTTGGGTGGCTTGCATTTTGCTGCGAGCTTGCTCGTAGTCTTTACGCAGTGGGTGGGCTGTAGGCAGGCCTAGAGTATGGTCGCCATTGGCCAGTGCACGAAATAGTTGCTCTGGAAATTGTTGAGCCTGTTGAAATAAGCGAGAGAGCCACATTATTTGAGCGATGATTAACAGGATTATTAACGCAGTGATGGCACTTAATTGATAGTGCATGGCCGCGACAAAGAGTAGCATGCCACTGAGGAGTAAGCTTACTCCACATAGTGTGGCTTTGAAGCGCATGTTCATCACTTACAGTCCATACTTTTCTAGGCGACGATACATCGCACCACGGGTTAGCCCTAATGCTTTGGCAGCGTGACTGACATTGCCTTGATGGTGTTTCAGTGCTGCGCGAATGGTACGTTGCTCAATGATGTCTAAGTCGAAGGTATCTGGCGTGTGCATGGGCGATGCGTTTTCAGGCGTTTGCATTTGGCTTGGGGCGACTAAGACTGAATGAATCGCGAGCTCACTGCCCTCGGATAAAATAACTGCACGCTCAATGGTGTGGGCTAATTCTCGGACATTACCCGGCCAGTGATATTCGCATAAAGTACGCAGTGCACTAGCGGGAAGTGATAGCTCGCGACGGTATTTTTGCTGATAAATATCTAAATAGTGCTGGACTAACAGTGGAATATCCGCTGCCCGCTCTCTCAGTGGCGGGAGACGAATTTCAATGGTATTGATACGATACAAGAGATCTTGTCTAAATTGCCCTTGGGCAACAGCTTCAGGTAGAGCTTCATTGGTTGCACAGATGAGCCGTATATCTGTGTCAATCACTTGATTGCTACCTATCGGGGTGATCTGACGATTTTGAATGGCGGCCAAGAGTTTCACTTGCTGTGCTAAAGGCATATTACCCACTTCATCTAAAAATAAGCTGCCGCCATGGGCCAACTCAAAGCGTCCGACACGATCTGATTTGGCATCGGTAAACGCCCCTTTTTTGTGACCGAATAACTCACTTTCAAATAAATTACCCGACACGGCCCCCATATCTAAGCTGATAAAAGGCATCTGAGCGCGTGGGCTTTGTGCATGGATGGCATGCGCTGTGAGCTCTTTACCTGTGCCACTTTCACCGGTTATTAAAATATTGGCGTCTGTTTTCGCTGCTTTTTCAAGAGTGTCAAAGACCTGCAACATAGCATCACTTTGCCCTAAAAATTCACTTTGCGGCGTACTGAGCGCTTGGCTTAAGCCTTGAGTTTGCCTTGATAGCTTGTTGAGGGCTTTTTTGTCTTCAGCATGGGCTAAGGCTGTGGCAATCACGGTGAGTAGCTGATCGTTTTGCCAAGGTTTGGCAACAAAATCAGTTGCGCCGTTTTTGATTGCTTCGACGGCCAGTTGCACATCACTGTAGGCGGTCATGAGGATCACCGCGATACTGGGCGCTTGGTGATGGATTTTCTTCAGCCAATAGAGCCCTTCTTGGCCACTGATGGCATCGCGATCAAAATTCATATCAAGCAAAATAACATCTATAGGATGGTCATTGATCAGAGATTCAACGTTAAACGGATTGTCTGTAGTGAGGATTTTTTTATGGTGCTTCTTTAAAAGCAGCTTGGCTGCCAGTAAAACGTCGGTATTGTCATCGACGATGAGGATCGTGCCTTGCTTTTCCATACGCTGAGCTCGTTATTATTATTTGACCGACACAGCTTAACGTAAAACGTCTGAAACTGTCCACATATGGACACGGGGTTGTACCATTATCGGACACCTTATATTGACTCTATTTTTATGTTATATTTAAGTTGTTGATTTTATTGTTTTTTAGTTTTGGCATCAATCTTGATTTAGTAACTGTATCTAAGCCAAAGGAGCTGATGCCATGGACAAAAAAATTACTAACACAACACACCGTCGCTTTTTAAAACCTGCACTTGTAGCTGCGGTTGCAGTGTCAATTGGATTCGGTGCGTATAGCATGAACTACTCCGCTGAACAGGGACAATCTCAAACGGTCAACCTTGCTGGGCTTACTGTCAGTTCAGTGGTGAGTGGTGAGTTCAAAAATGCGTTAAGCGTGCGTGGTCAAGTGGTGCCTAAAACCACCATATTTTTAGATACCGTATCCGGCGGCCGTGTTGAAGCCAGACTGATTGAGCAGGGCACTTATGTTGAAAAAGGCCAGCCACTGGTGCAACTGTCCAATACCAATTTACAGCTAGATGTGATGAGTCGCGAGGCACAGGTGACTGAGCAACTTAACTTCTTGCGTAACACGCAAATGACGATGACAACCAATGCACTGAATTTAAAACGTGATTTATTAGATATTGAGCTAAATATAAGCCATTTAGAGCGTAAATTGACGCAGACTGAGTCATTGCTGACAAAAGGGTTGGTGAGCCAAGAGGAAGTGGACGAAATTCGTGAAAACTTACAGTACAACCGCGATATTCATACCTTGACCATCGAACGCCAAGCACAAGAAAACAGTATTCGTAAAGTCCAGCTGGCGCAGTTAGAAGACAGTGCCAAAATGCTGCAAAGTAATTTAGAGTTTGCCCGTAAAAACTTGGAGAGCTTGCAAGTGACGGCCCCAGTATCTGGGTATTTGAGTGAGCTAGATGTGCAAGTGGGTGAGTCAAAGCAAGCAGGTGCTCGCCTTGGCCAAATTGATATACCAGATGAATATAAATTATCAGTGAGCTTGGATGAGTTTTACTTAAGTCAAGTTACCTTGGGTATGACTATGGAGATCAATCATGGTGGTCAAACCTTGCAGGCAAAGGTGACCAAAATTGATAGCCGAGTGAGTAACGCACAATTTCAAATAGAAGCTGAGTTACCTGCTGGTACACAAGACATTAAACGTGGCCAAGGGTTGGATGCACAATTGATGTTCAGCGATGAGCAAACACAGGCAACGTTATTGCCGCGCGGGGCATTCTTTAGCGCCAGCGGCGGACACTGGGTATTTGTATTGAGCAATGATGGCACGCAGGCCGAGCGCAAGGCGATTCGGCTGGGCAAGAAAAACCAACATTTCTACGAAGTGTTATCGGGGCTGGCGCCGGGGGATAAAGTGATCACTTCCCATTACGGCAACTTTGATAAAGCCGATGTTTTAAATCTAAGTAACTAATAAAAATATAAAGGACAGAACAATGATTAAGCTCTCTCAATTACACCGAGTATTTAGAACTCACGATGTGGAAACAACGGCGCTGGACGATATCAATTTAACCGTCAATAGCGGTGAATTCGTGGCGATTATGGGCCCTTCTGGGTGCGGCAAGTCAACCCTACTGTCGATATTAGGCCTGTTAGATGGCCCCTCAAGCGGCAGTTATTTATTTGATGGTACAGAAGTCGCTGGATTCAGTGAACAGCAAATGGCGACGTTACGAAAAGCATCTATTGGCTTTGTATTTCAGAGTTTTAACCTTATTGATGAGCTAACTGTGTTTGAAAATGTCGCGCTACCTCTACAATATCAAAATGTCTCTAAAGCAGAGCGTAAGCAACGTGTGGACGCCATTCTTAAGCGTGTCGGCATCGATCATCGGGCGGATCATTTACCGCAACAGCTCTCGGGCGGTCAACAACAGCGTGTTGCTGTGGCGCGAGCATTGGTTATTAATCCAAAATTGATTTTAGCGGATGAACCAACGGGAAACCTTGATTCCAAGAACTCTCAAGAAGTGATGACCATGTTACGCGAGCTTAACCGTGAAGGCACCACGGTGATCATGGTGACGCACTCAGAAACCGAAGGCGAATATGCTGACAGAGTGATCCGCTTGCTGGATGGCCGAATCTTAGTGGATAAGGCAAGTCAAGTTACCCAATCAAGTCATGTAGCTTAAGGAGATATTATGTTTTCGAGTTATATCACCACAGCAATGCGCGCGTTTGCCAAACACAAGCAACATTTTGCATTGAATGTGATTGGCCTGAGTATCGGATTAGCGGCGGCGATTGTTGTTGCTTTGTTTGCGGCTTATGAATTTTCTTTTGATCATCAACATCCTAATGCTGAGCGCGTTTATCGTGTACATACAGATTACCGCAGTTGGGGGCTACAGCTCATTGGTAACGCAAGATCTCAACACCCGATGCAAATGAAGCAACAGAGTCAGGTTGAAGATGTACTGATGCTCGCAGATGCTGAAAGTATTGAATATAACGGCGGGTCTTTACCGCTGACAGTCAAAATATCCGATAGACAAGTGCAATTGCCGCACTTCTATGCGGCAAGTGGCAATTTACTGGATTTTGTGTCGCTTAATGTCCTTTCGGGCTCAGTACAGACAGCGGTCACGTCGCCGAATCAACTGGCGTTGAGTCAAAGCACTGCGATCCGTTTATTTGGGCGCGACAATGTCGTGGGCGAGCGATTAATTCATGACGCAGGCACCTATACGATTGCTGCTGTATTTGCAGATCTGCCAGACAATACCCATTTTTATTTTCATACACTGACCGCAATTCCTGCGAATGCGCAAAATAATGTCAGTGGTTATGTATACATGCGCTTGGTGCCCGGTGCCAATGTTAATAACATACAAGCCGATTTAAATGCGCTGTTTACTGAGCAAGCGACAGGTCGTGAAAAGACTTTATCTTTGCATTTAATCCCACTATTAGATGTCCACTTTAATAGCCGTGGTCCATTTGAAATGAAGCAAGGTGGTTCAAAGCAGGTGATGCTGGTGAGTGTTGCTTTGGCTTTAATATTATTACTGGTGGCGAGCACTAATTTCATTAATTTAAATATTGCAGCCGCGGCCAAGCGCGCAAAAGAGGTTGGCGTACGAAAAGCGCTCGGCGCAACACGTCTTCAGCTGATCCAACAGTTTTTAACTGAAGCATTATTGGTGGTGGGCTTTGCGGGGTTAATTGCATTAGCCATTGTTGAGCTGTCTTTGCCTATGGTAAACCAAGTGCTAGATAGATCATTAAGCTTAGACTTCTCTATGTGGTTTTTGGGAGCTGTTGCTGGGGTAATCATGTTAGTTGGCATCTTATCGGGGTTATATCCTGCACTGTTTATTTCTTCTTTCAGTGCTAAGCGTGTACTCAGTGGTGATTTACAACGCGGACAAACTGCAATTTGGGTTCGTAAGTTGACTCTGTACTTTCAAAGTGTGTTGTCTATTGCCTTGATCATTGCGGCTGTGGTGATTTACAAGCAAATGGCGTTGGTGAATACACTGGATGTTGGTTATGCAAAAACGGATAGGCTATTGGTGAAAGACTTGCCAGCTGAGCTTATCTATAAGGCTGAAAATAACCGTTTATTTGACAGTATTGGTGGTGTTTCGGGTGTGTCATCTGTCACGGTCAGCAATACCAATCTAACCGTAGACATGAATGCGGGATTACATTTAACTTGGCCGAATGGGGAGCGCTTGCAAGGCACTCAACCTACGGTTTCAACGGGCTACTATGCTGTTGAAACACTGGGCTTAACTTTGCTCGCAGGGCGTGATTTTTCTCCTCAATTTGGCAGTGATTGGTTTCGTCGTGATGGGCAAGATATTCACCGTTATGCCGTATTAGTCTCTGAAAGCTATATGAAAATGGCGGGTTACAGCAATCCAGAAGAAGTGATAGGTAAGCAAGCTACATCGCACAATGGTCGCACGCAAGTCACGATTGTGGGTGTGGTGGCAGATGTAAAGATTGGTTCAGCGAAACAGCAAGCGTTACCTATTTCATTTCGCGCTGGTGTGATTAGTCGCCCATTTGCAGATATCGTCGTCAAACTCGATGGTACCGTGTCTGCACAAAGTGTATCTGCCCAGATCCGCGATTTGGTGTCGAGTCAATTGAAGTTACAAGAAGTCTCGATTTCTCGTATTGAAGATGAATATGAACGTGCGCACATGAGCGAGCGACGCATACAGCAGTTGGTTTTATTTTTCAGCGCATTAGCGGTTGCACTGACGTGCTTGGGTGTATTGGGACTCGCTTCTTTCTCAGTGCTGCGCAGGCAAAAAGAAGTGGCTGTACGTAAGGTCTTGGGTGCGTCACGAGTCAGTATTGTGAACTTATTAGCAAAGGAGTATGTGGTGTTGATTGGTGCGGCGGTATTGCTGTCTTTCCCACTCAGTTATTGGGTACTTGATGGATGGCTAAATCATTTTAACGAGCGTATCTCACAGGCGCTGTGGGTATATGTGTTGAGCGCAGGGTTTGTGGCGTTAAGCACTTGGCTTACGGTTGCTATTTTAGCTTTTAGAGCGGCAACAATCCGGCCCTCGAAAATTTTACGCTACGAGTAACAAATACAGCCAGCGCGATAAGCGCTGGCTGTTTGGCTTAAAGTTGCTCTTTTGGTACACCAACGTGTAAATTTCCATTTTTGAGGTCCATGGTCATCACAAAGTGTTTGAACACGTCGTAGCCGATAGTGCCTTTGACTTTAGCCCCTTTAACATGGCTGCTTGAGTGACTATATTGGCTGGAAACCTTCACTTTACTGCCTTTTTCTGGAAAAGCGACTTTAACATTCGACAGCATATAAGGACCAAATTTCACTTCTTTTGCTCTGACAGTTTCCATTGACTCTACGCTGTTAACGCCCGCAAAATCTACCCGCTCATTTTCAGTGTCAAGCCAGCCAAACTTTTTTGCAAAGCGGCGCTCAATGATAATACCCCCTGAAAAACCGGTATCGAGTAACATCCAAGCTGATTCACCCTCTAATTCTACTTTCACAATGGGCTGATCGTATCCTTTTTGCATTTTGAAGCCGATATTTTCAAACTTTTTCAAGTCAAGGTGGTCGTGTGTTAGCAGTCTTATACGTCGATTTGGGTAATCAATTTGGGTATTGAATAACTTAAAAAAGCCGCGACCAAAAAGCAGTGAATTTTCTGGTCCGCCAATATCTACTTCTGCAATATTTTCAAGCTGGGTCTCAATACCAAAAAACGACACAGGTACTTTTTGATATACCTTGTTGCGTTTGACATCGAATGCCCCTTGGATATTTACATTGCCGCTGTGGGTATAGGTAAGTTTATTCGCTTCAATAAAGTTTTGATTAATTGAATTGTCTGAAGCACCGGTATCTAACACCGCGTAACTTTCAATGCCTGATACTGTTACAGGCACAGTGACCAGTCCATTTTGATAGGTAAAGTCTAACCAAGGTGTAACCGCTGCGTGAGCATATGCGTTAAACAATAGTCCAAGCGAGAGTAGTGTGTATTTCATGTGATGATACTTATATACATGTTTTATTGTTTTTATTATTGCTATTTTAGGTATTGCTTGGAGGCGTATCAACGCATTTTCGTGGTTGCGGAGTATCTTTAGCATTGGCATTTAATTCCTTTTTAAATGTTGTGGGTAACCGCCGTGATTGACGGCTTCATAAAATTGTAAATTATTTAAGCAAATTTAAACTTGAATAATCTTCAATGTTTCGACTAGAATACCCATAAATTTCGAATCGAAACTTATGTGAAAGATAAATGACCAAACGCAACACTCAACAGCGCCGCCATACCATAGTTAGCCGCGTAAACAGCGAAGGTGAAGTCAGTGTAGAGGCTTTGGCTGCTGAGTTCGAAACATCAGAAGTTACGATTCGAAAGGACTTAACCGCGCTGGAAAAAAGCGGCCTATTACTGCGTCGTTACGGTGGCGCTGTGGCGCTGCCCAAAGAGATTGTGGCAACGGGGGTCGATAAGCAAGATCCGCTGCGTAAAGTTGCGATTGCCAGCGCTGCAGCGGCTTTGATCCGCGACCATAACCGCATCATTATCGACAGTGGCAGAACAACCGCTGCGATGATCCCAGAGCTTGCGACCAAGCGTGGTCTTGTCGTTATGACCAATGCCATCAACATCGCTAACCGCTTATTATCACTCGAAAATGAACCCACCTTATTGATGACCGGTGGTACTTGGGACCCGCATTCTGAGTCCTTCCAAGGCCAAGTTGCCGAACAAGTGCTACGCTCATATGACTTTGATCAACTGTTTATTGGTGCTGATGGCATTGATGTGGCGAGGGGAACCACCACATTCAATGAGTTGATCGGGTTGAGTAAGGTGATGGCGGAGGCTGCAAGAGAAGTAATTGTGCTGGTTGAGTCTGAAAAAATTGGTCGAAAAATCCCAAATTTAGAGCTGCCATGGCAGCAAGTCACCACCTTGATCACCGACAACACCTTGGCACCAGAGATGCGCCAAGCGATCGAGGCACATGGCGTAAACGTGATCTGTGCAGAGATCACACAAGAGTAAACACACAAACGTGCAACGAATGGAGAGATTATGTGTGGCATCGTAGGAGCTGTGGCAGAGCGCCCGGTTAACCGAATTCTAATTGAAGGTTTAAAACGTCTAGAATACCGTGGCTATGATTCAGCAGGTGTAGCACTGAGCAGTGCAGGCACATTAAATACGGTTAAAGCAGTAGGTAAAGTGGCTAATTTGGCCAGTGCGCTAGAGCGTGCAGAAGTCAAAGGCACAACGGGTATTGCGCACACGCGCTGGGCAACACATGGTGGTGTAACCGAAGCGAATGCTCACCCACATTTATCTAATGAGCAAATTGCACTGGTACATAATGGCATCATTGAAAATCATGAAGCGCTGCGACATGCATTAAAAGAAGATGGTTACACGTTCTTATCGGATACAGATACAGAAGTGATGGTGCACCTTATTCACCAATTGCGCCAGCAGCATGGTAGCTTGCTTGAGTCAGTACAAGCAGCGACTAAGCAGCTTGAAGGTGCGTACGGTACGGTTGTTTTTGACAAAGAAAACGACAATGAAATCATTGTGGCACGCTCAGGCAGCCCGTTGGTGATTGGTCTCGGCTTGGGTGAAAACTTCATTGCCTCTGATCAGTTGGCGTTATTGCCTGTGACACGTAGTTTTATCTTCTTAGAAGAAGGTGATGTTGCACGTATTACTCGCGATACGGTTGAGATTTTTGATGTGGACGGCAATCCGGTAGAGCGTGAAGTCGTTGAGTCGAATATCACGCAAGATGCATCAGGCAAGGGCGAATATCGTCACTACATGCTAAAAGAGATTTATGAGCAGCCGTTAGCTGTGCGTAATACCCTTGAAGGCCGCCTTGAAAACGACCGTGTGACAGTGGATGCGTTTGGTGACAGTGCAAACCAAATCTTTAAAGATGTGAAGCACGTGCAGATCATTGCCTGTGGTACGTCTTATCACTCAGGTATGGTGGCGCGTTACTGGCTTGAACAGTTTGCAGGGGTTAGCTGTAATGTCGAAATTGCCTCAGAATTCCGCTATCGTGAGTCGTTTGTACACGAAAATAGCCTATTAGTAACGATCTCTCAATCTGGTGAAACAGCAGATACGTTAGCGGCATTGCGCTTAGCAAAAGAGCAAGGTTACATGGCATCAATGACCATTTGTAACGTACCTGGCTCATCACTGGTACGTGAATCTGATTTGGCTTTTATGACCAAAGCGGGCGCTGAGATAGGCGTTGCTTCAACCAAAGCGTTTACCACGCAACTTGTTGGCTTATTAATGTTAACTGCCTCTATCGCGCAAGAAAAAGGTCGCGATCAGAGCGTGATTGTTAATGCCATTAAGACTTTACCTAACAAGCTAGAAGAAGCGCTAAGCATGGCTGAAGGCATCGAAGCATTAGCAGAAGAGTTTGCAGACAAGCATCACTCTCTGTTCCTTGGCCGTGGCTCTCAATACCCAATCGCAATGGAAGGCGCATTGAAGCTTAAAGAGATCTCTTATATTCACGCAGAAGCATACGCAGCAGGTGAATTAAAGCACGGTCCGCTAGCGTTGATTGACGCGGATATGCCAATCATTGTTGTGGCACCAAACAATGAATTACTCGAAAAGCTGAAGTCTAATGTCGAAGAGGTACGTGCCCGCGGCGGCATCATCTATGTATTCGCTGATAAAGACTCTGCATTTGCGTCAGATGACACGATGCGTGTTATGAACGTAAACCACGTTGAAGACATCATCGCGCCAGTTGTCTATACAATCCCGCTACAGCTGTTGTCATACTATGTGGCTGTCATTAAAGGCACTGACGTTGACCAACCGCGTAACCTAGCAAAATCAGTGACAGTTGAATAATTAGGTTTAAGGGTTTTATATAAGTGTGGCTTAGGAATAAAGATTCATACTAAGTATTAAAGTATCATCCTAAGTAATATAGTTTCATACTATATATGGAATGCAAGAAAGCCGACGTCGAGTCGGCTTTCTTCATGGCAGCTAATTATAGTAGTAACTGTCGCCATCCTCATCTTCATTTTCGTCGTGGCCAGTATTGTGCAAAAACATTCCATAGTTGTCGCTCAAGTCGTCTATTTGTCCACTTTCTATTAGTTCTTCTTCTAGGTTACCGCTAATGTCATTCTGAGTATCGAGAATGATGCGAATACGCAAAAACTCATCTACAAATCCGTAATTATTATCGTCAATTAATCGAATAATATTGTTCGAACAAAACCAGTTCAAATCATCGGAGTCAATAAGCTCAGATGCTTTAGTTCTAGCTATCACGCTAGGAAATTCGCCTCCAGCTAATTCAAGTAAGTTGAGAAAATAACTATACTTAGTCTCGTTTTTCATATGTGCTATTTGTAAGTCATAGTCTTGCCGTCTTGAGCCATAGCATATAGTTTTTAGGCAATCTACCAAATCCCTTTTGTCCATTATGCCATCAGGGTTCTTTACTTCGTGCTCGATCACATGAGAACCCAATAGTTGTAGTAGGTGGGGGTGTCCCCCTGATATTTTGTAAATGAGTTCTATTATATCTAGATCAATATCTATGTTTTCACTCTCATCGATAGAAGCCATGGCTTCTTCGAACTTCGTTTCTAAAAGCTCGATGCTTGCCGATTCTCCTAGTGGAGTAAGTGGAAACGTTTCGTAAACGAATCTAGTAACACCAAGGTCTTCTTGTTTCATTTCTTGATAAAACGGGCTTACGCCGGAAAGGATAAACTTTAAACTCTTGATACCATTTAACTGTAGTTCGGTGTTAACGGTTCTCATAAGCTTTGCTATAGGAGCCGGACATTTTTCACACTCATCTATGGCAATGATAAAATGTGCGGCACTCCTTAGTTGTTGACAAAAGGCTTTGTCAGCTAATATTTTTGTAAGAGCTGTTAAGTGCCTTCCATCTTTGAAGTACGAGTAGCCAGAAGAAGTTTCATATTTAATTAATTTGCCAAAGCCAATAGATAGCTTTTGCTGTTTCTCATCGATATCAGAGAGCTTTTCTAGGATTAGTCTTGCTGCATCATCAACATTTTTAATGTCTCCGTGAGCAATTGCAGAAACAATAATCGAGTTTTCTTCTGAACAAAAACCTTCTAAATGAAGCATTGTTCTGGCGAGAAATGAAGATTTCCCTATTCCAGAAGGCCCTTCGATACAAACAGAACCTTGCTCTAATGCTCTAGACAGCCCATCCAATTCAAAAGAACGACCAAAAAAGTCTTCGGGTAAGGCTGCAATTGTCGATGGTATAAACGGATTTCTCATACTTATCCTTAGCTGGTTTAAATCTCATCTTGGAATGTGATATTGCATATAGTTTATGATCATATAATAAGCTATGCTGAAATTTCAATCAGTTATAGCGGTATATTATGTCTAGGAAGATTGGCCATACTGAGGCCCAATATCGTAAGTGGATTAAAGAAAAGCGTGGCTTAGGTGAGTATCAGGACTATAAGCCTTGGCTCACAGTTTATGACGACCCTTCAAAAGGTCGTGTACATCGGGTTTTTGGTTATAAATCCAAACGCACCCATCATTTATTATCCGATCTGGAACTCTCTATGTTCTACTTGCTTGAGTGGCGGCAGGATGTGCTGCAGGTCAAAGAGCAGTTCCCACTTGAACGAGAGATTACATTAGAACTTGCTGAATCGGCTGGTATCAAGCACCCAAATGTTCGTGGTGTTGACCAATACCTTTCAAGTGACTTTCTTGTTGAAACAACCTCAAGGGACCTTCCCTACTTTGCGCTACAGGCTAAATATGTCAGGTCATTTGAAGAACAGCGAAAAATAGAAATACTCGAGCTCGAGAAACGCTTTTGGCTTGAAAAGCAAATCCCCTGGCAAATAGTCACTGAGCAAGAGATCCCCAAAGTGGTTAAAGCGAATGTTGAATGGATTTATCCATTACAAGGGGAGCATGAAACAGCTGAATGCTCTGCAGTTGCACAAGCCAGATTCTATGCTGATTACTTTACAAAGCACCCTACCAAAACACTTATCAATGCCTGCAAGGAGATAGATACTGCTTATGGGCTAGACTTAGGGGAGTCGTTATTTGAAATAAGAGCTTTGCTGGCTGATCGGTACTTTACCTTCGATATTTTTACGCCAGTGCAAAAGCTACAAGTTGGCCATTTTAAACTAGGTGATGTTGAACAAATTCAGGAGGTGTTTCGTGTTTCAAATCAATGAAGTATTGCAATACGATCAGACCTTGTACCGAGTCCTCATGGTGTTTGATTATTATGTGCTGTGGATAAAAGTTCATAATGACAAAGCCTTTCCTGAGTTTGTTGAAATAGCGGAACTAGAGCAAGGCTTTCAAGATGAAGTACTCACACGTACAGATGACCCTTATAGTGATATTGTAAAAGTTACGCCAGAGTTTGGCTCTACTGCTCAAATAAAACGAGACGATAATTATGCTGCGATTAGACCATTGGTAGAATTAGAAGACTGCTATGAACCTAAAGCTCGTGGCAGGATGGTAAATCAAATCGTAGCTGAAACAGGCAAAACGAAGCAGTCTATTTATCGTTTTGCACGTAGGTATTGGCAAAGGGGACAGGTGCCAAATGCATTGCTGCCTGATTATAAGAACTCTGGCGCGAAGGGTCAGAAACGTAGAGCGACAACTAAAAAGTTGGGTCGTCCACGTAAATATATGCCTGGCATAGGTGCTTTGATTGATGATTTTACCGAAAAACTATTTCGAATAGCCATTGAACGCCATGTACTGACCGACAAAGGTAAATCATTTACCTATGCACATAACCGCCTTAAAGATATATATACCCAGTACTTCCCTGAACTACCTGAATCGGAATTGCCGACGTATTGGCAAATGGAGCATTTCTATAAACGGGAGTACCGCCAGGTAGAGAAGATTGAGAAGCAAGCTGGTGATATTAAACTGAACAAAGATATTCGACCGCTAACAGGCACCGCTGCCGCGGATGTTTTGGGCCCAGGTATGCGTTATGAGATTGATGCCACCATTGCAGATATTTATCTAGTCTCTGATACAGAAAGAGGAAATATCGTTGGTCGCCCAGTGATTTATATGGTTATTGATGTATTTAGCCGTATGGTAGCTGGGTTCTATATTGGTTTTGAAAACCCTTCATATGCGGCCGCTATTCAAGCGTTGCATATGGCTTCTACAGATAAATCTGAATATTGCCGTGAACAGGGCTTTAAAGTATCGCCTGAGCAATGGCCATGCATTGGATTACCTTCCGCTTTATTAGCTGACAGAGGTGAACTAATGGGCCACCAAATCGAATGTCTGGAAAAAGGTTTTGGGGTGCGCCTTGAAAATACGCCTCCTTTTAGGAGTGAGGCCAAAGGCGTTGTTGAAAGGTCATTTCGCACGTTTCAGCAAGTATTCAAACCATTTTCACCAGGTGTGGTTACCGGATCTAAAATTAAAAAACATGGCGAAAGAGATTATCGCCTAGATGCTAAATTGACGATTAAAGAGTTCACCAAAATAATATTAGCTTCAGTACTTTATCACAATCAATATCACGTAATGAAAGATTATGACAAAGCTGTTGATATGCCCACTGACTTGCCAAACAACCCGCTCGCCATATGGAATTGGGGTTTGCAGCATCGCACGGGTCGTTTGAGAAAACCTGAGGCAGAACATCTCCGTGTAGCACTGATGCCGAGAACACGTGCAACCATTTCCGATTCAGGAGTCTGCATATTTGGCGTGTATTACACCAGTGCAGAGCTATTAAAATTGGGCTGGATGCACCGCGGTAAGGAAGTAAAACGTCCTAAAACAATTGAAGTAGCATATGATTTGGCTATAGCTGATTACATCTACCTTTATCCCGACTCGAATAAAAATGAATACTTTGTATGCCAGCTTGCAACGCGTTCAAGACAGTTTTCTGGGGCTAGTTTCTGGGATGTATGGCAGCAAAGTGATGAGTTAAAACAAACGCATGCCGAAGCAAAATTGATAGCTGATGAGCGTAAGCGAGCGCTAGAGCGTCAAGTGATCGAGGTGGTTAAACTGGCAGAAAAGGCCGCGCCAAAACACAACGGTTTGTCAGATGCAGAGCGTATTCGCAATATTCGTGGCAACCGTGCAGAAGAAAAGGACAAAGAACGTAAAGCATGGGCTTACAAACCCGTAGAGATCGATACCAGTCAATCAGCCGAGGTGCACTATCTTGCAGAGCCGGATGACGATTTAGATTTTCCTGATTTTTCAGCTCAACTTTTTAAGGATGATGAAGACTCATGAACTTGCCAGCTAATATCTTTCACGCGATGTATCAGGAGTCTGATATTGGGCGTTATAAAGGCAATCCGTTTATCGAAGCTTTACCCAGAGTGAGCAAAATTGAAGAGTTGAAAATCAAGTTGGAGGGTAAAGTAAAATACAATCCCGCAGCCGGTTATTTAGATGCAAGGCAGCGCGCTCATGAATTATGTGGTTTGCTTGATGATTTCTTTCAACCGCTTTCGATGCATGTGGCGTTAGAAGAAAAAATAGCGCTGATGATCCGCGGTGGCTATGTTGCCAGAAACATCGCAACTGGCCAGCTACAACAACACTTACAAAATGGCTACGAGCGGCTGATGACGGGAGACATTAGTAGCTTTCGTTTTGCCGAAGCGCCCTCAACGGCACGTTGTTTATCGCTTATTGGTTGCTCTGGATGTGGCAAAAGCTCCAGTGTGCTAAGAATATTGGCCACTTACCCGCAAGCGATCTATCACGAGCAATATAATACTTACCAACTCACCTATCTGCGTATCGAATGCCCTGTGGATGGGTCATTGAAAAGCTTATGCTTAAATTTCTTTCAGGAGGTCGATAAACATCTGCACACCGATCTTACTGAAAGGTATGGACGCAAACGTCACAGTACTGAGGTTCTGTTGTCATTTATGGGGCAAGTTGCCAATCAATACGCCATTGGCGTGTTAGTGATTGATGAAATTCAGCGGTTAGGCCGTAAGCAAAAAGAAGGGCAAGAACGAATGCTCGAGTTTTTTGTCGCCTTGGTGAATATTATTGGTGTGCCGGTGGTTTTAGTTGGCACTCCCAAAGCAAGACCCATATTTGAACTTGAGTTGCAATCTGCAAGGCGTAGCACTGGGATTGGCTCTATGGTGTGGGAACCCCTGCCACAGCATAAAAATAGAATCGATAAAGCAACGGGTAAGCCAAAGCCCACCGAGTGGCGATTGTTGACCGATAAGCTCTGGCAGTATCAGTGGCTGATCCATCGTGATGAGCCGCTCACAGAAGAGATCCGCAACACCTGGTTTGAGCTGTCTCAAGGCGTGCTTGATATCGTGGTTAAGTTATTTGTGCTTGCACAACTTCGTGCAATTATCACTGGGGTTGAAAGGCTATCTTCAAAGCTACTTGTGAAGGTGTACGAGTCTGAACTACAGCCTATTCATCCAATGATTGAAGCACTTAAATCGGGAAAAGTAAGGAGTATCGCCAAATATTCAGATTTGAAATACAAAGAGATTGATAAGCGATTGCTAGAATTGAGCAAACAGATCTCTGAAGTCACTGCGACTAAGTCAGACTCATTGCCTTTTGCCAGCGACTCAGAGGCCATGAGGCTGTATAACCTTTTGCTAGGCATGGGATGTGAATCCGAGTTATTGGTACCATTGGTACAGAGGGCCATCAAAGATAACCCAAACCTGCAGGTAAGAGGGCTTATTCCACTCGTTCTAGAATGGTATGAGCAAACGCCAAACGAAGTGGAAAAACCCAGAGAGAAGCCTGCACTTATCAAGCTTAAGGAGTGGCACACACTGCCAAGCGACGATTTACGTTTTGGCTATTCTCAACACAAAAAGCAATCGGGCGAGCTTTACCAATATTATAAACAACAAGGAAAGATATTTGATATGACAGCTTGGCTGAAGCAAAACGTGTAGTATGGCGTGCTTACCTATACCTTATCGCGATGAACTGGTTTTCAGTGTCATTGCAAGGTATGGCGTATATAGCTTATCGCTTTCTTCTAAGCTGTTATTAGAGGATGTCTTTAGGAGTAAAACAGTAGTGGCTTCAGTGGCTCTACCAAACCACTTACAACAGATAGCCGCTCATTATCAACACAACCCTCAACTGACAGCTGAGAGGTTATTGAGAAAGCATACTCTCTACCCGTTGTACTCCCCATTTGTTCACCCCGATATTGCAAAGCGTGCCAAGAGCAATATGCTGTTTGGTTGTGAAAGCTCGGCAGAATTGCAGCTTGGCAAAGCTGCTTCCATTGTAAAAAGTCCGCTGTTTTTAAAGTATTGCCCCCAATGTTTAGCTGTGCAGTTAGATGTTCATAACGAATGGTACTGGCATCGCCTTTGGCAAACGCCTGGTGTGATGAGTTGCCCGCTCCATGGGGCACTTTTAAATAGTAAGGTGTATGTGCACTCAAATCAGAAGCATGTTTTTTCACCTTTAAATCCAGTTAATGTACAAACGGCCATAGCCCAAAGGATATCTAAAAATCATCAACGACTTTCCAAGCATGTACAAACTTTGTTAGATGCACCTGAGGTGCATATACATCCCAAACAATGGAGTTCTTTTTATCGCACCGTGGCACATACATTGGGCTTGCATCGCGGTAAACATATAGACCACCAAGGATTAAGTTGCTTGCTAAACACATATTGGGGCAAGTCTTTTTTAACTCAGTTGGGACTGAATATTGATAATAACGTCGAGTCAAATTGGCTGAGAACCCTGTTTAGAAAGCACCGAAAATCTTTTAGCTATTTGCAACACATATTGGTATGGCAAGCATGTTTTGAGGAACACCTAGACCCAATCGCATTACTGAATGATGTGGCAAAGGACGTGTATGCTGAAGACCTTAGTCGGCAAACTGCTTTACCTACCCAATCAATCGATCAAGATAAACGCGAACAATGGCAGCAAGCGGTGGTTGAGTTTGGCGTAAAAGGTGCCCGTAATAATGGATTTTCAGGGCTGTATATCTGGCTTTATCGTTATGATAGAGACTGGCTTTTGTCATTTAATCAATCATATACCCAGCAACGTACGAAGCAACTAGATAAAGTTGACTGGCACGAACGAGACCTGATTTACGTAAAGCAGTTTATTAAGTTGCGAAATGCCATAGAGCTGAACCTTCAAGCACCACGACTTACAAAAAACTGGTACTTTTTGCAGTCTAATATTTCTTTATCTCAGATCAAACACCTAAAAAAGTTACCCTTATGTAAATTGTTTTTAAATAAATTTTGTGAAACTATAGAGGAATACCAATGCCGTCGTATCGCTGTGGCATGTATTTTTTGTGATCAACATCATCAAAATTATAGACATTGGCATATTCAGCGTTTAGCACGGCTCAGTAAGGACAGGATCCGCCCTTTAACGGCGGAATTATTGGGATGTGTTGTATCGAATGTATCAAGCGGATAGGTTTAAGAAGCTGCCAGACAACGCCAGAATTCAAGGGCTAGGCAATCTATTTAAGTACCATGGACGAAAAACATGGGATATTGGCGTACGTATTCATAATACGACTCGTGGATCTTTGAAGTTTAGCCAGCTTCCATACTTAAGTCGACAGGTCGTACTTAACCAAACTGTTTCAGCTATCCCGCTAGGTTTCCCAGTTGAATTTAATTTCCCCGATCGCGCTACTTGGCAAACCGCTTTTGTGAGAGACTGTGGGTTAGTAAAGTTTAAGTTGGGAGATGAACAATCTCAAAAATGCTTTAAGTTTGATAGTGAAGAAAAGACCGTTTACTTGCCTCAGCTAGAGCTTGCTAGGGCTTTGTTCTTCACAAACAACTATTTAGCAAATGCAGCGTTAATTAATAGTGCGCTGGATTTTGAATTTGACGTTGATTATAGCCCTAGAAATGATGATGAAGAATTCCCTCTCGATATCGTGATCAATGCCCTACCGACAACACAATGCCCAAAAGTATTATTTGAAAACGAAGGCTTTAAGCATCAAATCGCTTGGATATTACTTAACAGCGACATTAAAAGTGCATTTAACAGTATATATCAGTATTTTTCGCAGGAGTTAGTGACAACACCTAAGCATCAACGTTGGACGTTCCGATTCGATCCTCCCCAACTTGAAGGGGTAAAAGTTGCTGCAAGGGGTTGGAAGTCTCCAGATGAAAATAAATGGTTTATCAATCGAATAGAGTTATTAGAGGGGTTGTACTTTCCTGACATTACAGACATTGGCTTTTCGCACCCCAATGTGACTGAAAGAAAGCCAGGCTCTGGCAAAGGAAAAGGGGGCACCTATCCTCAGCTGCCCACACAGAGGGAAATAGATGAAGAAAGCGATGGCAGTGAAGACAATGAGTCTGCATTGATTTTTTGTGAGGCTACGCAGCGCATATACAACAGAGTCCCACGCACCCGCAAAGTTAATGCAAAACCTAGAAAATCCTCTGGGGGTAAAGAAGATGAAGATAAACCCAGCGCCTTACCACCTGATGTCAGCACCGATGATCCGAATTCTAGAGGTGATACACCTAGGGCTGCTGTCGATGGTTTAGATGATCAAACAGATAATGCCCATTTATATCTCAACAAATTCGATAGCTTCTTCAAAATGCTGGAGATATTAGAAAAAGAGCACGGTGTTAAACAAAGTAAGCCCATCGTTCGCAAGCTACCAGAAGTTGGCCGCAGTGAGAGTCACCTTATGGTAGATGGTTCGCCTAGATGTATGGCTATTGTGCGGATTGAATATCAAAACGAAAGTTACTTTTTATTAGAGGTGGATACCTCGGATGGCAGAGCTTCCATTGCCACCAAAGTCATTTCAGCTCGATCATTGGCATTAAGGGGAAAGCTTTGCGACTTTATAGCTGAGATAGAAAGAGGGTTGCTTAGTAATCAGTTCTGTTGGCCAAAGAAATACCTTGATGAACTGGTTGGTGAAGGCAATCACAAAAGCGTACGCCATCAACCTTCAAAGAATAAGGGGTGGTTGAGTGAGGAAGATGTGAATAGATGGGCTAAGAACTTTGAAATTGCTATCGGTTAAAGATGTCATTTGCTAGTATTAAAAGATTTGTTTTAGGTTAATAATTAGGTATGTGTTTTAAAAAACTAGGGGTTGTAAACCTTGATATGATGATGAGTAAAGGCAGCGTATACCAATGAGATTTATAGATTTATTCGCCGGTTTGGGCGGGTTTCATCAAGCTTTAAGTAAGCGAGGTGCTGAGTGTGTTTTTGCATCAGAACTAAACCCTAACCTTTCGGAACTCTATATGAAAAATTTTGGGATTCAGCCACACGGTGATATAAGAAAAGTTGATCTTAATTCTATTCCTGAACACGACATTTTGTGTGCAGGTTTTCCATGTCAGCCGTTTTCAAAAGCTGGAGATCAAAAAGGACTAGAGTGTCCACAGTGGGGAAATCTATTTGATTATGTAGTGGCGATTTTAAAACTTAAGAAGCCTAGATACTTCATAATAGAAAATGTACCCAATTTGATAAAGCATGATAAGGGAAGAACATGGGAAACAATATGTGGCAAGTTAGAAGAGGACTATTCAATAGAGTTCACTAAGTTATCTCCCCATATGTTTGGCATACCTCAAAAGCGGGAGCGTGCATTTATTGTCGGAGATTTAAAAGGGCTAAATGGATTTGACTGGAAAAAACCGATCGATTTGCCCGCAGTATCTGTTCACTCAATATTGGATAATAACCCTACAGATGCCCGTACATTGAATGAAAACCATAAAAAGTATTTAGAAGTTTGGCAGGAGTTTATTACTGCTTTCCCTAAAAATGAAGATTTACCTACTTTCCCTATTTGGGCAATGGAGTTTGGAGCGGATTACCCATTAGATAATCTTACTCCTAATGCGATGAGCTATAAGGGGTTAGATGAATACAAAGGTGCTTTTGGTCGATCTCTTCGAGGGTTATCTCCAAGTGAAGTTGAGAGCGCACTACCTAATTATGCCAGAACAGATTTGGAAAAGTTTCCTGATTGGAAAATAGATTTTATTAAAAAAAATCGGGAGTTTTATAATCGACACAGCGAGTTAATAGACCGCTGGGTTGATAAGATAAAAGATTTTCCTCCTAGCTTTCAAAAGCTTGAATGGAATTGCAAAGGGAGTGAGCGTGATATTTGGAAACACCTCCTTCAATTTAGAGCGAGTGGTATACGTGTGAAAAAGCCAGATACGGCACCATCACTTATAGCTATGACTACAAGCCAAGTGCCAATTATTGCTTGGCAAAAGCGCTATATGACACCTCGGGAATGCAGTCGACTTCAAAGCATGGGTGAGCTTGAATTCCTTCCAGACTCTAAAAGTGGTGCGTATAAGGCATTTGGAAACGCTGTTAATGTAGATGTAGTTTTACATATATTCGATTCTCTAATTTGCCGCTCAAGCTCAGAAAAAGTTGATGAACTCTTAGAAATGGGAATGTAATGTCTGTTGTGAACTCTGTAAATATTAGACCGGGTGTAAATGTACTCGCAGTTCTCCCTCATTTGAACTACAAACCTTGGTTTGCACTTGCAGAGTTTGTTGACAATTCTATCCAGAGCTATATTGACCATAAAAAGAAACTTCAATGTATCGAAGGAAAGAAATTTAAGTTGGTTGTTGAAATAAGCTTTGATACTCCTAATAAAACTATTGTTATTTCAGACAATGCAGCTGGCATATTTTCTTCAGATTACCAGAGAGCATTTCGCCCAGCTGAAATCCCACCAAATGCTACAGGTCTATCAGAGTTTGGTATGGGAATGAAGAGTGCTGCTTGTTGGTTTGCACCAACCTGGAGTGTTCGCTCTAGTGCATTGGGCGAGAGAGTTGAACGAACAGTAATTTTTGATATAGAAGAAATCGTGCATGATCGTACTGAAGAATTGAATGTACTGTCTATGAATGTCGCTGAACAGAAGCATTATACAGAAATTCGACTAGAGAACATTCGTCGCTTTCCTCGTGGAAAAACGATTCAAAAAATAAAAGAACACTTGGCGAGCATATACAGAGTTTTTACCCAAGAGAGTTCACTCTCTTTAGTTGTAGATGGGGAGGAGTTAGTTTACGAGCCCCCAGCTATACTAATAGCCCAAAGTTTCAAGTCCCCTAATAGTGAACCAATCATTTGGAAAAAAAATGTAGATATCGACTTGGGAGAGGGTAAATCAGCAACAGGTTTTGTGGCCATCAGAGAGGTTGCAAATACACGATTAGCAGGTTTGGCTCTGTTTCGTCGGAAGCGTTTAATCATGGGAAGTGCTGATGAAACCTACAGGCCAGAAGAAATTTTCGGGCGTTCAAATACTTATCCATACCAGAGGATTTTTGGCGAAATTCACCTAAAAGGGTTTTTCGTATCTCATACCAAAGATGGAGTTAAATGGGAAGAAAGTGAAGATGAGTTTTTGAAAAAGCTCCGTAAAGAGCTATTAGATGAACAAATGCCTTTGCTGCAGCAAGCTCGTGAACATCGAGCTAAACAGGGAGTGCAACATATTAGAAAGGAAGCGGTTCAAGCGCTGAATAGTATTGCGGATAGCCTTAATAGTACTAACCTCTCGGTCCCAACAGAGCCAGTAAATGAAGAACCTAAAACAAAGGTTGATTTCAGTAGTAAACATGAAAATACGGCAAGTACTCTTCCTGAACTAAACAAAAGAGATTTGGAAAAGGTTGAGTTTAAGTTGTTTTTTCGTAGTGAAGCTTGGCTTGTTTCATTAGAACTATCTTACGCAGACGATAATGCTGAATGGCTTTCCATTAGCAGCTGGCCTTCTATTAAAGATCCCTCTCCTCGAGAGGTGGTGGTGCGTGTCTCTATGTTGCACGTATTCATGACTCAATTCCCAACTTTAGATGAAAGTAGCTTCAAATCCGTATTAAATATTGCAGCTGCAATGGCTTTAGCTGAAGTCGTTGCGACAGAACTGGCCGATGAGAAACCAAGTTCCATTCGGCGGTATACAAATGAAATACTAAAAAATCAAATGGCAAGGAGAGTTATAGGTGACCGACAGATTAGCAACGATAAGAATACTCGACAATGAGTTCAGTACTTCTGGAAAGTGGCTTCCAAAACATGGAGATGCGTTCCTAAGCATTCTGAGTGACAATAAAGCGTTAACTGGTGATGAGAAACATAGGTTATCAAACGAAACCACAGCTATTTTAAGTGAGTGTATAAACCCAAATGATGGTAAACCTCTTAAAAATACGGGGCTTGTTATAGGGTATGTGCAAAGTGGAAAAACTTTGTCTTTTACAAGTTTGTCTGCATTAGCAAGAGACAATGAGTATAGGCTTGTTATATTACTTGCTGGCACAACCAATAACTTAGTGGAGCAATCTCACAATCGTTTGAAAAAAGATCTAAATATCGATTCAACGCGAGACTGGAAGTTATTTTCAACTCAACAAAAAGGCTTTCAAAAAAGTGAATTGGAAAGAGTTAACACTGAATTAGCTAAATGGAAACGTGGAAATCCTCGAGCTAGAACAATTCTTATTGTCTCTATGAAGCAGCACCAGCATTTAGATAATCTTTCAACTTTACTTTCTGGGTGTGACTTATCAGATGTTCCAACACTTATAATTGATGATGAAGGAGATCAAGCTGGTATAAATACTAAAGCTAATCAGGATGAACAAAGCACCACGTATACAAGGATTATGGAGTTACGAGAGCTTTTTCCTAAACATAGCTATTTGTTATATACGGCAACTCCACAGGCCCCTCTATTAATTAGTCGTATTGATTCACTATCACCTGACTTTGGGGGGGTATTAACCCCTGGCAGAAATTATGTGGGAGGGCAAGACTTTTTTATCGATGGAGAGAGTAAATATATTGAGCCAATACCTGTCAGTGACGTTCCAGATAAAAATGAACCTCCGATTAAACCACCAAAGAGCTTGCTTGCAGCTTTACGTCACTATTTTATCGGGGTCGCTATTGGTCTGCTTGAAGGGGATGATCACAAAGGCCGAAACCGCTCAATGATGATACACCCAGCGGTACCTAAAGATGAACACATGATGTTCGCACGCTGGGCTCGGCAAACAAAGGATAATTGGTCTGTAATCCTACTGGATAATAATCACGAAAATTATATCGAATTGCTCAAAGAGTTTGAACTGGCTGCGCAGGAGTTACTCTTAACTTATGAAACTGAGTACACCTTTACGGATATTAGTGAGGTACTGTTCGATGCTGTGCAAGATACAGCTATTGTTGAAGTAAACACTAGAGAGAAAAACCGCATTCCTAGCGTTGACTGGAAAGGAGAGTATAGTTGGATATTAGTCGGAGGGATTGGTTTAGATCGCGGGTTTACAGTAGAAGGGTTGACTGTGAGCTATATGCCGAGATCAACCGGTGTGAGAAATGCAGATAACATCCAACAACGAGCAAGGTTTTTCGGTTATAAAAAAGCGTATTTAGGTCTTTGTAGAATTTATCTAACACCAGAAAATATTGAAGCGTTCTCTGAGTATGTAAAACATGAAGAGTCAATTAGAAGTTCAATTAGTAAGCACCTCAGAGAAGGGAAAACACTTAAAGATTGGAGGCGATGCTACTTTCTTGATCAAAGTTTAAAGCCCACTCGAAGTTCGGTTATTTTATTGGAAATGTATCCTTCGAAAGGAAAGGCGGGGTGGAGGATACCTGACCATCCTTTTGATGATGCGGAGATTGTATCAGACAATCGAAATGTGGCAGAAGATATTATCCAAAGCTTTAATTTTTCAATCTACTCAGAACCTGGATGGAATGACAAACAGTCTGTGCCAGCGTTCAGTGACGACATTAAGCTAAGTGATTTGCTGCCAAAAATATCTCAAATTCGTTATAAATGGTCCGAAGATAGCTTACAGCACTCCGCTATTTTATTGATTTTAGAGTATTTAGTAAGAGAAGAGCCACAAATGAAATGTTCGTTCTATGCTTTATCTGGCCCTTGGTCTGGGGTAAATGCGAAACGTACTCTTAACAAATCAACCCCCCCAAAAATCAAGAATCTATTTCAAGGTAAAAATGATAAAACGTCTTATCCTGGCACTAGGGCACTTGTTTCAGAAGAGACTGTTACTTTTCAACTACACCGTTATGATATTTATACCGAGGACGGGAGAGTTTTTAGCTACGATGTCCCAATATTGACTGTTTACATTCCTGAGCACCTAATGGAGCGTGTTTGGCTTGAGAGAGAGGACTCTTAAAACGTGCTTCTTTCTGCTTATAACAAGCTAGTGCGGGACTACCCTAATGAAGTTTCATCTAATAAGTTGTACGGGATGTCATTGGGGTCGACCGTGCCAAAGCTTTGGCTTTCAGTTGATAGTGACCTTCATCCATCACTCCTATTTGAAACTCAAGAGGCTCTAGTCAAAAGCAATATTGAATTGCGCTCTATATCTGTTTATTTTTCAAGATATTGCAGTTTTGAAACTATAAGCGCGGACGTGAAAAGTGGAATATATACAATAGTTAAGATAAATGAATGTGAAATAGAAACACTTCAAGTGGTCTTTAAGCTACTAGAGGAAGTTTTTATAAGAGAGGGGGTATCTCACTCAAATCGTGAAATAGCATCAATAATCACAGAAATAGCTGATCTTTTTGCTCATGTAACAAGCTCAAAGGGAGATATTATTGGGCTTTGGGGCGAGCTATATATATTATCTTTTGCTCCAAACTTAGACCGTGTGGTCAAGTATTGGTGTACAAGCAAGACTGCAAAGTATGATTTGGTTTTGCCTGACTTTGCTCTAGAAGTTAAGTCAACCACTAATGCTAAACGGAAACATAGGTTTTCTCTTGAACAAGTTCGTCCGCTAGGAGAATTTAAGGTTTATATTGCATCTCTGTTGTTGGTCGAGACTTACAGTGGACAAACTGCAATGGAGCTTATGGAACTTCTGAGTTCTAAAATACAGAACTCTGAGTTGCGTGCTTCATTCTTGAAATTGTGCATGTTAAAAGGTGGGGTTGACTTGGGGAGAAGTTCTTTGAAGCTTGGCACTTTGCCTGAAGGGGGAGCATTGGTAGTTTTCGAGTCAAAAGATATGGCCGCACCAGAAGTTAAGCTTGGAACTGGTATTGAAAACGTTAGGTTTGACATAGATCTTTCAAACTTAGAATCTTCAATTGCAATTGAAGTGGGTTCACTCTTGGAGTTCTGAACTTCTATGCGGCTTGGTTTAGGATGAAACTTTATTATTTAGTATTTGGGTAGATCTGAGGTGTTTACCAAATATTGTATGAAACTTTATTTCCTAGGCTCAAACTTTCAAACCAAAACACAGTCTCTACAGCCCCATTCAGTATGAAACTATATTACGGGCCCACATAAGTGTGGGTGAACAATATAGTTTCATCCACAACAATAAAGTATCATCCCAAACAATAAAGTTTCATACTATAGAAAGTCAAAAAAGCCGACATATCGTCGGCTTTTTTTATTTGAATAACTTCTATGTTTTAACACTAAAGCTATTCTTGAATGTTTAAAAAAAGACCATATATAAGTTTTTATTTAATAAGGAAATAGTATATGTACTCAGTAGGAGATGTTCTATCTATTCAATATACAGGCTTTAAGCATTATGGGTTGTATATTGGAAATGATATGGTCATTCATAACTCTAAAACGTTTAAGTCCGTTATGGAAATCTCACTAGAAGAATTTTCTGATGGAAAAAGTATAAATGTCAGTTCAATAAAAGCTGATAATAAGTCGATTGCTATTCAAACGGCTAAAAAGTATTTGGGGCTGCCTTATAATCTTTTTGCTGAAAACTGCGAGCATTTTGTTAGAACATGCTGTGGTTTGGTTAAAGAAAGTACACAAGTTCAAAAGTATCTAATATCAGCTCTCGGCACTGGAGCATTATTAAAATCAGAGAATGCTGTTGTTCAAGCTGCCGGTGGTGCTGCTGCTATTGCAGCCATGCTTACTCCTAGTGAGTCAAGCCCAGTAAAAAATGCTTTGATATTATCTTGTTTAGTTGCAGGGATTACTTTTTTAGCAACCCAATCAGAGTAATCACTTTTAAAATTTGCATCTGTAATTTGACACCGCTATGCTGAAATTTCAATCAGTTATAGCGGTATATTATGTCTAGGAAGATTGGCCACACAGAGGCGCAATATCGTAAGTGGATCAAAGAAGGACGCGGTGCAGGTGACAATCAAGATTATAAGCTTTGGTTGACTGTTTACGATGCGCTTTCAGACGGTCGTGTACATCGGTTATAAATCAAAACGCACTCATCATTTATTATCCGATCTTGAACTATCCGTGTTCTATTTGCTTGAGTGGCGGGAGGATGTTCTGCGCAACTAAATCAGGACACTTTTCTTAAGGAACTTTGCTCATACTCTACTGGCGTTTGATCACAGTTAGCTGTATGAAGTCGCTCTAAATTGTAATAGCGCATATACGCTGTCACATCATTTCTCATATATTCACGAGTTAGCTGAGGCACTTTCAACAACCAATCGTGTTTTAAACTGCCGAAGAACCGTTCAACCACAGAATTGACGCTCCTATGTCAAGGTCAAGTTAGCTTTGATAAATCAGAAACTATTATTGGATATAACTCTCTTGCAATATAGCGTTTTAAACAACGCTGGATCTCTTTATTTGATTTCCCTTCTGATGAACGCTTTTCTACATATTTCCTTGTTCTGAAATCATTACGCATTCGAATCAAAGCTACAGTCCAAAGTGCATTATTGGCATCTCTTGCTCCACCTCTGTTTAACCTATGACGTTGCTTTTTACCGGAAGATGCATCTAATGGACTAACTCCACATAAGGCTGCAAATGATGATTCCTTCTTGAGTCGCTCAGGGTTGTCACCAGCAGCCACAAGGAGTGTAGCTGCAACATAGCTTCCAACACCATATTGCTCTAGTAATGTTGAAGCTGCTGAGTTGGTTAAAGCTTTAAGTTTCTTATCAATTGTTTTTAGCTCTTGTGATAGCATCATCCATCGCTCTGCTAGCAGCTGTAACATTGATATTAATGTTTCTTCAAGTATGTTTACGGAGTTCATTTCTAATGCTTTACAAGCAGTAATGCACCGATAGCTCGAAGGAACATAACACTGTTGACGAATATGCTCTGGTGCTGTCACAAGTAAAGCTCGAATTTGATTAATAGCTTGTGTCTTAGACTTTACGGAGCTTTTCCTTGCGACAACTAAAAATCTCATTGCTTCAACTATGCCATCATGAGATTTTGGGATTGCAGTAGATTCTTTGGCTAATACAGAACGAGCCGCACTTTCAGCATCCGTTGGATCCGATTTCCCCCTTAACCTTCTTATAGCGCTATTAGGGCGGTTAACTTCAAAAACAGTAACCTTTTGCTCTTGTAAGAACTTACATAAGCCAGCACCATATGTGCCAGTTCCTTCTAATCCAGCTTGGTTCACCGTTCCAAATGACTTGCACCATTTGTACAGTTGGCTATAGCCGGTTGAATTTACAGTAAACTCTTGGGTGTCGACAACTTGACCAATATCATTAACGAGTACAGCAACATGATTATCTAAATGAGTATCGACACCTAATGTTAAATTGTTAGAAATGTCATTGCGATTCATATCCTCAGCCCTCACAGTCTCAGTAACAGGACTGGACACAG
Source organism: Pseudoalteromonas luteoviolacea H33-S (assembly GCF_001625695.1). Lineage (GTDB taxonomy): Bacteria > Pseudomonadota > Gammaproteobacteria > Enterobacterales > Alteromonadaceae > Pseudoalteromonas > Pseudoalteromonas luteoviolacea_B. Next base: position 49,685 of record NZ_AUXY01000072.1, read on the forward strand.
ATGTTGCAATACAATGCTCCTATTAGGTCACTGATACTGAATATAATGAAATTACTGACTAATGAATATCGACAGGTCAACACAAAGATATTTGATCAATCCCAGCACGGGTCAGATATTCACTGTCAGTATGACTAAGTATATTATCTATATCCCAACAAGCTCCGACATCACCCATACTCGCTCTAATGCCGTAATTAGCTAACAGTTTTCGGTAATGCTTACTGGTATATTGCGAACCTCTATCAGAGTGAAACACCAAGCCTTTTGGTGGCTGGCGTAAGTTATACGCTTTCATCATCGCTTTGCTCACTAAGTCTGTGGTCATGCGTCTATCAATGTGCCAACCAACGATACGACGTGAATATAAGTCCATAACAATGGCTAGGTACATCCAGCCTTCGCCAGTTCTTAAATAGGTCACATCACCAGCCTATACCTGATTAGGCGCAACAGGATTAAAGTTCTGATTCAGTAAATTATCAGCAACAGTATCACTGTGCTTGCGTTTGGTTGTTACCTTATAGGCTATGCGCTGGGTAACAACTAAGCCAAGCTTAGCCATTAACTTTTTAACGCCATACTCGCTAACATTTAGTCCCTCCTTGCATAACCGTTTCCGCAGTTCTCGGTAGCCTAAGCTATTTCGACTTCGCTTGAATATCGCTTTAGCTCTTCGATATAAATGAAGTTGCTCAGCCGTAATGATCTTAGCTGGGCGTTTAAGCCAAGCGTAATAAGCACTTCGGCTTACTTTCATTATCTTGCAAAGCTTCACCACAGGAAACGCTGTAGCTAGCTGTTGAATTGTTTGAAACGCTACTTCGTTTCCCTTAGCAGGAGGGAGCTGGCCTTTTTTAATATTTCTTTTCCATCCTTAGCTCTTTAACTTCCTTTCGTAGCTTCAATAATTCGGCTCGCTCATCAGCACTTAAAATCGAACCTGATTGCTCTGCTTCAAATTTTGCTTTCCAGTTATAAAGTAATTTATCTGTGATACCTAAAGACGCAGCCGCTTTAGATACGCTATAACCTTGCTCGGTTACTAATGCGACGGCTTCTTGTTTAAATTCAGCCGTGTAACTTCTGTTTGTTCTTTTTGTCATTTAACACCTCAATAATTGGATTATATTCCATTATCAAAGTGTCCTGTTTAATTACAGCAGATCAATTACTTGCTATTGTCTTAAAGCTAATTGAAAGCTAGATATGAAATAATACATTTTTCTTACTTTATAAATGCATTTATAAATCACTAATATAAATAGAGTTTTTTGTTATGGCTTTGTTGATTTGTAAAAAAGGGGGCTGATAAGTTGACACCACCTGTTAAGGAGGAGAAATCAGTGTGATACCCAATTCACGGCAGATAAAAACTGAAAACTTTAGGGCTTATGTACAGCGCTCAATGCGGCGTTTAAGAAAGGAAAAAAAATGGACTCAAGAGCAGCTCGGCAAGAAGCTTGGCGTTGACCAGGCGACCATTTCTAATTATGAGTCGGGTAAAACCGACATGACCTACATCCATCTCTTTGAGCTATTTTTAATTTTTGGTAAGGATTTTTCAGCGGTTTTTGATCTGTTTAACGTGACGACTCATACATCTTCGGCTGATATAAAGCAAAAAAAGGAGTGACAAGATTATGAAAGAGTTTTATTCGCTTGTTGAGTTCTTGCCTTTGACTGTGATCACTATATCGCTACTCTTAACATGGAAAGTACCTACGGCTAGGTGGTTTTTAATATGTTATGCAGTATTGGATATCGTGATTATTTTATTAAACCCTACCATAATGCAGTGGAGGACACATTATTATCTGGCAGATCTTTTCATGTGCATTGCTTTAGTCTTACCGATAGTTTATCGAAGACCACTGGCTCTATTCTTGTATGAAAAGACCCATATAAATTACTTTCTACTTGTGTTTAATAGGCAGGTATTCACTTTACAAGAATGTGGCATTATTTTACTCATGTTATTTGGCGCATTTATTAACTTAGTGTCTTGGCTGGAAATTTTAGCCTATAAGTATTATTGGATTGATGTACCTTATTTCAAACTATACGTTCGCAACAATGCAATGATATTGGTCCATGTCGGTGTTTGTTGTGCGAATTTAGTTATGCATTAAAAGCAGAAGAGCGAGAGAGTGAGGTCGCAACACATAGGTCAACGGACTAAGCAGCACTATTGAAGCAATAAGAGTTAAACTTCATTATGCTATACTTGTCTATACAACCTATAGTGCAAACAGTCTACTTGTTCTAACTAGCTGTTTTATAGCTCTTAAGTCGACAGTGTTGTTTAAGGCATGTAGGGGAAACTAAGTGTGCTCCAAATAAAATAAGCGCCAGTGTAACAGGCGCTTATTTGTAAATTGAATCGCTGTACATCAATGTTTTTGCAGCGAATGGCACGATAGTGCATCGCTAAGTTATGGTTAAGCAGCTGACCTTAATACCAAAAGCGACTGCTGTACATACGCCGCTGTTGCTCTCTCATATTTACTTTACACCACATTTTAGTGACATAAACGGTATGTAAATTTTCATTTATATAGGCAAAAAATAGTGGCAACCTTAAGTAAGTTGCTTATTTTTTGCTTGTAAGATCAACATGGTGAGTAATAACCCACACGTCAGAGCCATAATAGCTGAACCAACAAATGTATAGATGTCATAAATCAATGTCAAAGATAGCCAACCAAGGCCATTTCTTAACGCATTTTCAATCAAGGCTAATACATTCATAATACCTGCTACTATAAATAGCCAATGAAAAAGACCATCAAAGTCAGTAAGTACAATCTTGCTTGAGCTTGAGAAAAACCGTGAAATTTGCACTCTAAAAATAAAAAGCGCAATAGCAAATAGGTTGATTAACAGTTGTATGCCAAATATTTTGGTACCCACAATGAGGTAGTCATCGTCTGGTGAACCTAAATCTATGAGACCGGTACTAAATAAACTATATTCAGTTAATGCAACAACGGCGAGCATAATAGAGATATGGCAAATATTAGGCTCTTTTTGCAGTAAGCCAAATATAAAGCAGAAAGCTAGTACTGGAAGGTAAACGTGAAAGACTACCTGAGGGTCATCTATTTGCAGATAAAAAGCGATAAGTGCAATGACTGAAACAAGTATCAAATGTACCATTTTCATAGAGTTAATTACTTATATTTGAGCTTTATTCAGTAATGTATTCTAAAGCTGAGATTATATAAATTCTGAGCTTGATAAAATACGCCAATAAATAGTTTTAACCTTGTGGAGTTATAACTTGAATCTCATGAGGTTGCTTTGGCATAAATAATGAGCCTCCAATGACTTTTTTTAGAGATTCTTGGTTGAGTGATTTCATAATTATTCCTTATCGTTAATGTCTTTTGGATCGTTTAATTTGTTCGATACATTGCTAATTTGTATCATCAGTGGGTTAATGTCAATTTTACAATAAGCTAGCCATTTGAAAAAATGACTCATCCGTGGCTCACCGACCCCAAGCTCATAATTACTCACCGTTTCTCTGGTGATATTGAGCTTATCGGCCATTTGCTTTTGAGTGAAGCCTGCTTTTTTGCGCATGGCTTTGAGGTCGTCACCGCTTATCACATTTGATTTCCTTTTGGATAAATATCAAAGGTTTTATCTCATGTAACTGTATAAGGCATTATGTCTTACATTATGTCTTAAACAGTGTGATGAGACTTGCTACATCAAGCTTTGAATTTTTACAAAAATGCTGAAGGTAAGAAAATTTCTCATAAATATTCCTTTTCATAAAATTCGAAGATTTTTCCACATTAACCATTTTATATTATTAACAATGCATTTTCATAAGTAAATATGGAAACTGATTTTAGAGTAGTATGTTGGTGAATTTTCGAGGGAAACGATGAAAAATAATGTCATAAGAAGAAAAGTAACAGTGAACGACTTAATGTCTGAGGTTCAGCACAATTTACGCAGGTTAAGAAAAAAGAATAATCTGACGCAAACCCAATTGGGAGCAAAGCTCTGTGTAGATCAAGCAACTATTAGTAATTTTGAAACCGGCAGGACGGTGATGACATTGGCCCAGCTTTACGAAATGTATTTGATTTTTGGTGATGAATTTGATTGCCCATTTATTCAATATACAGGTAAAGACAATAGTATGGCGGCTAGGCTGTAAAGTAGTCGCGTCGAGTGATTACTTTTTTAATTACATTTGTACCACATAATGAAAATCTCGCTTTCATAGTGTTTATGGGTTTAATTATATTGTAGATTTAATTTAATAAGTATAAATTTTAATAAATTAAACTTTTTTAAATTTGGTATCTATTAATCTTTCCTTTGGTGGATTATCCATGTTTGGCTGTCTTTATTAACTAATGTGACCTTCTGCTTATTTTGGAATAAACAGTACATTGATTAAAGTGGCAAGGCAGCTTGTTACCTACATTAAATAAAATCGCACGGGCACCATGACGGTGTGCTCGCGCATTGCCGGTGGTGGCAGCGGTAGGGGTTGTGCGCGTTTAACAACGCTTTTGGCTTCTTTATTGAGTAGCGGATAGCGGGATGATTGCACAATTTCGATATTGCGTGCCTGGCCTTTATCGTCGATATCAAAACTGACCATAATCGTTGCTTCTTGGCCTCTTTTACGGGCTATTGTGGGATAGCGTTTTTTCTTCGCAAGGTGGGCGATGAGCACCGCCTGCCAAGTTTGCTTAGCGACTAATGCAAGTTGGGTATCCTGACCTTGCTGCAGGGCTTGATTTTGCTGTGCAGTGGCATCTGTTTCAATTTCTTTAGCGCGACTGGCGACACTTTCTTGCTTTGCTGGTTTTTCAGCGTCTTGCTTGGGTAATTCCAGCAGCTGTTCTGGCTTGGGGGCTTGCGGTGGTTGCTCAGCGACTTGTTCAAGTTTGGGCTTACGGTCCTGTGTTGGCTTAGGTTCAGGTTTAGGCTTCGGTTCTTGGGGTTTCTGCGGTTTTTTGGCCATGGCTATCTTCCCATCATGGGCTAAAGCGATGTCGCTCGATGGGGTGGTTGGAAGCGCTTTTGGTGGCGGTGTGTTGGCCGATTGAGCCTGCGCATTTTGCAGCTCTTGAGACTGACTTTTGGCTTTAGCTAATGGAGCTAGTTTTACCACAAACGGCGCTTTTGATATGGCAGGTTTTGCAGGCGTATGGGGTTGCCAATGCCAAAGCGCTGCACCGAGTATGACAAGGTGCAAGCAAACAGCCCAAAAAAATCCTAACAACCAATCACGGCGAGTGAGCACTTAATTTAAATCCTCTTCACCAATGAGGGACACATTGAGGTAGCCGATACTGCGTAATGTATTAAGTACGCCTATTACATTGCCATAATCTACTTTTTCGTCGGCTCGGATAAACACGATTTGCTCAGGGTTATTGTGGCTCGCTATATTGAGCGCGGCTTCTAGCCCGTCTTTGGACACCGCTTGATCGCCTAAAAATAGCTGTAACTCTTTGTCTAATGACAAGATAAGCTGGTTTTGTTCTAAGGTTTGCGCCTGTGCATCGGCGCCGGGGAGCTCAAGCGGCACAGAAACGGTCGACAGAGGCGCGGCTACCATGAAGATGATCAATAATACTAACATGACATCGATAAACGGCGTCATGTTGATCTCATTATTGAGTGCAAACTCGTCTTGGTCGCCATCATTCATCATCGCCATATCAACGCAGCTCCAGTTGGCGGCCAGCCAAAACTAACAGTTGGCTTGAAAATGCATTGAGTTGCTTACGATATAGTGCGATATTGCGAGTAAAGTGATTGTACATTAAGACTGCGGGAATAGCCGCGACTAAGCCTAAAGCGGTGGCCAAAAGGGCCTCTGCGATGCCCGGTGCAACCACGGCTAAGTTGGTGCTATTAGTCGCCGCAATACCAATAAAGCTGTTCATAATTCCCCAAACGGTGCCAAACAGGCCAATAAAAGGGGCGGTGGAGCCAATAGAGGCTAAAGAACCCGTGCCTTGAGTGAGGCCATCCGTGAATTCGTCGGCACGGGTTTTCATGCGCTGCAGAGATCTTTCCTTGACCCCTTCAGCTGTGGCATTATTTTTGGCGCCCCAGTCCATTTCGATTAGAACCTCTTCGACGAGTTGCGCTTCTAATACATCTGCATTGTTTAGCTTTATCAGATCATCTTGGTTGCGGCTGTGTGCTAATAAGTGTGAGAGGCGCTTTTGCGCGAGTTTAATTTGCTTCTGCTTGGTAATAAATACGGCCCAGCAAGCAACAGAGGCGGCGACTAACATCAACATCACGCTTTTGACCACCCAGTCTGCCTGCATAAACATGGCATAGGCCGTGAGCGACCCCGTGCCGCTCGCAGATGCACTAAAAGTGGGTGCGAGCGCCAAAAAGGCGAAAGCTTTTTTCATTGTTATAAACCTCTGACTTCACTAAAAACAAACCCCTATAGTTAAAGAACGCATGAGATTAAAAAAACAGTAATACTTTTTTAACTTTTTATTCTGTGACCAGAAAATAGCTGCTATGGCTCGGTCACAGTTTGATTATATTGGATGGTAGTCTTGAGCTTGGCGATGGCTGAATAAGATGTGTTGTTAGCTGCCTTACTGAAAAAGGCGCTCGATCAAAATAGGCCCGCCGATGATGCAAAATGACATCGGGGAAATGGCGGGCACTATGACCAAGTTCGATAAGTGTATCAAAATAGGTACATTTTTTAAATATCTGCCATGGCATTGGGAATTCTGTCAGTCAGCGGTTTGAGTAGGTAGCTGAGCATGGGGCGCTCCCCATTTTTAACAAACGCTTGCACTGGCATACCTGGTTGCAACACCAAACTATCACTCAGTGCATCTTGATTAACGCGGATCGCCACTTGGTAATAAGGCTGCCCAGTGCGCTCATCATTGATGGTGTCTTGGGCTAGGCGCTCAACCTGTCCTTTTACTTTCGGGGTTGTGCTGGTATTGAATGCGCTGAATAGCAGATCGACATCTTGACCAAGGGCAACACTGTCTATCAAGTTACTTGGGATTTTGGCATTCACTATCAACCTTTGCCCTTTAGGGACAATTTCCATCAACAATTGAGATTGAGACACCACATCACCAAATGCGTCCAAGCCAACAACTTGACCTGCAACAGGCGCACGAATTTCACTGTTGTCCAAGCTAAATTGAGCTGCTGTCATTCTTTGTTTGAAGTCACTGATGCTAGATTGGTTCTTCGCTCTTTGCTGACTGACTTCTTGACGATAGCCTTTGAGGGTTTGCTGGTGTTGAGTATCTAGCTCTAATAGTCTGGCTTGTTGAGACAAGAGCTCGGATTGCGCATTGGCCAAATCAGCGCGAATTTCGGCGGCTTGTGCCTTTAGCTGATACAGTTGTTCTTGTGATTGAAAGCCTTTTTTCACCAAAGCTTGGGTATCATTCACCCAATTATCGTACACCTCTGCTCTTTGCTTATGGCTATCAACAACATGGGTAAGACCCGAAATGCGAGATTGCGTAGTGTGCTTATTGTCGAGCATTAACTTAAGTTGTGCTTTCAAGGCCGCGCGACGTTGCTCGAACATTTGCTGATTTAGCGCCATCGCTTGAACAGCTTGCGGTAAATCCACGCTTGTCAGAGTATCCGAGTAAATGAGCTGCTGCGCATCGCGTAACTCTGCATCTAGGCGCTCTTTTTCAGCCAGTGCTAAATAGTACTGTGTGGTTGCAGCGGCAAGCTGACTTTTTGCCACCTTGCTATCTAGGATCAGCAGCGCCTCACCTTGCTCTACCCACTGTCCATTTTGCACCAATAATTGGTCAAGTACGCCGTGTTGCGGAGCTTGGATCTGCTTTTTGTGGCCAGAAACGATGACTTGGCCCTCAACGACCACGCCTTTGTCGAGTGGGGCAAATGCACCCCAGAGTAAAAATATGCCCAAGCTTAGCGCGATGATCGTCCAGCCAAGTCGAATATGTTTGCTTCCCGCGATAGTGTGCTGTGTTGTCACGTTACGCTGCTCCTCTTTGACCTTGCTTGGCTTGCTGCATCGCTCCAAGTACTTGCTGTTTAGGACCAAATGCTTGCACATGGCCCTTGTTAAGTAACAAGATCTTATCGCTTAGATTTAAAATATTGGCTCTGTGGGTGATAAAAATAATACTAGAACCAGACTGCTTGAGTGTTTTAAGGGTGTTAGCCAGTGCGGCTTCACCGGCATCATCTAGGTTAGAATTGGCTTCATCTAAAATGACCAGTTTTGGGTCACCATACACTGCTCTGGCAAGGCCTATGCGCTGCTTTTCACCGCCGGATAAGCCCATGCCCCCGTCACCCAGCACGGTATTGTAGCCATCGGGTAATTTTAAGATCATCTCATGCACGCCTGCCAATTGCGCCGCTTTGATGACAGCTGCGTCATTAATGTCGCCAAATCGGGCAATATTCTCACTGATGCTACCTGCAAATAAGCCCACATCTTGAGGCAAATACCCCAAGTGTGGGCCTAGGCTCTGCTTGTTCCATTGAAAAATATCGGCACCATCTAAGCGCACTTTGCCCATTCGCGGTGCCCAAATACCTGTAATAAGGCGCGCAATTGATGATTTACCAGCGCCAGAGGGGCCTATGATCGCTAAAATTTCTCCGGGATTAATCTCAAAGTTGATGTTACTCAGAGAAGGAGTTTGCGCCATCGGTGGGATCAAAGTGGCATTTTCTACACTGAGTTTGCCCGTCGGGGTTGGTAAATCTAGTCCAGTTTGAGGCTCTGGGTACTGATGCAGCAGGGCATCGAGACGTTGACGAGAGAGTTTCACGCTTTGCCACTGTTTAAATGCCCCGACGAGTTGCTCCACTGGAGATAACATACGTCCTGCGATAATGGAACCAGCGATCATCATGCCTGCGGTGATCTGGCCGTCAACGGCAAGCCAAGCGCCAGCGCCTAAAACAACCGATTGCAGTGCAAGGCGCAATATTTTACTGGTTGCGGTGAGCACAGAGCTGAGATTACTGGCTTCACTTTGATGGCGAATACCCGCTTGATGCTGTGCCTGCCAGCGGCTTTGCAAACTGTGTTGCATCCCCATCGCTTGTGCAACTTCAGCATTGTTAATGATGCCACTGGCAAGGCGCGTGGCATTGGCTGTGGCTTGTGAAGATGCCTGTAAGGGCTTTTTCGCCCAGACTTCGTTGAGTAGTGCCAGTATCAGTAAGATCACCGTACCGACGAGGGCTATTGTGCCCAGCAATGGGTGAAAGAAAAATAATACAATAAGGAAAAGCGGGGCCCAAGGGGCATCAAAAAACGCAAATATGCCCGTCCCGGTCATAAATTGACGAACTTGGTTAAGGTCGTTAATCAACAGGCCTGGGTTAGCATTACCAACCTTGATTTGATGTTGATAAACAGCGTCAAATACCTGCGTATGTAGCTCGTTATCAAAATGTTCGCTTATGCCAATCAGTACGCGGCTACGGACCCACTCTAGTGCGCCCATTAATAAAAAGAAGCCCGCAACTATGATGGAAATCAACAATAAAGTATCTATATTCGCAGAGCTTAAAACGCGGTCGTACACTTGCAACATGTAAATCGCGGGGATCAACATGAGCAAGTTGATAATGGCGCTGAACCCAGCAACATGCAGCAGGCTACGCTTTTGCTTATGTAAGGCGCGCTTTAAGGCTTCACTTGGCACCATCATGGGTTTCATGATTGGCTCCTACGGCGGCGAAGTCGTCTCACACCTAGCGCACTTAAGAATGTCAAAGCTGCAAAACCAAGTGCGCCACCATTACCATAGCTTAAGGTTTCTTCTTGTTTTATTTTTGCTTCTGCATTGACGTAAAGCGTCGATAGCGCACCTAATCGTGAACCAACATCGGCATCTCGACAGTTAATTGTAAAGGTGTAAATACCTGACTCAGGTGAGATTTTAATACTGCCTTGCGACTCGATTTGTCCATCTGGCACCCAATCACCGACAGCCACGCCGCCAATCGCAACACAGTCAGCTGCATTGTGGCTACTCCAAGTGACTTCTACTTCTTCACCAAGTTGGGCATTGCCAGGCGTGATACTGATAGACACAGAGCCGGTTGGTTTTAAACCACTTAAATCGACCTCAAAAACCGTACCTCGGTTGTCGGCGAGAAAAGTTCCTCCATATTGATCTGAGTAGCCTCTACCACCATACAGGGTGGTACCATACAGTTTACCGTTTTCAGCTAACATGAGTCCGGTTGGTACCTTGCCATCTGAGTCTTCGGCAATTCCAGCTTTAAACGAATGCACATGTTCAAACCCACTTTCAATGATTTGGCCATTTTCAATTTGTATATCCGCTAAATTAAGTCGATAAATAGTCCCATCGAGTGTCATATTTCCAGGGTGGTTTGGATACTCATTGCCTTCAAGTACTTGTGTATTTTCACTCTTATGTATGCCACCGCTCATGGTGGTGCCATACAAAAAGCCTGTATCGGTTATCACCATAGGACCACGGGGTTGACTGCCGTTTTCGCCATTGAATGTATGCAGCAAATTAAACTCAGAGCCATCTTTTTTAATTCTAAAGAGTGAGCCATGGGGATTACTGCCTTCATAATGTGGATACTCTGTGTGGATCAAGCGCTCATTTTTTTCAATGACATTGTGAACTTGGGAGTCTCCACCACAGAGACCGCTGGCAAAACCGATGGCTTTACCGCTATAACTAATAATTCCTTTGGACCTGCAGCTCCCCACGGTCGTAGAACCATATAGATAGCCCGCTTCATCTTCAACTAGGTAGGTGGCAATACGGCCTTCATCACCGCTGCGGGTGTGCCAGGGTACTTCACCTTGGTTGAGGGTAAATTCATGGATCAAGGGCAAGGCTGCAATGGGGTTTTCACCGAGCTCTACTGCATAGAGTGCACCGACGACAAAGTCATCATCGATTGAGAGTGTATTAAGGTGCGGTATGCCGCGAGGGTAACCTAAATAGCCATAAAGTGTATTACCACTCAATAGCATGCCGCCAGCAGCGGTGAAGTCGCCATGGGGGTTGTTGTTAAATCTGTATAGCTCCGTCAATGTGTTGTCTTTTTCTAAACGCATTAATCGAGAGTAAGTTTTATGATCGGTATCGATAAATAGCAGTCGTTCTTGATTATCGAAAATAGGCTGTACATTTGGTCTGTTGTTGAGCTCTTGTTCTGTGTTGTCAAATAAAATGACTTTGTTACTGCCATCTGAGTGCACAGAAAATACATTGCCCTTGAGATCGATACTATAGAGCTTGTCTTCTGTTGGGTGCTCTGCGAAACCAACAAAGCCTGCAACCTCTTTTGCAAGTGCGAAGTAATGTCCTTGTACTGGTGCTAGTCCCCACATGCTTGGAGCAGTCTCATCTTTATATCCAAAGTAAGATAATCCGATGAGTTGATCACGCTCAGCGTTATAAATTGGCGGCGCAAATGGCTTACCTGCGGTTGGCCAACCGACAGGGCCTGTAGAGTGTAAAGACGTTAGGTGATTAACACTGATCCCTTCTACAGCTGTGGTTGCAAGACTAGAGAAAGACAGGGATAGCAAGCAGAGGCAAAGTTTTTTCATAGTAGGCTCAATAAATGGCAAATTGCACTGCAGCAAAGCTGCAGTGCACAGGAGGTTAAGCGACTAGGTCAAAGTCAGCTAGACTTGAAACACCAACTGTATCGTTTGTTGTCAGATCGATACCGTTTTGAGTTAGTACGTTCATGAAGTAGCCGAAGTCAGAGTCTTTCATGCCATCAACAATATTGTGGGTTGTGTTAGTCCCTTCATGGCGACCAATGACACCACCATTTGCATCAAAGCCAGCGTTAAGATTGATTGTATCTAAGCCGTCGAAGCTCACTAGATCTTCCGTGAAGCTGTACTCACCGTTTGCACCTTGTGTTAGACCGCGGCCGAATGAAATTGATGCAATTTCACCATACATAGTGTGCGAAGGACCTGCGAAGAAGGTGTAATCGATGTAAGAGCCATCAGCTGCTTGAATAATGAAGCCTAGGTTTTCAGCACCAACTTGGCCTTCTTGTGCATACTGAGTACCAGAGAAAGTACCGAATAGACCCCAGAAGCCAAGATCAACAGTAGGGTTAGGGTTCTCAGCACCCGCGAAGCTACCGATGTTCTCGTTATAATCTGTATTTTTAAAGAAATTTGAGGCATGACCAAAAAACGTGTCAAGGCCTGAGAAAGAGTAGCTAGCACTGTATGTTACTTGTATAGACATGGTAAATCCTTAATTTTTGATTATTTAATAATATTGACCTAAAGGTCGTTAGGAGAAATATCAGCTGCGCGCCATGCTGATATTTCTGTTGTTTTCAGCACGGGTTTCCCCGTGCAATTAGAAATTGGTTTACTTGGTTTTTTTATAAAAACGACGGCCCATTACCAATGCACCGAGTGCCAATATCCAGCCACCAAATGAACCACTGCTGCCTTTATCTTCTTCAGGCTCTGGCGCTGGTTCAGGAGTTGGTTCCGGATCTGTGCTTGTATCTGGCGCAGGTGCTGGATCTGTACCCTTGTCTGGATCAGGTGTTGGTTCCGGTTTTGTGCCAGTATCTGGCTCAGGCTCAGGCTCCGGTTCTGGTTCTGGCTCCGGTTCTGGTTCTGGTTCTGGCTCCGGTTCTGGTTCTGGCTCCGGTTCTGGTTCTGGCTCCGGTTCTGGCTCCGGTTCTGGCTCCGGTTCTGGCTCAGCGCCAACGAGTAATTCAAGTGTGCGGGTATAGGTTTTTTGATCGGTGTCTTTACAGGTCAATACATAAGATTTTTCACCTTCTGTATCGGGCGTGATCGACTCCTGACCATTGGCTTCTTTTGCGCCTTCCCAGTCACCACTCGCTGTACAGTCGCTGATATTGATCGACTGCCAGCTGAGATCAAGGCTCTCGCCCAGAGTGAGTTCTTCGGTTTCTGTGCTAAAGCTTAAAGTGTGTTGGTTGACTGTGAACTCAAATATGCCGCCAGCTTCGGTGCTATTGTCACCATTGGTTGCGCCATATAATGTGTGCTTTTCGTCAGCGATTGCACCAGATGTGAGACCGACAGGTCGAATAGATGCTTGCTCATCAAAGGATTGAATAATTTCAAAGTCATCTTTTTCTCTGTTGACGTCTGTTGCATCCGCGCTAACGTTAATGCGGTACAATACGCCAGCGCCTTGCTCATCACCACCACTGGCTCTGGTTGTACCATAAATATTGCCATCGGCAGCAGCGACAAGTGGACCAGCAGGAATATGACCATCTTGCACAGCGTCTATACCGTTATCTTGCTCACCAAATGTATGGATGACAGTAAAGCTATTTTCTGTGTTTTTATGAATGCGCCATAGCGTCTTAGCTGACGTACCGTATAACCACTCACCTTGTTCAACGACTGAATTTGTCGCCAGAGAGTGATCGTCAATTAAACCATGTAGATTGTTTGAAAAAGAGTTAAGTACAATGACTTCTGTGCTACCGTCCGTGGCGACGTTAGCTAAATCGATTTTAAATAAGGTACCGCTCGCGAAATCGTCCCCATCTAGTCCTGCATTGTCGCCGGCACCCGCCGAGTTTGCATTTTTATGCGCGAGTCCATAAATTGCGTTGTCATCAGCACTGAAGATAAGTGCTGCTGGTGACTGGCCTTTGGTATAAATAAAAGAGTCGCCCACGGCTTCTTTGTATTCATCGCGACCAAAGTCGACTAATACAGCCAGCTCGCCATTATGGCTTAAGCGCACAAGCGCGAAAAAGTCATCGTTGCGCTGAGAAGCTGCGAAGTAGACATTATCCTGTGCATCAACAGTCAGTAGGCCGCTGATATCGAAGCTACCGCCATTGAGAACAGTCAGGTCAATGCCATCGAACGCATCTTGCATGCCGTCTTCTTCTGTCCACTTAAAGAGACTAGATTTCGCGCCACCAAAAGCAACGCCTTGGCTATTAATGATGACATTCGTGGTAAATGCACCGATGTCATTATTTACTGTGTTGATTTGCGTGCTGAAGTCAGTGAGCTTGCCATCAGTCAACTTGGGCGTAAAAGAGTAAATACCAGATTGTGCTAATGTGGCAAAATCACTGCCTGCACCAGACATCATGGTGCCAATTAGCTTGCCGCTTTGTGGGTGTAATGTGGGAGGCTTAGCTGGTAGCATGCCTTTTTCTCCACCAAGCATGATAGTCTGGGCAGTGCCAAATACATGTAACTGTTGCAGGTTGATTTCAGCGGCACTCGCTAAGTTTGCGCTCATTAAAGCGCTGCTGATGAGTGCTAGCTTAAAAGCTTTTTGCATGATTTTTACCCTTGTCTTTAATTAGAATTTTATGTTGATTCGTCCGATCACACTGCGTCCTGGTGCGATCCAATATGAGGTGCCATTGGCTTCTGCGTAATTGAGGTCTTTTAAGTTATCGACAGACAAACGTAGTTGGAGGCGCGGTGAATACTGATAATCCAGCCATAGGTCATATATTTCCCAATCCACTACATCCTCATAAGCGGTACCGCCACGGCCATCGTTATCTTCTACTCGGATACGTGTACCAAACTTCAATTTGTCATTGAGGAGTTTTACGCCCAATGTTAAAGCGCCACTGTGTTTAGCGGGCTGTATATAAAGCAGGCCGCCTGATTTTGTTTTACCTAGATTTGTTTCTGGGAAGCCAACCTGACTGCCTAATGGGAATGGGTCATAGTCCCCTTGTCCTGGGTCAAAGTTCATCTTGGTATAGTTAAGTTCGGCAAAGACAAAGTTGGACTCATAATCTGCTTGCAGCTCAATACCTTCAAAGCGCACTTCATCAAACAAGTTGACATAGCTTCGTATGCCACTTTTATCTGCTACGGAGGTGGGGCTCATTACGGTGCCCTGAACAATAAAGTTATCAACGGTATTATCGAACCAGCCCGCTTTGATAAATAGGTCATGCGCATTCGCCAATTGGCTGAGCTCGAAATTAACGCCCACTTCATTATTGTGGGACTTCTCTGCTTTTAAGCCTGGGTTTGGGTAAAATGGGAAGCTATTGCCCACATGCATACCAAATAGCAATGTTTCTGTGATTGCAGGATGCCTCACCCCTTTTGACGAACTTATATATGCTTGTATTTCATCCGTGAAACGATAGGCAAAACGCAGGTTAGGCGAGACATATTCATCATGGCGTGCCACTTCAAAGTTAGTGAAAACAAGTGTTCTAGCTGGGCGGACGCCCGGCGGATTAAGGATAGATCCTGAGTTGATCTCGCCTTTTCCCTCAATAGAAAAGTGTTCGTACCGAGCACCAGCTTCGATTGAGATATGCTCACCATACTGCCATTCTGCTTGGGTAAAAATACTGGTAACAGCACGCTCACCGCCCGGTGTCGCGCCAGTAAACCAAGTTGGATCGCCAGAACCTGGTGTTTGCTGAATGGCTTGAGGCTGCGTCCAATCTCTAAAATACTCGGTGCCTGTGTTAAGCATGAGCAGTGAGTCTGTTTCTGGTAACCAGCTGTGATCAAGACTAAAGAATGCAAGGTTTTCGATGACCATACCAACAGTATTGGTTTCGAACTCTAGTTCAAATTCACCGTAAGGATTGGCTGTGTCACCCGATTCAAATTGGTGTTGACGCATTTTTGTACGGTTGTAGTAAATACTGGCGTTTAAATCGAGATAGTCGGAATTTGGATTCCAGACATAATCTAGCTTAATGGTGTCATTATTAAGCTTGCTGGTGGCGCTTGGTTTATTGTCAGGGTTTGATTGATCTGTAGTTGAGCCTTCTTCAAAGTTGGCGTAAAAACCAATATAGCTTAGCTTCACCGCTTGTTGGTCGTTAATTTTGTAACTGGCTTTAAGTAGCGAAGACCATTGATCTTGCTCAGTAAATGCGCTTAATGCGTCGAAGTATTCACTTTTACCTGCGTTACCACCGCTTTGTCCTGGCTCAAATCTACCGACGTTTTTTCTGCCAACGGCAGCAACCAGCTCTAAATCGTTTCCCACACGCACAGCAGAGGCTAACAGTCCTTGCATGTGGTAGGCATTACTGCCTGTGGCGAGTGACAGCTTAGTGCCGTGGTCTTTACCCTCTAAAGCCAGATCATCAAATTCAAGCGTTTTAAAATTAACAACACCCCCGATGGCGCCTGCGCCACCTACATCACCAACAGGGCCTTTGGCAATATCAACACTCGATAATAATTGTGGGTCTAAATAGACTGTGCCATTTGCTCCGTGGCCACTGCGTTGAAAGTTTTGTCTGGCACCGTCTATCATGACGTTCACACGGCCAAAATCTTGTATGCCTCTGACATTGACAGCAACACCGGGTTCTTGTCTCGATTGTGAAGTCGCAACACCAGGTACATTGTAAAAAATATCAGAGGTATCACGTGGTGCCACACGAGTCAGCTGTTGCTGGCCCAGCTTGGTATCGGAAGATGCTGATTGGTAAATCTCAGTATGCGCATTGTTGCTGGCATATATGTCTAATGTATCAAGCAATACAGCCTGATCTGCGGCAATCGCACGAATTACATAGCTGCCATTTGCGGTTTTTTCGGCATACAAGCCTGTGCCCGTTAGTAGCTGTTCAAATCCGTCACTCAGCACAAACTCGCCCTTGAGGCCCGAAGTTTGTGCACTGCCAATTTGATTAGGATCGAATTGCAATAATACACCTGTTTGCAGGGCTAGCGTGTTGAGTGCTTCCGCCAAACTCCCTTTGGGGATATTTATTTGGTGCGCCTGCTGTGCCAGAGCTGCCGTGGGTAGAGCAAGTCCAGTACATAACAATGCGGTCAAAATTGAGCGAGGAGTCCTGTCGCCTATCATAAATAGTTCTCATTTTTATTTAGAGCTACATATAGGACGGGGCAGTCAAAAAAAACAGTACCCAAAAACTAAAAAAAATCAGATTATTTTTTATTTTTTGGGTAAGTTTAATTATTTCAATGAGATAACGTGAAGGTAGTTAGCAATTGAATGATGCTGGATTGCAGGATCTGAGGCGAGCATTTTCATTGCCAACTCAATATTGTTGGTTGGGTAAACCCCAGACACACGAATGTGATTAAGCTCAGTATATTGGTACATCAGCACCCCAGGGTAGTGTGCTTCAAGCGCTTCTAATAAAGCGGAAAGGCTAATATCATTGGCGACTAACCTATGGTTTAACCACGCTAATCTAACACTAGGGTTGGTATCGTAAGGTCCAATTAGTTGACCACTGGCCACCTCCATCGCCTCGCCTTGTTGGCCAATCACACAACTGTTTTGTTTAAAGTAGCAAAGCTTGACTTTTGATTCGGTGACAACCACATAAGTGTCTTGCTTGCGCGCTTTAACTGAAAAACGAGTGCCTAACGCCGTTGCGCTGGTGTTTTGTGTTTGAACCACTAAAGGCCATGCTGGGTTGGTGGTAGCATCTATGTGTATTTCACCTGTATGCAGGTGAATCAAGCGTTTTTCGTCGTTAAACTCGATGTCTATTTGCGTTTGCGCGTTGAGAGTCACGCTACTGCCGTCTTGGAGTTGGATGGTGTGAGTTTGCCCCTTGAGCGTGTAATGATCTGCGGTTATACCGCTCAAACCCAAGTGATTGAGTAGCAAGCCAAAGCCTGAAAACAGCGCGATGCTGAGAAAGGCTTTTATTGCGCCATGAGATTTTGGCTTGTCTTTTTCTAATACGTTATTTAAAACACGTGTGTTTAAGCCTTTATCGTCAGGCGCTTCAAATTCACTCCACAGTGCGGTTAGTTCATCATACGCTTTTTGATTATCAGGATGTAAATTTAACCATTGGTGAAAAGCTTGAATATCTTCATCGGCAGGAGCATCAGAATGCAAGAGCGCACACCACTGGGCTGCTTGCTTAAGTTTATGTTGATAACTATTGTTTTTTGCCGACATCAGAATTTTAAACTTACTGGTCCATTAATTGACTGTGGCAATGCAACAGCGTTTGCGCAATATACTTTTGTACCATGCTTTCCGAGACATTGAGCGCACTCGCAATCTCTTTATACTTCATACCATCCAACCGTGCCATTAAAAAAGCACGTCTTGGTTTATCAGCTAATCCCTCAAGTAATCGAGATAATGCTTCTAATCTTTGCATGGTTTCTAACACCGCTTCACAGGAAGGGGCTTGCTCTGTTTGTAGCTCAGTTTGAGCTTCAATGTAAGCTTGTTCAATACGTCTACGGCGCGCTTTGTCTATAATGAGGCGGTTTGCAATCGTCGCCAAATATGCTCGAGGTTCTTTGACTTCAAGTAGATCAGTAGATGACGTCAGGGCCCTAATAAAAGTGTCCTGAGATAAGTCCTGTGCATCATGAGGTGAATGCAATTTGAATTTGTTTTGTAAAAATCTCACCAACCAAAATTGGTTCTCACGAATAAACAGGTCCATGCCAGCAGAATTTGACACCGTTGTTCCTTTCTATAGTGCGTAAATGTAAATAATTATCATTAACGGTATCACTAATAAAGTATTGGAGCAAGCTTATTGTGTATAAGATAAAAATTAGGGAGAGACAGTGTTAGGCAAAATTAAACCTTAATGCTTTCTTTATATGGCCAATAAATTGGTCGAAGCTTCGAGTCTCCTCTGTTTTTTAATAAATGCATCATCTGGTCGTGAATGTTATCGAACGTGTGTGTATATGCTGATAAATAGATAAAAAAAGAAATGCTTTGATCTTATGTGGTAGCCATCATTATTCTATAAAAAGCATCTTTTAATGGGATTTTGAATGATGCCTTTACTGAATGGAGAAGCTGATTTTTAGCCTTGTTTTAAGAAAAGTATTCTTTTTTAGTTGGTATTAATTATTTAATTTTTTTCAATGTTGGGCGATTTTGAAAGCAAAACAAGTCACTGTGAGTACATGTGCCTTGGCGAGTAACTTAAGTGATTACCTGTATATCAAGTGATAAAAGTGATTGGAATGGTGTGTTTGGTCGTTCGAAGATTTTTCCGCACGGTCAAAATTATAGTAAGGCTTGGGTAAGGATTAATAGATTAATTAAAAATATAAAGTAGTGTTTGACGAGGAAGTCGATGAAAAACAACATAGTAACAAGAAAAGTAAAAATAAATAGCCTGATGGAAGAGGTGCAATGCAATTTACGTCGCGTGCGTAAAAAGAATCAGCTAACGCAAAGTCAGCTAGGTGCAAAATTGAATGTTGACCAAGCAACGATCAGTAATTTTGAAACTGGCAGAACAGTAATGACGATGGCGCAGTTGTATGAAATGTATCTGATCTTTGGTGATGATTTTAACTGCCCTCATATTAATTACACCGGAAAGGATAGCCAAATAATCGGCTCAATGGCGAGGTAGTGCGCCTGTCCTGATTGGTATTGAAGTAAAGACGGTTGATTTTGATATCTGGATTGACCTTTGAATATAGATTGTATCTGTGTTGATTTGATACTAAATATATCTAACAGCTAAGAAAATGGCTATTTAAAAGCGTGTTCATATTGATGGGAAGTGGACTTTGATATTTTTATAGATTAGGCAGTCATAATTATCTAATGTGTACTAGCTCAGACTTGAGCTGACAGCTACCCGTTTTTCAATCGGTAACTGCCAACTTAGATTTGAGCTAAATTCTTTTCTGCTGTTAACACCAAGCGATTTTGTCGCCAATTCATCCCTCTTACAATATTAATAATTTAATTTTTTACAATATAAGGATGGCTTTATGTCGAGATAAGTGGCTGGGTTTTAATAAACTATTCGGATTAGTCTAAAAACCAGGCGTGTATTGTTATCCTTTATCTTCGAGCTAGGTATTACCCGTCAATACTTTCTCAATGGCTTTAAGCATGGGTTGGGCTGTTCGTTCACTATAGCCCGCTTGAGCGTACGTAACTTGGCCTTGCTGATTTATAACTAGGGTGAAAGGTAATCCGGGCTTTTTTAACTTCTTATAGAAAGTATGCTTTTTGTCAAAAACAAAAGTGACTTGCAATCCACGCTTTTCAAATTGTTTCAATAAACTTTTGTACGTTCTTTTTGTTTGACTTAGGCTGCCTTCCTCTCTGGTGTTAACAACAATCACGCTCACTTTATCGTGACCTAATTTGCGTTGTAATCCCTCTAGTAATGGTAGTAACTGTTTACAATATGGGCACCATGAAGCCCAAAAGGTAACAATTGTAGGCGTGGTACTGCTTCTGTAAATTGGCGCTTCATGCTGATTTAAACCAAGTACTTGATCAGCACTTATATGCTCTATATTTGCGTTTGCTGTCGCTGTGAAAAACAAGATGAATAAAATCAGGCTACGCTTTAGCATAATTCGCTCCTTGTCATATTGGACCTCTGTTATGGCCATGAATTGTAACGCGTTATAAAAGTAGAACGATATTTTTATGACAAGATAACATGTTGATTGTGTTTTGTTAGTTATCTCAGCACCAAGGAGGCTGTGGGGCGCAGCCGAAGAGTTAAGGTGGTCAATTTATTAATAGGTGCTGGGTGAATATTCAACGATAAACCAGTAGCAAAGTAATACACAAGAAACTGCGCTGAGCGCGATATTAAAGCGTTTTTCCTGCTGAGAATTGCCTTGTGAGTTTGGACAGTTGGGTTTGGCAAATAAATAGTTGCAGATAAAGGCAAACAGCAAAAACAAAGTGACTTGTAACCAACCAAAAGAAAACAGCAGGCCAGATATTATCAGGCTGGCACTCATCCCTGCTGCTGCAAAGAACTTTGCGGGTTTTGGCACAATTTTATACCGTTGCCAGTTACTTAATATATGGCCAAATTTGGGGTGTGTTAAAAGCCAGTGCTCAAGTCGAGCAGATGATTTTGAAAAACACCAAAGTGCAATGATCAAAAAAACCGTGGTGGGCATGATAGGTAAAATCGCGCCAATCAATGCGAGTCCAAGTGAAACAATGCCACCGAACAGGTAGGCATATTTCACTAGATTTTGATGTATGTTACGCGACATGCGCATTTTCTGATTGCCCATAACTCAGCTCTACGAGCTCGTTGGCAAATTTAAATGCAGCTTGCGCGCCTTCAAGCATGGCATGCTCTTGCGATTCGTTCAGTGGCGCATCTTCAATGCCTTGCATAAATTGACGCCAGTTTGACCCCCGGTTTGAACCCGCTAAAAACCGAGCACCAAACTCACTGTGTAAGCCGAGTTTTTCAGTTTCCTTGGCTAGTAGGGCAGCACCAAGCTTTGAGCCTTCAATCACATAGAGCCAACCTAAACTCTCGAATAGAGATGCATCAAGTGGAGAGAGTGTTGTTAAAGGTTGAGGCTGTGTCATGCCTAAATCTTGAAAGTCTTGTATCAGTTGTTCGCACCGATCTCTGTCTTGCAGATCTGGGATTATTTGGGCAATCTGCGGATTGCTATATAGCACAGTAACGTAATTCATTAAGTAATACTGATAGCGCAAAAACAGGCCGTAATTTGCTTTGCTTTCGAATGGTGATTGCGCCATGATTTTTTTATCTAGTTGGTCATGGACACTGGATGTAGATGCTCTCAGTTTGCTCATTCTTGGGTAGTTAGCAGATCGTAAGTTACTCATTTTCTTTCAATTGAATTCATCATATAAATAAGAACGCATGAGTCGTTGAAACCCATAAAGAGATGTATAAAAAAATTGTAACTATATGATTTTTATGACCTAGATATTTAATAGATAATTGGGAAGACAAGTCAAAGCGGCTGTGAAAACTTAGGAATGAGTTTTTATGTATTACGGAGATTTTCAGCACATTTCAATCAAATTTCAATACTTTACGATCAATTTGGTGAAAAATAATAGCCATTTAGTTTGGTAACCTCTATATCTCAATCAGGAACAACAATGTAAACAACATGTAAAGGTTGAAATATGAAAAAACAGTATTTGAGCGCTATCTCGTTAGCTGTTGGATTGATATCCAGTCAGGCTTATGCTGCTGATTGCAGCGCCGTAAATACCTACCCAGATTGGCCACAAAAGAACTGGCAAGGGCAACCAAGCCACGCCAATACCGGAGATAAACTGGTTCACAATAATACGCTTTATCAAGCTAAGTGGTGGACCAGCTCGGAGCCCGGTACGGGATCCGCGTGGCAATATGTGGGTCGCTGTGACACTGGCGTCCATATTACGCCGGTTGAAAAGTATGGCCGCTTGCAAGTGTGTGGCACGGGCTTGTGTAGTGAAGCTAATCAGCGTATTCAATTGCGTGGCATGAGTAGCCATGGGTTACAGTGGCATGGTTTGGGTAAATGTTTGACTGACAAAAGCTTAGATGTGCTGAGCTATGATTGGCAAGCCGATGTGTTGCGATTGAGTTTATATGTGCAAGAAGGCGGCTATGAAACAGATCCGGTTGGTTTTACCAATCAAATGCATACGCTTATTGAGATGGCGAGTGCGCGCGGGCTTTATGTCTTAGTGGATTGGCATCAACTCGACCCAGGTGACCCTAATTATAATGTTGAAGCCGCCAAAACATTTTTCACTGAGATAGTGACAAAACACAAACATCGCAATAACCTCATCTATGATATTGCCAACGAGCCCAATGGCGTGCCTTGGTCTGCGGTGCGTCACTACGCCGAGCAAGTGATCCCTGTGATCCGTAATATCCAGCCTAATGCTTTAATTATGGTTGGTACACATGGTTGGTCAACGTTTGGGGCTTCCATGTCAGATGGCGATTTACAGGATGTAATCGATGATCCAGTGCCGTTTGATAACATCATGTATACCTTCCACTTTTATGCTGCCGCACACACGGATTATCACCGTAATATGCTGGATAGAGCGTCAGATATTTTCCCAGTGTTTGTCAGTGAGTTTGGTACACAGCATTACACAGGGGGTGGTGCAAATGACTTTGTGAGTTCACAGAAATACATTGATTTGATGGCGAGAAAAAAGATCAGTTGGACAAACTGGAATTACTCAGACGACCCACTCAGTGGTGCGGCGTTTAAGGTGGGGAGTTGTGCGTCGCAAAATTTTGCTGATTCGGAGCTTAAAGAAGCCGGTGCATGGATCAAAGCAAAAATATTAGAAGGGCGCTAGTTATTCTTCAAGCAGATTTAGCTGTGGTAAAAGAGTGCAATCGCGCTCTTTTACCACTGTTTTTTTGGTCACTGTTCAATACGGTAAGGTCTACGGATATCTCATTCATATTATTGCTATATATGCACTTTTATATCTTTTATCGGTATTTTTGGCGTTTCATAATTAATTTATTTATTTTCATCTAGATACGTGTGAGAAATAAATAATTTTGCAATTGAGTGAGCTGTACTATAGTTTACTTCGTAAAAAAAATGTTTAAGAAAAATAGTGGTGCAGTGATGTTACAAGCAATTGCTCGATTGGTTTCTAGCCATATGACAACCGTTGTATTACTACCATGTTTACTCTTAGGCGCAGTGATTTTTTACGATGTATCCATGTCGGCTAAACGGATGAACGACGCCTATGATGCAGAGTACAATGCGTTTTTGAGCCATATGGTATTAAGTGTTATCCATGAGACGCAAAAAGAGCGCGGAGCCTCAGCTGGCTTCATCGGCTCTAAAGGCGCTAAGTTTAAAGATAACTTGCGTCAGCAGCGTACTCAAACAGATAGATTGATTGCCACGCTTAAACAGGAAAAACTGAAGTGGGATCTGATCCCCGACATAGCCAAAGAGTTGGCCGAGTTTGAACGCATGTTTGGCAATTTGTCGCAAATCCGCAGTCGTGTAGATGCCTTGTCTATTTCACTTCCTGAAGCACTGAAGTTTTACACTGATATCAATCTTAAAGCATTGCATATGGTGATCACCGCATCGCGGCTGAGTAACGATCACACCATTGCCACTGAATTGGTGGCCATCTACAACTTTTCTAGCGCCAAAGAGTCCGCGGGGATTGAGCGCGCCGTATTATCTAATGTATTGAGCCGAGACAGTTTTACGCCAGCGCTGAAAACCAAACATGTTGCACTGATGACTAAGCAAGACGTGTACTTAGAAGAAGCGCTCGAGGCCTCGCCTCTAGAAATGAAACGTATTTTAGAGCAGGCACTCAGTGGCAGTGCCTTTCGCGAAGTGGCCCGTTATCGCAGTGGCGTTGAAAGTAAAAATGACAATTTTGGACTGGATGCGGAGAGTTGGTTCAAAGCAGCCACAGATCGTATTAACGCACTGAAAGCAGCGGAAGAAAAAGCACTGAACTTGGTGGATGAAACGGCCATTAAAATTCAGCAGCACGCGGTGTGGGTGCTGGTTATAGAGCTGATCATTTTAGTTGTTGGTCTAGTGATCACCGCGGCATTATTTTTTGCGATACGGCTGCGTCGCCGCCAGTCAGCAAAAATTGCCGAAGGCATAGACATTGCCATGCTAAACAAAAACCTTGGCCATGAGATTGGCGTCATCTCTAAAGATGAGCTGGGTAAGTCTGCTAATAATATCAATAAATTAACCCGCCAATTTGAAGATGATTTGATTGAGTTTGCCAGGGTGTCTTCCAGCATTGCAAATGCCTCCCAAGAAACGGCTACGGCGATACAGCAAAGCCAAGAAAATTTAGTGAGTCAGCAATCTGGTATTCAAACGATTGCATCTGCCTCTGAGCAGATGAGCGCCAACATTCAAGTGATTGCCAATTCGATGAACGAAAACGCGGCGGCTGCAAAAACCGTGACCCAAGAATCATTACAAGGTCAGCAAGTGGTGGCTGATGCAGTGCAAGTGATCCAGCAAGCCTCAGATGATATGGCACGCTCTGCACAATCGGTGGATGCACTGAATGAGCGTGTAGGCAGCATTTCTTCCATGGTTGAAATGATAAAAAGTATTGCAGAGCAGACCAATTTACTGGCATTGAATGCCGCCATTGAAGCGGCCCGTGCGGGTGAGCAAGGGCGTGGTTTTGCCGTGGTGGCTGATGAAGTACGAAGTCTTGCCAGTCGTACACAAAAATCAACAGAAGAAATATCAGCCTTGGTGAGCGAGTTACAAACCAGCTCCTCAGAGGCGTCTGATGTGATCACACAAGGTAAAGAGAATGCGTTGGAAGCAGCGCAGCGTGCAGAAGAAATTAAACGTGCCCTTGAGCAAATTGTTGAACAAGCTCAGCAAGTTGAATTGGTGACCGAGTCTGTATCGAGTAATACTCAGCAGCAAAGTAACGCCATTGATGAAGTGAGCAAAAATATCAACGGCATATTCCAAAAAGCCACGGAAAATGTCAGTGGCGCCGAGCAAATCAATATTGCCGCCATAGACATTGCCAGAGCCGCACAAATGATGGACAAATTGATAGCTGAATACACGGTGAGTCAGTCAGTGCGTTAACCCTATGCAGGCGTGCTGATCAGATATGCCTGTTGTCATGTTGATCTGAGATGACAAATTTGGCGTATCAAACAGCAAATTAATTTAAAACTTTATTTATGCAGCACACACTTACTCCAAAAAAGTTGCTCCACAGTAAGTGGACGTCAGTGAGTCCAGCGCACAAAGAAAAGCACTTTATGGTCACGTCAGTCGAGTTTGATGAAGATGGCAAAGTGATAGAGTGTATTATTGAAGCCTTGATGACGAAACGTGAAATTGCCATTAATTGGCGCGCGCTCAAAGACCCTAAAATTTGGAAAATGGGCTGGAAGTAAGCCTAAGCTAAGTTTCTTTTTTTCGGTAGGCACTGGGTGTCATGCCGGTGTGCTTTTTAAAGGCGGTATAAAAAGCAGACTTAGAATTAAAACCAACCGACATAGCCACATCCAGTATGGTTTTATCACTGTGTATGAGGCTCTGCTTTGCTGCATCGACACGGTGTTGATTTACAAAATCAAAAAAGCGGATATCTAGCGTTTCATTCAAGGTTTGAGAAATGTAATGACTCGGTGCATGAATGTGCGCTGCGAGCTTTGGCAGTGATAAAGCAGCGTCTAAATAGAGCTTATCACCGTGCATTGCATGCTGTAATTTTGTGGCTATTCTTTGCGCTTGCTGGGTATCTAAAGCAGAGCGCTGATACTTTTCTTCACTGCTTGATGTCGGCTCGCCCGTCAGCGTTTGATTGGGCACAGAGGTGCTCTCAAGGTGATAGCACTCCGCAAACCCCGGCTTTTGTCTTAATCCCCACAGAGATAAGCTATATACAAGCAGTAATAGTAAAGTGGCATGCAGATACGGGCTAAGCTGAATTGGACTTAGCAGGTTATTGAGTACTAAGTTCGTTGCGATGAATAGCCACACGCCGCCGACAGAAGTTAATAACCAGACCAGCCAGTGCAGCTCTTTTTGCTCGGTAGATGCAAACACATCTTTGAGCCTGATATGGTAATCACGCAGCAGACTGAGGATTTTGTAAAAGTACCAAGCTGATTGCACCACCCAACCGAGCACGCAGACAAACGTCATGATCAGTAAGCCATAGATGATTATTTGAAGCAGGTTGGGGGCGTGTGCAATGACGGTGAGCTCATCACTCACTAAAACCCCATGTTGATAGCGTGCAGGCAAACACAGGGCAATGAAGGCAATGATGCTACCAACACATGCGGGGATCAAATGCCTCACATCATGACGTGAGAGTTGCCAAGGGGTACTACTGGTCAATGCTTTAGCGTATAGCCATAAGCTTGGCGCGATCAGTAATAAGGCGGGTAAGGACGTAATGAGATTGAAAATTTGCCACTTGATTGGCAGTAATACTTTGCTGATGGGCAGCATGGCAATAAGCCCAATGGCGAGCAAACAGACTGCCAAAGGCCAATAAATTTGATAAGTACGCACCCGCAAAATCAGTTGGTGTGCACTAAAAATAATGACACATAATGTGGCCACATTGAGGGCAAATAGACTGGGGTGTTCTACAATCATCCGTCTGACCGAGACCTTATTATGAAAATAAAAATAAGTATATAAAACAGAGTTCTAAATAAGTTTCAAACCATGATTAGCGCCAAGCTGTTTTGCTGCTTTTGTCCTGCCCAATCAGCTAGGACGACCTCTTTTTAATCATCTTACATAATCATCGCATCCTTCACCAGATGAATTAAGTGAGTAAATAATGACTAGCAACAATCAACCCGTCGCATTTAATTGGCCAGTGATCAGTGGCCTGCTTTTAATCATGGCGATCCCCGGTATACCCGCCATCATCATTATTGCGTTAGTACTGTTAGGTCAAACTGATGTTTTAGGTATGGCTGATGTCATACACCCTCAGTACTTAGCTGCGCCTGCAGCGATATTAACCCATGCGATGGCGGGGGTAACATTCTTTTTAACCATGCCTTGGCAGTTTTCGCCTCGTCTTCGTATTCGCTACCCGCGCTGGCACAAGCTTGCTGGACGCGTCGCGGTGATAGCTGGTTGCACTATGGCGTTATCTGGAATTTGGCTACACCTTGTGTTGTCTCCAAATGAGTTAGGTGGGCGCTTTATCTCGTTGGTTGTGATGAGTATCGCAATTGTGGGGGCGTTTTCAGTGGCAGTTTGGCAGATAGTACGCGGACAAGTGGCTGGTCATAAAAAGTGGATGATGCGCGCGGTGGCGATAAGTTTAGCGGCCATTACACCGCTATTTATTGGCGTGATAGTGCATTTGGTGCTGGGTCATTGGCAAGAGACAATTGCGCCTCTGCTCACGCTTTACCATGATTACGACAGATTGGTCGCCATGTTGATTAACCTAGTCGTGGTTGAGTGGTTAAGTAAAAAGCCTCAAAAAGCGGGCGAGCCAAACAGGTCTGCCATGTCATCGCCATTGTGTGAAAAATAAAGACGCCGTGTTTGAAAAAAACGTTAGAGCGTGGTTTTGATATTCATTATCAATTTATTTTTGAAACTGATTTAAAAATATACACTATTATCAATATGAGTTAGGTGTATTAAAGTGATCCGCAGACATGATTGACACGGCTAAAGGGCAAAGGGGAGCGCAATGAGCAAAACCATATTAATTACCGGATCGACAGATGGCATTGGCAAAGCCTGTGCAATTACCTTGTTGATGCAAGGGCATCGTGTGTTATTACATGGTCGTAATCAAGATAAGTTAGATGCATTGTGTGAGGAGTTATCAACGCGCTTTGGCAGTGAACGTGTGGCAGGTTATTGTGCAGATCTGTCTGTGATGGCTGAGGTCACTTCGCTGGCAAAGGCCGTCACTGAAGATAATACCCAGTTAGATGTATTGATCAACAATGCTGGCGTGTTTAAAACCACACAAACGCTGACCAATGATGGCTATGATATGCGCTTTATGGTCAATACCATTGCCCCTTATATTTTGACCAACGCGCTGCTCGCCATTGTGCCAAAACAAGGGCGTATTATTAACTTATCATCTGCTGCTCAGTCGCCGTTTGAGGCGAGCGAGTTATTAACTCCCAGCAACCTATCGTCGGGGGCTGTGTATGCAAAAAGTAAATTAGCGCTGACCATGTGGTCGATGTGTATAGGTGCACAATTAAAAGCGAGTGGACCGTGTATGGTGGCAGTGAACCCCAAGTCTTTTTTAGGCAGTAAAATGGTCCAAGAAGCTTATGGTATGCAAGGCAGTAGTGTGCAGTTGGGCGCGGATATTTTGGTTGAAGCGGCCCTGGGTGAGCGTTTTGCTGACGCTGGCGGGCTGTATTTTGACAATGACATTAATCAATTTAGCCCACCCCATCAAAGCACCGTGGATCAAAGCTTGATGGCCGAATTAATGGAGACTTTGACGCAGTTACAGCAACAAGCAAAGCTAATTTAATCCCAGTAGGGCACATCTCCGATATAGGCTTTGAGATAGTCAATAAACACGCGCACTTTGGGGGCCAGCATGCGAGAACTTGGATAAACTGCCCACAGTGCGGTGTCATTGACAAGGGGCGCCTCTTTTAACACTTGCACCAACTTGCCTTCTTGCAGTGCTTGATAGGCACACCACATTGAGCACAGAGTGATCCCCATACCGCGTATGCACGCATCCCGAATGGCTTCGCCATTGTCTATTTGCAGTCCACCGATGGGCTTAAACTTGATGTGCTCTGTCGCACCTTCAAAGACCCAGTGCTCTATGCCGGTTAGGTTAATCAGGGGGTGAGCGCTTAATTGTTCAACTGAGTCGGGCATACCGTGCTTGGCAATATACTCAGGGGATGCACATAAAATACGGGTATCACTGGCAAGTTTACTGGCTATCAGGGAAGAGTCACTCAGTGCCGCATTGCGAATAGCCACATCGAAACCCCCTTCAACCATATCAACGATACTGTCGCTCAAGCGAAGATCTATTTTCAGTTCAGGGTAGCGCTGTGTAAATTCCACCAACGCGGGCACGATGTGCATACGCCCAAATGAGGCCGGGGCGGTGATCCGCAATGTCCCTTGCGGTGTGTGGCTACCTGCGCCGATGGCGGCTTTAGCGACTTCAACGCTCTCGAGTACAGACTCTGCATGGGGTAAAAAAGCCAACCCTTCTTCAGTTAAGGCCACTTTTCGGGTTGTGCGATAGAGCAGTTGTGTTTCCAGCGTCTCTTCTAATTTATTGATATGGGCGCTGGCAACCGCTGCAGAGAGCCCCAGCTCTTTACCTGCTAGGCTAATGTTATGTGTGGCGGCGATGCGGGTGAATAATTTTAAATGCGCAATGTTCATTATCAATAAAATCTAAAAACTGATTGTATTTATATCGATATTATCAAGAGTATAGTTAAAAAATATACTGTTTGTATTCACTGAACGAGGATTTAATCATGAAAGCAATGGTCATCAATGAATTTGGCGGTACAGATGTATTTACACAAACAGAAGTGACAAAGCCGGAAGTCGGCACGGGACAGGTTCGCGTGAAGATAATGGCAAGCAGTATCAACACGGTGGATATGATGATCCGTGAAATGGGACCCGCGCTGCCACTCTCGCCTGCACTGCCCGCTATTTTAGGTATGGACTTTGCTGGCGTGATTGAGTCAATTGGTGAGGGCGTAGACGGTTACCGCGTTGGTGATGAGGTCTATGGTTGTGCGGGGGGCTTAGCTGATCTGCCAGGTGCACTGGCTGAATACATGATTGCTGACGCCAATTTAATTGCACATAAGCCGACTTCATTGAGTATGCGTGAAGCCGCAGCCCTACCATTGGTCGGGATCACTGCATATGAAGGCTTGGTACGTGCAGGCGTTGCAGATGGTCAGCGCGTACTTGTACATGGTGGTGCAGGTGGTGTCGGTCATGTGGCGGTGCAGTTAGCGGCTCATTTTGGTGCAGAGGTGTTTGCAACGGGCTCTAAACCAGACCAATTGGATTTAATCACGCGTTTAGGTGCGACCCCCATCAACTATCAAACGGAATCGGTGGCGGATTATGTCACAACGCATACGCAAGGGGCTGGCTTTGACTTGATATACGACTCGGTAGGTGGAGCAAACTTATTGAACTCATTTGAAGCGGCGGCACTAAACGGCCAGATTGCGACGACGGTGTCGTTGGCTGAGATTGATTTATCTGTGGCGCATTTTAAAGGGTTGTCACTGCATGTGGTCTTTATGCTTATTCCAATGCTGCATAATGTGAAGCGCGCTGAGCATCACCATATTTTGGCCAGTATGGCTGACATTGTCGATGCAGGTAAGCTCAAACCTGTGCTTGATGCTGCAGATTTGAGCTTTGCACAGGTCGGTGATGCGCATGCACGATTAGCCAGTGGCCAGGCGATGGGTAAGGTTGTAGTGAGTAACCTTTGGTAAAAAGAATTCGGCACTGGCTGTTGCAGCAATTAAAATAGGTGCAGATTTGACAATGTACCGCTATGATAAAATTATGTGTCTAAGCGTATGAGTTGTCAGTGTCTTTTTATTTATTATCGCTATTGTTGATGTTTGCGTTATTCGGTGTGGCATCGACTTATTTATTGCGCTTTATGTATTGTTACTGGTTCAAAAAGCGCTTGGTGCTATCTTATTTGGGTTCTGCGGGTTTGTGTGTTGTCTTGGTGGTGCCATTGCTACTGCTGAACCACTTCTTAGCGGGATAGGCAGTGATAGGGCTCACTGCCTATAAACTTATTTCAATACGATTGATTTGCAAGTATTGCTGATGCACAGTGCTTGAATGGGTAGCACTGGCTCGCAAATTTCACTTGCGATCTTATCTTTATTATCGGCTTGCTCAGCTAGGGTGACTGCTTTAGCCGCGCGTTCGACATCGTCTTCATTCACATTACGTGACGAGTACACTAGGTATCGGCTTGGCCCACCACAGGTTAGTCGCTCGCCAACTGCAATGACTTTGCATTGAAAGCTGGCATCACAGCCTTTATCTGCAATGACCTGTTCAAGCGAACTGCTGGAATGGTTCTGAGTAAGTTGTGCGCCTGTTTCGGTGGTTGCACAGCCCGTCAAAAATATCATTGATAGACCAAAAACAATGCCGAGTTTACACTTCATCGATAGTCCCTAGTTGGTGATTTGTTCGTACCACCTAGTGTAACACAAGTATTTTCAACACATTGAGTTGTTGGCTGACGTAAATGTTCACAGATGCTGATCATGCCATGTTTGGCATTATATTGTGCTTCACTGTCAGTGAGTTTTTTAGCTAGCTCGTAAACTTTGTTTTGATCTGCGGTTTTGGTAGAGAATACCAAGTAACTTGAAGGCCCACCACATGCGCGGCTACCCACAGGAATGGCAAGACATTGGCTATTACTGTCACAGCTTTTGTCTTTGGTAATGAAGTTTAAATACTTATGCTGATTTTGGATCCCAGCTTGTGAGATTTCATCTTCGTTGAAGTGGGCAATGGGCTCAGCTTTGGTGATCATTTTCGCCGGTGCTGGCTTACCATGGCCAGTATCGTGGCGCACTGCTGACTTAGTTTGTAGTTGTGCTGGTGCCAGTTGTTTTTTATTTTGCTTAACCGGTTGCTCAGCGACTTGTGATTGCGTTTGTTGTGACTGGGTTGTTTCAGAGTCTGCTTTTGTACTGGAACACCCTGAAATAACCAATAGGCTAGCGAGCGTTAGCTTAAATGCGTTCATAATCTATCCTGTTTTTTTTTAACAGTGTGCCGTGCTTTGTGATGAGATACAAGAGCCGGCACGCTATGGGTTGAGCAACTCAATGGGTGAAAACTGTCCCAATTCAGTGAGCCATAGCTCGCCTGTATCATAGCTGAATAGTCTCAGGCGAGCGTGCATAAACCCAATATAAGATTAGAGCGCTTTTTGCTTACAGACCACCCTCAGTGAGTTTTTGTGGATCAAGTAGTGTTTTAAGCTCATCTTCACTCAGATCCGTATGCTCTGCGGCAACTTCAATAATGGGGCGCCCTTCTTTATAGGCTAGTTTCGCAATGGCAGCTGCTTTTTCGTAGCCGATCACCGGATTCAGTGCAGTCACTAAAATTGGGTTACGCGACAGTGCACGCTGAATGTTTTCTTCATTGACTTTAAACGTTGCGATGGCTTTATCTGCGATTAGGCGAGAGATGTTTGCCAACAACTCAATGCTTTGTAGGATGTTGTAGGCAATCACAGGTAGCATGACGTTAAGCTCAAAATTTCCTGACTGACCACCCACTGTGATTGTGGCGTCGTTGCCGATCACCTGCGCACTGACCATGGCCGCTGCTTCTGGGATCACAGGATTGACTTTGCCCGGCATAATTGAAGAGCCAGGTTGCAGTGCTTGCAGTTCAATCTCAGCTAAGCCTGCCAATGGGCCTGAGTTCATCCAGCGTAGGTCGTTGGCAATTTTCATGTTTGCGACGGCCAAAGTTTTTAACTGGCCAGAAAGTGCAACGATGGCATCTTGTGAGCCAATGTTGTAGAAGAAGTTTGCACTAGGGTTAAAACGAATACCCACGTTGCTGCTTAAGTATGTATTAAATGATGCAGCAAATTGCTTATCAGCGTTAACGCCTGTTCCCACAGCGGTGCCACCTTGGCCTAGCTGATACACTTTCTCTAGAGAAGACAAAATGCCTTCGTATGCTGAGTCAATTTGCTGTTGCCAACTGCTGAGGGTTTGAGCAAACGTTACAGGCATCGCATCCATTAAGTGTGTACGACCAGTTTTTACATGGTGACCCACTTCTTTGCTCTTTCTTTCAATGGTTTGTGATAAATGCTTAAGCGCTGGAAGCAGTTCATAAACCGCCGACGTTGCGCTACTGACGTGGATTGCCGTTGGGATCACATCATTTGAGCTTTGCCCCATGTTGACATCGTCATTGGGGTGGATGTTTAAGCCACTTTGCTGGCTAGCAAGTGTCGCAATTACTTCATTGGCATTCATGTTTGAGCTGGTGCCAGAACCAGTTTGAAATACATCAACAGGGAATTGGTCTAGGTGAGCACCATCAATGATTTGCTGACAGGCTGTTGCAATGGCTTTGGCTTTATCTTGATCTAGGTGACCTAACTGTGCATTGGCTTCTGCTGCAGCTTGCTTGATATAAGCAAGGGCACGAATAAAGCTGGTTGGCATGGTTAAGTCACTGACTGGGAAGTTGTTCACAGCACGCTGTGTTTGTGCTTGATACAGTGCTGTTTCTGGTACTTCTAAAGTGCCCATGCTATCAGATGCGGTGCGGTAAGTGGTCATACTGACTCCTAGTTAAAAGGATTAAATTCGTGACTGATGATCCTAGCTTCGCGCTCAAGGCGGTAAAAAGGCGCCATAGAACGGTGTTGTTTTTTATAAAAACGTTTTAGTGCTAGAAGCGGTTTATGAAGTTGCTCGAAACATTGTTGGCGAAAGCTCTGGTGAACGAGTGGATCAGCAATGTGATTGAGTAATTCAAAAAAGACACGTCGTAAATAGAGTTCTTGTAACAATACGCAGGGTTTTTTTTCATACCACTTAGCCAGCTTAAATCCATCTTCGATAAAATTGGCCACATGTACAGGGGCCTCTAAGTAAGGGCGTTCACATTGTGTATCTAAGCGGGGTTGAAACTGACATAGAACTTGCGGTGTAACCATGACGTATTATACTTTAGTGTAACGATAATTATTATCATTACACTAAAATAGGAGATTGGCAACCCTTATGCGGATTGTAAATGATGGCGTTGTTGTCAGTTATAGCCCAAGATAAACTGTTCTGTGGTTTGATCTTTTTCCTGCTCTTTACTGCTGAGCAGATCAGCGACTTCTTGTTGATAGGTTTGCTTAGACTCAGCGGCTTCTTGCTCTGGGATATGGCCTAAGCTTTGATTGGGCATATGTGTCACTTTTGAGTACTTCATTTTTGGCATCTCCATACAGGGTTTTTGAACGGGTACACTAGGTACTTATAGTCAATACCTATGTTTTTTGCATACCATATACCAAAATTTTTTTATCTATATTTATCAGCACAGTAAATAGACATTAAGAATAACTCGTTGCAAAATGAGAGTCACATTGCGCCAGCTCGGCGCGTAAATGGTCTATTTAGGTGCAAAATGACAAAGCCATACTCTCAAGCATGTGAAAATAATAAAGGGCCGATTTTAGCCCATTTAGGGCCTTTCATCGGTGAGATGCAGAGTGTATTAGAAGTGGGCTCTGGGACTGGCCAGCATGCGGTGCACTTTGCCAAAGCACTCCCTCATGTGATCTGGCAAACCGCTGACTTGCCTTGCAATCATGAAGGGATTATCAGTTGGTGTGAAGAGGCTGCGCTGGATAATTTGCGCCTTCCATTAGCGTTGGATTTAAACCAACAATGGCCTGTGGCAAAGGTGCCAGTGATTTATACGGCCAACACTTTGCACATCATTTCTAAAGCGCTGGTAGAGCGCTTTTTTAGCGGTGTTGAGCGTCACCTCGATACTGACGGGAAAGTGATAATTTATGGCCCGTTTAATTATCAAGGCGCATTTACGTCGCAAAGTAACGCCCAATTTGATGCTTTTTTAAAGTCTCGTGACCCGCACAGTGGGATCCGTGACATTGAATGGATTATGGCCCTTGCGACGGCTGCAGGCCTTAAGTTAGTGGCTGATCATGCCATGCCAGCCAATAATCGACTACTGTGTTTTAAACGGCAGTAATGTGGTGCACTGGCGTGCATAATGGGTAATTTGGGTGCGCTCGGTATTGATAAAATCGCCTATCGCTTGGCTAAATAAAGGATGGCAGATGGTGTGATACGAGCGCGTAAACACCGGCTCAAATCCTCTTAGCAGTTTGTGTTCCCCTTGTGCGCCAGCGTCAAAACGCGCCAATTTATGCGCAATGGCATAGTCGATCCCTTGGTAATAACATAGCTCAAAATGTAAGTGCTCACTATGCTCTAGTGTTCACCAATACCTGCCATATAATGTGTCTTTATCTTGAAGGTATAAGCTGGCAGCAATCAATTCCTGTGCATTGGATTGGTCGTGTTTTCGATAGGCACAGCAGAGCTTTACTTGCTCTGGAATGGCATTAAACAGCAGCTCAAAAAATGCGCGAGTTAAATAGCCATTGTGTCCAGAACGTTTACGATAGGTCTGACAGTAACATTGATAAAAAAGATCTATGATATTTTTATCAATGTGTGATGCATCAAGCCAGGCAATGGACAGCTCTGAGCTTTTAACTTTGTCGCGTTCTTTTTTTATCATTTTGCGCTTACGCGCTTTCATGGTCGCTAAAAAGGCATCAAAATCTACATAACCTTGATTATGCCAATGGAATTGCACACCATGGCGTTCAAGTAACTGCGCACTGGACCAAGCTTCCTCTTGGCGCGGGAAATTGACGTGCCAGCCAGACCAAGCTTGTTGCGCCGCTTCTCCATCGAGAACAGATTGAATGAACTGATATAGTGTCTCTGTGGGTGCTTCACATAAAAGCCGCGCGCCGACTACCGGCGTAAACGGCACACCAGATAACCACTTGGGGTAGTAATCTAGGTTGTGTCGCTCATAGGCTTCTGCCCATGCCCAATCAAATACATATTCCCCGTATGAGTGGCTTTTAATATATCCAGGCAAAATGGCGACTGGGTGCGCGGTGTCTTGCTGGTATACCACCAAGTGATAAGGCTGCCAGCCTGTTTCGCGTCTTACACTGCCACTGAGTTCAAGGGCTGATAACCACGCATAGCTGGTAAATAAACTATCACCTGCTAAACGCTGCCAATGCGATTGCTCTACGGCACTGATGCTTGTTACAAATTGATGACGATACGACTTAATGGACATGATGATTTAAGAACTCACTGAGTTGTTTGACCAAACCTGCGTAGTCAGGATTAAAAGTGACTCTGGCAAGTGGTGTGTGTGCCGCTTTATTGGTGCTGTGGTGTTCGCCAAAGGTAATTTGCTGTGCAGATTTACATGCTTGGTAGGCGGCTTCATCGGCAAAATAGCTGCCGCAGTGGCGATACGCGCCCTGCTCACCGTAGTAGGGGTGATGTTGTGGTATCAGCAAACCAACGTGCGACATATCAATGACCTTGTCTAGTTTATCAATGCGTGTGAGTGCTATACGTTGGTCAAGCTCTATGGGATTATTTGCATAGAGCCGTAGTGCCAAGGGGGCGTTGTGTGTTTTGGCCCATCGCGTTAGCAAGTTCAGTGTGGCTTGGCTATCTATGGTGGCATCAACATCGCTCATTATGGTTAAGA
The DNA here is from genome assembly GCF_001625695.1 of Pseudoalteromonas luteoviolacea H33-S. GTDB lineage: Bacteria > Pseudomonadota > Gammaproteobacteria > Enterobacterales > Alteromonadaceae > Pseudoalteromonas > Pseudoalteromonas luteoviolacea_B. The sequence goes on from NZ_AUXY01000072.1 coordinate 86,286, forward strand.
TAGGCAGATCTGTTGGCACGCTACTTTGCATCATATCAACCATAACATTATGTACTAAGGCTGCTGCGGCAAGGGGGAAAGACTCATACTTGGCAAAATCGAGATCGGCATCTTCATCCAGCCAATTCATCAGCGGTAGCCAATCAACCCACTGTGCCATCCAGCTGTTTTTGTTATGTGACTCTGTGGCTGGCGCAACCAATGCCAAGGCTTTGAGGTTAGATGGTGTGCGCTTTTCAATCTCAAGGGTCGCTAATGCCGCACCGGTTGAGAAGCCCATAACGGCAAAGTGCTTGAAATCTCTGCTGGTACGCTCAATGGCGTAACTGACATGACGCTGCCAGTCGCGGTTGGATACACGCCTTAAATCATCTGCTGCCGTGCCATGGCCTGGTAACAGCAAGGTTCTGACATTAAAGCCCTGGCGATATAAATCTTGTGCAATGGCATTAAAAATATAAGGTGAATCGGTTAAACCATGGATCAGTAAAATGCCTTTGTCTTGGTTGTGATGTAAAAGCTGGTAAGGGGCGATGTGATCAAGGACTTGAGTTTGCTTCGCTTGCACAGGCACAGCAGCTGGCAGTGGACAGGGAAGCGTTGCCCGTTTGTTGCGCTTTGATATCAGGGCTCTGGTGGCATCGATATACTCAGCGTAAGCCATATTTTTTGTGAGCGTAATGGTGGCGGGACCTATGTTATTCGCATTGCGGTATTCGCCAGTTTGGATGCCTTTTACGTACTGTTGATGATCTGTGGGCAGTGTTGTGCAGTCGTGTGCAGAGGCACTGACTACCCACAGTGTTGAGATTAAGCCGATGAATTTTTTGAGCATATTTGAGCGTAATGAGCCAGACATGCTCCTAGCTTATCGCGATCAAGGGGTTTTGCAAGATGGCTGTTAAATCCAATGGCTAAGGCATAAGCTTTGTCCTCAGGCATGACATCTGCGGTGAGCGCCACAATGGGTAATGCTTTTTGATCGTATTGCTGACGCAGTGTCGACGTGGCCTGATAGCCATCTAATATCGGCATTTGGCAGTCCATCAGTACTAGGTCAAACTTGCCTTGTTGGACGGTTGCAATGGCTTGTTGACCATTTGCTACTAATTCATAAGTCACACCAAAAGAGTCTAACATGGATTTGATCACGATTTGATTGACAGGGTTGTCTTCTGCCACCAAAACGCGGAGTGTGGCAATCTGCGTTTCATCGAATTGCGGGCGTGAGACACTGGTTGCTTCACCAAATGGACAGCGGATAGCAAAGTGAAAGTGGCTGCCAACATCTATTTGGCTTTCGACATGTAAACTACCGCCCATTCTATCAGATAGCTCCTTGCTGATAGCTAAGCCCAACCCCGTGCCGCCAAAACGTCGTGAGGTGGAATCATCCGCCTGTACAAACGGCGAGAAAATATGTTCGATTTGCCCGGTATCGATGCCTATGCCAGTATCTGACACGCTGAATTGGACCCGATAATCGGCATCGCTTTCTATTACTTCACAGTGCAAACTTACTTGACCATGCTGGGTAAATTTAAGCGCGTTACTACACAAGTTGATCAACACCTGCTCTATTCTCAGCTCATCACCTTTAAGCCAAACGGCATGGTCAACGTTACTGTACAATCGCCAACTTAAGCCCTTTTCTTTGGCATTGGCAGAGAATAGGTTATCCATATGAGCAAGTAACTTTTGTAGGTCAAAGTCATGTTGCTCTATGTGTAATTTATTCGATTCGATTTTGGTGATATCGAGAATATCGTTTACAAGGCCCAGCAATGTCTTGGCGGACATGTTGATATGCTCGATATATTTTTTTACAACGTCGATGGACTGTGAGGTTTTTGTCAAAGAGGCAAAGCCGATCACCGCATTGAGTGGAGTGCGGATTTCATGGCTCATATTGGCAAGAAAGCGACTTTTTGCTTGGTTTGCTTGCTGTGCATCTTGCAGGGCTACATTAAGCGATTCAGTGCGTGCTGCGACCAAGTGGTTAAGGGCGATATTTTGGTAATTATAGAGCAATACTATAAAGGTGATGAGCGCACAAATACATAGTTGCAGGGTCAATAGCCAAATCGTTTGCTGATGGTTTAAGTGGCTTATATAGCTGTCTTTAATTGCCAAAGTTAAACGCCATGTTTGGCCCGCAAAGCGAATTTGAGTGCTGTAGTGGGTGTCAGCATGATAGGGTTTTTGGTCAGTATCATAGTTACTGAAAAAAGGGGTTTCACTGTTGCCATCATAAAAGGCGAGGTCGTAATTATTCGCCAATGTCATTTTGAGTACTGAGGTGAGCAAGACATCTGTTTGTACTACACCAATGGCATACCCGACAATATCTGCATTGAGTGTTTGCTGTGTCGTGTCGTTTTGATGAAATACTGGTGAAAAAAGTACATAGGCAGGCTTGGCTGGCTGTGTTTGTACCAGCTTAACCACATTGGTTGCTCTGGGCTGCAGAATAATTTCTGGGTCTTCTAAAGCGGCTTTGCGATTGGCCCGAGAGTATATATTGAAACCGAGCGAGGCAAAATTTTCTGCCTGCGGGGAGACATATTTAACCACCACCATTGGGTCACTACTATTGAGTGGAGGACCATGCAATAACACTTCCTTTCGGTACAGTGTATCTAGTTCTACTTGTAAGGTATGTGCGTCTGACTGCGCAATGCGTTGCCCCCAAGAAACAGCGAATAAAAAGGGATAGCGCTTCCTTTGCTGTTGGGCTATTTGCATAAATTTATCTTGGCTAAATTGGGGTTGAGATTGCAATTTAGCAGCGACACCTTGTACTGCAAGCATACTGAGATTGACATGTCTGAGTACGACATTTTCGATAATATCGACTTCGCGCTGTGCCTCTCTTTGCGCTGCTTTTAAGTTCGCCTGATTAGATAAATAGGTGGTGGCGGTGACTGACAGAAACAGGATTGAGCAGGTTGCCAACATGATGCGCTTGTGTTGGTAACCACGCGGTTTAAACACTGTTATATTCAGCAGCATGAGCAGTAAAGGGGTAAAAATCAAAATGCCAAGGCTGTCCCCCAGCCACCAAGCAATGACATTTTGCCAGTGCTGTGAAAAGGTATATTGCGGGTTAAACAGGCTTAAAGCGAGCATACCAATATTGGCTGACGTGACATTGGCCAGTATGCCAACCAGCAACACATAGTAAGCGATGTTCTTTCTTGAGCGCATTAATAATGGGTCGCCAAGCCATAACCGCATTAAATATCCACCGACTAAGCCCTGTATTACAGCGCCTGAGGCGACCACCGTTACTTGGACAATATCACTGTAGTGATTGATATGGGTTTGCAGCCCAAAATAGGTGGTCCAATTAAATAGGACAGAAGCGAAAAATATTGCAGGTGCAAAGCGCCATCCCCATAAAAAGCAGCCAACAAGGGCAATACCTGCTGGCAGCCAAATCGGCAGCACCTGATCCTCAAATGCGATGAGGGTAAAGAGTTTTCCAAAGCCAAAGTAGCTTAGCGCCAACCCGATATAGGCAAACACATGATGCAATGACGAGCGGAATTGAATGTGCATAAACTAAATGCCTTTAAAACTCATAGTGGAACGCCGCGTTTATTGAAGGTTTGCTTCAACACAATGGTTGATTCAACAGCTGCAATAAAATCTAACGATGCGAGGCTGTGCTTAACAAAGTGTTCATAACTGGGTAAGTCCTCAGCAATGATCTCCAGTAAGTAGTCATGACTGCCAGATACCACAGAACAACTTCTGATCTGTTGCAGTGCATCAACATGGTTTTCGAAACTTTCTGCCGCTTTGACTGAGTTTTTGGTTAGACGAATAAATGCATAAACAAGAACAGAGTAGCCGACAGCTGGAGGTGATATATCGGCATGATACCCCAAAATGACACCATCCTGTTGTAGTTTTTTAACTCGGCGTAAGCAAGGTGTATCGGATAGGCTGGCTTGCTCGGCAAGTGCCGCGTTACTCAGTCGCGCATTCTGCTGTAATGCGCTAAGTAAAATCCTATCTTTGTTATCAATGTCGGCCATATTAGTTAATTCTGCTACTTTTTTGTATTTAAAGCTGGTATTCCTCTAATAGAGTTTAACGATTAATAAATAATTGGCAAATATTGCTTCTGGTGTTTTGTTAGCCTGTTACTAATGCAATTTTCAGGATTTTAACAATGACAAAAAGAACAAAAGAGTTTGATCACTGGATAAGAAATGAGTTTGTTATGTTCAATGATTCGTTAGAGGGTATGTACCGTGAGCAAGCAGATCCGGCGAATGTGGTTGGTGTGGGTGAAGAGGTAAAGCAGCAATTACTGTTAGAAGGGCAGAAATATATTGAAGCGCTGCTCAAAGAGGGGAACACTGATGAAGGGTTTGACAACGCATTTGATCTACTAGGTAATGTTGGCTTGTATATGGCTGCATGTCGTAGACATGAGTTGACGGAGCCGAGTAGAGAGCGACACTCCCCATTAAAAGAGGCATCTGCACTTGCTATGCATATTGGTTCATCTATTGGTGTGACGCCAAGATTTGCAACAGCACACTTAACAACACACAATACTTCTATTAATGGGACATACAAGCGCTTTACCAGCGATCCGGCTGAAAAGCTTTTTATCGATTATAATACACGCGGTATTTTGGCGTATAAACGTGCTGCAGAGGCGCTGTTAAAAGTGCAGCCGTTGGGTATTTCGCACCCCATGGCGCCGGTTTTACTGGAGGAGGTAAAGCGTGCGCTGGTGGATGTGATTAATTCGAATCAGGCCTTATTTAAGCAGTTAGATACAGCCTCATTTTTTTATGTCGTCAGGCCATATTACAAGCCATATCGGGTTGGGAAAGAGGTTTATCGTGGAGCGAATGCCGGTGATTTTGCAGGGATCAATGTGATTGATATGATGTTGGGTTTGTGCCAAGCCAATGACGTGGATTACGCCCAAATCTTAGTCGAAAAGTTACTGTATATGATGCCTGAAGATCAGGCGACGTTAAAAGAGTGCATGCGTTTACCAAATTTACTTGATGCATTTTTAGCGGCGCAATCACATCGTCATGAAAGCTGGTATCAAGAGACGCTCAAAGTCTTTTTGCAAGCGTGCAAATTACATGGTGATACGGCAATACAGCATCATAATCAACTTGTAGAAAAGTACATTTGCGGGCCAGCTAAAAACCTAGCCAATCAACATCTAGATAAAGTGACCGCTAGCGGCCCGCCCTTACAGGTGTTATTGGGTCAGCTCGAAACCCTGCGAGATAAAAGAGCGGCTGCAAAACGCGCTGATTTGGATACGCGTCATGATGACTTAAAGGTATTGCGACAGTCTTTGATTAAATCTGAGGTTTACCATGCAAGCGAATGATTTTTTTATGCCAGAGGGCACTTATTTATTGAGCCACTCGGTGGGGCGTATGTTAAAGACAGCACCTGTGCATTTTACAGAACAATTTTTTAATCCATGGCAGCAACAAAATCGTGAACCTTGGGCGCAATGGTTAGCAGGCGTGATGCAGTTTAATCAGGCATTGGCAAAGTTATTAAATGGCCATGCAGATAATTTTTGTCCTCAAGCAAATTTGTCCAGTGGATTGACAAAGTGGCTCATGAGTCAATCATCGCTGCAAAATAGGCGGGTGCGTGTTTTGCTAAGTGAAGATGATTTTCCGAGTATGGGGTTTGTATTGCAACAGGCACTTGATGATGTTGAATTGTGTTTTATACCTGCCGGTGAAGATATGAGCGCGCTATCTACTTGGCAGGCACATTTAAACCAGCATTATGACTTGGTATTTGTCAGTCATGTGTATTCGAATACCGGTCAGCAAGCACCTGTGCCAGACATTATCCCTCTGGCTAAACAGCTTGGTTGTAAAGTGATTGTAGATATTGCGCAATCTGCGGGTATTTTGAATGTGGATTTGTCTTTATGGCAAGCCGATTGTGTTCTTGGATCGTGTGTAAAGTGGTTATGTGGTGGCCCCGGTGCCGGGTTTCTTTGGGTGTCTAACGAATCTTTAGCCATGTGCGCGCCGAAAGATGTCGGTTGGTTTTCTCACCAAAATCCATTTGAGTTTGATATTCATCATTTTGCTGCACATGACACTGCGCTGCGTTTTTGGGGTGGAACACCTTCAGTCGCTCCTTATATTATGGCCGCTAATAGTATTGATGCTTTGAATGAGTTTGGTATTGAGCGAATACGAGCACACAATTTGCAATTATTAGCGCGGATCTGGCAGGCGTTGCCACAGCTGTGTACTTCGCCAAAAAATGCAGAGCAATGTTCAGGAACCCTGATTATGAATACAGGCAGTAAGCTCGAGACTTGCTTATATGCTTTAACTGAGCAGAATATTGCTGTTGATGCGAGGCGTTATGGGCTGCGTATTTCGCCGCATATATATAATAGTGCTACAGAAGTTGAGCAATTCATTGAGGTGATAAACTCACTGACATAAATCTAAATCATTTAAAACCAAGGGCTTTTTTGGTTTTTGCTTTGACTGAACGCCAGTGTGTGACTGGTACTTTGGGTGCCAGTTTATCAAGGTGATCAAAATTAATGTCACTGAATGGGAGCTCACCTTGATGCGCTAAAATAATGTGAGTTGGTTTGATCTCCCTGATCCTTTGTAAAGAATGACGATACCGGTTTGGATAAAAGACTGGATACGGAGGAATGAGCTCGCCTTTGACTTTAACCAAGAGATCAGCAACGTATAGGCGTTGTGTGTCATGATGATAAAGGGAAAGATCTCTGTCTGTATGACCGGGTGTATGCAACACTTGCCACTGAGGAAATTCAGGTAGATAGTCGTTATCGGATAGGTAGTAATCAGCATTTAGCTTTCGGCTATACCATAAGTTTTTGCGCGCTTTGTTTTTACGTCCTGCAACCCACAGTGCGAGGAAAATATCAGACCAATGCATCAATATCCCATCGATACCACTGTACCAATGGCCATCAACTTTCGCAGTGGCGATTTTTGCGCCCGTTCGCTTTTTGAGCAAATGGGCACCGCCGGCATGATCCGGATGCATATGCGTGACGACGATCAGTTTAAGATCGCTCAATGATCTTAACAGCACGTTACCGATGAAGTCACAGACAAGATCAACATCTGCACGTGTGCAGCCGTCAAGTAAGAGTAATTTGTCAGGATATTCAACTAAGTAAATTTGCTGAATATAGCCATCGATAAAGTGGATCTGCATGTGGGTTATCAGGTTTGCGACTGGTATTTATATTCATAACACATCTGACCAGTTTGTGAAGCGCAAATATCAATAAATGGAAAAGGGGTTCGAAAATAAGGGAGTAAATTTCAGACATAAAAAAACCGTCCATTGGACGGTTCTTTTACAAGATAATGGCGGAGGGGGAGGGATTCGAACCCTCGATAGGGCTACAAACCCTATACTCCCTTAGCAGGGGAGCGCCTTCAGCCACTCGGCCACCTCTCCGGCGCAAAACTTTAAATATGGCGGAGAGATAGGGATTTGAACCCTAGATACGCTATTAACGTATGCCGGTTTTCAAGACCGGTGCTTTCAACCACTCAGCCATCTCTCCATGGGCAACGATAATACTTATGGAATGAGTCGCTGTAAATAGTTTTTTAATCGTTTGCTGAAAAAATAGACAAAAAAGCGAAGTTATTGAATTGTTTGCCTGAAATTTATACTTTCTGGTAGGGTGTGTCTAAAATATAGACGCACATTCTACCTAGATGACCGATATAGGTTGGTCATCAAGGTAGTGGAGTTGCTATTTACTTATGCATGACCACGTGACTGAGGCTCAGTGTGCGTCCGATTTTGCTAAACCAAGCCATCCATTTGATCTGAGGCTTAGTTGCAATTGGACTTATTGATTCTTCAGTGGTCTGAGTATGGCCGCACGCAGCAGCTGAGTTAAGCATAGTTTTACTCCAAGTTGTTGACGGATTAATAATTTACCTGGCCATTTTGCATGCGATTTGGTTGAATTTAAAACGATAAAAATTGCCTCCGAAGTATTAGAAAAATTAATGAATAAATTATCCTTGCAGGCTCAATATTGAGCTAGTGAATATTTATGCAATGGTTTTTTGTGGCTTATTTGGGTTTTGCGGTTTTAATTTTGATCTTTTGAATAGTTATTCAGATAAAAAATATTGGGGTTTTTTATATTGTTAGTTGTTTATAGGCCGCATCGCGGAAAAAAAATGTTGGCGCACAAGGCATGGCTGGAAAAAATGGCCATGCAGCGACAATTAAATCTGCAATGGTACGCAACGTGTGGCTGTTTTGATGAGGATGTTGCACAGGTCAAGCTGCTGTTGATGCATCATCAGCAAGTCACTGTATTAGGTGGGGATGGCACATTAAATATGGTCGTGAATGCGTTATTTGATGGGGAGCAAGTATCTCAGTCTGCATCAGATAAGCGAATGGCGATATTACCGTGTGGCACAGGCAACGACTTTGCAAGGTCATTTGGGTACTCATTAGCACAATGGCGTAGTGCAGTATTTTCTGAGTGTAGCCGTCAAGTTGATGTTGGCTGCGTGGCTCAGCACTACTTTATTAACATGGCAGGTATTGGATTTAATGCTGAAGTTGTGGAGTCTATGGCTGGCGAAAAACGTTTTGGTGCAATGAGCTATACCTTTTTTGGTATAGCAAAGCTACTGACCTATGGTGGTATGGATGTGAAAATTGATGGTGTTAAGCAATCTGTCATGATGTGCCTTTTTGCCAATGGGCGTCATTTTGCGGCTGGGTTGACACCAACGCCGAGCGCGGCACTAGACAGTGGAGCCTTGCAAATGTTGGTGATACCTGTGTGCTCCTTGCCGAAGCGGTTATTAAGCTTTGCGCTGATGTTGGTAGGTCTGCACACGAGACTCCCTTGGGTGAAAGTCAGCAGTGGGCAATGTTTTGAAATAAGCTCACAGGGGGCCAAAATTGAAGCGGATGGTGAATTAATTGCAGTAACGCCAGCTAGGGTAACTACGCATGCGGCGTTACTGAGACTTAATGTGCCTAATTCGTTTGATATTGCTTAGCGGTCGAAAATGGTGTGTATTTAACAAGTAACTTTTTAGGCAAGAGCACTAATAAATTACCTGCGCAGATCAAGCCAAAGCCGATAAATGTATTCACCTGCCACGTAAATCCTTCAAACAAGGTACTGAGCACCACCGCAACGATAGGAAATAATACTATGATGTAACTGGCGCGTTCTGGCCCGATGTTTTTGAGCAATGAGAAATAACAGGCAAAGGCGATGACCGTACCAAAAACAGCAAGGTAAAAAAGAGACACCCAATAACTCGTATCCGCTTTAATTGTAAAAGACAGTGGACTGATAGCAGTATATGCGCCAAGTAATAGACTACTATAAAGCATGCCCCATGCATTACCTTCTAGTACACCGATTTCGTGATTGGAGTTACGTATACTGACCATGTTGCCGAGTGATGCGGCAAATGTGCCGAGCAAGGCTAATGCGAGCCCTGTTAATGTGGCTGTTGATAAATCGGTGCCGCCAAGCTCATGCCAAAATAGGCTTACAATCCCTAAAATACCAAGACCTGCGCCGATGTAACTCTTAAAAGCGATTGGTTTAGCAAAAAAGATGCGTGTGTTGATCATGTTTAAGATCAGCATAAACGAGAAGGCGATAGAGGCCATCGCGGAAGATAAAGTGCCCTGTGCCCAATATAAAAATAAGTAGTTCAGGCCAAAATTGCCTATGGCTAAGAGTATAAAAAAGCCGTGGTCGATAATATTGAAGCCCATTGGTAATTTTCGCCAAAGGACAAATCCCCACATGCACATAGCAGAGATAGCAAAGCGGTAAAATAGAGAGACAACTTCGTTGACCTGACCCAGTTGAAATTCAATAGCCAGCCAAGTAGATCCCCAAATAAGAACAGTCATGATGTATAACAGCCAATTTCTCATTGCTGGTCCTTGTGTGAGTTGATTATTGCAGCAGGTAGCAGTTTACTCGGATAATCTGTGTATAATAGATACAGAAAACACAATTTTTACCTATACAGATTTGGTGGCAGGGCAGCTATGCAAAACGGTCAGTTTCTTTATCAGCATGTGATTGAAGTCATCAATGACATGGTTTCTCAACAAATACTTAAACCGGGCGATAAGTTGCCTTCATTGCGAAAATTAGCGCAACAATTATCTGTGAGTATCCCGACAGTGAAACAAGCTTATTATTATCTTGAGGGACAAGGTCGAATATATTCGCGAGAAAAATCAGGGTATTTTTTATCTGAAGATGAGCAAACGACGCTACCTCGTCGATGCAAGCTTGCTATGGCGCCAACAGAAGTGAACAAGCAATCTTTAATCGAGCAGGTGTATGAGGGGATCCACGGACAACATGAGGCTAAGTTCGGTATTGCTAACCCTGTGACGGCGATGAGTGATGAAGCTGTATTGGCAAAAATGATGCGTAGTGCACTGAAGCAAGCGGGCGATCAAATGCTTCAATATGGCGCGATGGATGGATTGTTAAAACTGAAACAGCAAATTGCACAGCGTTATTTACGTATGGGCTTATCGGCTTCTATTGACGATATTGTAATTACCAATGGCGCCCAAGAAGCATTAGCGATAGCGCTGCAATGTGTCACGCAACCTGGTGACGTAGTGGCGATTGAATCTCCGGGCTACTTTGGCATCATCGAGCTTATCGAAAACTTAGGGCTACGTGCATTAGAAATCCCTGTTTGTCCAGATGATGGATTATGGCTTGAAGATTTGGCACAGGCGCTTATTCAGCACGATGTTAAAGCGTGTATATGTTCGACCAGTATTAATAACCCGGTGGGGAGTGTCATGCCTGAGCATCGTCGTCAAAGTTTACTTTCAATGTTAGTAGAGAATAATGTGACCTTGATTGAGGATGATGTTTATGGTGATTTGCACTTTTCTCAATACCGTGCCAAGCCTATTCAGTATTACGCCCAGTCTGGACAAGTTATCACGTGTGACTCATTTTCAAAAACAGCCGCGCCAAGTTATCGCATTGGGTGGATGTTAGCACCTGGATATGCACAAAGGGCAAGGCGTTTTAAGCGTGCATTAAGCTGTTCTTCTTCATTGATGAATCAATGGGTTTTGGCAGATTACTTAGTCTCAGGCGCGTACGACAGACACCTCAAAAAGTTGCGCTTGAGATTACAAGAAAACAAGCAAAAAATGCTGAGTTGTATTCGTCGATATTTTCCAGAAAATACCAGAATAAGTGACCCCAAGGGCGGTTGTGTTGTCTGGATTGAGCTGGACAAAAGTGTGGACGGTGGTGTGTTATTCAATTTAGCAATAGCGCAGGGGATCAGCCTAACACCCGGGCAGTTATTTAGTGCAACTGAACGATTTCAAAACTGTATTCGATTAAGTTTTGGTTTACCTTGGCAGGCTAAACATGAAACGAGTTTAAAGCAATTAGGAGAGATGGTGTCGACTGCATTAAGTCAGCCAAAATAAAGGCTCACTTAATGCGTAGATCAGAGATTTATTGTGCCGAATATCGCATTAGTGCGTACCCAGAAAGGGTAGGTATGGATTGGGATAACCTTTCTTCTTGTATCGCAATTTTTTCAAATTGATGGCAAAGCGACTCTGCGCGTGACTCTAGCTGCTCAGCTTGTAAGGTAACACGTTGCTCAATGCTCTCACCTAGTTTTTCCATACGTTGCTCAAAGGTGTTGAAGTCACCATTGGCTTGTTTCATTTCAGAGCCAATGGACATAAGTAAGGTACCGATTGACTCAAACATAGCACTTTTCACCGCACTTTCGACACGAGACTCAAATTCATGCTCAAACTTTTCACCAAAGTTTGACATCACTTCTTCACCCATCACAAAGCTCCCTTCTTGATAAAAGGTATTGTGGACCTCATCGTTGAGCTCGTCTAATAAGCCAGATAAGTCATCTAAGCTGTTTAGATCAAAAGCCGTTGCTACCTCATCGAGTGCGACACTGGCGATGCCGACAGCTTCAGTTGCTACATCAGCGACTTTTGGTAGCTCTACACGCAATGTTTCTGCATAGAGTGCAAGTGCTCTTTGCTGTTCTGGTGTGACTTGGATGTCTTGGTCATTTATATATAGCGTACCGTTTGCCGTGATCATCATTTGCTGATTGCCACTTTGCGTAATAAATACTTCTTGAGGCGTTATTTTAACATTGTTATGAAACTCTACTTGGCAATTGTCATTGGTAATCGAAAAATCATGATCATTGTGTGCATATACGGAGGTTGAAGATAAAATTGCGAGAGAAATAATTGTGTTTTTCATGGCTTAGCTCTTATTTTGTTGATGACGATAAATAATAACCAAAGATAATGCCAATATTTAAAATTAAATATAAATCAATGACTTATGGTTTTTTGTTGGCGGTGGAAGAAAATGTTTGTTAAATGTTTTAGCCAAGTTTTAGTTGTTTTCATTAATATTTAGTTTGATTGTTTTTTTTCATCGTAACGATAAAAATCATTCACTGTAAAAGTGACCTGTTTAGAGCTAAATAAGATATTAATCGGAGTATGCCTGTTTAGGTTGTGACTCCGACGTGGCAACGCGTAAGCTGATATCCGTGTTTAAAAGGTTGAGCTATTTATGTAAATAGGAGCACATCATGGGTAAAACATATTCCTATGATCCACTGGATGATGAATACCAAGATGAACTGGGTGCATTGAATGAGAAAGATGCGAACCAGCAGCGGCAAAAAGTGCGCAAAAAACTAGATGACTATCTTGAGCAAAAAAGATTGCGAAGGCATTTAGGGGATGATGACTTTGATTTTTATGACGATTGATTTTGTAGTAACAGGGCGCAAAAAATTGCGCCTCTTTTATTATCGATGACGTGCAAGATAATTAATCTTTAAACGACTTATGACAGTCTTTACAGCCTTTTGCCCAATTTCTAAAAGCACTTGCTATCTCCTTTTTATCCCCAGATTCTGAAGCGGTAGCGAGCTCTTGCGCATATTGTGCAAACTTAGACGCTTTTTCGTCAAATGTCTTTCTGTCGCTCCAAATTGCAGGTAATGCGCTGGTGTCGCCTTTATCAGAGCCTGCAACAAATGCCTCCCATGGCATGCTCGAAAGCTGTGCGGCATTATGGGCGCGTTGCTTGAACCGTTCGGCATCAAAAGGCACTTTCCCCTTAAGCATGTCACCCATGTCGCCGATTTGATAGCGGATGAGCTGAAACGCCGCTTTACGATATTCAATTGCGTCTTCTTTTTCTTCAAAGAGTGTATTGGCGTTTACTTGCATGCTCATTCCTGCAAGCAGCGCTAATAATGTTAATGACTTCTTCATGCGTTGCCCCTTAAATAAATAGTCCCTACCTTTTTAAGGGTTTCTAATATATTTAGCAAGATTATTAGGCTAATAACGAGACGCGTTAAAATTGATGAAAATAATTTGTTGCTTTTTGGGGTACTGATTTTTCATGTGTTTACATATGTGTCATCGATGGTTTGTTTACTTTCGTTTACATAGGTGTTTTTTGTTAATTAACAATAACTTGTGAACTTGAATAAAATTAAAGTTTAAAAAATGTAACTTAATTGAGTTTCCATTATTGCAATTAACCATGTAGTCACATTATATTGATGAGTGATTCTACTCTCTTAATTATAAATAAACACCAAATTAAACAAAAAGTCCTAGGGGAAACTATGGCCAAGTATTCATTCAAAGCGACAGCGGTAGCTATAGCTGTTTCAGGCGCACTGACAACAGCGACAGCAGGCGCTGCGACAGCAGAAAATCATGTCCGTGCACTTAGTACAGATGTAACTAAATTTACACAAACTGCAAAGCAAGAAACACGTATTACTGCTTTTATGGTGGTCTTAAAGCAAGAAACGGCTGCTGACCTCATGGAGCGTGGTAACTACTCTGTTAGTGATGCACGTGCCACGTATGCGTCAATTGAAGCTGCACAGCAAGACGTTACTCAGCAGCTTGTGGAAGAGGTTGAGGGTATTAAGGTAGTTGGCTCAACTAAGCTACTTGCATCTACTTTAATCGTTGAAGCATCAGCAGAAGCGCTAGCGAAAATTAAAAATAATAAAAATGTGGCGCGTATTCTACCACTTCGTGATTACGAGCTTCATGTTGCCGATGCTAATGATTACATCAAAGCCGCACCAGTAAACTTGTCTGGTTATACAGGTGAAGGTCAAAGAGTTGCTGTACTAGACACTGGTCTTGATTACACGCACGCAGCATTTGGTGGTGAGGGCACAAAAGAAGCTTATGAAGCAGCTCAGTCAGATCCAAGAGCGGTAACATGGCCACAAGGTCAGGCTATTGGTGGTTATGACTTCATACGTGACGACCCAGATCCGATAGAGAATGATCCTAACTTCCCAGATCCAACAAGCCCTGGTGATGGTGCGTCTTCGCACGGTACGTCTGTATCTCACTCAGTAACAGGTATCGCACCAGATGTTGAGCTTTATGCATATTCAGTTTGTGGCGGCGGTTGTCCGTTTGCAGCTCAGTTAGGTGCATTAGAAGCTGCAATGGATCCAAATGGTGACGGTGATATCAGTGACCGAGTTGACGTTATTAACATGTCACTGGGCGGTGAATTCGGTTCAACTGTGACCTCTGAAATGGACGGTACACAATACCTTATTCATAAGTTCGTTAAGTTAGGCACAAATGTTGTTATCTCTGCAGGTAATGATGGTAATAACCCATTCCGTATTGGTGGCCCAAGTACGACACCAAATGCACTATCTGTCGGTGCAATGGGTCACCCAACGATTAATGACCTGTTTGCTGTTGGTACAGTTGCTGGCAATCGTGTTGAAGTAGGTACTGCCGGCTTTGGCTTCCAAGGTGAATTTGCGTTTTCTAACGATGATGTTGAGATTGTATATCCGGATGCAGCGCCAGAAGGTTGTTTAGTTGAAGATCAAAACAACCCTGGTGTATTTTTAAATCCTTTCGCGGGTATGGACTTTACAGGCAAAGCCGTACTGATTGACCGTGGTTCATGTGCATTCACTGAGAAAGCACTTAATGCCCAAGAGCAGGGTGCTACTTACGTTATTATCGCAAATAATGGTCCAGGTGAAGCGCCTGGTCTAGGTGGTTCGAACCCTGCGGTAACAATTCCTACGATTTCTGTTCAGCAAGCAGTAGGTACGCAAATCAAAGAGATCCTTGCTACAAATCAGCAGCCAGAGTTCAGCTTTAGTGTTGAATCACACCTTGCGATTGATACTGTTGCTGATTTCTCATCACGCGGTCCTTCAATGGATGGTTTACTGAAACCAGAAATTACTGCACCTGGTGTGAATATCCAAGTTGCAGCTACAGGTACGTATACCGAGCTAGCTGGCGCAACAGGTACTTCTTTCTCTGGCCCAATTACAGCGGGTGCTGTTGCTCTAGTACGTGAAGCAAGACCAGAGTTAAATGCTGAAGAAATCAAAGCAGTTCTGATGAACACAGCAAACCTAAATGTGATTATGGAACCTACAACTGTCTCAGCTGAGTCAGTATTGGCGCCTATCAGTTTAATCGGTGCAGGCTTGGTTGACGTAGAAAAAGCGGTTGCTTCAGAAGCGGTTGCTTGGGTTGCGCAAGAAGAGTTTGATACGAACCAAGGTGCATTGTCATTCGGTTTTGACGTACTTGATGAGACGACTTCTTATACTAAAACGGTAACACTTAAAAACTTCTCAGATGAAGCGAAAACGTATAGCTTACGTAAAGAAGCGCGTTACGCTAATGATGACGAAACAGGCGCTCTAAGCTGGGATTATCCAGAAGAAGTAACGGTACCAGCAGGTCAAGCTATCGAGTTTGATGTCACTATTACGATTGACCCAAGCAAGCTGCCTGAATGGGATTTACCAAATCCACAAGATTATGATGGTCAAAAAGCAAGACCGACTGCGTTGACATTGTCAGAGTTTGACGGTGCACTTATCTTTGATGATGCGTCGACAGACGGCGATCATGATATTCACCTTGTTTATCATGTGCTACCAAAAGCTGCTGAATCTCTAGAGTTTAGCTATGACGATGATAACAAATTAGCCGTAGTTAACACTGGCTTCGATACTCTGCCGATATACACAGAGCAGCTTGTTGCTATGAATAGCGAAGCTGGAGAGGGTGATGAGGCTTTCGCAATTAAAGGGGTTACATTTACTGCCGCAGCATCTCAAGAGTGTGGTTCTGGTGCTGTTTTCTCTGCGTCAGTTGTCTTAGATGATGAACTGTTAATGCACCGTCAAGCAGGTTATCAAATAAATCTTGATATCAATAATGATGGTGTTCATGACTATGCGTTAGCAAACTATAATGATGTGGGCAGAAGTGCTGCAGTCATTGGTCGTATGAGAACGGTAAGTGGCCCTATATTTGACGGTAATCCAGCTTGGGCATTCTTAACTGCTGGTTATCATCAAAGTGGTACAGACACTGTTACTTTCTCAGGCTGTACGGATATCATCGGTTTAACGGCAGCTAATTTCTCTAACGATACTCAGCAAACAATCATTGGTGTTGAAGCGTTAGTTGGTTATGACAACTATCAATTAGGTATTTCGTCAGTAACAGATTCTATCGCTGGTACTGCGAATTTCACTAACTTTGCACCTGCAGTGTTAGAGGATGCATCAGGTCAACGTGTAACTCGCTTAGAGCCTGGTCAAAAAGCGTATGTTAACGCAGTTGGTGCGTTTGCTATCGCAAGTGACAACGGCATTGTGACTGCAGTTACAGAGCAAAACTTAGCAGGCCCAACAGAGCCAGAAACACCTGCACCTGAAATTGTTGAAGCATCATTCGATGTTGCTGAAAACACTGAAGCAGGTACTGTTTTTGGTCAAATTGAACTTGTTGAGCATGAAGGCAGTGTTGATATCTCTGAGTTCCTAGTGCGTTCGAGCAACCACGCAGGTGTGACTGTGTCTAAATCTGGTGAGTTAGTAGTTGCAAATGGTGATCTGCTTGACTATGAAGCTGGTCACATGGCGACGCTTTCAGTTGTTGCGATTGATGTTGAAGGTAACATTTCTGATGAAGCAGAAATTGCCGTAAACATTACAAACGAAATTGATACAGACGAAGAGAAAGCACCATATATCGCAGAAGACCAAGAGTTTGACGTTCAAGAGAACGCAGAAGCGGACACTGTGATTGGTCAGCTTGAGTTTATGGACCAAGACGACAATGTTGTCGAGTTCAAAGTTGAAGGCACTGACGCTATTGCAATCGATGCTGATGGTCAAATCACAGTGGTAGGTGAAGTAGACTTCGACGCAGGCGAAACAATTGAAGCAACTGTGGTTGCTGTGGATGCTGACGATTTAGAGTCTGAAGCGGTAACTGTCGTATTCAACGTAGAAGAAGATGAGTACGAAGGTAAGCCGATGATTGACGAAGGTCAGAGCTTCAATATCGAAGAAAACAGCCCAATTGGTACAGTGATTGGTCAGCTTGCTTTCTCTGACTTTGACAATGATGTTGTTGAGTTCATGGTATCTGGTAGTGCACTTGTTTCTGTAAATGAGCAAGGACAAGTACTTGTTGCTGGTAACCTAGACTTTGAGTTTGACCGCCAGTTCAGCTTTGACGTGAAAGCGAAAGACGCACAAGATAAGTATTCAGATACGGTTCGTGTTGAGATTCGCTTGATTGATGTTGATGAAGACAACGATGACGATGATGATTCAGGTTCATTAGCTTGGTTAACATTACTTGCTGCACCATTTGCTGCACTACGTCGCCGTAAGCAAAAGTAATTTGTTTATATCAACTTAGGTTGATAATCATAAAATGAAAAACACCGGCATTAGCCGGTGTTTTTTTATGTGTGGTGAAAGCTGTAACAATGCATGGTGAAAAGAGGGGCTTGTCCTTCCTTGTTTTGTTTTTCACCTTATTGAAGGCATTAGAGGTTAGTCAATATTGTAATTTAACTACCCTATGTCTTTGAAAATCATACCGCGTCGCATACTGCGTGTCGCTAACATGACCTCAGCCAATAGCGCTAAAAAAGCGCCTATTAAGAGCAACATCGCGGCGATGAAGCAGCTTGAAATTGTCACACCAAGTGCCCAGGTATATAAATGGGAAATAAATAACAAGACGACGACAGCACACACCATGAGTGCACTGAGCACACTCATACTAAATGCGACATGGATACAGCGAGATCGTTTTAATAAAGCACGCATCTCTTGTGTGAAAGTAAAGTGTAATGCCTCATCCAAGTTTGCATTGAGCTTTCTATCAAGCAGCCTTGCCCTGTCAGTGATCCGTGCTAAACGATTAGATAACACCCCAAGAAAAGCGGCAATACCCGTTAATAAAAAAACGGGTGCAACCGCGGTTTGGATAACTTTGGCCATCGTTAAAATGCTGACCACATCTGTATTTAATTCCACTTGACCTGCTCAATAATATTGTCTGTTTCGCCTATTAAAGTGTTAACTACACGGTTATTTTCATCAAGTAGTATTAGGCGAGGTACGCCTTTATTCGCATATCGGCTGTATATAGTGCGTTTTTCATCGCTGATAAGTGGAAAGGTCACATTATATTCTTGAGCAAACTGCATGAGAGTGTCGGTGTTCTCTTCTCGACCAATAGCTAGAATAGTCAGTGTTTTGTCCTCGATGAGCTTAGATGCATTGAGCTGCTGAAACAGACGTTGGGAGTCAGAGCACCATGTCGCAAAAAGTATGACTAACTTTTTTGCTGATTGATCATGCAAATTAACCGTTTGACCATGGATGTCTGTCAAGGAAAGGTGTTTAAACACTTCCCCTTGGCTTATGTAGGTTTCATAATCAGGGTTTGGTGTCACTTCTGTGGTGCCACATGCACTGATCGATAAACATAAAGCAGCGGCTGTGCCGATTGTGAATAGACTTTTTATCATTGTGTATTTCCTTATGTTAGGCTGGCGTTATTTACGCGTATTTTGCATCACTTAGCAAGCTTTGTGGTGGGCATTTTTTGGCAGGGTTGTTGTTTTTTATATATGGCTTATTTCAGTCTTTTCTTTAGCGCCTTCATTGCCGCTACTTTACTACCTGCGTCATCGGAATTGTTGCTTTCGGGCATGGTGGTTAAGCAAACAGGCTTGTTGTGGTTACTATGGTTGAGTGCGACTTTAGGCAATGTGCTTGGTAGTTGCGTGAACTATTATTTAGGCACTCAGGTCGATAGATTAAGCCACCGTCGTTGGTTTCCAGTATCTCCAAGTGCGTTAGAAAAAGCGCGCGGCCATTTTCAAAAATATGGCACTGTGAGCTTATTGTTTGCGTGGTTGCCCGTTATTGGCGATCCTTTAACGCTGGTTGCAGGGGTATTTAGAATAAAATTCGGTCTATTTTTGCTATTAGTGAGCCTAGGAAAGGGGTTGCGATATGCCTTGGTGATAGCGTTAGCACTGGAGCTATTTTGAATTAAAGTGAAGCCTTACAGTTGCCGCTATAAGGCTTTACCAATATCAATCAATATTACGCTTTTTTTGCCACTCTAATGTTAATGATACGGAATCTGCAAACCTCAATGCATGAGGTTTATCTACCCGTACGCGTGCAAACGTAACATCCGGGTGAATATGGCATTGTGCCAAGATATCGGCCACGAGTTTTTCTAATAATAAGAAGTGCCCGTTTTCTACTAACTTGATAACTGACTTGGTGATCGTTTTATAATTTAACGCATGTTCTACTTCATCTAATTGCACACACTCAGTATCGGCTGGGTAATGTATTTCGATATTGATGACAACATCTTGTTTCTTTTCACGCTCTTCTTCGTTAAATCCGATAAAAGTACGTAGTCTCAGGTTAGTTATATTGATAATTGCATTATGCATCATGGCCTATCCTTGCAAGCTAGCCGTGTTTTACGAGTTGTAAAAACTCGTTACGCGTTTTTGCATCTTCTCTAAAGTTACCTAGCATGACTGAAGTACGCATTTTCGAGTTTTGTTTCTCAACACCGCGCATCATCATACACATATGTTTTGCTTCAACAATGACCCCCACACCTCTTGCGCCTGTCACTTCTTCAACCGCTTTAGCAATTTGGTGAGTGAGTTGCTCTTGGATCTGAAAACGACGAGCAAACATGTCTACTATTCGAGCAAACTTGGATAAGCCTAACACTTTACCATTTGGAATGTAAGCAATGTGGCAACGCCCCACAAAAGGCAGTAGGTGATGCTCGCACATTGAGTACAGTTCGATATCTTGGATGAGGACCATATCATCTGCATCAGATGAAAATACGGCATTGTTGGTGATTTCATCCAGTGTTTGTCGGTAGCCTTGAGTTAGATACTCCATTGCTTTGGCAGCGCGTTTGGGCGTATCTAGTAGGCCTTCGCGATCGACATCCTCACCTACCGCGCTAATGATCTCTTTATAACTGTTTTTTAAATCTTCATGCATAATATGACTCACAATTCATTATCTGATGCGTTCAAGCGAATTATCGCGTCGCTTAAACTTATTTGAGGTGTCTTCCACCATCTACGGCAAGTGTTCTACCTGTTATATAGTTGCTATTGAGCAATAGCTCAATGCTCGCAATGACTTCTTGGCATCCTGGTTCAATACCCATTAAAGACTTTTGCAGTGTTTTTGCTTTATAGGCCTCATCATCATGTTCATTAAAAATAATGAGCGATGGCGAGACAGAATTGACTTTAATGTTTGGGGCATATTTTGCTGCAAATGAACGGCTCAAGTTGTCTAAGGCGGCTTTGCTGGCAGCGTAGGCTATGTGCTTGGGGCTGCCTTTTTCTGCAACGTAGTCTGTGATGTGGACAATATCGCTGACCTCATTTGAAGCTTGCAGTAGAGGTGCTAAGGCCATATTGAGCAAATAAGGTACTTTTGCATGAATACGCATCATGTTATCAAACAAAGCATTATGATCAGGGTTAAGTTTTTCACAGTCCCAGCTTGAAGCATTGTGAATGACTGCACGTAATGCGTTGGTGTGCTCTGTTATTTTCTCTACAAGTTGCGCTATTGCATCTGGCTCATTGAAGTCGACTTGGATACATGTCACACCGTTTGCCTCTAACTCATCGACACTGTTATGTCGTGTACGGTAAGTCACAATCAGCGGTATATCAGCAGAAATAAAGTGCTTTGCAAGTGCAAGCCCGATACGTTGTGCTCCACCTGTAATTAAAATTGGGGCTGCCATTATGTTTCCTTAAAAAGTGGTGTCTTGTGACTATAAGCTTGGTGAAAAAATCAGAATATGCTGTGCTTATGGCACCATCACTGACACATTTGCCAAATTAATACGGGACGAGTTGCCTTTGTGATCACTAACTTAGCATGGGTTTTCATTGACTGCATAGCACCTTGTTACTTTTTTGTTAAAGTGAGCGCTCTGCCATACAAAAATAAAAAAGGGTGCAAAGTGCACCCTATCTATAGACAAATTCAGTGCCTATGCTTGCTCATCATACACTGTTGGAATAGGTTGTCGCTTGTGCTGCGTGCGCAGATAAATAGCAACAAGCTTATCTTCAACTTCTTGTGTAACGGGCTGGCCTTCCAAGAAGTCATCAATGTTGTCATAGCTCAATCCGAGTGCATCTTCATCAGCCAGACCTGGTCGGTCACATTCTAAATCAGCAGTAGGTACTTTATCGACGAGCTGCGCAGGTGCGCCCAATTGTGCGGCAAGTGCACGCACTTGGCGCTTTGACAAACCAAATAACGGTGCTAAATCACAGGCTCCATCACCAAATTTAGTATAAAACCCAGTGATATTTTCTGCGCTGTGGTCCGTGCCAACTACAAGACCGGCGCTTAAACCTGCAATCTCATATTGTGCAACCATACGTTGTCTTGCTTTCACGTTACCTTTAACAAAATCAATTTGGGTCTGCTGAGGTAGCGTCAGATCCGCGTCAGTCATCGCTTGCATAGCCTGCTCATGCATGGCATCTGCAGCTGGCTTGATATTGACAGTCAGTCGCTTCGAAGGTTGTATAAAGTCCATCGCTAGCTGCGCTTCATCCTCGTCGGCTTGTACACCGTAAGGCAGTCGCATTGCAATAAACTGATAAGATTTATCAGGATGGGCTTGATTCAATTCATCAACTGCTAGTTGGCAAAGACGACCACAAGTTGAAGAGTCAACACCACCGCTGATCCCAAGAACAAGGCTTGTGCAGTGTGCAGATAGCAAACGCTGCTTGATAAACTGAACGCGACGTGTGATCTCTTCTGTCACGTTGATGCTAGGTTTAACTTTCATTTCGGCAATTATTGCGTCACGCATTGAATATCCTCAGGCCTATTTATTTTCTTCACAAATAGTGTAATTGATCCACAAGTCTCTGGGCAATGATGTTTTTAGTTAAAGTCCAAGATGTTGCTTTATGGCGTTAAGCTCGGCTTTTAACTGATTTATTTCCTCTAGCAACGTATTTAGTTCATTTGGATTATTGATATCACCCTGTGTTGACGTTTGTGGTTCTGGTGCATCACCAAATAAATGTTGATAGCGACTTTCGCGTTTGCCAGGCTCACGCTCTAGTTTCACCACAAGTTCTTTTTCTTGCAGTTGAGTGAGTGCCGTTTCAACTTCACTGACATTGCTAAATTCAGCCAAGCGACCACTGCGGGTTCGCAACTCCCCTGGTGTTTGTGGGCCGCGAAGCAACAGTAAGCAAACAATGGCACGTTGTTGCTCGTCTAGTTGTAAGCTACTGAATTCTGTATTACAAAAGCGGTGTGTATATTTAGTCACACGTCCCGATAATGCCTCGTCACACATTACTAGGCGCTGCGTTTTAAGTTGTTCTAAGCCATCTAATACCTCTGATTCAGTCAGCGAAAGTACCGGCTCTCGATTGGACTTTTGATTGCATGCATTGGTGAGTGCATTCAATGATAGTGGATACTGATCAGGTGTGGTGGTTTCTTTTTCTAGTAGGCAGCCAATTAAGCGCTGTTCTATGGTAGTGAGCTTCATAGTTTCCCTTTTCAAATCGTATCGTAATATGAAACGTGGCCGCGCTTAATTGTGACAAACTGAATGTACGCACGCAAAGCTCAGACCATTAAATTAGCTTTACTCTATGCTATTTAAGGATATTTTCCTAGTTGTGCTGGTCCACTCTTGAAGTGATTTTGTCAGTAAATCAAAATCGATTGGCTTGCTTAAATACGCATCCATGCCTGCGGCAAGGCACTTCTCTTCATCACCTTCCATCGCGTTTGCAGTGAGAGCAATGATGACAGTATCTTTATGATGTGTGCCCCCTTTACCTTGACGAATAACCTGTGTGGCTGTGTATCCATCCATTTCAGGCATTTGGCAATCCATCAAAATGATATCGTAAGGTTGCTCTGTCTTTTGTAAGTGTTCAATGGCTAAACGACCATTGGCGGCGCAGTCTGCTTTGATCCCAATTTTCGAAAGTAAGCTCAGTGCCACGGTTTGATTGATTTTATTGTCTTCAACGAGTAACACCGAACAATTTAAGTGTATGTTTTGGCTTTCCTGCTGTGCAGTGTGCTGTTTTTGCACCAGTGCCAGTGCGGTTGCAGGGGTTAATGGGGCAAGCACTGTGTTGCATTCATGCACTTTTGGCAGTGCCGCTAATTCATCTGGGGTATGGCACAAAATAGCATAGTGGAGTTGATGTTTTTTGATAAATGAGAATAAAGCTTGAGAAATCAACTCGGAACTCTGTGTGAGGACTGTGGCTGTTACTATGAGTGCTGGATGGGTGTTACTTTGTGATTCGCAGAACTCTAGCGCATCGGGGATGGTTAAAAAATGCTCTGTCGGAACTCGCCATGCATTGAGCATATGTCTGGCACTTAGCTCAGTTTGTGGGTGTTGATCGATAATGAGTAGGTAATCACTGGTACTTTCGATCGCTTTTATGGGTTGCGCATCTTGTAGTTCAATATAAAAAGTAAAGGTACTCCCCACGGAGAGCTTGCTGTACGCATGTAAAGCGCCACCAAGTAATTCGCACAGCTGTTTTGCAATGGTGAGCCCAAGCCCCGTGCCACCAAACTTACGCGTTGTGGAGGGATCTGCTTGTGTGAAAGAATCAAATATTTTATCTAGCTGCGCCTTACTGATCCCAATGCCGGTATCTTCAATGCTGCACCAAAGGCGCGTATTTTGATTGCTTTGCTCAGTGTAGCAAGTCAAGGTTATCTTGCCGTTTTCAGTGAATTTAATGGCATTACTGATCAAATTATTTAATATCTGCTTTAAGCGATGGGGATCTGTATTGGCAAATTGATACTGCATATTACGACTATCGAGGAACAGCTCGGTATGCTGATCAATGGCCTTCGGCGCAAAGGCAGCAAAACAATCACTGATAATTTGAATGAGATCGCATTGCACAGTGTCAATCGACATTTTCCCTGCTTCGATCTTAGAGAAATCGAGGATATCGTTAATGATGGTCAATAAAGACTCTGCAGAGCTTTGCGCCAGCGTGACGTGGCGTTTTTGCCCGTCATTTAAGTTTGAGCTGTTAAGAATATTAAGCATGCCTAAAATGCCGTTCATCGGCGTACGTATTTCATGACTCATACTGGCTAAAAAGGATGCCTTTACTTTGGCTGATTGCTCGGCTAGTTCTTTTTCTATCACAGCTTGATGTTGTGCTTGCTGTTGCTGTTGACTGCTAAACAGGCTCGCGAGCATGGCTGCGATGGCTTTTAAAAATCGCTTGTCACTTTGCGTCCACTGTGGATAAGCAGTGTTAAACTCTGCGGTTAATGCGCCGTACAAGGTATCCTTAAAGAAAATAGGAACAAATACAATGGCATCGATCTCGAATGGGGATAAATATTGCTCATTGATCGCACGCGTGACCGAATGGCTTTTGGCTGACCAGGCTTCAATGGTGTGCCTACTTATTAAAGCATTAAATAAAGCGGCCTGAGATGTTCTGCGCCATGGTGGATAGTGTTGTAAGCTGTCCTTTTTAGTATTGCTAAAGCAAGCAGGATATAGATGGGTTTGCTCGTCATTAAACAGCCAAATACTGGCTCGTGTCGCCCCAACGCCTTGGCAAATGGTGTCTATACAAAGCTCTTGAGCACGATCTATATGGCTATTTAAAATGGCTTCATGTGTGCTGAGTTGTGCCAATAATTCATTATTTTTAGCAACCTTTTCGTGTTCAACTTCCATGGTTTTACGTTGATGAATATTTTGAATAGAGCCAAACACTTCAAGGGTCTTACGACCGGATGTTTTCGTTTGAGCTTTGATCAGAACCCAGCAAGGCGATCTGTCTTTTGGGACGATTAAAAATTCACCTTGGAAGCTTTTCCCGTTTTTGATTGCTAAGCTCATGGCGTCTTGAAAACGCTTTCTTTGGGCGCCTTCTTTGAAAAATTCGGTACTGCCCATCCAAGTTGGTTGGTAATGAGGTGGTACATTAAAAATCTGCTGTGTAACGGTAGACCAGTTAATATGATGGCTGCTGAGCTCGACTGACCAAGCACCGACTTCTGCCAAAGATCCCATACTGGTCAGTGAATTTGCTTGATCTTCGAGTTGTTTTAATAGTCGTGTAAAGAAGACAAAGGCGACCATAAAAATGATCACAATAGTGAGTAATGCAAGACGAAATGGCCACAGGGCTGATTCTTCTCCAGACCAGCCAAACCGAGGTGCTGCATAGAGTACCCAAGAGCCAGATGGTACGTTAATTTCAAAGGTTAATGGGTTAAGTTGCTGAATATCACTTGTACCATAAAAATAGGCGCCCTTTGTACCACGGGCATGTTGTCCGCGTATGGCGATTTGATAGCTGTCTTCAAGTTCACTGAGCTGCGTATTTTGATACAGTTTTTGCATATCAATGACTACAGAAAGCAGCCCCCAAAATTGACGATCAGCATCATAAACAGGTACGCGCGCTATGAGGGCGTCTCCACCTTGCAAGAGTTTTAGTGGACCTGCCAATACAATCTCACTGGTTCGCTGTGCTTGCAATGCCTCGATCCGTTGGGTGGGGTGGGTACGATAGTTTAACCCAAGGGCTTTCTCATTCCCTTCTAGCGGATAGATGAATTTTAATATCATATCTGGGGCGGCGCCCAAATTGCGTAACACCTCATCGGTTTCAAAGAGAGGTGCAGCGATCTTGGCAAATTTTTCTTGGGTCAGGGTTTGTTCATTACCCAATGCAATTGCAAGCCCCCGAACGAGCTGAATATTGGCAGCCAACTGTCCTTCGATTCGTGTCCGATATACATTCACTTGCTCGTAAGTGCGGTTTTTTTGAACTTCAATGAGGTGTTTATAATTTACTCGATCGACATACCATCCTGTGGCAATGATCACAGTTAACAGTATGAGCACTCCGAGCTTTGATAAGATAGCTTTCCTTGGCGGCACAACATTCTCTGATTGCATGTCTGGTCTGTCGGTTCCATGAATATGATAACTATAGTTGGCTTGCTAAAAAGTCGCCAAACCAAAGTGCTTTAAATGAATTGCAAAAAAAGCATGATAGGTTGATTGATGTTGACGTGTTTTTGAATCTGCTTCATTGACTTGCTATAACTGAGGGGCAAGTTGCTCTATGGCTTAGGGGCGCAGGTACTCGCTCACTCAAATAAAGGAAGGTATATGCTGAAATGGTTAAAGATAGGTATTTCAATTGCGGTGATAGGGGTACTCGCTGTGACTGCAATGATTTATGGTGTGCTCTCGTTGAGTTTGCCCGCGCTGGATGGGCATGCAAAAAGTCAGTCTCTAACAGCGCCAAGTACGTTGAGTCGAGATGGTATTGGGCAGGCCGTGATCACGGCAAAAAGCCGCCAAGATGCGGCTTTTACTCTAGGGTATGCCCATGGTCAAGATCGCTTTTTTCAAATGGATTTGTTGCGACGAAATGCAGCAGGAGAGCTTAGTGAGCTATTTGGGGAAGGCGCACTCGAGCTTGATAAATCGCTGAGATTCCATCAATTTCGCCAGCGCAGTGAGCAGATTATTGCAGCAATGAGTAAGGCGGAGCGTATCTTGCTCGAGGTATATGCGCAGGGCGTTAATGAAGGCCGAGCGCAAGCCGGTATGTTGAGTTTTGAATATTTACTGTTGGGCACTGAGCCGCGTCCATGGCAGCCAGCTGACTCATTGCTGGTCATTTTTAGCATGTATTTAGACTTGCAGGCAGCCACGTTTAAACGAGATAAAACTTTAATCCATATTGCCGAGCAGTTTGGTCAGCAGATGGTTGATTTCATATTGCAGCCGAGTCAATATCAGGCTGCGCTAGATGGTAGTCTACTCGCCATGCCTGCTGTGCCTATTCCAACCCTAGATAAGCAAAATTTGTCTGTTAAACAGATCCCTCACATTGCTGAAGCCCCTTTATTTGGCAGTAATAACTGGGCTGTGATGGGTAGCTTAACGTCAACAGGGGCTGCCATGGTATCTGATGATATGCACCTTGGCCTCAATGTGCCCTCAATCTGGTACCGTGCCCAATTGAACTATCAAACTGAATCTGCCGAGCCAGTTACTGTGACTGGGGTAAGCTTACCTGGAGTGCCCGCAATTGTGGTGGGCAGTAATGACAAAATTGCTTGGGGTTTTACTAATGGTTACCTAGACACCGCAGATTGGATAGAGTTGTCTGAGCAAGCGCCTCTGCAAAGCATAAATGAAGAGATTAAATTACCAAATGGCCAAGTGCATACTTATACTTTGTCGCTCAGTAGATTTGGTCCCGTTAAGGCGTTTAACGGTAAGCAGTATGCGCTGCAGTGGGTAGCGCATCAGCCTTATGCGGTTAATTTAAATTTGTTGCAGCTAGAAACCGCAGAGTCTGTGGTGCAAGCACTGAATATCGCCCCGCATGTTGGCATTCCAGTACAGAACTTAATGGTGGTTGATAAGCAGGGCAATGCCGCGTGGCGTCCTATTGGTGCCTTGCCATCGCGGGTGTTTCCGAGTGATTTGGCGGTCTCGGCTAATCGCGCTGAGTTACCCTTATGGCAGCAAAATGAACTTGTTCGGCCACAAGTGATTAACCCTGATAATGGTAAGTTATGGACGGCGAATTCACGTGTTATGTCGGCACTGGAGCACCGTCGTTTTGGTGATGGGGGATACGCACTTGGCGCGCGTGCGGTACAGATCCGCGATAGATTATTGGCTGATAGCCAATTTAGTGAAGCCAGCTTTAATCAGTTACAGTTAGACAATGAAGCGCGTTTTCTACTGCCGTGGCATGAACTGCTGGTTGAAACCCTAACAAACTCTCAGGCCCCTTTAGCAGATCAACAACAAATCCTAGATTACTTGGCTGATTGGCAAGCTTGTGCATGCAGTGACTCAGTAGGCTACACCTTGGTGAAGCGTTTTAGAAAGGGCGTGATTGACACCGTATTTAGCCCCATTGAGTCCTCTTTAAATGCGCAAGATGAGACGCTCAGTCACTTATCTCGGTATTTTGAGCCCGCACTTTGGCAGCTATTGGCGTCTAAACCAACAAGCTGGTTGGCACAGCATGCAGATTGGCAGCATTTACTTGAGGCTGCTTTTTCTCATTCGCAGCAAAAGCTGACAGCACGTTTTGGCAGTAATATGGCGAACTGGACATGGGGTAACGTCAATATGCTTACAGTGCAACATCCATTTAGTCAGCAGATGCCTTTTTTAAGTCGGTTTTTAGACATGCCTGCAGTCCCAGGTTTTGGCGATAGCTTTATGCCAGCAGTGCAAGGAAAGCGTTTTGGGGCATCACAGCGCTTTATTGCGCAGCCTGGATTTTTAAATAATGCCGTGATGACAGTGGCTGGGGGTCAAAGTGGTCACCCGCTTTCGCCTTATTATCGCAGTGGTTTTGATGCCTATGCACAAGGTGAATTGACGCCGTTACTGCCCAGTGAAATAAGGCATACGATAACCTTGTCTAAATAAGAAAAGCCCCATTCAAGCGCTCTGTCATACGGCTTTTAATGGGGCGCTTGTAGTACGATTTCGCCCCTGCGCTTTGCTCATATAAAGCGCATCATCGGCTAACTTGACGGCGATACGAAATGGCAGAGCTGGGGACCACTGCGCTATGCCGAAGCTCATGGTCACCTGTAAATCATGAGCATGAAATATATGTTGCGCAATATCACGTCGCAGGCATTCCACGCGTTCTTGTGCATGGTGTAAATCGCAGTTAACTAATACCAGCAAGAACTCCTCGCCTCCCCAGCGCACTGCAATATCAGACTCTTGTGTATATTTATTAATTTTTAGCGCAACTTCAATCAAAACATCATCACCAATATCGTGGCCAAATTTATCATTGATGTTTTTAAAATGATCAATATCCGCCATGATGATGGTTAATTGTTGTGACGTGTTGACACAATTTTCTTGTGCGTTGTTTATCAGCTCTTTAGCATAGCGACGGTTAAATAAACTCGTTAAAGGGTCTTTGGCGGCCAGTTGTGCAAGCTGATAACGGTTGGAGAAGGTCACTTCACGAATATGGCCAATGGTGTAAATACTAGGTATGGCACAGATCAGCACGTTGATGAAATGGATGAAAGGCGCCAGTTCGCTAAATAAAAATTGGCTATTCACCTTGCCAAATAACTCGAATAAAAGTGCAAAGGTGATAATAAGCATCAAAGCCATTGCTGAAGCGATTTTAAGCTTAAGTTGGTAATCGAGTAAGATCAGGCTGGCGATTGTCCAGAGGTAATACTGAAATCCATAGTCCATGCCTAATGTGGCGCAAACAAAAATAGAGTGTAGCGTGACTTCCACGCAAAATAGCCGCAAGGCCAGATGGCTCTTATTCTGATGTAGTAGTTTGATGCCGAGTGACCAAGCGATAACACTGCCGATATTGACCACGGCTAATATCAGAATGTCACAGTACCAGAACAACACCAATAGTAAGCAATGGAGCCCTAAACAATAGTAAGCCAGCTGTTTGAAGAGCCGAATTTTAACTTGTTCGACGCTGTCTGGTTGACTGAAGTAATGTTGACGTGTTGCCACACCATGCTCATATATCTTTGATGATTAGTTGAGTATAGGAGAAGGATCACCAGCTGGACAATTGTTGCTGGTGGACTCTCAACTGTGGCTTGTGTCTTGGTATTTTTACCTCAGAGTATATCACCCATCATCACCATTATGGCTGCCAAAGCAATTAAGCAAAGACCGAATGTATCGCGTTTTTTAGGTGGTGATTTGAGCCAAAATACGGCAATCAAGAGGGTAAAAAAGACTTCAATTTGCCCCAGTGTTTTGACATAGGCGACATGTTGAAGACTCATTGCGCTAAACCAACCAATAGAGCCGATGCAGCTGCTTATGCTAATAAGTAACACCATGGGAAGGTGCGTTTTAAGCGTCTGCCACGCCTCAGGTTCTGTAATACTGGTATATAGTGACAGAATAAGTGTTTGGCAGCTTAGGACACAGAGTAAAACCCAACCTGCGCTATGTGGAAATGGCAACCCAGATGCAAGAGAAGCCTCTCTCACCCACAACGAAGTTAGCGCAAAACAGGTGCCACATAACAGTCCGAGGCAGGCGGTTTTGAGATTGAACTGTTTAAAGCTAAACCCACTGAGTAGCAATACGGCAGCGCCGCCGATAAGCACGCCTATCCAGCCTAACCATGTCAGTGCCGAACCAAAAAATAGCATGCCTAATATCGCGGCCATTAATGCTTCACTTTTTGCCAGCCCTGCGCCAATTGCAAAGTTTTTTTGTTTGAATAATATGACCATTAATGCGGTGGCAATGATTTGCATAAAGCTTGCCGCGAGTATGTAGATGATAAGCGGTTGTGAAGGGGACAGTGAGGGGGCGGGCTCAAATAAATACAAGATATATAAATACAAACCTGCAATTGGGGTAGCAAAGATAAATCGAGCAAGCGTCACCATACTTACGCTGGCATGTTGGCTTAGCTTACTTTGCAGCGCATTGCGCCAAGCTTGGCTCATAGCGGCAAGACAGGTAAATAAAATCCACCCCATAATTAACCTTGAATAAATGAGTTTTTTATTAAACTACTATTTTATAGTGCTGAATCATAATGAATTTTCGTGATGTTGAACATATCACCAGGGGACGAGCACACTGCGACAATCTGTCGCAGTGTGCTATTTTTACAAATTGCCTATACTGTGTTCGATGTTACTCATAAAGCCACTGACGTGTATTGGAGTGGCTTTATTTCCCGCCTAAATGTCTGTACATTATCTGACCTAATGTGTATTTCAACTTGATGATAAAACGAGAATAAATAGCACCTAGTTCAAACTTCAGGAGTGACTATGGCAGTCATTATTATGTGTGTGTTAATTGCGGTGATTTTGCCGTATGTAGCTAAGGTACCGATTATCATTGCGGCCAATAAAGCGGGTGGCTATGACAACAAGCAGCCCAGAGCTCAGCAAGGTCAGTTATCTGGATTGGGTGCCCGTGCTGTGGCGGCACATTATAACTGTTTTGAGTCTTTAATTGTGTTTGGAGTCGCTGTTGCTGTTACCCTCTCTACAGGGGCTACAGGCAGTGCAATTCAAAGTTTGGCTATCGCGCATATTATTGCGCGCTGTTTGTACTGTGTGTTTTATTGGACGGATTTGGATCTACTGCGTTCTCTGAGTTGGACAGTTGGCATACTTTGCCCTATTGCCATGATAGTGATGTGCTTGTAACTGTCACTGAGATGCTTGCAAGGTCAAATCACTGATGGCGATTTGACGATATTGCCCCTCGGGTAATGCGTGTGCGTCAAGCGTTAGGTTAGCGATACGAGTTCGATGTAGGTCGACAACACGACGTTCGCAGTATTTTGCCATTTTTCTTATTTGTCTATTGAGGCCTTGTTTTAAAATGATGATAAAGGTCTTGCTGGCGACTTTCTTGACTGAGCAGGGTAACGTCAGCTGCCCATCTACAGGCACTCCTTGCGACATTTTTTGGCAAAAACTCTCATCAATTTCTCTATCAACGGTCACTCTATATTCTTTCTCTTGATGTTGGTCCGGATGGATCAGTGCATGACACAATTCTCCATCATTGGTCAGCAGCAGTAAGCCACGGCTATCTTTGTCTAATCGACCTATCGGATAAACACGTGCGCCCTTTGGTAGGTGATGCACTAAACTTGCAGGGTCTTGCTCATTTAGTTTGCAGTCTACGCCTACAGGTTTGTGATACATAAACAGGAGTTTAGGTGCCAGTCCTGTAATTTTTTTGCCTTCGACGTGTATTTCGTCTTGCTCAGTGACGTGATCAATATGATTGGCTGGGCGGCCATTGACTTGCACTACGCCTTGCTCGATGAGTCTCGATGCTTGACGCCTTGAGCAGACACCACAGTGGCTGAGGTACTTAGCTAAGCGCATGGGAGGGTGATTAATTGGTTCGCTCATAGGCATTTTTTAGTAACAAGGCTGGCTGGCATGATAGCAAAATTATTGGCATATGTATTGGCACTAAACCTGACGATGAAATCTTACGTATAAGGTTAATTTGGAGGCTAAAAATGAAAATCACGCTCGCTGCGCTTGCAGATAAACCCATGATAGATAAATTTGTTGCTAATTCGCTCGAGCAGGCGCTGTATCAACTAACGGTGTGTTTGGGAGACACAGAATATGTAGTGGTGGATGCCAAAGGACATGCCATCAAGGCTCACAACCCGTTAGCACTGCAAAAGATAATTCAACATTTACCATACAAGGCAATGACATTACGCCATCAAAGCGCCTATGACGAAATGATTGGTCAACCGCTGAGACAAGGCAGCAATCAGCTTGAAGTCCCTTTCGGCGATAATAAGCTGTATTAGGTTAATGTTGAAACAATGTGTGCTTTTTTACATATTTTCGACATAAAAACTATACGATAATATTGAATACTGATAT
This sequence comes from Pseudoalteromonas luteoviolacea H33-S, assembly GCF_001625695.1. Classification (GTDB taxonomy): domain Bacteria; phylum Pseudomonadota; class Gammaproteobacteria; order Enterobacterales; family Alteromonadaceae; genus Pseudoalteromonas; species Pseudoalteromonas luteoviolacea_B. The sequence goes on from NZ_AUXY01000072.1 coordinate 119,246, forward strand.
TTATCTATTTTTTGTAAGTTATTGCCTATTAAGTTTTTTATTTTTAAAGTGCGCGTCATTCATTTTTATAAATAACTTCATTTTTATTTTTTTTCACACTTTATTAAAACAATCATGCGTTTTGGGGTTACACTTAATGTAACTTGGGTTAACTTGGTGTTACTTGTTGTGGAGATCAATAAATTACAGCGGCATTTAAGTCAGCGTAGTGATCTTGTACGAGTAGGTGAACCACACGAACGTGGTCACCTGATCCCCGCTCGTGCAATTTCAAAAACGAAAACGTTACTGTCATTGGGTGTAAATGATAATTGGCGCTTCGATAGAGCGTTTCAGGCCTTAAACCCTGACTGTAAAGTGGTGGCGGTCGATCATAAGCTGAGCTTATCATCTGTGCTGAGTGAAGCATTCGGCAGTGGCTTGAAGTCATTGCACAGCGCTTTGATGGGCAAATTAAAGCAAAGCAAACTGCATGCGCAGACGATACTCAATCAAGTATTGCTTTATACCTTCTACAGCAGTCATACCCGTTTAGTGCGTCGTCGAGTGAGCAATCAAACCAATGAGTTAGACATTAGTTTGGAAACCTTGATTGCTGTTTATGGCACGCTAGATGACAATGCGACCATGTTAAATATCACGATGGGCTGTGAGCAATCTCATTTGCTTGAGGATATTATTTCATTACAAGATATGCTCAGTGTGGTGACGATTGAGTTATCACCTTTACCTGATAGTACGTGCCAAGTTGAAGCCTTTATTGATCGCATGTCGACTTGTTTTGATATTGTACATGTCTCTAGCAATGGGGTTGAAGTGGACCAGGTTACCGAGATGGCGTGCTTAGCTGCACCACTTGAGCTGACCTTTATGAATAAGCGGCTATCCAGTTAGCTCTCCGGTTTTTATTCTTAGTCGCTTACCTCGGTTTTAAAATCAACTCCGCTTTGTGCTGATCTATCTCAAACTCAAAATGGCGCAAAAAATTCATCCCTAATAACCCAGGCCCATAATGTGATTGTTCCATCACACCAAATTCGAATGGGGTTTTTTGTTTGGTGCCAATCTGGATACCCGAGCTCTGGTAAAAGGGGACTTCTGTAATGCCGTTAGCAGTGCTGACACGCCTTGAATTGATATAATCAACATCATAGGCGAGCTGTTCAAATTGTGCTGCGGTTAAGGCGGTGACACTCGCACCAGTATCTATCATTAATGCAATATCTTGACCTGCAATTTTAGCATTTAATACATAATGTTCACCGTGGCGTGCGAGTGGAATGCGCTCAACTTGTTGCGTCGCGTAATCAAGTCTAGATTTAAGCTTTGCAATGGCTTGGTGCTGTAACTGCTGAGTACTCAGTTGCGCGAGTAATAGCTCTGCTTCTACGGTATTGTTAAGCGCCAGATGCGCTTCAACGATGGCTGCAACAATAACCATATTGTTGGGCTGTTCACTGAGCCATATCTGGCCTTGGTCAATGATTTCATGCCAATTGCTTTGTGTTTTAAGTTGCTTTAGCTGCTGTGCAATTAATTGCGTGAGAATATCTTGCAGTTGTGTATATTCAGGGTAAAGGTGGAGTAATTTGAGGTATCTATATATGGCTTCGTTGTGCTCATCAAGAGCAAGATAAACATCGGCTTCTAACTGCAAAGCGATAAAGTCGTTGGGCTTTAAAGCTAAAATTCGTTGTACAAATAACAAGATATCAGACCGCTGCTGAGTACTTTGACGATCTAGCCCTTCTCCTAATCGCCTCAGCCAAACATGCACCTGTTGTATGTGCGAGAGTGGATTCGGCGTGTTTTCCCAAAGTGCAATGGCGGTCAATATGTCACCGCGATTAAAGTGTTGTTTGGCTAAAGCTAATGGATTAATTGCTGTTGATACTGCACTGGTTGAAGGCGCGGTCATCGAGGCGTCATTCATGGCCAATATTGTGTGGGGCGCCTTATTATCAGTACGTAAAAGTCTCTTTAAAACAGACTCTGGGCGCTGCCACTCCAAATAGACATTGAGGGATATAGAGCACATCAGTAAAAGTTGAAGTAAATACCGCATAACCATGTGCTCCTTTGAAGTAATTAACTTGTATGCTGACTGAGCACTTTGGCGAGTGCCGTGGCAAAATCACGTTGATGTATAATGCCCATGGTATTCAACCGTGTATCTTGCAGTGCGCAGTTATAGGGTCTTGCTGCCGTTTGTGAAGGCTCAGGCAGTGCTTCTAACCCGTTCGTATCAATATCTAATACCTTGGCGATATGAACGGCCATATCGTATTTGGTCATTGATTGATTTCCTGAGATATGAAAAATCCCGCTGTGCTTATCACGTGTTTGAGCGAGTAAATTGTTCAGAGTCAGGGCAATATCCTCTACATGTGTCGGAAAACGCACCGCCCAGTCGTCATGTGCACTGTTGTGATTTTTCAGTACTTGCTCAGCAATGGCGGTGACCGCTGACTCGGCTAAGTATTCTACATCACCATATAAAACAGGTACTCTTACAATGGTATGTTGTGGGCTCACGGCCAAAACAGCTTGCTCTGCCTGTGCTTTACTTTGGCCATAAAAATTCACGGGCGATCTCTGGGCGTTTTCATTATACGGCGCTGACTGTCCATTAAATACATAATCAGTGCTGATCAGCACAAATTGAATGTCTCGGTCCTTACACTGGCGTGCTAAAAACTCTGCAGCTTGAACGTTTAACGCTATCGTAGCTTGATGATCATTTTCACAAATGTCGGGTTTACGCTCTGCAGCTGCATGCACCAAAACATTAGGCTGATGAGTATCTAAAAATGTGGTTATGGCTGCTTGGTCATGTAAATCAAGTTGCTCGATGGGAGGCTTAGCTCTACTAAACCCTGTGCCAATAACGTTATTTGATTGGGACAGTATTTTAACTAGTGCGCGTCCGAGTAATCCAGTAGCGCCTGTAACGACAATTTTATTCATTGTTTTCTCATCTTTTTTATCACCTGTTTATCTTAACGCTAGCATGGCACGTACAGAAGAGGAAATGCGGTGAAATAAAAGATAAAAGCCAAGAAAGGTAGGATACGGCACGTCATTCTCGTGCCGTATCTGCTTATGAAGTTAAGCGGTAGGTTGCTGCGTTTGGCCTTCCCAAATTTTCGCTCTAAAACTAAATAGCAAAATAAGGATACCGACACCGATACCAAACAAGCTGATCTGTAGGTAAAGGTTTGGAATTTGATCTACTTGCTCTGGGTCAAAGTTACCCGCCAGTAATCCTGAAATGATGTTACCGATAGAGTAAGTCAGTACAAATATCCCCATCATTTGGCCTGCAAAGCGCTTTGGTGATAATTTACTGACCGCACTTAATGCCACAGGGCTTAGGCAAAGCTCGCCGACGGTATGCAGGAAGTAAGTCGTAATAAGCCACATTGGCGCTACTTTTAAGCCTTGTGCCGCGTATTGAGAAGCGAAAAACATCACAATAAATCCTGTTGCCATAATGATCAGACCAATTGCACATTTAAGGCTGTATGAAGGGGTGATCATTCGTTTGGCAAGGTTAATCCAAAGTGCGGCAAAGAAAGGCGATAAAATAATGATGAAGAATGAGTTTGAAGATTGGAACCAGGCAGTTGGGACGGTAAAGCCAGCGATCACTCGGTCAGTATAATCTTGTGCAAATAGGTTTAAAGAGGAACCAGCTTGCTCGAAGCCGGACCAAAAACACGCTGATGCCACACAGACTAAAAACAGTGCCCATAGCTTTTTCTTTTCACCCTCATCAAGGTCGCCCGCAAAATAAATATAGCCATAATAGCCAAGGAAAATCACAGTAAAGGCAACAGCAACATATTGTGCAAGCGTAACAGGTTCGATGACGATCACACCGGCATAAGTCAGTGCGACAATCGCGGCGGTTGCTGCTAGAACAGCGCCGATTGCAAGCCACGCATTTTTACTGCCAGCGGGCGATAATGGGTGACTTGGTTTGTCACCGACACCTTCAATGTTGCCAAGCGTCATGCGATACTGAACAAGACCGATTGCCATACCCACGGCCGCCGCGCCAAAGGCCCAGTGCCAACCGACATTTTCCATAAAGTAACCACACACCATGTAGCCAATTACCGAGCCGATATTAATGCCCATGTAGTAAATGGCGTAGCCACTGTCGCGGCGCACATCTTCACTGCTGTATAGTTGGCCGACCATGGCACTGATATTGGGCTTTAATAAGCCTGTACCCATGGCCACTAAAATGAGGCCGATGAAAAACGTACTTTGGGCTGGAATAGCGAGCACGATATGCCCGAGCATGATGATAATACCGCCATACCACACGGTTCGTTGACCACCAAGCAGGCGGTCAGCTATCCAACCGCCGGGTAGGCCGAGGAAATACACTGCGCCTGTGTACAAACCATAAATCGCGGTTGCTGTGGCAACGGTGAAGGCAAGACCTTCTTCTTGTAGGCTTGCGGTCATAAATAAGACCAGCAAGGCACGCATGCCGTAGTAGCTCATACGCTCCCACATTTCAGTGAAAAATAGGGTTGAGAGGCCTTGTGGATGACCGAAAAAACCCGTGTCTAACTTGTTGTCCGGTGACTCAGCAGAAGCTGCTTCGTGAGATGACATAATGACTTCCGATTCTGTGTTTTTATATTTGAAAGCCAATATTAGTACGTTATCTATACTGTGAATGCAAATTTAGCAGACTAATCGCGAATTGACAGTGCCCAAATAAAGGTACCTTTTGGTTAAGTAATCGTTATTTGAGCACATTAGTTGATGCTTAACACAGCGCTTGAAGCTGGTGGATATCTGAAATTTCAATATCCGCAAGGCCCTTGTAGCCATAGGGGGTATCTTGATTATTTAACCATACGCTTTGACAGCCAGCATGGTTCGCGCCCTGTACATCGGTATCTAAACTATCGCCAATATGTAAGATATGTGCAGGCACTATGTCTAAATCACGGCAGGCGCGCTGAAAAAGGGCATCACTTGGTTTTGCTTCACCATCTGGCCCTGCTAAGTATACCTTTTTAAATACGCCAGCTAAGTTAAATTTGTCGACCTCGACATTACCATTGGTGATGGCAATTAAAGTGTATTTTTGGGCTAAGTTATCTAACAGAGTCAGTACAGAATCAGCAACCGTGATCTGACTTCGGGCGTCAGCAAATGCCTGATAGGCACCATGCGTATGTCGTGTGATCTCTTCCGCTGTTAAGTTTAATTGTGACAAACCATAAGCAAGTGCAACTTTTCTCCATTGTGTGACATCGCTTTGTAAGTGCGGTTGTGTTTCACCAATATGGTGTCTGCACTCAAGCCAGTAGTCACCGCCTTTGGCTGCCCATTCAGGGATGGCTTGCAGATAACTGTGCATGGCTTTGATTGCACCGAGAATAATAGGGTGGTTATTGTAAAGTGTGTCGTCTAGGTCAAAGCTTAAGACTTTAATAGGTGTGATGGCTCGATTGAATCGCATAGTGCACGGTTAAGTTGGACAACAATGTTTTTATTGTAAGCGAAAAGCTGTGCCTGAGTGAACCCAATCACATATCGCTTGGCTAAGGCTTTTTTTGCTTGGCTCTTGGGTGGGCTTGATCGTACACCTTGGCAAGATGCTGAAAATCGACATGCGTATACACTTGCGTGGCCGACAAGCTACTGTGCCCGAGCATTTCCTGGATACCGCGCAGGTCACCACTGGACTCTAATAAATGGCTAGCAAAGGAGTGGCGTAACTTATGCGGGTGCACGTTGGCACTGATCCCTTGTTTTATGCCCCATTCTTTCATACGTGCGCGCACATGACGGACAGAAATACGAGTTTTGCGACTACTCACAAACAAAGCAAGCTCTTCTTCATGGGCAAACATAGGACGCAGCTTTAACCATGCGCCAATGGCTTCGCGGGCTTTACTGCCGACAGGCACCACACGCTCTTTATTGCCTTTACCCAATACACGGATCTCACCATCACGAATATCGTATAAATTGGTATTTACCAACTCACTAATGCGCAGACCACTTGAATACATGAGCTCCATCATGGCTTTGTCACGAATAGCTAATGCGTCATCATCATCGATATCAAGTAGCTGCATCATTTGATCAACATCGAGGTTCTTTGGCAGTGGTTTTTGAAACTTCGGGCCTTTTTGTGCTGCTGCAGGGTCATGCACACTGTCTGAGTCTGCGTGCTTAGTTTTTAGAAACTTATAGAGACTACGAATACAGCTGAGCTTGAGGTTAATGCTGCGAGGGTTGTATTGTTGTGCGCGTAATTGCATTGAAAAGCGCCGAATTAATTCGCTGCTGACACTCGACCAGCCATGGCAATGGGGGGCGAAAAACTGTGCGGCTAAGGTTAACTGAGTTTGATATTGCGTCAGCGTGTGCGCTGAATATTGCTTTTCATAGCGTAAATAGGCCATGAAGTCGTGAATGGGGGTTTGCCACTGAGCATTGAGCGGTATGTCGCTCATGCGAGCTCCTTGAGCCGTATTTGCAATGAAGAGACCAGCTCATTGACAAACAAATTACCGTTATCAGGTGAAAAGTGGTCTGCACAGTCACTGGCAAAGGCTAAAATTGCGGTGGGCTTATCACTTGGACCAAGTAGGTAAAGGGCAACAGATTGACAGGCAAAGCCACTGAATAGCAATTTTTGCTCTTCTAAATCTAGCCGCCCCAAATAGCGAGATAACTTGTTAAAACGTCTACTCACCAGCTCTTCTAACGTGGTGTCATAGGGGATCAACTGACACACGGAAATTTTCGGCGATTGCGATAAGGTATCAGCGAGGATATCCGCCAACTCTTGAAAGTTCTTGCAGTACCATAGAGCACGTTGGCAATCACTAAACAATTTGAAAATGAGTTCATTTTCTCTTGCTGAGTCGATCATGGTGCTAATTTGTTTTTTGAGCTTGGTATTTTCCTCGCGAAGTAAGCGCTGTTGCATCAAGGCGAGGTTTGGCGCACCTTGGTGCTGAACATGCAAATTCATGTCTAACAGTAAATATGGGTGCTCAAGCAAAAAGTCCGGATTTTGCTGTAAAAATGTCATCACATCTTGGGCTGACAAATTTGTTGGGTTATTGCTCATATTGCTACCTGTCCATCAAAAACATGTTCCGCAGGGCCTGTCATTTTGACGGGCTTATTACCGCCACTCCAGCGCACTTGTAACGTGCCACCAGGTAAGTCAACACGTACCGTATCGGCTAACTTGCCTTGTGCAATGCCAACAGCCACTGCGCCACATGCACCGCTGCCGCATGCTAAAGTCTCTTGTGCACCACGCTCCCATACTCGAAGCTTGATATGCTCTCGGTTAATGATTTGCATAAAGCCGACATTAGTCCGTTTTGGAAAGCGATCATGGTGCTCTATCAGCGGTCCTAAAGTATCGACATCAGCGTTATTTATATCATCAACTTCGATAATACAGTGTGGGTTACCCATGGAGACTGCGCCACAAAAAATGGTGTGCTCATTGGCTCTTAGTACGTAAGTGAGCTCACTTTGTTGTGCTTTGAATGGAATATCTTGTGGCGCGAATTGCGGTGTCCCCATATTGACGGTGACCTGACCATCTTTTTCTGTATATAAGGTAATGTCTCCACCCTTAGTGGAGACACTGACCTTATGTTTGTTGGTGAGACCTTTCATTCTAATAAAGCGGGCAAAACAGCGCGCACCGTTGCCACATTGCTCGACTTCTGTGCCATCGGCATTAAAAATACGATAATGGAAATCTAAATCTGGGGAATAAGGCGGCTCGACCAGCAATAATTGATCGAAGCCAATGCCAAAATGTCTATCTGCGAGCTTTTTAATTTGATCGCGCGACAAAAAAACGTTTTGCGTGACGTTATCAATCACCACAAAATCGTTTCCTAAGCCATGCATTTTTGAAAAATTTACAAACATATTACCTAACTATTTAGCCGCTGAGTGCGATACAGGATCGCTGTTATTATTCTGAAAGTAATGCTTCGCCTTGCCAGAGCGACTCCAGAGACTCTCTTGCACGCACCACTTGCGTGCGCTCCCCATCGACCATAATTTCTGCCACTCTGGGGCGTGAGTTGTAATTTGAGCTCATAGTAAAACCATAAGCACCGGCGCTGCGCTGAGCAAGTAAATCTCCCGGTAAAATAGCTAATCTTCTATCTTTACCAATGAAGTCACCGGTTTCACACACAGGGCCTACGACATCATAGAGATGCTCTGGTGTGCCATCATTTCTTGGACTCACGGCAATGATTTCTTGCCACGCTTGGTATAGAGATGGACGCAACATGTCGTTCATACCAGCGTCAACAATTGCAAAGTGCTTGTCGGCTGTTGGCTTTAAATACTCAACTTTAGTCACCAGAAGGCCTGCATTGGCTGCAATGGCACGGCCTGGTTCAAAAATCAGTTCCAGCTCACTGTACGACGCTAATCGCGCGATGACTTGTGCGGCGTAAGCACTTGGGTGAGGTGGCTTTTCACCATCATAAGGAACACCGAGTCCACCGCCAATATCTAAGTGGTGGAGTGTGATCCCCGCAGACTTTAAGGTATCAACCAAGTCTAATACTTTATCTAATGCTGCTAAAAACGGCTCTACTTCGGTGAGTTGGGAGCCGATATGAAAATCTACCCCAACGACCTTGATCCCCGGTAAAGCACACGCCAATTGATAGACGTCAAATGCTTGTTTGATATCAATACCAAACTTATTCTCTTTCAATCCGGTAGAGATATACGGATGGGTTTTGGCATCGATATCTGGGTTAACACGAATAGAGACTGGCGCTTGCACTTGCATTTGCGAGGCAATATCTGAGATGCGCTCAAGTTCAGCTTGAGACTCGACATTAAAACACTTAATTCCTTGCTCAAGGGCAAAGGTAATTTCTTGAGGTGTTTTTGCTACCCCAGAAAACACCACTTTTTTAGCATCACCGCCTGCCTTTAATACACGCGCTAATTCCCCTTGGGAGACAATGTCAAAGCCTGCGCCCATCTTTGCCAGTACATTGAGCACCGCAAGATTACTATTTGCTTTGACTGCATAACATACGAGATGTTTATGATTTGCTGCGGCATCTGTGAATGCGCGATAGTGACGCTCTAAAGTTTTGCGTGAATAGACGTAGCACGGCGTACCATATTGCGCGGCAATATCTTTAACGGCAACCTGCTCTGCGTACAGTTCGTTATCTTGATATTGGAAAAAGTCCATTTACTTATCCTTTTCGTCAGCGTTGTTGTTTTCCTGCGGTGTTTGTTGTGTGGTTGAGCCACGGTTTTTATCTGCGTCTTCAGGTAAATACAGTGGACCACGTTGCCCGCAAGCTGTTAACGTTAAGATGCTAGTCAATGCTAGGGCAAGTAAGCTAAATTGAGTGTATGTCGCTTTCATTAGATTAATGATGTCAGTGCCTTTATAATCGCAGAGTAACAGAATTCGCGAAAAAAGCAGCTTTTGCGGTTGAAATTTATTCCCTGTATCGGGAAAGCTGGCTGTCGCTTAGCCGTATTTAAGGAGTTAGTCATGACAGATAACGAGTATCATCAGTTAGCCGAAGCGTTAATGTTAACAATTGAAGAGCAGATCGACGATTGTGATGCTGATTTAGATTATGAATCTGCTTCCGGTATTTTAGAAATCATCTTTGCTGATAGCTCTAAGATCATCATCAATAAACAAGCACCACTGCATCAAGTTTGGGTAGCAACTAAGTTTAATGGCCATCACTTTGAATTACGTGATGATAAATGGATAGATAACCGCTCAGGCGCCGAGTTTTGGCAATTTATGGCCGACGCTGCAACACGCCAAGCGGGTCAAAAAATAGAGTGGCAACACGACTGATGTTAGAATTTGTAGAATACGCTGCCAAAGCGCAGCACAAGGCAACGGTGATCTGGTTACATGGGTTAGGCGATTCAGGCAATGGCTTTTTACCGATAGCGCCAGAGTTAGATTTACCTGATTCACTGGGTATACGGTTTGTTTTTCCTCATGCACCAATACAGCCAGTGACAGTAAACGGCGGCATGGAAATGCGTGCTTGGTATGACATCAAAAGCATGGATCTTGAAAATCGTGCAGATGAAACGGGTGTTCGAGAGTCTGCTGCAGCGGTTACACAGTTAATAGAGCAAGAAATTGCAGCAGGGATCCCTGCGGATAAAATTATTCTTGCAGGTTTCTCACAAGGCGGCGTGATAAGTTTACATTTGGCGCCTCGCTTATCGCATACTCTTGCAGGTGTAATGGCATTGTCTACGTACATGTGCGCACCGCAAAAGCTCAGTGCAGAGGCGACACAAGCTGCGCTGAATATTTTTATGGCGCATGGCAGTCACGACCCAGTGGTACCGATGCAAGCTGGGCGTACTGCATACGATGCCCTTGTAAATCAAGGCTACGAAGTTAGCTGGCAGGATTATCCGATGGAGCACCAAGTGTGCATCGAAGAGCTTAAAGCGATCCGAGCGTGGCTAATCTCACGCTTGTCATAGTGAATAGGACATACATATGACTCAACGAATAGTGATCAAAACAAAAATGACAGGGGCTGATCCACAGCCTCGCCGTGTTGAAACCGTCGGTTATCAATATCATTGGCGGCGTATTGTTACTGCGGTATGTGTGGCAAGTTTTGGTGTGACTGCGTTGTCATATGGTGTGTTTACCTCCGTTTATGCAGATGAAGCCGAGCCACAAATCGCGATGTCAGTGAGCGCAGCCCCTGTACCAGCTGATGAATTGATCATTCCTCAGCCTAGCGTGTCAGACGTTGAGGTGCGTGAAGTGGCTCAAATGCCTACGGTTGTTGATGAACCTGAAGTAGTAGTGAGCGCTGAGCCAGTTACAGCTCAAATTACGACAGAACCTGCTCCTGAAGAGCTTCCAGTCGAGCTCGAAAAACCACAACAGACGCCTGTTGAGACCGTGACTGAGCCACCTCAAAATAATGTTCAAACGCAATTTGCGGCAGATGCGCAAGTGGCGAGCGTCGCCTTGAATGCTAAGGTAGACACCAGCCATATTAGCCGTGCGGTGTTGACGTCAGGTATCGAAAATCGCGAGCCAATTAACGTATTAAAACACCTAGTTGAACCGAATAGATTCCAAGAAAAGTTATTTTTCTTTACTGAGATCAAAGGGCTTCAAGGCGAAGTGGTGCAACATTTGTGGTTTCATCAAGACCAATTGATGGCGGACATTACGTTGCCAGTCAGCACGCCGAGATACCGAACGTATTCGAGCAAAAATATTATGCCGAGCCAAACGGGAGAGTGGCGCGTTGAAGTGATCACCCAAGGTGGGCAACTGTTGGCACAAAAATCATTTCGAATTTTAGCGAAGGCTCCATAGGAGCCGACAAGGCAAAACATGACAGATACAAAAAATACTGTGCGCATTGCAACACGTAAAAGCGCATTAGCACTTTGGCAAGCAGAATACGTTAAAGCGCGATTAGAACACTTTCATCCCACACTGACGGTGGAGTTAGTGCCTATGTCGACCAAAGGCGACAAAATCTTGGATACGCCTTTGGCTAAAATTGGTGGTAAAGGTCTGTTTGTTAAAGAGCTAGAACAAGCCATGTTAGAAGGGCGTGCTGATATTGCCGTGCACTCAATGAAAGATGTGCCAGTGGACTTTCCTGACGGGTTAGAACTGCACACCATTTGTGAACGAGAAGATCCGCGTGATGCGTTCGTGTCTAATCAATACCAGCACATCAGTGAATTGCCAGCAGGTGCCGTGGTGGGCACCTCCAGTTTACGTCGTCAATGTCAGATCCGAGAAGCGCGCCCTGATTTAGTGATTAGGGATTTGCGTGGCAATGTAAATACCCGCTTGGCTAAATTAGATGCTGGTGAGTATGACGCAATTATATTGGCCGCTGCGGGCCTGATCCGCTTGGAAATGCCAGAGCGTATCGCAAGTTTTGTGTCTGTTGAAGAGTCACTTCCGGCTAATGGACAAGGTGCCGTTGGCATTGAATGTCGCAGCGATGATACGCGCATCCAAGCGTTGTTAGCGCCTTTAGAGCACGCAGCAACGAGAGCGCGTGTCCTGGCAGAAAGAGCGATGAACCGACGCTTAGAAGGGGGCTGTCAGGTACCTATCGGTGCGTATGCTGAGCTGCAACAAGACCAGTTATATTTGCGTGGCTTAGTGGGCGCCGTGGATGGAAGTCAGATCCTTCGTGCAGAGCTCACCGGAGATATTGCCAATGCAGAAGCATTGGGTACTGAGCTGGCAGAAGCGCTGTTAGCCCAAGGTGCGGACAGTATTTTAGCGGAAGTTTATAGAGACGCTTAATGTGAAATTTGCCATCACTCGGCCGCAAGGAAAAGGAGACGCGCTTGCCACTGAGTTGGCTAAGTTAAATGTATCAGCACTGTGCACACCAGTGCTGACGCTCAATGCGGTTCAAGCATCCCCCCAACAATTACTCAGCGCGTGCGACGCCGATATACTCATTTTTATCTCGCAAGATGCGGTAATGAATTTTGCGCAGCAAATACAAGCAGATGGTTTGTCTGTGCCTTCTACTTGCCAAATTTTTGCCGTGGGCACACAGACCGCAGATGCGGTGAAATCGCATTTATCACGCCATGCCACAGTACCCGAGCGTCACGACTCGGAAGGGTTGGTCGCGCTAACCGCACTTCAGTCGGTGCAAGATTTACAGGTTGTGATAGTGAAAGGGCGCGGTGGTCGTACACATATTGCAAAAGCACTTAAGTCGCGCGGGGCGAGGCTAAGTACCTGTAATGTATATGAACGAATAGCAGCGCAAAGTCACGCTGATGACTGGTTAGACCTCTGGCAGGAAGCTAAAATTGACGGTATAGTGATCACCAGTAACGCAGCGGTTGATGCGATTTTTAATGCACAACAAGCGGCCAATCAAGCTTGGCTGCAAACCCGTATGTTTGTTGTTGTCAGTGAGCGGACAGCGCAACATCTTAAAATACAGTATAAAATAACCAATACACAGATCGTGGTGAGCCAAGGCGCCAGTACAGAGGCGTTAACACAAACGATAGGTGATTTAAATTCCCAACAGGGCAGCGCAATGACGGAAAAACAGCAAGAAACGTCGGCTTCAATCCCATCGAATGAGCCGCAGCAGGTGGAAACCTATGCAAAAAATGATACGGCCAAATTGAGCAAAACAGCGGTACTGGCGTTGTTGGTCGCTTTGACTGGGGTGGGTGCGGCAGGCGGTGTCTATGTTTATCATCAACAGCAAGTAAGCCAACAAAGTGGTCAAATAGCGCAGCTGACAGCGCAAAATGGGCAACTACAGTCACAAGTAAATACCACCCAAGCAGCATTAAGCGATTTACAAAAACAGTGGCAAGCTCAGCAAAAAACCATGGCTGCACAGCTACAGCAGCAGCAACAACAAGTGCAACAGACATTACAACAAACCCTGTCACAAGCGCGCCAACAAGTGGGTGGCGCGGTGAGCTCTGAGCTGCGTGCACTGGCGCGTTATGCCGAGTTTAAAGCGGCCAGTGAGCGTGACTATCTAGGGGCGGTGATTGTACTCAAGCGTTTGAATGAAGCGCTGTCGGAAGAGTTGGCGACAGATCCCCTCAAATTGGCTATTAACCAAGACATTGCGATGTTACGTGCCTTACCAAAACCCAGCACAGAAGCGGTGTATATGGAATTAGCGGGACTCATCGCGCAGGTTGATAAGCTGCCCTTGAAGACCATTGATAAACCCAAAGATCGCGCCGTTGAAAGTGCTGAACTCAGTCGCGACATCAGTGACTGGCAGGCTAATCTTGTTCGCAGCTGGAACAAGATAAAAGCAGATTTTTTGACAATTCGACAGCATGATAAACCTGTCATTGACCCATTGTTAGATGCGCAAGAACAGCAATTAATACGTGCACAGCTGCGGAGCTATTTACAACAGGCGCAAACGGCATTCTTAGATAACCAAGCCAGTATTTTTGACCAAGCTTTATCTGGGGCTCAGGTGACTTTAACCAGTTACTATCGCACTGATGAGTCTGCAAGCAACACGGTTTTGGAGCAGATACAAATGTTACAACGCACGGAGCATCCAGTTGTTAAAGCACCTCAGCTGGCGACTCCGAAGGCATTGAAGGAGTGGTTGCAATGATACGCTGGTTATTTGTAGTCATATTATTTTTCGTCGTGATGGCAGGTGCCCATGTGCTGATCGATGAAAAAGGCTATGTCTTGGTATCAGCGGGCGTGTATACCATAGAAAGTACGCTGGTTTCATTAGTATTCATGCTGTGTTTGGCGCTCGCTATTGGCGCAATAGTATTAAAGATAGGCAAAGCCATATGGCGTGTGATTGCTGGTGTTTCTAAGCGTCGCAGCAAAAAACGCATTGCGCGCCAAGAAGCTGCATTTGAGCAAAGTGTTTGGGCACTGATCAATGGTCAAGACGAGAGTTTAAGCTATGCGCTGCAAAAGGCTGAGTTTCCCGAAAAGTGGCGCGATCAGCAATGTGCAATTCAAGCTAAAGCTGCGCTTCATGCAGGGCAAAAAGTGGTTGCCAGAGAGTATTTACAGCAACTCAGTGAACCCGCACAAAGCAAGGTCAGTCAGCTTTGGCTAGCAGCTGAGCAAGAGGGTCAAGCGTTAGAAACTTTAGCCCCGCAAGCGCAAATGAAAAAAGCCTCGCCGACGCAATTACATGCCTATATCAGTGCGCTATTACAAGCGAGAGATTGGGATACCTTACAGTCGACAATTATGCAGCGTCACAAGCAGTTACACTGGAGCGAATCGCAGTGGGATAGTTTCTTTCATGATTATTTTTCTGCCATTGCGCAGCACACAGATAAAGATCTTCAAGCATTGCAAAGCGCATTGCCTCGGGGGCTCAGAGCGCTCAGTCACGCAGCCTTTGTCACTGTGTGCGTGCGCGCCGGTCAATTAGCACCAGTTCGTAAAGAGTTGATAAAGCTTTTGAAAAAAGACCAAGTGAGCGAGCTTGCCGAGATTTTACAGCACCTAGAGGGGGCGGATATCGAGTTGCGCAAATTGGTACAAAGTAAATTGAAAAAACAGCCAGAGCAAAGCGAATTACTGTTTTGCTTGGCATGTTTGGCCAATGGTGAAGGAGATCACAGCCTGGCTGCGAAAATTTTCGACACGTTATCGAATGAGCCGTGGCAAGCACTCTGGCAGCATCAAGCACAGAGGGCATTTGCTAAAACAGGGCAATATGAAAAGGCCTATTTGCTGTTGAGTGACCAGCATAATTAACGAAAAGCCAGCGACAACGCTGGCTTTTTTGTATTTTATTACGTATCAGCATTTTGGCAGTCTAATGTCAGAGGTCTGTTTAGTTTGTTTTTGCGGATAATTGTCCTTGTATCTAAACTTAAGATGCGTATGATCTGAAAAATTTTATCTGCAAACCGAGTGCCTTATGATCAATACCAAACTACCTTTACTTGATTTACACCGCCACTTAGACGGTAATGTGCGTGCTGAAACAATTTTAGACCTCGGTCAAAAATTTAACATGCCGCTGCCAGCACACGATGTTGAGGGCCTGAGGCCGCATGTGCAAGTACTCGATAATGCGCCAAACTTGATGGCATTTTTAGCCAAGCTAGATTGGGGTGTGAAGGTACTGGGTGATTATGATGCATGTCGTCGTATTGCAGTTGAAAATGTTGAAGATGCTATCGCGCAAAATATGGATTACACAGAACTGCGCTTCAGCCCATATTACATGGCAAAAACACATAATTTGCATCCGCAAGGTGTGGTAGAAGCGGTTGTTGATGGTATAAAGTCAGCCAGTGCCGAGCGTGATATTAAAGTGAATTTAATCGGTATTATGTCACGTACTTTTGGTGTCGAAAAATGCCAGTACGAGCTAGATGCACTGTTGGCATTTAAAAATGACTTAGTTGCGATTGATTTGGCGGGTGACGAAATCGGTTTCCCTGGCGAGCTATTCATTGATCACTTTAAGCAAGTGCGCGATGCGTACCTTGGTTCGACTATTCATGCTGGTGAAGCTAAAGGCGCAAGCAGTATTTGGCAGGCCATTCAAGAGCTCGGTGCAACACGTATCGGACACGGTGTAAAGGCCATTGAAGACCCTAAGCTAATGGACTATTTACGTGATAACCGCATTGGTATTGAGTCTTGCATAACCAGCAACTTACAAACTAGCACAGTTGCAAGCATTGAAACACACCCACTCAAGCAGTTCTTAGATCATGGTATTTTGGCGACTATCAATACCGATGACCCGGCTGTGCAAGGGGTAGAGCTTGATAATGAGTTTGAAAAAGCCGCGCCGTTAGCTGGCTTGAGCGAGTCGGACATCATAAAAGCACAACACAATGCCATCGAAATTGCATTTTTGAGTGATGCGGATAAGCAAGCGCTTTTGAACAAATACGCTTAATCCACTAAGCTGCTCAGTGCGCTGAGCAGCTTAAATAATTGTCTTTCAATGCCGCGATGACCTGACTGCGTGTCACAATGGCAATCACTTTTTCATCTTCCAGTACTGGGTAAATCTTGGGTTTGTTTTGCTGCATTTGAGTGGCTAAATCTACCACTGTGGCTGTCTTGGTAACTGACAGCGTCTCTTTACTCATTAATTCGGCAACTTGATTGCTTCCATCACAGAAATAACTACTTTGAAGAAGCGGGGCAAGTAATTGCTGCTCAGAGATAAAGCCGACAAGGTGGCCTTCACTGTCTTGCACTGGGGCACCAAATAAACCAAATTGCTGTAATTGCGTAATCGCATCAGTAATGTCAGTGTCGGGTGTGATTTTTGGAAATTGTACCGACATAATGTCTGAGATAAATTGTTTTGCCATGATAGCTCTCCTGTTAAGTGATAGAGCTAGTATGGATGAAGGATAATCATTTTTAAAATTGATTATTTATATTGTATTGATAGGTTTTATAGATTGAATGCGCGGTTTGGCAACCGCGCATAGCGTGCATTATTTGATAAATGCAAATGCATCCGCGAACATAAAGTCGCGCTGTGCACCGTGATTGATAAAGTCATCACGTACAATACCAATCATGTCGAAACGGCCAGCCATATAAACACTGTATGGTTCTAATGATACGATGTCTTTCATCACGGCTTGATGTACATAGCCAGTATGACCTGTCCAATTGTCAGATGCATTTTCAACAACTGGGATGAATTGGAAATTCGCTTGGCTGTTAGCCCACGCTTCCATTTCTGCTTTTGCATACAGTGCTGATTCTTCTTTCACACCCCAGTAGAACAACACAGGTTGGTCATAGTTAATTTCAGCTAGGTAGTCAGCCATCGATTTAACGTAAGAAAAACCAGTGCCGCCTGCTAGCAATACTAAAGGTCTTGATTGCTCAGGACGAACTTGAGAAACACCCAATCCGACTTCTAAATCCACTTCAACATCGTTGCTATGCGCTTCTCTTAGGTGATCAAGCGCTTGCATCGCGTATGAATCGGCACCAGATGCACCAATATGCAGTTCAAGTTCTTGCTTTCTTGACGGGCTGCTGGCAATGGAGAAAGCTCGTTTATCTTTCTCGCCAAGTACGAGTTGTAAATAGTGTCCCGCAGAAAACTCTGCATCATGTTGTGGCTTTAAGAGCACTTTATGAACAAATTCAGTGAGAGGAGAAATGGCCTCTACACGCGCTTTTAGTATTTGCATTTCAAACCTTAATAATTAAGCACTTTGGCGAAAGTATGCGCACTGTAACATATTTGGTTGCAGTTTTGATATATCGTCCGCTGTGATTGTTTCCCCAATTTGTAAACAATCACAGCCAACTTAGGCACATAGCGGTGTGCGGTTACGGCTTATCCATAATGCCAAGACTATCCCAGATCTCATCTACTTTTTGCTTGACCTCATCATCCATCACGATGGGCACGCCCCATTCACGGTCCGTTTCTCCTGGCCATTTATTGGTTGCATCCATGCCCATTTTTGACCCAAGTCCAGATACTGGCGAGGCAAAATCGAGATAATCGATAGGGGTGCTCTCGATCATGGTGGTGTCTCTGGCTGGATCCATACGTGTGGTGATCGCCCAGATAACATCATTCCAATCGCGTGCATTGACATCATCATCACAGACAATGACAAACTTTGTGTACATAAATTGACGTAAGAAAGACCAGACGCCCATCATCACGCGCTTTGCATGACCTGGATATTGCTTTTTCATTGTCACCACGGCCATGCGATATGAACAGCCTTCTGGTGGCAGATAAAAGTCGACAATTTCAGGAAATTGCTTTTGTAGAATAGGCACGAATACTTCGTTTAATGCCACGCCTAAAATCGCGGGCTCATCAGGTGGACGGCCTGTGTAAGTGCTGTGATAAATTGGGTTTTCACGGTGTGTAATATGCGTGACTGTCATGACTGGGAAGTCATCGACTTCATTATAGTAGCCAGTGTGATCACCGTATGGGCCTTCAGGTGCGGTTTCACCTTGCTCAATGTAGCCTTCTAATACGATTTCTGCGCTGGCAGGAACTTGCAAATCATTTGAAACAGACTTAACCACTTCCGTTTTGCTGCCTCTAAGTAGGCCTGCAAATGCGTATTCGCTGAGCGTATCTGGTACGGGCGTTACTGCACCAAGAATGGTGGCAGGATCTGCACCGAGCGCGACCGACACAGGGTAAGGCTCACCAGGGTGCTCTTTACACCACTCTTGAAAATCCAGTGCACCACCGCGGTGGGATAACCAACGCATGATGATCTTGTTTTTACCCAGTAATTGCTGGCGATAAATACCTAAGTTTTGGCGCTTTTTGTGTGGGCCCTTTGTGACGGTTAAGCCCCAAGTGATAAGAGGAGCCGCATCACCAGGCCAGCAATGTTGGATTGGTAATTTAGTTAAGTCGACTTGATCGCCGGACAGCACAACTTGTTGGCATGGTGCTTTTCTCACTTCTTTCGCAGGCATGTTAAGCACTTGCTTAAAGACAGGGATCTGGCCAATGGCTTCTTTGATGCCTTTTGGCGGCTCAGGCTCTTTTAAAAATGCCAGTAATTTGCCAACTTCACGCAATTCGTTGACATCAGTTTGTCCCATCCCCATGGCAACGCGCTTCGGGGTACCGAAGAGGTTAGCTAACACAGGGATATCAAACCCTTCTGGGTTTTCAAATAAAATAGCGGGTCCGCCAGCTCGTAAAGTACGGTCGGCGATTTCAGTCATCTCTAACTTAGTTGAAATGGGCTGACTAACGCGCACCAGTTCACCTTGCTTTTCTAGCAGCTCGATAAACTCTCTTAAGTCTTTATATTTCATTTTTGCCTTTTACGCAGTGAGTACGCTTGTTGGTAGATGGAGTATATCAATTCCCCACCCACAGCACATACTCAAACAGTTCAATAGTGGCCAAGTAGACACACAATAGTGTAATTATGTGCATACGCTCGCTGTGAGACAGGAATTATTAAATTGGGTACGAATTAAGTAAGTATTTGGTTTAACACTGTTCATATTTTTGTCTATGTTATGCACTCTAGAGTTTCAATGCCTTGGTCTATAGGCTATATTCTGTGAGAGTCGACGGAGTATTTGGTGGAGGCGGCTTGAAGACAATAACAAAAATAGCGCAGCGAATACTCTTTGCGTTTATCGGGCTGAATGCCACACAGACTCTTTCGCAAACATTGCCAGCACAAGTGTTTGATAATCACAGCGCTGTGATGCTGCTCATTGAGCCAGACAGTGGCAAAATTGTGCGTGCCAATCAAGCTGCTGCAGATTTTTACGGCTATAACAAAGCGCAGCTAGAATCCTTATATATTCAAGAAATTAATCAATTCTCACCGCAACAAGTAGAAAAAGAGCGATTATCTGCGCTCAATGAAGGACGCAATTACTTTATTTTTCAACACCGTTTAGCCAATGGTGAAAACCGCACTGTGTCCGTCTACTCCTCTCCATTTATGGATAAAAATGGCGAGGCTTTGCTGTTTTCGGTGATCCAAGATGTCAGCGCAAGGCGCGAGTTGGAGCATGCACTTTGGCATTATCAAAGCAATCTTGAACAGCAAGTGGCACAGCAAACTCGAGAGATCAAATATGCCAGTACCGTACAAGTTTTTTTGCTCAGCAGTGTGATTGGTATTTTTGTTGGCACGACTGTCATTTTGGGATGGGGCTTCTTACGTTTACGCAGAACGAAAAAGCGCTCTGAATTTCACCGAGCTAGATTGAATGCAATTTTTGATGCCATCGGCGACTATCTTATTTTTACGGACGTCAATGATAAGGTGTTATCAGCCAACCGTGCTGCCTATCAAGATTTAGGTGAATTGGATGACAAAGCGATTGCGGACGTATTGTCGAAATGCGTGTGTTTAGAGCAGCTTCAATTTGAGCCAAAAGAGTGCCAAATCACGACCAACTTCGGTGTGTTAGATGTAGAGATCAGTAAAACCGATGTATTAGATCACAACGGTGGCTTATACGGTCATATCTTCTTATTGCAAAATATCACCCAGCGTCTAGCTGATGAAAAAGAGCAGCGTTTGGCCAGTACGGTCTTTTCGACGACCAGTGAAGGCGTATTAGTCTCTGATAAAGATAACTGTATTCAAATGGTTAATCGCGCTTTTACCGATATTACGGGTTTTACCGGGCCTGAAGTCATGGGGAAAACCCCTGCGATTTTTAACTCAGGGCGCCATGACACCGCCTATTTTACCCAGTTGTATGATGCGCTCAGCACACGCGGCCATTGGGAAGGGGAAATTTGGAATAAACGCAAAAATGGTGAGGTATACCCCAGTTGGTTGCAAGTGTCTGCGGTGTTTGATCAGCACGGTGCGATTGACATGTATGTGGCTTTGTTCAATGACATTACGTCTCGCAAGCGCAATGAGCAGCTCATGTGGCAACAGGCGAATTTTGATAATTTAACCGATTTGGCTAACCGTCATCACTATCATGCGAAATTTGATATTGCATTGGCGCATGCGAAACGCAAGCAAACACGAGTTGCTGTGTGCTTTATCGATTTAGACCGCTTCAAGGCTGTCAACGATACGCTAGGGCACCATATCGGGGATTTACTCCTGATTGAAGCTGCTAATCGGATCAGAGAGTGTACACGAAATTCAGACACTGTGGCGCGTTTAGGGGGGGATGAGTTTGCTTTGCTATTACCTGATATGGATTTGATCAGTGATATGGAAAAGCTTGCTGAGAAAATCTTGAGCGCACTAAGTGCACCTTTTCACCTTGAAGGGCATGAAGCCTATGTGTCTGGCAGTATGGGGATCACCTTTTATCCGGATGATGGCGAAGATCGCAAAGTATTATTGCGTAACGCGGACAGCGCCATGTATAAGGCAAAAGAAAGTGGCCGAAATTGCTATCAGTTTTTCACTACAGCAATGCATGAGCACGCCAAGGCGCGCAGTCAACTTGAGGGTGCACTGCATCGCGCGTTGGCCAATCAAGAATTACGTGTTGTCTATCAACCGATTGTTGGAGGGCACAGGTTAGGTTGCGAAGCCTTACTGCGTTGGCACAATGACGCTTTAGGTGAAGTCTCTCCGGCGGATTTTATTCCTATCAGTGAAGAGCTGGGGTTGATCATCGCAATGGGCGAGTGGGTGCTGTATCAAGCCTGTGCACAAGCGCGTGCATGGTTGACGAAAACCCAGCAACCATTTTTTGTCTCAGTCAATGTATCTAGTGTGCAGTTTAAGCGTCAAAATGTGGTTGCTCTGGTGGCAAAAGTGCTCAAAGACACTGGACTACCGGCTGAAAGCTTGACCTTGGAAATCACAGAAACTGTGCTTGCAGATAATTCAGATGATGTTGAAAAGCAACTTGCGCAATTACGGGCAATGGGGGTTGGACTGGCGATTGATGACTTTGGTACTGGGTATTCCTCACTGGGTTATTTAAAACGTTTTCCACTGTCTAAACTCAAAATTGACCGTGCCTTTATTAAAGATTTACCCGATGATGAAGAAGATAAAACCCTCATCAGTGCCATTGTTTCAATGGCCAGCAAGTTAAAATTAACCGTGATTGCTGAAGGGGTAGAAACGCAAGCTCAACTTGCTTTGTTGCAAGAGCTTGGCTGTGACTATACACAGGGGTACTTCCATGCCAAGCCCTGTAATATCAGTGAGTTTGAAGCGTTTCTAACTCAGTATTATGACACAGAAGCTCACTCACAGATTTGATGCAGGGTACACAGTGAGTCTAGCGCTTCTTTGGCTTTGATATTGCCTTGTGCGTGTGCGCTTTTGAGGAGTTCAAAGCCCCGCTGCAAATCTTGCTCACCCCCTTCTGCTGCGATCAGCATAGTGGCTAAGTTATACATGCCCCACTGATCCTTGTTTTGTGCTGCCAGCTCGAAAAACTCCCGGGCTGCAATGAGGTCACCCCGTTGATAAAAGCCAATCCCCTGATTATTGTCAGCTGAAAAAACTGCGCGCTGATGTTTTGGGAAGTGGGGGATCGCTCGCTGCTTTACGATACCGCCCATGACATAGATGTCGTTTGGACGATAAGCGGCATATATTGCGCCACTTTGGTAGTAAGGCATAATTTGTGTTCTGGAAATATGCCATGGGTCTATTTGAAAGTAGTCATCTAGCATTAAGTTATCGAGCTGAATTGCGCGCTTTGCATCGCGTTTTCGTGAATAGGTATAACGGCCTTGCTTGAGCGTTAATTGCGTGTCACTCACGGCGATGACCTGAGCGATACGATATTGAGGTTGATACACCCTATCACTTTGTATACGGCCAATATCAACCATGATCACATCATCTACTTTAGGTGCTTCTAGCCAAGCATGCTGTATTTGTTGGGCACGCTGATGTTTGATGATCCAATGTGCACAGACGCCAATAATAACAAGTGCGATAAGAATGGCTTTGTATCGACTTAGTAGTTCAGAGATGATGTCGTGAGAACGAAAAATTGCGTGTTTAATCATCGCCAGCTCCGTGGTTGATCATGATTATTATTATTGTAATGCCAAGACAAAGATAACATGCCTTTGTCTTGGCATAAAGCGGGTTTACTTACCTGCCATTTTGGTTTCAGCATTGGCTGCCATTAAGGCAAACACAGCATATGCCGCGGTATTTTGCTTCAATTTCTCAGGATCAACCTTATCTAACGTATCATCCGCAGTGTGGTGGTAATCGAAGTAGTCTGTGCCTACTTGATGTAGATCGAAAATTGGCGCTGATGTGGTCTGTCTCAGAGGAATAAGGTCCGGTCCGCCTCGCGCTTCATTTTTACGAATATATTTCACGCCCAATGGCTTCAATTGCTTGGCGATGGCTCTGACTACAGGCAGAGAAGCCGCGTTAACGTTTGACTCAAACGCATATACGATATCGGCACCAAAGTCAGACTCCGCTGCGGCAACAATATTACTTAGTTGCTTTTCGTAATGTTTAAAATACGCCTTAGCGCCCCATAAACCCAGTTCTTCAGCAGCAAACAAGACAACACGAATACTACGCTCAGGACGAGTATGATCAGCAATATGCTTAGCAGCTGCCATCGTCAAGGCTACGCCAGCACCGTCATCAAGAGCACCAGTTCCAAGATCCCACGAGTCTAGGTGGCTACCCAGTAAAACGTATTGCTGAGGGTACTTAGATCCCGTAATTTCACCGATAACATTGTAGCTGGTGCCTTCGCCTAAATCTTCAGTTTGAATATTCAGCTCAACTTGAACAGGTTTACCAAGTGCTATCAGACGCGCAAGTTGATCTGCATCTGGGTTTGCAACCGCAGTGGCTGGGATCTTAGTAACACCTTTGGTGTAGTGACTGCCACCAGTATGGGCAAATCTGTGGTGACTGGTACTGACTGAGCGCATCATGTAAGCAATTGCGCCTTTTTTAGCGGCTTCTACAGCACCTTTATTGCGGGCTTTTACCGCAGGTCCATAACCATTGCCGTCGATAGCTCGGTTCATACGGTAATTAATAAAAGCAATCTTACCTTCTAAACTGCCCGCTGGTGCTGCAATTAATTCGTCATATGTTTCGAATAAGACGACTTCGCCAGACAAGCCTTTTTTTGGCGTACTGATACTATTACCGAGTGCGGTTAGGTGTAAAGGTTGCTTGCTCGGCGTAAGAATAAAACCAGATTCGTGGTAACGTCGCCACTCAGGAAATTTGGAAGGTTCCAACCATACTTTATCAAAACCAAGTTTTTGAAACTTTTGCTTCGCCCATGCAACGGCCATCTTGTCATTTTCAGTGCCTGGTAAACGCGGCCCAACTTCTGTTGTGAGTGATTTCACCAGTTGCCAACTTAGATTGCTATTGAGGGCGTGCTCGCGCACTTTTTCTACCATCTTTAACTCAGCGTTTGTAAATTCTTGCGCGTGAGTGATATGGCTTGTGCACAATGCCACAAGCGGCAGTATGCTGGATTTTATCAGCGTACGAAATGCATGTTTCATGAATAATCCTTGATAGATAAATTGAGTTTTATTCTGACATTGAACGTATTTAATTTAAACGTTAATAAGATGAATGGCATGAATATGCTCTGTAGTATTATTGTTTTTTTATACTGGATAATACGCCTTTTGGATTTATAAAAGTAGGTAGACGCTTATATATCAAGCCCTGTCGATATTTGTTAAAATTGGTCTACTTTGATCTGTTAGGACATCCATGTGAATTTGCAATTTTCTCAACTACCACTGCGCCAAGAGTTGCAGGCTTCTTTGTCTAAGGCTGGCTTTAGTAAAATGACGCCTATTCAAGCGCAGGCTTTACCCGAGTTATTAAATGGCAAGGATGTTGTTGCGCAAGCTAAAACCGGTTCTGGTAAAACACTGGCCTTTAGTTTGGCAGTTTTACAAGCGTTAGATGCAAGTACTCAGCAAATTCAGGGGCTTATTTTGGCGCCTACACGAGAACTTGCATCGCAAGTTGCTGATGAAGTGAGAAAGTTGGCGAAGTCACTCGCGAATATCAAGGTGCTGACGATTTGTGGGGGAGAGCCGATTGGGCCACAGATCAGCTCATTAGAGCATGGCGCGCACATTGTTGTTGGTACGCCAGGGCGTATTGAGGAGCATTTGTTTAAAGGCACGTTAGATTTGACTGGTGTCAGTCATTTTGTGTTGGATGAAGCCGATCAAATGCTAGAAATGGGTTTTATTGATGCGATTGAGAACATCGCTGTCTACTTATCACCGACTCGTCAGACAATGATGTTTAGTGCGACGTATCCTAAAGATATAGAAAAGCTTGCAACACAGTTTATGCAATCGCCAGTGGTCGTTAAAGGTGAAACGGAAGCACTGAATAAGCAAATCAAGCAGCAATTTTTCCATCTTAAAAACAATAAGCTGCGCTTTAATACGCTAAAATTATTGTTGCTACAGCATAAGCCTCAAAGCTGTATTGTGTTTTGTAACACTAAGGTTGAAACGAAAAAGCTGTACACTGAGTTACAGCAAACAGGTCTACAAGTGGCTGTTTTGCATGGTGACTTGGCACAAATTGAGCGCCAGCGTATGTTATTGCGCTTTGCCAATAAAAGTGCCTCAATTCTTGTGGCTACAGATGTGGCAGCACGCGGACTGGATATTGATGATATCGATATGGTGATTAACTATCATATGGCGCTTGAACCGCAAACTCATGTTCACCGTGTTGGCCGAACTGGCCGAGGCGGTAAAAAAGGCTTTGCTTGCTCTCTCTATGGCGAAAATGAAACGTTTAAAGTTAAACAACTAAGTGATTTATACGAGCGAGAATTTAATCCATCACCAACACCTCCGCTCAGTTTGTTAGATAAGCCGGTATACAAGCCTAGTATGGTCACTGTGGTACTGGATGTTGGCAAAAAGCAGAAAGTGAGAGCTGGTGACATTGTGGGTTGCCTCACGGGTGAAAATGGCATCAGTGGTGCGCAGATTGGAAATATTACAGTGCAAGACAACCAAGCCTATGTGGCCATTTATCGTGACGCAGTAAAGCCCGCTATTCGCAAATTACAGGCTGATAAAATTAAGGGCAAACGCGTTAAAGCTAAGCGCCTTGTGTAAATAGAGGCAGCTTACAGGCAGCCTTTTAGCTGTTCATATTCACTTTTTATTTGTTGAAAAGCACGTGTAGAGCCACCTTTATCTGGGTGGTTTTCTATGGCAAGTTGTCGCCAACGTTTTTGCAACTCTGTTGCACAAAAATGTTCTGAAAGCTGCCATTTTTTTAGTAAATGTGTGCGTTCAGAGATACACATCGGCACATGAGAGACATACCTTTTCCAGAATCCGTTTAATAGGGCTTCTACCTCTTCTTTGCTGGTATCATAATTATTCCAGTCTAGGTAATAATCCTTTAATGGTTCAACTTTTTGGAGTGCTTGCTCATTCCACGTGGTGTGAGCTGAAACTCTCTGCTGTAAGTAGATGTCGAGATTGGAGATGTGGACGTCGTAACCATTTAACTGCAACTCATTTTGTAATTGGTATAACGCATTCATGATAAGAAAGTTCTTTTTAAATAATTCTTTATGAGGATCTGAATCTAATTCTGGTAAGGCGTTGTTTTTACTTATTCGGCTCGCTAATTCATGCACCTTTAGGTGCTCGCCAGTCGAGATAATTTCAAAAATAATATCAAGTAATGGGTTGGTCATTGTCCGGTCTGTAAACATAGTGTATCTTCATTGCCTAAGGTATTGTTGATGAAATATTACGCTATTGCAAATTAGGATTAGCACGGATGGCATTTAGAAATACATGCTGTATGTTGATGGTGATATTGGGATTCAGTTTTCAGGCCATGGCATCAGAGGTGTCTAATGAAATTCAGACACTGGAGCAACAAATAGGAAATATTGCTCACCTAGATAACTGGCAAGAACAAAAGATGGCTGCGGAGCAGCTATTAAACCATCCTCAACTGCAATTAAAGCAACGCTATGCTTTATTACAAAATATGGGGAATACGGCATTTTCTCTAGGTCGCTACAACGATGGCATCGGTTATTTTAAAACGCTCGAGTTGGCGCTAGATGAACAGGGAGAGCCACAGCTGCTGTTCAAGGCGATAAAAATGCAGGGTGTTGGTTGGTATTATGCCGGTGGCTTTTCTGCAGCTAAAATTGACTATGAACGGGCCTTGGAACTTGCAAAAAATCACTCACCAGCCATAGAAGTGGCACACATTCAAAATAACCTCGGCTTAGCTAATTTAAAACTTCATGATTTATTAAACGCCCTTTCTGCATTTACTGAGGCGCACTCCTTGTATCAGTCACATGGCAACGAACAAGATGAGGCTGACATCATTCTGAATATTGCCAGTGTGTATATACGCCTGCTCCGTTATGAAAAAGCAGAAACCTTGTTACTTAAGGCCATTAAGCTGTTTGATAAATTGTCAGATGGACGCGGCATGGCATTAGCCCAAGCAAACTTAGGGGTCATTTACACTCAGACGGATAGACTCGAGGAAGCGCGCACATTTTTACAGCGCGCAGCTGATTATTATGAAGCTGCCAATGATGTCACATTTTTATCCTACGAGTATACGAACCTAGCGAGAGTGAGTATTGTTTTAGGTGAGTTTGAACGTGCCGAAGTGGAGGCAAATTTTGCGATTTATTATGCTGAAAAGTCGGAAAATTTAGAAAGTATGGCGCAGGCTCTGCACATCAGAGCTCAGTTAGATTTCGTTCAAGGTAAGATTGTGTCGGCCATAGAGGCCGCTCAGCAGAGCATGGAAATCAGCTTGAAGTTAGGAGGTTCACTCCTTGCTAATCAATCCATGTCGATTCTTGCACTGGCAAAAGCCTCTCAAGGAGATACGGCACAAGCATTGTCGATTATGATTGAATACAATCGAGTACGCTCAAAACTACTTAACCAAGCTCTATTCAAAGAATCTGAAAAATACCAAAAGCAGTTTGAAGAGGGGGAGTTAAGCCAAGAACTTGCGAAACTAAAGCAAGCTCAGCAGCTACAAGAGTTGAAAAGTCATCAGCAACAGCAGTTGATTTGGATGGGTGGCTTGGTGGTTATTTTTGCGCTATTAGCATCTGTGGCATGGTATCGACGTAGCCTAGAGCATAAAGCAAAGCTAGATTTGCGTCATGAAGTTGCACAGCGTACAGCAGAGCTGCAAAAAACGGCGGATCAGCTGCGCAATGCGAATCAAATCAAAAGCCAGTTTTTGGCAAATATTAGCCATGAAATCAGAACACCACTGACAGCTATTCTTGGCTACAGTGAGAATATGCTCAGAGAACACCAGCATAATGTTGACCTTCAGGAGTCACTTGAGGTGCTGCATCGTCAGGGCGTGCACTTAAAAGAGTTGATCAGCGACGTACTAGATTTGAGCAAAATAGAGGCAGAGCAGCTTGAATTAGAAATGACCGAGTTTAATGTGGAGGCCCTACTCACTGATATTACCGATATGTTTCACCACCCTTGCATGGAAAAGTCACTTGAGTTAATTGTTGACCATCGACTTGAGACACCATATTGGGTTTGCTTGGATTATGTGAGGGTTAAGCAGGTGCTAATCAACTTGCTGAGCAATGCTATCAAGTTTACCAAAAAAGGGCATGTGGAACTGATCGCTGAACCCTCTGAAGAAGGGTTGTTATTTACAGTCAGTGATACAGGGATTGGTATGCCTGCTTCTCAGCTAGAAAAAATATTCGATTATTTTCAGCAGGGTGATAACAGTATTACACGACGATTTGGCGGTTCCGGACTAGGTTTAAGTTTATCTCAGCAACTAGCCACTATGATGGGAGGGACCATCAGAGCCAGTAGTGAACTTCATATCGGAAGCTGCTTTTCGTTTTGGCTGCCTTGTCAGCGACTCAATGCCTCGCATTATCAGAGTGTTTCAGAGCAGTCTAGAATTGGTGTCAGTGCCATGTTTAGCGGCGAGGTCTTAGTTGCAGAAGATCATGATGATAACCGAGTACTATTTGAGCGTATTTTAGCTCAGCTAGGCGTTAAGGTTGAATCGGCCTGCAATGGTCGGGAAGCGGTTGAGAAATGTCTTAGTAGCTTTCCTGATTTGGTTTTGATGGATATACAAATGCCTGAAATGGATGGATTGGAGGCGCTTAAGTTATTGCGTCAAGCTGGTTATGAAGGGCCTGTGTATGCGCTAACCGCCAATGTGATGGAGCATGAAATCAGCTATTACTTAGAGTATGGGTTTGCCGGTCATCTAAGTAAGCCTATTGAGCATAACAAATTAGTCACTGTTCTACACAGTGAATTAGATGAAGCACTAGATGCACCATCTCATGATGATATAAGTATCGATATGACTGATTTAAGGCAAAGCTTTGCCTCAACATTGGAGCAAGAGCGATATAAGTTAATTGATCTGTGGCAAGACAATGATTATGACGGGCTACAGTATCATTGCCATAAAATCGCAGGGGCTGCTTTGGTATTTGGTTTTGTTGCAATAGCTGACATCGCTAAGCAATTTGAACAAGCACTCAAAGAGAAAAAAAGTGCACAATATCAGGATTTGTTTTTGATTTTGTGTGATGAACTCAAAGTGCAGGCGTATTCAGAACAGTTCGATGTCACTGGAGTCTAGATCATCAGATTGTGAGCTAGGCTTTTTCTCTATTTCAGGTGCAGTCTGGTGTGTTCGGCTTTTATCTACTCGTGGATCTAAGTCAGGCTCAGGTGTTTCCGTTTTAAAAATACTGAGTTTGTCGTGAATACTCGAAGAGAGATTTAATAAATCAGCGCTTGAAACCGCTTGTATTTTAGAGCTAGATAAAGCGTCTGAATTGAGCTCGACCATGGACTCAATGCTTGACTGTGCCTCGTCAGAGACGACTTTTTGTTGGGATACCTGAGAATGGATGCTGTGCGACATGTCGTTGATTTCTAGCATAGCATGCTCTATTTGATCGACTTCTTTGGTTGACTCTTCAGATAGCTGAACGGTTTTATCTGTTTCTTCTAGTGCTAATAACATCAATGAATGCGCGCTATCCGTGCCAGCTTGAATTTTGCTGACCATTGCGCGAACTTCTTGCGTTGATTGACTGGTTCGCGCTGCTAAGTTACGTACTTCATCAGCGACAACAGCAAAGCCTCTTCCTTGTTCCCCCGCTCGAGCTGCTTCAATAGCGGCATTCAATGCCAATAAATTCGTTTGGTCTGCAATGGCATTGATAACGTCGATAACGCTACTGATTGCATCACTATCCGTCTTTAGCGTTTCAATCTGTGTGCTGGTTTGCCGAATATGATTCGCTAGGCTGAGTAAGCTCTGCTGGCTATTATCTGTATCGATACGGGTTTTTTTCACAGCTTCAGTTGCGCTTGCTACTGAGTTGTAGATTTTTTCTAAATTTTCATCGAGCTCTCGTGATACTACCAACATGCGATTGATTGAGGCTGCTAAGTCCTCGCCATGGGCATGTTGTATGGTGGCTTTTTGCGTCATTGACGCGTAGGTATCTCTCAAGTCATCCGCCATAGGGGATAGTCTAGCAGAGCAAGCGTACACTTCGCAGATAAGGTGCTCAATGGTGGCAAGACCCGCATTGAGGGCGAGACAAGTTTGCGGTAATTGCTTGTCCTTATCATCAAAGCGATAGGTTAAGTCTATTTGTGTATCACTGAGTAGCGCTTTGACTAAATTATCTAAGTAGCTGCCTTTGTTAGTATGCTTTGAAATCGTGAAATAGATGACGAAGGAGCTGATTAGCATTAAGGAACAAACAATAAGCGTGGTAGTAAAAGAAATATCAAAATAAATGGCGCATAGTACCGTAATAATAATGTTGGCGGATGTAGTACTGACAACACCGACGTTTAAACGCATCTACTTGAAACTCCTTTCTATGAGCTTAAAAACGAAAGCTTTTTCCAGTTAGACTAATAGGTATAGTCTAGTTCAAAAAGAAATCCAAGTTGGTAATAGACGAAAAAAAACCTGCCGTAGCAGGTTCTTTTTATTATTTTCGCTTCATGGAGTCGAAGAATTCGTCATTCGTTTTACTCATCGATAGTTTATCGATAAGGAATTCCATGGCGTCAATTTCACTCATTTCATGTACGATCTTACGTAAGATCCACATTTTTTGTAATTCGTCTGGCTTCGTTAGTAGTTCTTCGCGACGAGTACCTGAACGGTTGAAGTCTATTGCAGGGAAAACACGCTTTTCAGCAATCTTACGATTTAGGTGTAATTCCATGTTACCAGTACCTTTAAACTCTTCGTAGATGACTTCATCCATTTTTGAGCCGGTATCGATAAGTGCTGTTGCGATGATGGTCAAACTACCACCTTCTTCAACGTTACGTGCTGCACCAAAGAAACGTTTAGGTTTGTGTAGTGCATTTGCATCCACACCACCTGTTAATACCTTACCTGATGAAGGGATAACGGTGTTGTATGCACGAGCTAAACGGGTGATTGAATCGAGTAGGATAACTACATCTTTTTTGTGTTCTACAAGACGTTTTGCTTTCTCAATAACCATTTCTGCTACTTGCACGTGGCGGCTTGCTGGCTCATCAAATGTTGAGGCAACAACTTCACCTTGCACTAAGCGCTGCATCTCAGTTACTTCTTCCGGACGCTCATCAATAAGCAGTACCATTAAGGTCGCATCTGGGTTGTTGTATGAGATAGATTGCGCAATGTTTTGCAGTAACATTGTTTTACCAGCTTTTGGTGGAGCAACGATAAGTGCGCGCTGACCCTTTCCGATTGGTGAAGCTAGATCTAAAACACGCGCAGTAATATCTTCAGTACTGCCGTTACCGCGTTGCATAACTAAACGCTCATTCGCATGGATAGGCGTTAAGTTTTCAAATAAGATTTTTGTTCTTGAATTCTCTGGCTTGTCAAAGTTTACTTCGTTTACTTTTAGTAGTGCGAAGTAACGCTCGCCATCTTTAGGTGGACGGATCAGACCGCTAATTGAATCACCAGTACGCAAACTGAAGCGTCTGATTTGACTCGGCGATACATAGATGTCATCTGGTCCTGCTAAGTATGAAGCTTCGGAAGAGCGTAAAAAGCCAAAGCCGTCTTGGAGAATTTCTAAAACACCGCCGCCGTAAATGTTTTCGCCGCTTTTCGCATGCGCTTTCAAAATAGCAAAGATAATATCTTGTTTTCTTAGACGGGCTACGTTTTCGAGTCCCATTGACTCGGCAAGTTTTACAAGCTCATTTATTGACTTGTCTTTAAGTTCGCGTAAATGCATATTGGTGGGTTCTTTAATTAACGTTGTCTTCTCGTCGCACGAGGGATTGAGTTGATATTCGATAAAAGGTTAGTGGCTCTATAAGTTAGCAGCTAGCTAGCGAGTCGTCCAGTCTTTATACAAAAAATAAATCCATTTTATGTGGGGGTTGTCGCTAGAAAGCAAAAACCCAAATACGGCGTATTTGGGTTTTTAAATATTAAACGTTATCGTTTAAGAACTCAACAAGTTGAGTTTTAGATAATGCGCCTACCTTAGTTGCAGCAACCGCACCATCTTTGAAAAGAAGTAGTGTAGGAATACCACGAATACCAAATTTGCCAGGTGTCCCTGAGTTTTGGTCGATATTTAGTTTGCCGATGCTTACTTTACCAGCAAATTCTTCTGCTACTTCATCAAGAATTGGTGCAATCATCTTACAAGGGCCACACCACTCAGCCCAAAAGTCCACAAGAACTGGGCCGCTTGCATTTAGTACGTCAGCTTCAAAGCTATCGTCAGTTAGTTGAATTATTTTGTCGCTCATTACGTTCTCCGATAGAAATTTGGCGAATTATTTAGTGCGTATTTAAACACTCTTGTTTCTTATTGCAAGTTTAAACGTTATGCTTTATTGCTATGACTAAGACACATTTGACCAACACGAAATTTTCAGACTTTGCTTTAGCACCGGAAGTGGTCGCCGGTTTAACAGCGAATGGCTTCGATCATTGTACGCCAATTCAAGCAAAGTGTATGCCTTACGTATGTGAAGGCAGGGACATTGCGGGTCAAGCGCAAACAGGAACAGGTAAAACATTGGCGTTCCTAACCGCGACTTGTCATCGTTTAATGCAAACGCAACCAGAGCAGCAAACTTCGGGACAACCGCGCGCCATTATCATGGCACCTACTCGAGAGCTTGCAATACAAATTCACAAAGATGCTCAAATTATCGCACCGCACTGTAAATTAAATCTAGGATTAGTATATGGTGGCGAAGAATACGAAAAACAACGGGCACAATTAGAAAAAGGTGTCGATATCTTAATTGGCACTACAGGCAGGCTCATTGATTTTTATAAACAAGGGGCATTTAACCTAAATAGCATCGAAGTTGTGGTACTTGATGAAGCCGATCGCATGTTTGATTTAGGCTTTATTAAAGATATTCGCTATTTATTTAATCGTATGCCTGGTACACAAGATCGCATGAACTTATTGTTTTCTGCGACCTTGTCTTATCGAGTACAAGAACTGGCCTTCGAGCATATGCATAACCCCGTTCATGTTCAAATAGAACCTGATGTTAAAACGGGTAAACGCATCCAAGAGGAATTATTTCAGCCTTCGCAAGAGGACAAATTGCCTTTACTTTTAACCTTAATCGAGGAAGAGTGGCCAGATAAAGCAATCGTTTTTGCTAATACCAAGCATAGCTGTGAAAACGTTTATGAGTGGTTAAAAGCGGATGGTCATCGTGTTGGTTTACTAACAGGTGATGTAAATCAAAAGAAGCGTCTATCTATTTTGACAAAGTTTACCAAAGGTGACTTAGATCTATTGGTTGCTACTGACGTTGCTGCTCGAGGTTTGCATATTCCAGAAGTAAGTCATGTTTTTAATTTTGACCTACCAGATGATAGAGAAGATTACGTTCACCGTATTGGGCGTACTGGTCGAGCTGGTGCATCAGGGCATGCAATAAGCTTTGCGTGTGAGCAATATGCATACAATCTACATGAGATAGAAGAATACATAGATCATGCAATTCCAATCTCTCAATATGATAAGTCTGCATTGCTTGAGGACATAAAAGCACCGGCAAAACAACATCGCAGAAACTACCAGTCAGGCCCTAGAAAACGTGGCAACACTCGCCGACAGGGTAATTACCAAAAATCAGCGCCTAAACACGGTTAGAAGTAGTAAAGGTTAGTAGAGGTTACGAGCGTGGGATATAACTCACCACTTAACAATGTATATGCTGTAATTGACTTGGGCTCTAATAGTTTTCATATGCTAATAGCGAAGCATATGGCTGGTGGAGTTCACACAATTGGCAGAGTAAAACGCAAAGTGAGATTAGCCGCAGGGCTGAATGAACAAAATGTGTTATCACAAGAAGCGATGGAACGCGGGTGGGAATGTCTGTCTTTATTTGCAGAACGACTACAGGATATTCCTGCGCAAAATATTAAAGTTGTTGCGACGGCCACATTGCGTTTAGCGACGAATGCGCAAGAGTTTAAGCAGCGAGCTGAAAGTATACTGAACCATAAGATTGAGATAATAAGTGGTGAATTAGAAGCTTGTACTATCTACAAAGGCGTTGCTCATACATCTGCTTGCCATGGTAAACAACTTGTAGTTGATATAGGTGGTGCAAGCACTGAGATTGTGATTGGTAGAGGCTTTGATGCGCAGATTTATCAAAGCCTCAATATGGGCTGTGTTACTTATCTCGAGAAATACTTTAAAGACGATAGGCTGAGTGATGAGAATTTTGCAAATTCAATCGCAGCAGCAAAGCAGATTATCGGTCCTCATGCTGAAGCTTTTCAACAAGTAGGTTGGGAGCTCGCAATCGGGGCTTCTGGCACAGTACAAGCTATCCAAGAGATATTTTCGGCGCTCGGCTTAGACGAATACCTATCACTTGATAAGTTGTACCATATAAAAAGCCTTGCAATAGAATGTCAAGCGATCCCTCAGTTGGACCTTCCTGGCTTGAGTGAAGAAAGGCGACTCGTGTTTGTGTCTGGGCTGGCCATTCTCATTGCATTGTTTGAGTCACTGGAAATTGAATACATGGGTCTGGCAGGTGGTGCACTTCGTGAAGGTGTCCTGTATAGCATGATTGAAGACTTGAGTGTTGCTGATATAAGAAAGCGTACGTTAAATTGCTTTATTGCACGTTATCATGTGGATAATTTGCAGGCACAGCGTGTTTTTGAAATCAGCAATGGCTTTTTGAATCAACTTAAAGGCTATTGGTCTGTTGATATGTGCTTTGCTAGTGATGCATTAAAAGCTGCATCTGTGATGCATGAAATCGGTTTGTTAATAGATTTCAAAGAGTACCATCTTCATAGTGCCTATATATTGAATAACAGTGTGATGCCAGGCTATACACGCGCACAGAAACAGCTGGTAGCTGCGTTAGTTAGTTGTCATCGTTTAGATATAGATACAGATTCCTTTTCACAGCTAGGTGTGAATCAACATCTGGTTGAAATATTAATACGCCTATTGCGTATTGGCGTAATTTTATCGATGCGTCGACAGGATGATGTTTTACCAGAACTCTTTTTGACGGCATCAGAGCCAGAGACATTAACACTGACAATGCCAAAAAGCTGGTTAGAAGCACATCCACTTATGTGTACTGAGTTAGAGCAAGAAGCTCGTTACCAAGAAAAGTGCGGTTGGCTTTTGAAAGTAGAGAGTGAATAGCTTTTTTTGACGTAAAAACAACCAGAATAGAGTGTTTTTGGTTGGATTTTATTCGGTTGAGCGTTTTTTTGTTTTTTTATCTAAAAAACGCTTGATCAAAACTTTGAACTCCCTATAATGCGCACCCACTGACACGGAGCAACACACACAAAAGCAAGAAGCAAAGTGAAGGTTAAAGCCAAACGGAAAGCTTAATTGAAAATAAA
>NZ_AUXY01000073.1 GCF_001625695.1 Pseudoalteromonas luteoviolacea H33-S
AAGCAGAGCCAGAGCTAGAAGCAGAACCTGAGCTAGAAGCAGAACCTGAGCTAGAAGCAGAACCTGAGCTAGAAGCAGAACCTGAGTTAGAAGCAGAACCTGAGTTAGAAACAGAGCTTGAGTTAGAAGCTGAACTTGGTCTAGAAGATGAGCTTGGTCTAGAAGATGAACTTGGTCTAGAAGATGAGCTTGGTCTAGAAGACGAACTTGGTCTAGAAGACGAACCTGAGCTAGAAGCAGAACCTGAGTTAGAAGCCGAACCTGAGTTAGAAGCCGAACCTGAGTTAGAAGCCGAACCTGAGCTAGAAGCAGAGCCTGAGCTA
>NZ_AUXY01000074.1 GCF_001625695.1 Pseudoalteromonas luteoviolacea H33-S
ACAGTTTTTATTACAGTCTCAATAAGTGGGGTAATTTGCGTTTTAGCTGCATGACTGCATCTTTATCGCAGTAGATATGGGGGCTTTTCCAATTGTGTATACGCCTTAAAAATTCAAAATACGAAATCTAATGAGGCTTCACTAAATCAAAGCTGAGGTTAGGTGATAAAATTTAGATATAACATTAATCTTGAATCTAGTATTTACTTGAAAGTAGGCGGTTTAGAGACATGAAGATTTAGTTAATGCCTAACGATTACGTAAAGGGGCTGCTGACTTATCAAGTCTGAGTGAGTATCAATCAAAATTGATCATCAGCCATTGGAACCCACTTATTCACTTCATGTTTGGTTTTGGTGCTTTTTTGCTTATTTGGTTTTGTTTATGTCGGTATATCTCTCTTTTTTGTCTCGCCATATATTCTTCAATTTCTGTACGTTTACGCTGCCCATGTGCAAACCCTTTTTGATAAGCTTGGTATAACTCAACGGGGCAAATGCTCGTTTTTGAGTTACCTTCGATCGCACTTTGATAGCCGGTTTCAAAAGTACAATACTCAAATAAGCCTGAACTATAACCATTGACAAATTGCTCTTGTGCATCGGGACTTAGAGTATCTCCACAAGTTTGCTTTACAGCATCAAAAAACCTAACATTTTCGCCTGACATAGCTGTTTTATGACCAAGAGCTTGCCAATCTTCTGAACTACAATTGGCGTAGTCAAATGTGTACTTTGTCGAGCTACATCCTGCGATTAATGTAATACAAATAGACCAGAGTGTGATACGAACCATCTTATTCTCCTTATATTTTGCTGGTACTTTTAAAGTCAATAGTATTTATAAGTAAGTCTCTTTTTTGAATATCCATTGGGCATGGATATAGGTGCTTTGCATCAATGAATAATTCATAAAAGCGGCATTTAATTTAGCGGTGTTGATATAAAGTTAGGCACGACCTAAAAGCGCTTGTAAATTTATTGCTTCAGTTTCTTTTGAGCGAATATATGTTTGCTCGGATTTTATAAGGTGTTTTTGCTGTAGAAGCAGGTTGACATGGTTGAACGTGCTTTTGTCATTAATATGAAGACTTAACTGAAGCAGGTAGTGATTTATCTCTGCAAATTGGGTCGACTGAATTTTTACTTGTATTGCTAAAGCGGATGTTGTTGCTTGCACGAATGTAGTTAATGCACTTTTCTGCTTTTCAAGGTGCAACCACTGTTCAATCAGCGTTGCTTCACCTGTTGCTTGTACTGAGCATGTGCTAAATAGCAGTATTATTATACTTAAACACCTTTGTTTAACGCTCAAAGAAAAAATCTGAAATGTCATACTAGGCACTTTTGGGTTAAGTTTTATTCGTTTTGTATATTAGGAACAATGATGTTTTTTTGTCAAACAGGCAGATTTGCTTGGACTTTTTAGTTGAAAAATATTGAAGTGATAAACCGCAGAATTGAATTAAATTGGTAAAAATGTTGATAGTTGAGTATTAGACTCCGTGAAATGGTTGTTTATTTAAAATAAAAGCCTACTCATTATTTTTTGTTAATATGGCGTTTTTTCAATCAGGTAAATAGTATTAATGAGAGATATAACAAATTGAAATGTCCATGCATTGATTACAGGTTCAATACATGGACTGTATTATTTAAAAGCTAAAGTTAATTTTTGCGTAGTAGGTCATCCCATCAAAACCGTATGGTAAAGCCCTAAGTGGATAACGCATTGCGCCGTTAGTGATAAAGTTAAGTACTTCATCTTCGCCTAACTCGTTTGGTGTTTTATCAAATATGTTGTCTATACCGACAGATAAATCAAAATTGTCATTAATTTGATACCCAAAGTTCACATCAACTAATACCGCTGACTCAACAACGCTATTTTCTTGCCAGTGATTGGTTGGCGACAAGAAGTCAGGTAGTACAATATGTTTACCCGCAAAGTAGGAAACCTCGGTTTTTCCGAAGTAATTTAAACGCAGTAGCGATGACCACTTATCCTTTTTATAGTCAAAAGTAAGCGTTGCTCGTTCTTGTGGTTGTCCGTGAGTCAGGAAAGACTGAGTTTGTTCATCTAATGCGATATCTTCTGATATGCCTTGTGGTGTATTGATTTTATCAATCGTAGTTTCATTTTTGTTTGCAGCAAACGTTACTTCCAGCTCACCAGCAGCAACCTCGGTTGAGTATGAAGCGATTAAATCAATCCCTTTGGTTGTTGAATCAAGTGAGTTAGAGAAGAAATTAGCTTGCACTGCGCCAGATGCTTTAAGCGCTGCATTGGCTTCTGGGAAGTTTGTAAGCGCTTCGCTATCAATACCAATGAAACTGCCTAAATTTATACGGTCATAAATCTTGATTTGATAGAAGTCTAACGTAATGGATAGATCATTACTGGCATCCCACGCTAAGCCTAAGTTTAAGTTGTCAGAAGACTCAAGCTTTAAGCCATCTATGCCTAAAGCGCTTGGGAATGGAGAGCCAGCTGTTGCAGTGAAAGAAGTAGCAAGTGAACCGTCACCACCTAAGCTTGTTGTAAATGCACTATAACCGGCTTGCTGTAAAGACGGTGCCCTAAACCCTGTTGATGCAGCCGCTCTAACAGCAAGGTCTTCAGTGACATCATAGCGTGTAGCGAGCTTCCAAATGGTTTCATCACCAGAATCCGAGACATCTTCGTATCTGAGTGCACCACTGACTAACCAATACTCGTTCAGTAGCGTTTCTGCTTCGACATAAATCGCATGGCTAGAACGGTCTGCTTTGTTAGCGGCATCTGGTCTCAAACCTTGATAAGCTTGGAATCCGCAGTCAGCAAACACGCTTGAGTCCATTACTGATGGGAATGAGCTCGCAGCATTTGACGCGCCACATGCGTAAGATGCGACTTCTCCAGGTACAATCTCGTAATTTTCTTTACGATATTCCGCACCAATTGAAATATAGATTGGCTCCGCATCACCGCGCTCAATTACGCCATTTACATCAAAATTTGTTGTCCACTGGTCAAACCTAAAGCCACCGGAATAACCACCTTTAGGCCCTGAGTTCTCTCTGATCTGTTCGTCACTCGCGTTGGGGTTATTGGCTAAGTATTCAGCTGCATAGGAGGCGTTAATCGTATTCGACGAAGAATAATCGTACTTGTTTTGGCCATATACATTAGAGAAGTCGAAACTCCAATCTGGATTGATGTCTCCTTTAAGGCCAACGGCAAACGATATGTCATCCGCTTCGTTATCTATACGAGGTAAAAAGCCGTCAGGGTATACCTGAGGAACGTTACGCTCTGCGCGGTTAAAATCACGGTAAAAACCATTACCAAATGCTGTTCTGTTAGAGTATCCGCCAAATGAATAAAGCTCTTTATCACCAACAGGCAGTGCGGCGTTAAAAAAGATTGAGGTGAACTCACTGTCAGAGTTGCCTTGTCGCCATCTCACCGTATCGGATAATTCACCAGCAGGGATTGTTGATGAGCCACCAGTATCGCGCTCAGCGCGGTTAGTGCCTTCAGCATCTCTATATTCTAATGATAAGTTGACAAAGCCACCTTCATTGCCAATATCAAAGCCTCTGTTTAACCCAAACGCATACGTGTCGCCATCACCTTCGCCGGTCGCACTGCCTTGGAAAAAACCCGTGGTTACGCCGGTTGTGTCATTTAAAGATAAATTAATTACCCCAGCGATAGCGTCTGAACCATATCGAGCTGCGGCCCCATCTCGCAGGATCTCAACATTTTTAAGTGCCATCATTGGAATTGAGTTCATATCTGTGCCGGCAGCGCCTGCACCGACTGTCCCCGTTAGACCAAAAATGGCTTGAGTGTGTCTTCTTTTACCGTTAATAAGTACTAATGTTTGGTCTGGTTGCAATCCCCTAAGTGTTGCCGGACGGAATAAATCTGAGCCATCTGATACTTGCGTTCTACTAAAATTAAATGAGGGCGCAATTGACTGTAAGCTTTGCCCAAGCTCTGTGTAGCCCCCTTTATTAAGCTGCTCAGTATCAAGAATATCAATGGGTGATGTTGATTCAGTTGCCGTGCGGTTTGAAACTTTTGACCCTAATACTGAGATGGTTTCGATTTTTGTGTCTGTTGATTCTGCTTGTAGCGCGAAAGATGCTGTGCTTGCTAACAGGGCAAGCGCGATTGGTGATAGTTTGAGAGATCCTGTCATAACTTACTACTCTATATTTTTATTTGTTTTAAAGGCTTAGCCTAAGTTCAAGTTGTCATAAAAAAATCTCAAGCGCAATAGTTTTGTATCTATAATGTAAACTTTATGGTGTTTTTCATTGTTTAGTCTGACTGTGTTGCAATTGCTGCAACCTCGTTCAGTGTGTTTTTTAGCCAACTCAGGCCTGGGTCTAAATTGAAAGCTCGGTGCCACGCCATATACAAGCGATAAGGTGGTAAAGAGATTGGTGGAGAATAAATATTAACTAACGCCTTATCATTAGGCGAGATAGAGAGCGTAGGAACCGTTGCTATCAAGTCACTAGTTGCTACTAAGCTGACAGCTTGCATAAGGTGGGGGGTGATGGCTGCTATGTGTCTTTTTTCATTAATTTTATTCAACTCAGTATCTAAACTGCCATATTCTTGTCCCCAAGGTGATATAAGAATGTGGTGTGCTTGCAAATAACAAGCAAGTGACAGTTCGTTGTTAATGAGTGAATGATTTTTACGTGCAATCACGCGGTAATCGCCGCTCAATAACATTTTATGTTCAATATCGGCGCCAAGGTCATCAGCGTGGTTGAAGGTTAAAACGAGATCGATTTCATTGACTGCCAAAGCGCCGTGAGGCAGCTGTGATTCCAAATCAACCACTTTAATTTTTATGTTCGAGCGTGAGGCACAAAGCTTGGCAATTAGAGGGTATACAAAAAGTTTAGTTATGAAATCTGTGGTAGCTATTGTGAATTGTCGCTCTGAGGTTGCGACATCGAATTTATCTAAACTATTGGCTACTTGGTTAAGTAATGCGACACCTTGCTGAGCAAGCGGCTGGATCATGAGTGCTTTTTTTGTTGGTTTCATCTCACCTTGTTGGCGCACAAATAAGGGATCATCAAATGCAACCCTGAGGCGCTTTAACGCATGACTCATCGCTGACTGGCTTAAGTTGAGTAACTCAGAAGCGCCTGACACACTGCGCGTTTGGTATAAGGCGTCTAAAACAAGCCATAAGTTTTGGTCAAATTGTCTTAAGTTC
The DNA here is from genome assembly GCF_001625695.1 of Pseudoalteromonas luteoviolacea H33-S. GTDB lineage: Bacteria > Pseudomonadota > Gammaproteobacteria > Enterobacterales > Alteromonadaceae > Pseudoalteromonas > Pseudoalteromonas luteoviolacea_B. Next base: position 5,231 of record NZ_AUXY01000074.1, read on the forward strand.
ATAACTATGCATGTTGTTCATGTTAATTTGAAAAATGTACATTTGATTCATGCTGGTTGGCAACATATTCTTGGAGAAAAGCAATAAAGGGGTAAGTGATGAAGAATTCAAATGTAATTAATTTTGCGCAAAAGTTGTCATTATTTAACGAGCATTGGTCACCCAAAGTGGTGGCGCAAATGAACGACTATCAACTTAAACTTGTGAAGGTTTCTGGTGAATTTACTTGGCATCAACATGACGATACTGATGAGGTGTTTATCGTCATAGAAGGGGAGCTTGATATTCATTTTAGAGATAGAGTTGAGCACTTAAGCCGTGGCGAAATGTACGTTGTCAAAAAAGGCGAAGAACACAAGCCTGTGGCAATGAGGGAGTGTCATATCTTGATTATTGAACCCAAAGGAGTAATTAACACAGGAGATGCCGGAGGTGAATTAACTGCGGACAATGATGTCTGGATATAATAAACAAGTTGAAATAGCACGTATAAACATGCATTTTCACGGCTGCTCTTAACTATTTACGACCTAAATTGGTGATTTTATCTCTACTAACTAAACTATCTAAATAGAATTTTGATAGTTTCCACCAAAGCATAAAACAAAGCTGATGCAGGGTTTTATGTGTTTAGTAGAGGCTGGGTCTGGCATGCTTAGACGGTTATCAATTAAACAGAAAATTATCATGGGTTTTGGCGCGATTGGTGGCTTATTGATCATCGCATGCACATTGGCTTATATTGCGCTATCTCACATCAGCGATTCAAACAAGCAAGTGCGTGAAGTGACGCTGCCCAGTCAACATGCGGTGGAAGCGCTCAAGTTGCAAGAATTAAGGTTGGCAATGCAAGTAGCTCAAACCTTCAATATGCAAACGCACGATGAAGTGACCAATGCCTCTTCTCAAATTCAATCCACTTTAGTGCAAAGGCATGAACTGACGAATCAATTAAACTCAAAATTAGCTCATGCACCTGAATTAAAAGCCTTGCTCGTAAAAACTGAAAAGAATATGTCTAAGCTCGAGCAAGCGGTAAATAATATGTTGTCGCTCAAATTATCGCTGATTGAAACCCAAAACAGCCATAACTTAACATTTCAAAGGTTGATAAGTAACAGACAAAAAGCCAGTGACGCCATGTTGAGCATTGAGTTAGTTGAAAATGCGCCACAAGTGCAATTAGAAGAGATGATAGGGACGGGGTTTCGTATTGATGATGCACTGTTTACCCTAGACAATAACATACAGCAAATTATGAATTTGCCTAAAGAAAAAATAGAGTCGCACAAAAGCGACGTGTCTTTCATCATCAAGGACATTGAAAATAATTTCGTTTTTTTGCAGCGTCAATCACAAGGGGTAGATATTGGCGGGGTGTTTTCAGAGTTTAGTGCAGCGTTAGAGGAGCTAAATCAGTTGTTAATCAACCCAGGTGAAGCCTATGATTTGCTGAATGAGAGGGCGAGGCTTGAAGCAGAAGTGGTGATGAAGTACCGAGAGGCTGAAAGTTACTCTCAAAGCGTGCTTAATTCACTCAGTAAAATGAGAGATAAAACCAAACTGTCTTTAACCATGTCGCAGCAATCCACTGAGGAGCTAATCAAGAAAGCTAAAACGGGTAGTATTATAGTGGTTGTAACTCTGGTTGGGCTAGCAATTATCATCGCGACATCGACTAGTAGAGCAATGCTGATACCCTTGTTATCAGTTAATAAAGTATTGAATTATCTCGCGGTTGGTGACTTTTCCCTTGATATCAAAAAGCGTAGTGAAGATGAATTTGGCAACTTGGTTGATAACATCAAAAAAGTACAAACGAGCTTGAGTGATCTTCTTCATGACATCAACCTTAAAATCAGTGAACTAAACGCATTTTCTGAAAAGTCATTGACAGAGAATAATGGCCTTGCAGGGCGCTCCTCATCTCAAATGGTACGCATGGATGATGCGACTAATTTGGCGCAAGCGGTTTCTAAATCCGCTGTGCAAGTTTCACTGAGCGCGAAGCAAAGTTTGGATAGTCTGATGCAGGCCAATGAGTTTGGGGCACAGGCCTCGAACGTGGTGGTAGACAATCAATCTCATATTCAGTCGCTAGAAAATAAAATGAATCAGGCTGTTGAAGTCATGTCTAGCTTAAGTGAGCACAGCGCTAACATAGGATCTATATTAGATACAATCGTCTCGATTGCAGAGCAGACTAATTTACTTGCCTTAAATGCTGCTATAGAAGCGGCAAGGGCAGGTGAACAGGGAAGGGGGTTTGCAGTGGTTGCAGACGAAGTTCGCACTTTGGCTTCAAGGACGCAGGATTCAACGGAAGAGATCAATAAGATGATTTCGTCTTTACAACATGATACAAAACGCGCAGCCGAGGTCATTAATAGCGGGCAGGCAGATGTATCGGAGTGTGTAGCGCAAATAAAAGTGCTGGCGATGGATATTGATCAGATAAGTAATTCATTAGTCGAAGTTAATGGCTTAAGTAAGCAAGTGGCAGAATATGCGCACTTGCAAGAAGAAGATTGCCAGCGTATCGAAACCGTGATGTTAGAAGCCAAAGAGGTGGCGAGCTGTAATGTGTCATCGACAAAAGGGTTGGCAAAAGATGCTGAATCTTTGACTAACTTAGCACGGTTTTTAGCTCAGCTGGTGGCGCGGTTTAAGTTGTAAAAGCGCGAATAAAAAGCTTGAATGAGATTTAACTGCTAAGACAATGTATTTATTAATAAGAATGTAAGGCACGTACGCAAAACGAGTGCCTTAAAGCGTTTAGATGTATAGACCTTGTTGGTTAATTGTATTTTCATTTAATGGCTCGTCTCGCAAGCCAAGTTTAACCGGCGTACTATACAGCCTTTGATTACCTAGCTGAGGCCAGATATGGCAAAGACCAGGAACGAATACTTTCGCTGTTTTTATAGGTATAGGCTCTTGAGAGTAATCTAATACGAGTGTTTCCATGCCTAGGCCTTTAAGTTGTTCAACCACTGCTAGAATATCTAACTTTAGGTCTCCACTTGGCTCCAATTTAGGGCAAAGAGCGCTAGAGTTGCTATTAGGTATCAAAAAGTCTTCTTTCTCAATTGCATCAAAGTCGAAAGGTGCACCATTTTGATCTCTAATAGGAATGAGCTGACATAATTCTGTTAGTGCTCTTTGAGCGGCTAGTTCCGGCTTTAAATGACAGCCAAAACCGAATACCCAGCCTGATGTCGACTTATTTTTGCCTATCGCAGCCATGACAGAAACGCCTGTGTCAATTGTAAGGTCTAGCACCCAATATTCGTGATTTGCAGAGATAGTCTGGTGGAGTGGCTCAAGATAGTTTGTATCCAAAGAGCTAAGGTCGAAGCTAGGGCGTGGTAGTTGATTGTACCACCATATAGCAACTGCATCCCGTTCAATAAGCTCAAACAACCCTTGCATAATGGCTTCTTCAATGTTGTTTCCTGCTGCACAGCCATTGGAATGCCACTTACCGTATTTATCCTCTTCGTATGGTGTATTCGCAAAGCATAGTACATAAGGGAGGTATACAGGTTCGTTTTGACTAAGTGACCAAGTTTGTTGCCAATTGATCTGCTCATCGTCAAATTTGATAACTGCTTGAGTTCTTTTAGACTCAGTATCTGCTGAGTCAGCGAACTTTGCATACTGATGATTGCTATAAGGTGTAAGTTGATGAAAGCTGTAGCTTCGGTGAGGCAAGCTTGATTTGTGTGCAAGGAGCGAAGGAATTATATTCCTAAATTGTGCATTTTTTCGCTCAATACTCTCGCATAGAGCACTGGCCATAGACTGGGCTTGGCTAACCCCTTTGCCAAGGCTAACCTGCACAAAGCTGTTGTTGTTTACGTTGTTAATATCTTTGACAGGGAGGCTCTTAAAAAACGCGGTTTTAAAAATAGATATCGTGCTTTGATTAGCTGAAGGGAGGGCTTCAATATGGGTTATTTGCCCAACGATAGGGCTAATAAACGGCCTTAGGCGCTCGACTGTCTGTTCAGCAGAAATGCATCGGGATCCACCGTCACTGTCAAATGCTACTGGTCGAGATTGCAAGTATACTTGTTCAATGATATCTGTTGCTGTTATGGGCTGGTATGAGTGTTTATTAGTGATACCTTCTTTGTATGTATGCTCTATGAGTACTTTTTGCTGCTCCTGACCATTTAAATGGGGTAAGAGAATCTCTTTTATTCTGTTTATATGATTGTCTTTTAATGATGTACTCAGCTGGATATCAGTAGACATGGCCACACAAGAATCCGTGTATGCCTCTAATAATTTTAAAACAGGTTTATTGGATTTCAGTGTATTATCAAAAATTTTTAACTCTGAAAATGTAGATAAAACTGGGCTGATCATTAATTTTGTATCAGTAGTTGCGATTAAACACACTGGGTGATCTGGGTTGAGATGCCGTAGGTTTTTTGCGTAAAAGTTTGCTGCAATAAGGGTATCGGATATAACGAGTTGAATATTGCTTGATGGTAAGCCAATTCCATCGGCTGGAATATCTAAGTCACTATAAATATTTTCAGAGAGTTTATTTAGTGTTCTCGGCTTCTCAAGAATTTTATCACCAGTACAATCCGTAATGTAAAGCTGATTAGATAGAAAATACTCACATATTGAAAGAAAGCGATTTGCTTGTTCATCACACTTTGCGAGTTGAACAATTTCCCTGCAAGTTTTGTGTCCATCAATCAAATGCAAAAGAGGGAATGATTTCTCTTCAAATAGAAACTCTCCGTCTGCATTTAAAACTATCAAGTTATTGTTAGGCAGTTTCGTCACATGATAATTTTGTTGCCACCTTAAAATGGTGTCTCTCATAACTTGAACAGCCTTTTTGGATTTGTTTCTAAAATATCATTGATCTGAGCTTGCGATAGTTCAGGCAGTTCTTCAGCTATTTGCTTTAAATCAAAATGTAAATGATCTGGATGCGGAAAGTCACTACCAAAAATAAGCTTTTCATGCCCGATAGCTTTGAGTGTATCTGCAATTGGCTCTCCAATTTCAACGGCGACCCAACATTGCCTTTTGAAATATTCCGAAGGAAGCATTTTAATATTACTTTCAGTAAGGCTTGGGAATTCGTTGTAACAAATATTATCTAAACGCCAAAGCAAACCTGCAACCCATGAGCAACCTGCTTCTAAAAACACGAATTGCAGTTTAGGGTGACGCTCTAATACTCCGCCTTCTAACAAATCAATGAACGCCATTTGTGCTTCCATTACGTGAGAGCATGCATGTAATGAAAACCTAGATGTGAACCTATCTATACCAACTGTTTGCCCTTGTAAATGTGTACCTCCATGAAATGTGACCGCAATGTTGTTGTCCTCACAAGCTTGCCAAAATTCTTCATTGTCTGGGTGACTGAGGTTTTTTCCTAAAATAGGTTCTGGTCTTATTGTGATGGCTCGCCAACCTTTTTTACTGATCTCCTCAACTTGTTGCATTAATGAACTTGTATCGTGACGGCTGACTATACCAACAGGGATTAATCTACTTTGATCAAATGAGCAAAAATCTTGTAGCCAATGATTATAAGCCTGAGCATATTGAAGAGAAGTTTCAGGGTCAACTTTTTCATGATTAACAATATAACCCGTAAAAGTTGGAAAGATTAGAGCAACAGATATATTGGTCTCGTTCATAGATACAATTTGACCAGCTGGCGTTTTCGCTAAAGAGCGCTCCCTGCTGCTGGAACTTCCGACTAGGGCAGTAGCAATTTGCATCTCTAGCCCCCAATTACTGAGGATATCGTAGTCTCCAACTTTATAGATGGGTGGTAAACTTACATCAGCGAATCCATCACGGACTCTTTTTGCGCGTTTTTCATCCGAGTCTGTTTCTAAACGAATTTCAAAGCCATTCAGAGTTTCAGGCTTTAAATATTGTTGCCACATACCAAGTTCTTCCATAATGTGGCGATCACAGTCAATAACAATCATAAAAGTTCTCCGGTAAGGGGCTATGATTAGCCCCTTTTATTCGAGTTATGTACAGGTGAAGGGGTGGCCAGCGCCATTGCTGTTGTAGTCAGTTAGTGCGATAGGCAATAAAGAAAGTTCGTCTTGAACTAGATTCTTAATTTCGCCATGTTTCTGCGGTGAATTTGGATACCAAAGTGTAATTTCGTTACGGACAATAGATTTAAATGAAGCGAAATCATCACTATAAATAAAATTATCTGACTCAGAAAAGACAATGTCCATATTCCATGGATTAACAAATCCGAAATATTCTTCAATAATGCTCGTGGCATCATTTTGTTCTGAATACAACTTATCGCGAAACTCGGGATTTTGCCACGCCAGCGCAAGTACTCGAAGCACAACGCCGCCAAATTCGATAAACTTTTCTTCACTGATCCCTAAGTCAGTAGGCAGTGCTCCACCAAGCATGAAATTCTCTAGCTCCACTAACTCTCTAACTTCTTCTACAGGAACTGAATCGTCAACGATAACAAGTTTTTCGTTATACTCTGTAAGGCCCATCAATGTCGGGAAATATCTGTAATAAGTTGCAGCAGCAACAGCAGAAAATTCTTCTTTATCATGTTCTAATTGTTTAGGTAAAAAGATTTGAATTCTATCATTTCTACCGATCCAGCCAGCTGTTGTTACTGGTTTCCAGATACTATTGGACTCAACATTTTTGTGATTAATGTCGACTTTCTCTTGTACTTTGATCGTTAGAGCTTTCCACGTTTGGCTTTGTTCAAATCCAAAGCGATTTAATGGAGATTTTTCAGACAACAAATTGGTGTTTAGAAATTGTTCTTGAAAAGAAGAGTCACGCCACGACTCTGCGAGGGCACTTAGGTATGCTGTTCTGTAATTAAGTAATACTTTACTCATTGGTTCTTAGATCCTTAAATTAGTATTTATTGAAGAAAGAATAAAGCGGATTGGCTAATAGCCAACTGCTCCGCTTTTTGGCGATAGAAATTTTTACTTTCAAGATCACTTGATATTTTACTTTTTGCTAGATAAACATAAGGCAGGCCAGAAACTTCGGATTCACTCTCTGTCCTTTGAATACACTTATCGATTAAATCATTGGCTAATGTTTCGTCATTGAGGTGAAGCTTTTCAACCAAATACGGTATGTACCATGCGGTAGCAAACCCATAGTCAGAAGCTAAGAGCTCTTGTGCCGCCTCAATCGCTTTATCTGTGTTGTTAGTTGCCGTGAAATATACGATGTCCATGTATTTTTTGAAGTAAATAGGGTGCTCTTCATTATGATAATTCTGATAGTAGCTGTGTCCGATCTCGATGACCTGTTCGTGTTCTCTGAGCATTGAATAAATTAAGCTACTAAAGACGTGTGTAACGGCTAAGCTAATAGGGTTCATCGACTCACACGCTTTCTCTATGGATTTTTGAGCAGTTGCTTTTGCTTGGTCTATTTGATTTAAATGCAGATGGCTCAAAGCGCAAAGGGTGAATGCGACGGGCGTGTTATCAATGCCAATATCGTTGAGCAGAATATCTCTTCCTATTTCTTCCTCAATATCTATCGCGCGTTGATATAGTTCGAGGGACTCCTCTAAGTCACCATCGACCATATAAACTTGGCCTAAGTGACAATATACGGCGGCTTCCATTGCAAGATTATTTTCTTTTTTAAAACCTTCTATTATTTCTATTCCGTACGTTCGAGCTTCTTTTCTTTTCCCAGATATATGTAATCCTTGAAATTTAACCCACTTGATCCATGACGCAATTTTAAGGTGAGCAGCATCCAAAATTTCAGGGTAATCTTGTTGTATTTCAAAAACCCTTTTCATCAAAGCATCTATTTTGTCTGAGATGAATCCATTTATACAAAAGAGGGCTTTAAAAGCCACATTGTATATTTCGATCTCTAGGCGTTCGTTACCTTTTTCCTTGTTGTAAGATAAAAGAACATCTATGTAACTTTCGGCTTGGTGATAAGTTTTAAGTTGCAGCAACTCATTTAAGTGCTCGACGCCATATTTAATCGCAGGTTCAATATTGTTAGACTGGTAAAAATGATGACTGATGACAGGAAAAGTGTATTTTTCTTTCTCAAGTAGGCAAGAGTTAGCAATTTTTTCGTGGTATTGAATTTTTACATTGTGCGGCATACTCTCATAGGCCGCGTCTCTGACTAGTGCGTGTTTGAAAATATACGTATTGCTGTCGACTCTTCTTTGCTGAACTATTAATTCATTTCGAATCAACTCATTTAAGTCATTCTGAATTTGGTTTTCACTTAATGAAGAAATTTTAGTCAAAAGGCCATATTCAAATTCTCTACCTATTGTTGCAGCGAGTTGTGCCGTGTCTTTAGAGTGCGCAAGACTGTCGAGCTTTTGTTGCAGTGAATCTCTCAATGTAGTTGGAATTTGATCGAGGGCATCAGCACTTTCAAAGTTAACTTCATCAGATTTAACAGTAATTAACTGTTTTTGTTTTAACATCCCAATAAGTTCTTCTATGAACAGTGGTATACCATCAGTACGGTTAATTAAAACTTCAATAACGTTGTTAGAAACAGGTACATCGTTAAACAATTTTTGAATAAAGACTGCTGTACTTGCGCCGGAAAGCTTCTTAAGGTGAATATCGCTGTGATATGTTTCAATTAAGTCGACTGGAAGTTTATTACGCGATGTACTGAAAATTACTTGTTGTGGAGTTAGGTGGTTTGAAAAGTGCTTTATAAATTCAATAGTTGTATTATCTGCCCAGTGGATATCCTCAATGATATACAGCTTATTTTGACTTATACTGTTATGCTGGGACATGAATAGTGCAGTTAAAGATCTGAAAAGTAATTCTTTTTGCCTATCAGGGGACAATAGTGGCGCTTTAATGCTTTTGTCCAAGTCAATATTTAACCAGATAAATAAAACGGATAAAGCGTTTTCTATTTCAATATTGCGATCCTGTTCTGAAATTAACTTAGCAAAAAGTTCCTTCGCTGTTCTTGCTTCTAGATGGTTTGTATCGTAAATGTACTTTACTAAGGTCAAAATAGGGTAGAGGGCGTTATTCTTGTGCTCAGGTAAGCACTGTGCAACTAAATGTTGATATTTGGCCGCATTTAACCTTATTTCTTGAAGTAACCTTGATTTACCAATCCCAGCTTCACCATATATATGAACTGCTTTTTTATTCGTATTGTTTTCATTCAATATCGACACAGCTGCTGATAATTCTTTGTCTCTACCGACCATTTCATGGTTGCTACGTGTTCCACGCATAAAGCCGAACGCTTCCACTTGTCGCTCGCCTTTTAATTCAAATACCGGCTCTGGTCTGTAGCTTTGACCAAGCTTCAACTCGACGTAACCTTCAAACTCACTATAAGGGTCTAATATTGCGCGGGTTTCACCACTACACAAGATTTGCTTTTCTCTTGCTGTTCTAGCGAGAGTCATCGCAGCGTTAGCGACATGGCCTTCTGGGGTAGAGTTTGCATAGGTGACAAACATGCCTGTGTGCAAACCAATGTGAACATTGAGTTGAGCACCATGAGCATCTTTCATCAGTGCATTTCGCTTGGATATTTCACTTGTGATTTCTAGTGCGCTTCTGGCACATAGCCTAGTATCATTGTCACTCGCTGTTGGGTGGCCATAATAGAAAAGTGAAATGTCAGCGACACTGCCAACATGAAATGCTCCGAATCGAGTCGCAATATCTAGGCAATAGTTACGTTGCGATTTGAAAAGTGTATCTATGACTTCTAAGTCATGTTCTCTAGGGTCTGTGAAAGAGGTGCTGAAACGCAAAGCAAGCACAGTAATTTGCTTGCGTTCGGTGAGTGCCGTGTAACCAAGCGGTGCTGCTGCTGTATCATGATCGTTTCTCATCATGATTGTTTCATCATCAGCTGTGTCAACGGGAAAGCTCTGGGCAATTTTTCCGACTAAGTTTGAAACATTAATCGCTTTAAGTTCACTAAACGCTTCCTCTCCTGTGATCACACGCTCAATGGCATTTTTATTTAAGACTCGGCGTAAGAGCCCAGATAAAGGGTGGCCGAGTAATGCGCTAGGCAGTGGGATATGCGCATCACTCAATTGCTTATGATAGATAGAAGCGACGCTAGTACCATTCATCGCTGGAGAACCTGTCAGACATTCCAAATAGACTAGGCCCCAAACGTATAAATCTGTTTTGGTTGTAGCTGGTTCGCCTCGCAATTGCTCTGGTGCACTATATGAGGGAGTACCTAGCGTTTCTTGTGTGAGCGTTAAAGTACGGAAATCTGCTTGTCGGCTGTCGTGAGTGAGTGTACCAATGCCAAAATCAAGGATTTTTGCGTGCAGCTTAGCACCGGTTTTGCTTAGCATGATGTTGGCCGGTTTTATATCCCTATGCACAATACCTTTACTGTGTGCGTGAATAAGCGCATCTAGCACCTGTGACATAATGTCAGTTGCCTCCGGCGCACTAAATGGCCCTTCTAATAACAGGTGCTCACGCAAAGAGCGCCCTTCGACATACTCAAAAACCCCGAAAAGTAAGTTGTCATTAACTTGACCTTGGTCAAGTAATCGGACGATATTGGGGTGCTGTAATTGGCTGCTTAGCGAAGTCTCTCGTTTGAATCGCTCAATGTAGCGTTGTTTTTTTTGTTCTTCACAGTGCGGTTCAATGGCAAGGAATTTGATAGCGACCATTTGACCGGTACTTTTTTGCTTAGCTTTAAATACTTTACCGAAGCCGCCTTCACCAATTTTTTCGAGTAACTCGTAATATGAGGACTCAAAGCTGTCGAGTATGTATGAATCAGAAAATTGCGTTAATGACATAATAGTAATGAGCTTCTCTAAATTAATATCCGTTTATGGCATATATATGTTACTAATTTATACATTAGCGATGGATTAATAGCTAACTTATAAATCTGACATCCACATTATAACTACTGTTAACACTAAAACCAGAACTATTCGATAATCGGTATAATCTGGCTCGAAATGTTAAATTTTTTGTTTTAAAACACGTAGAGGTAAATGTGTGAAATGTCAATTATCCTGTTTTTTGCAATTTAATTTCATGGATATAGCTTGGCATAATAGTGCTTAGGTTCAAGAGAGTAAATACAGGTGTAATAAAGTGTAATATTTGGTTGAAAATGAATCTGTAAGGCTTGCATATAATCTTTATAGGTTCTGAAAAGCCCATGGAATTTAGGCTTTATTTCATTGTAGGGACCTAAAATACATGCTACTGAAGTATTATGAATGCTTTTTGAGGTTATGCTATTGTCAGCAGAGGGAACTAAGCGATTATTTATATAATCGGCATTAATAAAAAAGAGTTGGTTTTTACATTGAAATACTGAATATGCTGTTCGTCGTTGAAGAATTTTGCATAAATAAAGGCGGTTTATAGCTGAGTTAGTTAAGCAATGGCTTTTATCAAGATACTCATGTCAGTAATACCTGCCTCTTTCATTGCATCTTTTACATTTTCTATTGTTTCAAAGTATTGCAACTGCAATTGCATGAAGTATTGATTTCTAGAGTCATAATAAGCTTTTTGAGCTTCGTCATCATGATCTGTTGTAGCGTTAAGTTCGGCAACCTCTTGCTTGACCAGATCTAGTTCTTCTTTCATTTCCTCTAATCGCTCTAGCATTCTTCGAATATGATCTGGAATATCGCCATACTTGTCTTCTGCTTTTTCTCTGGCTTCTCGACCAGATAGCTTTTCTTTTTCTTTATCTGATAGTTTATGAGTGCCTTCTAGTTCAGAGGTATCGTCAGTTTTTTCGGCAGTGTTGCCATCGTTTTTGTCTACTTCAGAGGCCTGTTTATTCTCTACTTGGGTTTTTTGCTCTATATACCTAGCTTTCTCATTCATCTCTTTTATGGCCTGATAACCAGACACAGAATTGGCCTCATGTATAACAATCATCATTAAATCCTTGGTATTACATTACCTAAAAACAATTTGAACCAGAAGTACAAGCATTTATCGGCATGTACATGATAAACATTAATACATTTTTCTTATTTAATATAATTATTTGAGACGAGAGGCAATACTACTGATATGAGTTACTGAAAGGCTTATTAAAGGCGCTTATTTGCGCCTTGATTAAGTTCAGCGATTAGAATGTCCAAGCGACGTGTATTTGAGGAACTGATTCGTTGGTATCAGTGCCGAGTTTATTACGCCAATATTGCCATTCTAAGCCCAAGTATAGCTGGCCTTCAGACATTTCAAGCGCATGACCCAGATCCCATCGAACAATAGGTTGTGCTAGTAGCCAGCCTTTAACATCAACGCCTAATTCATTTTCTCTTTGAGCAATGTATTCAACATGCCCTGTAACTTCAAACTTTTGGTTGCCGATATTAAAAGGGTATCCCCACGCGATATCTATCATCCAGCTGTTCGATTCGGCAGGTGCGCCACCTCTAGCAACTCCTTCGTTGTCATCAATGTACGCTGTGAATAAAGTAGATAAGAAACTAAAGCCTTCGGCATTCCAAGAGACTTTTACGCCGGGCAAGTATTTCATTACTTTTGAGTCACCGGCCATATTAAAGCCTGCAACTAATCCAATGTCTTTTATCATCCCATTTTGAAACTCAAACCCAACGGTTTTAGACAGGCTAAATGTTGAGTACCATTCACCATAAAAGTCTCTATCTTGATAGTTATCATCTAAGTCATCGACAAGGTAGTCAATGAAGAAAAAATTATCCCCGTATTGATAACCAGAGCTGTGCTGCAATGAATAAACCGTAGTATTGGCCTCATTTTGTGAGAAAGGGTTTTTGAAATCCCCGTGATTAATATGAAGCTGAGTATTGCTCCAATCTGCAGCATATGCTGAAGAAGCGATGCATGTGAGGGCAGTGGACAGTGCCAGAGAGAGTTTTTTGTTCATTAATATATCTTCAAAGTTGAGGAACTTTGTAATTATATATTAATTCAGGGGGTTATGTGCACCTGAAAGCAGGTGCACAGATCAAGTTAGGCTTTATTACGACGTAAAATAATCACAGCAACCGCAGTGAAAGCCAAAATAAAGCAATAGAATGAAGAAGTCGATACATCCCAAGGGCTGATGCTGAAAGTCGCGCCTAGCAATAACGCTTGTGCGCCATATGGTAATGAACCTTGCATTACACACGCGAAAATATCTAATAAACTTGCCGAACGCTTTGGTGATATATCACTATCGTCTGCTAACTTTTTAGCAACAGGCCCTGCAACGATAATACTTACCGTGTTGTTTGCAATACACATATTACTGGTCATAACCAAGGCAGCAATACCAAGTTGATCAGCTACTTTAGCGTTCAATTTGCCAAGCTTTGATGTGATTTTATGGATTTTAGTCGCGATATACTCTAAGCCGCCATTGATGCGGATAAACTCAGACAGGCCACCGATAAACATCGACAGTAAAAAGATTTCCTGCATGTCAGTGAAGCCTTTATATACGTCTTTAACAAATGCGCCGCCTTCATAATCACCGGCAAAGCCAACCGCAGCCGCAAAAATGATTCCGCTGAAGAGCACAGCAAATACATTCAAGCCCATGACGGCAAGAACTAGAATAAATACATAAGGTAGCACCAATAACCAATCGAAATCTTTAGTTTCAACAGCTTGAGGCTCAGGGGTCAAGAATACCAGTAGCAGCACAGTGAAGAAGGCAGCAGGTAAAGCAATTTTTAAATTCTCTTTAAACTTGTCTTTCATTTCACAACCTTGCGTACGTGTCGCTGCGATTGTGGTATCAGAAATAATAGATAAGTTGTCACCGAACATGGCACCAGAGACGATTGTGCCGGCCATTAGGGCAGGGTCAATGCCTGTTTTTATAGATACTGCGTATGCTATCGGGCCTATGGCACCGATAGTACCCATAGATGTGCCCATGGCAGTCGATACAACTGCTGCAATTAAAAATAAGCCAGGTAGTAAAAATGCTGGTGGAATAAGTGATAAACCCGCATTTACAACCGCATCAACACCACCTGTTGCTCCCGCAACTGCAGAGAAAGAACCAGCAAGCAAGTAGATAAGGCACATGGTAATGATATTACTGTGCCCAGCACCTTTAATGAAAGTTTCAACACTTTGATTGATTGACGTTTTATTTAACCAAAAAGCAAGCACGATCGCAGGCAAAATAGCTACCGGTGCGGGTAATTGGTAAAAGGCATAGTCAACGCCTTGTGATTGTAGGTATAAACCTGCGCCTAAAAATAGGGCAACAAAGGTAAGTAAAGGTAACAAAGATAACTTTGCACGTGTGTTGTCAAAAGATGGCTGCATAGCACTCCCCAAAAAACAGTATCTACTTAAGTTGCAGTGTAAGTAGACATAACCACAGCCAACAGGGCTATTATTAGCTGTATTTAAACTTCTACGCCCGCAATAATTAAATCGGCGAAGGTGGAAGTTTAAATGTTTAGACGTCTAAAGTCTACGGTCTTTATTATAATTATTGAATAACTGACTATGGCATAGAGATACGCTAAACTCTAGGCCGGTACAAGCATGTGATAATTAGTTGTTTACTCGATTAAGTGCTAGAAAAAAATGCGCATATTGGATGAAGAGGGCGAATTGATTATCGTCTACTCATCTGAAGCGTTGATAAAAATTAGGAATGAGAAAGTAATGACAAAAATAGGTGTATTTGGTGCAAACGGCAGAATGGGACAGGCATTGATTGAAGCGGTAGAAATTGAAAAAGAGGTTGAACTAGCTGGCGCATTTGTAAGAGAAAGCTCGCAATATTTAAATACGCAAGTTAGGGCACTACAACCTGTTCACACATCAACGCTTAAATTTAGCGCTGAAAACAGTGAAGACCTGCAAGCTGATGTACTCATCGACTTTACGTTGCCTGAAGGCATGTTGTCTCATTTAAATAAGGCAGTAAGCAAACAAATCCCCATGGTGATTGGTACAACCGGTCTATCTGATCCAGAAATGGCACAGTTACAAGAAGCCAGCAAACACATCCCCATTGTATTTGCGCGCAACTTTAGTGTCGGCGTAAACCTGTTATTAAACTTGGTGCAAACGGCAGCGACTAAGCTTGCTGATGAAATGGACATTGAAATATTTGAAGCCCACCACAGAAATAAGATTGATGCGCCGTCAGGTACGGCATTAGCAATTGGTGAAGCCATTGCAGAGGCGAAAGGGTGGGATCATGACACTGTTGCAAGGTATGACCGTAGTAATGTCCATGAAGCGAAAAGTCAAGACGAAATTGGCTATTCAGTCCTCCGAGCAGGTGACATAGTTGGTGAACATACAGCTTACTTTGCAACCATGGGTGAAAGGCTTGAATTAACCCACAAAGCTGCATCAAGGTTAACGTTTGCATCAGGTGCAGTAAGGGCTGCACAGTGGTTGAAAAACAAACCAGCAGGACTTTATGACATGCAAGATGTCCTAGGTTTGAAGTAGTTTGTTTATTTTTTTGGCGGTTTCACTTGAAAATGACTTTTAAGTGCTTATTTTCAAGTTTTTTACTCTAATCATTAGACGAATCTCAGAAAGTGCTGTAGACTATAACGAATTTGCCAAAATTTAATTACTGCGTGTTACCAAGCGCTTTGTAGACGGGAAAAAAGCGTGTTTGCTTATCCCGTTTTTTTATATCTATGGAGGTTAACTTGACTAAATCCGCTCTGTTAGTCCTTGAAGACGGTACGGTGTTTCGCGGTACTGCCATCGGCGCCGACGGTATTTCTGTTGGTGAGGTAGTATTCAATACGTCTATGACAGGATATCAAGAAATCTTGACCGATCCGTCTTACGCGGAACAAATTGTCACCTTAACTTACCCGCACATCGGAAACACTGGTACCAACAGTGAAGACGAAGAAGCGGACAAAATCTGGGCTAAAGGCCTTGTGATTCGTGACTTACCATTACTAGCAAGTAATTTCCGTAACGAACAATCGTTAAGTGATTATTTGAAAGAACGTAATATTTTAGGGATAGCGGATATCGATACGCGCAAGCTGACGCGTATCCTACGTGATAAGGGAGCTCAAAACGGCTGCATCATCGCTGGTGATGACGTTGACGAGCAACAGGCGCTTGAAGCGGCTAAGGCATTCCCTGGCCTAAAAGGAATGGATTTAGCAAAAGTTGTAACAACAGAATCTTCTTTTCCTTGGAATGAAGGCAGCTGGACACTAGGTGAAGGCTTTAAAACGCTTGAGCAAGGTGAAGAGCAGTTCCATGTTGTTGCATACGATTTTGGTGTAAAGAAAAATATCTTACGTATGCTAGTTGACCGTGGCTGTAAGCTAACGGTTGTTCCTGCAGAAACCTCCGCTGCAGAAGTACTGGCATTAAACCCAGACGGCATCTTCCTTTCAAATGGTCCTGGTGATCCAGAGCCGTGTACTTATGCAATCGATGCTATCCAGTCTTTCCTTGAAACAGACACTCCAATTTTTGGTATTTGTCTTGGTCACCAACTACTGGCATTAGCATCAGGTGCAAAAACAGTAAAAATGAAGTTTGGTCACCACGGTGGTAACCATCCGGTTAAAGATTTAGATCGTGATGTAGTGATGATCACAGCGCAAAACCATGGTTTCGCTGCTGATGAGCAGAGCTTACCTGACAATCTTCGTGCAACGCACAAGTCATTATTCGACGGTACGTTACAGGGTATTCACCGCACTGATAAGCCAGCTTTCAGTTTCCAAGGTCACCCTGAAGCAAGCCCTGGTCCACACGACGCAGCGCCGTTGTTTGACCACTTCATTGAATTAATGCAAGCACGCAAAGCCTAATTTATTACTGGAGTAACAATGCCAAAACGTACCGACATAAAAAGCATTCTAATCTTGGGCGCAGGCCCAATTGTTATCGGCCAAGCATGTGAATTTGACTACTCTGGTGCTCAGGCCTGTAAAGCGCTTAGAGAAGAAGGCTATCGAGTTATTCTTGTAAACTCGAACCCTGCAACGATTATGACTGACCCAGAAATGGCTGATGCAACTTACATCGAGCCAATTCACTGGGAAGTTGTTGAAAAAATCATCGAAAAAGAAAAGCCAGATGCGGTCCTTCCTACCATGGGTGGTCAGACTGCACTGAACTGTGCGCTTGATTTAGACAAGCACGGTGTGCTGGCTAAGCACGATGTTGAGCTGATTGGCGCAACTGCGGATGCAATCGATAAAGCAGAAAACCGTGAGCGTTTCGACATCGCGATGAAAAATATTGGCCTTGAGTGTCCTCGTGCAGAGATCGCACACTCAATGGACGAAGCAAAAGACGTATTAACGCGTATTGGCTTCCCATGTATCATCCGTCCTTCTTTCACAATGGGTGGCACCGGTGGTGGTGTTGCTTACAACATGGAAGAGTTCGAAGAAATCTGTACACGTGGTTTAGACCTTTCACCGACTAATGAGCTTCTTATTGATGAGAGCTTACTTGGTTGGAAAGAGTATGAGATGGAAGTTGTTCGTGACAAAAACGACAACTGTATCATCGTATGTTCTATTGAAAACTTTGATCCAATGGGTGTTCACACCGGTGACTCAATCACGGTTGCACCGGCACAAACACTGACTGATAAAGAATATCAGCTAATGCGTAACGCTTCGATGGCGGTATTGCGTGAGATTGGTGTTGAAACAGGTGGTTCAAACGTTCAGTTTGGTGTAAATCCAAAAGATGGCCGTATGGTTATCATTGAGATGAACCCACGTGTATCTCGTTCATCTGCACTCGCATCAAAAGCGACGGGTTTCCCAATCGCGAAAATCGCAGCAAAACTGGCTGTAGGCTACACGCTTGATGAGCTTCAAAATGACATCACTGGTGGCGCGACACCAGCATCATTTGAGCCTTCAATTGACTACGTTGTGACTAAGATCCCTCGTTTTAACTTTGAAAAGTTCGCTGGTGCAAATGACCGTCTAACGACTCAGATGAAGTCTGTTGGTGAGGTTATGGCGATTGGACGTAACCAGCAAGAGTCTCTTCACAAAGCACTTCGTGGTCTAGAAGTGGGCGCGACGGGTTTCAACCCAATCGTTGCACTTGATGACCCTAAAGCAAAAGAAACCATCATCCGTGAGCTACGCGAGCCAGGTGCAGAGCGTATTTGGTACATTGCAGATGCAATGCGTCACGGTATGAGTGTTGAAGATGTATTCGAGCTAACTAAGATTGACCGTTGGTACTTAGTTCAGATTGAAGACATCATCAAAGATGAAGTTCAAATTGCAGAAGCAGGTCTTGCCGGTCTTAACAAAGATTTCCTTCGTCGCCTTAAGCGTAAGGGTTTTGCTGATGCGCGCATTGCTGAAATTGCAGGTGTGTCTGAAAAAGAAATCCGTAAGAAGCGTCATCAGTTAGAAATCCTACCTGTTTACAAGCGTGTTGATACTTGTGCTGCAGAGTTCAGCTCAGACACAGCGTACATGTACTCTACATATGACGAAGAGTGTGAAGCAGCACCATCTGACAAAGACAAGATCATGGTTATCGGCGGTGGCCCTAACCGTATCGGTCAAGGTATCGAATTCGATTACTGTTGTGTTCATGCGGCGCTTGCAATGCGTGAAGATGGCTATGAAACTATCATGGTTAACTGTAACCCTGAGACTGTTTCTACAGATTATGATACGTCAGATCGTCTATTCTTCGAGCCGATTACACTTGAAGATGTGCTAGAAATCGTACGCGTTGAGAAGCCAAAAGGCGTTATCGTTCAGTACGGTGGTCAAACACCACTTAAGCTAGCGCGTGACCTTGAAGCGAATGGTGTGCCAGTTATTGGTACTTCTCCTGACGCAATCGACCGTGCAGAAGACCGTGAGCGTTTCCAGCAACTTGTTGAACGTCTTGACCTTCTTCAGCCTGAGAACGCGACAGTCACTTCATTAGAAGAAGCGGTTGCTAAGTCTCAAGAAATCGGTTTCCCATTAGTTGTTCGTCCATCATACGTACTAGGTGGTCGTGCGATGGAAATCGTGTATGACGAAGATGACTTACGTCGTTACATGACTGAAGCGGTATCTGTATCTAACGAAGCACCAGTTCTTCTTGACCGCTTCCTAGATGATGCAATCGAAGTTGACGTTGATGCTATCTGTGATGGTGAAAACGTGATCATCGGCGGTATCATGGAGCACATCGAGCAGGCGGGTGTTCACTCAGGTGACTCAGCATGTTCATTACCAGCACACTCTCTATCGCAAGATATTCAAGACGTTATGCGCAAGCAAGTACGTGACATGGCGCTAGAGCTTGGTGTTGTGGGTCTAATGAATACTCAGTTTGCTGTGAAAGATGGCAAAGTATACCTAATCGAGGTTAACCCTCGTGCAGCGCGTACAGTACCATTTGTTTCTAAAGCAACAGGTGTTGCACTTGCGAAAGTCGCTGCTCGTTGTATGGTTGGCCAATCTCTAGAAAGCCAAGGCGTAACAAAAGAAGTAATTCCTCCTTATTACAGCGTGAAAGAAGTTGTACTTCCTTTTGCTAAGTTCTTAGGTGTTGACCCAATCCGTGGTCCAGAGATGCGTTCAACGGGTGAAGTCATGGGTGTTGGTGAAAACTTCGCCGAAGCATTCGCAAAAGCTCAATTAGGTGCATCAAACGCTTTACCACGTGGCGGTCGCGCGTTACTATCTGTCCGTAACAGCGACAAGTCACGCGTTGTTGAGCTTGCTAAAACGATGAAAGCTATCGGTTTTGAGCTTGACGCAACGAACGGTACAGCTAAAGCACTAGAAGAAGCTGGCATTGAAGTTCGCCGCGTGAACAAGGTATTTGAAGGTCGTCCTCATATTCTTGACCGTATCAAGAATGGTGAGTACAGCTACATCGTAAATACCACTGAAGGTCGCCAAGCGATTGAAGATTCGAAGGTGTTACGTCGTGGTGCACTTCAGCATAAGACTAACTACACCACCACGCTAAATGCAGCGTTTGCAAACTGTACTGCGCATGCCGCAGATGACAGAAGCTCTGTAAACTCTGTACAAGAATTACACCAGCGATTGAACTAATGGATATAAGCCAAGGCCTTTGGCCTTGGTGGTAAGTGAGAGACTTATGCAATCAATTCCGATGACTGTACGAGGCGAAGAGTTGCTTCGTGAAGAACTGAACCATCTGAAAAAAGTGGTTCGTCCCCAAATTGTTGCCGATATTGCCGAAGCGCGTGAACACGGTGACTTAAAAGAAAACGCTGAGTATCATGCTGCGCGTGAACAACAGGGTTTTTGTGAAGGGCGAATTCAAGAAATCGAAGCTAAATTATCGACTTCTCAAGTAATTGACGTCACAAAGATGGCTAATAATGGCAAGGTTATTTTTGGTAGCACAGTAACGATTGTTAATGTAGATACTGATGAAGAAGTAACTTATAAAATTGTTGGCGACGACGAAGCAGACATTAAAAACAATTTAATTTCTGTAAATTCACCAATTGCTCGTGGCTTAGTCGGCAAAGAGCTAGATGATTCAGTTAATATTCAAACTCCAAACGGTACTGTTGAATACGAAATCATCGAAGTTGAATACGTCTAATTAGTCTAACCTAAAGATCAAAAGCCCAGTTCATTGTAACTGGGCTTTTTTATTTCTACACAAAATAAATATCATTTTTGACTAAGATCATCCTTTCTATGAACACTTCTCGCTAGATAAAGCTGATTGGCGTACTATCAATCGTGAAATATCACGAGGAATGATGATGTCATCTGTTATTAAGCACTTCTTAAATGACCCAAAACTCTTACTCAATGCCGTCGGCGAAGGTATCTATGGCTTTGACCTATCTGGTAATGCCGTTTTTATCAATCCTGCAGCAGAAAAAATGACAGGGTGGGGAGCTGATGAGTTACTCGGTAAGAAAATTCATCAGTATCACCATCATAGCCACCCAGATGG
This sequence comes from Pseudoalteromonas luteoviolacea H33-S, assembly GCF_001625695.1. Classification (GTDB taxonomy): domain Bacteria; phylum Pseudomonadota; class Gammaproteobacteria; order Enterobacterales; family Alteromonadaceae; genus Pseudoalteromonas; species Pseudoalteromonas luteoviolacea_B. The sequence continues at coordinate 26,164 of NZ_AUXY01000074.1, forward strand.
TAGCGAATACCCCGCCGATGAGTGCCAAATTTATAAGACCATGTTTGATGGTGAAACGCGTTATGTTAAAGGAGAGGTTTTTTGGCGTAAAGATGGGAGTTGCTTTCCGGTTGAATACACATCGACACCTGTGTATCGAGATGGTCAAGTGATAGGGGCTGTAGCGATATTTCGCGATATTTCACAACAAGAGGAAACAGAGCAAGCACTTCGTGATGCGCTCAAACAAGTGCAGTCTTTATCAGAGCAATTAAAAGACGAAAATAGCTATCTGTTGTCTGAAATTAATCAAAATTGGCAAGGTTCTGGTTTGGTGGGCCAAAGCCATGTTTTCAACCGTATGCTTGAGCAAATTAAGTTAGTTAGTACAACCGACAGTACAGTGCTTGTTTTAGGTGAAAATGGTACAGGTAAAGAGCTAGTTGCACGAAACCTACACGCCTTAAGCTGTCGCTCAAAAATGCCATTTGTACGTGTGAATTGTGCTGCATTTTCCCCAAGTTTGTTAGAGTCAGAATTATTTGGTCATGAAAAAGGCGCATTTACAGGCGCACATGATAAAAGAAAAGGCCGTTTTGAGCTTGCACACAATGGCACCTTATTTTTAGATGAGATTGGTGAGCTACCCCAAGAAGCCCAAAGCAAGCTACTGCGCGTGCTGCAAGAGCAAGAGTTTGAGCGTGTTGGCGGTACAAAAACCATATCCGTTAATATACGAGTAATTGCAGCGACAAACAGAGACTTGTGGCAAATGGTGGAAGAGGGGGCGTTTAGGATGGATTTATATTATCGATTAAATGTATTCCCTATTAAAGTGCCTCCGCTTCGTGAAAGAAAAGAAGATTTACCTATGTTGTGTGCCAACATGATTAATAAGCTTAATGTTAGGTTGGGTAAGCAAATCAAAGGGATAGCAAAATCATCTTTAATCAAATTAGAGTCCTATGATTGGCCTGGAAATATCAGGGAGCTTCAGAATATTTTGGAGCGTGAAGCTATTTTAGCAAGCGGCTACACATTGCATTTGTCACAGCCTTTACACGTAGATGAGAATGTTGTCATGAAAGGTGAGACTGCAGTTCGTTTGGATGAAGTTCAAAAGCACCATATTATTAAAGTGTTAGAGATTAGCGGTTGGAAAATTTCAGGCGCGCAAGGAGCCGCTGAAAAGCTTGGATTAAATGAAAGTACGCTGCGCTCTAAGATGAAAAAGTTGGGGATCTCGAAAAAACGCGATATTTAAAGATTTTTCGTGAAATATCACGCTTCCTTAGAAGGGTGTGGTAAAAAATCTTTTATATATCATGCATTTACCTATCTTTCAGTTTGGTCTGAAAGTTGCAAATAACTAATCGTGTTCCACTTACCGTAAGCAAGTAATATGAAGTTTGATATTAAAGAAGAGGATATGATTATTAAGCCCTACAAGCAAGAAGGGCCAATTTATATCCGAGAACAAAAAGGGTTCTTTCAGAAAATCCGTCGTAACCTTGGCTGGATCTTGATGTTGGTATTTATCGCCATTCCTTGGATCCCCTACAAAGGCCAGCAAGCGGTACTTTTTGATGTTTCAAGCCAGCAATTTAGAATATTTAGCCAGACATTTTTACCGCATGACTTTATGATTTTAGCCTGGGTATTCATGGCAGGTGCTTTTGGTTTATTCTTTGTCACAAATTGGTTGGGCCGAGTTTGGTGTGGTTATACCTGCCCTCAAACCATTTGGATGTTAATGTTTACATGGGTAGAGCATCGAGTTGAGGGAACTCGTAATCAACGTATTAAACTAGATAAATCGAATTGGAAATCACAAAAAGCGCTGAGAAAAACAGCTAAACACACGATTTGGTTATTGATTTCTTTATTTACCGCGACTTCATTTATGGCTTATTTTGTGCCAGCGAAAACCTTATACATCGATATGTTCACTTTAGAGTGGTCTGGTTTAGTGAGTTTTTGGGTGTTTTTATTTGCTTTTTGTACCTACGGCAATGCTGGCTTCTTAAGAGAAAAAATGTGTAATGTGGCATGTCCATATTCACGTTTCCAATCAGTTATGTTCGACAAAGACACTTTGTTAGTTACTTACGACGCAATACGAGGCGAGAATCGTGGGCCACGCAAGCGCAAGTCTGATCACAAAGCACAAGGGCTTGGAGATTGCGTAGACTGCAACTTGTGTGTTGAGGTGTGTCCTGCGGGCATAGATATACGAAATGGCCTTCAATATGAGTGTATTAACTGTGGATTATGTATAGATGCATGTGATGACACCATGTCTAAGTTTGGTTATCAAACTGGCTTAATACAATACGTTAGTGAAAATCAAACCGCTGGAAAAACATCTAGCCCTTTCAGACTCAAGCTTGTTGGCTATGCAGGCTTGTTTGCGGTTATACTTGCGACCATGGCAATTTGGGCATTTAATCGCACGCCCATTGAAGCATCTGTAATTCGTGACCGTAATGCGCTTTACAGGGTTAATTACGAAGGGTTAGTCGAAAACCCATACACGTTAAGTATCATTAATAAAACGCAGCAAACATTGCAATACAAAGTAAGCTTCCATGGTTTGCATAACGCTAAACTGACAGCCCCGCAGGAGATTGAAATACAAGGCGGTAAGATGTTACTCGTTCCAGTGACGATTGCCGCTGATGGCTATGATATTCAAAGTAAGCGAACGCCAATTCAATTTACTATTTCCGCGAATGAAGATAGCAGTATTTCTATCACGAAAGACAGCTATTTTTATAAAAACTAGTGTTTTAGTAGAGCACTGGGTTATTCCTCGAAGGGCCAATTGGCCCTTTTTTACATTTTAGGTAAAGCATGAGATTGCAGCCGAAAAGTAAAGTAGACTGTGTGCTGATTTTGCTTATTAAACTTAGTCAACGGGAGAAACAGGTGATAGGGTATCGAAATGCAAACTGTTCACCATGTGAGCGTTGTGGTGTGTTCTTGAGTGATGAACTGGATGAGTGCCCACATTGTAAGGGGTTATCAAATAGAGAAGCCTTGAATTTGAAAGCATTTAGACAATATGAAATGCCTAAGTCTACCCGCTTTTTAAGGTTCGTCATGTTATGTCTGTTTGGGCTGTGCTTTGTTGGGGTGGTTTATCTTTTTATGCTGTAGGTTTTAAGCTGACACTTGATGTATTGAAGAAAAGTCCGATACTAAATATCGGACTTATGCGATGTTAGTTTTCTAGGGGGCTTTTGTAACCATCAGGCTTGAGTGCTAAGACGTCGCAATCTAAGCTATCAATAACATGTTCTGCCGTATTACCTATTAAAGCTGCACTCAATCCTGTTCTTCCTACCGTACCAATAACGACAAGCTCAGCTGACTTTTTGTCTGCAACAGAAGGGATGACGTCTTCAGGTAGACCTTCTTCGATAATACAGGTCTCTTTTGCGATGTTAAACTTACTCGCTAAAGACCATGTTTCATCTTCATGGTGCTTTTTAACCGCCTCACTGTATTGCGATGGGTTGAATTCAGGGATTTCTATGGCGATGTTAACTGGCGTTGCAGGATAGGTATTAACCAAGCTTAATGACGCATCTGCAAGATCACAAATAAACAGGGCGTCTTTGACAATTCGTTTGTTAAGCTCTTGGTGTTGCTCATTGTCACTGACCGAGTTGACCGCTGCGATGATCTCTCCATGCTCTGGCCAGGCTTTATCTTTAACCAAAAGTACTGGAGTAGGGCATTTTCGTATTAGGTGCCAATCAGTCGGGGTAAATATAACGGATTTTAACGTATCGTGTTGATGTGTCGATTTGATAACGATATCGAATTGCTCGTCGAGCACTTCTTCAATAATTGCTTCATATGGCCGATTGTGCCATACCACCTTTGCTTGGATGTCTAAGTCGGTATATTTTTCTATCTGTATATTGATCCATTCTTCTCTATCTTTAATAACTGCGAGGCGCATCGCTTCGCGCTCTTCTTTGGAAAGCATGGTTGTCATTTCGTATGAAAAGTCATAAATAGAGAGGAAGGCTGTTATTTTTGCCCCTGTCTTTTGGGCGAGACTAATAGAGCGTTCAAGGCTATTTTGTTGCTCTTTTGTGGGGTCAATAACAGTGAGAATTCTCTTTATCTTGTCCATAAAAGCCTCCTATGGCACTTGGCTAATCAATATACTTTGAGTGTAACTGATATAGCCAAGGTATAAAGCGAATTCGGCAGAAATATTGGTTTAGATCAAGTAGTAATACCAGCTGCTGCAGCTAAACCTTCAGGTTCTAAAATCGTAATGAATTTACCTTCAACTTTGATTAAGCCAGCTTTTTGAAAGCGGCTTAACAGGCGGCTGATAGTTTCAACTGTCAGGCCTAGGTAGTTACCAATTTCGCCTCGTGTCATTGTAAAGCGGAACTCTTTACGAGAGAAACCACGTTCGCCAAATCGGTTAGATAAGTTAAAGATAAAGGTTGCGAGCCTTTCTTCAGCCGTTTTTTTGTTGAGTAACAATAACATCTCTTGATCATAGTTGATCTCGTTACTCATTAGTCTCATGATCTGCTGTCTTAATTTTGGTAATTTACCTGCAAGTTCATCAAGTGTTTCAAACGGGATTTCACATACCATTGAAGTTTCGAGTGCTTGTGCAAAACTTTGATGTTGCATTTTATTGATGGCATCAAAACCAACCAAGTCACCAGCGAGGTGGAACCCAGTTATTTGCTCATCACCTTGCTCAGACAGGGTATAAGATTTAAATGAGCCAGATCTAACGGCGTAAATTGCTTGAAGTGCTGTGCCAGATTCGAATAAGAAGTCACCTTTATGTAAAGGTTTCTTTCGTTCGATGATTTCATCTAGCTTATCCATCTCATTACCATTGAGTGAATAAGGCAAGCAAAGCTGACTTATACTGCAATTTGTACAACTGATTGTACACTGACTTTTGGAGCGATTATTTAAATCCATAATTAATCCATTACTCTTAGACGCACATAAAAAATAAATTCAAAAATTGCCAAAAACAAAAACTTAAATATTATTATTAAGTTAAGTACTTCGAAATTTTCACCATAATAAGCCCGTAAAAACTCCTGCTTTTAAGGACTTAATCTATGCTTGCTATTATCTAATATTAGTAAGCATAAAACTAGATTAATCTACTAGTTTATTACTAGTGATGATAATCAAGTAAAACCCATACCATACAAAGAGATTACCAAGTGCTACTCTCGTAACCGTATGGTTTAAAAATTTGTTGAGTATTTGCGCTGATTGTCCTGCAACAAGTAATGCAGGAAAGGTCCCCAGAGCGAAAGCCATCATAGTCAGTGCGCCATACAGGGCACTTTTTGCTTGAAGGCTCCATATCAAAGCACTGTATACAAGGCCGCATGGTAGCCATCCCCATAAAGCGCCATAAGCAAGCGCTTTTGCTTTGGTATCAATCGGTAAAATGTGTTTATTTAGCTTGACTATACGTTGCCAAATTACAAAGTTTCCGAGTTTTTCTAGCCAATTTAGTGTGCCAGCAAGCCGCATAATGTATAGGCCAACGAGCAGCATAAATACGCCACTTAAATAGGATAAAGCAATAGCAAAACCTGTGTGTTGCTTCGCTAAAGATGCGCCCAGTGCAGCAACCAGCAGGCCTGCGGTAGCATAACTTAAAAGTCGGCCAAAATTGTATAAAAAAGCGACGAGAAGGGGAGCTTGCTTTGATTGGGCAAGCTGTAAGCTTGATGCTATTCCACCACACATAGCTAAGCAGTGGCCACTGCCCATCAGTCCCATAAAAAATGCACTGGCAAAACTAATTTCCATCATTACTCTTGTTATGTTGCTCTTTGTCATCTTCAAACAAAATGCTGTGCGCTTGCTTGTTTAGATCAGAGAATTGCTCGCTTTTTACAGCCCAAAAAAACACCCCGATGGCGATAACCACAAATAAAATAGCGATGGGGATCAATACATAAATTATACTCATAGCTTCAATAACCTTAATGAGTTGGTAATGACCACAATAGAGCTTGCTGACATGCCAATTACAGCGAGCCAAGGTGGCACGAGCCCAAGTGCAGCTAATGGTAAGATAGAGCCGTTATACAGCAGCGAAATCGTCAAATTTTGCTTAATGATTTGCTTAGTTTTAATGGCCACACTTTGTAGCGTTTTCAGTGAATTTAGATCACTATTTAACAGTACTACATCAGCCGTGTTTTTTGAAATATCTGCGCCAGTTTCCATTGCAATAGAAAGGTGGGCGCTATTAAATACTGGGCTATCGTTTACGCCATCGCCAACCATAGCTACGATGTGACCTTTATCAGACCAGTGTTCAACTTCATTTTGCTTGTCTTTTGGTGCACACGCTTGTTTATAAGAATCAAGTCCAAGCTCGTTAGATAAATCGCTGGCAGCTTTTGAGCTATCACCGGTTAACATATGGCATGTGAGCTGATGAGATTGTAAATATTCGACGACTTCGGGCGCACTGGTTCGTACTTTATCTTGAAGGTAAAAGTCCGCGATAGGCCGCTTGTCAACAAATAGGGTTGCCTGCGCAAAAGAGGCATGACTTCCAAACCAGCTAGGTTTGCCAATTGCGATGTGTTTGCCTTCAAATTGGCCGCTTACACCAAGGCCTGTTGATACCTTCGCTTTATTTATCTCTAAAAAGCTGACTTTTTCGTCAGCAAACGCTTTCGCGATTGGATGTTCGGAATAGCGCTCCAGTGCGCTTGCAAGGGCTAAAATCATCGACTCTGCATATTGCTCATCTAGAACAGTGACATTCGAAATAGTAAAACGCCCTTCTGTAAGGGTACCTGTTTTATCAAATGCATACCGACTTACCTTGGGCGCAGTTTCTAATACATGCGCTTCTTTGATCAAGATGCCTTTTCTGGTAAGTGTCGCAACGGCACAGGTTAAAGCTGTAGGGATAGCCAAGCTTAATGCACATGGGCAGGTGGCAACTAAAACAGCGATTGTGATCCAGAATGCATGCTCGGGTTCGACATGGTACCAACCAATTGCTGTGATGGAGGCAAAGATCAGTAAGCAGGCCACAAACCACTGGGCGACTTTATCGGTTACTTCAACAATTTTGGGCCTTTTCATTAAAGCGTTATGTTGAAGCTTAATGATCTGATTGAGTAGTGTGTTTTGCCCAACTTTGTTAATTTTTAAAGTGATGACGCCATCGTGATTCAGCGTGCCTGCATAGACTTGGTGATTGGTAAATTTTTTAATCGGGAGATGTTCACCTGTCATCATCGATTCGTCGACTGTACTCGTACCATCAACCACAATGCCATCGGCGGGAATTGTCTCGCCAGGTTTAACCAAGATTAAATCGTTTAATGTTAGGCTTTTCGCCGCAATGACTTCCTCTGTTGTACCAGATAATCGCCTAGCGGTAAGAGGCAAAAGTTTTTGCAAGTTAGCAGTAAACTCGCTTGCTTTCATTCGTGCTCTAAACTCTAGATACTTTCCGAGTAGGAGCAGAAAAGTAAACATGCAGATGGACTCAAAATAGACCTCGCCCACAGACATGACAGTCGCATAGCAACTTGCTCCATATGCGCCAAAAATTGCCAGTGAAACCGGCAGATCCATATTCAGTTGGCGGCTTTTAAGGCCTTTTACTGCATTGGTTAAAAAAGGCAGGGCGGAATAGAGAATGACAGGCGAAGCTAAAATTAAACTAATCCAGCGGAAATATTGCTCAAACCCTTCTTCCATACCTGAAAACATGCCAAAGTACATGGCAAAAGCGAACATCATGACTTGCATAGTCATTAGCCCAGCAACGCCTAAGCGACGCATATAAGCTTTAGCAGCAGCTTGTTTTTGCGCGGCTTCTTCATCTGCTTGGAATGGATACGCTTTGTATCCGATTTGCATCAGTGCAGCGATGATTTCACTGAGCTTGGTCGTTTCATCTTGCCACAAGATCATCGCTCGATGGGTTGAGGTATTAACATCGACACGTTTAATGCCTGGGATTGCAAGTAACTGTTTTTCGATCAGCCAGGCACATGCTGCACAGCTGATCCCTTCAACACTGAGTAGTACTTCTTTCAAATTACCTTGTTCAGCCACAAAGTCTTTTTGAATATCTTTGTTATCGTAGCTGAGCAGTTCTTTTAATTGTTCTGGTACTAACTCTTCAACTTTGCCGCTGGACTCTGTGCGAAATTTATAATAGTCACTCATTCCCTGCGCAAGGATTGTTTCTGCAACAGCTTGACAGCCTGTGCAACAGACTGGATTGGCGATTCCTTCGAAAACAACTTCACCTTGAAATCCTGAAGGGACAGCTTCAAGGCAATGAAAACAACTTTTTGCCATAAGAATTACTTGTATTGGGGTGTAATAGAAACAGGCTTATCAGTTGGTAATTGCAAGTTCTCCTTCATTTTCCAACTGCCGTCCATAGGTTCGATGAACACGGTAAATGCGCCGCTGTGTTCTTTATCTAGTAACGCGGTGTATGTACCGCTGGCATTGGCAAGCAGGGTCGTGGAGAAGTCGTATTCTTTAATTGTTCTGTGATAAAACGATACTTTTAATGCGTTGACATTACTGCGATCGCCTTTGGTGAAATCAAAGCTGATTTTGTCATTTTCAACAATCAAATCGCCATGTAGATATAGCGCTTTTGCTTTATTGAATTTGCTCAACTCGAGGTTGATTGCTTTGCCTTTTTTGTAATAATCATCGACGACCATATCAGGACCGTTACCAACAGCATAAGTCACTAAAAATACGCACGCAATGATGGTGACGAGTGGGAAAAACATTAAAAACCAAGGCCAAAAATTCTTATACCACGGAGTTGGATTCATAATTATTCACTACTTTACATTGTTGTTTGTTTTGCTGCCTACTAGGCGAGTTTTATATTAAATTTACGTTAGTTTGTTACTATAAGTAAGCCTCCATTATGGAGGCTTACATGTTTATGCCATACTTATTTCTCTTGAGATAAGCTATATACATAGGCAGTTAAAAGATGAACTTTATCTTCACCTAAAATGTCTTTCCATGCCGGCATCACACCTGCGCGACCATGACGTATTGACTCTTCAACAGCGCGTTTTGAGCCACCGTATAGCCATATATTATCGGTCAAATCAGGTGCACCGAATGGTAATCCAAGTGCGACAGAGCCAGTACCGTCAGCACCGTGACATGCTGCACACATAGCAAATTTAGCTTTACCAGCGTCAGCATCTTTTTGGTTTACTGTACGGCCTGATAGGCTTAGTACATAAGCGGTCATTTCTTTTACGCCTTGCTCACCTAATGCTGCTTCCCAACCGGGCATCGCTGCAATTCGACCATTTAGCAGTGTCTCTTTGATTTGATCCGGTGTACCGCCATATAACCAGTCTTTGTCAGTCAGGTTAGGGAAGCCAAGGCCACCACGCGCATCTGAGCCGTGACACTGTGCACAGTTTTGAGCATAAAGCCTTTGCCCGATTTCCAACGCGTCTGAATCTTTTGCAAGTGTTAATACATCTTGCTCTGCAAACGCTTTAAATATAGGACCAAAACGTTCGTCTGCGGCTTCAAACTCTTTATCAAGTTGAACCCAGACCCCTTTATCTTTTGCGTCTAACACAGCTTGTTTAGACTCTTCGAGCGATATGACACCTTGGTTAGAGCTGGTCCAGCCAAGTAAACCAGCGAAGTTACCTAAGCCAGGATACATTGCAAGGTAGTACACAGACCAAACGAATGTTGCGAAGAACATGTAAGTCCACCATTTTGGCAGTGGGTTGTTTAGTTCTTCGATGCCGTCAAACTCGTGACCACAACTGGCACCTTCTTCGACACCTGTGTAGTTTTTCAGGTTCCAAATTAATAGGCCAAATATGAGAGCCAGACATGCTAAGGTCAATACGATGACCCAAATACTCCAAAAGCTAGTCATTTTTCAGACTCCTTTTCCTCTTTTGAAATTGTGTTGTCGTGTTTTATTTCATCGTCGAATATGGCTTTTGCAGCGTCATCAAACCGACTTTTGGTTCGTTTGCTGTAAGCCCACACAACAATCACAATGAACAGTACTAAAATTACCAGAGTTAAAATGCCTCTGTATGTGCCGTAATCCATAATAAATTACTTCAAATGTGTGCCAAGTTGTTGCAAGTAAGCGATCAAGGCTTCCATTTCGGTTTTGCCTTGGACTGCTTGCTGTGCGTTCTTGATATCTTCGTCGGTGTAAGGCACACCGAAGTTTTTGAAGACTTCAAGCTTCTTAGCGGTTAATTTACCATCCAGTACGTTCTCTTCTAGCCAAGGATATCCTGGCATATTTGATTCAGGAACTACGGAGCGAGGGTCGATCAGGTGCGCATAATGCCAGTCGTCAGAATAACGACCACCAACACGCGCAAGATCAGGTCCAGTTCTTTTAGAACCCCATTGGAAAGGGTGGTCCCAAACAGATTCACCAGCGACGGAGTAGTGACCATATCGTTCAACTTCATCCCTAAATGGGCGGATCATTTGTGAATGACAGTTGTAACAGCCTTCACGGACATAAACGTCTCGGCCTTCCATCTCAAGTGCGGTTAATGGACGTAATCCCTCAACTGGCTTTGTTGTATCATCTTGGAACATCAGTGGCGTTATTTCTACTAATGCACCGAAGCTAATCGCAAACACTGTGAGAATCGCCATCAATCCAACGTTCTTTTCTACTATTTCGTGTTTATTTGTCGAGTTATTATTGCTCATAGTCGATACCTCTTAAGCCATTTGCGTGTTTGCATCAGTAGCAAGAGAGCCACTTTTTGCAGTAACAGTGCGGTATACGTTATAAGCCATTACTAGCATGCCGACTACGATGAACACACCGCCTAGGAAGCGCATGATATAGAATGGATATGAAGCCTCTAGAGATTGCACAAAGCTGTACATCAATGTACCGTCAGAGTTTACTGCTCGCCACATCAAGCCTTGCATTACACCTGAAATCCACATTGCAACGATATATAAAACAACGCCCACAGTGTGTAACCAGAAGTGCGTATTAACCAGTTTCACGCTATACATATTTGCATGGCCAAATAATGCAGGGATTAAGTGGTAGATAGCACCAATTGAAATCATTGCAACCCAACCAAGTGCACCAGAGTGAACGTGGCCAACAGTCCAGTCAGTGTAATGTGATAGAGCATTTACTGATTTGATTGCCATCATTGGACCTTCAAATGTTGACATACCGTAGAATGACAGGGAAACAACTAAGAAACGCAATACTGGATCAGTACGAAGCTTATGCCATGCGCCAGATAGCGTCATAATACCGTTGATCATGCCGCCCCATGAAGGAACGAATAGAATCACTGACATAACCATACCAAGAGACTGAGTCCAGTCTGGTAAAGCAGTATAATGAAGATGGTGAGGGCCAGCCCAAATGTAAAGAGAGACAAGCGCCCAGAAGTGCACGACTGACAATCTATATGAATATACAGGGCGTCCAGCTTGCTTAGGAACGAAGTAGTACATCATACCCAAAAATCCAGCAGTTAGAAGGAAGCCTACCGCGTTGTGACCGTACCACCATTGTACCATTGCATCTACCGCCCCCGCGTATATTGAGTATGATTTAGTCAGTGATACCGGTACTGCCATACTGTTAACGATGTGAAGGACTGCAACAGTGATAATAAATCCTGCATAAAACCAGTTTGCGACATAGATATGAGATACCTTACGGTTAATCAATGTGCCGAAAAAGACGACTGCGTAAGTTACCCAAACGACTGCAATTGCAATATCAATAGGCCACTCTAGCTCTGCATATTCTTTTGAGCTTGTAATACCTAAGGGTAGTGTAATTGCGGCTGCAACGATAATTGCTTGCCAGCCCCAAAATGTAAATGAAGCTAATTTGTCGGAGAAAAGACGCGTTTGACACGTGCGTTGCACGACGTAGTATGACGTTGCAAATAATGCACTAGTACCAAAGGCGAAAATAACAGCGTTCGTATGTAACGGACGAAGTCGAGAGTAAGTTAACCATGGAATGTCGAAGTTTAAAGCAGGCCAAGCAAGTTGCGCTGCGATAAATACACCTACACCCATGCCAACGATGCCCCAAATCACTGTCATAATAGCGAATTGGCGTACAACTTTATAATTGTACTCAGTTTGTGATGCTACTGTTTGGCTCATTTTCTGGATTCCGCTGCAGTTAATGCGTTTAGAAATGATTAACCTGTAAAACAGGCCCTCTTTTATATTTCAACAGTCCCGCTTTGCGTACGCTAAATAAGCCAAAGCAAGCCTGAGAAACCCTTATTTTTGCAAGGAAATAATAATTTTTTTGCAAAACAAAAGATACCTAAAACACCCCAAAGCATGACATCAATCAAGTTTTCAGCAGGTAGTTTAAAACCGTCCAGTTTTCATGACCACGGTCAATTCAACCGAGATTTATTCTAACCTTGGCTGGCCCTCAAAGCTTGATAAGCGTAGTATCATAGGCACACAATTTTGACTCTAGTCAGCTTAAATTATGCGCTATTTTTCAACATTCGCTTTGATAATTTTAATTTATTTACTTACGTCCTGCTCAGAGCTATATATAAGTATACATGAAAGTTCAGAAAAAAGTGAAAGTTCAGTCAAAACTAAAAATTGTACATTACCTGAACCATGTAAGTTGGGAAAAAATACAGAGTTTTGGGTTTCTAAAGAGAGATTGAAAGCAGAGGAGCTATTTGAAGTGTATTTAAAAAATCCTTCTATACAGTCAATTGGCTTGGCACATATAGAAGGGGTATCTATGTACATGGGCAAAATTCCAATTTCATTTGAGCCGCATGAGCAGGGTCTTTGGGTAGCTGAAGCTATGGTTGGTGCATGTAATCTTGAAAAAATGAAGTGGAAAATTGTACTTTCTGGTTTGAAGGAGGGGCTTGACACCTCAGCGCCCATTTTTTATACGACGCGTTAGATTTTAAATACCCACCAATTCACACAGTCTCACGGATTGGCTTTACATGTATTTAGTCTCTACTACAATCTTGTATATTGTAGCTCTTTAAACATTCATAATGTATTGAACTTGTAAATCTATTTGTTAATTATTAATTGAAATTTTGATTTTTTTCGATTCGTGTAGGCCAGGTATTTACCTATGCTATTAACGCAGCAATTTCTCTGAATCAGCCTATATTTGGGCTCTTAATACTAACCAGTACTCCTCATTGTTCTAGCTAAGTGTGCATTAACTAACAAGAAATTTTGATAAAAATTTAATCAATTCACTAGAGTTTTGGCTTGTAGCAACTACGCTTAAGGCGTACAAAAGAAAAATTCTAAGGCATTTAAGGAGGCCTCCTGTGGTGAATAGCAAAATTTACCGTTCCTATCTTTCAGTCTCAGTCGCATTAACACTTGGGTTAACCGGGTGCAGTCTTTTTGACAGCGAAGACTCTTCAAGTACAGTTCCAGTGGAGCCTTTGCCTTCAAATATCGAAGGAAGTGCTTCTATAGACTTTAACGTTTTTATTTCTGGCAAAGCTGTCAAAGGGACACTCAGAGGTGCAGAGCTCACCGTAAAAGAACTAAAAAATGGTGAGTTTGTAGATGTTGCTTATAGAAGCGAGCTAGAAACAATAGAGAAAACAGCAACAGCGACAAGTGAAGCAGCCGCAATTGAGCTGGCTAGATCACAAATCTTAAGTGAAAGCCCTCAGTCATTACTTACCGCTGATGATGGTACTTATGGGTTTTATATCGATCAGCAGTTTAGTGGTGCTTTATACATAACAATCAAAACCACGAAAACCAGTGGTTTCATAAAATGTGATGCCTTGTTGGGGTGTGGTGATTTTGCCGAAAGCTCAGATAATGATGCAAATTCTAACTCCAAAATTGACTTTGACGAATGGTATCAAGATGACTTGACACTAAATGTCGTGAAAGAAATAACAGCCCAATCCAGTAGGCAAGCAAGAGGGGCGGAGGGAACTACAAAGTTTTATGTTGCGAATGCTACTATATTTACAACTTTAGCATCTGAGTTACTGCAAAAAGTGTCGCAAGATGGTGGAGTTGTAAATGCAGAAAGTGTAGCCGATGCGAGTTTGAATACTTTACTTATTTTAATGGGCCCAGAAGCTGCAAAGGATGCCGTGTTGTTGTCAGGTGATATTTCTTTGGGAGGCGCTGTTGATTTCACAGATGTTAACTCAGAGGATACCATAGATGCGGGTACTTTAGCGCTTATTAATGTTGCTTCAACTCTTCAAAATATCGCTTCTAATTCTGGCAGTGATACAACACTAAATTCTGTGCTCGAAACTCTCAAGCAAGGTGTTAATGATGGTAGTCTCAAAGGTAATGAAGACGCTGTTGTTGCTCAACTGGCTGCGACGCTACAAGAAGAAGTAAATAAAACCGCAACGGTGTTTGTAGCCATAGCGAGTGGTGATGTTGAAGCAATTAAAGCAGCGCTCAAGGAAGTTGCTCCAGAGCTTGACGATGAATCATTAAACGAACTTGCAGAAAAGGCCAAAGATGCTCGAGACCAAGCGATTGAATCGGGTGCAACGGACGAAAACGCACTTGAAGATGCGGCTGAAGACTCAAAAAATGCGGTAGGTGACTTAGGGTGTGAAGGTGATGAGTGTAATACAGACGACGATGCATTAATAAATGACAGTCTAAATGAGCTTTTGACCGCCATAGCAGAATCTCAAACACAACTCTCTTCTTTAAATGAGACATTCACTGGTTTAAATACAACTTTACAAACTGTTATAGGGTTAGGTGAAGCTGCTCAGACTCAACAAGAGAAAGAGAATTATTTAAAAGCTGCAGATGACTTAATAGCTGAGCTTGCAAGCTCTAATTTGCAACAAGAAACAAGTATTCTAGCATCAATCTCCGCACAAGCTTTAGCAAGTGCAGAGGGACTTCTGGCTTTAACAGCAGCTGCTCAGTCTGCTGTTACTAGCTCACAAGCTCTCGTGAATGATGTTGCGTCCTTAAATACAAATATCGGAGCGTTCGTCGCGTCTGCAAACGCGGAAAGAGACAAGGCAATAGCAGCACTAGATGATGCATCGAGTGCTGCCAAGGTACTGGCTGAAGCGGCAATTGAGCGCGCAGTACAAAGCGAGCAATCATTTAATTCGGCTAATTCGGATTATCAAGCACAGGTCGTAGAAGCGACAAGCTTGTTCGCTTCTGCAGGTTCAGACCTGACTGCGTTAGAAGCTGCATTTGCCAGTGCTCAGAGTGCGTTAGATAAGTTTAATACATTAAATGTATTGACCACTGATATTTTGAGTGATGTAGATCTTGCTAAAACGCGCGCTGATGAATATTTAGTGGTCGCTAGGACTGATGCACAAAAAGAAGAAGCTGAGCAGTTTGTTGCTGCTTCTACCACAAGGCAGCAAACAGTAACTGCAAATGTAACAGCCTTCAAAGCTTCTGAATCAGATACTCGCTCGCTGAATAGTAATATATCGTTTAGCGTTGATAATGCGAGAGGTAAATCAGGCACAGATAAAATGACATCAATTGCATTTGTGACCAAAGAAGGTGCTGACGCAGTATTTAATGCTGGTGAAATTGTGTATGACGTGTTGAGGGACATTTGGGACCAAAACTTGGATTCTGGCTCTCATTCGGGTACTGCTCCTAATTATCCAGAATGGACATATAGATACAACACAGATACATATGCAATCGAGCTTAACAACACGCAGGGTGATGAGGAGATATTAGCTAATGCGCAGGTCAATTCAGGCGCAACGAGTAAAATTATTTTAACTTGGACGGGTACTTTAAAATCAACGGATGGACAAACTGTAATGGTGAAATCGCCTGATTTGGCAGAATGTGAGCGTTGGTCACTTGATTTAATCTCCCAGCCAAATGCGTCCTGCTCGGTAGTGTTTATTGATGGCAGTATAACGACCATTGAAGACGCTCGAAATTTTGATGCATCTAGCGCTAAAACATTCAATATCGTAGAGTTCGTTGATGGCCAATATGGCTTTAATGGGACGCTTTCATCGGAGTTAACCTCCACCGACAGTGCTGGAAATGCAGTCCCATTATTTGTTAGCGGTGCGATTGAACACTTGAATGTAGTTATGTCAGGCACAACTGAATCTCTTGTATTTACAGCTGATTTTGAGCTTAAAAATGAAGACGATAATGACGACCTTGGTTTAGCCAAAATAATGTTAAACGATTTCAATGGCTATGTGTTTAATGTCAACTTATTGGACACTGACGGACCACTGGTTGGGGACGTAACGTTATATAGCGATACGACGCCAGTTAAGGTGGGTGATGTTATTGAAATCACAAATGGATTTAGAGTCACTTACGTTGATGGCCAAGTAATTGATTACACTGATATTGACTTCTTGGGGCAAAACATCAACTAACTTTTCTAACAATAATAAAGGAAGGCGGTATCTTTCCGCCTTTGAACTTATAATTATGACAAAGCCAAATGCACTTCTTCTTGCTGTATGTTTTACTGGCTCTACTTATGCCAATGATTTTGAAATAATTAATACGTTTGATTCAGAAATATATACTGAAGCACAGCCCGTTAAATCTTTTCTCGATGAGTTTGATAAGCCCCTTAAATCGGGGGACAGTGCATTTACATTTAATGTTTTCGAACTCGGAGTAAAGTACAAAGGCATTGCAGTAGGCGCCCAGAGCCGATACAACTATGCACTTGAATTTGACCCAGATACTGCACTTTTTACTTATCTAGAAAAAAACGACTTGCCGTTTGAAGAAAGAAATTATCGTTATTATCTAAAGGGTAAGCAATCTACCTCTCACGGTGTATTCTTTTCTTATGACTTTAACTTCTTTGATGAAACTCTGATCATAGTGCCGAAGGTTACCTACTATCAGAGTGCTCATTTTCAAGATGCTTTAGTGGATGGTACTGTTTTTAGTGATGAAATAAAGGGAGCATTACAAACACAATATTTCTTCTCAAAAGATATTTTGTTTAAGTCATTTACACCTGAGCAGAGCCCAGATGGTGAGGGATACTCGATTGATTTGACCATAAAATGGCAAATAAGTGATGAGCTTACTTTATCTTTCAAAGGGCTAGATTTAATCAATGAAACCCAATATTCAGGCGTTGGCTTTGTAAATGGCATAACGACAGATGTGCCATTCACTGAACAAGGCGACAGCATTGAAACTTCTCCCTCTATTCGCTTGCGAACGTCGGCTTATGGTCGCGAAGTAGACTATTCCTTTGAGCATGATGCTAGGTATTATTTTGATGTGCAATATCGCTTAAATGACCGAGTTTCGTTCGATGTGAACACTCGGCGTTTTTATAAAGATACGTTTGTACAAGGGAATATTAATTATCACTTTAATGATAGTTGGCGCGTATTTTCAGGGTATGAAACAAACTCAAAAGCTGTTGAGTTAGGAGTGGCCAATGACTATTTTGGGTTTTCTGTCAAAACAGACCGTTTGGATCTTGATGATGCACACTACGCAAACATTAATTGGTTTATCCGTTTAGTGTTGTAGGAGAATAATAATGAAAAAAGTAAGTGGTTTATATTTACTTATGGCATTAGTAGCTGGTTGTGGTGGAAGTGGTGGGGATGTTCCCCAAGTTTCTGATATTCAGCCCGGTTTTGGAAATGATATAGCTGAAAGTTTTGAAGCAAATATACGTTTTTATTTACCTGACTTTGTAGATAAAAACGGTCAGTTAACTGTGACTAATCTCAGTGATAATTCACAGGTAATACATAACGTAGAGCCGTTGAATCAATTTGCACTAACCGTTACGGTTGGCGGGCAATATAATCTGAAATATACACCAAACAGTAATACTGTGACATGTCCAAAACTATCAGGTTGTGGTCGTTCATTATTAAACGACCCAAATGATCTGGATGGCAATAATGAAATCGATTATGGTGAGCCTATCAATGCAGAAGTTCACTTCGAGTTGATAGTATTACCAACGCCAGGCATTAACCATGTATTATTCTCAAGCTTCAATAGCGCATTAGTTGAGTCTAAATTAGATAGCTCAATTTGGTCATTAACAGCTGCACCGAATAACCACCTGACGCAAAGTACTATTCATAGCAAACAAAAAGCTGAATATGTATCAGATGTACTGACCTATATCGATGTGATGCATCAGCATAATCAAAACCAGCGAGATAGCGAGTTATTTGTCAATGCT
This sequence comes from Pseudoalteromonas luteoviolacea H33-S, assembly GCF_001625695.1. Classification (GTDB taxonomy): domain Bacteria; phylum Pseudomonadota; class Gammaproteobacteria; order Enterobacterales; family Alteromonadaceae; genus Pseudoalteromonas; species Pseudoalteromonas luteoviolacea_B. The sequence continues at coordinate 44,390 of NZ_AUXY01000074.1, forward strand.
ATTGGGGAAGGGATGAGTGGTAATAGTGCAGCACTAAACCCGTATAGAGAGCTTGCCAATGAGTACATAATCGAGACGTTAACGACAGAAGAAACTAATTCTCTCTATAGAGGAGTATCAGAAAAGGTATTAATTGAAGTAAATGAATTGCTTAGAGTAAATGCAAGTCGTGAGTTACATACAGAAATTGAGCCGTATAGTAATGATTTACTGAATGAAGTGCGAAATGCTATCGGTGTTTTACGTTTGCAAGATGAGCAATATAGTGAAGATTTAAAAGTAAAGCTCGAAGAGGTGGAAGAGCTGGTTAATGATGATTCTCAAGATGCATTATTGATTGCGCTTGAGGTGATTGGTGATGTTGTAAAACATGTCTCTCCTTTTGAAAATTCATTGCCGGGAAATTATACCCTGCCAGGTTTAGATATTGATTACCAAACAGAGGGCGGTTTTAGGTGGGTTGTGACCGGCGTAAGAAAAGGGTTTGAAGTCAATGTTGATATCACGGTTCCAGAGTGGAGGATAAGTCCGACATTGGGTGATAAAATTGTCGGGTTTGGTATTGGTGAAATATCGAAACCTAGTACGAAACTAGAGTATAGCTTTGATGAGTTTGAAATTGTTAGTAAGGGGAGTTTTGACCCTAATAACATAGATGAAGTTATTGGCGTTGCAAACGCATTGGGAGATATAAAGCTCTCACAGGGTGACGCAGTTTTAACTGGTCGCGTCGATGTAGATTATTCAAGGCAAAACTTGAGCATTCGCAGTACCAAATCTATTATACCTTACCTATCTGTTGATGGTGTTCTGACAACTGACAATCAAGTCACACCACTACGTATATATGCTAATGAGCGTTCACCATTAGCACTAAGAACAGATATGGATCTGGTTTTTGGTGCTCAGCTGGAGTTGTCTCTCAACGGTGGTAAAGACCTTAGAATACAAGTAACTGGAGAGCCAGACGATTTATCTGACTTCACGACTGCGGATATTGCAATCATACTTGGCGGTCATGTGAGTGAAATTACGGTGACAAACCTTGTAGGCAATATCAATGTCATTGTTCGAGGTAGAGACGGTTATTGGTTAGATATCAAGAAAAAGAAAGATTTGTATACGGGTGGTTTTTATTTTGGTGATAAACTCGTTGCTGATGTACGAACAATCAGAGGTATTCCTGGCATTCTATTTCCTGATGGAAGCTTCGAGTCCTTGTTCTAGCAGTTGGGATTAAGTAGTTAAGGGGCCTATAGAAGGCCCTTTTTTGTTTTGGGTAGAAAATGAAAAAAATCGTTGTGGTTGAAGCGCTAAAAATGGCATTAGAAAAAAAGTTATACGAGGCGCAGGAAGCGGCAAATAGTGCAAGGCAAGACGCGATTCATGAACAAAGTGCGGCTGAAACACAGTATGACTCTTTGAGTATTGAATCTGGCTATTTAGCTGAAGGCCAAAGTGAGCGAGTAGAGCAAGCGCACCGTGCCATTAATGCATTTGCATCGGTTTTTAAAGCTGAAGTTAACGACACGGTGGCTGAGGGCGCATTAATTAAGTTGAGTGATGAGGAAGATGTTCATTTTTGGTATTTTATAGGCCCTGTAGAGGGCGGTCTTAAAATCATGATTTTTGAGACGCAAGTATTGGTGCTTACATTGCAGTCACCTCTTGGCTTGGCTTTAAAAGGGAAGATGTTGGGTGATGATGTTGAATTTGATTTTAATGGTTCAAAGCGTATTTTTTATATAGATAAAATTATTTAAGTACTTTTATAAATATGAAGATATTGAAATATCAAATTTGCATGTTTACAAAGTAAGCTGGCATTAGTGATTAAAAGTTGTTTATTCTAGCTGTGCTCGTTAGCACTGTATTTAACTCATAAATAAGGGATATTTAATGGGCTTTAAAGTTAATCATTATGCCGCTAAAACAATAAGTAGAACTCATACCGTCGATTGGGAATTGATTTCAATCGAGCTCATAATAGGTGTTATTTGTATCGTACTGGCTGTTGTTGGATTTAAAGCCAACATGTTGCTTATTTTTATTCCTGCTGCATTGATATCATTTCTTTGTCTGGTGGGGATTGTGTATAGCTTATATTTTTATATACAAGAAAAAAGAGCGAAAAAACCATGAAATCTGGTAGGTAAAGCTTACTGCCGAACATACTATACAGACACTCAACGACACATACATAATGAGCTATGAGTACAATATTTTATAAGCCTAATATTTGAATCATAGCTTGCCAATACTTCATGTAACTTAGGCCTCAGCTAGACCTTATTAATTTATGACCTCTAGACTCTACTGACTTGATTTAGTTATATTTATTAATAACTCTCGGTTGCAATGCTTTTGTTGTCAACAAGAAAAAAGCTTTTTCTAGAGGCTACATACTGAGTAGGTATAGAGTGTAAATAGCGTTATTTTCTAAAAGTATTCGTGCGGTTTATCGTCTTAACATCAATTACTATTTAACAGCTAAGTAGGATATATGGTTGCAGGTACACGTGGTTATGAGAGTGGTGCTCAATCTTTCGCGAAAGCGAGTATTGGATTGAAGTTTGAAGATATTAACCAAGACTTTTTGTCATTTTTACCCGCTCTGGGCTCAAAAGTGTTAGATGCAGGATGTGGGGTAGGTCAAAACGCTGCGGCGCTTTGTGAGTTAGGTTATGAGGTGTGTGCGATAGAGCCGTTAACTACTTTTTTAGATCAGGCGAAGACTCGTTATACAGATCTGCCTATCGAGTGGCTAGAGGATAGTTTACCTGAATTAAAACGACTTAATTCCGCTAAGCATGCTTTTGACTTTATATTACTAGATGGTGTTTGGCATCATTTGAGTTATCAAGAACGCAAGCAATGCATTAAACGACTTTATCAATTATTGGCCCCCAATGGTATTTGTGCGTTTTCGCTTAGGAATGGCCCAGCAGGTATGGGTACTCATGTTTTCCCAACAAGCAATGAAGAGCTTTTGAGCATGGCACCAGAATGCGGCTTGGAAGTGGTTTTTCAAGTGGCAAACCAACCAAGCAAAATGCCCAATAAACATGATGTGACTTGGTCTCGCATTGCACTAAGAAAATAGTTTTTTTCGAACAATTTTGCGATACGAGCTTGGTGTTTGGTTCATTTGTTCTTTGAATGCACGAGATAGCTGACTTTGTGAATTAAACCCAACGGTGAGTGCGATCTCCTGAATACTTAAGTTACTCGAAGCTAAGAGTTCACATGCTTGCTGAAGCCTGACCTCCTGCAGGTAAGCAATCGCTGTTTTACCTGTAGCTATTTTAAAACGCCTATTGAAGCTGCGGTAGCTCATATTAAACTGCTGAGCTACGGCGGCGAGTGATTCAACGGAGCTCGCGTTGTTTTTCAGCCAAAATTGAATTGCTGCAATTTGCTCATCGCTATACCTATCTACGGCCCCTTCCAAATAGCGTTGCTCTTCATAGGGCTTTCTGATTTCATGAGAAAAGTTTTGCTGAACATGATTTGCAGCGTCTTTACCATAAAATTGACCTATTAAATGCACAATGACATCAGCAAGTGCATTGAGGCTTGCCACTGTATAAAGCCTATCTGATTGCGTAATAAAGTAATCTGGTTTTAAGTCCACGTTTGGGTAGCTTTTCATAAATTGATTAGCATAGTGCCAGTGGGTCGTTGCAGAGTGGCCATTTAAAACTCCGGACTCAGCTAAAAAGCACACGCCAGTGCCAACCCCGATAATGGTTGCCCCTTGTTTCCTAGCACTGTCAATATTTTTAGCCAGTAGTGGGTTGCGTTTTACGACTGGCCGCGGGTTACGCCAAATACTTGGAACAATGATGTAATCGTAGCCCTTCAATGCGGCAAAGTCAGAGTTTACATCCATGGTCATGCCAATATTCGCTTTGACTGGGCTACCACTTTCACTTAGACAATGGATCTCCAGCGCTTGAAAACGCTCTTTGTTATGTCGCTTCGCATAAGCTTCTCCAGCTTTGAGCATTTCGATGGGCAGCGTGACACTGGTGATCAATAATTGTTCGTATAGCGTAAGGGCAATTCTTATTTTTTCCATAAAACTTATCGGATCTGCAAAAGTTGGCGAGTATTGTCAATTCAGTGGCGAATTTTGTAAAGTTATATTATCTACTTCATTCTAGAATTATTGCAACAAATAAGTATTAAAGAGTTAAGTATGACAGCATTACCTATTATTGTCGGTATGGGTGGTATTAATGCCGCAGGTAGAACATCTTTTCACCAAGCATATCGCAGAATTGTGCTCGATAAATTAGATCAAAGCACCAGAGCAGAGACCTTTTTAGGTCTCGCAACTTTAATGAATTTGGTCTCTGTTGAAGGTGATAACCTAGTTACTCAAGATGGAGACGTTATCACTAAAGCGGATGTTGAGAGTAAAGTAGGTGAACAGGTCATTGCTGGTACTTTAATTCGTAAAATCGAAAAAAATCACTTTGATGTTGATGCAACACATTGGCAGCAAAAGCTGACAATTACGGCTAATACCGAGCAAGGTATTCGTTTTACTTGTCGCAAAAGAGACTTACCAACGCCTGTACCAAGCAGTTGGTCAGTAGAAGAAGTGGATGCTAAAACTGTTAACGTTCATGTGCCTGAGCAGCTTGAAGTAAAACACGACAGCTATAGAGATAACCCGATAAAAGCAGCGGGTCAGCTACCAACTGGTTTTGAGCCAGCAAAAATGTATAACAGCCGCTATCAGCCTAGAGGTTTGCAGGCGACCATCTTCGCAGCGACAGATGCAATAAAGTCAACTGGTCTAGATTGGGACAATGTCATGTCTAGCGTTAAACCTGATGAAATTGGCACTTATTCGGCATCAGTCGCAGGCCAAATGGACAATGAAGGTCTGGGCGGTTTGGTGAGAAGCCGACTAAGAGGCGATCGCGTAAGCACCAAGCAGTTAGCACTTGGTTTAAATACCATGTCGACGGATTTTATTAATGCATACGTAACGGGTAGTGTAGGAACGACTTTCTCAACAGCCGGTGCATGTGCAACTTTCCTATACAACTTACGTGCAGCAGTCAATGACATCCAAGCAGGTCGTACACGCGTAGCTGTTGTTGCCAGTGTTGAATGCGCGTTAACGCCAGAAGTCATTGAAGGCTTTGGTAATATGGGCGCCCTTGCAAACGAAGAAGGGTTGAAAAAGCTAGACAATGCAGATGAGGCAGATCATCGCAGAACGAGCCGCCCATTTGGTGAAAACTGTGGTTTCACCATAGGTGAAGGTGCACAGGTTGCTATTCTAATGGATGACAAACTTGCGTTAGAACTAGGTGCAGAAGTGATGGGCTCTGTTGTTGATGTATTTGTAAATGCAGATGGCGTTAAAAAGTCAATTACAGCACCTGGCCCAGGCAACTATATTACCATGGCAAAATCTGTTGCGTTGGCACAAGAAATTGTTGGGCAAGAGTCTTTGCAAAAGCGCAGCTTCATCTTGGCGCATGGCTCTAGCACACCGCAAAACCGTGTAACTGAATCGGCTATCTATCACAAAGTCGCTGAAGCGTTTTCAATAAACGGTTGGAAACTTGCAGCACCAAAAGCCTATGTCGGTCATACAATTGCACCTGCATCTGGTGATCAGTTAGCAATCGCACTAGGCGTATTTAGTCACAATATTATGCCAGGTATTACAACAATTGATAAAGTCGCTGATGATGTATTTGATGAGCACTTAGATATCCGTAACTACCATTACGAGTGTGGAGATATGGATATCGCATTTATCAATTCGAAAGGGTTTGGCGGTAATAATGCGACGGCGACTGTATTTTCACCAAAAGTGACAGCGCGCCTGCTGGCTAAACGTCACGGTGAAGCTATGGTAGCTGAATATCAGCAGAAGCTTGAAAAAACAACAGAGAATCAACAGGCGTATAAGCAAGCGGCTGATTTAGGTAATTATGAACTGATATATCGTTTTGGTAACGGTATGGTTGATGAGTCGCAGTTGACCATAGATCAAAATGAGTTACACATACCTGGTTTTGATGAAGCGATTAAGCTTACAGGAAATAATCAGTATTCTGATCTGAGCAAATAGAATTAATGTTAAGCAACAAAGGCGCTAAGGAGTAGCGCCTTTTTTTGTTTTACGCATTTAAATATTGTGCGTGGAACTCAATGTGCTGCTCAATAAAGGAGCTAATAAAGAAGTAACTATGGTCGTATCCATCATGTAGCTGATAATCGACATCGTAGCCAATTGCCTTAGCTGCATTGAGTAAAGCGTCGGGCTTAAGCTGCTCTGTTAAAAAAGTGTCATCACCACCTTGGTCTATCTTGATGGGGAGCTTTCTCTCTATTTTGTGCTCTAACATCAGCTTGGTTGCATCGTATTGCGCCCATAGAGACTCATCCTTACCCAAGTAACCTGTAAATGCTTTCACACCCCAAGGGCAGTCCATTGGATTTGTGATTGGTGCAAACGCAGAGATACTCGCATATTGATGGCTATTTTTAAGGCCGATAGTCAGTGCGCCGTGACCACCCATTGAATGTCCACTGATGGCTTTTTTATCCGAAACAGGAAAATTTGACTCGATCAGTTTAGGTAGTTCAACTGTGATGTAGTCATACATTTTATAGTGAGCGGCGTAGGGCGCTTGAGTGGCATTTAAATAAAAGCCTGCACCGAGGCCGAAGTCGTAGCTGCCATTTTCATCATCAGCAACATCTTCACCACGTGGGCTGGTGTCTGGCGCGACAATGGCGATACCATGTTCACTCGCATACTTAAACACGCCTGCCTTTTGCATGAAATTTTCATCGGTACAGGTGAGCCCCGAAAGCCAATAGAGTACAGGCAACTTATCATTTTTAGAGTCTGTTTTTGGCAGAAAAACTGCGAATGTCATTTCGCAGTTATTTGCTGCACTTTGGTGTTTGAAACGCTGATGTAAACCGCCAAACACTTTATTTTCGCTGATTAATTCCATATATTTCGCAACTTAAAATTAAATCCAAATTATAAATGGTCAAAACGGTGAGACTGCGCTCACCGCTTAAGTTGATACTTAGTAGTGGATAACTGAGCGAATGCTCTTACCCTTGTGCATTAAATCAAATGCGTCGTTGATGTCATCTAATGCCATTGTGTGGGTAATGAAGTCATTGAGTTTAAACTCTCCGGCCATGTATCTTTCAACGATTTCTGGTAGCTCAGAACGCCCCTTCACGCCACCAAAAGCAGTTCCACGCCAGACGCGGCCTGTCACTAACTGGAATGGGCGAGTAGATATCTCTTGGCCAGCACCTGCTACACCAATGATAACTGATTCACCCCAGCCTTTGTGACAACACTCTAGGGCACTGCGCATCACATTAACGTTACCAATGCATTCGAATGAGAAGTCAACGCCGCCATCGGTCATTTCAACAATCACTTCTTGAATCGGCTTATCATAATCGTTCGGGTTGATTAAATCCGTTGCGCCAAGTTTTGTTGCTAGTTCAAATTTGTCGGTGTTGATGTCCACACCAATAATTCGGCTGGCACCTGCCATCGTCGCACCAATGATCGCTGATAAGCCAATGCCACCAAGGCCAAAAATCGCCACAGTATCACCTTTTTGTACTTTCGCCGTATTCAGTACAGCACCCATACCGGTTGTAACACCACAGCCGAGTAAGCAGATCTCTTCAAGAGGCGCTTCTTTGTTCACTTTAGCAAGAGAAATCTCTGGTAATACAGTGTACTCAGAGAAAGTTGAAGTCCCCATATAGTGGTAAATTGGCTCACCATCTTTATAGAAACGGGTTGTGCCATCAGGCATAAGCCCTTTGCCTTGTGTTTCTCTTATTTTTTGGCATAGATTGGTTTTACCTGACGTGCAGAACTTACACTCACCGCATTCAGGCGTGTAAAGAGGGATAACGTGATCACCGATTTCTAAACCTGTTACACCTTCACCTATGGCTTCAACGATGCCTGCACCTTCGTGCCCTAAAATTGCAGGGAAAACACCCTCTGGATCTTCACCTGATAGGGTAAATGCATCTGTGTGACAAACGCCTGTGGCCGTGATTTTAACCAACACTTCGCCAGCTTGTGGCATCATGACATCGACTTCTTCGATGCTAAGTGGTTTACCTGGGCCCCATGCGATGGCCGCTTTGGACTTGATAAATTGTGCCATGTTGTTGTTTTCCTATTTTTATAGAGAGACATAAGTATAACCTTTATTATAAATTTGATAATCTCGAAAATAATAAAAGACTTTTACGGATTTGTAATAATGGATAGGTGGGTTGGCATAGATGAATTTGTCGCAGTGGCTGTGTATGGCTCTTTTACCGGCGCTGCGGAGCAGTTAGATACTTCAGTAGCACAAGTGAGTCGGCGGGTTAAATCGCTCGAAGGCACACTCGGTTATCAACTATTAAACCGAACAACAAGGAAGCTCTCTTTAACAACAGAAGGAAATGTTTTTCTATCTCATGCGAAGCACCTACAACATGCACTTGATGATGCGACATCGGCTTTGCGGCAAAGAGATAGTCAACCGGCAGGTAAAATAAAGATGACAGCGCCTGTTATGTACGGCGAGCAATACATTATGCCACTGGTGAATGAATTTATGACCTTGTATCCGAATATACAGATCGACATGGAGCTTAATAACAACAAATTGGATTTGATAGAGCAGGGGTTTGATTTTGCGATTCGCTTAGGAAATTTAAAAGACTCGTCAATGAGGGCAAGGCTGTTGTCTCACCGCCAAACATTCGTGTGTGGCTCGCCCGCATATTTAGCTAAGTCGACCCCCATAAAGTGTATTAAAGATTTAGAACAACATGTTTGCTTAGTAGGTCAATCGAGTGTGTGGCGCTTTTTAGATAATGGGAAAGAGCATCAAATGAATGTTAAAGGCCGTTTACGTTGCAATAGTGGCTGGGCGCTGGTGGATGCCGCGAGACAAGGCTTGGGGTTGGCGCAATTACCTCATTATTACTTAATGGAAGCGATAGAGAAGGGAGAGCTTGTTGAAGTGCTAAATACGTATAGACCAGAGTCTGAAGGTATCTGGGCGGTTTACCCGCCCAGACGATATTTGCCCACTTCGGTAAGAGAGTTACTAGAGTTTATTGCCAAAGGCTTAAAAACACCTTAGTCCTCAGTTTTTGTTGAAAGTGACATTGCATCTAATGCTTTATTGAGTGCCGCTTCACGACTTTGACAAAATGCATCAGTCCCCAGCTTTTCACGGATGTTGATTTTGTTCAGTTTCTCACTGGTCTCTTGGTTGGGTGAGTAGATGAAAACTTGAACGTTGGCATCGATTGCATCTGTGATGGCGTTTTCGATGGCTAAGCTCACAGTGACATCTAACATGGCAACATCACTTAAATCCAAGACCATGGTCTTGTATTCGCTGATATACCTGTGTTGGCGTGCAATGGCTTTAGAGACACTGAAAATCATTGGCCCAGACAAGTAGAAGAATAGCAATTTACCTTGTGCTTGCTCTAATAATGCCTTTTCATGACTGCTCAATGGCACATCTTCGTCAGTGTCATTGTCACTAATGGCTTTTACATGCTGCTCTTGTACTCGGCTCAAGCGCTCAATCACCATGATGTTTGAAATAAACACACCTAGGCCGACTGCAACGATTAAATCAACAAATACAGTGAGTAACATCACGCCATACATAATAGCCATTTGGCTGATACTCAATTTGTGCGCGCGTTGAATAAAGCTCCAATCAAGTATGTTGTAGCCCACATAAACGGCAATACCGGCAAGCACTGCCATAGGAATAGGCTCTGTTAACCCTCCTGCAACAAAGACAACAGCCATTAATATTAGGGCGCGAATGATACCCGCTAGCGGAGAGCGTGCACCGACTTGAATATTAACAACGGTCCCCATGGTCGCACCTGCGCCTGGTAGGGCGCCACACAAACCTGAAATCATATTTGCAATACCTTGTCCGCGAAGCTCTTTGTCAGAGTCGTGTTCAGTACGAGTTAAACTGTCACCAATTACTGCAGTAAGTAATGTATCAATACATCCCAAGGTGCCTAAAACAAGCGCATCAATCACCATGGAAGTAAACTGCTCGGCAGTAAATGTAGGCCAGACAATAGAAGGGAGCCCGCTGGGTATCTCACCAATACGGTTAATACTATCGGTATCGAATAAGACAATAGAGACCAAGGTAACCGCGACCAACGCGACCAACTGAGCGGGCACATATTGGCGGTACTTTTGCGGTAAATAAAATAAGATACCCAGTGTCAATATACCTAAAAACAGTTCAGCGACATGTAGGTCTAGAAGTAAGCTGGGTAGCGCTCCAAGCGTTCCTAACACGCCACCAGCTGGAGCTTGATGACCTAATAAAGGTGCCAGCTGCAGGATTATGAGTATGACGCCAATACCTGACATAAAGCCTGATATCACGCTATATGGCATTAGCGTTACATATTTACCGAGTTTTAATGTACCGAGGAGTATCTGAAAAGCCCCGGCCATCATCACAACGGTAAAGCCCATTGCTAATCCGTTTTCGGGGTACTGTGCCATCATAGTGGTCAGAACAGCGGTCATAATAACCGTCATCGGACCTGTTGGCTCAGAAATCAAAGAAGTAGAACCGCCAAATAAGGCAGCGAAAAGACCGACGAGAATAGCGCCCCACATTCCAGCTTCTGCACCGGCACCAGAAGCAACCCCGAAGGCGAGGGCTAGGGGAAGAGAAATAATAGCAGTGGTCACACCACCGAACAAATCCCCCTTAAAATTCATATGCTTAAATCTGTCTAGGGATAACATAGAACTTCCATACCGCAAGATTTCACGCATTTTACACCAAATTTAGACATTAAGTAGCGGATAATTAAAAAAATTTTACACAACAAGGTGTGACCAGTTGATCTCATCTGTGTTAGCATTATCCAAATACAAGAAAACAAATAAATAAAATTTTAATATGTTTCAATCGGTTAGCCTGTTTGTCGGGCTTAGGTACAGTCGCTCGTCCAAGGGAAATGCGTTTGTCTCATTCATCTCATTTTTCTCGATTGCGGGGATTGCACTTGGCTTAATGTCTTTGATAACAGTTAATTCTGTGATGAATGGCTTTGAGCAAAGTTTAAAAAATGCCATGCTCGATTTAATCCCGCATGTACAACTTTCTGAAAAAGATAATACTCAACCTGCTGAACATTTAGATATGCTTGCAGTATTGCCAGGTGTAAAACGTGCCTCGCCTTATGTCACCTCTGATGTTATTTTGCAGACGAATAAAGAGCTAGTTGGAGTCAGGCTGCAGGGCTCTTTCTCTGGTTACCCAACGGCAATACACCCCCATGTTGAGTCGGGTAGTGTCAAAGCAATGCATGATAGTCGTTATCAGTTAGCTATAAGCCGTTTTCTTGCTAATAAGCTAGATGTCCGGCTTGGAAGTCAAGTGCGCGTCATTTTTCCAGATATTACAAGCTACACCCCCCTAGGCAGAGTACCTAAGCAACGGCTGTTTACTGTCGCTGCTATCTATAACTCTCGAAGTGAGGCGGATACCAGCCTTGCATTTGCCGATGGCAAAAGTCTAATGAAACTGTTGAAAAGACAGCCTAATGAATTTGATGTGAGTCTCACTTTAGATGATGCGTTCTCTGTGGGGGCATTTAAATCCGATAATCAAAAGCTATTATCTGACTTTTCCTATCAAGATTGGCAAGTGCAGCAAGGCGCGTTATTTGCCGCAGTGGCAATGGAAAAACGTGTCATGTCTTTACTACTGGCTTTAATTGTAGTCGTAGCAGTGTTTAATATTGTTTCTGCGCTTTCGATGATGGTGAGTGAGAAGCAAGGCGAAGTGGCGATATTACAAACGCTTGGATTTACGCCGAACAAAATTGCGCAAGTTTTCATGATACAGGGTTTATATAACGGTGTTGTCGGTACGTTTATAGGCTCTATTTTAGGCTTGTTACTGGCTGCAAACATCAATGAAGTATTGAATTTTGTTGGCTTGTCACTGTTAGGTGGCATGGCACTGCCAGTTAAGTTTGATACCGTCAGCCTGTCTTTTATTATTTTTACCAGTTTATTATTAAGTTTTTTAGCCACACTCTACCCTGCACAAAAAGCAGCAAAAGTGATGCCTGCCGAGGTTTTAAGATATGAATGATCCTGTGATCCAATGCCAAGCACTTAACAAATCATACCAAGAAGCAGGTAATCAAGTGTCTGTGTTAAAAGGAGTAAACCTATCTCTTGCGCAAGGGGAAACGCTTTCAATCGTGGGAAGTTCTGGTTCAGGAAAAAGTACCTTGTTACATATTTTAGGGACTTTAGATTCTGCAACAGACGGAACATTAAAAATTAAGGGGGTTGAAGTTCAATCGTTGTCACGTGCAAAACAAGCTGATTTTCGCAATCAACACATGGGCTTCATCTACCAATTTCATCACCTATTAATGGACTTTAGTGCACTTGAAAATGTTGCGATGCCACTTTTAATAGCTGGTAAGTCTAAGCAAGATGCTAAAAGCGAAGCGGCTAAAATGCTTGAAAAAGTAGGTCTTGGTCACAGGGTAGATCATCGACCGTCTGAATTATCTGGTGGTGAAAGACAGCGTGTTGCGATTGCAAGAGCGCTTGTGACTAAGCCTTCATTGGTATTGGCCGACGAGCCAACAGGTAATCTAGATAAACATAACGCCTTGAAGATATATGAGCTTTTGAATGAGTTAAACAAGGAATTTGAAACAAGTTTTGTGATTGTCACACATGACCTTGAGCTTGCAGAGAAGTTAGGTCGAGTGGTACAGCTAGATGATGGTGTGTTGGTTGATTATCAAAAAGAAGGTACGCGTTAAATGCTTAGTCTTTTTTTAAGCAAACGGCTTAGAGAAACCAAACATCAAAGCGGATTTATTGGCTTTCTAAGTAAAGCGTCAACCATAGGTGTTTTTTTGGGGGTGACTGTTTTGATCGTTGCTCTGTCCGTTATCAATGGATTCGAGCAACAATTAAAGGAAAGGCTGCTTTCGGTTGTTCCTCATGTAAGTTATCAAGCCCCATATGACCCGATCAGCGATTGGCCTACCAAGGTTAAGTTACTTGAGAGTCAGCAAGGCGTTTTGGCTGCGACACCTGAGATAAATTTAACCGGAATGGTTCAGTATAAAGGCAAGTTAAAGGCGACGCAGTTAAAAGCGATAGAACCTAGCAAGCACACTCAGGTTTCTAGTATTCATCGTTTCATTCAGCCTATTGATTTAGAAAACTTAGGTGAAAACGAAATCATCCTAGGAAAAGGGATCGCGTCTCAACTTGGCGTAGACCTAGGTGATAAAGTGACGGTGTTAATTGCGAACCAGCATGCGAAAAATGCACTGGCAGCGCCAAAACGCGTGTCATTTAATGTCGCGGGACTTATTTCCATGGGTGGTGAAGTCGATAAGAACCTAGCTTTGGTGAGCTTACCAAAAATCCAGCAAGCATTAATGTTAGAGAGCCAAACGGTTACTGGTCTTCGTCTTGCTGTTGACGACGTATTTAATGCGCATCAAATTGCGATGAGCGCGGGTCGTGCATTACCAGATCTCGTCTATGTTCAGAGCTGGTTTAGAACGCAAGGTAGCTTGTATCAAGATATTCAAATGGTTAGAACCATTGTCTATTTAGTGGTGTTCTTAATTATTGCTGTTGCCAGTTTTAATATTATTTCGTCAATGGTTATGGAAGTGAAAGAAAAGCAAGCTGATATTGCGATTCTGAAAACCATGGGTACGCGCGATCGCACTATCTTTATGACATTTGCTATTCAGGGCTTGAGCTACGCATTAGTTGGGGCGTTTTGTGGCTTAGTGGTTGGTACACTGTTAGCGCTCAATATATCTGATTTATTCATGCTTTGGACGTCAATTGATGGCAGTAACCCATTGCAGGGTGTTTATTTTATTGAGTTTTTACCAAGCAAGTTAGACTGGATAGATATCGTGATTGTTTTGGTAGCAACTGCGTTTATTTCCGTGCTCTCGAGTTTATATCCTGCATGGCAGGCAACTAAAATTGAGCCTGCACGAGTACTTGGTGGTGGGTAGAGCTAATTGATTTTGATTAGCTCTCAAAGTGTAAATAGCTCGACTTGTCTTCTAAAACATACTCGACAAAGGCGTCAATGGGGAGAGGCTTACTATAGTAATAGCCTTGTACATATTGTACGCCTTTTGCTTTGGCATAAATCATTTGCTCCATATCTTCAACGCCTTCCGCAACAAGCGGCTTATCTAGGTTTTTGGCTAAAGATACAATTGAATTAAAGACAGATTGAAGTTTGCCGTCTTTTACCACATTAGTAACAAAAGAGCGGTCGATTTTTATTTCATCAAAATGTAATTTACACAAATAGCTTAGACTCGAAAAGCCGGTACCAAAGTCATCAATAGAAATAAGAAACCCTTTGCCCTGAAGAGAAACAAGCACCTCATTTACATAGGAAAAATTGTCTATTAAGGCTGACTCAGTCAGCTCAAGCTTGATACAGCGAGGATCAATTTTATACTCCGCTAGTGCATGCAGTAACTTACTCTCAAAGTTGACGTCTAAAATCTCTACCACACTGATATTAATAGCGAACATATAGTTTTTGGGCTCTATGCCTTCGCTTCTAAGCTTATCTTTGGTTTTTTTGATTTGTGAGAGCGTAAACATAGTCAGTTTATTAATGTCACCAGTACTTTCAACAATTGGAATAAACTCGACAGGAGATACTGGTTGCCCATCCAAAGTCCACCTCATTAGGCATTCGGCGCCAATTAAACACTCTGTTTTGGTGTCATGAAGTGGTTGCAGTACAACACTGAAGGTATTGTCCGAGTTTTCATTATGAAGTGCATCTCTAAGCGCGGTCTCAATTTTGTTTTGTCGCTCAATTTGGCGCGCCAGTCCTTCTTGAAATTCAACCAATCTTAGCTTTTCAGATAACACATCAAAGGTAGCCATTTCAGCTTTGTTTAAGCTAAGTTCGTGGTCTTCTTTATTTGTTTCTTTATAGTAACCCAGTGCAACATTGCTATAAAAACTACTGTCGTTGAATTCGAATGGTTCGTTAAGGTGGTTGTAGAGGGCTTCAATATTTATCGGGGATGAGTTGGGGATGAATACGCAAAAACAGTCTGATGAGTGTTTCGAGAAGATACCTTGTTCATATTCGCATTGAAAGCGAGAAAGTACCTCCATAAAGACTAAATTTGCTACACCGATATTCCACACCTCGGATATTCGTTGGTAGTTACAGATCCTGATACAACACATTACACCTGTTGTATCAAGCTCCTGCACCTTAGAAACAAAGGCTTCTCTATATAATAAGCCCGTATGCGGGTCGCGAATGGCTAATTGTTTGTTTAGGCGTCTAATTGCAACGAGTTCTTCAATTAAATCGACTTTAACGAAGGTGAGGTCATTTTTTCTTGTATAACTAAATCTAACCCAGTGCACATTGCTGTTATCAACACTGACACCGAGCTCCAAATGGTCAAAGTCAGTTTCAAAAAGTATTTGTTTACTGTCTAAGTCATTGAAGTCTTGGTCGAAGAACTTTAATGTTGCGCAGTCGACAATATTATCACCAACATTCAAAGTCATTAAATTGCTGGCTTTATCTGAGATCCCTGTGATCACCCCGTCTTTCTCATATGCTACGTAGATGATATTGAGCAGTTCTAACAGGCTTTTTTGCATACCTAGCACCTTAACACTTTTAATATTTGATACGGGATATTGCTGAGCGAAAAGACTTTGTCTACTGCACCTCTGGCTATTGCCTCTTTGGGCATGCCAAATACCACGCAGCTGGACTCACTCTCTGCAAAATTGATTGCGCCAGCCTGCTTCATATCTAACATACCGGATGCACCATCATCACCCATACCCGTGAGTATTACGCCAATTGCATTGCGTCCCACCGATTGTGCGACTGATCTAAATAACACATCCACAGAAGGCCTGTGCCGACTCACTAAAGGACCATCTCGTACTTCTAAATAGTAGTCGCTACCTTGACGTTTTACCAACATGTGCTTACCTCCGGGCGCTATGTATACATGTCCAGCTTTCAATCTCATCGCGTTTTCACCCTCAACAACAGTGTGACGTGTAATTGTATTTAATCTCTGTGCAAACGCATGGGTAAATTTACTAGGCATGTGTTGAACGATAACGATGGGTGGCGTATCTGGCGGTAATAAAGACAAAAAACCGGTAAGGGCTTCTGTCCCACCAGTGGACGCACCCACTGCAATGACTTTGTCATGGGTTATAGGCGGCTTTAATTCGCTTGGTGAAGCAGGGGGGAGGACTTCATCGACGGTATGGTTGTGCCTGAGTGATTCTTCAGCTAGGTAGCGTAATGGTTTTACCTTAGCTTTACCAGCTGCTTTTATGGCATCAATGATTTGTGTGGTACCTTGATTATTAAGAAAGTCTGTTAGTCCCTGAGTTGGCTTTGCAATGACGTCAACAGCGCCAGATGCGAGTGCTTCCATTGCAGTTTCGGTATGTTTTTGGGTGAGGGCAGAGCACATAATCACGGGAGTAGGCTTTTCTTGCATAATTTTTTTCAGGAAGGTAATGCCGTCCATTTTGGGCATTTCAACATCGAGCAAGATAACGTCCGGCCAATTCAACTTCATTTTTCGCTCTGCCAGTAGAGGATCAGGCGCAGAGCCGATAAGCTTTAAATCTCTATCATGTTTGATGATTTCGCCCACGAGTTGCCGCATTACCGCAGAATCGTCAACGATAAATACGCTAATCATAACCGGACCTTTTTATAGATACAGGGTTGGATCAACTCCAGCCCTTGGCGTTTTTTTCTAAGTGACTCAGAGTGACCTAAAAACAACAATCCGCCATGGTTAAGTCTATGTACAATGTTATCGATAATGGCTTTTTGTTTGATTTCATCAAAATAAATTAAAACATTACGCAAAAAGATGATATCAAAAGAATAGTCTACCTTTTTTAAACGTAGCAAGTTATCAACATAGAAAGTACAGTGGCTTTTAATGGCTTTATTGACCGTAAATGTCCCTTCATTTTGGTCTATTCCTTTTAAGCAATACGCGCGTCGATACTTTTTGGGAATTTTTTGTGAAGTAGACATGGCAAAGCAGGCTTCTTTTGCCATTTCGACTGCCGTTGGTGATATATCTGTTCCAGTTACAGACCAATTTCTGCCGTAGAATAAGTCGTCTAACACCATGGCAATAGAGTAGGCTTCCTCCCCAGTGGAGGATGCTGCACTCCATGCTTTTATTGGCACTCGGCGGCTTTGTTTACCACGAAAGTACTCATATAAAAATTCAAACTGGACTTGCTCACGGAAAAAATAAGTTTCATGTGTCGTCATCTTATCGATAAAAATATCCAGCTCTTTTTTACCGACTGGACTGGTTATTAATTGATAATATTGATTATGTGTCGCACACGCATTTGCCCGCAGTCTTGAGCTTAAACGGCTGGCCATGATATCCGCTTTAGAGGCATTTAATCTGATCCCTGTCTGCTCGTCGAGCACTCTGTTTAATTGATTGAATTCAAGCTGACTAATTGCCATAGGCTAAGCTTACCTTTGGCAATAGTCGATGAAAAACTGTTCTTGCTCATGCTTTAATGAGGTGTTTATCTCGTTGACATTTAGTACTTTTTCAATATCAAGTAGGGTTGTGAGCTTGTTGTTGATTTTGGCCATTTTCCACTCAAAATGTCTTGGAATATTAGAGCCAAAAGAGGGGGAAGACTCGAGCTTATTCAGGTCGATAAACTCAATAGACACTACGCTATTAACAAGCATGCCTAGCGTCATGGACTCTTCTAATGACTGGTCAAAAAAGTCATACAACACGATGCAGCTGTATTTATCATAGGGCGTGGTCGACTTTAGACCTAATCGGCTTTGCAAATCGAGTACGGGTATGACGCTGCCTCGCACGTTTATCACGCCACGTATCACATCTGAGCACATGGGCACCATGGTTGTTTCGACTAGTTCTATAACTTCTTTAACAGAATCAATGGGAATACCAAAGTGATCATGTCCGACTTTGACAAATAAGTAACGGAGTTCACCTTTTTGCTGAATATGGGCAATCTCCTGCGTATGTTCACTCATGGCTGACCTCACTTGCTGTATCTTCTTCGGAGTTTTGTGGAGGAAGGGGACTTTCGTCTTCGTTATCAAAGTCTTCAGTGAGCTCAGCGTTATTTAAGTCTTCGATGAGCTTGATGTCATCTAAAGTTAAAATTTTTGAGATATCTAAAATGGTCATCAGTTTATCAGGCAACTTTGCAAGGCCAAGGACAAAACGGCTTTGAAATTGCCCTCCAATACTTGGCACGGCATCAATGTCAGCACTAGAGATATCCAATACTTTTGTCACCATATCGACCTTTAAGCCAATGGTAATTTCTTGGGCGTTAAATTGGCATTCGGCAATAATGATGCAAGTTCTGTTCGTGATATCCTGAGGTTGTTTTCCAAGGCGCAAAGAGAGGTCAAAAACGGGAATGACCTCTCCACGCAAGTTGATAGCGCCTATGATAAACTCAGGTGCCATGGGAATGGGGTCGACTTCAACGTACTCCATGATTTCTTTTACCAAAGAAATATTGATGGAGTACGAAGCGTGGTTAAGTTCAAACGCCAGATACTTATCTTTGTCGACTAAACTATTTTGAGCTGTATGATCTGTCATAACATTTACTCATCAAAAGGGGTATAGCCTTCTTCTGGCATTGAGCCTGATGATTTTGATTCCTGTACAGAGCGTCTCAATTTCATCATTTGTCTGTCATTACTGAGTTTAAAGTAATTCACAGTGGAGCGAATATCACTGGTTTGATCTTGAACCATTTTAGCGGTTGAAGCCAACTCTTCAGAGGCAGACGCATTTTGCTGCGCAATTTCGTCCAACTGCGAAACGGTTCGATTGATTTCAGCCACACTGGTGCTTTGCTCTGTGGAAGCTGCGGTAATTTCTTGAACTAAATCAGCCGTTTTACCAATGTTAGGCACCATTCTATCTAGCATACCACCAGCGTGCTGTGCGATTTTCACACTGTTATCTGCAAGTGTACTTATGTCTTGTGCAGCTACTTGAGAACGCTCTGCAAGTTTTCTTACTTCATCAGCAACCACGGCAAATCCTTTACCATGCTCGCCGGCTCTTGCTGCTTCGATGGCTGCGTTTAATGCAAGCAAGTTGGTTTTGTAGGCAATGTCTTCAATAATGCCGATTTTCTCAGCGATTTGGGTCATGGCTTTCACTGTATCTTTTACAGCACGACCACCGTCATTGGCTTCGCTGCTAGATTGCTTTGCAATGTCGTTCGTGACTTTTGAATTTTCAGTATTCATGGAGATAGAAGAACTCATTTGCTCCAATGACGCGGAGGTTTCTTCCACACTTGCGGCGAGTTGATTTGAAGTGGAGCTCAGCATACGCGAAGTTGTGCCTACTTCATTGGTGCTGTGTGCAATAGACTCCACTGACTCTTGAATATCCAATAGGATATTTTGCAGTCGCTCGATAAACCCATTGAAACTTCGTGCTGTTTCTCCGATTTCATCATTGCCAAAATCCGGTATACGTCTGGTTAGGTCACCTTCACCAGAGCGAAGGTCTTCAGCGGCCTCGGCAAGGGCATTAATTGGGATCACAATACCGCGGATCAAAAAGGCAGCCGTCGCGGTAGCCAATACAATGGCAACGACGAGCAATGCCCACACTAAAGAAATGCTTTCTCTCGCAGCGGTAACTAAGGCATTGAGAGACTCGTCACCCTCTTGAATTGCCTCGTTTGATATTTCCTCTAACAGGTCTTCAATTTTATTAAATACTTCGTGCTCTAATCTATCCACATCGCTCGACGCTTTAATTTTGTCACGAGGATCATACATGGCGAAGATTTCTTTACCCCCATTATATAACTCCATGTACATGCGTTCTACTTCACTGAGTGCTTTGATTTCAGAGGGCTTTCTCTCAAGAGGCTTGAGGTCAGCTAAAAAACCAGTAAAGGTTCTAGCATCTTTCTCAAAGGCGGCATCTGCACCTAGTGCACCACGCATGTATGCGTTCATGGAACTCATCATATCACCTTGCTCATCTATCAGCTCAAGGTAATAGCGTACACCGGGCAGGTCGTCATTCACTACCTCGTTAAAATCACCGCTGCTTCCCGCATCGGCAACTTCTTCCTCTTTTAATGTGTCAAGCAGTTGCTCAAGGGGGATTGCAAACTCTTTATTTAAGTAGTCATATTTATCGATGGCTTTAGCTTCTAAAAGCGGATCAAAACGGTCAAATATAAGCTCTTGATTTTCATTAGCATATCGGGATACTAACTCTTCCAATTGGCGTATCAGAGAGTTATTTACTGTGCCAAGCTGTTTGAGATCTTCTAAATAGCGGATAAATTCGTTGTAGTTTGACCTAAAGTCTTCACTCTCATCAGATTCGCCTGCGATATATTCGAGCACGTTACTATTCATGTCCCCTAACTCATCGAGCATGTTTAAGGCATAAATCGTTTCGGGTATATCTACCTTACCAACGTCCACCGCAAACTCTTCAATTTCTCCGTTTTTAAGCTGTACGGACATTGCTATGACTAACAGCAACACCCCCATGGTAAACATCGCAAGAATGATCTTGTTGCGAATTGTAAAGTTCTTAAACATGTTCGCTCTCCGAATTACTTAATGCTTTTTCTCTAACGCCTCATAGACAGAAATTGCTGATTTTATAAGTGCAGAAACATCCAAAATGATTGCCACGTTTCCGCTACCTAAAATTGTCGCACCGCTAATACATTTGAGTCCTTCGAACAACCTTCCAAGTGGTTTTACTACTGTTTGAAATTCACCTTTGAGTGAGTCCACCACTAGACCCGCTCGTAACGTGCCAAATTGCACGATAACTAAAGATTCTCTGGTATGGTCAATTTGCTCTTCAATACCAAATAAGGTTCTGAGGCGAATAAAGGGTAAAACCTCAGTTCTTAAATTGATATAACTCTTGTCTTGAATATCTTGTTCAGACACCACTTCATGGAGTTCTAAGCACTCGACTACGGTATCTAAAGGGATCACGTAGTTTTCTTTGTGCACTTCAAACATGAAGCCATCTATAATTGACAGGGTAAGTGGAAGCCTGATTAAAATTGTTGAACCTTGTCCTGGGTTGCTTTCAACTTCTACACTACCTCTTAAGCTGTCGATGTTTCTTTTAACGACATCCATACCGACACCACGACCTGAAATATTGGTGATGGACTCGGCAGTTGAAAAGCCTGGCTCAAAAATCAGTAAATTAATGTCTTTTTCTTGCAGAGTTTGATTTGCACTGACCAAGCCTCGATCGATTGCACGTTTGAGAATTCTTTCTTGGTCAAGCCCTTTGCCATCATCACTGACTTCAATCACGATTGAGCCAGAATCATGGTACGCCTTGAGTGTGAGTTGACCTTGCTCTGATTTACCGTTTGCTCTTCTTGTTTCAGGGTCTTCTA
This sequence comes from Pseudoalteromonas luteoviolacea H33-S, assembly GCF_001625695.1. GTDB lineage: Bacteria > Pseudomonadota > Gammaproteobacteria > Enterobacterales > Alteromonadaceae > Pseudoalteromonas > Pseudoalteromonas luteoviolacea_B. Next base: position 65,985 of record NZ_AUXY01000074.1, read on the forward strand.
TGCCATGATCTATGGCATTCCTGACGATATGCATGAGGGGGTCGCTGACTTTTTCTACAAAGGTTTTATCAAGCTCGGTTTCAGCGCCGACAATAGTGAGATCGACTTGTTTGCCGAGTTCATCTGCAATATCTCGTACTACGCGCTTAAACTTATTAAATGTTTCTCCAATTTGTACCATTCTGAGTTTTAAGGAGCTATCTCGAATGTTCTCAACAAGTCGTTCTAATAGTGCCATCGCTTCGATTAAGGTCTCATTACCTGTTTCATGGGCGAGTAAGTTTGTTCTCGCGCCGGTAATAACCATCTCACCTACTTGGTCGATTAATCTATCCAGTTTGAGCGCCTCAACACGCAAGGTTTTACTTTTATGGATCTTTGAGGTGTTTGCTGGCGTCGGTGCGCCTGCTGCGGTTTCGACGAGCTCTGAGCTCTCTGGCTGTTCTTTTTTACTCAAAAGTTGAATGATATCTGAAAAAGCCGGATCTGCGTCTTTGAGTGCATGGGTTACAAAATCAATATCTTGATATTTTTGAATGCTTGATTTGACGATTTCTGCATCGCCATGAGGGGGTAAAATTGCGATATAAGCTTCACTTTGGATAAACTCAAACACATCTTTTATGTCATCTTCAGATTTGTCTGATTCAAACGACAAAATAAACGACAAATAATTGGACTCAGGATCAAATTGTTGTGGCCCAAACATCGCATCAAACCAGGTGCTCACCTTGAGCTCATTCGTCTCTGAATCTAGGTAATGAATAAAGGAGTAGGGATCTAGGCCATTTCTCAGTACATTTTCATTTGGTACAAAAAACAGCACCCAGCGTTCGTTATCTAATTTGTTGCCTGAAGTGATCTGAGTTGAACTGATGTTTTCTGGTTCATCATTTTGCTCTTTTATATATTTGGCAAAGCTCGCAACCAAGTAATTCACTTTGTTTAACAAGTCAGCGTCAGGCTCGGTTTCCGAAGCGGCCAGTGTGATGAGGGTTTCAGTCGCATCTCGGGCTTCTAAATATAAAGAAATAAGCTCTTTATCAAGCTGTAATTCTCCATTTCTCGCATTCTCAAGCAGCGTTTCTGCAATGTGTGTTAAGGTGACAACATGCTCAAAATCGAATATGCCAGCACTGCCTTTGATTGTGTGAATTGCCCTAAATAGAGCATTGATAATCTCGCTAGCATGCTCTTGTGAGTTTTCAGATTCTAAATCTAGCAGCCCGTTTTCCATTTCTTGTAACAGCTCTTTAGACTCTGTAACAAAAGTGGCAATGGCAGACGACAAATCAATAGACATGACTACCCCTTAGTCATTTTGGGACGCGGACATACCTACACCCAATTTTTCACAACGCTTTTCAATGAGTTCGTTTGTAGAGATAGTATCGATTTTCAGGCCAATTTTTTGGCTATGGTAGACAACCCAAATGATGAGCTGTAAACCTGCTGAATCGACTTCTGTGGTCTCACTAAAGTCAAAAGACACACATTCTTTATCTGTAATATAAGACTTTACTTCATTAAAGGTTTCCTGAACTTCGTAAATGGTTAGTTCAGCAGGAAATTTAAAACATTCAGTCATATTAAATCTCTACATCATTAATAATTTAGATACTGCTTGCAGCATTTGTGCTGGTTTAAATGGCTTGACCATCCAGGCTTTGGCGCCTGCTTTTTTACCTTCTTCCATCATGCTTTGTTGATTTTCTGTAGTGAGCATAATGACGGGTGTGAACTTGTATTGAGGCAATTGCTTAGCTTGTTTTACAAACTCGATGCCATTCATATTTGGCATGTTGACATCGCTAATTATCAAATGGATTTTATTGCCATTGAGTTTAGTTAAAGCATCTTTACCATCTCTGGCTTCTACTACATTAAATCCGGCGCCTGTTAAGGCAATATTGACGACTTGTCTGAGTGAGTCTGAATCGTCTACAACTAAAATGGTTTTACTCATAATGGCCTCATAAAAAAGTTAAATCATCAACAGTATCGTCATCACCATCTTTGGACAAAATACTGCGTTGTTCATTGGTAGCAGCGGTTTTCTTCAATTCATTGCTGATCCTTTGGTGATTAAATTTTGCGGTTTGGCATTCTCTTCGATTAAGAATAAATTGATCAATTTCTTCGGTCATAATGTTTAAAGCGATGGTCACACTGTCTTGTATTTGGTCGACTCTGTCTTGGAATTGTAAATCGACGAGTATGTGTGAAATTTTTTCTCTGATCTCGATATTGGAAGCATGCAGCTCAGACGCTTGAGACTCAACGTGTTGAGACAGTGCTAACCATTCGTCGACAACCTCATTAATTTCATTTCGATATTTTTCAGTCAAAGCTTGTTTGTTCTCTAATTCACTGTTCATCATATCCATCGAAGCGCGCATTGCATTGGCTATACTTTCAATTAATTGGCCAATTCTCACACCGGTTTCACCGCTGGAACTTGCTAATGATCTGACCTCATCAGCAACCACCGCGAAGCCTCGACCATTATCACCCGCGCGCGCTGCTTCTATTGATGCATTGAGCGCGAGTAAATTGGTTTGCTCTGCAATTTTTGAGACATCTACCGACATGGTCTGCAATTCATTGCTTTTATCGACAAGATCTTTAATTGTGGTTGTCATTTGCGCTTGTGAGTCATTGCTCTGCTCTATATAAGCTAAAACATCGTTCAGCTTTTCTCGGCTGGATTCTGAGACGTCTTGAAGGCTTGTGGTACTGTCATTTGAGGTACTTTCTAGAGTTTGGGATATATTGCCAACCAACTGTGAAAATTCTCCCGACATATGCACAACAGATTGTTTTGTCTGCTCTCTAGCACTTGAAACCTGAGCAATTAATTGAGGGATGATGACGCTACTGAGTTGTTCTAAACAGGCAAGGTCTTCTTTGTGTTCTTGTATTAACTCGTCTTTAGGATGTTCAGTTAACGGTTGCTTTTTTTCTTGTTGTTCATCTTTGATAATTTTCTGCATAACCAAAGCTAGTGCAGAAAGGCCACATAAAATGAGCGATATCACTAGTGAGTCTATAAAAAACACGCCAATGGCCAAAATGACAATGGGTGTGCAGTACACAACAAACAAAAGCATGCTAGTCAATCTTTGGTTGAGTTATTTTTTAGCCTAGTAAAGTATGATTATTGTGCAAATATTAATTTAATTGAGACCTTTACCGTTTCTTGGTTGCAACAGGTTAATGAAATTAATACAGTGGGAAAATTACAGAAAGAATAAAACAATGAAGTGAGTAGGTTTAACTATGTCAAATTCAAAACCGCAGCAGTCAATTCAAGATTGGCAACGACAACAATTGCAAGCAGCCCAACGTCACCTTGCAGAAAAAGGCATAATAACAAATAAAGTAATCGAAAAAGAATGCCGTATATTGCCACCTGCACTTGCAGTTTGGCGGTTAGAAGACCAAAAAGGAAAAGGTTATTGGGCTATTTCGGGACAAGTTCCTACCGATGCAATAGAAGTGAAAGTGGCAAAGAGTGCCAGAGATGCGCTCAGACACTTATCTTTCCAATGGCAAATCAAGGCTGACGGCATCATTTCATCAGGCATAAAAGACAAAACTCAGCTTGATTTTGCGAACCTGCTTATCAATAAGGCGCATGATATCTATGCAATTTACGACAATGATAAATTATGGGCTAATGTAGCATCGTAAATGGCTCTGAGTTTATCATCGAAGCAGGGCATTTAAGGCGTTGTCTTGGAATACCTGCTTCCATAAATACGCCACCTTGCTTGCTAAACCCGGATTTTATAAATGTAGGCACTTCATCCAAAATACACTGGACAAAAACTTCTTCGAGGCCTTTCTGGCGGGCAAGATCTGCCAAATAACCGATTAATGATTGATAGGCTTGTCTGTTTCTATGGTCTTTGAATATTGCAATACGACTAATTAAGCCATCACTACACAACCTACCAGTACCAACAGCTTGGTCGTTTTCATCACGTATTAATACATGATCAGCTGTTTTGTCATGTTGATCGAACTCTACTTGTTTTGGTAAGTGCAATTCACAAACGAACACTCTTTCACGAATTTGGCGCAGCTGTCCCTGAGTTTGTTTCCAACTCACTTTGTCGACGTGATAAATCATGATTACCTCTTTGCGAAAAATCATAGAACACGTCCTGACGAATAAGGGAAAAATCAACCCCTATTATTATTGTCGGTGCCATGAAAATGACACCGTGTATTTGTTCGGTTGGCCCTGTCAGTCAGGCATTTAAGACCAAGCTTCTATGTAAAAAAGCCCGTCGTTTATAAGCGTAGTTAACGTTTCTTTAAATTCCAAGCTGATCAATGCTGGTTTTACCTGTTCAAAGGAAAAACTTGTATTATCTGTTAACAACTTTACCTGTTCTAGGGTGTTGCTAGGAAGAGAGTAATTTTCCCCATTAACACTGAGCAAAACATCTGTATCTGTGATTTGATAAATGGCCCTTACGCCACCTGAGCGAATAACGACATCATGAGGCTCAACTTCATCCTCTAAAAACTCTGCTACTAGCGCATCGTCTAGTGGGGCTAAGTCCATATCATGCTTTGGTTGACTTAAATAAGTGCCTAACCAATGATTATATAGCGAGTCGTTTTCAATTAATCCAGTTAACATAGCTTGGATTTTGAGTTTGTCATCGGAACTAATTTCACCAATGGACGCTCTCATGTTGAGATCGGCATCACTATAGCGATGTTTTCCAGCTTCTTCATCAATGACATGGTCAGCAAAACTACTGATCAGGTCTTTTTGGTCAGGCGCTCTAAACCCGACGGAGTAGTTGAGTGCATTTTCAACGGCGTAACCTTCATGTGGGCAACCTGGTGGAATGTAGAGAATATCGCCCGGCTCAAGAATTTCATCAATTATGGCGTCAAATTGTTCAACTTGCAGAAGTGCTTTGTCTTTGGTGAACTGCTTTAAACTTGCATCAGGCATACCAACACGCCAGTGCCTTTTACCTTCACCTTGAATAATGAACACGTCATATTGATCTAAATGTGGACCAACTCCCCCTTTGGGTGTTGAATAACTAATCATTAAATCATCAATGCGCCAGTTTGGAATGAAACGAAATGGTTCAAGCAATTGGGCTGCTGGTGGATGCCAATGATCCACAGCCTGAACGAGTAGGGTACTATTGGTTTCGGTTAATTTATCAAAATTTTCAAATGGCCCATGGTGTGCCAACCAATTTTCGTCATGATTTGTGACTAATCTAGACTCTATGCTGTCTTCCATTGCTAAGCCTGCAAGCTCCTCTGCTGATAAAGGATCTTGAAAGTTTTTAAAACCTCCCTTGATGAGTAGAGGCTTCTTTTGCCAATATTCTTTTAAAAAGGTTTCAGGGCTCATATCGTTAATAGACAGCTGGTACATATTTTCTCCATAAAAAAAGCGAAAGTAACAAGCTATATGCTTATCCTTTCGCTTAATAAAATCTAATAATTTAGATTAGTTTAATTCGTCGATAAATGCTTCTGCACGACCAATGTAGTTAGCCGGAGTCATTAGCTTCATCTCAGCTTTAACTGCGTCAGGTAGATCTAGACCGTCGATGAACTCTGCCATGATCTCTTGATTAACACGCTTACCACGCGTTAATTCTTTCAGCTTTTCATACGGCTTTTCGATACCATATTTACGCATAACCGTTTGAATTGGCTCTGCAAGCAGCTCCCAGTTGTCGTCAAGCTCTGCAAGTAGGCGATCGGCATTTACTTCTAGCTTGCTGATACCTTTAAGTGTTGCTTGATATGCGATTAGAGTATAACCCATGCCAACACCTAGGTTACGCAATACAGTTGAATCTGTAAGGTCACGCTGCCAGCGAGATACTGGTAGTTTTTGCGCTAGGTGAGCAAAAATGGCATTTGCTAGGCCTAAGTTGCCTTCAGAGTTTTCGAAGTCAATTGGGTTTACTTTGTGCGGCATTGTTGATGAGCCGATTTCGCCAGCAATTGTTTTTTGCTTAAAGTGATTTAGTGCAATGTAGCCCCAAACGTCACGGTCAAAGTCTAATAGAATTGTGTTGAAACGTGCAATCGCATCAAACAGCTCAGCAATATAGTCATGCGGCTCGATTTGAGTTGTGAAAGCATTCCAAGTTAGGCCAAGGCTTGTTACAAATGATTCAGCGTGTGCATGCCAGTCGTATTCAGGGTAAGCACTTAGGTGTGCATTGTAGTTACCTACAGCACCATTGATTTTGCCCAATAATGATACATTTGCAATTTGCTCGCGTTGACGCTGAAGGCGAACATAGACGTTAGCAAACTCTTTACCCATAGTAGAAGGTGACGCAGGCTGACCGTGAGTACGTGTCATCATTGGTACTGATTTGTACTCAATTGCCTTATCTTTGATGGCATTAAGCAGGTTATCACAGTATGGAAGTAATACTTGATCACGTGCTTCGTTAAGCATTAAACCATGAGATAGGTTATTGATGTCTTCAGATGTACAAGCGAAGTGAATGAACTCATTTACAGCTTGTAGCTCTGCATTATCCGCAACTTTCTCTTTAAGCAAATATTCAACTGCTTTAACATCATGGTTAGTAGTACGCTCGATGTCTTTAACACGCTGTGCATCTTCTTCGCTGAAGTTTGCCACGATGTCGTCAAGTAGCGCATTCGCTTCGTCACTGAAAGCAGGGACTTCTTTGATTGCGTCAGCTTTTGCTAAAGCTTGTAACCAACGAACTTCTACAGTAACACGGTATTTGATCAGACCGAACTCACTGAAGATGCTTCTAAGTTCTTTGGTTTTGCTACCATAGCGACCATCTACTGGAGAGATAGCGGTTAACGCTGAAAGCTCCATAATTTCTCCTAACTAATTGGTTTTTTGAACGATATTTTTAAATAAATTGTTGTGCTGTGTGGACAATCTTTTTCTTAGAGAAAAAGAAGTGACGGCGTTTTCCGCCTAGTTGTCGCCACAACACGGCACTTCTAATACCTGCTAACAGCAAAGCACGGATTTTATGTTGAATATGCGTTTGCTGTAATAAATCTGGTTTACCAAAAACTTGGATCTTTGGTCCAGCAGGGCTGATAACTTGGGTATAGATATCAGCAAGAGCGCCTAGAACTTGCTCGTCATAGACATTGAAATGCAATGTTTGTCTTTCGACTTGCTCTATACGTTTAGCGAGTTCGGAAAAAACAGCATCATTCGATGATAATGCTCTTTCTAATTGCAATAGACTGCCTACGTATTTCACTATCTCAACGTCTTTTTCACCGTCACTTGAGAGTTGAGCGACTAGTGCTTGATAACCACCTTTGAGTGCAAAGTGATCATCATAAACATCTTCCGGATTTTGCGGTGCGGTATTTAATATACTCTGTAAAAACGTATGCACTTCGTTTTCATTGAAGGTACCATAACGAGCACATTTTTGGACAAGCTTAGCTATTTGGCAAATAGCAGCAAGAGGAATAACGGCTTTTGGTTGCATTATTTAATCACCGATTCAATGATACCGCCACCCAAGCAAGCATCATCCAAATAGAAAACAGCAGATTGACCAGGCGTTACGGCTTTTTGTGGCTCATCAAATAAAACACGCGCCATGCCGTCTTGACCAACTAATAAAGTACAAGGGATATCTTCTTGTCTGTAACGTGTTTTCACTGTGCAGCGAGTCGTGCCTTGTGGGCCTTCTCTGTCAACCCAATGAAGTTGGTTTGCATTCAGACCATTGCTGTATAGGCGAGGGTGATCTTTACCCTGTCCAACAACCAGTACATTGCGTTCTACATCTTTATCTACTACATACCAAGGTTCACCAGACCCTTCTTTCATTCCGCCAATAAGTAGGCCTTTTCTTTGGCCAAGGGTGTGGTACATCAAGCCTTCATGTTCACCGACTCGGTTTCCTTCAGCATCTTCAATAATACCTGGTTGGGCTGGTAAGAACTTTTGTAAGAAATCTTTGAACTTACGCTCACCAATAAAGCAAATACCTGTACTGTCTTTCTTGTTATGGGTAATTAGACCTTGCTCTTCTGCAATTCTGCGTACTTCAGGTTTTTCGATTTCACCTACTGGGAACAGGGTTTGTGCAACGTGCTCGTAGCTCAAGGTATATAAGAAATAACTTTGATCTTTGTTATTATCTAACCCTCTTAACATCGCAAACTTACCGTCTCGCTCCTCTCTGCGAACATAGTGGCCAGTAGCGATGTAGTCTGCACCTAATGCTTCGGCGGCAAACTCTAAAAACGCTTTGAACTTAATTTCTTTGTTGCACATGATATCTGGGTTCGGCGTACGCCCAGCACGGTATTCTTCTAGGAAGTATTCAAATACGTTATCCCAGTATTCCGCAGCAAAGTTAACTGTGTGCAACTCAATGCCAAGCTTTTCACAGACAGCTTGCGCATCTTTTAGATCTTCAGCTGCGGCACAGTATTCATCGTTATCGTCTTCTTCCCAGTTTTTCATAAACAAGCCTTCGACTTGGTAGCCTTGCTCTTTTAGAAGGTAAGCTGAAACTGAAGAATCTACGCCGCCAGACATGCCGACAATGACTTTAATGTTACTGTTATCGCTCATAATATCGCTGTACATCTATATGTAATATTTGAAAGGCCGTGAGTATAGCATGCATTTGGCTACCCTCAAAAGACACACACTAGACTTTATTTGGCTGCAAAACCTTATACTGACCGTTATTTAGGCCATTGAGAGTATATTTGCCAATGCTATATCGGATCAACCTAAGTGTAGGGTGACCGATGTGTGCAGTCATGCGACGTACTTGTCGGTTGCGTCCCTCTGAAATGGTAATACTCAACCAAGTCGTAGGAATATTTTTACGCTCCCTAATAGGAGGCGTACGCGGCCACACATCAGGTTCTTCTATTACCTCAATTTGTGCAGGCTTGGTTAAGCCGTCTTTGAGTTCTACGCCTTTTCTAAGCTGGTTTAATGACTGCTCATCCGGTGCACCTTCTACCTGAACCCAATATGTTTTATTGGTGTTCTTTTTCGGTTCAGTCAGTTTGTGTTGCAGCTTTCCACAGTTTGTGAGTAGCAATAAGCCTTCACTATCACGATCAAGGCGACCCGCAGCATATACAGATTTAACGTCGACATAATCAGCAAGTGTTTTACGGTGCTGATCATCCGTAAATTGGCACAGCACATCGAATGGTTTATTGAACAATACTATTTTGACATCCTCAGGTTTGACTGGCGGCTTTTTAGCGCCTCGTGATGGTCGTCGTGAGATGTTGTTTGGCTTGTTCCGAGCAGCGTTAGGGCGCTGACTGTTTTTGTATGACATAGCTAACAAAGAGGTAATATGAATGGGCGCATACTAACAAAAGTCTCGCCATACTTCAGCATGAAAACAAAAAAAGGCAGCCTGAGCTGCCTTTTAAAGCTTGAATTTAACTTATGCGATTAGGTTTAATGCATCGTTAAATAGTTTACTTGGACGCATTGCAGCAAACGCTTTGTCGTCATTTGGCTGGAAGTAACCTTCTACATCCATTGCTTGACCTTGTACGTCGTTTAGCTCTGCAACGATAGCTGCTTCGTTTTCAGTCAGTTGCTTAGCAACTGCTTCAAATTTAGCTTTAAGCTCTGCATCTGTGTCTTGTGCAGCAAGCGCTTGTGCCCAGTATAGAGATAGGTAGAAATGGCTACCACGGTTATCTAGTTCATTCACTTTACGAGAAGGTGATTTGTTCTCGTCTAGGAATTTACCCGTTGCCGCATCTAGTGTATCTGCAAGTACTTGTGCTTTTGGATTGTTTGTTACTTGGCTCAGGTGCTCAAGAGACGCAGCAAGCGCTAAGAATTCACCTAAAGAGTCCCAACGTAAGTGGTTTTCTTTTTCGAACTGTTGAACGTGCTTAGGCGCTGAACCACCTGCACCCGTTTCGAATAGACCACCACCGTTCATTAGTGGAACGATAGATAGCATTTTCGCACTTGTACCAAGCTCTAAAATTGGGAATAAGTCAGTTAGGTAGTCACGTAGTACGTTACCTGTTACTGAAATAGTGTCTTGGCTGTCTTTCATGCGAGCTAGTGAGAACTTAGTCGCTTCAACAGGTGCAAGAATGCGGATATCAAGACCGTCTGTGTCGTGCTCTGGCAAATATGCATTTACTTTTTTGATAAGCTCAGCATCATGTGCACGCTCTTCGTTTAACCAGAATACTGCAGGTGTGTTAGAAGCACGTGAACGGTTAACTGCTAGCTTAACCCAATCTTTGATTGGTGCGTCTTTAACCTGACACATACGCCAGATGTCGCCTTCCTCAACATCGTGTTGAAGTAGTACGTTACCTGCTTGGTCAACCACACGGATAACACCATTTGAAGGTGCTTCGAATGTTTTGTCGTGTGAACCGTATTCTTCTGCTTTTTGAGCCATAAGACCAACGTTAGGGATTGTACCCATAGTACGAGGATCAAAAGCACCATTTTCTTTACAGAAGTCGATAGTTGCTTGGTAAACACCAGAGTAACAACGATCTGGAATTACAAAACTTGTGTCTTGTTGCTTGCCTTCAGCATTCCACATTTGACCGCTTGTACGGATAGCCGCTGGCATAGATGCGTCGATAATAACGTCACTTGGCACGTGTAGGTTTGTGATACCACGATCTGAATCAACCATTGCAATGCTTGGACGAACGTCATAAACCGCTGCAAGATCTGCTTCAATTTCAGCGCGCTTCGCATCATCTAGTTTAGCAAGTTTATTGTATACGTCACCAATACCATTGTTAACGTCAACACCTAGTTGCTCAAAAGTTTCACCGTGCTTTTCGAATACTTCTTTATAGAATACTTTTACTGCATGACCAAAGATGATTGGATCTGAGACCTTCATCATGGTTGCTTTCATGTGCAGTGAGAAAAGAACGCCTTTCTCTTTTGCAGCTTCAACTTCAGCGGCTAAGAAAGTGCGAAGTGCGTTAACATTCATGCGAGAAGCATCAATGATTTCGCCAGCAAGTAGAGGTGTGCTTTGCTTAAGTACATTTACAGTACCATCTGCCGCAACATGCTCGATACGAACGTCTGTTGCTTCAGTAACAGTTGTAGATTGCTCTGAACCGAAGAAATCGCCTTCGCTCATGCTCGCAACATAAGATTGAGAGTCAGCAGACCATGCACCCATTGAATGTGGGTTTTTCTGAGCATATGCTTTTACAGAACCAGGTGCACGACGGTCAGAGTTACCTTCACGTAATACTGGGTTTACTGCGCTGCCTTTGATTTTGTCATAAGTTGCTTTGATAGCAGCTTCATTTTCATCTTTAGGCTCTTCAGGGTAATCAGGAAGTGCATAGCCTTTTTCTTGTAGCTCTTTGATAGTTGCTTTAAGTTGAGGGATAGAAGCACTGATATTAGGTAATTTGATGATATTCGCTTCAGGTGTTTTAGCAAGTTCACCTAGCTCAGATAGTGCATCTGCAATTCTTTGCTCTTCAGTAAGAAACTCTGGGAAGTTAGCGATCACACGACCAGCTAAAGAAATGTCTCTTGTTTCTACTTCAACACCAGCTGCTTTAGTATAAGCTTGAATTACTGGCAACAAAGAGTATGTTGCTAAAGCTGGTGCTTCGTCGGTTTTTGTATAAATAATTTTTGATGTCATCATCATTCCTAGATAGTTTTGGGCCAATTTCGACCGTTCAACAATAAGCAAAATCTTGCTAACTTATGTTACCCATCGTTATTTGGACGATCTAGTAACAAAAAAATTAGCTTATAAAAAGCTTAAACTCTTTGTAATTAGCAAGTTTGTTAGTTATTCCTACTGAAATTAGGGGGAATAGAAATAACTAACAGACCTGGACACCGGCAGGGATTGTACCAATCTAATCGTAATGCTGCTAATGCAATTTACTTTAGTTATAGAAAAATATGTTACAAGGAACGTTTTGGAGAGAAAAAGAGATGAAGCGAGCAACTTACGTAGCCCGCTTATAGAGCCTTAGAATTTGCTATGCCATTTCACCAACTTTCGGTGCAATATTAGTAGCATGTAAGCCCTTAGGCCCTTCCTGTAGCTCGAATGTTACATCTTGACCAGCTTTAAGCGTCTTGTATCCATCCATTACAATCGTCGAGTAATGTGCAAAGATATCTTCGTCACTGCCGTCTTCTACGATGAAACCAAACCCTTTGGCGTTGTTAAACCATTTGACTTTTCCGCAAGCCATACTTCTACATCCTTCTATAAGTTGACTAATTAAGTTAATCTAACCTTTGAAATTTGCTAAGCTGTCCATAACATGAACAACTAGGACTAGAATGTAGTTTAAATAACCATACAGTCAAGTTTTTTAGTGCAGTTTTTTAACATTTTATTTATTTTTTAATTCAAGTTTGCTTGAGTATATAAGACAAGACTATATTTAATTATGAGTGGGATAAAAGATTCAGGTGTGTTGGAAGAGGTCAAAGACCAAGAGAAGCAAAAACTTCAACCACCGAAGAAATACAAAGTGATTTTAAACAATGATGATTACACGCCGATGGATTTCGTCATCGAAGTGTTAATGACTTTTTTCAACATGGATAGCGAAAGAGCAACTGATGTGATGCTTAAAGTGCATCACGAGGGAAAAGCGGTATGTGGAATGTATCCTGCAGACATAGCCCATACAAAGGCTGAGCAGGTGAACAGATACGCTCGCGATCATGAGCATCCGCTCCTGTGTAGCTGTGAGCAAGAATGACCTTATTTATTCTCGTTGGGGGTTGCCAATGCTAAATAAAGATTTAGAAATTACACTTAACACCGCGTTTCGTGAAGCTCGTACTCGTCGTCATGAATTTATGACGGTGGAGCATTTATTACTTGCACTGATTGATAATCCATCTGCAAGTGAAGCGCTCAACGCCTGTAGCGTAGATACTGACAGCTTAAAAAGAGATTTGTCAGAGTTTATTGATGAAACAACGCCAATTATTCCTGAGTTAGAGGAAGACCGGGAGACTCAACCAACGTTAGGATTTCAACGTGTTTTGCAACGGGCAGTGTTTCATGTTCAGTCTTCAGGCAGAAATGAAGTAACCGGCGTCAATGTTTTAGTCGCAATTTTTTCAGAGCAAGAAAGCCAAGCTGTTTATTTACTGAAAAAAGCAGATGTAAGCCGGTTAGATATCGTGAACTTCATCAGTCATGGTATTTCAAAGTCAGATGATGATCCTGAGCCTGAAGAGCAAGAGGACATCAATGAAGAAGGCGCGGAAGTTCAAGGCGAAGAAAAAACTAAGCTAGAGAACTTTACTGCAAATTTAAATGTTTTAGCGAAAGCAGGGCAGATAGACCCGCTTGTTGGTCGTGATCAAGAAGTAGAAAGAACCATTCAAGTGCTCTGCCGCCGCAAAAAGAACAACCCACTGTTGGTAGGTGAAGCGGGTGTTGGTAAAACCGCAATTGCCGAAGGGCTAGCTTATCGTATTGTCAATGAGCAAGTACCTGAAGTGATCGAAGATGCGGTTGTTTACTCTCTTGATATGGGGGCTTTACTTGCTGGCACAAAGTATCGCGGTGACTTTGAAAAACGCTTTAAAGCGCTGTTGAAAGAGTTACAAGCAAAACCAAATGCAATTTTGTTTATTGATGAGATCCATACCATTATCGGCGCGGGTGCTGCATCTGGCGGTGTTATGGATGCCTCAAATCTGATCAAGCCGTTACTTTCTAGCGGGAAACTCCGTTGCTTAGGTTCTACGACGTACTCTGAGTTTAAAAATATTTTTGAAAAAGACAGAGCCTTGGTTCGTCGTTTTCAAAAAATTGACGTTGTTGAACCAAGTGTGGCTGATACTGCAAAAATTTTATACGGCTTGAAAGAGCGCTACGAAGAGCATCATGGCATTCGGTACACGCAAAAAGCCCTTAAAGCCGCAGCTGAGTTGAGTGCGAAATACATCAATGAACGTCATTTACCAGACAAAGCAATTGATGTAATTGACGAAGCGGGTGCAAATCAACGCTTGTTACCTATGTCTAGACGTAAGAAGACCATTGGTGTGTCAGATATTGAGCAAATTGTATCTAAGATTGCTCGTATTCCTCAGCAAAATGTGTCCTCAAGTGATAAGGAGGTGCTTAAGAATCTAGATAGAAATCTTAAGATGCTAGTCTTTGGTCAAGATGAGTCAATTGATGCGCTTACTTCAGCGATTCGCTTATCACGTTCGGGACTTGCTAATGAAGAAAAGCCGATTGGTTCATTCTTGTTTGCAGGACCTACAGGTGTTGGTAAAACCGAAGTCACAAAACAGCTTGCTAAGTGCATGGGTATTGAGTTCATTCGCTTTGATATGTCCGAGTACTCAGAGCGTCATGCTGTAAGCCGCTTAATCGGTGCACCTCCTGGTTATGTTGGTTTTGAACAGGGTGGCCTATTAACTGATTCAGTCATTAAACATCCTCATGCTGTTGTATTATTGGATGAGATTGAAAAAGCACACCCTGACATTTACAACATTCTATTGCAGGTGATGGACCATGGTACGTTAACAGATAATAACGGCCGTAAAGCTGACTTCCGTAATGTTATCTTTGTTATGACGACCAATGCGGGCGTACAAGAGACTGTGAGAAAGTCTATCGGGTTCCAGCAACAAGATCATTCTCATGATGCAATGATTGAGATAAATAAAGTATTTACGCCTGAATTTAGAAACAGGCTGGATAACATTATTTGGTTTAACCACCTAGAAAAAGAAGTTATCTTGCAAGTTGTAGATAAGTTTATTGTTGAGTTGCAAGCTCAGTTAGATAAGAAGTCGGTGAACCTAGAATTTACTAATGAAGCGAGAGATTGGATTGCCGATATTGGTTATGACAAAGCGATGGGTGCTAGACCTATGGCGCGCGTTATTCAAGATAACCTTAAAAAGCCATTGGCGAATGAAATTTTATTTGGTTCGCTCATCGATGGCGGTAATGTAAAAGTGACTGTCAAAGGCAATGCTTTAGAGTTCGACTTTGAACAAGAACTCGTTTCTGCATAATTTGTGGCGGCTGGGCTGATAGTGTTAGCCGCTTAATATTTTGAAGTTACAAAAGCAAAAAACCTAGCCAAGGCTAGGTTTTTTGCTACATACGTCTTATAGCGTCAAATTGACGCTGGCGAGACGGTAGAATTAACGTGCACGGAAAACGATGCGTCCCTTGCTTAAATCGTAAGGAGTTAATTCTACAGTGACTTTGTCACCTGTTAAAATACGGATGTAGTTTTTGCGCATTTTACCAGAAATGTGAGCCACCACTACGTGACCATTTTCTAATTCAACACGGAACATTGTATTTGGTAAAGTATCAAGGACCGTGCCTTGCATTTCAATAACGTCTTCTTTCGCCATTTGGAGCGTATCACCTCTGTATAAGTTTATCGTTGGAGATTTTGCCCAAAAGCACACAATAAGTAAAGGTAAGAGCTTAAATTAGTAACTTAAATATTTGTCCAAGTATCATCTTTAAGCTGTTGAGCTGGTGAAAACTGCTTTTTGTAGCGCATTTTTTTACATTCGTCTATTTGATAACCTAAATAAACAAACTCTTTATTCTCTGCCGCTGCTAGGTTTATTTGTGCCATGATCATAATCGTACCTAAACTTAAGTGTTCAAAGTCTGGGTCGAAAAAAGTATAGATTGCAGATAGGGCGTTAGGCATTGTGTCTGTAACAGCAACGGCGACAAGTTGGTCTTGGTGCCACAACTCTATAAACGAAATGGGCATCCAGCGGCAAAATAAAAAACTTTCATATTGCAGTCTGTTTGGCGGGTACATTGTGCCATCACTGTGCCTGAGAGTTATGTACTTTTCATAAAGTGGAAAATAGCTTTCCTTTTCTTCGAAACTCACTTTAACGCTAAAGCTGTTTTGTATTTTTTTGTACTTTCGCAGTTGTGACCTTGAGGGCACATAATCCTTTGCTAATACTCGTATTGATTGGCATGCACTGCAAAGTGGGCAGTGTGGTCGATATATTTGATCTCCACTACGCCTAAACCCCAGAGAAAGGAGGGCTTCAAAACGCGCTGCTGTGTAGCATTCACTGTCTAAAATAACGAGTAGCTGTTCTTTTCTATCTGGTAGATAGCTGCAATCAAATTGCTGACTGAGGCCAATTTTAGATGGAAAGTGTTCAGTCATATATTACCCCTATGTCTTGTGGGTGCCACATGGTTTGTACAGGGTGATAGTCACTTGCTTCTTTAAGTTTAGTCAAAAATTCTTCTCTGGGAATGACTTTTGCGCCCATTGAACTTAAGTAAGGGTTATCTAACTGACAATCTATAAAATGAGCATTGTGTTTTTTGAGCCAATTAACCAAAGCCCACATTGCTAATTTAGAAGCATTTGGCTGGTTATGAAACATAGATTCACCACAAAATACACCTGATATCATTATTCCATATAGGCCGCCAGCTAGCTTTCCGTCAATCCATACCTCTACACTATGGGCAAACCCTTCCTCATGCGCTTGGCAATATGCCTTGAGCATATTTTTATTGATCCAAGTTCCTTCTTCGTGAAGTCGTTGCTCTCTGCATTGAGAGATAACTTGCTCAAAGGCTTGATTTATAGTGATTTTGGGTTTGAGTCGATTTCGAGCTTTTTTAAGTGTGCGTCCAATATGAAAGTCTGACAGCTCAATAATTCCTCGTTCACTGGGTGACCACCACATGATCGGCTCTCGTTCATTGAACCAAGGGAAGATACCAAGTTGATATGCTTTTTTTAATCTTTTTGTATTGAGGCATCCGCCAATGGCTAACAGGCCATCTGGTTCTTTTAGTGCAAAGTGGCACGGCGGAAATATGTAATCTGTCGATGATAAATGGAACAACTGTTGTGTCATGGGTGACTTTTGTTTCGAGTGGACTAGTTGCTAATTTTGAGTTTAGCAAATTTCGGTTGGAAGCACGCCATGAAATATGGCGTGCTAAGAGATTATTTAAGGTTATCTAAATAACGCTCTGCATCAAGGGCAGCCATACAGCCAGTACCAGCTGAAGTGATTGCTTGACGATAAATGTGGTCAGATACGTCACCTGCAGCGAATACACCTTCTACGCTTGTCTGTGTTGCGTTGCCATTTAGGCCTGACTCAACAACAAGGTAGCCATCTTTCATCTCAAGCTGACCTTCAAACATGTCTGTATTTGGCTTATGACCAATAGCGATGAATACACCTGCTAGGTCTAAATCTTCAGTTGCATCAGAGTTTGTATCTTTGATACGAATACCTGTTACACCCATGTCATCGCCAAGTACTTCGTCTAAAGTGCGGTCAAAGTGAAGAACAACATTGCCGTTTTTCGCTTTCTCTAGTAGGCGGTCAGATAGAATTTTTTCACTACGGAAGCTATCTCGACGGTGAACAACATGTACTTCGTCTGCAATGTTAGAAAGGTATAGCGCTTCTTCAACCGCTGTGTTGCCACCACCAACTACGGCAACTTTTTGCCCTCTGTAGAAGAATCCATCACAAGTTGCACAAGCAGAAACACCGCGACCTTGGAAGTTTGTCTCAGACTCTAGACCTAGGTATTTTGCAGATGCACCTGTTGCAATGATCAAAGCATCACAAGTATAAGTGCCTTGGTCACCTGTAAGGGTGAATGGACGCTTAGTCACATCGACTTTATTGATATGGTCAAAAATAATCTCTGTTTCAAAACGCTCTGCGTGCTCTTTCATGCGCTCCATAAGAGCAGGGCCAGTTAAACCATGTGCATCACCAGGCCAGTTTTCTACTTCTGTTGTTGTTGTCAGCTGACCACCTTGTTGCATACCTGTGATTAACACAGGGTTTAAATTTGCACGTGCTGCATAAACAGCGGCAGTGTAACCCGCTGGACCTGAGCCAAGGATCAATAGTTTACAGTGCTTATCACTCATGAATTTCTATCCTAAAATTTAGTATTAGCATTACAATGATGCCGATTCTAAGTAAATCAACCCAGAAGTAAAATAAAAATCAAATAAAGCAATTTTAGAAATCGTGAACTTGTCAAATTTAGTGTACTTGATGGAAAAGTAAGCCAATAGAGCTGAAATTGTCGGATATTCATGACCTTTCTATTTTTTTTTGTTATGTTTGAAGGAATTTTTTTTGCTACTAAATTATCAGTAGCCCAAGATTTAAAGGTAAATATGGCATTTTGGCAGGACAACGCTGGCTTTGCTTTAGAAGCGAGCAGCTGTAAAGTCTTAACAGACGCTAAACATTATCACAGTGAACTTTTGTCTTTGATTGGCAAAGCAAAGAAGCGCATTTACATCGCCGCACTGTATTTACAAGATGACACGGCAGGCCAGGGTGTGTTGTCTGCGTTGCATAATGCGTCGCTGAGCAATCCAGATTTAGAGATCAAAATACTAGTTGACTTTCACAGAGCCCAGCGAGGGTTAATCGGTGAGGCAAAGTCTGAGGGTAATGCACGCTTGTATTGTGATTATTTGGAGCAATTCAACTCAAATGTTAAAGTATATGGTGTGCCAGTAAAAGCCAAAGAATTGTTTGGAGTTTTACATCTTAAAGGGTTTGTGATTGATGATACGGTTCTATACAGCGGAGCAAGTATCAATGATGTCTACCTGCATCAAGAAGAGCGATATCGTCTTGATCGTTACTTTCTATTAGATAATGCAAAGTTAGCTGATAGCTTTACTGCTTTTATTGAGAAGCACCTGTTAAACTCTGAAGCGGTCCCCAGAATTGATAGAAGGCCTTTAAAGCCATTTAGTGAAATTAAGTTGGCGCAAAAGAAATTAATGCGCTCGCTGAAAAAAGCTAATTATGATATGTCTGGCGCAAGTGAGTCTAATTCACTTAATGTTCGCGCATTTTTAGGGTTTGGCCGTAGAACTAATAAGCTCAATAGATTGATTAAGACGTTATTTGATACCACTGAGCAGGAGTTGATTTTATATACGCCTTACTTCAACTTCCCTGCGCCTTTATTACGCTCATTACGTCGTCTGTTAAAGCAAGGTAAGTCAGTAACGATCGTGGTTGGCGATAAGACAGCAAATGACTTTTACATCTCGCCAGATAAGCCATTTAGTCGAATAGGCGCACTGCCTTATTTGTATGAGCGGATTTTACATAAATTTCTAAAGTCGCAAAAAAGGTATATCGAGCAGGGACTACTCAATGTGTATCTATGGAAGGACGGAGACAACTCATTCCATCTAAAAGGTATAAATCAAGACAATCAAGTCCACCTCATGACAGGACATAATTTAAACCCAAGAGCTTGGGGTTTGGACATAGAAAATGGCATTTTGATAGAAGACAGAGATCAGGAATTGAAATCATTTATCGATGCTGAAAAGCAATCAATTTTGTCTCAATGCCGAAAGCTGTCTGGGCCTGATGATATTGAAACTTTACAAGATTACCCTGCACCGGTTCAAAAGATACTAGGGCAGGCTAAACGTGTCAAAGTCGACTTTATCATTAAAAAGTTTATTTAAGTTTGCTGTCACAGTATGAATTAAGGCGACTAACTTCCGTTAGTCGTTTTTAATATTTAATATTTTGTTTATGGGCTTGTTTTAAGTCCTTTATTTAGGCATTTCTCTCTCATTTAGTGCTCTTGATAGCCCCAAAATCTCTCCTGACTTTGACTGTGGCCCCATGATAAAAGCCCATATTTAAAAGTTGTTTACTTGCCAACATGTTGGAAGAACTAAGTTAAATACTACTTCTGGCGTCTTAATTGTCCCGGGCTTATGCCAATTATTTTTTTGAAGGCTTTGCTAAAAGAAGCTTCAGAGCTGTAACCAACTTGCTCTGCAACGCTTATCATCGACTCTTTTCCTTCCTTCAATAGGTCTTGGGCGATATGCATTCGCCATTGACTGAGATACGTCAGTGGCGTCATACCGATGATTTCGTGGAATAAGTTTGCAAACGCGGAACGAGACATACCTACGGAATGTGCCATGCGCTCAACTGTCCACGCTTGAGCGGGTTGTTTGTGGATCAGGCTCAAAGCAAGACTGAGTCGTGTATCTGCAAGTGCCCGAAAGTACCCCGTACCGGAATGCTGTGTGTTGACATGCCATCGCAGCAATTGAATGACCAGTACCTCAGTAAGGCGATCAACAATAACGGTACCGCCAGGTAGAGTCGAGCGGGATTCGTGAGCTAGCATATTGGCTAGGTTGTTTAACCACAATAGTGATGGTTCTTCATTTGTTTTTATATGCAAAAAGTTGGGCATATCTCTTAATATTGGCAGTTGGACGTGTTGCTGATATTTGAAGTAACCACACAATAGTGTGGTAATGCTTTCATCTCCTGAAAACGGGTTCTCATCGTTCTGTATCTGCGTTAGTAATTCGTCTCCCGATATACAGACTCCATTTGGTTGATCGCCAATTTGGTGTGCCGCACCTGTTGGAAAGGCAACAATATCTCCGGTAGAGAGATAGGTAGCACGCTTTGAGTCAGGCATGTTTAACCAAGCACTGCCTCGCACGACGAAATGAAAAGTACCATAGTCTGTTTCTGGCTCTTTTATGCCCCAAGGTGCTGAAAACTCGGTACAAAAATAGCTGCTAGCTTGAAGGCGAAGTGCATTTAAAATATCAGATAAGGCATCTCCTCCAATTAAGCTGTTTCCAGCATTAGGAATTTGAGCGTTCGATGGCGATGGAATGTGATTAAACACGAGTTTACTCCTATTGGTCGTAATGAACCAAAAAAGTACGATTTGACATATATGCTGCACTAAACATCATAGTTTGTACAAGGTGAAACTGTAAAATTGTTGACTCAATCGTTTATTTAAATGAAGAGTATCACCATGAATAAAACAGAGAATGAAGTAATAGGCTGGAAGTGGACAATGTACGCAGGATTAATACCTTTGATGGCGGACTATTCATGTTATTGACTTCCAGCCTTTCTATTTCTAACGATATGTCGCTATGGACATTTGTTGTTCATAAGTTGGACTTTAGTTTTTCTCAGCTCACCGCTGTTGATCCGCAAGTGGTTCCGTTTGTCGCATTTTTAGCGATGCTGGCAGGTGTCAATATTGTATCGGCGGCAGTGCCAATCATTCTGATTTCTATATTTGCACTCAAAAAGGGGCAAAAGTGGGTCTGGTATTATCTTTTATTCATGCTCGTTTGGGAGGGGTTTAACGACGTTTATAGTGTGACTCAGTTTTACTTTGAAACTGGTGCGCCAATGTTTGTTATGCCATGGTTGTTTTGTATCTTGATGGCGACAGGCTTATATAAAACACGCGAACAGATTTTTAATCAGTAGTACAGAAACTGAATTGGTTCTTTTATATTTTGCGGGCTATATTAGCTCGCACCTCATTTTTATAGCCACAATTCAAAGTTGAATTCGAGTTTAATCAAACAATAAATATATTGCGCCGGACAGCACTTCCACTTCAAAAACTCAAAACGCTTTGTTACCTAATGCAAAAATACATTTAGATAGGAATACCTCTAAGGTTGCAGAAATCTAAAACCATCTACCTTTCATAGCTTGTAGGCTATTGGAGAATACTCCAAAAAAGCTATTCCCCCCACTTTTTATACGAACTGACATAAAGTTGGTTTTTTTGGTCATGGTTCATCCGAGTAAGGTGATGAATAATTTATCCCAAGCCGTTGATAGATTGACTGCCTTCAGCACATAAATTTCCGTGAATATGAAAGTAGTTAAAGCACTAAACACGATAACAGTCGCTATTTTTGCTTGGTGTCAGGATTCGGTATCGAGATCACATAGCTTATAAATTCACGAAGGAGGCTGCTTTTGTTTACTAACTCAATTAATTTCATGCATAAGGTTGGGCAAGGTACTGCGCTACTAGGGGTTGTGTTGCCATTACTATTAATTGGCGTACTTAAATTTACCCCTACGGAAGTTGAAGCATTAAAACCCGTCATTAATGGCACACCTTGGTTAACTTGGTTGTATGCGGTATTTGGTTTTGAAGGGGCTTCTTACTTCCTCGGTGTAGTTGAAATTATTACTGCCACCTTATTAATTATGTCTGTGTGGTCTGTGCGTGCTGGAATTATGGGTGGTGCAATGGGTACCGTGACTTTTTTGGTGACTGTGAGCACTCTACTTGTGCTGCCAATCGGGGAAGACAAAGAGGGAGGTTTACCATTTCTAAATTTTCTAGGACAGTTTTTAATCAAGGATGTTGCTTTGTTAGGTATTTCAATATTGGTGTTGGCTAACTGTTTAGCGCGTTTTCGTGCTCGCAGCTGAGTTATTAAATAGCTCAAAAATAAAAGTAAGGAGGGTAGATCAGTAAGTTAAACCGTAAAACCCACTTTTTAATAGCAACCCGGTTTATAGGAGACCGCTATGATTAAATTGCTAAAAATATCAGCCAATAAATCTACAGTGGCAGCGCTCGCTTTTGCTATTGGTGCAGGCTTAAGCACAGTGCCAGCAGTTGCAAGCCATCACTTTGAAAGTAAATTGGCTCAGGAACATCCTCAGTTTGATTTGACTGATATGTTTGTATTTGACTCAGAGCGCCGTGGTTATACTGCATTTATGATGGATGTGAATCCCAGCACAAAAGACCGCGCTGCTTTTGGTGAAAAAGGCGTTTACAGCTTTCATATTGCCAATGATAAATCGTTTGGTAGTGGCGGGGTAACTATCACAGCTCATTTAGAAGGGGAACAGTTGGTTTTTGGGCTCGTAGATGGGGCGAATCAAGCTGTTGGTACTAAAGGTAAGGCATTTGGTAAGGCTAAAGTTGGTAAAACTGTCAAATTTAACAATGGCGTGAAAGTATGGAGCGGCGCGGCACGAGATCCGTTTGTTGGAAATTCCGAGGGCATTGTCGGGTTCTTAACAGCACTGATTGGCAAAGGTAAGCTTGAGCTGTCTCAATTCAATAGTGGGGTGGATTTATTTAAAGACTTTAATAGTAGTATCATTTTAGTTGAACTGCCTAACAGCATGCTGGCGAAAAATATTCACGTGTATGCAAGTAGTGCAATGTACAATGTTGACCAGTGGGTACAAGTGAATCGAGTGGCAAACCCGCTTGTAACGCATATGTTTTTGGCAAATAACAAAATGGAAGTGAGTGAACATATTCAACACCGCCCAGATAGTGACATGTCACGAAGGTATGCGATATCAGGCATGGTATTAAGGGCAGTCGCGCTAGATAGGAAACTATCCAACCCTGTTGAATATGCGGACTCAGTTGCAGCGCAATTGTTACCTGATATGATTTCTTACAAGGTGGGTAGCAGCGCGGAATATGGCTATCCGAAAGTCAATGGACGCAAACCCAGTGACGATGGTATGGACGCAGTGTTGAGCTTACTGGTTGGGCGCAATGTAACAGATCATGCAAATACCTTTAATCGACACCCTGTTAAGTTTCCATATGTCGTACCAGTGCGTTAATACCTGCTTTATCATTTTGCTCGACCATGGTGTTTCTTATCGTTGAGAAACACCACACTTCATCTATCTCTTTTTGGACAATATATTCAAGGCGCTGATAGTTATAGCTCACATGCAGGACTTAACTTTGATAAAAGCCAATGGCGGTTTGGTACTGTTTCTATCATTTATTACGTTGACGGCTAGACGATACAAGCCAATATTATAGGTGATCACGACATTGCATATGATTCTAAATCACAATTGGCGCATGAAACCGTCTAGGTCTAGGATATTCACAGTCATTCATTTGAGCCCTGATTAATACATGCCTTTGAGCACTCACAATTTTTATTGTTTAGGATTAGTTCTTTAAGCCAAAAACCTGCATAAAAGACTTTTAGACATAATTAGAAGCGTTTAGAGCATACATACTTTAAGTGCGCAAAGAGATAATACCTTATAAGCCAGCCGATGCTGGTGAGATTAGATTTCAATGAATGCTTCAAGTCAGGTCTTGAAGGCTGTGTTATATGAAATTGAAACAGCTTAGATACCATACAATATTAACGTGATAACGTGCTACACTCTATTAACATTGTGGTCTGTTTGTTAGATAGGGTAATTAAGTAGGTTTCTGACACAGAATAGACTTTTCAATCAGGTAGCTTATGAACCGACAGCAACCAATCGAGAAAACAAAGATTACACATTTAATTGATGAGTATCTGAGGAACAGAGCGCACTCAACTGCCTTATGCGCAAGCTTACAAGTTGAAGATTATGCAGTTCAACCTAGTGCTGAAGTCAGTCCGCCGAAGTGGCACTTAGGCCACACAACGTGGTTTTTTGAAGAAGTTATTTTGGTTAAATACATGACAGATTACTCAAGGTATCACCAAGGGTATCGCATGCTGTTTAATTCATACTACAAATCAGCTGGCGAACATTGGTTGCAAAGTCAGCGTGGGAGCCTATCAAGACCAACGGTTAATGAGGTTATTCATTATCGAAACTATGTAGATCAACAAGTTGTAGACTTTTTGTCCTTTACTGATTTGGACGAAGTAGTACTTTCCTTACTAGAGATCGGGTTACATCACGAGCAGCAGCATCAGGAGCTGTTGCTTATGGATATTAAGTATATTTTGGGCTGTAACCCACTTTCTCCCGTTTATTGCGACCAATCGTTAGACATCTCAAAGCCAGAAAATGCACGCTGGCGTGTTTTTGACGAAGGCATTTATGAAGTGGGTGCCATAAATAGGGGGTTTGCCTATGACAATGAAAAACCAAGGCACAAGCGCTACAACTATGGATTTGCGATTAGTGAAAACACAATCACAAATGGCGAGTATTTGGCGTTTATTCAAGATAATGGGTATGACAGAGCAGAATTTTGGCTGAGCTTGGGGTGGGAGTGGGTAAACGAGAGTAAAATTGCCCACCCTTTATATTGGCAAAAGATAGAAAATGAATGGTTTGAGTTTACACTACATGGTTTGATGCCATTAGACCTCAATCTTCCTGTCACACATATAAGCTACTTTGAAGCAGACGCGTTTGCTAACTGGAAAGGCTTAAGGTTACCGACAGAGCATGAGCTGGAGGTTTATTTGCAAGCAAACTCAGCTGTTGCGGTGATTTCAGGTATCAATAAGCGCAATGGCAATCTTGCAAGCATTTATCACCCTATAGCGAGTGGCGTGCCTTTTGGGCAAGTTTGGTGTTGGACTAAAAGTCATTATTCGGGCTATCCCGGTTACAAGCCATATCAGGGCATGCTGAACGAATACAATGGCAAATTTATGTGCAATCAGTTTGTTTTGAGGGGCGGGTGTGTGGCCACACCCGGCGATCATTATCGTCACAGTTATCGCAATTTTTATCAACCACATCAGCGCTGGATGTTTTCTGGCATCAGGCTAGCAGAGGATATTGAATGACACACTTTAGATTATTCACGCAAGATACACATGGTGAAAGTACACAAGATGACCAGCTAGCCATTGACGTATTGATAGGGTTAAGTGCGCCTTCAAAGCACCTGTCTGCAAAGTACTTTTACGATGATACGGGAAGTGAAATTTTCCAAAAAATTACCCAGCATCAAGATTACTATTTGACCGCGAAAGAAGTGGAAATCATCACCAATATTAACAAACAGTTAGCTGATGTGATTGATGAGCAAGAAATTGACATTATCGAATTAGGCGTTGGGGATGGACATAAAAGTCAGTTAATTATTGATGGCTTTTTGAAAAGTGGCTGCAAAGTAAACTTTTATCCCATCGATATTTCAGAAAAAGCCATGTTCATGCTACAAGAAAATATTATGCCCAATGATAACCTGGTAATTCATGGTGTGGTAGCTGAGTACTTTGACGGATTAAAGCTCGTCAGGGGTCAGTCTACAAATAAGCAGTTGGTTTTATTTTTAGGCTCTAATATTGGCAATTTTAATCGCGAGCAAAGTCTTGGGTTTCTCAGAAAGTTATGGGCGAGTCTTAAAGCGGATGACTTTATATTCATTGGTTTTGATTTAAAGAAGGACGTCAAGAAACTCACCGCAGCGTATAACGACGAAGATGGCTTAACTGCAAAGTTTAATCTCAATTTGTTGAGTCGAATAAACAAAGAGTTAGGCGCGAATTTCGAGCTAGATAAATTCCAACATTTTGGCGTTTATAATCCAGTTTTAGGCGCCATGGAAAGTTATGTACTTTCGACTGAAAAGCAAGAAGTGTACATCTCGGCGCTACAAAGAGCGTTTCAATTTGATGCATATGAAGCGATCCATTTCGAGTATTCTTATAAGTTTTCAACAAATGATATTGAGCGATTGTCTCAACAAAGTGGTTTTCATGTGGTTAAGCATTTCACTGATAGTAATCAGTATTTTGTAGACTCCTTATGGCAAGTCGTGAAAGAAGAGCGTTAATTACTTTCCACTGTAGAGGTATTTGAGTACAAGGTAGTGTTTGTGACAATGTGCTTATACCTCTTTGATGTATAGATAGCTAGCCTTTAAGACTAAATACAACCATGAGTAAGATTGTTTGATATGAAGATGTACGGTGTTCGGCGAGTATTTTGCTCGGAGCATTACCTTGGCAATCTTGCTGACGTGAATTTATGTGATGATCTCAATGAGTTTCACGATACACACGGCCTTCAAAAAATCGCGAGTACTAATACAGTCGCTGCAACTGCGTTTTTGGTTAAATATGCCGACTGCAAATTTGGTATCCGGTGGTTTTCACCATACGGTGAAATTCAATTTTGTGGTCATGCAACGCTTGCTGCGGCTGGGGTGCTAACATCCACCTTCACCAATGCTGGAAAAGAAATCACTTTTGAATCGTCGAATCAGACAATATGTGTTTCTCATCAAGGGGGCGAGCTTTTTGTTATGTGCTTGCCGCAAGCGAGCCTTGAAATAACAACAGACTTTGATCATATATTTCCGGTGTTTAACCAAACGCTGAGTAATATTAAACACACAGAGCCTAATGACGGGTATTTCGTTGCACAAGCAGCAAATAAGCAAGATCTGATTGAGTTAGATTTCAATGCCAAGGAATACATCAACTGCACTCGTCGAGCGTTGCTAGTGACCACAAATCATGGCTTAGGTAGTGATGGTTTTTATTTCAGATACTTTGCACCTCAATATGGCAGCAAAGAAGATCAAGCGACAGGCTCGGTGGCTCCATTGCTGGCTTCTTATTGGCAGATACCAGCCAACAAAATATTTAATTGCCATCAGTTATCTGTAGGTGGTGGGTATTATCAAATTTATAAAACTGCACAGCAAGTTTGCGTGATAGCAAAAGTGCTCAAATTAGAATATTAAATTCGATAGTGTATGATTGAATAATTGAATTGTGTATACGAAAAAGCCCAGCATATGCTGGGCTTTTTGATTCTTGACAGGCTTGTTAAATCTTACAAGCGCCGCCTTCACAGCCGTCATCTTCAGGCTCTGGTTTTAATTCGTCCTGTGCATCAGCAGCACCATCACGTGTGTTATGGTAGTAAAGCGTCTTAACACCTAGCTTGTATGCTGTTAGTAGGTCTTTTAACAATAACTTCATTGGTACTTTACCGCCTTCAAACTTAGTTGGGTCGTAGTTTGTATTTGCAGAGATTGTTTGGTCGACAAACTTCTGCATGATACCAACTAGGCCTAAATAACCATCGTTAGAAGGGATGTCCCATAGTAGTTCGTACTGCTCTTTAAGTTTCTCATACTCAGGCACAACTTGCTTTAGGATACCGTCTTTACTTGCCTTAACACTGATATGCCCGCGAGGCGGTTCAATACCATTTGTTGCGTTTGAGATCTGCGATGAAGTTTCAGAAGGCATTAGCGCTGATAGCGTTGAGTTTCTCATGCCATGCTCTTGAACACTTGCTCTTAGCGCGTCCCAGTCAAGGTGAAGTGGCTCGTCACAGATTGCATCGATGTCTTTTTTATAAGTATCGATAGGCATAATACCTTGTGAGTATGTTGTCTCATTAAATTTAGGACATGCACCGCGTTCTTTTGCAAGTTCGTTAGAGGCTTTCATCAAGTAGTATTGAATTGCTTCAAATGTTTTATGCGTTAGGCCATTCGCGCTGCCGTCTGAATACTTCTTACCATTCTTAGCTAGGTAATAAGCAAAGTTAATGACACCTATACCCAGAGTACGACGTCCCATTGTAGCTGTGTGTGCTGCTGGTACTGGGTAATCTTGGAAATCTAATAGATTATCAAGTGCACGAACTGCTAGCTCTGCTAATTCTTCAAGCTCAGATAAATCTTCAATAGCACCTAAGTTAAATGCAGACAGTGTACAGAGCGCAATTTCACCTTCAGCGTCATTGACGTTGTTCAACGGCTTAGTTGGCAGCGCAATTTCTAAACATAAGTTAGATTGACGGATAGGGGCTACTTTTGAGTCAAATGGGCTGTGTGTATTACAGTGGTCAACATTTTGTAAGTAAATACGACCCGTGCTAGCACGCTCTTGAGCAAACATTGAGAACAGTTCAATCGCTTTGATACGCTTTTTACGAATAGACTCGTCTTGCTCGTACTTTAAGTATAATTCTTCGAAAAGTTCCTGATCTTCAAAAAATGCATCGTATAGCCCTGGTGTGTCTGATGGGCTAAATAGGGTAATGTAGTCATCTTTCAATAAACGCGCATACATTGTTTTATTGAACTGTACGCCGTAGTCAAGGTGACGAACACGGTTTTCTTCTACACCACGGTTATTTTTTAGAACCAGTAAGTTTTCAACTTCTAGGTGCCAAAGTGGGTAGAATAAAGTTGCAGCACCGCCACGCACACCGCCTTGTGAACAGCTTTTCACTGCTGTTTGGAAGTGTTTGTAGAATGGAATACAGCCAGTATGGAATGCTTCACCATTGCGGATTGGGCTACCAAGTGCACGAATGCGGCCTGCGTTTACACCGATACCGGCACGTTGACTCACATATTTAACAATCGCTGAAGAAGAAGCATTGATTGAATCTAGGCTATCATCACACTCAATAAGCACGCATGAGCTGAACTGACGTGTCGGTGTACGAACACCCGCCATGATAGGTGTTGGTAGTGAGATTTTGAATTGTGACACAGCGTCATAGAAACGCTTGATGTAATCTAAACGTGTTTCTTTGTCATAATCAGCAAATAGGCTTGCCGCTACTAATATATATAAGAACTGCGCGCTCTCATAAATCTCACCAGTTACACGGTTTTGAACTAAATATTTACCTTCTAACTGCTTGACTGCCGCGTAGCTGAAAGTCATATCGCGACTGTGGTCAAGGTAGTCATTTAGTTCATTGAACTCCTCACGAGTGTAGTCTTTCAATAGGTGCTCGTCGTAACGCTTGTCGTCAACGAGCTTTGCAACATGGTCATATAAGTGCGGAGGCTCAAACTGGCCATATGCTTTTTTTCTTAAATGGAACACTGCAAGACGTGCTGCAAGATATTGATAATCAGGCGTGTCTTTAGAGATTAAATCTGCAGCTGCTTTGATGATTGTTTCATGGATATCTTCAGTACGGATCCCATCGTAAAACTGGATATGAGATTTTAATTCCACTTGAGAGACCGACACATTGTCTAAGCCTTCGGCTGCCCAAGTAATAACACGATGGATTTTATCTAAATCAAGCGGTTCTTTACGACCGTTTCTTTTACTGACAGATAATTGTTGGTTCATAAGCTATGCCCGTATTCCCAAATTCTTATATTGGTTAGGAAATCACCACTAGATATGGTGCCTATTTGAAAGTGCATCACAAGATAGTGTGGTTGATACTATTTTGCAAGAGAACAACTTCACTCAAATTGTGGATAACATTGGGATAAATTAACCGCGTTAGTGATTACTAACCTTATGCTATACACTAGGCCTGAGTGCGTAAAAAAATCAACTTCAGTTCATTAATTTTTGCCTTTTTTTAGCAAAAAAACTGAATGATTTTTTTCTGTTCAATTCTTTACCCAATTAAGTTTAAGACACTATATGTAGTGTCTCAAATTATAATTTTTCACTATATGTGCGAAATCAGGTCAATTGGACGATTTGCGTTTACCTCTGCTTGCCATGATAGCGCTTCATCTAATGAGGGAATAAAGCCCCACAGTGCAGCGACCGAGCGCATTTGTGCTGCTTTGGCTGCTTGTATATCTCGTTCTGCATCACCGACATATAAAGTTTGCAAGGCAGAAACTCCCAATTTTTCAGCTGCAAGCAATAGTGGTGCAGGGTGGGGTTTCGCTACATCAAGGGTATCTCCGCATACGACGACTTCAATATTTTTTAATGTAGTGATTTGTTGTAAAAGTGGGAAAGTTAAAAACTCTGGTTTGTTGGTAACTATACCGACTGCGATCCCCTTATCATGCAAAGATTGCAACATGTTATCGATCCCATCAAAACAATGGCTGTGGATAGCAATATTACTTTCATAATAATCTAAAACCTGCTGCCTCAAGGTCGCTAAGTCGTAGTTGATTAATTTGTCTTTAAAACCAACTTCAAGCAGGGCTTTGACGCCATTGGAAATGGCGGGACTGTACTCACTTTTTGAAAGAGTCGGTAATCCATGCTCTGTTAAAACATGGTTTAGGGCAGCACCTAAATCATCACTGGTATCAAGTAAAGTGCCGTCTAAATCAAATAAAACGGCTTGTGTCATGCTAGTTTCTCGAAGTGAAGTAGGTAATTTACACTAACATCGTCTGTTAGGGTAAACGTTTTAGTGAACGGGTTGTAACTAATTCCTGCTGATGCACGTACTTTTAAACCATGTTGCTCAGCCCAACCAATTAAAGTCGAAGGGCGAATGAACTTGTTATGATCGTGTGTACCTTCAGGTACCATTTTTAAAAGCTTCTCTGCGGCAACAACAGCTAATAAATACGCTTTATGTGTTTTATTTAGAGTAGAAAAAAATACGCTGGCTCCCGGCTTAGCAGCTTTTGCGACTGCGGCAATGATTGCAGCAGGGTCGGGTACATGTTCTAACATTTCCATGCAAGTTACCACATCAAACTGCTCAGGGTGCTCGTCAGCGAAAACTTCAGCGGGTATTTTTTGATAATCTACGCTGATTCCGCTTTCAAGGCTGTGAAGTTTAGCAACATTTAAAGGCTCTTGGCCCATATCAATGCCTGTCGCTTCTGCACCAAGCTTAGCCATACTCTCAGTTAAGATCCCGCCACCACATCCAACATCAAGTACTTTCTTCGAGAATAAGCCTGCACTTTTATCGTTGATGAAGTCCAACCTTAACGGGTTGATATCATGTAGCGGTTTAAATTCTCCTTCTGTATCCCACCATCTTTCAGCGATTTCTTCGAATTTTGCGATTTCTTGGTGGTCTACATTTTGATGTTCGGTCATAAAAAGCTTCCTCGTTTATCTGGGCGCATTGTATTGGCTATTTATAAAAATACCAGACATTTTACGACTGCAAATTGAATTTACCTGTGTTACTATCGGCAGCCGAATAAATAATAACTTAACCCTTTGTTGCTATTAGTGTGACACAAAAGGGCAAGACTCTGAAGGAAAGTGGTATCAAATGACTGATCTCGCCAATGAAATCCTCCCGGTCAATATTGAAGATGAATTGAAAAATTCATACCTTGATTACGCAATGAGCGTGATCGTAGGGCGTGCATTGCCAGACGTACGTGACGGACTGAAGCCAGTTCACCGTCGTGTACTTTTCGCAATGAACGAGCTACGAAATGACTGGAACAAACCTTATAAAAAATCAGCTCGTGTAGTCGGTGACGTCATCGGTAAATACCACCCTCATGGTGATAGTGCAGTATACGATACAATCGTACGTATGGCTCAGCCATTCTCTTTACGTTACATGCTTGTTGATGGTCAAGGTAACTTCGGTTCTGTCGATGGTGACTCGGCAGCTGCGATGCGTTATACCGAAGTACGTATGGCAAAGATGTCTCATGAGCTTCTTGCTGATCTTGACAAAGAAACTGTCGATTATGTACCTAACTATGATGGCACAGAGCAGATCCCTGACGTGCTACCAACTAAAGTGCCAAACTTATTAGTGAATGGCTCTTCAGGTATCGCAGTTGGTATGGCGACAAACATCCCGCCACATAACCTAACTGAAGTGATCAATGGTTGCTTGGCAATTATTCAAAACCCTGACCTCACCATTGAAGAGCTAATGGAATATATTCCAGGCCCTGATTTCCCAACTGCGGCAATCATCAGTGGTAAAAAAGGCATCGAACAAGCCTATAAAACTGGTCGTGGTAAGGTTTATATCCGTGCTCGTGCAGAGATTGAGACTGACGAGAAAACGGGCAAAGAAACGATTATTGTCCATGAGATCCCTTACCAGGTTAACAAAGCGCGTCTTATCGAAAAAATTGCTGAACTAGTAAAAGATAAGAAAGTAGAAGGTATCAGTGCATTACGTGATGAGTCTGACAAAGACGGTATGCGTATTGTTATTGAAATTAAGCGTGGTGAAGTAGGCGAGGTTGTGCTTAATAACCTATATGCTCAGACACAGCTACAAACCGTGTTTGGTATGAACATGGTTGCGCTTGATAACAATCAACCTAAGTGTTTCAACTTAAAAGAAATGCTAGAAGCGTTTGTTATTCACCGTCGCGAAGTGGTTACACGTCGTACAGTTTACGACTTACGTAAGGCAAGAGACAGAGCACATACGCTTGAAGGTCTTGCTATTGCATTGGCAAACATCGACCCAATTATTGAACTAATTCGTAAGTCACCAACACCATCTGAAGCGAAAGCAGCATTAACAGCGCGTGCGTGGGAGCTTGGCTCGGTTGCACCTATGCTTGAGCGTGCAGGTGAGCAAAATGTTGCAAGACCGGATTGGTTAGCAGATGAGCTTGGTATTAGAGATGGTCAATATTACCTTTCTGAACAACAAGCACAGGCAATTCTTGATTTACGTCTACACAAGCTGACAGGCTTAGAGCATGAGAAGATCTTAGGTGAATACCAAGAACTACTAGACTTAATTGCTGAGCTACTACACATTCTTTCGTCACCTGAGCGTTTAATGGAAGTTATCCGTGATGAGTTGGTTGAAATCAAAGATGTATATGGTGATGAGCGTCGCACGGAAATCACTGCCGCAGCACATGACATCAGCCTTGAAGACCTAATTAACGAAGAAGATGTTGTTGTAACGCTATCTCATGAAGGTTACGTGAAGTATCAGCCTCTATCTGACTACGAAGCACAGCGTCGTGGTGGTAAAGGTAAAGCAGCAACGAGAATGAAAGACGAAGATTTCATCGAGCGTCTACTTGTGGCCAATACACACGACACAATACTTTGTTTCTCGACTGCGGGTAGATTGTATTGGTTGAAAGTATATCAACTACCATTGGCATCAAGACAAGCGCGTGGTAAGCCAATTGTTAACTTACTGCCTCTTGAAGAAGATGAACGTATCACAACGATTTTACCAGTCCGTGAATATGAAGAAGACAAGTATGTCTTAATGGCAACAGCCAATGGTACAGTGAAGAAAACACCACTGACAGCATACAGCCGTCAGCGTGCAAGCGGTATTATCGCAATCAACTTGAACGATGGTGATAACCTAATTGGTGCTGATATTACTGATGGCAGTAACGACATTATGTTATTTACAGACCACGGTAAAGTTGTTCGCTTTAATGAGAAACTACGTGACTCAGAAACAGGCGAAGTGAAGCTTGACCCTGAAACAGGCGAAGAAATGTTGGCATTACGTCCGATGGGTCGTACAGCAACAGGTGTTCGTGGTATTAAGATGCCAGATGGCGTAAAAGTTGTTTCATTGATTGTGCCTAAAAACGACGGTGCTATTTTAACGGTAACAGAAAACGGCTATGGCAAGCGTACGCCATTGGATGAATACCCAGCGAAGAGCCGAGCGACACAAGGGGTTGTATCAATTAAGGTAACTGAGCGTAACGGTAACGTTGTTGGCGCAGTTCAAGTTGAAGACAACAATGAAATTATGCTTATCTCTAACCGAGGCACTTTGGTTAGAACGCGCGTAAATGAAGTCTCTACTGTAGGACGTAACACGCAAGGTGTTATATTGATCCGTACAATAGAAGATGAGCAAGTTGTCGGGCTTCAGCGCATCGAAGAAATTGAAGTAGATGAGATTGAAGATGCTGTTGTGGATGACGCTCAAGGTGAAGAAACACCACCGAGTACACCAGAACAAGATTCTGAATAATTAAAAAAGCGGCTTAGGCCGCTTTTTTATTAAAAAAATTCAACCAAATTAAATAATTTGACCCAGAATTTTGTTTCATCTAACCCCGTATTTGATGTAAATTCATAGACTGAAAGTTTATTTCCGTGTCGCGTTGTATAAACCGCTTTTTGCTGTTTGGCGGCACGTTTTATTTTGGAATGAGGAAAATATGACTGTTTATAACTTTTGTGCAGGCCCAGCGATGTTGCCCCCTGCAGTAATGGAGAAAGCGAAAGCAGAGTTTATCAACTGGCAAGGTTTAGGCGTATCCGTAATGGAAATAAGCCACCGCTCAGAGCCGTTTCTTAAGTTGGCTGAAGAATGTGAAGCAAGCTTGAGAAGGTTGATGAACATCTCTGATGAATTTGAAGTGCTATTTATGCACGGTGGCGGCAGAGGTCATTTCTCAGCGGTGCCGTTGAACTTACATTTGGACAATGCACCAGGTGTATATGTTGAGAATGGTATTTGGTCAATTGGCGCAACGAAAGAGGGCGCAAAGTTTACACAAGTTGAATCTGTTGATATTCGTACGGACAAAGAGGGTCAATTTGATATTTTACCGGTTTCAGATTGGCCACTACCTGAAAATGCTTCTTTTATCCATTACTGCCCGAATGAAACTATAGATGGCATTGAAATTTTTGACGTGCCAAAGCATCCAACAGCACCAATCGTTGCGGATATGTCCTCAATGATTTTATCTCGAGAAATTAATGTCGATGATTTTGATTTGATTTATGCAGGCGCACAAAAGAATATCGGTCCGTCAGGTTTGAGCATTGCTATTGTTCGTAAGTCTTTATTAGAAAGAGAAGGGTTACCACGTCCTGCAATTTTGGATTACGCAATCGAAGCAAAGCAAAACAGCATGTACAACACACCACCAACATACGCTTGGTACTTAGCGGCGGAGGTATTCAAATACCTAGAGTCAATTGGTGGGGTGCCTGCAATGGAAAAGCACAACAAAGAAAAAGCGGCGTTGTTATATGATTATATTGATAGCTCTGACTTTTATTACAACAAAGTAACGAGTACTTGCCGATCATTAATGAATGTGCCGTTTTGGCTCAAAGATGATGCGCTTAATGACACCTTCCTTGAGCAAGCAGAACAAAACGGCTTAATGGCGTTGGAAGGTCACCGCTTTGTCGGTGGTATGCGCGCCAGTATTTATAACTCAATGCCAATTGAGGGCATTGAAGCATTAATTGCGTTCATGAAGAAATTTGCAGCGGAGCACAGCTGATGGAACAGTTACCTTTAAGGCCAATAAAAAAAGTATCTGGCTCTGTGACCTTGCCAGGATCAAAGAGCTTATCAAATCGTATTCTTTTGCTTGCCGCTTTATGTGACGGAGTAACAGAAGTTCGCAATTTGTTAGACAGTGATGATATTCGTCATATGCTCGCAGCTTTAGATGTGATGGGTGTTAAGGTTGAATTGAACGATGACAAAACCATAGCGAAAGTACACGGTAACGGTGGTCACTTTAATACGCCTGAACAACCATTGTTTTTAGGTAACGCAGGTACAGCTTTTCGACCTCTGACTGCGGTTTTAGCAGCGACAGAGGGCAAGTTCAGGTTGACAGGTGAACCTAGAATGGAAGAGCGTCCAATTGGTCACCTTGTTGATGCACTTGATGCATTAGGTGCAGACGTTACCTATCTAAAAAATGAACACTATCCGCCACTTAATATTGTAGGGAAAAAGCTAAAAGGCGGCACGGTTGAGATTGACGGCAGTATTTCAAGTCAGTTTTTGACTGCGCTACTGATGGCTGCTCCACTATTTGATGGTGACAGTGAAATTAAGATCTCTGGTGAGCTAGTTTCTAAACCCTACATTGATATCACATTAGGTGTGATGAAGCAGTTTGGTGTGGTAGTAGAGCATGACAATTACGAAGTGTTTTATGTGAAAGGCCAACAGGGCTACACCTCACCAAGCAGTATTATGGTGGAAGGTGACGCTTCTTCTGCATCTTACTTCGTGGCAGCAGCAGCAATCGCAGGGGGCGAAATTGAAATAAATGGTGTTGGCAAAGCGAGCGTGCAAGGCGATATTGGTTTTGCACAAGTGATGGAGCAAGTTGGTGCCCAAATTGATTGGTATGACGAAAAGCTGGTTGTGAGAAAGGGAGAGTTGCAAGGTGTCGATATCGACGCCAATGCTATCCCTGATGCGGCGATGACATTGGCTACCGTAGCCTTGTTTGCGAACGGTAAAACAGGGATTCGTAATATTTATAATTGGCGAGTGAAAGAAACCGATCGTTTATATGCAATGGCGACAGAACTTCGCAAAGTTGGTGCTCAAGTAGTTGAAGGTAAAGACTTTATCGAGATCACACCGCCAACTGAGTTCAAACACGCTGAGATAGACACTTATAACGATCACCGAATTGCAATGTGCTTCTCGATGGTCGCTGTTGGTGGTCAATCAGTTACGATTAATGATCCTGGTTGCACAGCGAAAACTTTTCCTACCTACTTTGATGTGCTCGCCTCAATTTCGCAGCACTAATCAGATTTAAGAGCGTGTTTTTTACACGCTCCCATACCCAATTAAGATACAAATTCAACAATAGAACAAAAAGTTACATGTTGATAAGGATCTATTCATCAAACTTGCGTATAATAGGCGCCGATTTATATAAGGTGTGCATTTCAGGAGGTTTTAATGCAGGCTGCAATGCCCGTAATCACCGTAGACGGCCCAAGCGGATCTGGCAAAGGGACTGTTTGTCGTTTGTTGGCTGAGAAATTAAATTGGGATGTTCTAGACAGCGGTGCAATATATCGCGTGCTGTCTATTGCAGTGTTACATCATCAAATC
Source organism: Pseudoalteromonas luteoviolacea H33-S (assembly GCF_001625695.1). Taxonomy (GTDB): domain Bacteria; phylum Pseudomonadota; class Gammaproteobacteria; order Enterobacterales; family Alteromonadaceae; genus Pseudoalteromonas; species Pseudoalteromonas luteoviolacea_B. The sequence goes on from NZ_AUXY01000074.1 coordinate 103,075, forward strand.
GCACTGGACAATGAAGAGGCGCTGGTTCCTTTAGCCGCGAACCTTGATGTTCAATTTATGATTGATAGTACGACTAAAAAATCTAGAATCGTGCTTGAAGGTGAAGATGTAACGAATACAATCCGAAATGAAGAAGTAGGAGCAACGGCTTCCAAAATAGCCATGCTTCCACGCGTTAGAGAGGCACTTTTACGCAGACAGCGTGCATTTAGAACTGAGAATGGCCTTATTGCGGATGGTCGCGATATGGGTACAGTTGTTTTCCCATCAGCGGAATTAAAAATTTATCTTACTGCAAGTGCTGAAGAACGTGCTAAGAGACGCTTTAATGAGTTGAAGGATAAGGGGCTTGATGTTACACTTGAGGGCCTTTTAGAAGATATCAAAGCACGTGATGACCGTGATATGAATAGAAAAGTAGCGCCGCTAGTGCCTGCTGCTGATGCTGTTCACATAGATACCACGACTTTAGATGCCGACCAAGTATATCAGCAAGTACTTAAACTTGTTGATGAAGCTGTGTTGTCAGGCAAACTTCCGAAAGTTAGCTAATTTATCATAGCACTGGCAAGGCCGCCGGTGTTTTTTTAACTACCCCATGCAGCATGGTCGCTTATTGGTACATTTATATATGAGACGTATTTAGTATGTCAGAAAATTTTGCGCAGTTATTTGAAGAAAGCCTAAAGGGTTTTGAAGCAGAGCAAGGCTCTATCGTTAAAGGTACAGTTATTTCAATCGAGAACAACATCGTTCTTGTTGACGCTGGCCTTAAGTCTGAAAGTGCAATCCCTGCAGAGCAATTCAAAAATGCTGCTGGTGAACTAGAAGTTGCTGTTGGCGACGAAGTAGACGTAGCACTAGACGCAATCGAAGACGGTTTCGGTGAAACTATCCTTTCTCGTGAGAAAGCGAAGCGTCACGAAGCTTGGATCCGTCTTGAGAAAGCATGTGAAGATCAAGAGACTGTTATCGGTGTTATCAACGGTAAAGTTAAAGGTGGTTTCACTGTTGAAGTTGATTCAATCCGTGCTTTCCTACCTGGTTCACTTGTTGATGTTCGTCCTGTACGTGACACTGCTCACCTTGAAGGTAAAGAGCTTGAGTTCAAAGTAATCAAGCTTGACCAGAAGCGTAACAACGTTGTTGTTTCTCGTCGTGCAGTTATCGAATCTGAGAACTCACAAGAGCGTGAAGAGCTTCTTGCTAACCTTGTTGAAGGTCAAGAAGTTAAAGGTATCGTTAAAAACCTTACTGACTACGGTGCATTCGTAGATCTAGGTGGTGTTGACGGTCTACTTCACATCACTGACATGGCTTGGAAGCGCGTTAAGCACCCAAGTGAAATCGTAAATGTTGGTGACGAAATCGCTGTTAAAGTACTTAAGTTCGACAAAGAGAAGACTCGTGTTTCTCTAGGTCTTAAGCAACTTGGCGAAGATCCTTGGGCAGCAATCGCTGGTCGTTACCCAGAAGGCGCTAAGCTTACTGGTCGCGTAACTAACCTTACTGACTACGGTTGTTTCGTTGAGATCGAAGAAGGCGTTGAAGGTCTAGTACACGTTTCTGAAATGGACTGGACTAACAAGAACATCCACCCTTCAAAAGTTGTTTCACTAGGTGACACAGTTGAAGTTATGGTTCTTGAAATCGACGAAGAGCGTCGTCGTATTTCTCTAGGTCTTAAGCAGTGTAAAGCTAACCCTTGGCAGGAATTTGCTCGTCTACAGAACAAAGGCGACCAAGTTACTGGTAAGATCAAGTCAATCACTGACTTCGGTATCTTCATCGGTCTTGACGGCGGCATCGACGGTCTTGTACACCTTTCTGACATCTCTTGGAACACTCCAGGCGAAGAAGCTGTACGCGAGTACAAGAAAGGCGACGAGATCACTGCAATCGTTCTTCAGGTTGACCCAGAGCGTGAGCGTATCTCACTAGGCGTTAAGCAAATCGAAGCTGATCCTTTCAATAACTACCTAGACGCAAACAAAAAAGGTGCTATTGTTAAAGGTAAAGTGACTGAAGTTGACGCGAAAGGCGCAACTGTAGAGCTTGCTGAAGGTGTTGAAGGTTACATCCGTGTAGCTGACATCGCTCAAGAGCGCGTTGAAGATGCAACTTCTGTTGTTTCTGAAGGTGACGAAGTAGAAGCTAAATTTGTAGGTGTTGACCGTAAGAACCGTGCGATCAGCCTATCTGTTAAAGCTATCTTCGAAGCTGAAGAGAAAGAAGCTCTAGAGAAGCTTAAGAAAGAAGAGCCAGCGTTCGAAAACGCAATGGCAGCTGCTTTCAAAAATGCTCAAAAAGACTAATTCTTAAGTCTAATCAAGAAGGGCACTTTAGCCCTTCTTTTTTTATTTAAAGGAAACGTTATGACAAAGTCTGAATTAATAGAAAAACTTGCTGAACAGCATGCACATGTGCCTGTAAAAGACGTAGAAAATGCAGTAAAAGAAGTTTTAGAACAAATGGCGGGTTCACTATCAGGCTCTGATAGAATCGAAATCCGTGGCTTTGGCAGTTTCTCTCTGCACTATCGCTCTCCTAGAACTGGTCGCAACCCTAAAACAGGCGAAACAGTAGAGTTAGATGGCAAATATGTACCACATTTCAAGCCTGGAAAAGAATTAAGAGATCGCGTCAACGCTAGTCTCGAAGGGTAATTGGAGATACCTAATTTGGTTCGAGTTGTTAAGAAGGGACTACTTTTGGTGTTGCTTTTAGTGGCGTTTGTAGTAGGCACACAGAATCCGAATGTTGTTGAAGTAAACTTTATCGTTGCAAGTGCCGAAATGCCGTTAGCGACACTGCTGAGCTTATGTCTGTTTTCAGGTATAATTCTTGGTGTTTTGTTTAACTTGAGTTCACTCGTAAGGTTAAAACAAAAGAATCGTCAGTTACATAAAACGAATAATTTATTGTTGAATAAAGATCAAAGCCAGCCATGATCGAGCTTTTGTTCTTGCTGCTTCCTGTTGCCGCTGCTTATGGTTATGTAATGGGAAAGAACAGTGCTAAAAATTTGGCACATGAGCAAAATAGAAAAATCACATCCGAATATAGTAAAGGCCTAAAGTTCTTACTTGATAGAGAAGAAGATCAGGGTCTTGAGCATCTAATACAGCTGCTAGAAGTGTCAGCTGATTCTGTAGAGCATTATTTGACGCTCGCTACCTTATTTAGAAAACGCGGTGAACTTGATAGGGCAATCAAAATTCACGAGTTACTCATAGAGCAGCCTAATTTAGATATAGAATTGGTGAAATCCTGCCGGCTGGAATTAGCAAAAGATTATATAATGGCAGGGTTATTAGATGGGGCCGAATCTAATTTAGTTGTTTTAGTCAAAGCGGGTTTTGAAGATGCTTTGGAGCCCATGATCCAACTTTATTCGCAAACGAGAGACTGGCAAAAAGGTGTCAATATGTACGAAGCATATTCGGACCTATTTTCTGATAAAGCCAGTTGCGCTGCAATTGCGAACTTTTATTGTGAAGTTGCTATTGAATCAAAAGATATCAAATTTTTTGAACAAGCGACCAAGCTCAATCATCAAGCTATCAGACCTTTATATGAGTTAGGTCTTGATGCACACGGTCGCCAAGATAATGTAAAAGCAATTTACTATTGGCGAAAACTGACCTCCGAATTTCCTCAAATCGCACCTCTTATTATCAACGATCTTCAAACCTGCTATCAGAGCTTGAATATTTCAGAAGAGTTTTATGGCTTGATAGGCGAATTACTCCCTAACGCAGGTGTAACAATAAAAATAAAACATTGTCAGGGGCTAGTAGAGTCTGGGAAAGTAACAGAAGCGATAGTATTTTTAACTGACAGCTTAAAGCGAGAGCCGTCAATAAGAGGATTCAGTTATTTACTGCAACTTTTGAGTGCCAAAAATGTAAAAATTCAAGATGTATTAGAAGAGATTGATAACCTCGTTACATCTTACATATCCACTAAGCCTGATTATCAGTGTAACAAATGTGGCTTTACTAGCCATAAACTATACTGGTTATGCCCATCGTGTAAAACGTGGGAGTCAGTTGTGCCAAGTCGAGGCTTAGATGGTTATTAATATTGTATGTGATTCTTTTAAAAGAAAATTAAGGTAATTATGTCAAATATTGAACAAAAGAAAGTGCTAATTGCATTAGATTATGACAACGAGAGTGCGGCTTTAGCATTTGTGTCTCAGCTTTCACCAGATGAGTGTCGTTTAAAAGTAGGTAAAGAGATGTTTACTTACTTTGGCCCTCAATTTGTAAAAAAGCTAGTAGATCTAGGATTTGACGTATTCCTTGACCTGAAATTTCATGATATCCCAAATACGGTCGCAAAAGCAGTCACTGCTGCTGCGGAGTTAGGTGTATGGATGGTTAATGTGCACGCCAGTGGTGGCACAGAAATGATGTCAAAAGCCAAAGAAGCGTTAAGTAAATATGGTGATAAGGCGCCGTTGCTTATTGCTGTTACTGTTTTGACAAGTATGGACCAAGCTCAGCTAAGCAAGTTGGGCATTGATAAAACACCACAGGAGCAGGTGCTTTACTTGGCAAAACTGGCTAAAGAGTCTGGCTTAGATGGTGTAGTGTGCTCAGCGCAAGAAGCAGAGACATTAAAAGCACAGCTTGGTAATGAATTTAAGCTTATTACGCCGGGGATCAGACCTGCTGGTAGTGATGCAGGCGACCAAAAGCGCATCATGACCCCAGCTAAAGCTATTGAAGCTGGCAGTGACTATCTGGTGATAGGCAGACCGATCACGAAAGCTGAAGACCCTGCAAAAGCATTGAGAGATATTAACGCCAGTATTTCTTAATTGAATACTCGTTAGGTCTGTCTTGGACCTGACGAGCCTCTCTTTCCCGTCATCAATTCTCACCGCTATATTCGTTATATATTTTATAAATCTAGATTGATGTTTGATGCGTACAAATGTGCTTAATAACCATTTGTAAGGCAGGGTTAAACAAGCATCATGAGTAAAGCTCTATATTGGTTTACCGACGATTTGAGGCTTCAAGATAATTTGGCGCTCAATTCCACTCTTTATGCATCTAGCAGCATCATGTTTATTTATGTTGTGGATGAATCTCTTTTTTCGGCAACAAATTTTGATCATGTACATTTAGGTGAAAAGCGGCTTAAATTTATTCAACAGTCGTTGAGTGATTTGTCTGAGCAACTGCAGCAATTAGGTTACGAGTTATATGTATTCAAGGGGCACAGTAGAGAAGTCATAAATCATGTGATTACCCAAATGGAGATTGAAGTCGTCGGCAGTCATTTAGGCTGTGGCTATGATGAGCGAACAGCCTTCGAGCATATAAAATCAGACAATGGAAAGGTTCGATTTATACACCAGCACAACAACCTGTTGTTCGGTCCACAGCAGCTGGAAGACAAAGATTTAAGTGGCTCTTTTTCAAAATTTAGAAAAAAAGCAGACAAACTACAGGTCTCTTCGTACGTTGAAGATACATTCTCAGAGACTTTACCATTGCCATTAGTTGTGGACAGTACTGTGACAGAGAAGTATATGTGCAAAGTAGACGGGTCAATGGCTAATAATGAAAGTCTGCTCCAAGGTGGCGAGAAATCGGCGCTTGATTACTTAGAAGAATACTTTTCTACACAAAGCGCATCGTCATATAAAATGACTCGCAATGCATTAGATGGCAAGTATAACTCTACGCAGTTTAGCCCGTATTTGTCCGTTGGTAACATCTCACCAAGACAGATCATTAATAGGCTTGATATGTATGAGCAGCAGCACGGTGCAAATGACTCTACTTATTGGATCCGCTTTGAATTGATGTGGCGGGATTTTTTTCATCATAAAGCGATACAAAAAGGGAGTAGTTTATTTAAGTTTGCAGGAGAAAAAGGAGCGCGTCCTTTAACTACTTTTTACCCACAGCGATTCAAACGTTGGTGCAATGGCACCACTCAGTTTCCACTTGTCAATGCATGTATGAGGGAGTTGAACGAAACTGGGTTTATGTCGAATCGTGGCAGACAGATTGTTGCAAGTTGCTTAGTTAATGAACTCCAAGTGGATTGGCGATATGGTGCAGCTTATTTTCAGCAACAGCTGATAGATTATGACGTCGCCTCTAATTGGGGAAACTGGCAATATATCGCTGGCGTCGGTGATGACCCGAGGGGCGGAAGACATTTCAATATTGAAAAGCAGGCGCAGATGTATGACCCCGATGGCACATTTCAAGAAAAGTGGTCTAGCCATCCCAACTTATTCAGTGAAGACGTTGATATGGTCGATTGGCCTGTAATGAGTGAAAAGCATGGCCATTAGCGTTGTCTGGTTAAAAAGGGACTTGCGTTTACAAGACCATGCAGCACTGTATAGGGCGGCAAAAACAAATAAACCAGTGCTTTTATTGTATTGCTTTGAACCGATCATGATAAAAGATCAACACACTTCTCGTCGCCACCTTAGGTTTATATCCCAATCCCTCGAGGATATTTCAAAGCAAATTGACTCTGACAGTCTCTATTGTGCCTATGGGAGCATCATTGATGTGCTTGAGCAGATCAACCAAGAGGTTGGCATAGATGCATTGTACTCCCATCAAGAAATAGGGCTTGGCTTCACTTTTGAAAGAGATAAGCTCGTCGCAGCTTGGTGTAAAAAGTTTGGTATAAATTGGGAAGATTTCCCACAAGGCGCTGTGATCAGAGGACTTAAAGCAAGAACTAGTTGGGACAAAAATTGGCAAACCGTGATGCGTGAAGACACGCTCGATATTGATTGCGCCGAGGTTAATTGGTTTCCAATTGGCGCACACTTTTCCATGCACGTAGATATTAAGCGGTTTCAGTATGAAGCTGAGTCTGTGCATTTTCAGCAAGGTGGAGAGTCACTTGCTTGGCATGTTATCAACTCATTTTTTAATGAGAGAGGGAAGGAATATGCGTTTTCTCTTTCCAGTCCCGAAAAGTCTCAGCACCACTGCTCTCGTCTGTCTGCTCATCTTGCTTGGGGCAACGTGAGTTTGAGGCAGGTATATCAAACCGTCTTAGCGAATTGGAAAAAGCCACATTGGAGACGTTCTCTGGTTGCTTTTACATCAAGGTTGCACTGGCATTGCCATTTTATCCAAAAGTTTGAAAGTGAATGTGATATGGAGTTCAGGTGCGTCAATCGTGCCTATGAGGGTATGCCAAGGGTAAAGGGAGATGAAGCCGCTGTTCGTCTAAAAGCATGGCAAGAAGGGAACACGGGTGTACCTATGGTTGATGCGTGTATGCGCAGTTTGATTAAAACTGGGTATCTAAATTTTAGAATGCGCGCTATGTTGGTGAGTTTTTTATGTCACCACTTGGAGCTTGATTGGCGTGAAGGGGTTACCCACCTTGCTAAATTGTTCTTAGATTTTGAGCCTGGGATCCACTACAGTCAGTTTCAGATGCAAGCAGGGGTTACAGGGATAAATACAATCCGTATTTATAACCCAGTAAAGCAAGGTGAAGACAAAGACCCAGAAGGCATATTTGTGAAAAAGTGGGTACCTGAATTAGAAAATATACCAGCCCCCCTTGTGCATGCACCATGGGATTTAACAGACATGGAACAAATGATGTATGGCATTGAGCTTGGTGTCGAATATCCAAATCCTATCGTTGATTTAAAAGAAAGTTATACTCACGCTCAAGCGCTTATGTGGCATTGGAAAAAGCGAGAGGATGTAGCCATTGAAGCCAAGCGTGTTTTGGCAATACATGTAAGGTAAACGCAGTGCATAAAAAAGTAAATTTACCCAGCAAAGTATGTGTTACATGCAAGCGTCCATTCACTTGGCGAAAAAAGTGGCAGAGGGACTGGGTTAATGTCAAATACTGTTCTAAGCGCTGCGCTTCAAACCGTCACAAAGAGAGCCAATAAAATATGTCTCAAACTTATCAAACACTTCGCTTAATTCTGGGCGATCAGCTTAATGCAGGCCATAGTTGGTACAGTATCAAAGATGAAGGCATCTTGTATGTAATTGCTGAACTGAATCAAGAAACCAGTTATGTAAAGCACCATGTTCAAAAAGTATGTGCTTTTTTTGCAGCGATGAAAGCATTCGCGGTTGCACTGCAAAAAGCGGGGCATAACGTGAGTCATTTAACGCTGGATGACACCCACCAATTTGCAACATTGCCTGAACTACTCAATAGCTTGATAGCAAGATATGGCATAGCAAAATTTGAATATCAATTACCAGATGAGTATCGGCTTCGAGAGCAACTTAGTGCTTTTTGTGCACAAATAGACATCGAGAGCGGTGCCTATGAATCTGAACATTTTTATTTATCAGATAGCGAGCTTTCCAGTTATTTTAGTGCTGGTAAAAAGCATAGGTTAGAAGCGTTTTATCGAAAGATGCGAGTGAGATTTAATATTTTGATGGATGGCTCTACTCCCTTTGGTGGAGAGTGGAACTTTGACAGCAATAACAGAAACAAACTCAAACAAAAAGATCTTTCGGAGATACCTGAGCCGCTGGTTTTTGCAAATGATGTAAGTGATATATGGGAAAGGTTGCAAAGGCATCAGGTAAGAACTTTTGGAACATATGAAGCGAATAGCCTCTGGCCGATAACCAGAGCGCAAGCCAAAGAGTTATTGTGTTCGTTTTGCGAGACTCAGTTACCCAAGTTTGGATTTTTTCAAGACGCGATGACTTGTAAAGCAGATGATATGTATACAAAAAAACAATGGAGTTTGTATCACTCAAGGCTGTCTTTTGCCCTCAATAGTAAAATTATTAGTCCTCAGTTTGTGGTAGATACGGTTGTTGCCTATTTTATGCAGCATCAGCAGGAAATAGATATTGCGCAAGTAGAGGGGTTTGTCAGGCAAATCATTGGTTGGAGAGAGTTTGTTCGTGGGATCTACTGGGTAAACATGCCGCAATACGCTGGGCTCAATGAGCTAGACGCAAAACGAGATTTACCTGACTGGTTTTGGGATGGCAAGACGCATATGAATTGTCAAAAGCATGCGGTGAAGCAGTCTCTAGATTATGCATATGCTCATCATATTCAGCGTTTAATGGTAACGGGGAACTTTTGCCTGATTGCTGGTATTGACCCCAGACAGGTGGATGATTGGTATTTAGGTGTCTACATCGATGCGATAGAGTGGGTTGAAATGCCAAACACTCGAGGTATGAGTCAATTTGCAGATGGTGGCATAGTTGGCTCAAAAGCCTATGCAGCCAGCGGGAACTACGTGAACAAAATGAGTGACTACTGCTCAGACTGCCAATATGACATCAAGTCCGTTGCTGGTCACAATGCATGTCCATTAAACTCTCTATACTGGCATTTTATGGATACGCATGAAGGCAAGTTTTCTTCTAACCCTCGTAATCGTATGGTTTATGCCAATTGGCGTAAAAAAGCCCCTGAGCAAAGGGCGTTAATAATGGAGCAAGCGGCATTCTACCTTGATAACCTTAATAAACTGTAATTATTGGTGTTCAAAGTAAATGCGATAAGTACTGGACCAAATAGGGTAGTCAACATCAGTGGTGTAGCAAATAAAATCATCAGCAGCTATACCACTGACAGTGAGTAGATACCTAAGCTTAGTTTTTTGTTCTTCCAAAAGTTGACTGTGAGCAAAGTCATTTTCAAGAGGTGTTATTTTGAGTTCAGGAAACTCCGGAAAACGCTCAGTCCATAGGTCACTTGCCTTTAATTTGCCTTCTTCAACTTTTTGATTACTGTGATAGCAACCGATATTGACGGTACTACATTTGTCTATTTGCTTTTCAAGTAAAACAAGCATAGTGAGTTTTTTTACTGGGTTTTTAATCGATAGGCTGGTTGAGCTGCATGGACTGTTTCGATCCAAGGGGTTGACGACTTCGTCTGGGTTGTTAAACACAAAAGTGACATCGCTATTCTGGCTTGGCAAAGGGTCGAACACCAATCCAGAATTACTGGGTGAATAGGTACTAAATGCATTTAAAAAGCCAGGACTTGAAAGTTCTTTTGAAACACCCAGTGTGAACTCATTGGGCTTAAGGGCACTACTTGCTGTGATTTCGACTGGACCACTGAAATGTTCAGGGTGAGGATGAGTGTAAAACTGCACGAATGGCACTGCACCCATAAGCCTGTTTATACCTGACTTACTGATAAGCGCGACTTCTTGTAAATAGCTTGGATCGTTCTGATTTTCACGCAAAATATAGATACAAAAAACCTCTTCCACACTGAATTTTAATAAAGCTTTAGCTGCGTGATAGAGCTGAGCTTTATGCTCTGACCCTTCTTTTAGCACTTCACTATTTTTAGGTTCTTGTAACAAGCGTTTGAGGTCTGCATGGCTCTTAGCGTTGCTTTCTATACATTGAGAAAATAGGTCTACGACTTGATTAACTTGGCTTATCAATACTGAGGGAAGTAGGGGAGAGAGCTTTTCACAGAGCTGCTGTAAAGCTTGTGTTCCGGGTAGTTCAACCAAAACTTGTAAGCCATTATTGGCCTTGCAGGCTGCAAAAAAACGTTGGCTGTTCGAACGATTATAATCTAAATACTTTGCGAAACCGCCAATTGTGTGTGCATGCTCAGGCAAAGCATGACTGACAGCTAAAAATGTTTTTTGGATCCGCTCACCTAAGCGAGTTAATTCTGTTCGGTTATGTTGATTAAGTCCCATGCTCTCTTTTGAGGTAATTTTTGGTATCAGATTACATGGGACTTAGTCGCTTTAAAAGTAAAATTTACATTTTACTATCAGTTTGTTAATTGCAAGGTTGGATCCGCGTCCAAGGTCCCCAATCATCAGAGTTTGCTGGGTTTTCACCTTGTACCCACCAATTTGCTTCATAAATGACATTGTCATGAGCAACGCGATCACCTTTGAAGTACACTTTCTCAGCCGACCAGTTAGGTAATCCATTACAGCCGCCAGAAACCTCTCCTACAGAAACAACTTTACTTGATGTTGCTGATTGTCCTTGGTTATTTTTTGCAGTAAGCGTAATAGTGTATTGCCCTTTTACTGCATAGGTGTGTGTTGGAGAGGCAACTGAACTCGTTTTACCATCACCAAAATTCCACGCGTAGGACACGGCACCTGTACTCTGATTTTGCAATGAAACCGTTAAATTGTTTTTTGTAACAGTAAAGCTTGCGACTGGCACTGGATCAGATGAACCGTTGCAATCACTGCCTTTACGCCAAACGTTGCTGTATAAATCTGGTTGCGCACCTTGAGACCACCAAATTGCTTCATATACAACACCATTGAATGTCACTTTGTCGCCAGGTGAATAACTTTTCGTTGCTAACCAGTTTTCTCCACAGCTGGGCGGGGTTCCGACACGGACTACCTGAGAAGTACTATTAGTTTGTCCTTTTGTGTCAGTGACAGTTAACGTGACATTATATTCTCCATTCGAGTTATAATCATGACTGGGGTTTTCGGCGCTTGAAGAGGTGTTACCTTGGCCAAAGCTCCAATCAAATTGAGTAATACCTTTGTCATCAGTTGAAGTACTGATGAAGTTAACCATTGTGCCATTGACGCTATATCTAAAATCAGAAACGGGTGGTTTGTCATTCGGAATATCAATAATGCCCGTTTTTTGCTTTATCCAATCTAAGTAGCTGGTGGTACGAGTAAAGGCGGTTGCGCCCTGACAGGCAATTCCCCAACTCACAGTGCCTATGCTATAAAAATCACTCCCAACACGTACAGCATAGGGACCGCCGCTATCTCCATTACATGCTGAACGACCACCTTCACCACCGCCGCATATGACAGAGCCAGGAATAGAGAAATTAAGTAAAGAGCTACAACTATTGTTGCTGATGACTGGCAGTTCGGCCTCACGCAAAACATCGCTAGGTCTGCCTCTGTTTGAGGTTAAACCCCACCCCGATACTGTGACATAAGCACCAACATTAGCATATTGTGACTCAATTGCTGCGGTTGGCAGCTTAGCGGGTGTGTATTGGTTTGGTGCTGGTGAGGCGAGTTTTAATAATGCAATATCATAACCTGAACGGATCCCATTGGCACCACGCCATCTCTCATGGTTTATAATCTGAGATACCCTGATTGTTTGTCCATCGCCACGGCTAATGGAGTGGGCACCAACCCGCACTGTTAAACTTGATGTAGACGCGCTGTCTAAGCAGTGAGCAGCTGTTAATACCCAGTCCGGACTGATCAGTGTGCCGCCACAGCCTTGGCGTCCATTCATCAATAAAGCAACTTGGTATGGTCTTGAATATGCTGGGGTTTCAATTCCTCCAACGACATTCGGTTGAACATCAGTCGGTGGTGTAGCATACGCATTTACTGCGGCGACTGTGAGTGCAGATAGTAATAAATTAACCTTTTTCATGATGTATCTTTTCCTTCATATGCTCGAAATTGAGCTTTTATATGAATAATCTGAGATACATCTTGCTTTCAAGTGGTGGGTGAAAAATAAACAGTGGTAAGACCACGGATTTTTTAGCAATAAACTTTAACTTAAGTAACACTAACAGTTATTTGGGTGTAACAAAAATTTTACAATGGGCTGCTTGGAAAAGTTAAATAAAAAAGCGAGCTTGTATGCTCGCTTTAGACCCAGGGGAAGGAAGGGTTAGAAATTGTATCTCGCTGACAGCTTCCAGTTTCTTGGTTCGCCCCAAGTAACGCCGCCGTTCCATGATGAGATGCTATTGTAATAGCTCTTATCAAATAGGTTATCGACATTAAGAGATACACTTAAATGATCTGTCACATCATAGCGTGCCATTAGGTTAAATAAGGTGATTGAGCCATGATCACGACGTTCTGGAACTGTAATGTTGCCATATACTAGTTCGCCCCATGGTGTCGTTATGTCATCGTATACACCAGTAGGCTTAACGCTATCTACCCAGTAACCATCTTTCCAGTTCATGCCAATACCAACGGTTAAGTTCTCTACTAGACTTGAAGGCTGGTATGTGGTGTACAAGTTAAATAGTTGTTTTGGCACTTCAGTTTTGAGCTGCTCACCATCTTGATCTTCAGATTTTGCGTAAGAATAGCCTGCATATATATTGAAGCCTGGGAAGACTTCTCCGCTAACTTCAGTTTCAAAGCCGCGTGTTTGCGCGTCGTCAACGAGGATAGTTGCCGTGTTGCCTTCAGGTGTTTTCTGGTTGACGGTCGGATCTTTGATAGCGACATTACTTTTATTACTTTCAAAAATAGCGAAAGAGAAGTTCAATAAGTCTAGTTCAGCTTTTAATCCAGCTTCAATGCTGTCGCCTACAATAGGTTTTTGCAAATTGTCATTTTTGTCGTATTTGTCTTGAGGCTCAAATGCATCTGAATAGCTTGCGTAAACACTGTAATCATCATTAATATCGTAAATCACACCCGCATAAGGAGTTATTTCGTTATCAACTGCGAAGCCAGATTTGTTTTCAAAATCTATGGTATTTGTTTCTCTATTGGTTCCAAAGTTAATAACTTCCCAATCTGTTCGCCTTGCACCAATGATTGTTTTCAAATTGTCGGTGATAGATAGTCGCGTTGCGATATAGATACCACTACTGTCATGATTTGACAGCTTGTTAGGGTGCTTATCTTCGAAAGGATAATGAGGAATGTCACCTGTCCAAGAATAATAGTTAATCTTGGAAATATCACCGATGGCAACCTCTGATTGCTTGTGTGAATTACCAATGTTTGTTCTATCACGATCGAAGTTATTAAAACCTACAATGAGATCATGTTCACGACCTAAAAATTCAAACCCGCCTTGAAGGTTGATATCAAAGGTCTTTTGGACATCTTCAGAGCTACTGATGACAGCGCTGAAATTATGATCTAACCGCGTGGAACCGTCTTGGTTGTAATAGTCGAAATCTGCAGGGTATAAGAAAAATAATTCTCCGCCTTGCATATCAATGGTGTTATATGTAGCAATTGCATTTAGCTGCCAACCATTGTCGAAACCATGGCTAATCGAGGTGAAGTAAGTTTTTTCTTTCAGTGGCCATGAGCTGTTTTGTGCGGTTAAACCGGTGTCACTTCTTTTCGGATTGAATAAACTGCCATCTGCGAAGTAGTAAGGTGCTGCATGTGAGTTAATGACACCTCTAGAAGCGGTATCAGCATACTCATAGCCAACGCGAAGTAATGTACTATCAGCTAGATCGGCCTCTGCCGTCATATAAATAGACGTTTTTTCTTGACCGTATCGATCTACAAATGAGTCTCTATCATAATGTGCTGCAGCTATACGTCCTCGAATACTTCCGTCTTCGCTCAAAGGTGCTGATATATCAAGTTCAACGCGATTGTTATTCCATCTACCGGTTGTTGCGCCGACATAGCCGTCAAACTTTTTACTAATTGCACGTTTCCTAACAAGGTTGATGGTTGCAGTTGGTGAACCAACGCCAGTCATGAGACCATTTGCACCACGAAGTATTTCTACACGTTCATAAGCAATCGCATCACCGTTAACATCTGATCTTCTGCCACCAGGAAACTGTTGTACACCGTCAATTTGAATAAGGTTTACCGAATCACCACGTACAATAAAATGAGGACGGTCATGGCTTCGAGAAGTACTCGCATAAACACCCGTGGTGTGTTGCAAGATGTCTTTAATGTTAACTGACTTCCAATCTTCTAACTGTTGTTGTGTGATCACTGAAACCGACTGCGGTGTTTCTTTCAGTGATAAAATCATTTTAGTTGCTGATTTTGTCGCGGCATCAGAATAATTACCAGCGGTTGAAGCCGTTACGTAAATACGTTCAATTTCATTCGCTGTTTGAGCGCCGTCAGGTGCCGATTCTGCGAATACCTGCGTGCCTGTGAGAGCGGCTGTTAATGCAAGGGTGACAGGCGCTAAACGAAGTGTTTTTGAAGATTGAAAAGTAGAGTTGTCCATAAAATCCTATCCAAAGAACAAATATATGTCATGAACCAATTTGATATAAACGTGATAGAGACAAAGGAAATGGCGTTATTTCGTCTGTACCAAATATGGTGTTAAATGATAACGGTTTGCATTATCGTTACAATTCCTTTGAAGTCAAGCTGAATCGGATGCTATGGCATGATTATTTGTCATATATTAAGTTTTTAATATAACGAGAGATTTTAATATAAATTTTTTCACTTTGTTTATGTCCTGAATGAATGCCGCTTTGATTATAAATCCGGGCGACAAAAAGTTTGGCTGTTAGAGCAAGGTAATATTGATAATAAAGTCTCATTAAAGTAGTAAAATAATTCATCATCCCTTGGTTGTTTTTTAATCTGCGTTTGTTAATCTAGTAAGTCTTAGTATGGATGTACCTAGTTTGTTACCTGTGAATAAATATAAGAAGATAGGTTATGGGAGATTTATTTCTAAAGAGGCGAGAGAATTGGTTGGTATGGATAACTTGGGGGGCAGTGGGGTGTCTTATTTGCCACTATTTACTAAGTTATGTCAGCAATGCTTGGTTTTCACTTACTTCGCCAGCTTTTTTACTTATGGTTTTGACCGCTTGGATGAACTTTAATAAACGCTTTGACTTTTTTGCTGCCTTGAAAATATTCATGGTGGTGGCGTCTATTTCAGTTATTCCATTGTTGGCGAAAAAAGTGAGTAGCTGGGAAGAAGTGATCCACATTGCTGTCGATTCTGGCGCTTTATTTTTATGCATTGTATTTGTCAGTGTTATTTGCGCGCTGTTGGCAAGGCGGCCGAAACAATATTACTGATAAAAGATTTGAAAACTATTGCGCTAATTTCAAAAAACACTTTACATATTTATGAATAGCCTTTAATATTCGCGCCAACAACGGAGAGATGGCTGAGTGGTTGAAAGCACCGGTCTTGAAAACCGGCATACGTTAATAGCGTATCTAGGGTTCAAATCCCTATCTCTCCGCCACCTCATTCCCAAAACCGCCTAACGGCGGTTTTTTTCGTTAGGAGAGTTCAATGGCTCAAGATGTTGTTAAACATTGTTCATTATGGATTGTCTTTAGCTTCTTTTATTTAAGTGGCCTACAAATGGCTGTAATTATGTCAATTGATGGTCAACCTCAACCTACCATTTGGAAAACCTTATTTTATACCTTCTTGTATAATGCGCTTATAGGGCACCTTATAACTAAATATGAAAAGCTATGGCCATTTTTAGCTTCAATCGTGATATCTATATTTGGTGTTGTTGGTTTTGGTGTCTATTTTGACGATAAATTAGCAGGCTATAGTAATGAGTTAATCATTGGTTTAGTTTTATCTCTGCCTTTTGCCACCTTCTTGGTCAAACAATTAAAATCAAAAAGTTTAGAGAATAACGCCTAAGGCATTATAAATAGGGCGTGTATTTGCTTAGCGCCCTATAAGTTACCTGTTGTCTGTGCTACACTGCGCGTCCTTTTAGAATGATAAATAAAGTGAATTTATATGTCAGATTTATTCAACACAGACGCTGGTAAAGCGAGCTACGGTATTGGTCTTCAAATGGGTGAGCAATTAAAAGCTAATCCTTTCGAAGGTCTTGACTTAAACGCAGTTTTCGAAGGTATGAAAGACGCTTACACTGGCGGCGAGTTCCGCGTTGAGATCCCTGAGATCCAAGCTGCTTTCGAAAAAATCAACAGCGAAATTCAAGCACGTCGTGAAGAAGAAGCGAAAGTTCTTGCTGCTGAAGGTACTGCTTTCTTAGAAGAAAACGCTAAGCGTGCAGAAGTAACGGTAACTGAGTCTGGTTTACAGTACGAAGTTGTTGCTACTGGCGAGGGTGACAAGCCTTCTGCTGATTCAACAGTACGTGTTCATTACCACGGCACACTAATCAACGGTACTGTGTTCGATAGTTCATATGACCGTGGTCAGCCTGCTGAATTCCCAGTAAATGGCGTGATCAAAGGTTGGACAGAAGCACTTCAGCTTATGAATGCTGGTACTAAGTTGCGTCTATACATCCCACACGACCTAGCATACGGTGAGCGTGGTGCAGGTGCATCTATCGCACCTTACTCAACACTAATCTTTGATGTTGAGCTTTTAGAGATCCTATAATCTAGGTTTTCTTTAAAGTTGCATGCTCGGTACGTGCTGAGCATGCATATTTCTATTGATCGAAAAACTCATAGAGCTCTGAAAGGGTCGTCTTTCTTTCGTTATTTTCAACCAAAAACTCCATGCCATAATAGGTATATTCTTGGTCTTTCTCTTCTTTTCTAACAACTCGCGCTGAAATTTTCATCGGAGCTTGATTCATATACTCTTTATAGTTTTTTCTTGGTAAGTACATTATCAGCGTCAAATTCGTATCAATATCGAGTTCTTGATTTAATTGCTTGCTTAATGTTACACCACAACCAACGCAGCTCAGCTCACGGGTAATTGTTGAGTAGTCTTTATCCTCACAAATAATCTTAATCTTAATTTTTGCTTCAAGTCTGTCAGAACGTCTTTTTTCGTGACGTTTTCTAATTGCGTCTTTATCTTCATCAAAGTGAAAGCCATCCATCAAGTTGTTCACAAGCTCTGAAGTTTGATAAAGATCAGCACCAATCATTGAGACCATTTGTGCTTTTTCGGCATTTTGTTGAAGGGAAGAAAACAGGTGCTGTAGCTTGAGTTGCATTTCATGCATTTGATGACTCTGCTGCTCAGAGCGGTGGGCTATTTGATCATTTGCCGAGATAATGCTGTCGATAGTATTGGTCATTGCTCTTAAGGCTTGACCACTTTCGTCTGAGCGCTGTTTACTGACATCAACTTGATGGATGATATCTGTCATTAAACGTGTAACATCAACGACTTTATGCGTGAGTTGGGAGATTACGCCTCTGATTTCATCTGTTGAATTAGCCGTTCTTTGCGCCAAACTTCTTACTTCGTCTGCCACCACTGCAAACCCACGGCCTTGCTCGCCAGCTCTAGCAGCTTCGATAGCGGCGTTTAGGGCAATTAACGCTGTTTGGTCCGCAACAGTTGAGATTGCATCTGTGACAGACTCAATTTGTTCGCTAGCCGATTTAAGTTCTTCAACACCCGCTGATGCGAGCGTAACGACTTCAACCGTTCTCACCATTTCGTTTAGGTTACTTTCAACGGCTTGTATGCCTGTATCTGCCTCTGTTTTGGCTTGTTCTAATACAACTTGGCTTTGCTCTATGGCTTGCCCAGACTCCACCAATAGATCCATAAATGACTCAATGACTCGCATCACTTCCGAATAACTCGCATTTTCATTTTTAGCAACGGTGCTTATTTCAGTTGCAATGGCTGCAACTTGGTGTGCGGAGTGGCCAACCTGTCTTGACTGTCTGCGCACGGTAGAGATAGTCGAGGATAAGGAAAGCGTCATATGGTTAAAGCTCTCAGAAAGTTGGTTCAATTCATCGTCGGAGCGGATCACAAAGTAATCCTGTTTGGTTTTAAAGTCGCCGACTGAAATATTCTGTGCTCTACCTAATAAGGATTTGACTCGATTACGTAATTTACTGCTAAACATGATACTGATCACGCCTGCAATGATAATGGTTAATACGGAACTTAAAGCAAGTACAACAAACATGTTTGAAAGTGCGCTTTGTGTGTCATCAATGCCTTGTTTGGTGACGTGCTCAACGTGCTGGTTCATTTCTCGAAGCTCGTCAAAAATTGTTTCGGTCAATGGTTTAATGGTATTACTGAGGTGGTTTGTCGCAAAATTAGACTCGTTACTGGCTTGTTTTTCAAATGCTAAAATTGTAATTGGCGCAAGCTTTTCTCGCTCTTCACTATAAGCTTCCCAGTACTCAAGCTGCTGATCAGTGAAAAGCTCTTCATAATCATCAAGAATTGAAACAAACGCGTCACTGTTTTTAAACCATGCTTGGTCAAACCCATCAATGTTTTTTTGTTCGCGCGTTAACAAAAATGCGCGCAGTTCAGAAATAGCTGTCGCAAAGCTTACTTCTGAGTCAACAAGCAGCTTAAATAACTCAATTCTGTCTTCATCTAACTCTTGTTCACTCTCTATTTCTATCACCTGGGCGAGTAGTTGCACCATAGACTCCGCAAGCGGGATCGCGTCTGTGACTAGCAGTTTCACTGCTGGTTCATTATCCAGTGTATTCGCGATGTTGGAAATGATCTGTTGCTCTTGTTTGAGCTTTCTTAAGTTTGCGTTGATTATTGAGAGTTTACTGTCACTGAATCCGGTTTGCTTTGCAAATTCACTCAGGCTTGAAAAGTCTTGATCTATAGACTTCCATGCTTCATCGCGCTTGGTAATTGCAGTGTTACGTGATTGCACACTGCTGCCAGTAATGATTTGTTCCTCGAGCGCAATAAGTGAATCTAAAATGTGCATTTTCAAATCTGAATTGACGTTTACAAGTGGAATGGAAACAGACGAGACTTGCGTAAAATTACTGGCGAGCGTGCCTGTACTTAAATAGACAAAGAAGTTACTGAATATACCTAAAGAAGTAATCATGCCAAACGCTAAAAGCATTTGCGCGGCAATGCCCGGAACGAAACGAGAAATTTTCATATTGTGTCGTGAGCTCTGATTGTTAGTAGCCTAGGTGACAGTTTGTACCTAATTAATTGGTTTTAATAAACTTTTATTAAAAGCTACTAATTTTTTGATTTATTGAAAAATATAGACAATCCTTCGGTAAGGTCAAAGTTTATATCTAAATATTTACAATTGAAGAAGACTTACTGCGGGGGCAAGTAATGGATTGTAACAAGGGGATTTTGTTTTCATTTGCGTTGGCTATTAGCGCAAATGTGTTGGCGGTTGACTCGCCTGCATTCGGTAACTTATCGACGCCCGATGTCGATGACATAGAGTACTTTGATGATGAAGAGCCAAGTGAGAGAGAAATTGAGCTTGGTAAAATGCTGTTTTTTGACCACAGGTTATCAAAAAATCAAAATCAATCGTGCGCAACATGTCATAACCCTGAACTTGGTTTTAGTGATGGGTTGGCAAAGGGAATTGGCAGTGGTGGCGATATATTAGGCCGTAACGCGCCACATTTATATAACCTCGCATGGTCTGCTATTTTCTTTTGGGATGGACGAGCGAAGACTTTGGAAGAACAGGCATTAGGGCCCATCGTCTCTGAAGTTGAAATGCAAATGACGCCAAAAGAAGCTGTTGGTCGGCTTAAGAAAATTCCTTTTTATGACAAAGAGTTTAAAGAGGTGTATGGCAGCATAACGTTTGAAAATATCGGCAGGGCAATTGCGGCATTTGAAAAAACCATCATTAGTGATAATTCAGCGTTTGACCAATACCTTGCGGGAGAAAAGCAAGCAATGTCACACTCTGCGGTTCGAGGGTTGCAATTATTTGTCGGTAAGGCGCGTTGTGTGAAGTGCCATGATGGCGCAAACTTCACAGATGATAGCTTTCATAATATCGGTATAGAAGACAATGATGAAGGCCGCTTTCTTATTGACCCCAATAGCAAATTAAAGGGCGCATTTAAAACCCCTGGGCTTAGAAATATCATTATGAGTGCGCCTTACATGCATGATGGCTCACTGGCCAGCTTAGAAGAAGTGGTTGAGCATTACGACAAAGGTGCTGTGAACGTAAAAGACGTAAGCCCATTGATAGTGCCTCTAAATCTAAACCCACAAGAAAAAGCAGATTTAATCGCATTTATGGCTGCATTGACAGATCCTGTTGTGATACAGCGACCTAAATTGCCTAACTAAGGAGTAAAGATGAAACAGTATTTATTAATTGGTATGGGCTTGTGTTCCATATTTTCGGTGCAGGCAGCAGTGTTAACTGGCGAGTTAGAGTTTGTGAAAAAGCCGTCTTTTGTTGGTGTTGTATATGCTAAAGGAGGAAAGGGGCCGAGCACTGCTGAACTTGATCAATCGAACAAAATCTTTGATAAAAAAGCAGTTGTGATAGGGAGAAATGGCGAAATCACATTTAAAAACTCTGATGAATTTCAGCACAATATTTTTGCTAATGACCCAAATTCAGGTGTTAAGTTCGATGTTGGTTTAATGAATCAAGGTCAAACAACCAAAGTAGCCGCTGACTGGAGCGAAAACACACTGACCCGGATCGGGTGTAAAATTCATCCGAAAATGCGCAGTTATATAGCCAATGTCAATTCAGATGCATATCAGGTTTTACCCTTTACTAAAAAGCAAAAAGTTTACCCTATTCAATTAGATGTTGGAACGCACACCGAGTTTGTATTGCAAATCCCTAAATATGACCCTGTCGAACTTAAATTAGCCAAAGGACAGCAAACAAGTGTGGATGTTATGTATAAGGGGAAAAAGCGTGCGACGTTGAAGCTTGCTTTAAACTAGGGAAAAAACATGGTTAGTAAACTGAAGATCTTATGTCTCTGCGCAGGTTTTATCGTAAATTCTGTGACAGCTAATCCGTTTAATGTTTATCCATTTAAAGTACCTGATAAATATAAAGCCGCATTAAAAGATTACAGGACGCAATGGCAAAGAGTGACTGGGTTTGAGCATTCGGGTTTGCATTGGCAGCAGTTTATCGTGGTATTTTTAAATAAAGATATCAAGGTATACGAAAACAACTACTTGGAATACCTTCGTTATTATCAGGACTATGATGAAGACGATGAGGATGAGGAAGAAGTTACTGAGCCAAGCTTTAAATCGTACCAACCAGGTACCATTGTTTTAAAAGAAAACTTTTCCTCACAATCTGGCGCTCCTCACGATGCGCTCACTATTACAATGATGATAAAAAGAGAAAAAGGCTATTCAAAAGGATTTGGAGATTGGGAGTATGTTCAGTTTGATAAAGAAGGGACACTGATACTTGCGGGGAAGGGGAGCGAGCCGGTAATTAAGCAAATGTGCTCTAATTGTCATGCAAGTATTGAAGAGCGAGATTTTATTTTCGCAAATTTCTACTCAAGGAAAAAGTAATACAGGCCGGTTAGTACAGCCTGTATTGATATAAATATATTGTTTATAAATCTAGTAACTCGAGGGCCCTGTGTGCTGATGCAATTGCACCTTCTTGCCAGCCACTCAAGTAAGTTGTGTGGTCACCGGCAAACACATATGGGCCATCGCAATGAGAAAACGCTTCAATAGGAAGACGCGAAGACCAGCCGCCTTTAGAGTAAGGCGTGTTTTTCCAAGAACGCGAAACGGGAGCATAGACATGATCTGAAGTGTCAGGATGGACAAGTGACATTTGAGAGATAGCATCACTGATCCGTTGATATTCCGATTGCTCTGCGAACCTATCCCCAGCTGGACCTCCAAAAATATAACCGCCAACTAAAATGCCCTGATCACTACCAAACTTTGCCGATGGATACCAAATTTGTGCATTGTCGGTATCTAACCAGCTTATCCCACCGAAAATCTGCTCGTTCGTTTCCCAAAAGCGTTTTGACTGAAACGCAATTTTGCCGGCAGAAGAATATTGTGCTTGTTGTATTTCTTGTGAAATTTCATTAGAAAAGTCATGCTCAATATCTTGTAGTACTGTTAGTGGCAGGGTAACGATTACCTTTTCAGCTGTGATTGTCTTTATTCGCCCATGTTTATTTTCATAAGTGACTTCCGCGCCATCTGCTGAACGTTTGATCGCCAGTACTTTACTGTTATAGCGGATATTACCCGGTAACCGGCTAGTGAACCCCTTCACAATTTTATCCATGCCTCCTTTTGGTTGTAGCATGACAGACTGCTGGTGGAGTGATTGTTCAAAGTGAATACGGTTTTTCCATTTATCAATATATTGAAGTAGCTCTTCAAAATGAGTCGGTTCAATGCCTTGTTCTGGTGTGAAGGTTCCACTATCTTGCGTCACCCCTGCGCGAATAGACGACGTGAAGTTGAAATTGTCATCTAGTTCACCAAAGCTTTTGAGCATTTCTAACATATGTTGATTTTGGCTATGTGGAATGAGGTGAGAGGTGAGGTTTTGATCGATTGCTTTGGCCAAAGTTGATGCTATCAGACCTCGCTGACTTGCGTATACTTCTCGGGACTTTAAAGTGTGTGATGGACTGAAAGAAAAGTGAGTATTTCTATTGTCGTTAATTAAAGGCTCTAACGGGATAGAGAACTCGTGACAATAAGAGAGCACTCGCTTATGTTGTGCAGAGATACGAGCAGGGCCGACATTAAAGTATAAATTTCTATCGGCAGAAAAATCACAAATTGATGTACGGTCGAACTCTTCAATCACAGAACCGTGGCGAATGGTTTCATTTCGACCTCCAGGCCTTGAGCGAGCTTCTAGTATTTTGTATTTAATTCCTTGCTTTGCTAACTCATACGCGGCGCAGAGCCCTGAAATACCAGCGCCAAGTATTAATATCTCCTCCTCTTGTTCTCCTTGGTTTTTCATGGAGTTACGCCATGCTTGAATATCAACAGGGGCGATTGATTGATCTGCCAATACACTTGGTGACACTGAGCCTAATAGTGTGGCTGCAGTCACTTTTTGTATGAAATCTCGTCTATCTTTATGCATTTGTTCATGTCCTTGAATTGATTGGTTTGTATCCAAAACATTAACAGATTAAGTTTTGTTGACAATTAGAATGATTTTTTTTCATTTAGGGAACGGTGTATATAATCGGGGGAATATCTATTTTAGTTGCTTATATGGGTATTATTCGCCAGATGGCGATATTAGGTCTAGAGTTGTAAAAATACGAATTATAATTGAGTATTAGCATGGGTATATCAACACGCCAAAAGCAGTTAGTACAACAAAGTTTTGCTAAGGTAGAACCAATAGCAGAGCAAGCTGCCGAAATATTCTATACAACACTATTTGAATACGATCCGTCACTCAAAGCGTTATTTAAAAATAGCATTAAAAGCCAGGGACAAAAACTAATGGCTACGCTTAAAGTCGCAGTAAACTCCTTGGATGACTTAGATGCATTAGTACCTGTGCTTCATAAGTTAGCAGAGCGTCATGTAGGCTATGGCGTAAGAGCAGAGCATTTTACATATGTGGGGAATGCGTTGTTATACACCCTAAAAAAAGGGCTGGGAAATGAGTGGAACCCCGAATTACGTCAAGCTTGGATTGACGTATTCAGGCTGGTTGCTACCGTGATGAAAGACCACGCATTTAGTACTAAACATTAAAATAAAAGGCGTATTTTTACTCACTTTATTAAGCGATTTCTTTTGTTTTAATTGCTTTAAATAAAATGAAATTATTTTTCATAAACTTTTTTATCAGTATAAATATTCAATGTTATATGGCCCGCATTCATGTTACTTAAATTAAGGATACATTTTTACAACATGGAGAAAGGTTATGTTTAAACGAACTTGTATGGCGGCAATAACTGCTGCTGTTTTTGGAACGATCACTATGAGTGCGAGCGCTGCAGAGTCTTGCCCAAGGGTTGAAGGATTTTACTCTACTTGGGATTATCCTGCTGGCGGTGATTTGGATGTTAAAGACTTAGCGACTGATCAACTTACGCACATAATCGTTGCTTTTGCTTACCCTCGCCCTGATGGCACGATGGATACGGAACAGGCTGATAGATATATCGATGATATTGTCGAGCATGCTCATGCTAACAATACGGGGGTTATGTTATCTGTAGGTGGTGCTGGCGTTGATTTTCTATCTATGGATGCCGCTGCACGCAGTAACCTTGTGGATAACTTAGTGGCATATGCCGAGTTACATAAACTAGATGGTATTGATGTCGACTGGGAAGACTGGAGTACCTATAATCAGCCAAACCCGGTTGAGAGTGGATATCTTCTGGAGCTTGTTAAAGAGCTGAGAGAAAAGCTACCATCACACCTAGAAGTATCAGTTGATGTGCAAGCGGGTGGATGGTCAGGTATTAACTTTCATAAAGATTTAGACGACCATGCAGATATCATCCGTTTTATGGCGTATGACTATACAGGGGCATGGGGCGGCTCACCTAAAAATCACCATGCAGCTTGGGAATATATCCATGGCGGATTAGTGCATCCAGCAGAGTGGAGCCAAAGCATGATCACCAAGTATGATGTGGCTAAAACCAGTTTGGGTGTGCCGTTTTACAATAAATCATTCCCCTTGGTTAGTGGCCCTGTCAAAACGCTAACTGCACGAGAAATCGTTGATACGATAGTCAAAGGTGAGGGCGTAGATTATAACCAAGGTTACTACGAACTAGATAACTATGTGCATTTTTGGGAAACGCCTGAGTTATTAAAAACAAAAACCGATTTTGTATCTGAGAATGGTTATCCCGGCATCTTCATTTGGGAGTTGCACCAAGACTCAAGAGATGATGAATATAAGTTGTTAGATGTGATTGCTCAGGAGCTACCTAAGTGTCAGCCTTGTGCAGAGCAGTGGCAGCCGTACCCAAGTGTTTATAGTACAGGGGATGTAGTCAGCTTTGAAGGTAAAAACTGGCGTGTGAACGGCGGACCTTTACATGGTGTTGCGCCAGAAACCTTGGGTCATGCACATCGCTACACTGAACTTGGTGCATGTAAGAGCTATGTATTGAATAAATAAAAACGAGTGAAATCGTTTTGTTCATTGAGCCTATTAGCTGTGTGCTAAATGATGTATCTCAGCTTAAAAACAGGCTCTTAATCAGGTTCAGAGTGACGGTGTTATTTGCAGTGCTGACACTTTGGGCTTGTCTTGGGATCTCATTAATCTTGATACCCAACTACGTCATTCTGAGCTTGCCTCAGAATCCATGTGTGCAAGTTAACATGTGGTAGCAAGACATAAAAAAAGCTCTGTAAAAACAGAGCTTTTAAATTTAAACTAATTTGAATTAGTAAGTTGCACTGCCTTTAGTACGTGGGAATGCGATAACGTCACGTACGTTACCCATACCTGTTACATAAGCAACTAGACGCTCGAAGCCTAGACCGAAGCCTGAG
This sequence comes from Pseudoalteromonas luteoviolacea H33-S, assembly GCF_001625695.1. Lineage (GTDB taxonomy): Bacteria > Pseudomonadota > Gammaproteobacteria > Enterobacterales > Alteromonadaceae > Pseudoalteromonas > Pseudoalteromonas luteoviolacea_B. Next base: position 128,967 of record NZ_AUXY01000074.1, read on the forward strand.
TGTGGGACTGTACCGTATTTACGAAGGTCTCTGTACCAGCTGTAATCTTCTTTATCTAAGCCCATTTCTTCTAGACGAGCATCAAGTACGTCTAAACGCTCTTCACGCTGTGAACCACCGATGATTTCACCGATACCAGGTGCAACAACATCCATTGCTGCAACTGTTTTACCGTCTTCGTTTTGACGCATGTAGAATGCTTTAATATCACGCGGGTAGTTTTTAATCACTACTGGCGCGTTGAAGTGCTCTTCAGCAAGGTAACGTTCGTGCTCTGACTGAAGGTCTACACCCCACTCAACGTCAAATTCAAACTTTTTACCAGACGCTTTCAAGATTTCGATGGCATCTGTGTAATCAACTTGAGCAAAGTCTTTATCTACAAAGCTCTCAAGACGAGAAATCGCCTCTTTGTTGATACGTTGAGCGAAGAACTCCATGTCGTCACGGCGCTCTTCTAATACGGCTTTAAACACATATTTAAGCATGCTTTCAGCAAGGTTTGCCACATCGTCTAAATCAGCAAATGCAACTTCAGGCTCAACCATCCAAAATTCTGCTAGGTGGCGAGAAGTGTTCGAGTTTTCAGCACGGAATGTAGGGCCGAAGGTGTAGATTTTAGACATTGCACTTGCGTACGTCTCACCGTTTAACTGACCAGATACTGTTAGGAATGCTTCTTTACCGAAGAAATCTTCGTTGTAATCAACATCGCCTTTGTCAGTGCGAGGTAGGTTGTTCATGTCTAACGTAGATACGCGGAACATTTCACCTGCGCCTTCACAGTCACTCGCTGTGATGATTGGCGTGCTGATCCACATATAGCCTTGCTCATGGAAGAATCTGTGGATTGCTTGTGATAAGCAGTTACGAACACGTGTCACCGCACCCATAACGTTAGTGCGCGGACGTAAATGTGCGTGTTCACGTAGATATTCAATAGAGTGGCGCTTTGCTGCCATTGGGTATGTATCTGGATTTTCTACCCAGCCTAATACCTCAACAGAGTTTGCTTGTAGTTCGAAGCTCTGGCCTTTACCTTGAGATTCTACAAGTACACCTGTTACTGCAACAGAACAACCAGCAGTAAGACGAGTTACTTCTTCATAATTATTAAGCGAATTAGGTACTACTGCTTGAATAGGGTCGAAACAAGAACCGTCGTGGACGGCAAGGAATGAAATACCCGCTTTTGAATCGCGTCGTGTACGGATCCAGCCTTTGATTGTAACTTGGCTGTCTACCGCAACGGTGCCTGCTAGTAGCTCCGTTATCGCTATGTGGCTCATCTTTACTCCAAAATGATTTGTAAAAAGGGCTTATATTGCCCAGCTAGTTTTTGTCTATATATGCTCATCAGTGCAAATTTCAATGCACTGAGCGCAAATTCTGCGGTGACTCGTTTTTTTAACGCAATTTGCTTGTTATGTTTGGAGTCACGTGATCGGTATCTTACCCCCGTTGGCTACATAAAAAAACTACCAAATGACCCAATTTTAAAAAAATTTGACTACAATGGCCAAAATTTGGCTGATCACTGGATTTGTGGCGGTATAGAGCACTGTGCGAAGGTCGATTTTTATGGCATTATAGCTTGGTTATTAATAAAAAAAGTCGGAATGAATTTTCATTAAATGAAACAAGCTTTTATTTTAAGAGGATTACCAGGATCTGGTAAAACACACTACGCGCAAACATTAGCCGACGAGCTGGTGGCTGGTGATCAATCACAATATACAATTTGCTCTACGGATGACTATTTTACAGACGAGCAGGGCAATTATGAGTTTAATAAGGCGAAGCTGCCGCAATATCATAACTTAAACATTGCGCGTTTTGTTAATGCGCTCGCTGAAGGTATCCCTTTGGTCATTTTAGACAATACGAATATTAAAAAATGGGAATTTATCGCATATGTGAGCGCGGCACATGCGATGGGCTATCAAGTAAAAGAAGTAATTGTCGGAGAAGTAAAAGATAAGTCACTGCAACACTTATATGCTAAACGCAACCAGCATGGTGTAGCACTGAAAACCATTAGTAAAATGGCACATATGTTCGAATGGTAAAAAGCCGACTTTTAAGTCGGCTTTTTTTATGTTTTACATCGCTTCGTATTCTTCTTGCCAGAAGAATTTTTCTTCACCAAATGCTGGCTTCAAGTCGTCTAGCCAATGCGCGTTTTCGTTAAACTCCGCAAAGAATGGACGCTGTACCCACTCAGGGTTACGTGCTTGAATAAAGCGTAGAACGAATACTTTTTCGCCATTGATTTCTGTTACACCTGAGATCTCAACTTTACCTGGGCCTGCACTCATTGATGGACCACGCACTGTACGGCTCACACCAGATACTTGCTTATAGGCATCTCTGAAAATTTCCCATGTTTTGTGCAGTGGTAATTCAAAGTAACGCTTTGCACCTGTATCACGCTCGATGAACATGTAGTAAGGGATCATGCCCATTTGCGTTTGCTCTTTCCACATTTCAGCCCACATATTTGGATCTGTATTTAAGTGGTTAAGCAAAGGCGCTTGAGTTCTGATCTGTGCACCTGTTTTGCGAATAAGCTTAATTGCTTCTTTTGCAACATCAGTGCGAAGTTCTTGTTTATGGTTTACGTGTGCCATAAATGAAACATGTTTACCAGCGTCAACAAGTTCTTTAATCAGTGCTAATAAATCTTCTGCATCTGGGTCAGTTACGTATCTGAATGGCCAGAAAGTTAAAGACTTAGTACCGATACGAATAGTACGGATGTGGTCAAATCTTGGCTCTTTTAGTGCCTCTAGGTACTTACGTAACTTCACTGTACGCATTACCATTGGATCGCCACCTGTCATCAGTAGATCTGTAACTTCAGTGTGCTCTTCTAGGTATCTGTGTAGTAGCTCTTCATCGTTATTGTTGAAACGTGTCGCCTTACCAACGAACTGTGCCCAACGGAAACAGAAAGTACAATAAGAGTGGCAGTACTGACCTTGTGCAGGGAAAAATAATACTGTTTCTTTGTACTTGTGTTGAACACCTTCAACGTTTTCGCCTTCAAAAGACGGCACGTTTTTGTCCATTTGGCCCGCCGGATGCGGGTTAAGCTTTTGTCTTAGCTTAGTTGCCAGTTCAAATACTTCTTCTGGCGTATGTTCACGCTTTAATAAAGCAGCCATTTCATCATATGACTCGTCATCAAGCATACCGCGCTGTGGGAATGTCAGCTGGAACACTGGGTCATTAGGTACCTTGTCCCAATCAATCAATTCGTCGATAACGTAATTATTTACACGGAATGGGAATACGTTAGCAACGACTTTCATTTGAAAGCGCAGGTGCTCAGGCAGCTTATCAAGCTGTTCGATCTTATCAATTTGACGGTGTTGGTACACAGTAAAGCGAGGTGGCTGATAGGCCTCTGCCGGCTGCAATTGGACGGATTGTTGCATACTTACTACTTCTCAGCTTGCTAGATTTTAAAAAAGAGACGCATTATAGCAAAAAGCTGAAGTAAATTCAGGTACAAATCGCTAAAGGCCCTGAAAAAATGATAGTTTTCATCGTATGTGGTTGGATTCTATACAGACTTGTGTGATAAATAATCACCGAGGGATAAAAGATGTCAGCTCATATGTGGTGAATAAGCTGACATCCTATGATTCTAGTAAGCTTTTTGCTCAATCGCTTGATAGATACCGTCGATTAAATGAGCGATATCGTCACTAGAAGTGATATAAGGAGGCATAATGTATATCAGTTTGCCAAATGGGCGGATCCATAATCCTTTTTCGATAAAGAACTTTTGAATTTTTGCTACGTCGACCACATCAAGTAGTTCAACGACCCCAATGGCACCGAGTGTTCTGACTTCTTTGACTGCCTCGAGTGACTCACAACGATGCAAGTCTTGCATTGCGTTGTAAAGACGGGTGACATTGCCATGCCAATCCGTTTCTTCTAGTAATTCAATACTCGCAACTGCCGTTGCGCAAGCTAGTGGGTTACCCATAAAGGTTGGGCCGTGCATCAGTACTTTTGCTTCACCTTGGCTTATCCCCAGCGCGACCTTGTCTGTGGTCAAGGTGGCTGATAACGTCATACATCCACCTGTTAATGCTTTGCCGATACACAAAATATCAGGTGCGATGTCAGCATGTTCGCAAGCGAACATTTTACCGGTACGACCGAAGCCAGTGGCAATTTCGTCAAGTATTAACAGCACGTCGTACTCGTCGCAAAGCTCGCGGAGCTTTTTAAGATATTCGGCATTGTAAAAGTTCATGCCGCCTGCGTTTTGCACAATTGGCTCAATGATGAAGGCAGCAAGCTCATTGTGGTGCTGTTTAAATGTATTTTCTAAGGCGACTAGTTCAGCGTCGTTTTGCTCTTCGCCAAACTTGGATTGTGGTGCATCAACAAAAATATGCTCAGGTAAAAAGCCTTGATACATGCTGTGCATCGAGTTGACAGGATCACAGACACTCATCGCAGCAAAGGTATCACCATGGTAGCCTTTTTTGGCAGTCATTAATTTATTTTTAAAGTGATGACCTTGGCTCAGCCAATATTGCAAAGCCATTTTAATGGCCACCTCAACACTTACAGAGCCACTGTCTGCTAAAAATACCCGTTGCAGGGGCTCAGGTGTGATCTCAACGAGCTTTTTACATAAATTGACGGCAGGCGCATGAGTAATGCCGCCAAACATCACATGACTCATTTGGCTGGCTTGATCAGTCATTGCTTTAACAAGTTTTGGGTGATTGTAACCATGCAGAGCGCTCCACCAAGAGGCCATACCATCTATCAGAGACTCACCCGTTTCTAAAAATATGCGGTTTTTATCTGTGTGTGTCACTGGATAAACAGGCAGCGGATCGATCATTGACGTATAGGGATGCCAGATGTGGGCTTTGTCAAAATTCAGATCGATCGGTTGTTTTTTGTTCATTTGTAAACCTTGTTTGCTCATCACTCGTTGACAATACTAAAGCAAGAAGTAGACTAAGCCAATCACCGTCAAATTATCTGGCGAAAAAAACCAGAAAAAGAAGAGATTAAGTTATGGAATATGGCATCGTTCGTCATGATTGGAAACACGCAGAAGTAAAAGCATTATTTGAAATGCCTTTTAACGACTTACTATTTTATGCTGCGAGCGTACATCGCAAAAACTTCAAACAAAATGAAGTCCAGATCTCTACTCTTCTGTCGATTAAAACAGGCGCATGTCCAGAAGATTGTAAATACTGTCCGCAGTCAGGTCACTATAAAACAGACCTAGAAAGAGAACGACTGATGGAAGTTGAAAAGGTTGTTAACCAAGCAAAATTGGCAAAAGAAAAGGGCGCAACGCGTTTTTGTATGGGTGCTGCTTGGTCAGATCCAAAAGACAGAGACATGCCATACATTGAAAAAATGGTTAAAGAAGTCAGCGCACTTGGTCTAGAAACATGCATGACCCTTGGTAAGCTAGACAATCAAAAAGCACATGCTTTAAAAGACGCAGGTCTTGATTATTACAATCATAACCTAGATACCTCACCTGAATATTACGAGCAGATCATCACAACACGTACTTACGCAGACCGACTAAATACCATTGATCACGTGCGCGATGCAGGCATGAAGGTTTGTTCTGGTGGTATCGTGGGTATGGGTGAGCAGGCTGCAGACCGTTATGGTTTATTAATGCAGTTAGCAAACTTACCAAAGCAACCAGAAAGTGTGCCAATTAACATGCTGGTTAAAGTAGCGGGTACACCGCTTGAAGATGTAGATGATTTAGATCATTTTGAGTTCATCCGTACTATTGCTGTGGCACGTATCATGATGCCAGAGAGCTATGTGCGTTTATCAGCAGGCCGTACTGCGATGAATGAGCAAATGCAGTCAATGTGTTTCTTTGCTGGTGCAAACTCTATTTTCTATGGTGATAAGCTATTAACTACGGAAAACCCTGAAGCAGATGCAGATATGAACCTACTTAAAAAGCTAGGTATGAAGCCTGAGACTCGTGAAGACTACTCAGATGAAGCGTATGAAGCGTCTCTTAACTCTGCAATTGCAGACAAAGCAACGTCAGAGCTATTCTACGAAGCAAAATAAATGGCGTTTGAATTTATAGATCAAGCGCTAGAAGACAAAGCACGTGACGCGCTGCAGCGTCGCCGTACCTGCATAGATAAAGTGTCTGCTCGTCATATCCAAGTTGATGGGCAGCAATACTTAAACTTTGCCAGTAATGATTATTTAGCGCTTGGAGATCAAACTATTTCTGGAGACTTCGTTGCTGGCAGTAAAAGCTCAGCTCTGGTCACTGGATATCAGCGCACCCACCGATTGTTAGAGGCTAAATTGTGTGAGTTGCTTGGCTACGAGAGAGCCATGCTATTTGCCAGTGGCTTTGGCGCTAATTTTAGTGTGCTCAGCACTTTATTTCATGATAATAAAGCTGGCCAAGACAGCGCTATGTTTCAAGACAAGCTCAATCATGCCAGTCTCATTGATGGTGGGCTGAACAGCAGCGCTAAGTTAGTCAGGTTTAATCACAACGATATGGGTCATTTGCGTACGCGTTTGGAAAAAACACGTGTCCAAAACAAGCTTATTGTCAGTGAAGGTATTTTCTCAATGGATGGCGATGGTGCGCCGTTGCATGAACTGAAGTCTTTGGCTGATACCCACAGCGCCTGGTTGATGATTGATGATGCCCACAGTTTCGGGGTGTGCGGTGAAAGTGGTTTAGGCTCTGTCGAGTCCGGTGTGAGGCCAGATATTTTAGTGATCACATTCGGTAAGGCCATGGGATGTCAAGGCGCTGCTGTGCTCTCAAGCAAACGAGTGATTGATTACATGGTACAGTTTAACCGTGAATATACCTACTCAACGGCCATGTCGCCCGCTTTAGCTGAGATTGCCTCAACGCAGTTATCAAGATTATGTGACAGCGGTAGTGCTCGTGATACACTCCATCGCCATATTACGCAATTTAAAGCGCTTTGTAGGGATGCGGGCATTCCAGTGCAGGCATCAAATAGTGCGATTCAGCCGATTGTATTGGGCGATGCGCAAAGCACGCTAAATGCGCAGCAAGGCCTTGCACAAAAAGGTATTTGGCTGACCGCAATTAGGCCGCCAACGGTGCCACACAATACGGCTAGATTACGTGTAACACTGACCGCAGCGCACCAGCAAGCTGACATCGAATACTTGGTGGAATGCCTCAAGGAGGTAATATGAGTGCGATGTTAAAACTGAATATTGCTGATAAGTTTTCACGCGCGTCTGCTCAGTACATTAAGCACGCTAATGTACAACAGCGCTCAGCCGAAATTCTGTTTTCCGGTTTAAACCGCCGCTACAACACCATGTTGGATTTGGGGGCGGGGCCGATGCAACATCATAGCGTGCTATCTCAAAAGTGCGAGACGTTAGTGGCGTTAGACTTGAGCGAAGGCATGCTAAAACAAGGCCCAGCATCTGCCATGAAAGTGTGTGCGGATATGGATGCTCTGCCTTTGCAAGCAGAGTCTGTTGAATGTGTGTTTAGTAATTTTGCGATGCAGTGGAGCAGTGACTTACCAACATTATTTAAGCGTTTGAATACCGTGTTAAAGGCTGGTGGCAGTGCGCATTTATCCATTGTTATTGATGGCTCTTTACGTGAAATTGCTAAAGCTTGGCAGGGCGTAGATGGTCATTGTCATGTAAACCAATTCACGCGATTTGAAGACGTACAGCAGATTGCAAGGCAAGCTGGGTTTTCGATCCGGTCGATGAGTAAACGCTGCTTGGTTGATATTTACAGCACCCCACGCGAGGCGCTTAAGTCGGTAAAATGCATAGGTGCAAACCAGTTAAATAATACAGATACGCGCCGTGGCTTAGTGGGTAAAGAAAGTTATCAGGCCTTGTTAAAAGCCTATCCACTTGTTGATGGCTTCGCCCATGTTAGTTACGAGGTGGCATTTTTGGAGTTAACAAAATAATGAGTCAGTTTTTTATTACCGGTACGGATACTGAAGTTGGCAAAACCTATGTCACAAGTTTGCTGCTGAAGTATCTTGTCTCAAAAAAGAAAAAAGCCGTTGGTTTTAAACCCATTGCTGCTGGTGCAGAAGAGGCGTTTGGTGAGCTGGTCAACGAAGATGCATTAACTTTAATGGAAGCGGCCAATGTGCACGGCACATATGAGCAAATTAACCCGTTTTGCTTTGCGCCGCCTATAGCACCACATATTGCCGCAAGTCGAGTTGATGTGCATATTTCAAAACAAGATTTGACCAACAAACTGGCTGATGTGTCTACATTAGGTGCTGAATTCACCATGGTTGAAGGTGCAGGCGGTTGGGCATTGCCAATCAATGATACAGACTTTTTATCCACTTGGGTTGCAGAGCAAAACCTACCCGTTATTCTTGTGGTTGGTATGAAGTTAGGTTGCTTAAATCATGCGTTTTTAACGGCCCAAGCCATTGAGGCGTCAGGGGCAAAATGTGTTGGCTGGATTGCCAATCAAATTGACCCAAATATGGCAGAGTATGACGCGAACCTAGAGACGTTAAAGCAACGCCTTGATTTTCCGCTTTTAGCTGTCACGCCTTATTCTGAAGAAAAAGCCAAGATGCAAGTGCACTCAGCACTGAATAGCTTACTTGGCGTGTAATACTTATATTTAAAAATAACCTTCATATTTTTTATCTATATTTATGAAGGTTATTTATTAAAATCCTGCCAAATATCAAATTTAAGTTACGACTTGTTGATTTAAAATCATCTATTTAATTATTTTAAAAAGTAATTTTTACATTCAATCATAAATAAATGTTTTGTTACTTATTACATTAATAGATTATAAATTTCATCGTTATCTTTATATCTTTACGACGTTTCTAGCATTATCAGTAAAAGAAAGGAAAATGCTATGAAATATAAGTTTGCTCCAATTAGTTTAGCGATTTTGCTCTCCTGCCAAGTCAATGCAAGTGCAACAGATCGCCTTTATGAACACCGTTGGTTACACCCAAACGGGGATCCTTACTTATCTCTACAGTGGAATTTACTCAATGATGGTAGCCTTGATAATACAGTTGCAGGGCATGACTTGAACTTGTGGCAATCGCACCTTTGGGGGCATAAAGGCCAAGGCGTGCAGATATCGCTGATTGACACAGGTGTTGACGAGCTTCATTCGGATTTGATCGACAACTTAATTTTTGACCCCAGTATTGATTCAACAGAACCCTGGGCATCAGCACATGGCACATACATGGCTGGCTTGATCGCAGCTGTGCAAAACGATGTTGGGATCAGAGGTGTCGCCCCTGAAGCAGACGTCATTGTGCACAATAGATTGGGCTCATACATGAGCCGTCATGAGCAGTGGGCTTATCATCGTGGCATTGGGCTGCAAAATGGCAAAACCTCGATTGCGCAAAACTCTCGTGTTTTTAATACCAGCTTTGGGGTAACTCCTGTGCATAGCACGCCGTATAACTATGCGTATACAACCACGGATGCCGATACTGGCGAAGCCATTCAGATGGTGAACTTTAGGCTCAGAGATGAGGTGATGGAGCGCATCACATTATCAACAGAGCAAGACAAACGCACCGCACTTTTTGTTCAGGCTGCGGGCAATGGCTACTACCAGACATTAATAAATGCGTATGGCCCTAATGGCATAGATACACCGGGATATCACCATGCAATAAATAATGGCGGTCTCCCATTTCACAATGCAAATAGCGGCCATTTAACCAGTTTTTGGAAAATTAATGTCAGTGGTGTGAGTGCTGATGGCAGGTTAACCAATAGCTCTACTGTGGGCAGTAATATCTTTGTTACAGCGCCGGCGGGAGCAGATCGCAACACACCAGGTATGGTGACCACGACATTAAGCTGTGATTGGCACCAGAAATATCAAGGCCAACAACAAGTATGTACAGGTCCGCAAGATTATTATTTTAGAGTAAATGGCACATCGTCTGCGGCAGCGAATGTAACAGGTGCAGTGGCGTTGCTCATGTCGGCAGCTGAGCAGCAAGGTCACAACCTGACTGCACGAGATATCAGGCACTTATTGGCCAATACGGCAACCAAAGTAAATCGAGATATGGAAGACATTAAGTTGTCTAACGTGGTCGCATTGGAAGGCTGGTCTAGCAATGCCGCGGGTGTTGAGTTTTCCCCTTATTATGGCTTTGGCCTAGTCGATGTTGATAAAGCTGCAGAGCTTATTCGCCGTTATGCCGTTGAAAATTTACCAGCAAATTTTGTAAAAACGCAATGGTTTGGCGAGCACGACACCTTTAGCAAGCCCATTTTAGAAGATATAACACACACAACCACCTCAGAAATTGAAGTGACTGAAGATATGTTTATTGAGGGCGTGCAAGTACGTTTAAGTGCTGAGCATGGCCGTATTACTGATTTAAAAGTCGAGTTAGAATCACCAAGTGGCACTCGCAGTATATTGATGTCGCCAAATAATAATCTGGTTGGACAAAATACAGATTATATTGCGCCATCTGAAAAGAGCCTACTTGGTTATGATGATCATAAACTACTCAGTTATAAATTCTGGGATGAAAGATCTGTTGGCACATGGAAGCTACATATTACGGATATGAATGATCAACAGCGCACGATTGTCACCGACCCGTTTGGCCAACCACGCAGCCGCTATACCATTGAGAATAATACCAAACCGGGCACATTCACTAATTGGTCAATCCGTGTACTTGGCCATACGGACAAAGTCACTAAGAAAAAGAACTTAAACTAATCTTCAAAGCTACTTTGTTGAGTCACTCCCAAAGGCCGATTTAAAGGCCTTTTTTCGTTTGTTACAATAAAAACAATGATATTCATATCGAGTGGTTTATGAAGGTTTTAGTTACAGGCTCTGCCGGACGCGTTGGTCGAGCCATTTATATTCACTTAGCACGCAGCTATCACGTGGTGGGGTTAGACAGCACACCTTGTTCAACCGCAGATTTTATCGGCGATATTCGAGACGAAGCGCTTTTACATCGTGCCCTTAAAGGCGTTGATGTGATTGTGCATACGGCGGCACTCCATGCGCCACACATCGGTCATGTAAGTGACGAGCTGTTTCATGAAGTGAATGTTGAAGCAACTATAAAATTAGCTGAACTTGCTGTTGCCAATGGCGTAAAGCAGTTTGTGTTTACCAGTACCACGGCGTTATACGGACATGCTAGCACGCCAAATGGGCGAGCAGGGTGGGTGACAGAGCAGACCAAACCTTTACCTAAAACCATCTATCATCATACTAAAATTGCCGCAGAGGTTACGCTTGAGGCGATAAGTAATGCGTGTGATTTTCCCGTAACTGTATTGCAAATGTCGAGGTGCTTTCCAGAGCCAGTTGAGCAAATGGCACTGTATAGGTTAAATCGAGGAATTGACTACCGTGATGTGGCCAGTGCTCACCGCTGCGCCATTGAAAAGAGGTTATTTGGCTTTAATCGCTTTATTATTTCTGGCAAAACACCGTTTGATCCCAGCTGCTGTGAGCAATTATTTAACGATTGTGAGGCCGTTTTACGTGCACGATCACCAAAATTAGTGGCGGTGTTTGAACAGCGTGGTTGGTCTTTACCACAAACCTTAGACAGAGTTTATGACTCATCTAAAGCGCAGATGGAATTGGGTTGGACCCCAAAATACGAGTTTGAAAGTGTGATTGACTTGTATGATGACGGTTTTGCAGAAGTCCTGCCCAGTAAAAAGCAAAGTACAAGTTAATCTTTTGGTGATTAAAAAAGCGAGTGACTTGCACTCGCTTATGATAACTTGCGATTAATCCTCTTTGCTTGATGCGCTGGTGGCGGACTTTGGCTGCATTTTTTGAAATAGCCAACCCACACCTACCAAGCACAAACCTAAGCCAATGAATGACAAGGCTCTGAGCAGCCCCTCAAGATTAGACATATCGACCATAAAGGCTTTTAAAATCACCATAGCTAGACCGATAAAACCAATATTGATTAAGTGCTTATGGTTAAAATGCTGCGCGACAAAAATGGTTGTGGTTGAGATCAGTAACCAGACAATCGAATAGGTGTAAAGCTCCGCTTCTTTCATCCCTAAATGCCAATTGATGAAGCCGTCATTGAACAAGGTGCGTATTTCGCCGTTGATAAACATAAAGCCAAATATGGCCATTGCCACATAAATAAAACGGTTAAACTGCGCTTTGACAAGTTTAAAATGCATAAACCCATACAGGCATAATACAGGTGCAAGCCATTGGAGCCACAACCAGTTTATAACATAGCCACCTACGTTTTGGCTGTATACAAATGGGCTTTCAAACACGGAGAATTGCACATGTATTAGCGTACTTGCACCGAGTAAAATGCTACCACCAATCATATACAGTTTTTGCAGATTGCGCGTTAGCTGGCTGCGCCAATAATATACGCCGGCCAGAATTAACCAGTTTAGGGATAACACCACGCCTTCTCGATAGCTTAAATTATCAAAATTAGGATAATCTCCGACTAATAAATAACTGGTTTCGGTGGTGACAAGCAGCGCACATAAGTGAATAAATACACCCATAAACCACGTATTAAGCGTTCTTGATGGGTTATATTTTGCAGCAAACCACACTAAAGCAATCGCAATTGGGTAGACGATGAGTGTCCAATGAATACCTAAAATGGCTTCATGCTTGTAATCAGCAACCCAAGGGGCCACCGACAATCGAGTAACCACAACGAGTAAAGCTGCTTTGTACAGCCAGTCAGGGATCTCAACCTTGTATTTCCAGCTTAAATAGCTCATGGATGCGACTTGCGCCGTAATAGCCAAGGTCAGCGTGCTTGCAGATAACAACATGGTCAAACACAAAGTCAGCATGGCATTTGCTAACACTAAATATGTCACACGCTGTAACGGTACTGATGATTTGGCAGCCGCAAGTGCTGCGCCGGCGGCGATGAGCAGGAGTTCAAACGCCCAAACAGGGTAGAGAATGGCGTCACTGTCCACAGGCAGTGAAATATAGCTAAGACCAAACAAACTCAGTGGCACTAACACAAGTAGCAGTAAATAAGCATGGCGTGCTGCATCACGTTTGATCATCAAGACGCTAAAGGCCATACCTAACAATGCTGCGATCTGAATAAACAAATACTTGCCAGTAAATGGATAGAGGATGTCACTAAAATCGACTTTTTGATGTATGTTGCCAAACATAAACAAAGCAAAACCCAGCGCCAAATATGGCCATGTATCTAGGGCACAATGCCTGTAAGCTGAAGCAAAAGCGATGGCAGCGACAATGAAAGCAGCTATCACCATGTGACTGAAAACGGGCGAAAACATCAGGTAAATGGCGAACAAGAATAGAGTGATAAGGGTTGCGACTTGCTCTCTTCTTGCCATCAATAATGACTTAATGGGCAGTGGATTATACATGGTTAACTTAAGCCGCCAACCAAGTAGGTTTGAGAGCACATAAAAATATAGAGTTGCAACTGTGTAAAGGGTAATAGCAGCAAAGTCACCTTTATCACCTAAAACAATGGCACCGATAAACCACACACAATGGCCAACAAAACTTTGCCACCACAGCCACTTTTGCTTGACGTAATCCGCAACCCACGCTGCAGATAATGACACAAAGGCCACATACAACAACAGTGCCCCAATATTATTAGATCCAGTGGAGACAAGCGCCGGTACAGCATATGCGCCGATGATCCCAATGCCCGCAAGCACAGGCCCGAAGCGCAGTGCCAAATAGGTAGCGCACAGAGCAATAACAGCTAAAAACACAAAGGCGAGGTTGGCAGGTAAAAAATGGTAGTGATTAAACGACACCAAAACCATAGCAAAGCAGGTGATTACACCGCCACTGGCAAGCGCCGCAGAGATGTAGGGCGTATTCACATTCAGCTTAGCTTTATAGCGGTTAACCAGTTCAGCACCTACGACTAATGCACAGCCAAACAAAGCGCCTAAAACAACGCGCACTACCGGTGGCATAAGGCCGGCCTCAATCGAATATTTGGCGAGGAAAATCCCACCAATAGATAAAATCAGTGCGCCCAACCAGAAAATACCATTGCCTTTTAGTAACGTTTCTAAGTTGAACTCGGGCAGTGTAAATTGCTTTTGAAGCGTTTGCTTTGGCGGGCTTTTTACATCCGGCTTTGCTGGGGTAGATAAGTGTGCTGGCTCAGACTCACTCAACGCTTGTTTGAGCTTATCAATCTGCGCTGTTTGAAAGTCGATGATTTTTTGAAGATGTATAACCTTTTTCGCGAGTTTATCTATACGGGCGCGATCTTTAAAAGCAATCACAACCCCCACAAATAAAAACAGATTAAATGCAAAGGAAAACAACTCAGTATCCATACCTTTTCCTTAAAATACGAGAGAGGTAAGATGAGTTTGCTTTAAAAACAGATAATTATCAAGTTAAGTGCAAAATACACATTGCGGAGCAATGTTACTTTTGCGCAAGGTGAA
>NZ_AUXY01000075.1 GCF_001625695.1 Pseudoalteromonas luteoviolacea H33-S
CACCCATTTATATCACAGTTACGCCTCAATAAGATTCTAAGCAGGAACAACCCCCTCAGAATTGCTCAATTCATTTTGATCGCCTGATAAATTGCTAAATTCTGTGTGCTTTTTGAAATTTAAGACATGGCTAACCGCGGTAACTTTTAAAAGCTACCTTTATATTGGGTTTTTATGTGTATTACTGATTAAGCAAGTAGTTCGCTACACTGAGTCAAGTAGGCTCGCCGTTTTAACTTTAAATGTTCACAGTATTTTTGCTTGGCGTCAGGTCTTCCCACCGAGCCCTTAAACACTTTGGTAAATTTAGTAGTTAGCTTTAACCAATTCTCTGGTTGGATATTAAGCCTTGCTAAAATTGGCTGAGAGTCTGTGATAAATCCGCGCTTGTCTTCACGCATACACCGACCAGTTAAATCAACAAGTTCTAAATAATATTTAAATTCAAACGGTAAGCCCTTTGGCATGTTTTTTCTTGGGTTGCCTACAAAACGCATGAGTGACTTAGGTTGTTTCCCCTCTTTTGCTGTTTCAATGCGCTTTTTAATGCTGGTGTGGTCTGATTCTTCAGGAGTCTCTGCCATTTTAGCTCTGACTGGATTTAAATCAACATATGCTAAGCACGCTGCCAACGCGGCTTCATCTAACAAAGCTTGTGATTTAAATCGCCCTTCCCAAAAACGGCCTGTACAACCGTCTTCTTTATTGGCTTTACGCGCAATATCTTCGTTGAGCGTTCGCATAAACCAGCTGATATCCGCTAAGCGTTTTCTGTATTCGTCTATCAACTCTGACAGCAAACATCGCTCTGAATTGCTCAGTGACTCTCCGCTGACAAACTTATGAGTTAGCCAAGTCCCTTTAAATTGCTTATGCCAACGAATAAGAATGGCTTTATCATTTAGCCGTTTTGCTTTTTTATCATCTACATACAAAACAAGATGGGTATGGTTACTCATCACCGCATAAGCACATACATCGATACAAAACACCTTGGCAAGTTGTAGTAACTTCTCTTCAACCCACCCTCTTCGGTGTTCATATGACTTACCTGTTACCTTATCTTCTCCGCATAAAAACGCGCGTCTAACGCAGCGTGATATACAGTGGTAATACTTGGTATCCACCAAGCTAACTTGTCTCTTCCTTGCAATTGCCATAAAAAAAGCCATCCATTCTTTAACATTCATTAAAGCATAGACGGCTTCCGCATGTTCTAAATGGAAGTGCACCACCTATAGTTTATGTTAACAATGATAGAGGTGCACGATGGGTCAAAAATACTCGCATTTGAGTCACACAGAGCGGAAGCTAATTTTTAACTGGTTTCACTATCAAGATAAAACTATCCGTGAAATAGCTCGATTACTCGAGCGCTCTCATTCGACTATTAGCCGAGAACTAAAAAGAAATATCTACAATTATTACGTGCCAACGTATTACCCTAATCCAGCACAGGATATGTACAAAGCCCGAATGAGCAAACGGGCAAAACGAGAGAAATTGAAGACAACAGAGACTCGATTATATGTCATGGATAAGCTCAGGGAAGGATGGTCTCCACAGACAATCTCAGGACGCCTCAAGCTCACTAGCGAAGCACCTTACGTCTGTCATGAGTCAATTTATCAATTCATTTATAAGTCCTTTCCTATAATGATTACTTGCTTACCTAGAAAGCACAAAAAACGCCGAAAAAGATACCCTGTACGCCGTTACAACAAAAAAAGCGCCGCGAAAACAAGCATTTTAGAGCGGCCAGAGTATATAAATGATCGCTCTGAGTTAGGTCATTGGGAGAGTGACTCTGTTGTATCCAAGCACAAAAAATCTGCGCTAAATGTCATTGTTGAAAGAGCAACTAGGTTAGTTCATATCAGTAAACTAGGTGCCAAAACGGCGCTTGTCACTAGTAATGCGCTAATAAAACGACTCAGTTTACACCCTCCCGAGTTCGTTCAATCAATTACCTATGACAATGGCTCTGAAAATACACGACACATAAAAACAAACGAGAAATTGATGTGTGAATCTTACTTTTGCCAACCCTACCACAGCTGGGAAAAGGGCGCTGTTGAACAAGTGAATAGTCTAATTCGAAGGTATTTACCTAAGGGCACTGACTTCTCAACAGTAACCGATAAGCAAATAAAAGAAATAGAGCATAAATTAAATTCAAAACCCAGAAGGTGCCTCGGTTACAAAACACCATTTGAAATCTATAATGAAAAGGTTGGTGCACTTCCATGTTGAGACTGCCTTCTTAAACTATTCCCAAATTTGAGTGGGTGTCATATGTTTTTTAACTCTTCCCAAATTTGAGTGGGTGTCACATGTATTTCCTTTAAACTGTTTATGCCAACGAATAAGAATGGCTTTATCGTTTAGTCGTTTTGCTTTTTTATCATCTACATACAAAACAATATGCGTATGATTACTCATCACCGCATAAGCACATACATCAATGCAAAACACCTTAGCAAGTTGTAGTAGCTTCTCTTCAACCCACCCTCTGCGATGCTCAAACGACTTACCCGTTGCCTTATCTTCTCCGCATAAAAACGCGCGTCGTACACATCGTGATATACAGTGGTAATACTTGGTATCCACCAAGCTAACCTGTCTCTTCCTTGCTATTGCCATAAAAAAAGCCATCCATACTTTAACATTTATTAAAGCATAGACGGCTTCTTACACTATTCCCAAATTAAGATGGGTGTCATGTTTATTATGCTTTGGCTAACAAAGAATCTGAACCAGATCAGACATAAATCATACAGAGAACCACTTCCTTTAAGTCATAGATTTAAAACTGACTTGGCAGAATACTTACAACTTTTTCCAAACCGTCAGTTGTACCCTAAATTATCACTTCCTCACAACTGACCAACCCGTTTTGGTTAAATTTGATTGACCAACGTGGTCGCGGCTAATCGACCATGTGGCAACAGTAAAGTGACACCGCTGGTCACATACACCGCTATATACAGTTGTATATAGCACTCCACTTGGACCAGAAAGTCGATAGATGCGACCACACAGGTCAAATAGGCGTGACCAAAAAATCGGTGAAACGCGACCAGAAATAGAAAAGCCCCAGCGGTGCTGGGGCTTTGGATTAGGTGTCTTTAATCTTTGTTTCGAGGCAGTAATAACTGCCCCGATAGACTTACTCAACTTGACATAAGTGGAGTGTCCATATTTTACAACTATTTTCCATCATCGATACTTTTTAAGTATCGAGAAGAGTTTCGTCATACCAAACATCTTCGTAATCACCAGCAATTAGAAACCTCCACCCCGGAGATAAACCTAAATACTTTTCCACTTCGGGGCACCAATCACTTAGATGTTCGACATGTAAAGGTTGGAAAAAGTCTGGAGCTATTGACATCTCTTCTCCGGCGTAAATATACCAGCCAGTTGTATCGCCAACTGGCGGATGACGTAATCCATTTATAGGCACTATTCCTTCGCGAACATTTAAAGATATACCTACCTTCAACTCTCTGGGAGCAGCAAGGAAGTCAGAACCATACACATTGCAAAGTTCTTTTTGTAACTTTTCTCTTGTTTTAGATGTCATAGTCCTAGCTCCTTTTTTAATCGCCTAGAATATCTACTCATTTCAGCCCCTTGTTTTGCGGAACATGTTGGACACTGCGGTTGAACCGCATCCAAACTCTTCATATATGGTTTATTAATAGTACCTGTTTCATAATACTCCTTTACAAGCGGTGTTTTGTGGTCAGCTACTTGTTTTGATGTAGTAATGCCGCAGTCTACACAGGCCTTACCTTGAACAAGCTGTCGTTGGGCCGGGGTCGTCGCGCCTGAAGGTCGCTTATACGGCGTTGTAATACTATACCTTGTATTTGCTCTATTCAAAGCCTCTTCTGCACTGAAACCTGCATCCATTAACTCTTGAGCATATGTCACTATTTTCTCATTTTGAGTCAGTTTTTTCCCTGCTAATGCATCAGCTGCACGTTTCCCTGCTTTTGAGAACTTTCCACCCTTCGCATTATACAAATACTGGAATGCACCTGTCACTGCAGCATTCGCAAATTTTCCTCCAGTTAACTTCGAAATAGTACCAGCAATAACCATGGACTGAGCGGTACCTATAACGACATTGTCCATGTTTACGATGCCAGAAACTTGAGCGCCTTTGGTAAGACCTGCACTCCAAAATCCATGCCCGAAATTGCCTCCTTGGACATCAGAAATAATGCCTCCAGTTAAGGCATGTGCTCCCAAATGAGCTATGCCACCTTCTTTCCAAAAGCCAGCCTTTGCACCAAACGCATCACCAATTTGGCTAAATGCCCAAGCTGTAGCATAAGACGTTAAACCTGATTTAAATGCTTTACCTAAACTACCAGATTCAACAAATTTTGATGTTCCAGTAAACAATGCTGAACACCAAGCTGTGCAACCAGGCACAAAATTTAGACCTACATTGACCAGATTCCGCAATAGCGGATTTTTATTAAGAAAGCGATAAACATACCAGCTACCACTGAGCTTCATCGCTCCTTTTAATAGCTTTTTGAAGAAATACCCACTCGGATCCGTATAAGACAGCGGATTATTCAGTACATAACTATATCGGTTATAGTTCTGCAAATTACTCGGCGCTTGCACAAACGGATCTGCCTGCATAAATCGGCCTGTATATGCATCGTAGATCCGACCATTCATATGGGCGAGTGAGATCTTGAATACAACAATAAACTACTTAGTAAAATAATCAGCCTTATTTTGGAAAGTTGTGACTTAAATGGGGTATCATGTCGGTACATCGTTTATAAGACAAAGAAATTATGGCTGTATTGATATTTCCCCCTGAACGTGTTGTGGAAATAAACGCCTATATTCAAGCTACCGAGCCTGGTTTTATCGGTCATAATGATATAGGTAAGTTAAAGGGCGCACTGGCCAGGATTGATAATGCTATTTGTTATGATGGTCTCGATGATATATTTGAAATCGCGGCTAAATATGCTCACTCTATTGCTGTTGCGCATGCATTTTCAGACGCAAACAAAAGAACTGGATTTATTACTTGCTTAGAATATCTGTCAATTAATAGCTATGAGATTGAAACCGATAACGAAATGCTTGCTGATGCGATGGTTGACCTAGTGCTAGGCGAGCTAACCATTGGCCAATTTGCAGATTTGTTGTATTCTTCATACATAGCTTCTCAGGAGATATAAAATGAAAGATTATGGTGTGAAGTTAGTTCAAAGGCCTTCAATTAAGGTTAAGTCTGACTTGGATTTAAGTACTAATGAGGGCAAGCAGATCGTAAGATCGGAAACCAACCTCGCAAAACTACGCCAAGCAAAAACACTCACAAAGCTTGCATCAATGTGATTAAAAAAGCCGACAGCATTGCTGCAGTCGGCTATGTATTTGCCTAAAGTTAGTACAATCAATCCAAATAACCTTTTAATGAAAGCACTTTTGGTGCCTCACTCAGTGCTGCGGGGTGACACCTACTTAACGTCTTCCTTAATTGCAGTTGCGTCACTGTCAAATATACTTGCGTTGTAGAGATATCTGAGTGTCCTAGATATTCCTGTATGTCTCTTACATTTGCGCCATGTTCCATCAGGTGTGTTGCCGCAGAGTGGCGCAGTGCATTGCATGCTGCACCAACATCCAAGCCAGCCATTAACAGGTACTTACGTACAAGCCTGCTTAATTGTGCGCCGTTAAACTTTTTGCCTCTGCTGTCTAAAAACACATGTAAACTCGAGCAAAGTGATGCTAACTTGGGTCGAACATGCTTTAAGTACTGACTCAACCAAAATGCGGTCCTAGGATAAAGTGGAATATATCGACCTTTTCCACCTTTACCTTTTTCAACAAGCACAAAACACTTTTCACCTTCAAGTTGTATATCTTTCAAAGTGAGCTCTGCCAGCTCCATTCTTCGCGCCGCCACACCATAGTAGCACTCTAAAATAGCTCTATCCCTAAGCCCATACATGCCAAAATCCACTGTTTGGCTCATCAACCACTCAACCTGCTCTTGAGTGAGTAAAGCCCTTACAACCGGCTTGGGGGCCTTCGGGCTTTTGGCATTCTGTAAAGGGTTACTCTTTAAAATGCCCATAAACATGAGCTCTTTATAAAATGTACGAACATCCGTGGCCCGTTTACGGCAAGTCGTAGGGTTAAGCTTTGCATGAGTTTTAGGGCTTACATAGCGGCAAAGATAAACCTTATATTGGTCGAAGTGCTTTTGGTTTACACCTGTTAGGCACTGTTGTGTTTGCGTATGCAACCAGATCAAAAAAAGCTGTAAATTATTACTTTGCTTTTCAACAGTATTAACTGAGTAGCCATCTGCAAGGCGGCGCTCTCCGTAGCTCTCTAGTATAGATTGCTCAAACACAGTAATAGACTTATGCATGATTAGCCTCCTCATACTTAGATTGAAGGGTGATAGCCATCAGATAGGCTGTTTTTAAGTCCGAAGGTGGCTTATATATCTCTAATTCACTTTGAAATACAAGCCACTGCTGCCTGCTACAGTGACCAGAGCATCGACCTATGCGCTCACCGTAAATAGCGTGAAGTGCTGAGCCGCAATGCAATAAAACGAGCGCTGAGCCACTAAGCCTTTCATGACCACTTGGCTTCAATATTCCTAAACGCTTAAGCGCACCGCGTAAGAGCTGCCCTTCTTTACTGCGCGGTGACAAAAGCTTGTTTCCCAACGTCCTATTTGCATATCCAAGTAAAGGCAGACAGAGCTTTTTGGTCTCCAGCCGCTCGTTGAACCACTGAATAGTTTCACTCGACGATAAAAGTGACTGACGATAATAATGGCTGATCTGTGGTAATGTCTGCTCAAAAACGTTCTGGTCAAACTGTGCCACATTCGAGGGTTTTGACTTATTCATTGTCTTCTCCCTCGCGTGCAATACACCTAGCTGAGTCACCTTCCAACTTTATGACATGTGCATAAGATACAACTCTATCCAGAACTGAGTCAGCTAAAGTATGATCTTGGAACGCACCATACCAATCTTTAGTGTCATACTGTGATGTGATGATCAGTGACGCTTTACACTCTCGTGACTCTATGAACTCAAACAGTAAATGACGCTCTCTATCACACAAGGGGGCAAGGCCCCAATCATCCAATATCACTATATTCGTACGATTCAATTTGTTTCTAAAGCGCTTTAGATTCATTTCATTTTCCGCAGCGACTAACTCCAACAAAAGATTGTAAAAACGTTTAAATAGTACTGTGATACCCTTATTCATCGCCGCATTGGCAATTGCACAAGCTAGATGAGTTTTACCGACGCCTGTTTTACCTGTGATCACAATGTTTTCGTTTCTGCCTACCCAATCGAATTCCATTAAAATGTCCGCGAGAAGTCGTCGATGCTCTATATGGCGTTTAAAACAGTCTTCAATGGTCGCATCTGGCCACCTGAGGTTCGCTTGTTGCCCCATTCTAGCTCTGCGCTTTACATTGTCAGCATCATATTGAACTTGAAGTAACTCACGTAAACGGTCCTCAAAAACCATGTTTTTGTATGCACTTTCTCGATACTGTTCTTCAAATGCAATTGACAGCTCACTTAAACGTAAATTGGCACACAACTGCTTAATTGTTAGTTTATCCATGAGAAGAGCCTCCATAGTATTCAGGTCCACGAATGTTATCGTGTTTGAACCCAGGTTTTGTTTCGGCTAAAAACTCCCATGGTCTCGCCCTTGCGACCATGTCGACGTAAGTAGGATGATATTGTTGCTTTTCCAGTGCGTAAGCGCAGGCCCTTTCAAAAACAGCTGCACCAACTTTATTACAGCATTTCTGAAGCGCTATACACCGTTTACCAATATGTCGAGAGCGCGTGTTTCTGGTAAAGTCATATTGCTTTAGCGTCATCTGTTGAGCAGCAACCCCGATCTCATGTCCCCAAGCAACAAAAAACTCTTTTGTTTTTTCAGCATCCTTTTGATGGGCAATAGGCATATGTTCTCGAACAATCGTCGCGCCACTTGTGTGCTTGCTAACATGATGTTGAGTAACGAGTTCATGTCGGTTGAGTATATCCATTACACCATTTTCATACACGCGTATTTCCACCCGCTTTCCAATATATTTATGGGGTACAGAATAAAGATGCCCTTCATATGAAATCAGGTATGTTTTTGGAACCGTTAATAACTTCTGATAAATGATGTGCTGATATTCATGTTTAGGTAAATCGGCCAGTGTGCCTTTTTCACTTTTGTAAAATAAGTCATCCCGACTGAATGATTCAGATTGAAACTTAGCAGCATTTATCTTGTTCACTTCACGAAGAATATATGCATTCGCATCATCCACACTGGTAAACATCATGTCTTGCATATAATTGAGAATGCGATACGTCACTATACTGACACCATTTTCGGCCAAAGCATTATCCTGCGATTTTGCTACACGCGATGTATCTGCTAAACAGTTATAAAATCTAAAAAAATGTTTTGCTTCATCGGTATATAAAGGGAGTAACCCCGACTTTTTAACCAACGCTACTGTATTATCACTATGGACCACTTCAGTAACGCCGCCAAAAAAATTAAATGCCTTTTTAAGCGCTAAAAGCCAATCCCTGGTGGTCATACCCCGAGTAGCAAAAGCAAACAACCTTTTTGAAAACCCCAACACAGCGACAAATACAAATAAGCGAGTTACTCGGCCATTTTCTTTCACTGAAACAGTTAGCCCTGCATAGTCGATAAATAGGCATTCTCCAGGCTCATAAAACTGTTTCATTGACGCTTGATACTCTAATATCATTTGTCTGGCTAGAAATTTAAACTGAGTTAGCCGATAAGCCGTTTTTTCATCTACTGATTCGTATTCTAAGAACAGTTTTGCCCAAGTAAGCCTTCTTTTCCCTTTCCTTTTTACTCTGGTTTCGATGATCCGTTCTTTGCAGGGTAAGCGCTTACCTTTGCGTACTCGCTTAATTAAATTAGGATAAAAAATCTTAGCAATAGCGTCATCGCTAATAGAGTCAACATACGCAAAAGACAGCTGCGATTTTTGGACTATTTTTTTCATTTTCCCAAAAACTTGATGGGAACAATTAGTAAGTTCTCCTCCCTCTCGGGTACTACAATCAGGCCTAAGTTCACAGACCCGTGTGATTTCTCTGAGTTTATCGAAAGTTAGCATAAATGCCTCCAAAAAAAGGCACACACCCACTGACCAGTCACATTGTATGAGTTGACAGGTTATCGATTTCAAGCTTTACTCAAATAGTCGGACGGAAGAAATTCGACTATTTTAGAGAGAGCCAAAGCTACAACTTTGGCTTTTTCGCTTTATGTGCCGTAACAATATTTAGGTTCATGTGTTTTTTGTCACTTTTTCCTCCCATATGCGATTCACCCAATTAGCCACGTCTATAGAAAACGCAAACCTGCCTTTTCTATTATTAATCTGGAATACTGGAATAGGTAACTCTTTCTTTTGAATTGCTTTTCTGTATGCATTGTGACTTGGGTAGCCCAACACTCGCCATACTTCTGCCGGAGGGATCAATACACCGTATTTGGCTACCAAGACCTTTTCAAAGTCAGGCTTACCTGAATCTGAGTGTGTGGACCCACTTGGCAAATTGCATGAAACCGCTGACATAGACCCTCCCATTCACCTCATCGACACAATCAATATTGCAAAAATAGCACTAAACTTAAAAAGTGCTACTGTCACTTTTTTTTTAAAAGTGACAGAAATAAACTCAGAATTCGTGAGGTAACTCAATGATAGATAAAGACCCACTCACGACTCCTTGGTCACAACATGTAATTTTTGCGTTTAAATTAAGCCCAAATACAGCATATTTACGTGGACAATGTTGGCGTGACCTAGTCGCATATAAGAGAGGCGCAATCCCCAGTGCACAATATTTTGATCAACTGCTAAAAAAGAAATGGATAAATAAGCAGTCAGATAAACCGTCGAGTACAGCAAACAGGATCCAATCCGGGAAATATGGTGTTAGCTTGCGTACTAGAAAAACCGTGTGTAAAGAGTCATCTTTTTATCTGTGTGAAGAATTTTACCAAAGCCCTTTATGGCGCCTTTTAGATCCTTTGGAATTTAGCCGCGAAAACATCAAAAAATTATTAACCGGGCTTCCTATACACATACCTTACAAACTCCTACTTCCATACTCATCAACTGATATGCCGTATTTTAAGCCTATAAAGAAACGTCTTTTACAGCCCGGCCGTGACTTATTTCTGATACACCGCTTAATATATCTACTTATATTGTTCAGATTTCACAAAATCAGTTCAAAAATAAAAGTACACATGGCACTCATAGAAAAAATAAAATTACAATTAGCTGTGTTAGCATTTGAACCCTATGTTTTCCCACATATTGAAAAGATTTTATATGCAATTTCTCAACTTAAAAATGGCGTGTTATTTTTCAATTCAGATGGTGAAGATTATTTTAGAGGAATAGAACTTTATCACTTCATTACAAAGCTAAAATTTTTATATCAACTTTATTACAAAGCATTTAGCTTAGGGCGAGATAGGAGCTTTTTCAAATTTATAGAATTGTATATAGAAGCTGATGAGGGCCAAATCATCAGCGAGCTAGAAAAAGTTCACGCTAATATTGAATACAGCATACCAACAACAGGAAGAGGATTATATTGGCTAACAAAGAATCTGAACCAGATCAGAAATAAATCATACAGAGAACCACTCCCTTTAAGTCATAGATTTAAAACTGACTTGGCAGAATACTTACAACTTTTTCCAAACCGTCAGTTGTACCTTAAATTATCACTTCCTCACAACTGACCAACCCGTTTTGGTTAAATTTGATTGACCAACGTGGTCGCGGCTAATCGACCATGTGGCAACAGTAAAGTGACACCGCTGGTCACATACACCGCTATATACATTTGTATATAGCACTCCACTTGGACCAGAAAGTCGATAGACGCGACCACCAAGGTCAAATAGGCGTGACCAAAAAAACGGCGAAACGTGACCAGAAACAAAAAAGCCCCAGCAAGTGCTGAGGCTTTAAATTGAGTGTTTTTTACAATCTATAAATTTACTTAACTTGACATAAATGGAGTGTCCATATATGCCCTTATACTCAGGTTTTTAAATTGTTTATAGCCCTTTGTAGGCATACTCCATTTTCAAATCAATTACTGAGTAGTTTTCATCGAACCTAACAAATACCAAAGTATATTTTTCAACACTACTTAGGCCGCTGCCAGAAACATCTTTTCCAATTGTAAATACTAACTGAATAGTAAAATCACCATCAACTACTGGCTTGATGTCCTCTTTTTCCTCAGAAAAGTATTTTACTCCCCTTGCATCTAAGTAAGATTTCACTTCATCAAGCGACACACCGACCTTAATATTGTCCCTAATGTCTTTAGATCCAATTTCTTCTCTCATAACTTTTCCTTTCGGCGACAACGCAAAACACAATGCAGTCATTATCACAAGTGATAATATCAACACGTACAATTTTTTGATGAACATAAATGACACCTAGTTATTTCACTGGAAGAACAGTTTCGCTACCCGGAGTTCTAAAATTGCTTCCTGGCCGAAACCCCAATACTTGCTGTGCAGCTCCAAAAGCAAAAGAATTAGAGTTAGTCGACAACGGCATGTAAGGTATATTTGAGTCATTTACAGAAGCACCATAAGCAGACAGTGTGTTAACAACATTATCGTAATTGTCAAAATAGCCGACAAGCTGTGTTCCAACTGAAGCGCTACGCCCCTCAATAGCTAGTGCTGTGGCTCCCTCGTGTACTGTTAAGTTACCAAATTTACCCGAAGATGAAGAACCTGTGCCGCTAGCACCAGCACTGACAACAGGTAAACCTCCTGAAGAACCTCCTCCAGCTGATGGCCCACCTCTTATTGCATAGACTTGACCATCAGGCCCCTCTACAAGCACATAAGCATGCTGAGCAGCACCACCAGCAACATCACTAAAACCAAGAGAAACTTTTGCTTTACCAGCTATCGAAGGAGTATTACCCTCTTGTGCAACTCTTGACCGCTGATTATTAAACAAGTTCCCCATTGCCGAAGTAATGGCACCGTTAGCAAATTTCCCCCCTGTTACGTGAGAAATTGTGCCACCAAGCACCCCCGCAATCACAGCTTCAGCAGGGTTGTATCCACTAACATCAAAACCACCAATACCTTCAAAATGAGGAGTTAACCCCTTAGTTATACCTGCACTAAAGAACCCATGTCCGAACTTCCCTCCTTGTAACGTAGAAGAAATTCCCCCAACAAGTGCATGAGATGATATATGATAAAAACCATTTTTAACACCAGCACCAAAGAAGCGACCCGTTTTGGTAAATTTATCTCCAATAGCTTGAAAAGCTTTTGCTGTAGCATAACTTATAGCTGCAGCCCTTATCCCTGACCCCAAACTTCCAGTAACTGCAAATGTCTGTGCACCACTAAATGCCGCCAAACATGCTGGGGCTGCTGCACTACAAGCAATACCGATACCAATTTGAACAGCAGCATTCAGTATTGGGACTTTAGCTATAGCTCTTAATAAGTGCCCTGTCCCAGTAACCTTTTGGACTGTACTCAACAACTTCTTAAACAAATACCCACTCGGATCTGTATACGACATCGGATTATTCAGCACATAACTATATCGGTTATAGTTCTGCAAATTCCCCGGCGCTTGAACAAACGGGTCGGCCTGCATAAACCGACCGGTACCTGCATCGTAGATCCGACCATTCATATGAATGACGCGGTTATCATCACCCAACTTAAGAGACTCATGACCAGTATAACCACGTAGGTTACCAAATATTTCGCCAAGCACAGCGGTTTGTAGATCATAATTCATGGCAGCTTCTACTGCCGTTGGTTTTATGACTGACTGTTTGCCGAATGCATCGTATGTAAACTCTTGTTGTATCTTATACTTCTCATTCGTAATCGCGATTATTGAACCCTGATAATCGGTAAACAACCACTTAAGTTCTGCATGAGAGCTAATTGATTCATCAGCAGCGACTTCTACGGTGTAACTTTGAATTGCATCATTTCCTACATAGCGCTTGATCACATTCGTGGTCAGTTCAGAGCTTTTCGGATAAGTTAGCTCCAACGCGCCAACATAATAAACCGTTTGTTCATTGTCTTCGCGCTTGTAACGACTGTTGTTTGCGTCATATTCAAATGTAACCGTTTCATTGTTCGCAGTAATAGAGCTAACTTTGTTACGGTCGTTGTATTTAACTGTCCGATAGGTTATGCCATCTTTGCTCATGCCAGTTTGGTTGCCATTCGCATCATAATCGAACGATTCAGCTACATTTCGCTTAAGCACGTCGTTGTACTTTTCACGCTTTGCGATAGCATGTAATGGTTTACCAGTCGCTCCATAGGTTTGCGTCCAACCATCTTTAGACGTTAAATTGCCATTTTCGTCGTATCCGTAACGATTAGTCACACCATTTTTTGTGACCGTTTCTAAACGATTAAGCGCATCATATTTAAAATCTTGCGTATTGGTCAGCTCACCAGGATCATTGAGGCGTCCGTCAGAGCGGCTAGTCAGATTACCTATACCATCAAAGTCATAAGACTCAGCAAAGATCTCCCCTACCTTTTTGCTCTTAAGCATACCGTTGCTATGATGTTCAAGTACAACAAGTTGCCTGCCTTTGTAGTAGTCTAAGATTTGACCTCTATCATTGGTGTTATGAACTTTAAAGTAAGCTCTACCTTGCGCTCCCTCTCGGGCTTCATATCTGGCATATAACTGCTCATTTTGATACTCAAAGCGTGTGCCACGCGCTTCCAGATATGTGCCGGAAGCTTCACGACGATAGTCATCAAACTGTTGCCAAACTCGGCCACGCGCATCATAAAGAGTTTGCTGAATAACGCAGCCACTGGTCAGTGGATCTCGCAAGCTGGCATCGCTAATGCGAATATCACCTATGTTTGCATCAACCGATACACCACACTGATTACCTTTGACAGAGGTTACGCTACCACTTGGTCGACCATAGTTATCATAATAATACGATCGCTTCCATTGCCCCTTTTGTTCATACTCAAGTTGATGTGCCTGATAGTTAAATGTGCTAGTCCCTGCCTCCTTCTTTCGGCCCAAATCATCGTACTTTATGTCGGTCTCAACACCGCGTGCATCCTTTTGCCATACGAGCTCGCCAAATACGTTGTATTTATACTCCCAAGTCCCTGAGTCCACGTCTTGCATTTTGACTTTGCGTCCAAGGTAGTCATAAGTGAATACTTGCAACTGGGTATTGCCATCGGCACCTTCATCCGCGCTCGACTTCACACTTTCTTGATTGCCAGTGATATCGTATGTATACGTAAGCACATTTCCGCGTGCATCGGTGACAGAGGCAACCTGACCAAATTTATTGTAGGTTGTGATTGTGCTCAACGTACCACCATTGGCACCGTCAATGTTTCCAGATAGAGACAGCGTTTCAATTAAACCGGAGCGGCTATAGGTCGAGTGTACTCCGTTTTCTATATCTGAAGACTTTAACAAGGTATCAAAAGCATTATATGTATTTTCAACTTGGCCAAAGTCGGTTGAATAGTATGTCGTAGAATAGGACTTTGTTACCCGACCATGTATGTCATACTCATTGTGAGTTGTATACGTTTTGCCATTGACGTCCATCAGCTCAGTTTTATATGCACGGCCTAAACGATCAACAAAGGTGCGTTTCACACGCGTGTCATTTTTGTACTCTTCGGAAATAAACGCACAATAACCGATGTCACTTTCACATTGAACATTAATCGTTTTGGTGAGCTCTCCTGTTGCTGCAAATGCACCTAGGGTTGAACCAAATTCATCATAGTAAAAGTGCGTCGCAACTTTATCAGCATTTTTCACCTCTGTAGGTTGGCCAAATGCATTGCGCTTGTCACTCGCAATGGTTTTTTCCGTAAACACACTATTTGACTGGCTTATTACAAAACGGCCTTCATCATCATATGTGGTTATTTTCTTACGGGCCGATATCTTACCGCATTCAACTGAGTTTGTAGTGCCTGAGTGGGTAGGCTGAGTACTGACTTCAGTGGTATTACCAAAAGAGTCGTACACATAGGTCGTTGTGAGTTCAGAATTACACTTTTTACCCTGCTCCTTATGCGCTTCTGGCAGAATCGTTTTTTCTGCTTTCAACATGCCCTTGAAAGGCCCATCTTGATAGTAGTCAAAACTCGATTGTGATACTCGAGTGCCACTAAAACCATCTTTGCTTAGTGTCACCGTCGTTGAAACCAGTCGACCCAACTTTTTTTTATACTCGTCATTGTCAAAGTCATTTGTGGTCACTTGTGTACTGATTGCACCAAGCTTAGTTCCGCTAGGCTCTACAAAATTGATTGCATCTTGCGCACTAATTGCCTCATATGTACCTATGGTGATATCTGTCGAATTACCAAAGTCATCTGAGACAAAAGTTGAGCTACTACACGCGTATTTACTGACCGACCAATTTTCTATATCGTAGTCAATTTGCGCTGTGCACTCATTACTTATTTTCTTATAAGGGCGATATCGATTACGTTTACCGACACTAACTGGGTTACTTTCATAGTCATTTTTCGCAACACTCAGTAGAGTCCCGTCTGCATATTTTGTGGTCGAGATTGGCATACCGACCAAAGGGAAATTTTGGTTATATTGGGTTGTTGTTTTAAATTTCACCCCGTCTTTTAGGGTTGTTGTGGACAGCTCAGCAAAACCAAGTGAACCACGCCCACCAAACTGTGCTCGCGCGCCACCATACTGATAATCAACAGACAAACGGCTATGGCCATGGATAGTAGGTGCATCTGTTTTTACCGACTTCACTAATGGGGCAGTCCCCGCTAGCTCGGTAATTTTTAATTGAGTCTGTGTAAGCGCATCAGCACCTGTACTTTTTTGGTACAAGTTTGAGTCAGACATGAGCCCATATTCAACATCTGTACGTATGCCATGACCCTCTACAACGGCTTTGAGCATACCTTGGTAAGGTGCATTACCTAAATTAGACTTGGCACCAACAGTCACCCTACTGGCGAATAGCAAATCCACCAAACTGTCTTGATTATAATCAACAAAATATTGAGTGTGCCCTCTGCTCATCTTAAACGCCTGGAGATTTTTAGCCATTTTGACAAATTTACCTGCGGAGTGATCCCACTCATATGAGCTTAAACTTGTAGATCCGTAAGTACCAAAATACAGCTCTACCAAACCATCTCGGTCTAAATCAGCAACCAATGGCGGGATCCCTCCTTGATGCCCAGATACCGTCAAACCTTGCGCTTTAAAAAATAACTCCCCTAATTGTGCATCTTTTCGGTTGAGATCTAACTGTGTTCCATCGTTGATATATAATCGCCACTCTTGATAGTCACGCTGGAGGTTAAAATAAAGGATGTCTGTGAAACCGTCCCCATTTGCATCTAGCGGCATCAGGTGCGTCAAATTACCATCTATTAAATCAATTTTTTGGAAATATTTAGGCTCATGCCTGTCATTGCTTTGTCCAATTGTATTGAGATATAAAGAAGCGCCGGTAAAGTCTTCATTGTGCTCACAACGGTCTTTTTTACATACCATAGACAAGATATCACTCAAGCCATCAAAGTTAAAATCAAGTACAAAATACTGACTATTATATAGTTTTTCTGAGCTGTCACTATCCCATTTATGCGCAAGTCCCATGCCTTCTTGTGTCAGTTTTTTGCCACCGTCAAATACCCCTGACTGTGGGAGCCACATACGACCATAGAAAGCCGATGAAAACGCTTCAGTGCCATTGCCCATTTTATATACAAGATCTAAATAACCATCTCCATTTAGGTCCGCAAAACGCAAATCGGTCATAAACACGTTCGTTGTGGTAGGGGTGCTCGCTCTTGCGTCAAGCAATTGCATACTATAAGGCTGTTCACCCCCACCGCCATCTCCGCCACCATTGTTATTTCCATTGCTATTTGAACGGATTGGTAACCCTCTAGAATCTAAAATGCTGCCCTTTTTGTAAAACTCTTTCCAGTAAACAGAGTCCGAACTGTCATAAGTATCTCGCATGCTAACCCACAGGGTTTGCTTACCGTCATTATCGTAGTCGACAGCGAGCATCTGTACCGCAGAAGCATCTGTACCTCTAGTAAACTCTTGGCTGCATATTTCATTGTGAAAAGTTTCATTTACACAGAGCTGATATTCTACTTGCTCACCAGGTGGCGTGAATTTCTTTAAAACGGCCACGAGCGGTTTACCGTCACCATAAAGATCAACTAGCGTGTGAGCGACTATAGTTGAGCCAGAAAACAAATGCTCAGTACCACCAAATTGAGTGTCCACATCATAACCGTGATACTTAAACTCTATCGGTTTACGGCATAGGTTATTACTACCATTATCCTGCCCTGCGCATTCGCGAATTTGCAATAACTGCCTCACTCCGCTTTGCTCGTTAGGTTCGATAGTTAACTTATAGTGACGCAGGTAAAGCCCATCGTGGTTTTTCACCTCAACCTTGCTCAACTGAGCAGACTCTAATCGCTTCACACCAGCAATATAACCAATACTGCGTGGAACACTGGCTATGTTATAGCTTAAGTCGATGGTATTTTGACTGTAAGAGATCTGTTTAAGTACTTGCTCAGTGCTTGTGTTTGAGGTCGCTCCATCAATCAAACCATATGTATATTTGATGGCCGTATCATCATTTTTGAGGTTGTCTTTCACTTCACTCAGCATCCAAGCAAGGATGCGTGTATCACTACTATCATGTGGGTTAAGCTTAATTTGTGCATCATCAGTACCGCCGTAATATCGGGTACTCCCGTCCTTACTAAGCACTTTGAATGCTGTGAGGCGACTTTGAGGGTGAGCTACAATCTCTATTTGCGTGTAGTCACTGTCTATCTCTAAATAATATTTAGCGCCAATCTCGCCATGTACTCCACTTGCCAACAATAGCCGTTGTCCATCTAAGCAATAGCGATCTTCGTTATCAAAACTCAACCGACTAAACTGCCCGTCTTGTGCATAGGTTTGGCGGCAGCGCGCAATGCTCGATAAACCAGTCAACTGCCAACCTACTGCAATGGCGCTTTCAGGGCTTTGACTATCGTAGGCTAGACCCAATTCAGGCGTATTACCGGATATTCCGACAGGCAAGTTAAACGGAACTTGGTAAGTTGCGCTACCACCTTCACTGACTCTAAAACTACCCGGTGTCACAGATAACTCTATCGAGGTGGTTTGCTCTGCTTGTGTAAACAAAGTCTCAGGTTTCGTTACAGGGGCCACTGTTTCAGGTAAATATGGGGCCACTTTATTTTCTTTAATACTTTGCTCTACTTGGACATATTTAGACCCTAAAGACTTAGGTGAGCAAACAAATATCTCTTCATTGGTTGATGTATCACGAATACACGACTGTAAAACATACTCATAACCACCTGTTGGCCTAGTAATAGTGTGAGTTTGACGACTAAACTCTATCTCTGTGTCCCAGTTTAACTCTACTGAGCGCTCAGTAAGCAAGTAAATTAAGCCTGCTCTATATGAGCTTTGATCAACAGTAAAGGTCAGAATACCTGAGTTATTTGGGTCCTGCAAAACGTCAAACGCGGGGGTTGGGAGGCCATCTTCAGGTGCAAACATATCAAGTCCAATCAACAACTCAATATGATCACTAATGTTGTCATTGTCAGTATCAACTACTTTTAAATAATCGCACTGTGAGTCATTAAGGCAATGCCCATAAAAATAATAGAGTGCACGCTCTGTCAAAATGCTGCTAACTTTGGATGAATCAGGGAGAATTAGCCAAGACTCTATGAGTGACGCACGCTTACCTCCTTCATCCAACTTCACGATCCATTGTTCGCGTGTAAATCCGCCTAGTAGACTTGGCGCGCCACCAGGAAAGAAACGTTCGATCATGGCATCTACAAACGCTTCGTTACTCATGGAACCAGGAAATGCTTCGATTAAATCTTTTGAAGTTAAAAGCGCTTCAATAATTTCAAGCATATTTACGCCTTGGCTATTAGCAAAAACGATAAAGGTAAGCTCGTCCTTATTTGGGATCCGCTTATAAAGCGCGTAGAACAGTCTTATGATTCTTTCTATCGTTGGATGATCTTCGTTTGGTACCCAAAAATCGGGGGATGATGCAATCAATTCTCTAAGTGGGTGTATAGCTGAATCACTTGAACAATCAGTACCATCTGAGCAATCTGAGCTAATATCCTCCCACTTAAGCGCATTCAGATCGATTAAGTCGCGAGTAACGATATATACAACGGTTTCACCTAGATCGCTTGCATTCGTCTTATCGGCCTGTGTTACAACATGAATGTCTTCACCCACCAAAGTCGGTTGCTCTACAACCGGATAGGGAAACATATAAGACCAACGAATTGACCCTGTATTTCGGTCAATGGAATATAGAGATTTGTCATGGGAGCCTACATAAACTTCCCCTCTTGTACTAACTTCTGTTCTCGCGGTAATAGGTCCACGAGTTTTAGCCTGCCAAACCTTACGACCATCATGATCTAATTTATACACATAATGGGCACTCGAACCAAAATATAATTCATCACGCCAAACTTTATCTCCGTATATGTTTGTAACATGCTCACTCAATACAGATGGAGTCGTCACAGTACCCTGAGCTTCAAATTGCCAAGAGATTATATTTTGCTTTGTCAATGCTAAAACTTGATTGTCTTGAGTAGTGTAAGCACGTCCAGAAACACTCTCGATTATCGGGTTATTAATTGGGTCTAAATGTCCATTGGGCGCCTCTGCATGAACATGAAACAGCCCTTTAGCTGCCTCTTCAATGCCATTTATAGCTTGAAGAATTAAGCCGCCTTCATAAAACCCTTTTATTACTTCACGGTGTACGGGGATATCAATCGTGTAATCATCAACTTTTGTGGCTGTTTTTACGCTAAAAGACTGCGCATTAAGTTTAATGCGAATTTGTATTTCACCGTGCTCTGCACTTAACCCGACGCCTTTTATTCTTAAACAGTGATCTTTGCAAGAACCATCAACAGTGGCATCTGGCTTTCGCAATAGATCCGACTCATTTTGACTATTCAACGGCGCGATCAGGTGAGATACACTGCCAATAATTGCTCTGTGATGGTTAACTGTGCGATAAGCTCCCTCAAAACAGGCCTTTTGTCCATTACAAGCCAATATCTGATAGGTGTAACTTCCAGCTTTTGGCGTTTTAACTTGATACCTGCCTGGCTGGCTTTTAGCTAAGGTTACTAGCTCATTTGGTGAACTTGGTTTATCCGCAATCGTGCCTTCCCAACCAATTAACTTATAATTTTGTGTGTGGCTATTGCCGTTCGTTTCCCACGTCACTTCATAAGGTTCTGAATACTGGCGTCCAAAGCTGTTTTTAAATAATGGCTTATTAGGTAAAGGTTCAATATTGACAATCGAAAATGTTGCGGAACATTTCGTTGGACCTTCTTGGCGTAACCCTCTGCCATTGCCATATTCGTGATTTACCCCTTTAACACATACTTGTGCTTCCATCTGATTATGTTCATATGATGTTTGCAAATGATGCCAAGGGTAAGAAGTCGTCTCATTTAAATTAATAACATCTGTAAATGTCCCATTGCTTTGTTTTAACCTTAGTGACCAACGGTATTGTTCTGCATAAGCTACTGCTGTTCTAACTTCATACTTGCCATGCGGTTTGCTTTGTTGCGTAACATTTGATGGCATCTCTGGTATCGGATACAGAATTTGCAACTGAAAAGCTTTAGAAGTGGATGATTTATTATTATTTGCCTCTGCATAGGCATGTAAATTTACACTACCAGCAATAGATACACGCCATTTTGCAATGAATTCCACCGTGTCGCCAGTAGTTGTAGGTAAATCTATGGTCTGATTTGGCAAAGTGCCATTTGTACCTACTTGATAAGTTCTTCCTTTATATATGATCGAAAATGCCTGCGCTTTTCCATCAGCGGTTAAACGTAATTGCTTTAGCCAATGATTGGCTGAACTAAACCCTCCTAGCCTTATCTTAAAGCTAATGTCTTTACCTACTTCATAGATATTTGTTGCATTCGGTTGATGCTCAAGTTTGATACCAAAAGGCGGTTTAATATGTCTTTGCAATGCAGCAATCGCAACTTCACCCAGTGTATCCTCGACATAAGCATAATAGTAATAACTTGAAGTACCTGTTGATGAAGGGCGGGCGACTGATTCAAAAGAACAACCAGCAGGCGTATTCGACGCATTGTCTAAGCTATGGCAGTTTGAAGGCAAGCGGTTTGCCCCTTCGCAACGGGACTTTCTTGTCGTTACATCAACTGGCACTCTCCCGTAGACCTTACACACTTGTGCAGTTTTTAATCCCCCCGCATCGGAAGCCGCCAGCGCAATTCTATAACTATCGCCATCAAAAACATGCTCTTTATTAATAGAGCTTGTTAATGTGATACTAGGCGGTTGATTAATGCTAACACTGGCACTGGCTTCAGCTGATTCTTCATTCTTCTTATCCTTGGCAGTAACCGTATAGCTTTGACTTTGATTTATATTTCTGATGGGTAGTTTGCACGTATATTTGTTACCTGTAGCAGCCTTGGCACAACTAGAAGAAGATAAATTTAAAGCATTACATGCATTGAGGATGCATAACTTTGCACTAGCAAGTTGATTTTCTGAGGCACCATCTTTATCACTAATTATAGCGACCAAGCTTGCAGAACTACCTCGATTGACAGATAAATTTTGACCTGTTCTGCTGCCCTGTTCAACAGATAACTCAACCGTTGGAGCATTGTTTTTCTCATGCACTTTAACTTTGACGCTCATTTCAGAGCTGCTTTTGCTGTCTTCTACATAATAATTAAAGGTAACATCACCAAGATCATCTAACGTTGGCGTAAATTCGTAAACACACTCGCTAACGTTTTCTTCACAGGTTTCTAGAGTCGTATTGCCACTTTTAATACTGTGCGATTTAATAGGTAAACCACCACTTTGTGCACTAAATTTAATAGTTATGCTGTCTCCAATATACACAATGTCATCATTTGATGGGCTAATTAATCTAGCTGTGGGCTTACTAACAACAGTTAATGGCCGTGAGCACGTATCGTAGTCTTTTTCATATATAACCTTACTCGTAATCCCTTCTTGTATATGGGAAAAATAAACTGTAGCCGCGCCTGTTCTGGTTGGTGTAATCTCAGCGTAGCGATGAATACGATTTGGTAAATAATCAGTTATATTGCCTTCAAAGCTAACCCTTTGGCCAACGTACTTAAAGTTTGGATCCGCTGCCGTGATGTCTTTTTTCGTTTGCACTTCTTGTTCACCAGAGTGAAACATCACCGCGTTGCTCTTATTGACTACTACTACTGCCTCTTTACCATTTTCAGAGCAAGTAAACGTTGCTCTGGGCTTAGGCGGAGGGTCAGGGTGGTACTCTATACATTCTTGAGAACCAGAATCCCACTTTTCGCCATCTGGACATTCCCTTGCTAATAATTCAAAACTGGTCAATGCTAATAGCATTGACATAAATATCTTTAATTTCATCACTCTTTGTGCTCCTTCACCCAGTTAACTTCAATATTTATTGTTGGTTCTTGTTGTTCTTGCACATTACTTGAAGATGAGAAAAGCGACATAAAACTACGTGTGCAACTCGATAAATCTCGACATCCTTTTGATTGTTCCAAGATTGAGATAGATACATAACGATCGGGTGATACTCGTAAAATTAAATTACTGCTGTTGGGTTCTACAGCGATGTTTGCGGTAATGTGCTCACTAATTAATTCTGGTGGAATATCGACAACTTTATACATCGATTCGAGTGTACGTGGATCTTTTAAATAAAGTTTTCCTTTCATATCTACGACAGCGATCAGCTTCTTTGGTGCTTCTCCTTCAGATGAAGGGGGAAGATCGATGACTACTGGACTCGAGATACTAGAATGAACGGTATTTTTACATATGTGTTCTTTCATGCCGGTGACATCTAGAGCACAGATTTCGCCTGTACCATCTAATTTACTGACACTAACAAACACACTTCCTAGCTCAGGAACAAATTTCCCTTTATTGGCAACTACTCCTTTCATTTCGTATTTCCATAATACATCAGCAGAGCGGTTCACCATAACCACACGTTCATCATGTGTGCTAAACATGACCCCACTCGGCAATGGCAATAACGAACGCTCAATTACATCAAACCCTTTCCCTCGTAAAGGCTCAATATAAGGCGTTAATGTAGTTTCTATGATCTCTCTAGGTATATTGACAACAACCATCAAAGAATCACTTAAAGACTGTCCAAACCCTGAAGCTGTTATTGTAAACGTTTCTAAATTTGATGGGTAAACGTGTATTTTCCCGCGAAGTGCAAGTTGTTCAAATGTCTTACCTTCACTTGAACGTATCACTACATTGCTAGCATTTTCTACTTCCCAACTAAGCTGCGTTAGAGTATTTTGATCCACTTTGTAACTCGACGCCGTGAATCTTTTAATTTCAAGATCATCCACTACTAATGAATTCTGGTGAGCTGGCCTTGTGCTGCAACCAAACTGATTGCATGCGCTCACCCTAAAATTTGCAGAGTGCCCTTTTTTCACAGTAAAACTAAGTGCTTTGATGTCTGAGCCTACACGCACCCACTTACCATTAATTATTTGCTCGATATCATAATAATTGGCACCGGGAACGCCAGTCCATTCAATTAAATAATTCGAGCCAGATTCTTTAACAACTAAATTTTTAGGTGGAAAAATATCATAATCAACAGGAATGAAGATTGTTATCTGACCAACAGAAATAGGTGCATAGGCTTGTTCAAATTGCCTTTGGTCAGAAAAAGAGAAAAAACTAACACATAATAGAGATAATATAACAATATAATAATACATATATACTTCCGTAAAACTTCCTTATAAAACGTCAAAACAAAACATACAGCAATTAAGTTAACAGCCTAAATTGTGTAAATGACTTAAAAAATCGGCCTTGAAAATAAGAACCAAATTTTAATTTTTAAGAATCAACATTTCCCAAAAAAATAAAAACACAAACCCGCATAAGGTACAAAATATTAACATTAAAATATTAAAAATCCTACTGCTGTTAACCTGGTATTGCTATTGAATTTAACATTCAAAGTGTGTGGACGGAGAAAATTTAGATGTGTATAAGTTAAATTTAAGATAGGTTATATAAGAAGCATATTTATCTAGAATAATTTGGGTGAGAACGCGGGCTCTAAAACACCCGCGTTTATTATTTGAAAACTACTTATTATAACCCTCAAACCATGCCAATATATGCTCAATTCGCGCTACTAGGTTAGTAGGCTTGCCTGAACGAGATAAAGAATGTGTCTCGCCCTTAAACACAACCATTTCAACTGGTACTTCGTTTACTTTAAGCGCGTAAAACCACTCTTGCGCTTGACCTATGGGTGTGATCATATCTGCATCACTATGAATAATAAGCGTTGGCGTAGAAACTTTATCAGCAAATTTTAATGGCGACCTATCCCAGTATGCATCAAAATTATTCCACAAGTGACCACCAAACTCTTTCGTCATTTGGCTGGGCGTATACTCTTGCGTACCCGCTTCTGATATCCAAGAGCTCACACTGCGCTGAGTCACTGCGGCTTTAAACCGATCAGTTTTTGTCGTTATCCAATTCGTTAAAAAACCACCATGACTACCACCGGTAATAAATAACTTGTCTTTATCCATCCAAGTATTTTTAGCTAATACATTATCTAAAAACTGAATATTATCTTGATAGTCAGCGCCGCCATAGTCTTTACGTACTGCTTGGCTGTGTTCAATGCCATAACCGCTACTACCGCGATAGTTTACATAAACAACTGCATACCCCTGTGCCGCATACATTTGATTTTCAAAGAACCATTGATGACCCCACATACCACCAGGACCGCCTTTGATATTTAAAATCACTGGATATGACTTATTTTTATCAAAATTAAGTGGTTTATGAACAAAACCCTGAACCTTCATGCCTTTGTCATTTATAAACCACACTTCTTGTGCAGCAGACAGAGCTTTCTCAGAGCGCAACTTATCATTAAATGTAGTTAGCTGGTTTAACTTGTTATTATTTAAATCTAAGCGGTATAACTCGGGTAATTCAGTTGAGCTCTCAGCGGTGAAAACCAAATACTGGCCGTCTTGTGATACAGCTAGATTATCAATTTTTTGTTTTTTATCTAATAACTTAGTGACTTTACCGCTGTTAACTGACACAGAAAACAGTCGCTTTGCACCATGATCATTTGCTGTAAAATAAAGTTGCGTGTTATCTGGCGACCAAATTGCAGATGTGGCGTTTCTGTCAAAGTTTTTAGTCAGATTGAATGGCTTTTTACCATTACCGGCCAACAACATGAGATCAGTTTGCTCGTAGGTGTCTTCAGAATGTAAATAAACCAGTGCCTCACTATTTGGCGCCAGCGCCGTACTATATTGCGAATGAGGATGGTGAGTTATTTGCGTAGTGTTTTTAGACGCCAGCTCTAAACGATAAACATCACTGTTTTCATTGCCTTCATAAGCTTGCCCGGTTTTATTTGCATGATAGTAAATGTGCGCACCATCATTGGATATCACTGGGCTTTGTGCATTCCAGCTAGTGCCAGATGTTAGCTGACTAAGCGCTTGAGTTTTTATGTCATATTCGAATAAATGCGTTCGTTTATCACTTAAATAGCCCGAACCGTTCGAAATATACTTGGCATTTTTAATGATAACAGTGTCTGGCTCAGCACGCTTTTTAGCTGACTTGTCTTCAGCCTCTTTATCGTCAGTTGCATCTTGTGAGCCCTCAACACGCAGTGATAAAAGCAGCTTATCTCCAGATGGAAACCATGCAAAAGATGAAAGGCTTTGCGTTAATGAGGTAACTTGTTTGGCTTCACCACCATTAGCTGGCATAACAAATACTTGTGACTTACCATCCACTGAGCGTATAAAAGCAACTTGGCTGCCATCTTTTGACCATTTAGGAGACCAATCGTCCTTGCCTTGGGTAAACTCTGAGACTACCCCCTGCTTATTTATTTTATAAATTTGATTATCTCTACCACTGGCATCATCGTTAACCGTTTGCTTTACAAACAAAATGACATCGTTATTTGGAGATATTTGCGGACTGTTCATGTACACAAAATCAAAGTAATCTTCTGGTACTAATCCCTTTTTGAGTTCTTCTTGTGCTGCGCTATGCCATGAGCCAAGCGCCGTTGAAAGTAATAGCAAGCTAGGTAAGCTAACCGACTTTAATTTTTTTATCATAATATTGTTCCGAATTACGTATTTCATTATGTTACTAAATATCATGATCGCTTAACATTTATTAGAGATAAAACGCAATTCCGTGCTTTGAATTAACCAGCAACGACCTAAGCTGACTTTGACTTATAAACATGCATTGATCGAGAGCGCATAAAATTAATAAGTAACCAAAGGATAAGCTCAAACCTTACTGGAATTTAGATTGGATATGATCAGTCGTGATGCGCACATAGCTTTTATTTAAGATACTGTCCAGGTGTAACACCAATAATCTCTTTAAAGTCACGGATCAAGTGAGCTTGGTCCGTGTAACCAAGTAATTCAACAACGCCCAAAATATCTATACTGCCTATTTCTAGCTGCTTTAATACTTGGTGCAAACGATATTTTCTAATAAGCCATTTTGGCTTTAATCCAATATGCTTATTAAATACGCGTTGGATAGTTCTTTTTGATAGGTTGGATTTTAAAGACAGAGCTTCAACCGAAAAAATACTAGTATCATTTTTTATCAGTGTACAAAGAGCCAAAGCTTGGTGCTGGCTCACACAATAGCCTGCAGTATAATTTAATAAGAATGCACTGAGTGTATTAAATATATCTCGGTCTGATTCAGCATCGAGTAAAGGTAACAGTCTGCTTTCAACTTGGTCGCCAAATATTTCACTCGCAGAAAGTTCTTTATCCACGTATTGACTGAGCGGTTTATCTAATAAATGTGATAACGCACCGATATTAAACTTAACACCAAGTATTCTACCTTCGCCCTTCATAGTATAAGTATATAATTTACTCACAGGACCTATCAGTTTAACTTGATGTGCTTCTATCACTAAATGAAAGTTAGGGTCAGGTAAATTCTTTTGAGTATGGGGTTTATCTCCACTCAATTGCCAATCCACAAACCAAAATTGCTCAATTAGATCCTCAAGCGGAGCTTGTGGAAAAAATCTACGTAAATCATAATTTTTGTTGCCCAATTTATGGTGCAAGACACCCGCTACACTCTTATGATTCTCTTGCAAAGCTTTCAACCCAGTTGTTTGTCGCGTTTTTACAATACCAGATGTCAATTCAAATGCTAAGCTGCAAAAAACACGCATACAAGAGAAACTAAAAGTGAAACTTACAGGTATTTTTCAAGTAAACGATTGGCAAGAATCGGATGTCGCTTTGCTCGCCGATGGCACAAAAATAAGCAATGCCACTGTACAACAGACATATGAAGGCGACCTCATTGGCACTAGTACAGTGCATTATCAGCTGTACTATGACCGTAAAGGAAACGCTGTATTTAATGGCTTTGAAGTATTTAAATACGCTAACAACGAAGAAAACATGCTGGTTATTCGTCATAAAGGCCAATTTGCCGATGGCATAGCATCAAGTACTTTTACCATCATAGACTGTAAAGATGATCAAGGTATGATAGGAAAAACAGGTAACTTCACGTCAATTGAAGGTCAAAAATCCGTCTACTCATTTGAGTAGTGCAGTATCCAGTATGTACTGAATACGTCCATCTAAAATCATATTTTATGAGCTGTGTATCTAATCGCATAAATATACAGCCCACTAACAAATAACACACATTTTATATGAATATAATTATTTATATAAAACAAACAATTAAGTTGTTATTTCCTATTCAAAAAAGCGCCTTTATTCGATACTATTCGCACTACAATAATAGAAAATATCTCAAGACAAAAAATAAGGATGACTATGTTTAGACTTCTTGGTATTTGCTCTTTGGCTTTTGCCGCCGCCGCTAGTGCTCAACCATTTACCCTCATCGAAGACGTCAAAATATCAGACCAAAAAATCACTATACCAATCAATGGATTTAACGATCCGGTTGTATTTGCTTCCATACCCACTTTTAATGATCCACAAGCGGGTGTTGTATCAATTTCAAACGTGACAGATTCAAGCTTTGATGTTCAATTTAAAGAATGGCCGTATTTAGATGGCCTACATGGCGAAGAGCGTGTTGCCTTTTTAGTTGCAGAAAAAGGACGTCACCAGCTTCAAGATGGGAGTTTTTGGGAAATTGGTGAATTCACCATGAATGGTGGTTCCACGCATCAATTTTTTAACGAAAGCTTTGCTCATACACCGCATATTTTACTAAGTGGTCAAACACAAAATGACCCCGATGCCTATTCATTGCGTGTATCAAGCGCATCAGCGCTAACCTTCGGTGTTGCACTCGATGAGCAAGAGGCGGGAAATAATCATGCTGAAGAGTCGATTGGTTACCTTGCCGTTTATAGTCCTACCAATGCAGGGATCACACACAATAATGAAGCTTATGAGTTGACGCACCAAGCCATTAACCAAGAAGGGTTTCAAACCGTCAATGGAAAGCTGCTCGTACAAGAGGAGCAATCACGTGACACCGAAACCGACCATTTACTTGAAATCATAAATATCCTAACTGTTAAGAATAAGCTGTTTGCTCAGGATATTACTCACTATGGCAAAGATACGATGGCCCTTCGTCTAGATACTGGTAGTCATTTTGCCATTGACCCTGGAGAAGCAACTGGGCAATATGGCAACATTGCATTGCTAGGCAGCAATGGGCTAACTGAGGCCTCTTACACCGCTAGTAACACTTATTCAAAAGATAGCCCTTCAGGCGCATTTGATGGCTTTAACAACGGTCAACAAGTAAACATTGACACTCAAAAGCGCATCAGACGCGGAACATGGGTCTCTACTGTTAATCAAGAACAGTGGCTACAAGTCGCGTTTGAGCGTAATGCATACATCACTTCTTTTAGAGTTATGCTTTATGAAAGTGCTAAAACTATGGGACCAAAAGAAGTTACCCTGCAAGTTTCGCAAGATAATGTGCACTTTAGAGACCACGAGACTCTCACAATCCCAATGGGCCTTAACCAACTTATTACTTTAACAGAGCCTGCTATCGGAAAGTACGTCAGACTAAAAATTCACTCTACGCATGGCAGCTCCATGCGTGTAATAGGCGAATTAGAGT
Source organism: Pseudoalteromonas luteoviolacea H33-S (assembly GCF_001625695.1). GTDB lineage: Bacteria > Pseudomonadota > Gammaproteobacteria > Enterobacterales > Alteromonadaceae > Pseudoalteromonas > Pseudoalteromonas luteoviolacea_B. Next base: position 29,456 of record NZ_AUXY01000075.1, read on the forward strand.
ATTATGGCGGCTTTGTAACACATGATACCGTCATAGAACCTGAAGACCCAACACCGATTGAAGGCACCACATGCGCTTCGATAAAACAGCAAACACCAAATGCAACCACAGGGATTTATCAGATAGACCCAGATGGAAATGGCGGTGAGCCTGCATTCTATGCGCATTGTGAAATGACTCTTAATGGAGGTGGCTGGACACTGGTAGCAAACCACTCGGATGGGCTAAATGAACTGGTTGTTACTTCACCGGTCACTGAGGTGACTAACGGCGTATTACCAGCAGCACAATGGCAGAATATTCAAAAGCAGATGACTTCAGGAATGATGTTTGTAGATGAATACAATCAGGTTTCACAAATCAGTAAAGCCAAATTAACCAACGCTAACTGTGTTTCCTTGCAACAAAATGCCGATTTAAGCCAGCCCAAAGTCCCGTATGATACAGCTGTCCTATGGCAACACGAAGGAACTGGATGTAGCCTATCCGGTCTTGATTACTCATTTATCAGTTTAAGTACAAAGCCAACAAGCCGTGGTGATGGTTACACGCGCAATGGCGCTTCGCTATATCAGCATAATGTTAAGTTTGACCTCTGGCCATATAACAACGGCGTATACAGTGGTGCGGAACAAAACACTTTACTGTACTACGTAAAATAAATATTGCGCCGACTCGCTAATGGAGTCGGCCTTCTATTTTCTATATCAATAGGCGATGAGTAAGGTTGTGCAATCTTGTATATAAGTGCAGGCCTCGGCTCGCTATACAAATACATATTATGTAAAAAGCAAGATTGGGTTTAAAACACTGGAAGACAAACCTGATTATCATGCACATTAGCTAGCTGAAACTGGCGTTTATCGTTTCAAATAACCTACGAAAAGATAACTAGTTAAAAAGTCATGATAAAAACTAAAGGAATTAATACGATAAACAAACTAAGTATGCTTGTATATCAGTAAAAACAAACTCATTATTTTTTATTAGTCCCCAAATAAACCTTTGCTTCGACTTTACCCGCCTCTTTAACAACAAGTTTTAGGTTTGTATCTTTTCTAAGTCCCTCATCTTTAGGGTGGAGGTTGTAATCATTCCAATGCAGCGCGGTATTTACTCTCGCAGCATCGAAAGCATCTCTTTTTTGCAATCTCAATAGTGTTTTTTCAAGCGCTTCAAGCTTTTTCTGCCCACTCCCAGCCATTAATTCAAAGCCAATGTAAGTTTCAACCTGTTCATTGATCTCAATCTGGATCCCTATTAAAGGCCATTCATCTCCAGCAAGTGTGAAGAGAGTTTCTACATCTGACATAGAGCCGCTCCAACCGACTTTTCGAAGCCATGGAATAATCTTTGGTGGGGGTAAATATAATGTCAACCTAATGCCACGCTCCCCTCTTGGAGCAAGAGGTGCTATATGGCTGATGTTGTACCCATATGGCAGCGCATCAGCACATCGTTTAAAACTAGACTCTAGATTTGCAGTCATTGGCATATCACTAATAAGATCCATTGTTTTCACAAAGTCTTGCCAAGCCTGTTGAGTACTGACATTCTTTTTTAAAAAGTTATTCCTTAGATTGGGATCTATTGACGCTGTAACCAAAGTAGTTTGCGTCACATCATCAATCATGTCACATTCAAACCAAATAACAGCATCTTCAATGCAGTCTTTCTTGGTATATAAGCGCTCAGAGATCTTTTTAATATCTTTTATAGTCGTATTATCAGAGCTTTTATAATTTAAACATTGCGCATAAAACTTAGCTATATCACTACTATGTATCTCTACTAAAAAATCTGTTCTTGTATCGTTTTCTGCCAAACGAACTTCAAAAATAGTCGATAACCATACCGCTTCAAAAAGTGATGTAATCTCAGTTGTCATCTCATATATACGAGATGACAACTGTACTGAAGATTCTTGTTCAACTATATTTGCAACGGCTTCTTGTAAGCTATAGTCCACGCGAATAGCCTGCTTAGTTCACTACATAAATGGCAGTATCTGCAACCTGACCATCTTCTGACATTATCTGAAGAGAAGCTTGTTTTACACCCTCTGTAAGATTTGCATCTATAGGAATGCGCATAGTTACTACAATATTACACTCATCATTATTCAAAATAGCTTTACTCTCTTTCTTCTGCGCTTTAATGGGTGAAGGCGCGAGATTGTGGATATAAATTGTACTTTCTACAATTTCCAACGCGTTGATATTATCCACTTCATTTTGCTCAATTGGACGGCCTTGTTGATCAAATAG
>NZ_AUXY01000076.1 GCF_001625695.1 Pseudoalteromonas luteoviolacea H33-S
TGCACCGAATGAATCACCTGCCGTAAATTGACTATTAAACTCACTGCCTTGATACCCTTCACTAACGTGAGTAGGCTGATTTTCTCCAGTAAAATAGTCTATTGTTTGAGAGATAGCTTTACCTGAATGGGCTGCTACCATAACAATTGGCAAAACTGTTTTTATATTAAACTTCATTTAAGTCCCTTATTGTCTGTTTGATTGGATGGTTTATCGGCTTTCTAGCTGCTCTAAATCAGTATCAACTTTTTAAAATACAAAAATCAACACGTGATATACAGCAACCAAAAACACAAAATCATAAAGTTAAATGAAAATTCAATACTATTAAATTAGCTACTCGAATATATAGAAAGCACATTCAGAGTATTTAGCAGTTTATCCATAGTGTATCCACCAGCTCTTTTCAATTAACTAAAATTAACTTTGTTGTTTCAATTTTTCTTATTATTCATATGATAACTTGTTCATTAATGCATCAAGCATGGATTGTAATTCTTTACGCATTTGGACATCGTAATCTGTCCACGAGCTCAAAGGTAAATGATTTATGTGACTTGCAATTGTGCCAACAATATATTTTATCGACCCTGACAAAAGTAACTCATAAATCAGCGCATCTTTCTCATCACGCAAACTCTCAATAAAAGCATTCAATATGGAAATTACGTCTGTGACTGAGTCTGCTTTATCAACCTCTTGTTTTAGCGAATTAAGCAGTTGAATAGCATACGAAAAGTGTGCTCCGCTATCGAGCTTAGATCCTGTGTGCTTTCCCGCATACTCTCTAACTGTAGATAACAGCGCGCTTTTGTCACTATTGTTAAAACTTAGCTCGGTAAACTTCAAAGGCAGCGTACCTTCGATAAAGGCACCATCACTTGCATTTTTAACTTCTGTAAAAGGATACTGAGCCAGTAACCTTTCTTGCGCGGAACGTGCTTCATTAAACAGCCGAGAAGTGAATACATGAGGCCTAAAGTTCCCCTTTACTGCCATTTCATTATCAAAGCTAACATTTGAGAGAGCATTATTTGGATCATAATAACTTGAGAGTTGACTATGGTGCTTATGTTGATCGATGTAACCATAGTCACAACCGAGTAAAACAATATTAGTAAAACCCATACGTAAAAAAGCAGCGACCGCCATATTGGTAACGGTTGGATTGCAATGATACAGAGGCTTACTTCCCTGACCTGATAGTGATGCTAATTCAGCACCTAAATCATTGCCTTTTGCAAAGATAATTCTCTGATCAAATTGGAGCATTAATTTAGGATAAATAGTACTCAGAGCAATGAGTACAACATCTTTTATTCTTGGATCACACAACTCGTCTTCTTTTATCTCAAAGTTTACTGATGTTCTTTCCATTTCAATATGGAAATCAGGTGTCACGCCCGTTTTCATCAAGGTACTCAATGATGTGCCACAAGAAACGATCAACGCGCGATCTTGTTGTGTCTTAATATGTTGAATGTCTTTATCTAAAGACGGTCCATTTCCAACAATGAGAACTGGAAAACTCGAAAACTCTGAAAAAATATTTTCATGCGCGCCAACTCGTGTATGTTGATAATTCTCGCAAGTATGTTTTAAACCAAGTAGTTCATCTTCAAGGTAACCCCACATACTTGCAAAGCTATTTCGCCATTGCTTGAATTCAGAAAAAACTCGGTCCATCACAGGAGTGCTGTAGTGCCGATAAACACTAATATCAGCAAGTAAATGCACACCTTGCTTTTTAACAAGTTGTTTCATTTGACTCAAAAACTGTTGGTAAGTCTCTACATTAAGTAATGTGAGTGAACCGCCTCTTCTCTGGCACTCTGCTTTTAACGAAGCAAAATTAATATGCTGACAGGCCATGGCATAATGCTTTTCATCGGGCTCAATTACAATAACATCCGTATACCTGATCTCTGACATCAGCTTGTTGATATGATAGCCAGCACCCAAACCGAGTATAACCAAAGTGCCTCGTTGAGGTTTGGAATTAGCATTGCGCCCTAGGTTATCTGCAATACTATTTAATTTGTTTATACAAAGCTGGTGAGTATATGTGTGAATATTTGTTGAAAAGCTCAGACTTAAATGTGTTGGAGTTTTTAAAAATAAACTGACCTGTTGATAACATTTAGCGGCAATACCCTCACCATAAAAGTCATTTTGTAACTCTACAATTTCGGAAGGCTTTTGAGCACAGACCCGTAAATAAAAGTCCATTGAAAAATACTTTTTAAGGGTTCTCAAATTGTGATCTATTAATTCCATATAGTTTATAAATTCCAAACATTTAGAGCACAATAATTTTTTCACCATTCCTCTTTTTCGTCAATAAAAAATAGGGTGATTCCACAACCTTCATCAAATTTTTTCTAAAAACCAATACTTTAAAATTACTTTTTATAGTTACTTTCTGTTTTCAAAAAAAGGAAATCGTTTTCAATAACACCTTTTACGCTAAAAAATTAATATAATTATAAATTTAAATAGAATAAAAAAAGCCACGCAAAGGCGTGGCTGGAGAAACATTGCATGGGTATATTGCAATGAATAAAGTCAGCTGAGTTGATCAGCTATAAAGGGAAACTATGCAGCAGTCGCTGTACCTTCTTCACGAATTAAATACTCAAAAGCACCTAAACTTGCTGTCGCACCACTGCCCAAAGCAATAACAATTTGCTTATATGGTGCAGTTGTCACATCGCCTGCAGCAAATACACCTGGCATATTAGTTGACCCTTTATTATCAATTTCTATTTCACCGAACTGCGTTAAATTTACTTCACTGCCTTTTAGCCATTCCGAATTAGGCACCAACCCAATTTGTACAAACACACCTGCGATATTCAAACTATGCGCTTCGTCTGTCATTCGGTCACTATATTTCAAGCCAGTTACCTTATTTGAATCACCGATAATTTCGGTTGTTTGCGCATTGGTGTAAATCGTAATATTTGACAAACTGTTGGCTTTATCAATAAGCACTTGATCCGCCTTTAACTCATTTGCAAATTCAAGCACAGTGACATGTTCTACGATGTTAGCTAAGTCAATGGCTGCCTCAATACCTGAGTTACCGCCACCAATTACCGCAACAGGTTTACCTTTAAACAAGGGTCCATCACAGTGAGGACAATAAGCAACGCCACGGCCTTTGTATTCTTGCTCGCCAGGCACATTTACATTTCGCCATCTTGCCCCCGTCGAGATAACTACTGATTTGGCTTGTAATTTAGCGCCATTTTCTAATTCAATGTCTAAAAACTCATTGCGAGCGATTTTTGCAACTCTATTACCGTCCATGACGTCAACATCATACTGCTTCACATGCTGTTCTAGCTGCGAGACTAATTTCGGGCCTTCTGTTTCTTGAACAGAAATAAAGTTTTCAATACTCATAGTATCCGCGACTTGGCCGCCAAAGCGCTCTGCAACAACGCCTGTATTTAGCCCCTTCCTCGCAGAATATACCGCCGCGGATGCCCCCGCAGGACCACCACCAACAACGAGTACATCAAAAGGTGCTTTTTTATTAATTTTTTCAACCGACTTTTGTGCTGAGTTGCTATCAATCTTTTTCAATATATCTGATAAACCAACAGCCCCTTGGCTAAATAGTTCACCATTAAGGTATACGCTAGGCACGGCCATAATATTGCGCTGCTCGACTTCCTCTTGGAATAAAGCGCCATCGATCATCGTTGTTGTGATCAAGGGATTGCTTGCCGCTAACACATTTAATGCTTGGACAACTTGCGGACAAGTTTGGCAGCTAAGCGAAACATATACTTCAAAGTTTAAAGGCGTGTCGATACCAGTTATGGTTTCCAATTCATCCGGGTCTAACTTGGTTTCATGTCCACCACTGTGTAATAAAGCTAACACTAGACTGGTAAACTCATGACCCATTGGGACGCCTGCAAAGCTGATTTGGGTATTCGCATCAGTTGAGCTGATAACTAAAGATGGTCTTCTCGCATTCATATCATAGTTTTCAACCACCGATATTTCGTTACTCAATGAAGCTAGGTCCTGAGCCAGCGAGTTCAACTCATTGGACTTTTTGCTGTTATCTAACGCCACTCTCAGCTCTATTGGCGATTTAATATTTTTAAAGTGCTCTTTTAATTGACCTTTAATTTGCGCGTCTAACATTTATGTAATTCCTCATTGAAACGCAATGCACATGCTTGCTTGATTATTAACTGGCGGTCGAAAATGCTTACCTACCTACATTTTGTAGGTAGGTAAATCCGAGGTAAGTTAGATTTTACCAACTAAGTCTAGTGATGGTGCTAGCGTCTCTTCACCTGGCTGCCAAGATGCTGGGCATACTTCGCCATCATGCGTTGCGATGTATTGTGCAGCTTGTACCTTACGCAGTAGCTCATTCGCGCTGCGGCCAATACCAAGGTCATGCGTTTCAACTACTTTAATTTCACCTTCAGGGTTAATTACAAACGTACCGCGCAGTGCTAAACCTTCTTCTTCAATCATTACACCGAAATTGCGAGTAATTTTGCCTGTTGGGTCACCAATCATTGGGAATTCAATCTTTTTGATTGTGTCTGAAGCATCATGCCAAGCTTTGTGTGTGAAGTGTGTATCTGTTGATACTGAGTAAACTTCAACACCCATTTCCTGAAGTTGTGCGTAGTGATCTGCTAAATCACCCAATTCAGTTGGACATACAAAAGTGAAATCTGCTGGGTAAAAGAAAACGATACTCCATTTACCTAATAAATCTTGCTCAGAAACTGATACAAAATCACCCTTGTGGTATGCTGTCGCGTTGAAAGGTAAAAGCTTAGTGTTAATCAATGAAGTGCTCATGGCTATCCTCTTTGTCAATTGTATTTAGTGTTTGCGAGTGTGCTCGCCTTGCTTGACTACAAAGATATAGATTCAGAGCTTTTAAATAAAATTGATTAAAACTATCATTGCTATCGATTATTTTGATTAAATAAACTCAATAGCATTGTAAACCTTAGGTATAATCTACTCGTAACAATGAGTAATAGCAGTTAACGCACAGTGCGATTAACCTTAAAATCCAAACTAACTAAGAGTTTTTATGCATCCATATTTCAACCACATCCAATTAGGCTACTTTGGCTTTATCCCATTTTTACTTTGCATCGCATCAACTTTGATGTTGGGTAGCTCAGAGACCCTAGTCAGCGTATTTAGCTTTTACAGTATGGGGATCTTGGCATTTATGGCCGGCACATTGTGGCGTGCAGGTGAGCAACCAAAAGTTCATGCAATACTGGCTGTTTTAGTTGTTATTCCATTTCCAGTATTGGCTTTAGTATCCCTAACCGCACAATTAGTTTATTTGAGTGCTAGTTACTGGTTAGTACTGTGGTTTGAAAAAAGCATGCCAAAATGGCAAGACGCTCACAGGGATTATAAGCAGATGAGGTTTGTGCTCACGTCTGTTGTATTCGTTTCTCATCTATTTATGATTGCTCAAGCCATTGAATTAACAAGATAGAATAAACTGTTTTGACAAAAGGCACGTCGATATTTCAACTATTCCTTTAACGACATGTAAAATTGCTACACGTTTATGGTGTTATCGATTAACATATTCGAATAATAAAATAAGTATCGACATATTCCCTTTCACTAAATCAAGTGCATAGCGTATAACGGCAAGAATTTTTTATTGAATAATTTACAACTAAACAATTCAAATATATGAATCAATACGGTAAATTAGTTCTCAATCAAGCAGAACAACAATAAAACTGCTATAAGTTAAAGGGGAGCGTTAGGAGTGCATATATGATTCAAAAGCTGCTTTACGGATTCATCGGGGTGTTTGTTGTCACATTCTACCTCTGGATGATGGAACAGCCAGGCGATCTGCTGGACTCAACCGAAGAGCTCTTTTGGTTCGCTATCGCTTTTGCCATGATTGTTTACTCCGCGCCTCACCTCAAAAACAATATCTTGATATTTGCTTGGTCTATATACTGTGTAGGGCTTTTACTTGACTTACTGGATGATTTCATCGCTGTAGATATTTTACCCGTCATCGCGCTTGATACCTCATTGAAACAATTCGGCTTTTTACTTATCTGCTACTCCCTCTATACCATGATAGTTAGACAGCAAGAAGCTATATCTCAGCTCAACAAAGAAATCCATCAAAGAAAGCGCTTGGAAGAAAAACTCAAGTTTGACGCAACCCATGATGAGTTAACACAGATCGGCAATCGACGTGCATGCTTCTCCCTGTTTCCCACCCTTTGCGAACAACATAAAACGCTATTTTATTTCGACCTCGATGACTTTAAATGTGCTAATGATAAATTTGGGCACAGTTGTGGGGATCTTATCTTAAAAAAAGTGGCCAAATCTTTAAGTGATCTGTTTGGTGAAGATAACTGCTTCAGAATTGGTGGAGACGAATTTGTCGCGTTTGGTACATTTGACACTGAAAATGACGAACAACTTCGCAAAAAACTCCTCGAAGAAGTATTTGAATATGGCGTTGGTATCAGTATTGGATTTACTGCAACTGACAACGATGTTGCGCCAGACAAACTACTGCACTTGGCGGATGCTTCCATGTATAGCAACAAAAACCTTAAATCTGTGCGGTCAAAACCGCGAGTGAGTTAAGGCTTGAGTGAATATACCGCTTTTGCAATAAAACTTTTCCAAAATAAAACCCTTTGATTTATCATTGAAAAAGCTACAGCTATAAAATTATTTATAGTTGATGCTAGCCGGTACTTGGCTCAGCGAATACGCATTAAAAGAATAAAGCCAAGCTGCAAATTTCTAAATACTCAGTGCGCTCACATTACAAAGGGGATTGAATCGTGTTCAACAACTTATTTTCTAGCTCAGATCTAAAATCAGAGCTATCACAAGTAAAAACAGAATTGGTGCAACAACGCCAGGAAAATGAACGGCTGAGTGAAGAAAATGCTCGATTACAATCCGAGCTGATTGAAGCTCAACAGCAGTTAAATGACAATACAGACAACCAACTCCTACAATGCGCCTTATCTGGTATGAATCAGGTAGAGGGCATACGTGAAACTGTTTTGCAGAGTTTTCAAAATATAGAGCAAGATAGTAATGCTATTTCACAGGTCAACCAATCATTTGAAACATCTGAAAAGTCACTTTCTAACATACTGACAGGGATGGGACAGTTATCCGATAATATGTCTAGCATGACGGATAATATTTCTGGACTGTCTCATATGGCCGACAACATTCATACTTTTGTGGCAACAATATCAAAGATTTCAGATCAAACAAACCTGCTTGCGCTCAATGCTGCTATCGAAGCTGCTCGTGCAGGCGAAGCAGGTAGAGGTTTTAGTGTTGTTGCTGATGAAGTACGTGCACTTGCAAACAACACCAGTGCATCCGCCAATGAAGTATCTGATCTGGTTACTAAAATAATAGATACGACACAATTAACGGTGAAAGATGTCTCTGTCATTCAAGAGTCGAACAAAACGCTGTCTAACAGCATAGAACACTTGAATGATGAGTACGGTCATATCGTCAATAGCTGCAGTTCTATGAAAACAACAATTTCAAATGCCACCCAGCAAACTTTCATTCAAACCGTGAAGCTTGACCATGTAGTTTGGAAAAGTGAGGTGTATGCCGTCATTATGGGCAGCAGCAATAAATCAGTATCGGACTTTGCAGATCACACTTCATGCCGATTAGGTAAATGGTTCTCTGGAGATGGTTCCAAACAATATTCAGATAACTCAGCCTACAGACGCTTGGAAAGCCCACACAAAGAAGTGCATAGATCAGGTGTTGAGGCCATTAAAAAATTCAATAACGGCGACAAACAAGGTGCTGTGCAACAACTTAATAAAATGGAACAAGCCAGTGTAGACGTGATGCATTTACTTGATGAATTGAGAAACGCTTAAGGCGCTTACGTATTCCCCTCTAAAAGTCGCTAAGAGTTAGCGACTTCGAGATAAAAATCTTGATATAATCCGCAACTTTGAAATAGTCAGTGTTTACTCATGCAATTAAAATCAAATTGGCGGATATTAACTGTCGGTGATGGGGATTTAAGCTTCTCCTACTCAATCAAGAAATACTTAAACCCAAAGCTTATTGTTGCAAGCATTTACGACAGTGAAGGTGATTTGCGCGCAAAATACCAAAACCATGCACTGGATAAACTGAGAAATACCGACACTCAAGTACTGACCGATTTTGACGCAACAAGTAGCGCTTCTTGGGCACGGTTGGCAGGGCAAACATTTGATATTGTTATCTTTCAATTTCCACTTATTCCTGCTTTTGCATCTCACGAAGCGTTCAAGCAAAGTGCGCTAAGTATCAATACTTTGAACAGAAGGCTACTGAGGCACTTCTTAAATTACTCGCAATCAGTGGCATTAGATCCAACAGGAGCAATGCTCAGTGTCATTACTTCAAAAGACGTAAAGCCATATTGCGAATGGAATTTAGAGGAAACGCTTCATCAAGGACTAAACATTGATTATCTCGGACAAACAGAGTTTGATATCAACCAGTTTCCCGAGTATAAGATCCGCAATGTCGATAGAGACAAACACGTCAAAGATACTCGTGGGATCAGTTATTTTTGGTCACCAAAACGCCCTGATTGCTTAACGTTGGCGAAACCCGATTACCTCAAGCCGTCTCATTGTGCAATGTGTCGTGTTGGACCATTCCTAACAGAGCAAGATAGGCAAGCTCACCTTAATTCAAAAAAACATAAGCAAATGTCAAAACATGAAAATGCATGGCAGGCATTTTTAAATCAGCCGCAGTGATGCGGCCCACCCCAGACACACAAAAAACACAATAAAGATACCTAAATAAAACAACAAAAACACTAAGGTTACATAAAAGTTCAAAGCACATTCAAGTAAAGAATAATGTATACAAAATGATTGAGAGATAGCTCGTAACCCTTTAGACTAGCGCCCTTCTCACATTGGTAGGTCAAATATGCAACTTTTAGATAAACGCTTTTTATATGCAATTGCATGCCTTTTACTCGCCATGATCACTATTCAGTCGGGCGCATCAATCGCAAAGCAACTTTTTCCTCATGTGGGACCTGAAGGGACCACTGCATATCGTCTAGGCTTTTCGGCATTGATACTATGCTTTATTTTTAAACCTTGGCGGAAATTACCGAAAAATTGGCGACCTGTTATTTTATATGGCCTATGTCTCGGCATTATGAACTTAACCTTTTATTATGCTATCGCTCGTATTCCCCTTGGAATTGGAGTGGCACTTGAGTTTACCGGACCACTTGCTGTCGCGTTATTTTCTTCCAAACGCAAAAGAGACTACTTGTGGGTACTGCTGGCCATTGCGGGTATCTTTTTGCTTTTACCAAATATGAACGAAGTCGATGGTCTTGACCCCATTGGCGTTCTACTTGCACTTATCGCTGGTGCATGTTGGGCTGGATATATCATTTTTGGTAAAAAAACAGGGGGCCAAAGCTCAGGCGGGATGGCTGTTGCTCTGGGAATGAGTATCGCGGCATTTGCAATCGTTCCCTATGGCGTTATCTCTCAAGGAAGTGCACTGCTGGATTGGACGCTGATCCCATTAGGGCTTGCCATTGGCATATTATCAAGCGCCTTGCCTTACAGTTTAGAAATGGTGGCTTTACGAAACATGCCAGCACAAGGATTTAGCATCATGATGAGCTTAGAGCCAGCTATCGCCGCATTGGCAGGGCTATTGATTTTGGGAGAGCTCCTTTCATTCTGGCAATGGGTTGCCATCTTTTTAGTTATCGGGGCATCACTAGGCAGCTCGATAACCACCAAAGAGGATTAATATCAATTGCAGTTGGCCCTATTCAGGGCCTTTTTGCTAACCCCAAGGTGAAGGATACTCAAACTCAGTTTCTTGCTCGCTAGGTAATTCAAAACGCAGTGCTTCAGGCACCTGATCCAATTCCTCAACTTCTGGTAAAGGGTCAAAATGCAGCTTCAACCACTGCTGTTGCTCATATAGCATATGCAGTAAATCTTTGTCATCGCTAAAGGTATGATCACTGTTGGGAAGCAACACAAGCCTTGCTGTTTTTCCAAGATCGTTCAACGCACTAAACATTCTTTCTGACTGCACCGGGTAGCTGCCAACTTGACGATCTCGATAGCCATGCATCAATAAAACAGAGCTTTTCATGTTTTGAGCAAAATACAATGGAGAGTTTGCCAAATACTTATCTTGCTGAGCCCACAAACTCTGCGCTTCATCACCAAACATAAATGGCGCTAGTGTTAGATTATATGTGCCACTTCTGGCAATACCCGTGACGAACATGTCAGTTTGCGTTAGTAATTTCATGACATTCGTTGCTGCTAGTCCATGACCTCCGATAGCAATTTTACTTTTATCTGCAATACCTTGTGATACCAATGTATCAATGACCACTTTAGCAGCATCACGCAGTTGTTTATCTAATTGCGGACCCTGTAGTTTTGCGCTCAAAACAGGCATATTTTTTAAATTTAAAACAGCATAGCCTTCATGAACAAATGGAACGCCATTCATTGCATTAAGCTCAGGAAATAAATAAGGCGAGTCTATTTCTTGGTTGGCTATATTTTGTTCACCATTATTTAGCCAAATCACCAATGGGATGCGTCCTAAGCTTGGGTCAAAACTATTAGGAAGGTAAAAATCACCTTTAATCACTTTATCGGCACCCACTTTAAACTGCATTTCCTCTTTGCGGATCGGCTGCATGCTGGGATATGGATGGGCATGCTTTGTTAGCTGCTCCACAACATCAAATGTGAGATTGCGAGAAAAGTAATTCGTCGGATTGTCTTTGGACTCTTTGCGTGTCACAAACTGCATACCATCATCTGCCAACACAGCAATCACCTGCTCAAAATAGGGTGCGCTAGATTGCCAGATAGGCGTTATAAGATTGCCGCGAGCATCAAATCTTGCTAGGTAAGGCACATCCACACCATCTTGTCTTTTTGTACCCTTTAAAAATAAATATCGTCCACCTGCCACTTTAACAACTGGAACGCCTAATTCATTTTTTGTCATAACAAGTTCGCGCTGCTCACCTGACCCCATATCATCAAACAAGCTTAACCTGACTTTCGCGCGCTCTGGTGTCAAAGGAGAAAAAGAATAGTAGGATTTATTATCTTGATCAGATTCAATCACCATAAGCGACAGTTGGTTATCACCCCAAATGATTTTAGAAACGCGCCCTTCCACGTCTGTATACAGCCTAGGATCGCGTCTAAACGGTGCTGAGATACTATATAAGCTCTCATTGTCATCATCTGGCTCTGACTGTGCCCAAACTAACGTAGCCCCTTTATCCGCACGCCATTGAAAGCCTCTTTTAAGCGTCGAGTCTACAAATGGCTGAGCCAGTATGTCTTGCTCAGAGAGTATGCTTTTTGGACGAAACACCTCGTACAAGGGCACGCCTCTCATACCCCAGATCTGCCAAACGCTGAAGCTTTGGTTATCAAAATCTTGTTCTGACATATCTGACAAATTTTGCACATCTATCATGGCCACAATTAAATTCGTTGAGTCTGGCGATGACTTAAACTCGCTAAAATACGCTGGCTGACCAATTGCCACAGCTTTGCCATTTAAAGGAACTTTATACAACTGCCCTAGTGCAAACTGCATAAATTGAGACTGCTTCGCTGCACTGAATCCCTCGTTGTCTACTTCTGCTATTTTGGCTGTTGAAGTCACTACCAATGGCCCTGTGCCCGCATCAGATGTTACTTTATGACGGACCTTGCTGTGTGACAGGTTCACTCTGATATTTGCAATAAGACCCGAGCCATCAGCAAGCCACTCAAACGGTTTTTTAATTGCGAAGCCATTCAGCGCAAAGCTCGATAAGCTTTTTGGTTTACGGCGCTTGATATCATAAATCCAAAGGTGCGCACTCGTTGTAGTTTCAAGTACAAACGCGAGATATCGGCCATTTGCGCTCCAAGTGGGATGTACGATATTCCCTTGTGGAATGCCCGTAACATTTAGCACTGCACCAGTATCGATGTGCTTGAAAGATAGAGATGAATATCTTGGCAAATCAGTATGCAAATTAGTGTTTGTATTGAAATACACACCGAGAAGATTAGACGTTGACGAATTTGAATGGGCCTCTGTTTGCGCAGTAAGTAATGCCATCCAACTACCTTGTGAATTCACTAGGGCTTCTGGAACACTATGATGTTGTATCAACTCAGCCATCTCAGCTGAGGGTTGCCTGTAGGTAGATGCATCGGCGTACCCGATACCGCTTAACATACATGCGCTAACAAATAGAATTAATGCCCTGATAATTATCACTTCTGTAGTCCTAGTCAAATAGCCACAACGGGACATCATATCTTTATTTTTGGTCCAGTGCAGTATTTTAGAGACATTTTACAGTCAAAAAGCTGTTTTTTAGACTATTGTTTTATACAGAAGCACCACAATTGAATTGTAAGTTGCAGAGTCGAAGTTGATAGGTTTAAACTATGCAACCGTCATCAGCACAACGTATGCGATCAGGCACTTATGAACAACGACAAAAAACCAGAAAAAATAACAATTTTTGATGTTGCCAAAGAAGCGCAAGTTTCCAAATCTACTGTTTCTCTCGTATTAACTCACTCCGACAAAGTAAGTGACAAAAGTAAAGAAAAAGTACTTAAAGCCATTGAGAAACTTGGCTATGTTTACAACCGTGATGCAGCGGCATTACGCAGCAAACGCTCTAATTTAGTGGCCGTAGTTATCAACGACTTAACCAACCCTTACTCGGCACAACTTGCTGTTGGTTTAGAGAAGCACATTTATGCCCTTGGTATGGTCCCGATGCTCGTCAACACTGGTGAAGACTTCAAGCGTCAGCAACAAGTGGTCAATACACTAAAAGAATATAACGTCTCCGCTTTTGTCATGGTGCCAGCGCCTGGCACGACTAAAGAGTGGGTAAATCAACTGGTATCAACTGGGTTTCCTGTCATCAATATCATGCGTGAAATACAATTTGCTGATGCGCCTTGTATCTTACCCGACAACCAAAAAGGCACCCATTTAGCCACAGAGCATTTACTAGAAAAAGGGCTGACTTCTCTTGCCTTTTTAGGTGGTACAGACGACATATCAGATTATCATGAACGTGTCAGTGGCTTTCGCTCAGCAATATCTGCACATGCTTCAGCGGTTAAGTCATATGAAATAAAAGCGCCGACCAACCGCCAAGGTGGCCGAGACGCATTTCACGACATTATAAATCAAGCGCCTGATATTCAAGCTGTTGTCTGCTTCAGTGATGTCATCGCTTACGGTGTAATGGAAGCGATGCGAGAGCATGACTTGGTACCTGGAAAAGATGTAAAAGTCATTGGTTTTGATGACCTTGCTGATTCGCGACTCATGCGCCCAGCCCTTTCTTCAGTACGTATTGACGCCAATGACATCGGTAAAAGAACTTGCCAAGCACTGAGTGAAATTCTAAACAAATCACAACCACCAGTCAGAACACTGGTCGATATATCCTTACAAATACGAGAATCATCCTCTTAAATGAATAAAGTTTTAGTTATTGGCTATGTATGGCCTGAGCCTAACTCTTCGGCTGCCGGCATGCATATGCTTTCTTTGCTTCAGTTTTTTACATCGCAAGGCTGGCAAGTTGAATTTGCAAGCCCTGCACAGCAAACAGACCATATGGTTGATTTGTCAAGCTATGGCATATCCAGTAAGCAAATAGCACTCAATTGCAGTAGTTTTGATAGTTATGTCGAGACGCTAGCTCCTGATATCGTGATGTTTGACCGTTTTATGATGGAAGAACAATTTGGTTGGCGTGTTGATAAGTTTGCGCCGCAAGCGCTCAAAATTTTAGACACTGAAGACTTACAATGCTTAAGAGGTGCCAGACACGCAGCTGTAAAAGCCAGAATTGACTTCCACCTAGACTCTCTTTTGGATAGTGAGTTGGCGAAAAGAGAGATAGCCGCAATACTTCGCTGTGATTTATCCCTCATCGTCTCAGACTATGAATATGAGCTATTGCAATCAACTTTTAACATCAACCCAGCACTTTTGACCCACCTACCGTTTTTGGTTGACCTGGGTTCATTGCCTTGCGATCTGCCGTCATTTGAAGAACGCCAACACTTCATGACCATTGGTAATTTTCGCCATGCGCCTAATTGGGACTCTGTTCTTTATTTACAAAAGCTTTGGCCAGCAATTAAAAGGCGCCTGCCTGATGCACAATTACATATTTATGGCTCTTACCCGCCTAAAAAAGCAACGGATTTAAACAACCCTAAAACTGGGTTTTTAGTCAAAGGTTGGGCAGATGATGCATTAGAAGTAATGAAAAACAGTCGCGTCTGTTTATCCCCTATTCGATTTGGCGCAGGCATTAAGGGGAAATTCTTGGAAGCCATGTTAACTCAAACCCCCTGTGTTACCACAGAAGTTGGTGCAGAAGGCATGCATGGTGACCTACCTTGGCATGGCGCAATAGCAACCAGTGATGAAGCCTTTATTGAGGCAGCTGTCTCGTTATATACAAATCAACAAGACTTTCATCAAGCACAAAATAATGGCCTTAAAATTCTCCACGATAGGTATGACAAAAAAGAATTAAGTTCCCGTTTAATAAACAAAATCACTGAACTCCAAAAAAACCTTGCCTCTCATCGAACGTACAATTTCTTCGGTCAAATGCTCAAACATCATACACTGCGCAGCACACAATATATGTCTCAGTGGATAGAAGAAAAAAACGCAAATAAAATGCGTTGAAAATCAGGCAAAACTGGTTAGAATGCGCGGCGTAACTTATTATTAGCTTTATAGAAATGGCATAGGCGTAATGTCTTTACTGTTTCTTGGACAGAGTACGCCGCGAGAATAGGTCTAATCAGGCATTTTTGGCCAAGTTTTTGCTTAGAGCATTCAAAATTACAACATAATTTAGCGGTATCATAAGTTATATAATTTGGGATTTAAGTGACCAACACTTAAGTTTATGGGCTTGCCCTCAACCTCTCAACTATTTATTAGGTATTGCACAGTTGAACTCAGCGACGTTTACCCAAAAGCGCAAGTTTATTGTTAAGCTTGGCAAAATGCTTCATCAATATGGTACCCCAGCTTTTCGTTTAGAAGCGCACTTGATGGAAGTTGCCACTCACCTTGGTTTAAAGTCTTCATTTGTCATGTCTCCGACCTCTGTTACTTTTGTAATTTGGACTGATGGACATGAAGAAGAGTACACCCATGTAGCCAGAGTTGAACCGGGCGATCATGATTTAGGCTCTCTTGCCAATACCGATGACGTCGTGAATAAAATGCTGGCGGGTGAGCTCACAATCGCTGAAGCTGATGAAAACCTTGAGCAGATCCAAAACGCATGTTCCCCTTATTCGAGGTGGCAAATGGCACTCGCATTCGCAGTCTCTGGCGGTGCGTTTGCCATGCTTATGGGCACAAGCTGGAGTGATGTAATCTGGTCTGGATTGATTTCAATTTTGGTATTCCTATTTATCCTTTGGTCTGAGCATTCCAAGCGTGTTACGCATATGCTTGAACCTATGGTTGCCATTGCTTCTGCATTTGCAGCCTGTGCCGTCTCAGCATATCTCGATCCACAGCTCAATATCCGGTTAGTGGTGCTATCCGCAATCATTGTGTTTATTCCTGGTTTGGCGTTAGCATTAGGCTTTGCAGAGCTGTCTGCTCGTCACTTGGTATCGGGTACAGCTAGGGTTATGGACGCCTTTATGCTGTTATTCAAACTATATTTTGGCGCCTTTTTAGGCATTAGCATTGGTTTTTACGTCTTTGGCCAAGTCGACTTTGTACAACCAGATCCGCTGCCAAAATGGACGGCTTGGTTAGCCGTGCTTTTGCTGTGCATTAGCCTTGTTGTTATATTCAAAACCAAATTAAAACATGTGCCTTGGTGCATTACATCTGGATTTATTGCTTATGCTGTTTCAGTCAGCGCAGCCATTTATTTTGATTATGCCTTAGGCACGTTTGCAGGTGCATTTGCCGTTGGTATTTTCAGTAATATTTTTAATCGCGTTGAGAACGCGCCAGCGTCGATTGTCACCATGAAAGGCTTAATTGTATTAGTCCCTGGCTCTAAAACATACATCGGTCTCAATTCCTTAATTGAAGGGCAGAGCTTTGTGATGGCGGATCATATTGGTCAACAGACCTTTTTAATCTTTATGTCGCTAGTCGCAGGCCTAATCTTTGCCAACGTGGCACTGCCTCCTAAAAAGAGCTTGTAACACGATTTAGCTCGATACAGCCCCTTCTCTCATGAAGGGGCTGTCGTTTTATTTCTGTCATCCCAATTAACACACTCCTTAATGACAAGTCGCATTGTCGAACTGCTTTTATGCGCTCGAAACACACCGACCGCTTCCCATCAAGTATCACATTGCGTCCTGCTTTTAAGTAGTACATAACCCACTTTCCACATATAACAGCAAGACACCTTAAATCGATATGACAGCCTTACTAGGTAAGCAAACTAAAATTAACCGCGCATAGTTAACTTGCCAAAAACCACTTTAACCCTTGTGTAAAACGCAACTCATAAAGTCGTGGCGACAAGCGGCCAATTTCTAATTCAGCCTAGGCATCTTACTACTTCAATATAATTAGTTGTGAATGTAAATAAATTTACATTTAAAAATTAAAAAATAAAATTACTCATGAAACTAATAAATAATGACAAAAATAAATAATAAGCATATAAATCAAAGAATAAAAATTTTTTAGAAGTGTAATTTTGTTATTTCACAACTAATCATACCCTTTCAAGATTTAACAAGCAGACATGTTGTTAAATTTCAACTGCACAAAGTTACATTTAAGTGATTACGTTCAAAAATTCATCCAAGGGGATTGGTATCATGTTCAACAATAAAAACAAGTTGTCGCTGGCAATAAGCTCAGCTTTAATGACTTCTACTTTGTATTTTTCACCTTATGCGTTTGCCCAAAATGACAGCGCTGTTTCAAACCAAAAAGAAGTGGAAGTCATCCAAGTTCGAGGTATCCGAGGCAGTGTTGTTAAATCGCTCAATACCAAGCGTTATGCAGATGCAATCGTAGATGCAGTGACAGCAGAAGACATTGGTAAATTTCCTGACCAAAACGTCGCAGAATCACTTCAACGGATCACCGGGGTTTCTCTTACTAGGAGCTTTGGTGAAGGTGAACGAGTAAGTATTCGAGGCACAAGTGAGAGCCAAAACCGAACATTGTTAAATGGGCAAGCCGTCGGTTCAACGGACTGGTGGACCAACTCAGCTGCGAGTCGTGGTTTTAACTATACAATGCTGCCATCGGAGATTGTATCTGGTCTAGAGGTATATAAATCACCTGAGGCCGATATTGATGAAGGCTCAATCGGTGGCACAATCATTGTCAGAACAAGAAAACCGCTCGATTTAGAGGCGAACAAAATAGCTGGTTCATTGTTAGCCCAACACAGCGAAGTCTCTGGCGAAACGGATCCGCAAGCGTCCATCATGTATAACTTTAAAAACGATGATGAAACATTTGGCGCACTTGTGTCGTTGATTAGACAAGAGCGAAATCTGCGCCGTGATGGTATTGAAGCTTGGAGCTGGACAGACAGAAAAATCACCATGGCGGATGGCACCGTGCATGAAGATGTATATAGCCCGGGTGGTGGTGGATCTGCAATGTTCTCTCAAGAACGTGTCAGAACAGGCATCACACTTGCACTGCAATATCGCCCCAGTGACGCAACAGATATTTCATTTAATGTATTAGACTCAACGCTGGATGCTGATAATGAAAACCAAAACTTTCTTTGGTTACCTGAGCGTGGCGGCGCTCAATACACAGACATCACAATCATTGACCAAAATAAGGTCGGAAAAATGGTTGTCGGTGGCACCATGGGGTTATCTCCAGACGGTACAAATATCCTAAACGAAACAAAAGTCAGAAACTCTAAGCTTAAAACCAAAGCATATGACTTGAAAGTCGAGCACGAAGGCGAACTTTGGCAATCCACTTATCAACTCGGTTATACCGAAGGGTCTGGTGGTTCACAAGCTGACCGCTCTGTAGGCTGGGTTGGTAACTACGTACACTCTTTTGATACCTCGATAGCAGAAGATGTCAGAACGTCTTACGGTGCAGATCCGAAAGATGGCACTAAATGGAACCTCGGCTTTTTGCGTTACGACAACAATGATGCAAAAGATGACGAAAGCTATTTCCAAGCTGACTTTAAACGCCCTATTGATGTTGCTGTATTCAGCGAAATAAAAATGGGCTTAAAGTATCGTGATCATAGCCGTTTTAATACCAAAAACACCACAGATGCGCGCACTGACCTCAATTGGAGCTTAGCGGATTACTCCCTTGCGATGCCTAGCGACTACCTCTCTGGTTTGGGTTCATCTGGTACATTACGATCTTATGCCATTACTGACTCAGATAGAGTTCGCCAAGATGGTGATGCCCTTAACTGGAACTATAGAGTTTTAAAAGCCAGTACTTTTGACATCAAAGAAAACATACTAGCAGGTTATGTTAAAACAACCATAGATGCAGATGGCATGCGCGGTAACTTAGGCGTCAGGCTTGTACACACCAAGCAAGAGTCTTCTGCATTTGCGGGTGCAACAGGTCTTGAAACGTGGACCACACAAGACAAAGACTATTTTGATGTACTACCAAGCATTAACCTCGCCGTTGACTTGAGTGATGATCTACTAATGCGCTTTAGTGCTGCGAGAGTAATGTCTCGTCCAGACTATGCCAGTATGACAGCTTCAACCTCATATAACGTTGAAACTCAAACAGGCACAGGTGGTAACCCAGATATAGATCCATTCCGTGCAACGCAATTCGATACTGGTATTGAGTGGTACTTCAACGAAGCGGGACTGTTCTCGGCGGTATTTTTCTATAAAGATATTCAATCATTCTTAGACAGTACGCCTGCATTAGAGATACATGAAAATACCCCAATTAGGATCAGTCGTCCTTCAAATGGTCGCGCAGGACGAATTCAAGGCTTAGAGTTTGGCTATCAACAAGAGTTGCTTGAGGGTGTTGGTATTTCTGCCAACTACACCTATGTAGACGGTGAAGCCAAAGATAAAGATGGTAACGACGTAACGATCCCTGGTAACTCTGAGCACACAGTCAATTTAAGTGCATATTATGAAAACGACTCGCTCAGCGGCCGTATTTCATATAACCACCGCTCAGGATATGACTCAGGTAATGATTGGCCTGGTTACATTGACGCCTATGGTCAAATTGATGCAAACCTAACTTATAACATCAATGAAAACTTAGCAGTCGTCTTAGAAGCTATCAATTTAACCGATGAACATACATTTAGCTATCAAGAGGAAGGTGTTGAGCAGGCTCTTACCGGGGTCTATGCGGATGGTAGACGCTTCGTGGCTGGTGTTCGATTTAACTTTTAAATAAAAAAGCAGACTTGTAAAAAGCTAAGCGCTTGCACAAGTTCTGCACCTTGTTCGTTGTAAACACAGCGGCATATGGCAAGGAAAGCCTCTCCCTGCCCAGGAGATTTAAGCTGAAGCCTACTAATGTAGGCCTTCAGCTTTTCTTTTTAAACACCTTGTACTATGAGATATGGTAATTGTTTGTAAAAGCTGTAGAATCGGTCATTTAGGTACATAAATTAATATAGTAAATACGTAACATAACGCCTGATGTAGGTTGGGTAATTATCACAAGGTGCCACTTTAATCAGCATGAAGCATGTCAGGCCTATTGAACTAATCATTTTAATTTTGGCGCTGTTCTCAACAAGCAGTCGTGCGGATCTTTTTACTGCGACACATTATTACCAGCAACAAAACTACGTCAAAGCCTATGACGAATTTTATCAACTGGCCCAACTCGGTAACGGCGACGCCATTTATAACTTAGCCGTGATGTCCCTCCATGGCCAAGGCACTGAAAAAAACCTGTCAATTTCCCATGCTTGGTTTGCAATCGCTGCCGAATACGGCATTGCAGAAGCACTCAAAACAGCACATTTAATTTCATCTCAATATGCAGACAAGCAAGTGCTAGAGCAAGCACTGCAACAAAGAAAAAGCCTATTTGGCTATCAATACTTAAGTGAGAAGTACCAGCCTGACTTCAGCAAAACAAGCACACAGTCTCCCTCATCCGAACGAACTTTTGATAAGCAACCTGATTATCCAGAGCAAGCCGCAAGACAAGGGATAGAAGGCTGGGTTTGGCTTGAGTTTGATATTGATACAACCGGTGTTGTTAAAAACATCGTTGTGATTGATGATTACCCTAAGAATATCTTCGCTTCATCTTTAATTAACGCAGTTAAAGTTTGGCGCTACAAGCCCGGCAAAGCCAAAAAAAATCACTCGCTGATTTATCACTTCACAACCTATAAGGGTAAAGAATACAAGCGGACTTTGGCGTTTCAGCAGCAAGATTATAAAGCTCAGATCAGGCGCCATATTGATGCAGCCGAGCAAGGTAACGCGCTTGTACAGTATTACATCGCAAACTGGTTAAGCTCTAACGAATACAACGCCAGTCGATTACTGAAATACCACTGGCGAGACGATAATGACTATTTAACTATACTACTTGCCGCTGCAAAAAATAACTTGCCTATTGCGCAGTACAAACTCGCCGTTGAGCTACTCACAAACTCACATGACAAAACACAGTTTGATGTGGCGTTAAACTGGCTAAAACGCAGTGCCCTGCATTTTTCTCCAGCCCAGTACAAATTAGCCACTTTGTACGGTGATAAACATAGCCAATTATTTGCCCCTTATGAGGCAACCAAATGGTTTAAACGCTCAGCACCTAACGATAAAAGAGCAGCAAAAGCGCTGAGTTTGCATTTATACAAACACCCAAGTGAAGGAGAAAGCCTAACCCATTGGATCGAGATGGCACTTGAGCAAGATGAAAGTGACCCTGAGGTACTTTTATTACAAGCAAAACTCACCCAAAGCACTGACACAACAAAGTCGATTGAAATCGCTCAAAACGCATTTAAACAAGCACAAAAAAGGCAATGGGATACAAGTCAGATTGAACAGTTCCTTGATCAACTCTAGGTTGTAGACGCTTATATTTGAAACTGCGTTTTACGTTTAGCGTTGAGCTTTATCTGACTGGTAGTAAGCTGCGAACTTGATAAATGCACATTAACACCAGTTTGTCGAATGCCAACTTTAAAACATCACGCGCTTGCCCAAAAGAGTTTAGGAAAAACCTGCTGTAGAGGTCTTATTTGTTTCAATCTCATGGAAAAACGAATCTTGCCTATTTATACTCTTGCACAAGATAACCTCATACTAGTATGTTAATTTATGCATTTTAATTTTTCAGTAGGCAATATTCATAGTCAAAATATACACGAAACAGCTAGACTGGTTGTCGCTACATTTAATGAAAGAGAGCCATTGGCTGGAGCAAATAATGCGCCACCAAAAGAGTTTTCTGAGTTTATCTTGGGTCTAACACAGCATTGTGCAGACAACGGATTGGGGTTTATAGCCAAAGAGTTAACAACGAACAAAGTCATTGGCGCTATTTTGGCTTCAGATCTGGCCGAGACCCTGAATAAAGTTGATACCGATGACAAAGAGCCAAGTAATCCAATTGCGACTTTGATAACAGCACTCAATAATAGCTATTTTAAAGGTGAAACTTTACCAAATAATACTTATTTAAATATAAAGTTTGTCGCAATGGACGATAGGTTTAAAGGGAAAGGAGTCGTAGACAAATTGATATCTAAGTGCATTAACGAGGCCAAGAATAAGGGATTCAAATATGCACAAGCTGAAGCTACTGGAAATGTTTCTCAACATATCTTTAAGAATAAATGGGGGTTTGAAGAAAAAGCATTCATAAAATACAGAGAGTTTACTTTAGGTGATGAAAAACCGTTTTTTGAAATTACAGAGCATGAAGGTATTAAGCTACTTATAAAACGGATTTAACGTTCGAATTTGCACTAACAACATACACATTGGGAATAAGTTCGTGATCCTTGCTTATCCATAACCTAGTTTGGTGAACGACAGCTTTTTGTTAGTATTTTAGATTAGACGAACTTTAATTAACGGCGCAAACTGGCATATCGCTGAACTTCGATAAAGAGTAAAAAGCGGACGTCGATAAAACGAGTAGTCATGAACGCAGCTCAATCCTATAATATCCGCCTTAGTCACCGCAAATGACAAGTAATGCAAATAGAGGGGCCTAAGCCCTCACTCGGTAGTAATTACTTGTGTTGAATAGTTTGTGGCAAATTGAAGCTTTTATAGTTCTGTATGTTTATAAAATCTGTTAGATATAATCAATTATAACAAGCCTGTTTCTGTCAACTTAGTTAATGGAATAACCAATACGGCCGTTGATTATGACGGTGTCGATTTTCTCTATATCACTAATTTTATCCCATGGGCGACCATTGATTATAAGGATATCAGCAAGTTTTCCCTGTTCAATGGTCCCAAGTTGCTTTGACTTTTTAAGGGCAGTTGCGCCATTTCTTGTCGCGGCGATGATGGCTCGAGTATCACTAAAACCCGCATCAACTAAACGCTTTAACTCCATATGGTAACTATATTGACCATGTTCTTTTACCGGTGAGTCAGTGCCAATTCCTAACATAACATTAGATTGGGCGAGGTGAGGGATATTTAAATGACCCTTGGGCTCTCGACCAAGCGTAGGAACATAAGTCACTTGATTGTTAACAACAACATCAAGCGTCTCTTGGCGAATGATGTTTCCATGTCGAATACCATGTTCAACACTACTCACTCCAGCGTTAATCGCTTCGATTGTTTCGTTTTGACCACCGGTATGCGCCGCCACCCAAAGGCCGTTTTTTTCTGCGAGCGAAGTAATAGTAGCCAGTGTTTCCCGAGACATTCGAGGCATTTCAATATCATTAACGCTGTCGGTGTGACCTTGATAAACAACCTTAATACCGTCAATCCCCTGTAAAATTAACTGTTCGATTTTTGCTGTGATTTTCTGTGGAGAATCTGACTGAAAAGTCATTTGTTTTAAAACCCAAGATGGAATATCTTTACGTTGAGTGGGATGACCACCTGCAACAGTAAAAATTGGACCCGCGATAAATAATCGAGGGCCTGCTAACTTATCTTGAGACAATGATTTTTTTAAATCAAAGATAGCTGGCGCTATGTCTCCTAAAGAGCGATAACTGGTTACGCCAGCTTGAATTAGGTCTTGTCTTACACTGGGTAAAAAACGAAGTTGATCCCAAATTGTATTTAGCATGTTGTCATGTTTGGATTGCTCCTTCCCCCCAAAGAAGTGGCCATGTAGATCAATTAGGCCAGGCATAATTGACTTTCCCGTAGCGTCAATGACCAAGGTTTTTTCTGTAATATTGCAGCTTTCTCCAAGACAAACGATTTTACCATCGGTTACTAATATTCCTGGGTTACTTCTTGCAAACTCTGAGGTGGCATCAAATAAAGTGCCGCCTTGAATCCACATATTTTGTTTTGGGCTTTCCCACGTGTACAAGTTGTGGTTATACGCTAGTACCAACGCTAAACCAGAACTAATTAAAAATACGAACAGATATGTAAAACACTTCTTCATAACTTTTCTCCGGTAATTGCTCTTAGTTAAGTTTTAATTGGGTGTTGTTCAAAGTGCCTCTGGAGCCGTTAGATCGCAGTTGCTGATGGTTAGCTACTCCCTGAATATCAAGGTCGCCAGCGTCATTCATTTCTATGTTTGAGTTTTCTACCTGAACGACAAGATTCGCGTTGGCAGTGTCGTTAATTTGTACACTGAGTTGCTTTGCTGCTAAAGATAAGCTTGTTATATCGCCAGACCCTGTAGTCACAATAGTGACGTGTTCTGCAATTAATTGGTTTTCGCCTGTTAAAGTGGCAGAACCTGAGGTTTTAATATTTTTTAATTGTTTGTATGTCACATAAACTTTTACCGACTCACCACTGTGGTAGCCCTGTGTAGTCACGGTTAAGGTGCCATTTTCACTGTGTGTAATGACATCTTCTATGGGTATGCCTCGGGCGAATACTCTGACTTGCTGATGCTCAGATTGAGTGATAAAGACATCAGCAAGTCCACCAACAATAATACTCTCAAAATCTTTGACTTCTCTTATTTCCTGCTGACAGGTAAAGTTGGCACAACCTGACAAAATAGTGGTAAATAAAATTAAAACAATAGTTAGTGAATGATTCATATTAGCCTCTAGCACTTTATTGGTGTGAGCATTATTAAAAAAGCGCTAGATGTAAGTAATGGACAAATGTCATGAACAAACATGACATTTGTCATTTATCTACAAAATTGAGTAGTTTATGAATTGGAGAGGTGATTTAGAAAGGTGCCAAACATACTGTGCTTTAGTGCAGAATTTAATGCATTTTACGATACTGATTTCAACTAAGATAATTAACCAAACCAGATTCGTTGATTTTTATTTTCCCAATGACCGCTATTGACAAAAAGCAAGCATTCAATATCAGTTTATATTTCCCCTTAAAACCCAGTATGACATATAAAATTTATAAAAGTTTTATATTAATAACTTAATGCTCTAATGAAGGCTTTTTTTGTATTAATATCCACTTGTCGCTATACATTGAAAACAATACGCTTGCGGTTTTTAAAATTTGTAATGATAGATGATTCGATTAATTAAATGCATTATGTTTGCTGGCCTTGCCCTGTTCATGAGCTCTGCCTTTGCTGGTGTTGTTCATGTGCAAGACAATTCCCTTTCTAAAACCCAAACTGATTTACTCAAAGACTTGATAGCAACCTCTTCAGCACTCACTAAGCAGCCTGATACAATTTATGTAAAGCATAAGTCGCGCAGTGACTTAAAATCGATAGTGATCAATAAAACAATCTTGAACACGCCATTTTCTTTTACAGATGAATCTCATCGGCTTAACTTGGAAGGGTTTCGAGTCTCAAAAATTGATGTCAGAAAAGATAACTCACTGTATAGCATCAGTTTGATATCGAATAAGTCTCCAAATTGGTCAATTTTTGTAGAGTTTGATGACTTGGTACTATACGACTATCGATTACAAGGTTTTTTACTTTCTGTAATAGGCCAACACCAGACGCATTATATCCAGATTGCGAAAGACTACAGCGTACTTAATACAACGATTGACCTTCACTAATCAATGTTAGTCAATGGGGTCAAAGGCGTTGTTTTTAGCTTTTTAAGTTAACGACGGCTTTTGTTCCCCGAGTCGGATACCCAATTTAAGTAAGCCCTATAAATAAATAGCGAGTAGACACTGCTAACACTTATTCGCATACCTAAACCCACTTACTATGCGACATAGTTGTGCAGCATCGTAGCTGCACAAATAAGCTATTAATCAATGATTCTAATCAAGCCTTCTTAACCAATCGGCAAGAGCAAGGCCAATACTCTTGGGCTGATCTTCTTGAATATAATGCAAACCAACCCCTACATAAGCGGTTTCAATATTTTCAATTCGCTCGACATACCAAGGGATCAATGCGTTAGGAGTAATTGAACCAGGAGATGCATAAAGTAATAAAACTGGCATATCCGTTTTTGACATAAATCGTTCGATCCCTTTCATGACTCTGTGAGTATGACGAGGGGAGCCTGCGATAGGTATTTGTCTGGGCCATGCAAGTAAAGGTTTTCTGTCAGCTTTATCAACATAAGGCGCGCGGTACGCTAACATCGCTTCTTCACCCAGAGTTCTATTTACCAAAGACGGTAGCATTTGCTCAATTAGGATATTTTGTTCAATAACAAGTTGGTGACCAATTACAGGGTCATTAATCGCTTCAAAAAAAGGCCCCATATTTAGCCCCAACGCATCAAAGCTATCAGCAGGCATGAGAGGTGGCAAAGCCCCTTCCATAAATGCCAATGCTGCGACCCGCTCTGGATTTTTACGAGCATAATGCCACGCAATAGCCGCGCCCCAGTCATGCCCAACTAAAATAATTTCATCAAGTTCTAGCTCATCAATAAAGCGGCTGAAATAACGAAATTGCTGTTTAAAGTTATACTCTATGTCTGGCTTTCCTGAATGCCCCATACCAATTAAATCTACCGCCACAGCCTGGTGAGACTTTGCAACATAAGGCATAACGTTGCGCCACAAGTAAGACGACGTCGGGTTACCATGCACGAAAACTACAGCTTTACCTTCCCCCAGCTCTAAGTAAGACATAAAAGAATGCTTTACGTCTACACTTTTACGCTCAATCTGCAGTGTTTCATCAATGACAGGAGCTGGTAACTTATCACTTGCTGAATATGCTTGGAGCCCATTTGTGCAACTCAAATACATTAATAGCACTAAAAAAAACCGTTTTATCATCTTATATCTCCTTTAACCTTTGTTATTGGTTTTACTAAAAACAAGTAATGTACACATGTGTACAATATATGAGTTAGTTTTTATTTGTCCACTGGTGTACAATAAATTTCAAGTTGTACATGGAGGGATTATGGGTAGAAATAAGGCATTTAACCGTGACCAAGCAGTTGATTCGGTCATGCATTTAATTTGGAGTCAGGGATATCAAAACTGCTCCGTAAAAGCAGTATCAGAAATGTTAGGTATTACTCGCTCTAGCTTCTACCATTCCTTTGGCTCAATGGAATCTCTCTTTATTGAAGTCCTCAAGCGCTACTATATTCACTCTCCTTTTTGTGCCTTTGACCAAATTAATGAGCAAAGTGATATCTTGAAAGAAATTTGTACTGTCTTTCAGAATATTTGCGTTGCGAGAGTGACAGACAAAGAAGCAAAAGGATGCTTGATGATCAACAGTATTATTGAGCTCGTGGGCAGCAATGACATTCTTTCCCCTCCATTATCAAGTAGCGTAGATGCAGTATTAACTCGATTCAAACGTCTTCTAAATGCAGCAAACATGCACGGAAATTTCAGCGATAATGACATTGACCAAAAGGCATTGGCGCTCTTAAATTTGCTTATTGGGATCAACGTGTCTGGCAAGTTTATAAAAGACTATGAGCAGCTTTGGTCTTCCACTCGACTCTCGCTGCAAAGCCTTGGAGTTTATAATACCGATTACAATATGACTTAACTTACCGTATTTGGGCGGGCGTATATGTCACTGTAAGATTACAATATTGGCACAAAGTGCTCTGTGCTGCGACGTAATGTTCACCTTGTATTGGCAGGCCCAAGTCCGCAAAAGAGGCTTGCCAATGCTTCATATCTAATGCATAACGATTACGCAAAGACGCTTCGATGTCCGGTTGTTTTGACTCTGTGATGTCCCGCGCTGAAAAGTGTATCTGACCTAAATAAGTAGACTTGCCTGATTTGCTTATGAAGCTATGGTCAGTTTCGCCCATTTTATTAACCGATATGAACTGCTGACTTACCTGCCACCCTGTGAACATATAACTTCCTACAGGGAGTTCAATAGAGAAAAGGCCCGCTTCATTCACACTCGTGCTTAAGGATATAAAATGCTTTTTCCCAGTTTTAATATTTTTAAAATGGACCTGATAATCAGCGTAATTGCCCTCATACGCCATACTGCCCCATACAATACCATTTTCACTGGATATCTGATTGCTCAGCTCTATACTAGGCGAAGCACAACCACTAATTAGCACTATGCTCAATAACGCGATAACACATTTTATTCTTTTCATAAGTACACCATTACGTTAAAAGCGTACTCTTACACTGCACTTTTAATTAGCTAATTGCAACAAATAATGGCCTTGTTGATCAAATAGGC
>NZ_AUXY01000077.1 GCF_001625695.1 Pseudoalteromonas luteoviolacea H33-S
TATTTAGGAAACAAGGCCGTTGAAATGCGTTGATTTTATAAAAGTTACATTTATTTAAGTTGGAAATTATTATTAGTTTAAGTTTTTGTTTTTGATTGTTGCGATTTATTTTTGTGGTTTTTATTAAATTAATCTTGAAAGCCCCTTTCTTTGTAAATGTTGTAATATTAATGTTTTAATTAAATGTGTTCTTTGTGGTTTTTATTGTTTTTTAGGTTTTTTTTTGTGCTAATTTAAGTTTGGAAATTAACCAATAAGGATAGAAGTATGAAATTGAAAATAAAAAAGAACAACCTAAAAGCACTTTCTAAAAATCAACAGTCACTTAATGCAAAGCAGACTAAAGAGATTAATGGTGGTGTGTTTGGTGTTGAAACTTGGAAATATGCGACACATGTGGATGTTTGTAAAACGAATTGGGCACGTTGTGAGCCATAAATGTTAATTTTGGATAATAATTAAATAATTAAGGAAAGAACAATGAAATTGAAAATAAAAAAGAACAACTTAAAAGCACTTTCTAAATCTCAAAAGTCACTTAATGCAAAACAGACCAAAGAGATTAATGGTGGTTTCGTCGTAGAAACATGGAAGATTATGACGCACCCTGAAGTTTGTAAAACTGCTTGGCAATTCTGCGAGCCATAAATACAGGCTTATAGATTAAAGGGGGCGCGCCCCCTTTAATAAGTGTTGGGTGTTATTTTAGAGCTTTTTGTTTTTTAAGAGTGGCTTTAATCGTTGTGCTTGGCTTTCAAAGTTTTATAGTTAATTTTATAATAATATTTTAAATTTATTGTTTAATATTTTTGTGTTTTTATAATGATTAATAAGGGGGTTGAAATTAAAATAATAAATGAAAAAGCTGTGTAATAACAATATGAAGCTTAATGGAAAGGCTACAAAAGATGTGAATGGCGGATGGGGAGGAAGCTCATGGAGTTGTCTAGTCATATCTCGGTGAATTCTGTCTTACAAACTCAGCTCAGTGTGCGCCATAAATATTAATATATAGAAAAGGGGCTGCCCGATCCTAATTTTCAGCTATTTAATACGCTATAGAGCTATATATTTCCTATGTAATAAATCCTCCTTAAAATCGTCATACATAAAAATAAAAACCTTCATTTAATCAACAATTTTTTGAAATCAGATAGACATTTTCAAAGCTTAACCTCTTTGTACCGAAATTTATTACGACGCATTGCGTCTTGTAAGTGCGCTAATACGCGAGTTTCTCAGAGAAACACGCAAAAATAATGAAGTACTGGAGAAAAAATGAAGGTTAAACTAACCCTATTTTGCGTTTTGATATTGTTGAGCACACAGAGTATGGCTCAATCGCTTAAAGTGATGGCATACAATATTATGCAGTTAAACGTTCAAGATTGGGACCAAAGTAACAGAGCTGAGCGACTGCCGGCGGTGATTAAATCACTGAGTGACAGTCCAGATGTTATTCTTGTCAATGAGGTATTTAATGGTGACGCAGAGCAAGCATTATCTGCCTTGTCAGATATTTATCCTTATCAAACGCCTAATGTGGGACAAGATTGCAGCGGTAGCGGATGGGATAGCTTAACAGGGAACTGTTCAAATAGCCCATTTGTTATTCGTGGTGGTGTTGTGATTATTTCTAAGTACCCAATCGTTTCACAAAAAGCACATGTTTTTAAAAATAGCTTAAGCGGAAGCTGGGATTATTTAGCGAACAAAGGTTTCGCTTACGTTGAAATCGAAAAAAATGGTCAACGCTACCATTTAGTTGGCACGCATTTGCAAGCAACACATGATGGTAATACAGAGCAAGAGCATCGCGTTCGAATGGGGCAGTTAGGCGAAATTCAAACATTTATCAAAGCCGAAAAAATTCCTGCCAGTGAGCCTGTGATTATCGGTGGTGATATGAATGTTGAGTGGAGTAAGCAACATGAAATTGCAGATATGCTGACGACTTCTCGTAGTAAGTTAAACTTTGAAACACCTGAAGTAGGCTCTTTTTCAGCAAAACATAATTGGTTTACCAAAGCCAATGCATACTATTTTGATTACAGCCTAGAGTACAACGATACTTTAGATTATGTATTTTGGCATAAAGATTATAAACAACCTAAAAACAATCCGAGCATGTCAGTTCGTTACCCTAAAGCAGAGCGTAACTTTTATTGGAGCTATTTAAAGGGCAATTGGAACCTAAGTTCAGGGCGCTATTATCATAATGGATATTATAATGAACTATCTGATCATTACCCTGTGCAAGTAAACTTTGAATTCTGATATTTGAAAAAAAGGTGTGCGCCATGGAATTAAACCCCTGGCCACTACTTGAATTACCTCTAATTTTCCTATCGGTAAAAATGCCTACAACATATACACCTCACAACTTTGATAAGTCACTTAACTATTGCTTTTTATGAAATTAAAGCATCCAATAAAACACTCCATAAAACATGCCTGATATATATTTTTAATATTTATTTACATCAAAGGTATGATATGCAATATTTATTTGTGCAAATATTAACCGGTTTTTTGACCTGTATTAAGCATAGATGTTTAGCAGATGTTACGAGCATACTAATTCATATGATCTTGTCAGGTATGACTGAATTGTAATGTCGATAGTAAAAAGTGGTTTTTGTATCTAAGGTGAGTATCGAATTTAGTTTTAACAAATAAGGAAAATATAATGTTAAATAAACTCCTAATCGCTACTGTTATAGTGGTTGCTTCATCAACTCCCATCTCTGTAAATGCTTATGGCGGATTTATGGTATCTTGTTACAAAGAAGGGACTCTTGAATGGGTTGAGACCGTTGAGTCGCATTATGAAGCAAGGTTTTTGGAAAGGATATGTAGAAGAAACGGCGGCACACCATTTGTTGATTAATGTTATGTAACTGCTAGTTTTACCGAGTGAAATGGGGGGATTTACTTTCCTTTTCACTTAGTGAAAATTTAAATTTGAGCTTGTTAATTTAAATTTCAGTCTTAAAGAATAATTATTTTAGATAAATATTTTCACAGTTTCCGTTGATAAAAATTAAAAAGGTATTTATGGGTATTTCATTGCCTATTTTAATACATTTGTTTGCTGTAATTCCTGCTATTGGATTGGGGTTTCTTAATCTAGCGATGAAAAAAGGCACTTCACTACATAAGCTTTTTGGTCGAGTATGGGTAGCATTGATGATTATAGCGTCTTTAATTTCTTTTCTAATTCAGCCCACAGGTAGTCTAACTTGGCTACATCTTTTCGCAATTTTAGTGATAGTGTCGGTGAGCATTGGAACTTATGCTATTTATAAACAAAACCAAAAGCTTCATCTGCACTGTATGAGTGGAGCATATATTGGTACAGTCATCTCAGCCATTGTGGCAGCAAGTGTACCAGGGCGACTATTGCATCAACTGTTATTCTAATAGAGACTTGAGGCTGGAAATTAATCCAGCGAAGCTGTCAAAGAGCAGAGAAGTATTATGTACATAGGTGAAGTAGCGAAAAAAACAGGACTTTCTATAAAAGCGATACGCTTATACGAAGAGCGAGGGTTAATTACTTTACCACCTCGAAAGGGACGGTATCGATATTATAATGCTTCACACGTCGAAATTTTGAATCTGATAAAAGAGGCAAAATCTTTGGGCTCAACGCTATCTCAATTAGAGGCGGTGATAGTGTATGACAATGGAGAAGTCGATTGGCCAAAAATTGAGAGTTTTTTGATAAAACTGAAGTGTCAATTAACCCAGCAAACAGAGATATTGAAAGAGCGAATAGGAAAAGTGGATGCCTGTCTATCGGCAATAAACTCTTGCCCAACAATGCTTGACTCTGCCCCTAAGGGGAGAGAGTAGAATCGTTATCGACCTCTTAAAATTGGAAATGAGTAAGATGACGAAGAAAATACTAATTCTTAATGGAAACCCAAAATCCACGAGTTTTTGCCAACAATTAGCCAATATATACACTGTTGAGGCCAGAGAGTACTATGAAGTAAAGCACTTCAATTTATCTGAAATGGCTTTTAACCCGATCTTAGACTCGGGTTACGATGCAGATCAAGATTTGGAGCCAGATTTACAAGACTTTCAAAAGTGGATCTTACGGGCTGAGCATATTGTGATCTTCTCACCAATTTGGTGGGGCGGGTTACCGGCAAAGTTAAAAGGGCTTTTTGATAGGTCTTTTTTACCTCATTTCGCTTTTAAGTATGAGCAGGATAATCCACAACCAACACCACTATTAATTGGTAAAACAGCCCGCATTGTACTCACGATGGATATGCCCGAGCCTTTTCTTGAAGAGCAGGCTAGGCCTGTTTTGGAGCAGTTAGACAAGTATACCTTGCAGTTTAGTGGGATTGAAAAAGCGGCAACGAATTTATTTGGATCTATGGTATCTGCAACGCAAGAAGAAAAGCAGAATTGGGAAAAGCTGGTTAAGTCCCTTGGTAGCCAAGGGATCTAATTTAATTGCGCTTTTAGCAGTAAATTACTTGATAAGATACGCCGTTTACTGCTTTAAGAATATATCTGAGTCTGTGTAAAACTGCCCATTAAATGTATCAATTGCGGTATAAACAACAGAATATTGGCCTTGAGGGAACCAAGGTTTAACTTCAACGCCAAAGCCTTGGCTTATTTTTTGTTGCTGAGGTTGAATTTTATAAAGTTGCGGTGTGTCTAAGGTACGTATTTGACCATTTGGGAATACTAAATGTACAAACATTTCATAGGTTGCCGCTGTCCCCCCCAGGTTTTGTAGTGACTTATCGAAGTTTACCAAGCCTCCTTCTGAAGGAATCGCAATATCTGGTGTAAGGTTGTCTATATTAATTAAGGCATTACGTGCAGGAGAGGCTACCTCAAATGATACGATGATCTTGTCTCCGGCAGAAAAGCCCCCTGAGATGTCTATATATATATTATCTTGGTCAAACGTCACATGTGTAGTCTGGATATCACTTCTAATCAGGTTTGCCTGAGTAACTGGAAAGCTAAACCCTCTAAAAATATAGCCGTCAAATGTACGTCCATCTGCTCCGCCAAACCCGCTTGAATTTTTGTAATCGATCGTAATGGTACCACTATTAATGTTGATTAAAGCATGAGATTGAACCATTACAGCATCAG
This sequence comes from Pseudoalteromonas luteoviolacea H33-S, assembly GCF_001625695.1. Lineage (GTDB taxonomy): Bacteria > Pseudomonadota > Gammaproteobacteria > Enterobacterales > Alteromonadaceae > Pseudoalteromonas > Pseudoalteromonas luteoviolacea_B. The sequence goes on from NZ_AUXY01000077.1 coordinate 5,137, forward strand.
ACGAGTCATCTGTAACAACAGTGGAGACTGGAGATACAAAATTCGTGTAAATATCTGGGTATGCCCTGTGTATGGTCGCAGTGTCGCCAATAACAGAAGCCAGAGAGTTGAATGTCATTAAAGACATCGTTAATAGGAATAAACTAACTATTTTTTTCATTACCAATCCTTTTTAGAAAAATAAAAGCATACACACTGTATGCTTGGTGACCAGGAAATATCAAATCACAGTGGGCTTTTAAAAATCAATCAAACATGATTTTTTGCTCGTTTTTTATAAGTTTCATTGACCTAAAACATGCGTTTACGGGTTTTCTAACAAGTGTTTAAGTTGAGTAAGCCCTACCTCTGCTCTAGGCGCAAGGTTTTCGCGCAATCTCGTGATAATTGGCGATTGCTCGTTAAGCGCAGGCTCTCTACTGTGATAGCTTAATTCAAGCTGGCAGCCAAGTTCATTTTCCCAGAAGCAGACAGTCATTTGCGGTAAAATGCCAACTAAATCCCCTTGGGTGACAAAAGTGGTATTTTTTACACATTCTACAACCTTTATGGTGAGCGTCTGATCGCAGCCTGCAATAGCTAAGGTTTCAATATAGGTTTTTCCAACGCTTGCATGTGGTCGAGTGTCATTGGCTTGTATTGCAATGACATCGGGAAACCAAAACTTGTAGTTTTCCATGTTGATAACATGCTCAAATACGCGCTCTATTGGGGCTAATATCGTTATTGTTTTTTTAGTCAGTTCAATCATATAAATCCCTTAAATTTTATTCAGTCCAATGACTATAAGAGAAAATAGACTTGACTTAAATTGAAGATAAATAGAGCCTAGATTAACTAAATGGAAACCATGTTTTTCAAGGAACAGCGAATGTCAAAGTTAAGTCAGTATCAAGCCTTTGTGACTGTGGTGGAACAAGGCAGTATTACGCAAGCATCTGCGAGTTTGAACTTATCCGTGCCTGCCGTCAGTAAGCAGCTGTCCATGCTAGAAAGTCGCTTAGAGGCGCAGTTGTTTTTTCGCACTCATAAAAAATTAGAGGTGACTGAGGCTGGCCTGAGATTTTATGCTAGATGCAAAGACATATTGCGTTCGATAGAGCAAGCTGAAGAAGTACTGAAATCCGAGCAAGGTGCGCTTGCAGGTAAGCTAACAGTTTCAATGTCGAAATCCTTGTGTCGCTCAGTTGTGATGGAGGCATTGAGTGAATTTGCTAAAGCACACCCAAAGATACGCCTAGATATTCAATTGAGTGATGTCGTTGTAGACCTTTATACAGAGGATATTGATTTTGCGTTTCGCTTAGGTAATGTAAGCGACAGTCCACAGATGATAACCTCCTCATTGCTCAACACGCAGTTAATTGCATGTGCAGCGCCTGAATATGCCAAAAGATTACAAGCAATAAAAAGCCTTACCGACTTGAAAGAATACAAGTTTATCCTGCCTTCCAGCCTTAACCCTCATGGCATGCTAAAGGCGTTTTTGAGTGAACATAGCTTCGACTTCAATAACGGCGTTGCACATACCACCAATGATATAGAAGCCGTATATCAATTAACCAGAGCGGGGCTGGGAATTGGTTTAATGCTTGATGTGTCAATTCGTGATGAACTTAAAAAAGGCATATTAGTGCCCGTTATCGCTGAGCTCAAGTGGCCAACAAAGCCTTTGTATTTGCTCTCAAAAAAGAAAGAGTGGGAGACTAAAAAGCATCAGGCTTTTCGATTTTTTATAGAGGCTTACTGCAATAACAGCCAGTTTAAAATAGAGTACTCAAATTAAACTGGCCGTGACAATCAAACTTAAAAAGCTTTAAGTTTTTCTTTAATACTTGTTGCTTGAAACTGTTTGTTTATGCGCATTGGCATGCCATTGTGGTTAGAGAGTGTGGATCTGGCATTGATGTTTTGTGGGTCTATTTGCTCATCTAAAAACTCTATTCTTGTCTGCTTTAAATACGTGACTAGAACACTCAGCATTTCCTGCATCGCAAAATGTTGTCCTATACAGTTTCTGTGGCCCGCACCGAAGGGGATATAACTGCCTTTTTTATGTCGGGTTCATTTTCCCAGCGGCTAGGGTTAAAGTGTTCGGCTTTATTAAAATTACTTTTTAATCTGTGTACAACAAATGGAGAGATAAATACTTTATCTCCTTTATTTATTTTAAATCCATCGATGTCCGTATTCTCGGTTGCGCGTCTCGCGCCAATTAACCAGACCGGTGGGAATAGTCTTAAAACCTCTTTTATAAATGCCAGAGTTGCTGGAAATTTATCAAAGGATAACGGCTCCCCATTTTTATGATGGATAACTTCTTTATATACTTTATTGGCCTCAGCATCATATTTTGCCAAACAATACCAGCACCACATTAAGCTATTCGAGGTTGTCTCATGGCCGACGATAAAGTAAGACACCAAATGGTCCTTTATATTTTTATTGGTGAGTGAATTGCCTGTTTCATCCGTGGCTTCAAGTAAGGATGACAATAAGTCACCATGGTCTTGAAACGGCTCGTTCCTTCTTTTGAGAAGAATTTCATCAATAATTTGATCTATAATTTTACGTGCTCTTTTTACTCTGACATTAAGCAGCGAGGTGAACCAAGCAGGAAAGTTGACTACAGCTTCAAAGTTTTTACTGAGCAAATGATGTAATTCATTCATCGCTTCTGATACTGCACTGGCTTTTTTCAATTCGGATTTACACAAACCAAACAGCGTTTTGCACGTAATTTGTAGCGATAATCTTTCCATCTCTACCGCCATATCGACAGTGTTGCCATGGTTTAGATCAGAAACTGATTCTAAAGCATATTGCTCAAATACACCTTGGTAGCTTTGCAGGCGACGATGCATGAAGGCGGGCTGGGCGATTTTACGCAGTGGTTTATGTGTTTGCTGATCTGCGGTGACAATACCTTGGCCGATGGCTTTGCTGAGAATGTTCGTATCTCGGGTCGATTTAGGAAATTGCTTCACTTTCCCAATCAGCACTTCTTGGATCATGCTGGGGTTAGAGATCAAAGTGACTTTAAATGGTCCAAGTTTAAATTGCAGTACATCTCCAAATTTATCTGCAAGTGTCATCAGAAATCCAGCAGGGTCATCCATAAATTTGATGCCCAATGCGCTGATCTCCTTGTTAGTTACTTTTGGTATTTGCTTCATTTTTTGTCAGTTACTAGCGATGTTTTTAATGGCGTCAAAGAGAGACCGGATATGTTTAACCACTTGTTCCTCATTTAGGTTATGTGGGTTGTATTCGATTAAAAAGTCTACCTGTTCTACGCCATGGAAGTTAATCACATTCAGCTGTAGCGGTAAGCTGTGATGCTGATGCGACTCATAGCTGAATGATCTCGGCATACCCGGTGTATCGCTGAGCTTTTCCAGTTCCATATAGCCAAACCTGAACTCACTGAGTGGTATATGTGGCGGCAATTTAAGCTCTTCGTACAACAGTTCTGGAGGGAGCTTTTTATGTCTGTAGGTATGTTTTAATTGTGTGGAGACTTGCTGGGCTTGTGCTGCCAAATCGAGTTCATCAGATAATGAAAATTCATGAACCAACATATTCGCCATAAATGCAAATAAATTACTTTCACTTTTTTTACGACCATGGACAGGTAAACCAATACGTAATTTATCCGAGTTAGATAGGGGGAAATCTTGGTTTAATTGACGTATCCAAAGGGTCAGCATCAATGTGGATAAACTCAGTGCATGTTGATTTGCAAACTCAACGATTGGTGTGAGTTGCGACCGAGGTAAAGAAAGGTGTATCGCTTTACTTTTTAATGGGTTTGTTGGTGAGAAGAGCCTAAATTCAATCGGCGCGGCTAAGTGATTTAGCCAAAATGCTTTGTCCTTTTGATACTGATTTGATGTCAGGTACTGTGCTTGTCGGTTGGCAAGCTGTACTGGTTCAAATTGAGTATTTGTCGGGGTATGTCCTTTATCATAATAGTCTACAACTTGCTTTAAGTAAGCAAATGCACTGTATCCATCACAGATTAAATGATTGGCTAAAAAGGCTAGCCAAACTTGATTGTTCGGCAGTATGAAAATTTCATTTCTGTGTAGCGGGTACTCAAATGCAGAAATAGGAGTCGTAAAAAGTGTTTCTATTTTGTCTCGGGCTACTTGCTCTGCATGTTCAAAAGGCAGCGCGGATAAATCGGTAATTGGATAAGAGTGCTCGCAACGTGCATGTTGACGTTGCTCAATGCCATTGGGCGTTTGCTGAAAATAAAAATCAAAACTCGCGTGACAGGCCATCACGGCTTGTTGTGCCTCGACGAGTTTATCGGCATCAACATGGTCAAATTTGATGACGCCCCCAGCATTGGCAATGGGCAAATGAGGGGCAGAGCTGCAAAAGGCCAGCATCATATTTTGTAATAATGTAATTGGGAGTGTATTCATAGTGCTGTTATCTAGTTTAATGAAAGGCCGCCATCAACCTTAATGACACTGCCAGTTGTCCACGGCTGAAATAATAAGGTGGTAATGATTTGCGCTACCTCGTGTGCTTTACCGAGTCCGAGTGGGTGCAGATCAGCAAGTGCTTTTAATCGTGTTTGCTGTTCTAAGTTATCGTCTCTATGTTGGCTTAACATGGGCGTATCGACACAGCCAAGTGCTACAGCATTGACGCTGATCTGCTTGGCTGCCCCAGCGATTGCCGACGCCTTCATTACTTGTTCGAGTCCTGCTTTTGAGGCGCTATACATCGCACTGGTAGCAATGGGCTTTTCAGCCAGTGTTGAGCTCAGCAATATGATGGTGCTTTGTTTTGGCATATGTGCAATGGCTTGCTCACAAAGCAAAAAAGCAGAAATAAGGTTAACGTTAAGCTGTTCAGTGATGGAGTTAATTTTAGTTTGGCCAAACTGCTCGTGGTAACAAACGCCCGCTGCGTATATTAAGGCATCAATTGGGCCGATGTTATCAATCAAAGACTGAAACAAGTCGCCAGCTTGAGTTATATCCGATAAGTCGCATTGCCACGGGATAAATTGCTCAAATTCATTAAGCGGGTGGCTTTTATCTATGGTCCTGCTTAAACCGATCACACGCCCGCCCTTAGTGAGTAGATCTTTACATATTTGGTAGCCTATGCCTGAACTGGCACCTGTGACTAAAACTGTTTTGCTCATGTTACTGAGATACCTTGATAGTAATTGATGTTGGCAGGTGCCACTGATTCTAAAGGGTTAGTATGGTTGACAATAATTTCGTCCTCTGGAATAAACTTAGGACGGTCTATGCACAAGATGGTAGCAGGTAATGCACTTAGGTTGTCATAACCATGTACCATGCCTTTTGGCCAATCGAAGCTACTGCCGGGCTCTATATTTTCTCCGTTAAACATTAAGCCTTCATCTAAAACGAGCTCGTGTTCTTCCATCTGCAGGTGCATGTGTGTGGGGATTGACTCACCAGCTTTGATGTTAAGCAAGTAAATACCAAACTTTTCGTTCTCAAATAAAATATCGACAGTACCAAATGGCTGCGTCTCGTATTCAATAATACTTCTTTGACAGATAATGTTGTGGTTATATTCAAGCAAGAGAGGTTTCACAGTAATATCAATACTATCAAGCCACTTGAAACGGCAAAAAAGTAAATTAGGAATAATTCTTAAAAATTCTGTTGCGCTGATTTCACATATTCTGTCATACAAAAATTGCACTTGTGCTTGTATTTTTTGTAACTGAGTTGAGTTTAATTTATTTGTTAAGCTGAGCTTGAGTTCAATTTGCAGATCTGAGGCTAGATTGATCTCGAGATATTGCTCATACAGTGGCATGGCGTACCTCCTCCCAGTGCGGTTGGTTCAGTGTGATTGCCGGTTTGCAAAACATATGTTCTTTTAGCAGCTTAAATGCACTGGCTCTGGGGTGAAGCGCATTTCGTTTATCAGGGGGGAGTGATGCAAGTGTTGAGTTGTGCCCATCAGGGATAAATATTGGTTCAAAGCCAATACGGTTTCGCCCTGATGCGCGCCAGCTAATCGTACCCTGTAATTCGCCAACAAAAGAGCAAATATCACCATTAGGGTAAGCAAGGCTTAATGCACACACCATTTTGGCTTGTCTTTTTTGTGTTAAGGCCATACGGGTCAACACATGGTCAATAGCACCATCAAATCCGCCCGCCTGTTTGGCCCATCTTGCAGTGTACAGCCCTGGTAAACCATTTAGTGCATCTATGCACAATCCGCTATCGTCAGCAATTGCTACTTGGCCACTTTGCTTGGCAATATTGAGTGCTTTTAATTGCGCATTTTGACAAAAGCTAGTGCCAGTCTCTTCTATTTCATCTAATCCCAATGCGTGAGCGGAACGAATTTTGTGGCAATAGGGTGTTATTAACGCGCTGATCTCACGCGTTTTACCAAGGTTGTGGCTCGCTATGACAATTTCATCAAATGTAGCATGCTCAATCATACAATTCTTCAGGTGGCTTGGATGTATCCCATGCAGCCAGCTTAATTCGCAAATGTGGATGAAATGTGTAATTTTTTTGTTAATTCAGAATAGATATGTCTGACAAGACAATTATTTGTTTCCGTTATTTATAAATTAGCTTCTAAATTATAAATAGCTCTATCAAAGTATCTATTGGTTTTGTTTTAATTTGAAGTAAAGTTTTGTAAATTTATTATTTACACTGGTTTTTTGTTTATATATATTTTCAATTAGAAATTAAACAAGGAGTTTTATAAATGAAAATTAAATCAATGTTGTTTGGCTGTATTACTGCAGGCACTTTAGCTTTAAGTAACCAAGTTTCTGCATCAATAGGCAGTAATACTATGGTTATTACCTGCGTAGATCGTTCTGAATTCATAGAGTTATGGTCTGTTACTGCCTATACCCCTAGAGAGCAAAACTATTTTCTTTCACGTTGCTTTAACGAAGGTGGTTTTCCAGATATAAAGCTTATTTAGTTTAAGTTCTCAAGTACGCCTGCCTAGTAGGCGTACTTTTTGATATTACTGGAATATAGCTTTTTTACTTTCTTATCTCTTTTTTTTGTCATATTAATATCATGTTTATTCTTGATGAGTCATGAATTTTATAAACCTTCAACCGCACTAAGGTAAAGTTTTGTAAAGTTAACTTTCTGTATTTACACCTTTTTAAATTATTTATATATTTTCTCCGATTTTTAAATAGTGATTAAACAAGGGAGTTAATAAAAATGAAATTAAAATCAATGTTATTTGGTGGTGTAGCAGCTGTGGCGATGACACTCGGTGTACAATCAACGGCTCATGCATACATGACTATTTTGGTAACTTGTATAGATAAAAATAACTATAATTATTTATGGTCATCCAAGTCTATCTTCAGGGCTCAGTTTCAAGCTGACTTAGATCGTTGTCGTCGTGATGGCGGTTTAGCAGAGGTGGACTATCTATAGGTCTTGAATGGAATATGCACTTTTTATAAGTGCATATTTTTAACTTAGATAAGGCATTTTTTATATTTTAATCCCGACCAATACGCAGTATTAGTCAATTAATGAACTCTGCAAAATATAGTTTGGCCCAGCTGGACTACCTAAATACTTCTTGCCAGTGTCTGTAAATCCAGCTTTTTTATAACATTCATAAGCTAACGAATTGCGGCAGTTGACAGTTAAGCAAATTTGATTAAATTGTGGGTAAAATGCTTTTACATAAGAGAAGAGTGCGGCAACAGCCTGCTTGCCATAACCTTTTCCTTGTTGGCCTTTATCGATGACAAATGCGCGGATCCCAACGCCATCTTCTGGGCAAAAATCGTACTTTTTCGCATAGGCGAGATCAAGCTTAAAATAACCAATCACCTCTTCTTGATGTTTTATGACATGCAAATGCGTGGTGTCGCATATTTCTTCTAAAAACTCTGACGCAGTGCCTGCAAATTCAATTTGATCCTGCTCGATTTGGACGCGTTTTACCTGCTCAAGGTACCTATCACAGAGCTTTGTTATCGTTATCATAGGATGCTCTTAATTGTTATAAAGTAACAAAATCATAAATGATAACGGCGAAAATTACCATAACGGGAACAGCTTGGTTTTACAGTGACATCAATTCAGCTCTGGCTTGCTTATCTAGTTTCTCAAGTGCGTATCGAAATGCCACACGTGGCATCTCTTTGTGATGTGTTTTGAGATAGTCAATGACTTCATTAGGTGAGGTTTTAGAGAGCACTTTGAGTAACCAGCCATAGCCTTTTTGCACTAAATCATGCTCATCATTGAACAAGAGAGCGGCAGCGTTTAAAGGCGCGCTTTGGAGGTATTTCCCTTTATTTAACGGGTAGATTAAGATCACGGCAACGGCTCTTCTAACAGCAAAGTTGTCATGTCTAGCCCATGCATGGGTTTTATCTATTAACTGTGGGTACTGCACGATTAACTCACCAAAAGCATGCGTGCAAAAATCGTCACAGTCATACCAGTCGGTTACGTATTCGAGTAGCCATCGCTCAAACACCTCAAATGTGTTTGGGGTATATTGTTTTTTAACTCTAAATGCCCAGTCAAAGGCGATTAAACTGAGCATCCACTCTCTTGACTCAAGTAGCTGTTCACAGAGTTCAAATACTGAATCGATATGATGATCAGGCAATGCGCGATACAAGGTTGCTGATATTTGTCGAGCTTGTGCCGTTTTGATTTTTTGTTCAGGGTAGCCAAGCTCTGCAAGCGCTTGGTGTGCGGCGTCTTTGATATGCATAGCGTATTTCAGTAAGTAGTTTTAAAACACGGTAGCTGAATTATAGGAAAAGCTCAAAGCCGCACAAATAAGCTGGCGACTTTGAGCTTTTATGTTAATGAGAGGGGAGTTCAGCCTCTTGCCAAATAACTTGATAGTGCGAGTCTTCTCGCCACTGTTTAAAGTAGGTGTTAAACAGCGCCTCCCAGTCATCTAATCCAACTTGGTATTGATCTACCAGCGCTAAATAATTGTCTTTATCGTACGGTGCCATGGGCATTAGGTACGCTTCAAACAAATATTCATCATATCCTGGGCGCTGCGTGAGTAAGCCATCCATAATGACTTGGGTATTACCCTCCGTTGCGTGTTCGGTATAGTGTTTGCATGATTCAATAAACGCATGCTTTTCACCTTGCTCAAAGCGCAAGCCTTGGCTTTTTGCCATGTCGTAAAACTGCGTGACAGGCAATGGTGTTTTGTTTGCCACATGAAAGACCGTATTGCGTTTTTGCTCATCATTCATGCCAAGTACGATGGCGGCAGCGGCTTTATCCACCGGAATAATATCCAGTAAATACGGAACCTCTGCGGGCTGTACAGGCGTTCGCATCATCATTTTTAAAATTCGATGGAAAATATCATCGGTGTTGCCAATGCCAGTTTGTGACGACCCTGAAATTTGCGCAAAGCGATAAATGGTGTAGGGCACACCGCATTCTGAAGCTTGGCGGATATTCTCCTCTTGCACCCATTTAGATTGACCGTAGCCACTGCAAATGAGCTCAGCATCAGTGACGTCGATAAAGTCTTCGACGGGGTTCACTGAAAAGTGCGAATTTTTGACTTGTGTACTGGCGGTCGTGCTCGAGACAAAGTGCATCATTTTGAGCGATTTTGTCGTGGCTATTTGTAACAGCTGATTGGTACCCGCCACTGACTTTTTAAATGCAAAGTAAGGTTGAATATGATTCACGTAAGAAGCCGTGTGAACTATGTGCTGCACATGTTCGCACAAGCTTTGCCAATCTTTATCGGACAAACCAAGCTGTGGCTTTTCCATATCTCCAAGCATGGGCTCGATGCGACTCATATTAGGTAAAAGCTGATAGTTTTTGGCTGAGTGCGCAATACGTTGCTTGGCCTCAATTAATGAACTTGCTCTGACAATGCAGTAGATAGTTGCATCTGTCTCATCTAATAATTGCTGAAGAATATGGCTGCCTAAAAAGCCCGTTGCGCCAGTGAGTAGCACTGATTTCACGTCGCCTTCATACGCCTTTGATAACTCAGAGGTTTGACTGATAGGGGTGAAGCCCGCATCTAAAATAAAGTCAGGCTTTTGCTGGCTCACTTCACTTTGGCTATCTGCTTGCTGTGCACAATAGAGCTTTTCAATGTCTTCGATGAATGCCGCTATGGTATTCATGTTTTTAAACGCATCTGCCTGTAGCTCTATATTAAGCTGCTCTTTTAATTGCTGAAAGGTTTTCAGTAAAGAAATTGAGTCAAAGCCATATTCGTATAGGTCGCAATCTAGATCTAATTCATCTGCTGAAATGCCAATCACATTACTGACGATTTGGATCACAGCACCTCGTATATCAGCGCTGTTCACAACTTCAATCTGTGTATCTGATAAGTGTGAGACAGTATCTGCGGGCGCAACCTCGCGGCTCAATATGCGCGCGGTATTTTGATAGATTTTATCAGGCGATGTGCTCAGTAAAGCGCCCATATTAGTGACTTCGCTGTTCAACAAGTGTTGCATTAAGCTAAACGCCTCAGGCATGGTGATAAGCTGATAGCCTTTTTTCTCTGCAAAGCCATTTTCAATGCTTTTTACAGGGTCGTCCGAATGCCAGTATCCCCAATTAATGGCCAATGTTTTACCATGCCTTTCACCTGCCAGTACTTGTTGTTGACGGGCGTGGGCAAATGCGTTTTGAAAGCCATTGCCGTATGAGTAGGATAGGTGATTTAAACTGCCAAATACCGCCATCGATGAGAACATCACAAACAAATCAAGGTTGGTATGTGCAAACACCTTGTCCAGATTGATTGAGCCTTGCACTTTGACTTGCATTGCTTGTTCAAAGTCAGTCCAGTTGTTTTCATCTTCTTTAAAGGCGGTACCTAAATGCAGTATGCCATTTAGCTGCAAGTTGTATTCATCCATGTACTTGTGAACCTCTCGAAGGCTTTGCTCGCAAGCGACATCTGCACTCAAGTAATGGACTTGACCTTGTTGAGATATTTTTAGTTGATTGAGTGAGTCAATACATTGCGCCTCTTTGCGTCTACCAAGTAAGATAAGTGTGGCGTTAAATTGCGTTAATAACTGCTCGCACAGTGCCATGCCTAACTCGCCCAGAGCGCCAGCAATCAAATACACCCCGTGTTGTTTAAAGTTGTTTGCACAGAGCGCAGAATTATTTGCAGGTAAAGCCGCTTTGTTCAGTGCTAAGCCAAAGCGAGATTGGTTTTGATACTTCACTTGGTTAGGTTGAGTGGCATCGCTGTTTAAGCTTGGGCAAACCAGCTCTTGCAGTAATTTGTCAGCCCACTCTGAACCGTTATCAGCAAACTCAACCAGACTCCAAACATGGGCAGGATTGCGCATGGTGTAGCTTCTGAGAAGCGCACTGATATCTTCATAACTGCTGGACATGTGGCTATTTGGCAAAGCGTAAAACAACTGCATTGTGTGTTTATCAAACTTGGAAATCGCCTGTATAAATTCGTACAGAGGCTTTATATCTGCAGGGGTCGTTTCTGCTTGCTCGGCAATGAAGTAAACAAAGCTTGGTAACGTATCTTGGTTAAATACCAAGGTGTCGAGCTCTGAAAAATGTACAATATCCACGTCACAGCCGTTGAGCTTAGCACGCAGTGGCTCAGCGCTTTGCTTATCCTTTGCAACGATAAGCCCTTTTTTGTTGGCAAGTAAAGGGTGTAGCTGTGCTTGCCAATCTAGCGGGCAACTCAGTGGCATCGTTTGCCATTGATTTTCCAGCAGTAGCCAAGGCGCAGCAGGGGACTCAGTAATTAAAAACGGTGTACTTGGTAAGCTGACTTTTTGCACCGGTGTTTTATACAGCACAGACCAATTGATTGGGTGTCCTTCAAGCCAAAAGCGCAGCAGAGCCGCTGGATTGTGGGCAAGCTTTAATACATCGTTATCAGTAATCGCCTCAGCTTTTGTGCTTGGCACCTTTTTAATCATCAAAGTATTGCTTTCAAGCTCAGCGCCGAGTTTTTGTTTTAAATCCGCAATAGAAGAAACAGTCCAGCCAGTGCGGTATTTATGCGCCGTTCTACCTATTTGCAGTGTATAAACGAGGGACTCGAAAGACACGGTCGGTTGCTGCTCAACAAAGGCATTGAGCGCCTTAACTTTTGCTTCTAGCGCTGATTGGCTGGTAGCCGAAAGCACAATGGCAGATTCAGTATCCGCTGCTGTGGCCTCGGCGACAGGCTGTTTACTGTATTCCTCAAGTACGATATGGGCGTTTACGCCACTGATACCAAATGAGCTTACCCCGGCACGGCGAGGTTGCTCACTTTGCCAAGGAGTCATCTCTGTTTGTACTTTAAATGGTGATTTCTCAAGGCCTAAGTATGGGTTGAGCTCATCCACATGGAGCGATGGCACTAAAGTTTGGTGTTTAAGTTGCAGTAATACTTTGATCACTCCAGCAATACCTGCGGCAATTTCAAGATGGCCGATATTACTTTTCACTGAGCCCAGCGCACAGGTTTGCGCGTTACCTGTCGCCGCGCTGATTTTTTTATAGGCGGCCTTGAGTGCATCGAGCTCAACAGGGTCGCCAAGTGAGGTGCCGGTACCATGGCACTCAATGTAGCTGAGCGTGCTTGGGTCAACGCCCGCATCTTGCCAAGCTTTGTCGAGCAGGCGAGTTTGCGCTTTTGCATTGGGGACAGTAAAGCCTTGAGACTTACCGCCGTGATTAATGGCGGAGCCTAAAATCGTCCCATAGATGTGATCTTTATCTCGCTCCGATTCATTTAGCTTTTTAATAAAGATCATGCCCACACCTTCGCCGCGCACAATGCCGTCGGCATCTGCCGAGAAAGTGCGACAACGCCCTGTGGGTGAGAGCGCGCCAATGTCATGCATTGCAAGCGATGCACTTGGAGAGTCAATGACATTCACCCCACCCACGATGGCCTGATCACATTCACCATTTTGAATGGCTTGTACGGCTTTGTGGATGGCAACGAGAGAAGACGAGCAGGTGGTGTCCACGCCTTCACTAGGACCGTGTAGATCCAAGAAGTAGCTCATGCGATTTGGCGCATAGGCGGAGGAGGTGATCAAGCCCTCGTGATATCCAGCCTGACAGCCAATGAATAAACCAGTGTTGGTGCCAGCTAAGGATTTTGGATCATAGCCTGCATCTTCAATACATTGCCAAACATGTGACATTAACAAGCTTTCTTGAAGTTTAATACGATCACTTTCAGCAGGGGCAATATTAAAAAACAGCGGATCAAAGTGTTGGTTGCGCTCAAGGCGACCAAGCCAATTAATATCTTTTGGTAGCGGTTGTTGTGAACGGGTATCAGTATTTTCACCTGCCCAGTCAAATTCAGTTACACAGTCTGTTTGATTGACGAGGTTTTGCCAAAATGCATCAATGTTATTTGCTTGTGGAAATTGTGCGCTGATCCCAATGATCGCGATGCGATCATCTGTTTCATTCGTCTGTTCAGTAACTTGGACCTTTTGAAGCTCAGTATGACCTGAGTTGTTCCCAACCAATTTATCGCTATGTTCGTCCAAAATATGGGCCAAAATACTGTTTAAAGTAGAGTGCATAAACAGCACGCTCGGCGACAATGTTAGTTGGTATTTGGCATTCACTTGGTTGATAAAGGTGATAAAAGCGATAGAGTCTGCGCCAAAGTCACCTAAGTCTGTATCGGGGTCGAGCTCGTTGGCATCCACCCCTAAAAGGTCAGCGGCAATGCCGCTTAAGCCCGTTTTTAGCTCAGCAGTGAGTGCCTCGATATTGTCAAACTGGTGTGCATTGGGCGTGCTGCTGGCATTGGCTGGCTGCGCCGTTTTCGTATATTCAACGAGCGTTTGAGGGTGTTGCAGCGAACTATAAAATGCGTCAATGCCTGTGCGTGTTGGCATAGGTGTAAAACCAGTTTTTGCCAGCATGTCTTTAAAATCAGGGTTGATCTTCATGCCGCCATCTTGCCAATACGGCCAGTCGATACTGGCGCTCATACCTTGGCGTTCACCGCGTTGTTGCAGTCCACTGCGATAGTGCATATAGCTATCTAAGAAGGCATTGGCTGTGGCATAGTCGACTTGCGTCAAAGCACCATTTACGCCACTTAGCCCCGCAAAACAGACAAAAAAGTCCAATGCCAAATCTTGAGTGGCTTCATCCAATGCAACCACGCCCGAAACTTTAGGGGCAAGTACTTGCGAAAAGCTGTGTTTATCTTTTTTGCTTAAAAGCGTGTCTTTAACAATGCCTGCCGCGTGAATAACACCGCTCAGCGAACCATGCTTGGCAAGGATGTCACGCACCATCAAAAGCACATTCATTTTGTGTGAAACATCCACGCTTTGGTACTGCAATTGTGTATTTGATGTGCTCAGTGCCACTAACTGCTTTTGCACTTCAGGATGGCTTTGCGGTTTACGCCCTGTCACGACAATGGTTTTATTAAATGGTTGTGCACTGATCGCCTTGATAAAGTGCTGACCTATGCCACCAAAACCACCTGTGATGAGGTAAACGCCATTTGCTTTAAACGGCATTTTTGGTTCAGCTGATGTAATTGCTTGATAGGTTAATACTTCACGTTCACCCTTAATGTAACGTACAAACTTTTCATCAAAGCCACTTTGTTCGGCACGGAGTATCCTAGCAACTTCACTTTCTATTACTTCTGTGTCTATTACCAACAATTGGGTTTGCAGTGTTTTGTGCTCAAGGCTGGCTGTTTTTAATAGCGCATGGAAGCCAGTATAGAGGTTCGCTTGAGTATCGGCGGATGCAGTGTCGCCAATGACCAGTTGCAGTTTTATCTGCTTTTTGGCCTTTGCTAAGTGTTTGATAAGCTCAACCAGTTGAAAGCCATAGTCTGCAATTTTTTGCTCAATCGCGAAGTGTTCAGAGTGCAATGTATGTATTTGCGTATCTGGCAGTTCACTGAATTGCGCGTGTGCAGTGTAGTCACATAAAACAAGATGATTCTCTGTATCAGTTGCTGTCGTATGAGCTTGGCCTGTTTGTGCGTTTTTGACCCAAACAGGGGCTTTCAGCGTCACTTTAGCCTGTTCATCATCACCGACTTTAGGTACTTGCACGGTTTGTGCATCGCCAAGGCCAATGGTTTTAAGTGCAAACGGGTAGGTAGGCAAACTGAGCTTTGGCAGCTTTTCACCTTGATAGATAAAGTCCCAGTTTGTGAAACCGGTTTTTACCCAATGGGCTAAGATCTCTTGATGATCTAAAAGTCTTATCGCACGCTCTAACTCAATCGAGTGTGCTGGCTTAATTGCAGCTGTTGGCACGTATTTAGCGAGTTTTGATTTCAGCTCAGCAATAGAGTTGACTACAACCCCTGTGCGAATAGGCATCACCGTACGGCCAGTCTGCAAGGTAAAAGCCAGTCTTCTTAGGTCTTGTTCAGTTAAGTTGTTAGCAGTCAAATAGTCATGTAATTGCGCGACTTGTTTGTCTAATACCGCTTGCGTGTGTGCAGAGAGCACAATAATGGCCGGTGAATATATCAGCTGGTTTTCAAGCTCGTGATACTCGATATTACAGGC
Source organism: Pseudoalteromonas luteoviolacea H33-S (assembly GCF_001625695.1). Lineage (GTDB taxonomy): Bacteria > Pseudomonadota > Gammaproteobacteria > Enterobacterales > Alteromonadaceae > Pseudoalteromonas > Pseudoalteromonas luteoviolacea_B. The sequence continues at coordinate 20,681 of NZ_AUXY01000077.1, forward strand.
TTCTTCCAACACGGCATGGGCATTGGTGCCACCAATACCAAAAGAGCTCACAGCTGCGCGCCTTGGTAGTAGTGGTGTGTGCCAATCTCGTGTGCTATCGACCATATAAAAGGGAGAGTTTGCTAAATCTATGTGCGGATTAACGTTATTGTAATGCAATGAGGCTGGCAGTTTTTTGTGATAAAGCGCCAACGATGTTTTAATTAAGCCAGTGAGGCCCGCCAACGTATCTGTATGACCTAGGTTAGATTTAACAGCACCTAAGCCGCAAAACTGTTTGTCGCCGCTATATTGCTGATAAACCTGCTGCAAAGATGAAAATTCAATGGGGTCACCAAGCGCAGTGCCAGTACCATGGGCTTCCACATAACTGATTGAAGCTGGCGAGACGTTTGCGGCTTTTAAAGTTTGCTCTATGACGTGCATTTGGCCTTTGGTGCCCGGAGCGAAAAAGCCCGCTTTGTCTTTGCCGTCGTTATTTACCTTGATACCACGAATGAGGCTGTAGATGTTATCAGCGTCATTGACTGCATCATCGGCGCGTTTTAATACAATCACAGAGACGCCGCTGCCACCAATCATACCGTCGGCTTTTTCATCAAACACCTTACAGCGTGCATCGCCTGCAAAGTTGAGTCCTTTTTCGTACTCATATCCGGTGTAACGTTGCGGGTAAAGGCAAGCTGCGCCGACAATGGCGTAATCAATCTCGCCAGCTTTTAGTGCGCTGCATGCCAACGAGATGGCAGACATAGACGATGAACAGTTTGAGTGCACAAACAAGCTTGGGCCAGTAAAGCCAAGATGATATGAAATGGTGGTTGGCAGTGTACCGGGTTGATTAATGGTCGAAGCCACATAGTCTTGTGCGTTTAAAATAAACTGGCCATCTTTAAACTTGTCTTGCAGGTTTAAATCTGGGTTATCTGCACCAGAGGATGACACATACACGCCCGTATTTGGCATGTTTTCAGCGCAGTAGCCTGCATCTTCAATGGCTTTCCATGCATGTAGTAGCAATTGACGTTGCGAGTAGCTCATTGTTTTGGCGTTCTTTTCAGAGATATTGAAAAACTCTGGGTCAAATTGGTCTTGGCCCTCAACCCAAGAGTCGAGCCAGGTAATGTCGCCTTGCTCGGTAGACTCACTGAGTCGTTTGAGTAAGTCTTTTTCGTTGACCAAATTATGCCAAAACTCGGTGTGGTTCTGCGAATCAGGGTACTGGCAAGATAGGCCGATCAGTGCGATATCTTGAGTGTGATTTTCTTGATTGTCAGAATTGCTATTAGCTGCATCGCTTGTTATCTCTTGGACAGGTGCTTGCGTATGCGCATTTTGTGCTTGGGCGATAAAGTCTGTCATCGCATCTATGGTGCTGGATTGAAAAATTTGCGTGAGCGGAAACTCAACATCTAACTGTGATTTAAACTTAGCAGTGAGCACATTGGCCAGCAGTGAATCACCGCCAGCTTCGAAAAATGGCACATTGGAGGCGATGTGCTCGACTTCTAAAACTTGCTGCCAAATTTGCGTCACCGCTGCTTTGAGCTCTGATTGCTCAGTCAGTTTAGGTGTTGCAGTGAGGGTGCTGGCGTTAGGTTTTGCGTCTAACATTGCTGTTTGTGATGGCACAAATGGTAACTGCTTCGACAATGCTTGCTTATCAATCTTACCGTTTGGAGTAATTGGGAAATGGGGCACCAATACGAAATAAGCAGGCACCATATATTCAGGTAACTTGAACAGTAGATCGGCACGAATTTGCGCTGTAGACGGCGCGTCTGGGGCAATGATATACGCCACCAAAACTTGTCCACGTTGCTTTTGTGCGCTAGTCACATAGGCGTCTGTGATGTAGCTCAGTGATTGTAGTGCATGTTGGGCTTCGCCAAGTTCAATGCGGTGACCACGGATCTGAACTTGGTCGTCGGCTCGGCCCATGTATTCCAGTAAACCAGACTCATTGAAACGGGCTAAATCACCTGAGCGGTAAAGGCGTTTGCCGGTGCTGTGAGTAATAAAGCGTGCATCGGTCAGCGCGGGCTGATTGTGATAGCCTCGAGTCACGCCACAACCTGCGACAAAAATTTCACCAACTTGCCCTGCTTGAACTGGGTTGAATTGTTCATCTAACAACAATACTTCGTAGCCGGGTAGGGCACGGCCTATGGTACTGCGCGCTTGTGCGCCATATACCATGCTCGCATCTATGGTGACTTCGGTCACATGCACAGTGGTTTCGGTGATGCCATACATGTTGACAAGCTCGGCGTGTGGCTGTGCTTGCTCAAACCAAGGTGCTAGCTTGCTCACATCGAGTGCTTCACCACCAAATATCACTTTACGCAGTGCATTGTGTGGGCTTGCCAGCAAGTTATCCATCAGTGGGTAAAATGCCGATGGCGTTTGGTTCAAAATAGTCACTTGGTTATCGATGACAAATTTGGCAAAACTCACGGATTCTTTGCGAGTAAGCTCATCGGGGATCAAAAGTTTGCCGCCGTGTAGTAGCGCACCCCAAATTTCCCAGACCGAAAAATCAAAGGCATAAGAGTGGAACAAGCACCAAGTATCTTGCTCATTAAAACCAAATAACGATTGGGTGTTGTTAAATAAGCTGCACACATTGTGATGCTCAACCAAAACGCCTTTTGGCTTGCCCGTTGAGCCCGATGTATAAATAACGTACGCCAAGTTGGATGCAGATGCGCGATTGATATTGGCAACCTGAACAGTAGTTGCAAGGGCCGCTTGCAAGTTAATCACCTGATGATGCTGGTAGGCCCCTGCATGCTGCATCTCTGTGCCAAGTACTAACATACTTGGCTTGGCGTCTTCTAAAATATGTTGAATGCGCGCCGCAGGTGAGTTGGGATCAAGGGGCACATAGGCTGCTCCTGATTTTAAAATCCCCAGGATCGCGACGATTAATTCAATAGAAGGTTTGGCACATAGCGCAATAAGGTTTTCAGTGTCTTGCTTAAATTCAGGGTGATTTAAGAGCGTGTTTGCAAATTGATTGGCTTTGTCGTTGAGCTGACGGTAATTGATTGACTGCATACCAAAGCAAACGGCGATGTGCTCTGGGTGCATAGCGGCTTGTGCTTCAAACAAATTGACTAGGGTCGGTTGAGCCGCAGGCAGGGTTTTTAAGTTAGCAAAGACTGGTAAGCTGCCAAGTGCTTGCTCGCCTGCAAACATCACGTCATCAATTAAAGCCGTATAGTCTTTAGCCAATGCATCAATAATTGTTGAAGGGTAGACGGCTTCATCAAATTTAAACGCAACCTTAAAGCTGTGTGATAAAGGCGTGACTTCCAAGCTTAAATCTAGTTCAGGTTCTTGCACACAGTCAGGCCAAATGGCGTTCACCAAGTCTTGATTAGACTCAATCCAATCTGGTTTTAAGAAATTATGGTAGGCAAACCCGATTTGGAAAATCGGATGGCTGTGCATCGCGCGTTTAGCACCCGTTGCGCGGACGATTTCAGCAAATGGATAGCCACTGTGCTTTATAAGCTCGCCAAGCTGGTGTTGGTTTTGTAGTGCCAATTGCGAGAATGAGAGTGTTTGGTTTACAGAAGCGCTAAGTGGCAGTTGGTTTACAAACAAGCCTAATGAATTGGCCATGTCACTGGTTGGGCGGTGCAGCACTGGCACGCCCAAAGTGATGTCATCACGCTGCGTTTTGGCACTCAATAGAGTTTGAAACGCAGATAAGAAAAACGCGGCAGGGTTTAGTTTATTGCTACTACAAAACTGCTGAATACGCTGCACTTGGTTGCTATTTATCGCCAGCTCAAGTCGCTTTGCTTGCTTGTTCGCACTTTGCTTTTCTTGCTTGCCAGCTAATGTCAGCTCAGACTCAACACCTTGCAACTGTGTTTGCCAATAGTGTGTTAGCTGTGTGCTTTGCTCGCTGCTGAGCATCTTCTTTTCCCACTCAAGGTAGGTGAAAAAGCCAGTATCTGGTTGAGCTTGCTCTAGCGGTTCATTGGCGACGAGAGCGTGGTAAGTTTGCCATAATTGTTCAAGTAATAGGGTCGCAGAGACACCGTCAATGATAAGGTGATGGAATACTAAAACCACCACATCGAGCTGGCCGTTGACTTGCCAATGTGTTGCGCGCCACAGCAGCGGGCTGTGTGCTGAGTGTGATTGTGCCAGCGCGAATGGCAGCTTGATGTCTGCTTGGATCAAATCAATCAAGGCTGATTTTGATGCCACTGGCGTGTGATTTTGCTCCAGTACAGGTGTAAGCCCTGTGATTTGTTGCTGAGGTAAGCCTTCCACTTCAGCTAGCTGCACCGACAAAATGGGGTGTTTTTCGCTGAGCCAGTTAAGCGCAGCCTGCATACAGTCCACATTCAAGTCGTTGACTTCAAAAACCATTGGTACATGGTAAGTGCTTAGCTGCGGGTTTTGCTTGTGCAGTAACCACAGACCTTGCTGAGCTTTTGACAGTGGCATAGGCCCATGTAAATTTGCACTGGCTGGCGTGCTTTGAGCCAAGGGCTCATCCACTTGCGTTGGCAGTTGGTGCGCAGCCAAATAGTCGCATAACTCATTGATGGTGCTTATCTCAAAAAGCAGTGCGGGTGGCAAAGTTTCAATGTTCAAAAACGTATCAGACTCAAGCCTTTGCACCACTGACATCAACATGATGGAGTCAAAACCCATGTCTTTAAAATCAACCTCATCGTCTAAGTCTTGCACGTCGATTTTAGTGATGTCGGTAATAATTGACTTAACGTGGTCGCGGATCTGAGCGTGGCTTTTTCCACCCTCTACAGAGCCGGTGTTGATGCGCTGAGTTGTGGTACTAGGCTTGAGCCAAAGCTGTGTTAATTTGCTGGCATCGCCATATAAAAAACAGTGCTGAGTAGGGATGTTGTGCAAGGTGAAAATACGATAAAACGCGTCGATACCGACTTCATTCGGCATCACTTTAATGCCTTGAGATTGCAAAATAGACGTGGTTAATGAGTCAACCTGCATGCCGCCTTCTGACCACAATGGCCAGTTAATTGACAGGCTCAAACCGCTGCGCATGCCTTGTGATACTTGCGTTTGACGAGCTGCCATAAAGCGGTCCATAAAGGCGTTAGCACAGGCATAATCTGCCTGTCCCATATTGCCAAATACACCTGCAATGGAAGAGAAGCAGACAAAAAAGTCTAAATCACATGTTTTACTCGCTTCATCTAAAGCCATTAAGCCAGCCACTTTTGGCGCAAACACCTGTTCGACTTCTTGCGGCGTTTTATTGCTTATCAGTTGATCTTTGATCACCCCGGCACTGTGAATTATGCCTGTGATACCACCATGCTTGACTTTGAGGTTTGCAAACAGTGCGTTGACGTCATCATGATTGGCAATATCCAATGATACATAGCGCAATCTTGACGGCTCGCCTCCAAGTGCATCAAGGTGTGTTTGAATCTCATTGTTATGTGCACGGCGGCCAACAAACACAATATGTGCTTGTTTAGTATGTTGGATGATTTCTTTGGCAAAGGTTTGACCAAGTTGGCCAAGGCCGCCTGTTATGACATACACACCATCTTCTTTCCAAGGCAAGGTGGAGGTATCAACTTGCTGATAGGCTTGCAAGTCAAAGGTTAAAACCTGTCGCTGTCCTTGTTGGTAGCGTATACAGGCGTCTTGTTTTTTCGCTTCATTCTCAACAAGGTGTTCAAAATTATTTGTATCATCAACGGCAATTAGCTGAGTCTCAATGTTGCTGTATTCGATGGCGGCTGTTTTCAGCACACCATTGAGTGCAGTTAAAAGCGTGGTTTGGTCTTTTACCACAACTTGAACAAGTAAGTTGCTCGGTGTCTTTTTGGTGATGGTGCCTTGCTGTCGTTCGAGCTGCTTAAAATAGTCGATAAGACCATTTGTATAGGCTTCTAATTGCGTTTGAACTTCAGTGGCTGTGCAGTTTAGACGCGTGCTTGATACCGAGTATATTTCCGGTAAGTTATCACCAAGCAGTACAACTTGACGATGATATGTCGCAGGCTCAGTAGAAGTTAACGGTTTATCCGCCCAGTTTACGGTGTAATGGAGCAGTGCCGATGGTGTATTAGGTGCCTGTTTGATTGGTAGCTGTGGTACAGGCTCAAACGCTTGCGTGTTTTGCACGTTTGCGCTTGGACCATTAAAGTCGAGCGCAGCACTTGGCTCGCATTTTTCAGCGGGTTTATGTGTACTTTTTTCTGGCAGCCAAAATGACGTTTTAGCGAACGGATAAGTGGGTAAACGCAATAGCGCTGGCGTTTGCTGTGCGTACAATAAAGGCCAATCGATGTCAGCACCAACAACCCAAAGTGCCAGCAATTTATTCAAGTCGCCTTGCTCTATCCAACGCATAAAGTCACTGTTATCCAGTGCGCTTAAAATCTCTTTACCTTGTTTGACTTCCCCTTGCTTGTAGTGACCACGCGCCTTGTTTATAAATTGCGTCAGGCCATCTTGCACATCTGCAATGGTGCTTGCGGTAAATGCCATGCGATAGTCCATCTCTTCACGGGCACTTTGTAGCGTGAAGGCAAGGCTAGTCAGGGCGCTGTCTTGTACGTTTTTGCGTGTCAGCCATGACTTCAAGGCGTGCGCTTTGTCATTGAGTGACTCTTTGCTTTTGGCGCTAAGCGTGATGATCACCGGTTGCGTAGCCGTGCTTTGCTGCTGGACAGGTTGAGGCAAATATTCTTCTAGTACAACATGGGCGTTGGTGCCACTAAAGCCAAAGGAGCTCACCGCTGCACGGCGTTTTTGCCCGTTGTCGCTTTGCCATGCGATGGCTTCTTGGTTGACAAAAAATGGCGTGTTATGCCAATTGATATGACTGTTGCCTTGCTCATAGTGAAGCGAGGCAGGAATAGTGCGGTGCTTCATGGCAAGTAGTGCTTTGATCACCCCAGCAACGCCCGCTGCGGTTAGGCAGTGGCCGATATTGGTTTTGACCGAGCCCAGCGCACAAAACTCGTTGCTGTCGGTGTGGGCTCTAAATGCCCGAGTCAGCGCCTGAAACTCGATGGGGTCGCCCAGTTTTGTGCCTGTACCATGGGCTTCGATCATTTGAATTGAGTCGGGCGCAATATCAAAGCGCGCGTAGATATCGCGGTGTAATTGCTCTTGTGATAAAGAACTCGGCGCGGTGATCCCGCTGGTGGTGCCATCTTGATTGGTGGCTGAGCCTAGGATCACACCGTAAATGTGGTCGCCATCGCGCTCGGCGTCTTCAAGCTTTTTCAGTACGAGCACACCTGCGCCTTCACCAGGCACAAAGCCATTGGCGCGATCGTCAAAGGTATAGCAGGTGCCATCTGGGCTGAGCATGCCCGCTTTACCCGCATGAATGGAAAATTTAGGGGTGCATAAAGTAGCAACACCGCCGACAAGGGCGCTGCTGATCTCATTGTTGTTTAAAGCTTGGCACGCACTATGAAGGGCAACCAAAGAGGACGAACACGCCGTGTCTATGGCAAGGGCTGGGCCTTTTAAATTTAAAAAGTAAGAAACACGAGCTGGGATAACCGATCCTGCATTGCCCCAAAACACTTGTGCGGGCGCATCTTCTTCTGCCAATCCTGCATAATCACTTTGCGCACAGCCCAAGTACACACCGACATTTTGACCAGCAACTTTGGTGATCATATTGGCATCTTCTAATGCTTTATACGCTTGTTGCAAAAAGAGCCTTTGCTGTGGGTCCATGTACATGGCTTCTTGCGGTGTAATCGAGAAAAATGGCGCATCGAAGAGGCTGATGTCATTCAGCAAGCTAGCGTATTTGCTCCAGCTTTGCTGATTGGCAGTAAGGCGTGATACATCCCATCGTGTTTGTGCTTTGACCGAGGTGCGCTTTTCCGCCAGCATGCACCAAAATTCTTCGAGATTGTCTGCATCACCAAATTGACCGCTCATGCCCACAATGGCGATTTTACCACTGTGAACAGGTGCTTGTGTTGTTAAGTTTTCTTGCTCTGCTTGCACCACTTTGCTTTGTGAGCTGTGCTTGCGCAAGTTGTGCGTGCTATCAGAGTTTGTATTTGTTTTAACAGCGTGTTCAGACGCGTTGCTGTCGCTTTGTGCTGGCATTACCGCTAAAACCTGCTCTTTATGCTCTGCGATGATATAAGCACTCAATGTGTCAATTGATGGGTAATCAAACAGCAAGGTTGCTGGCAAGTTTACGTTAAACTTGGCATTGATCTCATCCAGCATTTGAATGGCTAAAATAGAGTCTACCCCATAGTCTGCAAATGACTCTTCTGCGTCTAGTTCGTTAGGAGCCATGTCTAGGGCGGTACTTGCAATGTCAAATAGCGCATTGTGGACAAATTCAGTCAGCGCAGAGGGATCTAGATTGTGTTGTGGCTGTTGTATTGATGTACTGCTCATACTCTGTGTTGCTTTGTGGTTATCTTTTTTGTCTTTGTTCTTGGTGTGTGTTGGCGTTTTTGCTTGTAAAGAAACCCCATCACTCTGGGCGCAAAAAACTTGCTGAGGCGCGCTGGTATCACCAGCGGCAAAAGCGTTTACAAATCCAGTTTCATAAAGAGCTTGTTGCCAGTTTTCGATAGACAACATTGGCGAGCCTGTTAAGCGTAAGTGGGCATCTTGGCTTAGCCACCATCCCTCTAACAAGCCGAATGTTAGGTGTGTAAATAAGGAGGTTTGTACCACTTCATTGATAAGTAAAACACCACCTTGCTTTAAGCAAGCTTTGGCATTTTGCAGGGTGTTTTTAATGTCCGCAGTAGCGTGCAGAACGTTAGTGGCAATCACCACATCATAGCTGCCGATATCAATATTTTGCCCTGCAAGAGGCTTGCTGATATCTAGGTATTTGGTGTCAACAAATGGGTAATCAGTTTGATACTGCGCCTTGGCATGGTTAAAGAATGCTTTGGATAAGTCGGTATAAGCGTATTCTTCAACTTGCCACGGTTTAAGCGCTGGTAAAACCGAGCGAGTCGTGCCGCCAGTACCTGCGCCAATTTCAAGCACGCGTATTGATTCCAAGTTGGCTGTCGCCAAGTAGGATTGCAACTGCTCAATCAACACCGCATTTGCATAATCCGCAACCGGATTATTTTGATAAACCGCTTCGACTAAGGCCATGGATGCATTGGGAAAGAGCGCATCTGTGGCTTTGATCTCGCCATTTAAAATGGCAGGCAAATTCGCCAAGCAATTATCTAGTAGATCCTCCGATGGGGTTGAGTTATGGACAGCTTCAACAGTTTGAATAACGCCATTTTTCATTAGCTGGTGCGCCTCTAAATAGCGCTCGGTCTCTGTCCACCACTTACTGAAATACTCTGGCAAAATGGCAAGGGCTTGTTCACGCTGGGCTGGGTGTTGCCAGCCAGCTTGGTGGAGCGCCGCGCAAAGTTGGGTTAGGTCAACCTGTGCTTTGCTATCTTGCTTAGGCGCTTGATATTTAGAGCTTTGCTTTGCGATTGCATGCTGCGCGCCTTGTGCACTAAAGCTCTGTAACTTAAAGGTATCCGCTAATGCGGCTTGTGTGATTTTAAGCACGCCCGCTTGCGTTAAGTTTGAGTCCATCAAGGTCGCAAGAACTTGCATGCCTTGCTCTGCCTCGATAGAGCCAATGCCCATCGCCTGCATTTTCTTTTGGTAGTATTCGTCTTGGACTACGCCCACTGAGCCCCAGTATCCCCAATTGATGATTTTAACTGGGCACTTATGCTGGTAAGTGCGAGCAAGTGAATCTAGATATACGCACCCCGCGGCATAGTTACTTTGCCCCGCAGCAGGAGAAAACGACTGCATAGATGAAAAGAACAAGAAAAAGTCTAAGTCGGCTTGGCTGAATACTTCCAGCGCGACTTCTCCGGTTTGCTGTTTGGCGTGATAGCTGCGGTTAAATTGCGCGTCATCCATGTTTGCCAGCGTTTGGTCTTCTAGGTGTAAAATTGAATGCACCACACCATTTAAATCACCAAATTGACTGGTGATGCTTTTAGATGCACTTTCCATCGCATCTTTGTCACTGGCATCACATTGAATGTATACAGGGGCTTTACCAAGCTTTGCTAAGCGGTCAATATCGCTTTGAATATCCGCGTTTAATTCACGGCGGCCAAGCCAGATGATTTGCGCATCGTGGTGCTTTATCATCCATTCGCTCCATACTTGGCCAAGACCGCCAGCCCCGCCCAGTACGAGAAAGGTGCCTTGTTTTTGCAGATTCGCATTGTTAGTTGCTGCATCTAGATAAGTGTGCTGCGCCAGCTCAAAGCAAAAGTATTGCCCAGTTCGATGCGCATACAACCCTGCAGGCAATGCTGTAAATTCACTTGGGATAGAATCTAATTGCTCCGCATCTATGATACGCACCGTCCAGCTTGGGTATTCCTGTGCGACACTTTGCAGTAGGCCAATTAGGCCTGCACCTTCGCAGTTATTTTGTTCATTTTGGCCAAAAACGGCTTGTGTTTGTTTTGTCACTAAGGTGATTGACAGTGGTTTACTATCAAACCCGTCTGCCAACATGCGCTTGAGTTGTTGGAATAAAGCCAGCGGCTGTGCGTACTCATCTTGTGCCAACCAAACCAGCTGATTGGTGTCATTACTCTCGGTTAACCAATCTGGTTTTAATGCCTGTGGCCCAAAATAAGCTGCGTGCAGTTCAGGAGACGTTTCAAAGTCGGGTGTGACTGCTTGCCAGCAAGGCGTGAGCGTGAGCAGGTCTTGCGTACTTGGTTTGACGGCATCTAATGGGACTTTTCGAGTTGAAAAACCTTTAATGCCCATAAGTAAATTGCCATCTAAATCGCAGATATCTAAATCAAACTTTTGTGTGTTATCTGTGTCGTTATTTGTCTGCGTCGCTTTGACCCAGACTTCATTGTGCTGTGCTGTACTCAATTGCTGTGCGTTGTAAAAGCACACTTGCTCGGTGGCAAATGGCAGGGCTGCGTGTGACTGGTCGGCAAATATGATTAAGGATTGCAGCGCTGCGTCGACAAGGGCAGGTGATAAGCCAAAGCCTTGGCTGCACGATGAAGGTACGGCCACTTTGGCGGTTGCTGTTATACCTTGTTTACTTAACTGCTGTAGGCCTTGAAAGCGGGGGCCGTAGTTTATGTCTATGTTTTTAAACCTGGCGTAAGCGTCACTTGGTGTAAGCAGCTGATCAGACTCTGTGGTTAATTCAAATAAGGTGACGGGCGCGCTTTGCTGCGACACTTGCACCTCTCCTGAGGCACAGACTTGTTGTGCGCCTTCGTGCTTTTGCCACACTTCAAATTGCATTGCACTATCTGACTGCCAAAGGGATACATAAACAGTGTTTAGCTCAGTGGATGTCCCTTGCTCAATGCTGATAGGGCGTAGCCATTTGACGTTTTCAATTTGAATGGCATGGGACGCCTCTAAATTGTGGGATAACGCGATGGCTGCACGGACCATTTCTAACGTGCAAACCCCAGGCAATACGCACTCGCCATTGATTTGGTGGTCCGCTAAAAAGAATTCGTCGCCAGTAAAAGTCGAGCTAAACAGTAGTTCATCAAAAGCAGGTAACGCTTTATGTAGTAGTGGGTGTAAAACTTCGGCTTTAGGCGCGTCTTTTTTTGAGGTTATCCAATATGGCTTTGGATTAAACGGGTAGCCGGGCAGGGCAAGTCGCTGTGGTTTAGCATCAGGATAAAGTGCTGACCAATCAACAGTCGCACCTGATAGCCATTGGCTTAGTGCATCTGAGGCGTTTTGATTATCTGCTGTTATACAGGTACTCGCGTTGCCTTTATCTGCTTTACCTTGCTGCCAAGCGCCGTTTTTACCTTCAATAAACAAGTTAAGCTGTTTTGTTACTTCTGCCATTGAACTGGCACTAAAAGCCAAGCGCTGGCTCATGCTTTCGCGGCCAACTTGTAGGGTAAATGCCAAATCGGCCAAGCTATCATCAGTTAAGTTTTGCGCTTCAATAAAGGCTTTGAGTGCTTTGGCGCGCGTCATTAAGGCCTCAGGCTTTTTGGCGGAGAGCATAATCACAGCTGGTGCATCTAAACTAACGGTATTTGCTATTTGAGCTGGTGGTGATTGCAAAATCACATGGGCGTTTACGCCTGCAAAGCCAAATGATGAAATACCAGCAAGCACATGTTTTTGCTCTAAGGGTACACAGTCAGTTGCTAAGGCAAACGGTGATTTATCCAGCGTGATTTTTGGGTTCAATGTCTCAAAGTTTTGTAGCGGTGGTACTTGCTGGTGTTTAAAACTCAAAAGCACCTTGATGATACCCGCTATGCCTGCAGCGGACTCCAAGTGACCGATATTGGTTTTGACTGTACTGAGATAACAAGTAGAGTCTCCGTCTGACTTTTTAGATTTTGTGGCACGAAAAGCCCGCTTTAGACCTTGAATTTCGATTGGATCGCCAAGTCGAGTGCCTGTCCCATGTAGCTCAATGTAAGATAAATCATCACTATGGTTCCCCGCATTATCGATGGCCTCTTGAATGACACGAGATTGCGAAAATGGACTGGGTGAGGTGAGGGTATTGGTGTGACCTGAATGACCGACACTGCTGCCTTTGACCACACCGTACACAGTGAGGTTTTCTTTTAAAGCGCGCTCTAATGGCATCAGCAGTACCATGCCCACGCCTTCGCCACGCACATAGCCATCGGCGTTGGCATCTAGGGTTTTGCAGTGCCCATTTGGTGATAACACTCCGAGCTTACTGAATGACACATAGCGACTTTTGGTGATAAGCAGGTTAACACCGCCAACTAAGGCGGCGTTGATCTCTCCGGCATTAAAGTCGTTCATGGCTTTGTGCAATGCAACCAAAGACGATGAACACGCGGTATCGACGGTTTCGCTGGGGCCTTGGAAATTAAAATAATGGGAGATGCGATTAGCAAAAACCCCAGTCGACATGCCCGTTAAAAAATGTGGGTCGATGTTGCCCGTGGCAAGCTCTTGATAATCGGTATTACTGCAACCTAAGTACACACCTGTTTTGGTATTTTTGAAGGTACTTGGAGACAAACCCGCATCTTCAAAACATTGCCACGCCAGCTCCATGCTCAGGCGTTGTTGTGGGTCCATGCTTTGCGCTTCTTTGGGGGAAATGGCAAAAAATCCGGCATCAAAACCGTCAATATTGTCGATAAATCCGCCCCATTTACTCACGATTTTTTGTTCGTCTTTTTTCGGAGCTGGGTCAAAGTCATCTTGCCATCGAAAGCGCGCTGCTGGGATCTCACTGATACTACTTACTTTGTTTGCTAAGTTGTGCCAAAACTGTTCTTTGCTGCTGGCGCCGGGAAAGCGCAGCGATATACCAACAATGGCAATCTCTTGTTGAGCTGAGGTGTGTTTGTTAGCCGTAGTATCTTGCTTGTTTTTCATGGTTTGTCTCAGTAAAACGGGTGTAACTAATAATGTGCAAAGCAAAGGCCCTAAATCACCCTTGATTTAGGGCGCTTACTGTTAGCTCTTTTCGTAAATGGTGTTGTTAATCACCAACACGTCGATGCCTGACATCAGGAACACCGCGAGCATGTCTTCAACAGAATGCACAATGGGTTTACCCATAATGTTGAAGCTGGTGTTTAGTAGTACAGGCACACCTGTGATCTCTTTAAAGCTGTTGATTAAGTTGTAGTAAGGTTCGTTCCACTCTTTTTTTACTGACTGCAAACGACCTGTGTTGTCGACGTGCACAACCGCAGGCACCTTATCTCGCACTTCTTCTCTAAAGACCAAAGTACGCTCCATGTAAGGTGACTCTTGGTAGTTTTCAAAGTACTCATTGCCGTGCTCGTGCAAGATAGACGGTGCAAAGGGTCTGAACTCTTCACGGAACTTAACGCGGGCATTGATGGTGTCTTTCATATCTGGCAAACAAGGGTTTGCGAGGATTGAGCGATTACCTAAAGAGCGCGGACCAAATTCGGCGCGACCTTGTGCCCAACCGATGATTTTGCCTTGCGCTAAAAACTCTGCGGTCTTTTTGTAGACCTCATCGCCGTAATCTGTGGCTTTTAAGTGGCCATATTGCGCCAGCTTTTGCAGCGACTTTTCTTTGACTGTTGAGCCTGTATATGGCGATTGCACGGTTTTACTTGGCTGCCAACTTGGATTGTCTTGCTGGTAACTTAACAACGCAGCGCCAATGGCATTGCCATCATCAGCAGGGGCTGAAGGCACAAAGATGTTGTCAAATTTGGAGCGCTCAAGAGCGGTGCCCATAAATGAGGAGTTCAGTGAACAGCCACCTGAAATACATAGGTTTTTAGACGGTGCATACTCGTATGCGGCGTTGATTAAATCCATGAAGATTTCACCAAACACCAACTGACCTGTGTAAGCAAAGTCTTTATAGCGTTCAACCGACTCACCAGGCTCTCTTGCCATGCTTTTGATTTCTTTCATGATGGCATTAAGGTTTTTCGGAACAGCAAAGTTACCGTTTTTAACCTGCAAAGATGAGCGCAGTAAATCATAGACTCTTTGGTCTTTTTTACCGTAAGGAGCTAGGCCCATGACTTTCCACTCTTCGCCTTTGAGCGGGTCAAAGCCGAGGTTTTCACAGATGATGGTGTAGAACAAACCTAAGCTCTTAAATGAGCGTTTTACCTTGATTGGCGCAGGTTTAATCTTGCCATGTTTGTAGGTGTAATAGGCAATACTGCTTTTTTCGCCCATGCCATCTACCACGATACAGGTTGCGTCATCATACGGGCTGTTAAAACAGGCGTTGGCAGCGTGGGTTAAATGGTGGTCGTGATAGCGTACATCCGTAGGTTTTTTAGTTCTGTAGTTACCGACGATAAAGTTGCGGCAACCAGCTTCAAAAAAGCGTGATAGGGTTCTGCCAGCCGCCGCTTGAGAAGCGCGAGCAAAGTAGAACTGATCTTTAATATCACGGGTGTTGACGTCAATATTAAATGAGAAAGTCTCTAAAATACTTAAAACCACATTTTCTAAAATATTGGTGCTTTTTTCGCGGCCTTTACTCCATGTTTTGGCAATCACAAGCTCAGTGCAATCGGCGCAGTGCGTTTTCAGTACTTCTTCAATGTAGTAAGGGTTGTCTGGCAAGCAGTATAGGCCACGTTTGTAGCCTAAAAAGCGCTCTGCGTCTTCGGCAAAAATGAGTTCGCCTTTTGCGTTAACGATTGCAATTGCAGGGTCGTGAAATGAGGTGGCTAAGCCAATGTAATATTTCATCGCTGTGGTCCAATATTGTGGTTAAGTTTTATTCTGTTGATGGCCTTGCTTGGGCCAGTGATTGTATTCATGTGGATTTAAGCCGTTGCGGGTATGCGCGCGTGCTGCTGGGCAGGGCGTAAATCAGTTAAATGGAAGTATCCGCCGAAACCGTGCAAATAAAGTGTAGGGCGGTGGCCAAACTGCAAAGTGGCTTGAGTGCGGGTTTTGTAGGGCGTTGTTTGGCCTTTAATAAGCACCTCGGTACCCACTGGATACGTGTTATTCCAGTGTGCAATCTGCTGCTGCGGCGTAACGCCTACTTGATTATTGGATGGTGTTTTTACGGTGCTTTGTTGCAATGGCTTCACAAACTGTTTTTCAATGGTTTGCACTAATTTAGTGAGCACCTTTTTTGGCCCAAGCTCTACAAAGTCCATATCACCTTGTGAGAGCAAATATTCAACGCTTTTAGTCCACTGCACAGGTTGGGTAATTTGCGCTATTAAGTGCTGAGCGATATCTGCATGGTGATAAGGCTGTGCTGTGACGTTAGCAATCACAGGTGTTTGCAAAGTGTTAAACTCAAAGCCTTGAATAAATTCAGCAAACTCAGTTTGCGCAGGGGTCATATAGCGAGAATGAAAGGCACCACTGGTATTGAGTTTGATAAAGCGACCACCTAGCTGCTCAATACAAGCTTGGCTTCGGTTAATGCCTTCTGCAAGCCCTGAGATCACGATTTGGTCTGGCGCATTCAAATTGGCAATATCAATGGTGTTTAAGTTGTTCTCTGTCAGTGCCTTATTTAAGTCAAATTCGCTGACATTCAGCACAGCGGCCATGGCGCCGGAGGCGGCTTTGCTCATGAGCTCACCGCGCTTTTGTACCAGCTTTAACCCAGTTTCAAAACTGATTGCACCTGCGGCAAATAATGCAGCGTATTCCCCCAAGCTGTGGCCTGCCAAATAGTCTGCAGCTCCCTGTTGTTTTTGCTGTTGTAAAAAAGCGAGGGCACTGACGACATAAAGCGCAGGCTGAGTAAATTGAGTGTGATTAAGCTGCTTGTTGGGATCTGCCAAGCACAGCTCGCAGATTGAGTAACCAAGCAAGTCACTGGCTTGCTCAACATACGCAGGAAACTCAGCAAAAAGCGGTTTGCCCATACCGACGTATTGTGATCCTTGTCCCGGAAATATGTATGTTTTCATATCTACTCCGTTTTTTATTTGTAAGCGAGGTTAGCTGCCAGCAGTTGTTGCATCTTGGCATTCATTAATTCAGCGGTGCCTTGCATCAGTTTGTCGGCAATTTTATCAACGTGACGGTTCTGCCATGGTTCGAGCTCTGTGCCTTTGACCCATTGATTAAATGCACCAAGAGCAGGGCCAGTGTGCACTTGAAAGTTCACCCGCATTTGCTCATCGCCGCTAAATGCCAGCTTCATGCTGTGGGTAAAGTACCAGCGAAACACGCGGGCCATTTTATATTTACCGTCTTTTTCGGCGCGCTCTACGTCGTGTGGGCGCTTAGATGCAAGCAAGTAGTCTTTGGTTTGTTGCCAGATATCGTCAAAGCTCATGTTGAAGTACTTATCTTGTAGCTGTGCTTGTGTTCTTTGTGGTAGGGCGTCGAGCGAGTCATATTGCTGATAAAGCTGAAACAACTTGTTGGCACGCGCCGCAAAAAAGCTGCCTTTTTTCAGTACCTGCACCTTGGCACCGGATTCAAACATATCGCCAGCGGGCGCATACTCAGTGTCTTGCACATTGATGTGTTGCAGCATGTTTTTGACGGTATCGGATGTACCTGCTTCGACGGTGCATTGGTTGATAGAGCCCGTGAGAATAAAGTCTGCGCCCATCATAAAAGCGGCTGCGGCAGCACTTGGCGTGCCAATGCCGCCACCAAGCCCTATTCGCGGTGAATGCAAAAAGCCAAACTCAGCGACTTTTTGGTCCCGTAAGCTCTGGATTGCGGGCAGTAAAACACAGGGAAGGCCTCTGTCTGTATGGCCGCCTGAGTCAGCCTCGACACAGATGTCGTCACACATAAAAATGGATTGGCTTAATTTGGCTTGCTCAGCCGTGACTTTGTGCTCATCAAGTAGTTGTTGGACGATTTGCTTAGGTGCTGGGCTTAAAAAGTTATTAGCAACTTCTGGGCGAGAGAGTTTGGCGATCAGTTTATTGTGGGAGCGCACATTACCTTGCTCATCTTGGTATAAACCCTGTAAGCGATACAGTACCAGAGCGGGTGTAATACGAATAAACGCGGCGGCTTCAATACACTTTATACCATATTGGAGGTAGAGCTCTACGGTGGCAAGCTCGGTATCTGGCGAGTCTAAATTTGCCACTAGATTCATCCCATATGCTTGGCCATGTGTCAGCTTACTTTGAATATGAACGATGTCTTGCTCTATGTCTTTTAGTTGTCTACCACCTGTGCCTAAAAAGCCCATTACGCCTGCATTTGCAAGTGCAATAACTAATTCTTTAGAGGCAATACCACGATACATGCCGCCTGCCAAATAAGCATATTTGAGACCATAGTCCTTGCGAAAATTGGCACAGCCAAGGTTGTTTGGTGAAATCTTGGCTAAGTCGAAGCTGTTTGTGACTTTAGTACTTTGTTGGTTTTTGTTGTTATGTTTTTGTTCACAAACGACACCAGTTAACTGGACGTTTTCATGATCTATAGCGTGCTGCATACCATTTCCAAGCGGGATCATCTTAGTTATAACGCATGGTGGTACATAATTATGAAAGCAAAATGGAGGAATAAATTTTATTTTTATAATACTAGTTTATTAGTTTGTATTTTGATCAGCGCGTTATTCAGCACTTTTTAAGGAGTTTTAGTATTTAATCTACTTTTAAAGGTTGGTTAGTTACTAAGTTATGTTTTTTCGTGCATTTTATGCAACTAAATTATTCTGTTTTTGATGTGGACTGATTAGCAAAAGTTTTAAGGATTGCAGTGTGAGGTTTCTAAAGTATTTACTCTTTGTTGTGACTTTCATCATTCTAATTGGTTTGTCACTGCCCGAGAAATTGCACATACCGGTTCGTGGTGCAAGTGTTCATGATTGGCATCAAGAGACTTTTTGGTACGAACCGTGGGGGAGTTCGGGCGTGCACAAAGGCATAGATATTTTTGGGAAAAAAGGTACTGATGTGTTGTCGGCATCCGGCGGCGTTGTTTTATTTTCAGGACAGTTCAATAAAGGCGGCAAAGTGGTGATTGTGCTCGGCCCTAAATGGCGCATTCATTATTATGCGCACCTAGAGAGTGTTATAACCCATGCTGGTCAGTGGCTAAGTTCAGGTCAACCCATTGGGACTTTGGGCGATACAGGCAACGCCAAAGGCAAACCTGCTCACGTACATTATTCTATTTTGTCACTTATCCCGCTACCTTGGCTTGTAACACTTGAAACCCAAGGGTGGAAAAAAATGTTTTATTTAGATCCAAGTAAAGTTTTGGTGGAGTGAGTTATTTTACTTTGCTAAAGGGCGTTATTTGATCTGTGGCAATTTTACTCAATGGGCTTGTTACTCCTTGCGCGCCTTGTTGGATAACATGAGTATATATTTGTGTTGTTCTAACATCTGTATGCCCAAGTTGAGCTTGCACAGTTCGGATATCTGCACCATTTTGAAGTAGGTGAGTGGCAAAAGAATGCCTAAGAGTGTGTGGAGTGACAGGTTTTGTGATCTTGCCCCTTGTTGCTGACGTTTTTACCGCTCTTTGAATTTGCCGTGGGTCCAAATGGTGACGGCGAAGTTGTTGTGTTTCAGGGTCGATACTCAATTTATGAGAGGGTAGTAAATAATGCCAACCAAGTTGTTTGTTTGCGCTTTTATATTTATCTCTGAGTTTGTGTGGCAACCAGACTCCAGCATATTGCTTGTTTTGAATATCTCTTTGTAAATATGCACTGACGACTTTGATTTGTTGATGAAGTGGCTCTATGAGGTGAGCGGCAAGTGTAACCACTCGGTTTTTTCCTCCTTTACTCTGCCATATGCGAATACAATGGTAATCAAAATCAATATCTTGTACTCGTAACCTTAGCACTTCCATCAGCCTTAAACCACTGCCATAAAGCAAAGATACTGCCAGTAAATGTTGATGAGGGCAGTGTGTTAGCAGTGCTACGATTTCCCGTTCAGTCAATACAATGGGTAGCTTTTGTTGGCGGTGGCTTTTATTAAACTTAAGCGATAGGCTCAATGGTTGTTTGATGATCTCTTTATACATATACACAAGTGCATTGAGCGCCTGAGCTTGTGTATTTGCAGCCACGTTTTGTTGGTTGGCTAGGTGACTTAAAAACTGTTCTACCGCCTCCTCATCAAGTGTTTTTGGGTGCAATAAATTATGAAATCGAATAAAGGCAGTTATCCAATAGAGATAACATGAAATAGTACTTTTGGCATATCTTTGCGTATACATATGTTCCTGAATCATGGATAAAAATGGTGATTTCATATGCAGTTCCATTTTAAATTATTTATATGTATATATATACAGTGCTCAGTATTTGTCAAATATCACTGTTATACGACAAGTGACATATTTTAACCATTTCTAATCTGGTGACATTTGCCTAACTTATTGTTATGGTTAAGGGTATTAAAGTGCGTATTTGAAAAGCTGTTGTTATGCGGCAGACATTACGCTGTTGTTATGCGACATTTGTCGTAGATAAAAATGTTATGTTTACAAGAAGGTGTCACTGATGGTTATAAAATTAAATGGAGTCACTTCCGTTGGCAATGGTGGTGATGGTATTCGCATTGAGGGAGATGTTGAGCTTGAAGGTAATAATATTCACACTGCAAATAATGGCGGGCAAGGAATAAATATTATTAAGCATGCTGACCTAATGAAACAATTTGGGTTACCGACCGATACAGATCCCAAAGAACTTGCAGAATTACTTATTGCAGTTCGTAACGCTCCAAATGAGGATAAGCAAAAGGTAATTGAAAATAATAGCCTTTGGGGAAAATTCTCTGTAGGTGCTTTAAATAGCACAACATTAATTTCAAATTTAATTAATATTGCAAGTAACCCTCAAACAATGCAGGTTGTTGCTTCTCTATTAAAGTAAACATAACAAGTTGCTTAAATGGAAAAATAACAGTTGGCCATCGCTTCGCGATTATAGCCAACCATTATTTTCCACTTAGCAAGGCGTTAGGTAACCATGAGAGTTTTGAGCAAAATTTTATTTTCCCTTCTTTTTGCCTACCTATCGGTATTGCTGTTAGTTGTAGGCTGGGAATATTACATGCTCGGAATTATAGAGCAGCCGAAAATGATTGAAGAATATAGGTTCGGATCTGAAGCAATGGTGTCAAATGGTGGAATGAAATATAAAACACACCAAGCATATGTTGCGCATAGCTTGAAGTTTGTTCTCATTGCACTAACCTCCATTTTAGCTGGTCTATCAGTTCTAAAGTTCGCAAAAAAGAACAGTGTTTGGAAAGCTAATGCAATATTTGTGTTATCTATCGTGGTTCTGTTTATGTCGGGGTAGTTGGTTACCTAACAAATTGTTTAAAATGGACGCCTTACTGCTTGGCTGGCGCTCATTCTTCGCTCATTTTAGCCAAGCGTAATCCGCCCATTAACAGGGCGTTAGTTGCTAGAGATAAACCGTAAATTTAATGATCATTAAACCATCAAAAATTCTTGTGAGCTTATTATCATTTATGCTTATATTTGCCGCTTGCACAATGGCTTATTTTGCTTGGTTCGCACTCATATCGGAACATAAGTTAGTAACGGTCTTTTGCTTTGTAGGTTCAATAGTACCGATATACATACTTCTATTACTAAAAAATAGCTTTTTCCAGCCCTTAGTTGCCTGTGAGAATGGATTGCGACATCCTGCTTTAAAGACGTTTAACTATCAAGGTTTCATACCATGGCAAGATATATCAGACATTGGGTATGGTAAGTTTTCTGCAAATTATATAGTTATAAAATTAAGGCGTGATAAAGCTAGTGAAAGAAATGTAAAGGAAAAGCTAGTTTCTGGGTTCTCAAACTCTCATTTGCAGCTAAATGTAAGTATTTTCGGTGAATCATCAAGTGACATTGCAAAAAAGCTTAACAATGCTAAATTTGGTCGTATTTAATTTAATAACGCAACTAACAATCTGATTAATCGGACAAATTTTACTGTACCGCTTTTTGCTTTTCTGCTTCGCAGGCAAAAAACAGCCCAGCAAAATTTGCCAATTATCAGGGCGTTATAACTACTTTGGAAACTATGAGTAAAGTTCAGGTTCAGGAAGAAAAGTTAGCTAAATCTTATCAGCGCTTGGATTCGGTAATTGCCCGAAAGTTTTCCGTTTCCTATATGAGTAATGCAAAGTGGGTTAAATTACTCAAGGCTGTTGCATCATTTGAACAGCGGAGTTATCGAATCACTTATAAGCTGGTTAGTTGTGACCAAGTGAAAACCTCGCATTCAGAGCAATTTGAAGAGCATGTTGATGATTATTGGTTTATTGAACCATCTATTTATAAAGAAATTGAGTGGTTAGAGTTTATGCTTGACGAACACAACAACGTACAAAGCTTAATTGAACACCTTTCTGCCATTGCTAAGTTTCCAATTACACAAACTCCTACAGGATATAAGGTTTTGGGGTATACGTAGTTATAACAAGCGCCTCAACAAAGGACGCAAAAAGCTTGGCTTGCGTCACTTCGTTCCTAAGTTTAGCCAAGCATTTTTCGCCTGTTAGGCGGGTGTTGGTATGACTCCCTCTGTCAAGTTATACACACTGATCCTTGCCTAACTTTAAGCCATAATTTC
>NZ_AUXY01000078.1 GCF_001625695.1 Pseudoalteromonas luteoviolacea H33-S
ACATTACAACAGCTGAGCGGGATGAGTGCAGGTTTGTTCGATACCTTGGTGATATTTGAAAACTACCCCGTGGATGTGATTCAGGAGCAGACCGGGGAAGCGCTACCTGTGGAGTCAGTGGAAAGTATTGACCTGACCACTTACCCTATGACCTTAACTGCGAGATTAGACAAGGCGTTGGCACTGAAGTTCGAGTACCTAGATACTGTACTGAGCGAGCCGGGAGCCTCACAGTTACTGGCTCATCTTCAGCAATTATTAAAATTGTTGAGCAGTCCGGGGGATAATACTCTGCGCGATATTAAGCGTGGCATGTTGAGTCATCAGGCGCGCAAAGAAATATTTATTCGCAGTGTCGGCGAGCAGATCCACTTCCCCGGCGCTCGGTGCTTCCATCACAGATTTGAGCAGCAGGTCAGACGCAATGGAAGTGCCATCGCCGCTTGTCATGGTCCGCATTCTGTAGATTATGCTGCGCTTAACCAACGTGCTAATCAGCTTGCCCACTGGTTAATTGAGCAAGGGGTGACTCAGGGACAGCTTGTGGGGATCTTTGCTCATCGAAGTATTGATGTGCTATGTGCTATGTTGGCGATAATGAAAGCAGGAGGTGCCTTTGTTTGTCTAGATCCAGTCAATCCGGATGAACGTGTGACATATATGATCGAAGATTCTGGCATTGACCACCTGATAGTGGATCCGGCCTGTCGGGCGCGGATTGGTATGACTGCTCAGTTGAAACTATTCGACATAACCCAAAGTGCTAGCGTACTAAGTGACATGCCTGTTGATAATCCACAGGTCTCGGTACAGGGCAGCGATGTGGCATATATGATTTACACGTCAGGATCTACGGGGAATCCGAAAGGCGCTATGGTTCACCACAGCGGTGCGCTCAATCATATTGAGGCTGAGTTTGCCAAATTTGACTTGATTGATGAGGCAAATTCGCTGAAACAAGCTGACTTCTTGCAATGTGCTGCATCCTCTTGTGACGTCTCTGTGTGGCAGTTTTTAGCACCGCTGATGTGTGGCGGGAAGACGGTGATCCTTGATGAGATCACTGATGTGCATACTATGGTCAGCCTGATCCGCCAATATCAAATTGACCTCGTGGAGGTCGCGCCTGTAGTGTTGCAATTGCTGGTGAGCTATTTGGAGCGTCTCCCTGAGTTACAGCGACAGTTGCCGGGACTGAAGTATATTATGACGACCGGGGAACCAACGCCTGTGCCATTAGTGAATAAGTGGCTGAACATGTACCCGCGAGTGCCGATTATGAACTGCTATGGACCTACGGAAGCATCGGATGATATCACCTATGAAATCACTCGTGCGCCTTTGCCTGCTGGCACCACGCGTGTTTCAATTGGCAAGCCTTTGCCGAATCTAGCCATTCTTATCCTTGATGAGGAGCTGGATCTGATGCCAGATGGTGTCGCAGGTGAGTTGTGTGTGACGGGGATCGGTGTCGGACCCGGATACTGGAATAATGAAGCGAAAACACAAGCCAGCTTTATCCCTAATCCGTATCAACACGAACCACTTATGCCTATGTATAGCGACCGTTTGTATCGTACCGGTGATCTTGGTTATTACGATGAGAATGGCAACATAGAATTGTTGGGCAGAAAAGATGAGCAGATTAAGATCCGGGGACTTCGTGTTGAGTTGGGTGAAATAGAAGCTGCACTGGAAGCGATCGAGCAAGTTCAGCAAGCTGTGGTTGTGGTCAAAGACAATGGAATAGGTGAGGCTACTTTGTGTGCATATTGGACGGGTGAACCTGGAGTCACTATGACGCGCAAGGAGTTCCGTTTAAGGCTTGGCCAGACCTTACCTGAACATATGATACCGGTGAGCTATAATCAGCTAGATAAGATGCCTACTAATGCGGCCGACAAGATAGACAAATTTGCCTTACCTGAGCCGGACTTTACGGCCCAGCAGACTTATGTTGCTGCTCAAACTGAGACCGAAGTTGTTGTCGCTGGGATGGTCGCGGCCCTACTTCAGCTGGAAGTCGAGCAAGTAAGTCTGGCTGACAGTTTCTTTGAACTGGGCGGGCATTCTATTCTCTCTGTCCGGCTAGTGTCTGAGATCCAACAGCGCTTTGGAGTTACCGTGCCGTTGGGCTTCATTTTTACTCTGTCGGATTTGCGTGAGTTGGCTGCCGAAATTGATGTGCTGCGCCCACAGCAGCAAGACAGTGCAAAGTTTGCACAATTGACTGCGGAATCACAAACTGACACAGATGAGCTTATCATCTGAAGTTTTTAGTGGTTGCTGTTGGGCTCGGCTTGCGTTAAGGTGGCAGGGTTACTAAAAAAGGGCACAATTAAGTTGTGCCCTTAATACATACTTTTTGGCCGTTTTACGGATTTACAGGTTGCTGTGGTTGTCTGGCATTCTCCAGTTAGCTAATAGCAACAATTGAAATCAAGAGTTTACAACCCTGAAAAATAATGACAAATTATCGAAGAATATACTCGAAGATATATTTGTAAGATCGACAGCCCTGGCAGTTTAATTGCTCACCGCAAGGGTGGGCATTTCTCAGTTTGTCGTGAATAACGGCTCCCCAGCCGTGTCCAGGTTATGCCACTATACACTGTGTGCAGAACCCAGAACCGTCACAACATAGTCAGGTAGCGCACAGATTACCCACAAGCAAAAGGTGGGCGACAGGAAGCAGAATAAGAACGATATGAAGAACGTGATTGAACAGTGCCTTGAAAAATCGATCCGCTTAACATTGGATGAGGCTCATAACTTAAAAATTAATGCACCCAAAGGCGCGCTGACCCCTGAATTGGTTGCACAAATTAAATCCGCAAAGCCAGAGCTAGTAGCCTGGTTGCAATCCCAGTATGCACGCAAGCTGAGTAAACGACCGTCTGGTATTCAAGCGCTGCCGCTGTCATTTGCACAGAAGCGTATTTGGCTCAGCGACCAGCTGCAGGGCGGTAGTATTGAATACAACATGCTGGCAGAGTTTACGGTTTCCGGGCGATTTGATGTTGAGGTGGCAAGTCGAGCATTTCGCAAAATTATCAACCGCCATGAGATCCTCAGAACGGTTTATCGAGGACAGGCGGGCGAAGCGACTCAGCATATACTGCAAGAATTCGATTTCTCAGTGGTCGTTCATGACCTAACCTCGGACGAAGCTCAGTTAAATAGCAGGAATCGCGATAACCTCATCCAGACCTTTCGTAATTACAGTTTTGCGCTCGATCGGGATTTGATGCTCAAAGTAGCCTACATCATAGAACGCAGAGAGCATGGTCAGGAGCAGGGTATTTTACTTATCAATGTGCATCATATCGCAGCAGATGGCTGGTCTTTGGGTATCCTCATGCAGGAGTTTATGACCTTATATCGTAGTGATGCGTTGAAAACTCCGGAGGCCTTACCACAACTTGCGTTCCAGTACGGCGACTTCAGCCACTGGCAACATACTTGGCTACAGGGCGCGGAGCGTGAACGGCAGCTCAATTACTGGCAGCAGTTACTCACTGATGCGCCTGTGATGCACCAACTCCCGACTCAAATGCCACGCCCGCAGGTTAAAAATACCCGAGGCAAGCAGTTTATTGGGCAACTGCCGGCAAGCACGGCAAATGGCTTATTGGCACTAGGGCAGCAGCTTAAAATGACACCGTTTATGCTAATACACAGTGCATTTTCTTTATTGATCGCGCGGCTCAGTGGAAACCGAGACGTGCTGATTGGCACCCCCATTACGAGCCGTCCGCATCGGGAGCTGGATAATCTGATTGGATTTTTTGTCAATACTTTGGTGCTCAGAACTCGCGTGCAACAGGCTACCGTACAAGAGTATTTGGCCCATGTTCGTGAACAAAATTTACTTGCCTATGAACATCAGGACACGCCGTTTGAAGATTTGGTGGAAATACTCAGGGTACCTCGCACAACCGCGCATACCCCGCTTTTTCAATTACTATTGACGACCAATACTGACTTGAAGGGCCTTTCGACTGCTAATGTCTCGGCACTACCTGGCGTTTCTATAACCGAACGCACTGTCCGAGATATTCATGTTAAGTTTGATATTGAACTGGATGTTAAACTTGATGAACAGGGGGCTAAGCTGACATGGGGGTATGATACTCGCTTGTTTAGTGAGGCGCAGATCGTTCGTTTTTCCGAGCACCTAACGTGCTTGCTGGACCAGTTTAGCAAGCTTAGCAGTCATCCGGATCGCCTAGCAGCCCCGCTGGACGGGGTAAGTATATTTACATCAGCGCAATCCGAGCAACTCAGAACACAGTTAAGTGGTGGGGCGGGACTATCTCAAGACATGAGCTTAGTGCAATTGCTAGCTAAACAGGTAAAAAAGTACAAACACCATACTGCTGTCACAGACAGCACTGGCAGTTTTACATATCAACAGCTAGACGAGCGCGCGAGCCACCTGGCAAGTATACTAAAACAACGCGGCTGGGTGACTGATGCACCTATCGCGATTTGCATGCCCAGATCTCGGTCTATGCTAGTTGCAATATTGGCGGTGATGAAAGCTGGCGCCGCCTATCTTCCGCTGGACCCGAATTACCCGCAAGCGCGAATCTCAGCCATGCTGGAGGATGCAGGCGTGCAAATGATGCTGATTGCAAACCAGCAACAGGCACAGTTTGAAATCAATTGTTTGGCGCTCGATGAACTCGACTTTGACGCCCCGTTAGCGTTGTTTGAATTTGAACAAGTGACGGCACAACAGTTGGCGTATGTGATTTTCACCTCGGGCTCAACGGGGCGACCGAAGGGAGTGATGATAGAGCACGGTGCTGTGGTCAATTTTCTGCTTGGTGCGAAGCAGCGTTTGGGACTGGATGAACACAGCGAGATGTGCTGGTTAGCAATTACCACTTTGTCATTTGATATTGCTTTACTGGAACTGATGATGCCTTTATTGTGCGGGGGACGTTGTATTATCGCCATGGATGAACAGGCAGCTGATCCGCAAGCGCTAGTTGACTTGGCGCAACAACAAGGTGTGAATTATATGCAGGCCACGCCAGCGATGTGGCAATTGTTAATGGAGGCGCAGTGGCGTGGGCCAAATGTGACTGTACTCTGCGGTGGGGAGGCTTTGCCGCTTAAATTAGCGCAAGAGTTGCATGACGCATCCGGGCGTGTGATCAATTGCTACGGTCCTACTGAAGCCACCATCTGGTCAATGCTCACGGAGGTCAGCAGTACTATGCTGGCTGATAAAGAGGTGCTGCTGGGACACTCACTGGCAGGCTACCAACATTTAGTGTTGAATGACGCTTTACAACCTGTACCAGCGGGTGGTATTGGTGAATTGTATATAGCGGGTTGTAGTTTGGCATCTGGTTACCTCGGCCGTGATGACTTAACTCAGGAAAGGTTTTTTAGCTGGCAGCCGGATCCTGAGGTTGTCCCGATCAGGTTATATAAAACCGGTGATTTGGTGCGATTGCGCGAGGATGGTCAGTTGGCGTTTATCGGTCGTCAGGACGATCAGGTTAAGATACGAGGCTACCGAATAGAATTGGGTGAGATTGCAGCTGTTATTGAAAGCAGTTCGCAAGTTGAACAATGTGTGGTGTGTCTGAGCCCTAGTCAGGAAATAATTGCCTATATTAAATTTGATCTCACGTGTGAGATGAATGACAACGCGACGGATTATCAATCTATTCGTACGCAGTTAGCAGGTCATTTGCCTCCATTTATGCATCCAAATCAGTTTGTCACCGTGGATGAATGGCCGCTCACGAACAACGGTAAAGTAGATAAAAAGGCTTTACCATTGGCAACGCGTGAGCCTCAGTCTGAGATTGTAACAGCTCAAACTGAACTGGAAAATGAACTGACAGAGATATGGGCGGGATTGTTGAATTTGGATGCTGCGCAGCTGGGAGTGACCTGCAATCTGTTTGAGCTGGGGGCACACTCCGTGTTGGTGCTTAGGTTTGTGAGTCGTATAGCTAGGCAATATCAAAAAAGCCTTCATGCGGGTCAGATTTTCGCTCATGCCACCATTCGTGAGCTAGCCAGTTTGTTAAGCAATACAAACCGCAGCTCGCAGACGGATATTGCCCTACACCAAGCTGACACCGACACCCATCCGCTTAGCTACGGGCAATTAAGAATGTGGTTAATTGCCCGTTTGCAGGCACACAGTGCTGAATATAATATGTTCACTGCCATTCGGCTAGAAGGCACGTTTGATTTGTCTTGTGCTACGGAGGCGTTACGGATCATTATTGACCGCCATGACATACTGCGTGCTTCCTTTGTTGAAACTCAGACTGGGCCACGTCAGACTATCCGCAGTCATGTAGAATTTGCAATTAACCATGTGCAGTTGGATTTGGTGGGTGGTGATAAAGGTGTGGGGCTGACAGAGCTGATTCAGCGAGAAGCCGGTTATGAATTTGATCTCGCCAATGAGCTCCTATTACGAGTGACCTTTGTCACCGGGGGAGACCCTGACAGCGCTGGTCATTTGCTATTTAATATGCATCATATTGTTTCAGATGGCTGGTCGTTGGGTATTTTGGTTGAGGAGTTCCAGCACTGTTATCTTGCTCTGCAGTCCAATCAAAAAGCAAACTTACCCGCACTGACCAGGCAGTATCTCGATTATATATATTGGCAGCATGAGACATCGACACAGGCGCTGTATGATAACCAACGCGCATACTGGCAGCAGCAACTGGCCGACGCGCCTGTCGTTCATAATTTACCGCTTCAATATCCGCGCCCGGCTACTAAACAGTCTCTGGGAAAACGGATTAGTTATACTATGCCGAGCGGATTACTCAGTCAGCTCAAGCAAATCGCTAAAAGCCATGATCTGACCCTGTTTATGCTACTGCATGCCTGTCTGGCGCTATTGCTTGCTAGGCATAGTGGCAGAGAAGACATTGTATTAGGCACTGCGGTTGCAAATCGTCGCAATGCTCAGGTTGAGCCCCTTATCGGTTTATTCATAAACACCCTAGCTTTAAGAGTGAGTACCCGATTTGATACTCTGAATGAATACTTTACACATGTGAGAAGCGTGAATATCGCAGCCCAGGATAATCAGGATCTGCCGTTTGAGCAATTATTAGATGCGCTGTCGATTGAACGCAGTACACAATATTCTCCACTCTTTCAGGTACTATTCGGCATGGATACGAGTCACGACGCTAGTCTGACATTACAGGAGGTACAGGCTTCAAGTGTCGATACTGACTATATGCCAGTCAAATTTGATCTTGAGATAGACGTTGCAGTGGCTGATGAGCAACTTCATATTGACTGGCTGTATGATATCAGCCTGTTCGACGAGAGCTATATTGCGTGTTTGCAGCAACATTTTGCCACACTACTAGCACAGGTTTGTGCACATCCTACTGGCGACTTGAAAGCGGTGAGTTGTGTACCTCAAGCTGAGTTACAGCGGTTGATGCTGGACTTTAATCGCACCCAACAGGAATACCCTAGAGAGCAGCGGATCGAGCAGCTTTTTGAGCAGCGATGTCAACTTCACCCAGAACACATTGCTCTGATCCACAATGAGCAGCGGATTAGCTATCATACCCTATCAGAGCGAGTGTCTCAGCTGGCCGAGGCTTTGAACCGTGTAGGGGCAACACAGGGGGGGCTGATTGGTCTTTATGGTGACCGAAATATGGCATTGGTAATCAGTATGTTAGCAGTGCTGAAAAGCGGTGCAGCTTATGTCCCGATAGATCCTGCCAACCCAGCGCACAAGACCGCTACAATGATTGCTGACGCAGGGATCACACTACTAATAGATTGTAACGATAGTGGTGCAATGACTGAGTTGGCCGGCTGTGCGGTGCGAACCATCGAGCAACTATTGCACCCTGATGATAACGACTCTGTGCGACTGACTCCTGACCGAAAACTGGCTGAGCAAGACGGACTGGCGTATGTGATGTATACCTCGGGGTCGAGTGGTAAGCCTAAAGGAGTGATGGTTGGACATCACAATATCTTAAAATTGGTGACAGACAAGCAATATTTTGCTATTGATACTCAAGATGTTATGGCTTATTGTGCCAATCCGGCGTTTGATGCTTCGACTTGGGAAATTTATACGGCATTGCTTAACGGTGCGAGTTTGGCCATTGTGGACAATGCTACACTGATAGATGCAAATAGGCTGACAGATTATCTGACAGCCCAGAAAACAACGATTTTACAACTTACAGCTGGATTGTTTAATCAGTTTGGTGACACTTTGAACCCTCTCTATCGTACCCTGCGCTATGTATTGTTTGGCGGAGATAAGGCGGATATTAAGGCGGTGTCTGACATACTGAATGCTGATCTTCCGGTTAAGTTAGTACATACATATGGCCCGACAGAAACGGTGGCCTTTACAACCTTGACTGAAGTTAGACCTGCTCATCTTAATCAGGGCATCATTCCGATAGGTAAGATCATGACCAATAGTCGTGCTTATGTGTTGGACTCGCATCAACAGCCGGTGCCGCTTGGGGCCGTCGGGGAATTATGTATTGGTGGTGAAGGGGTCGGCTTTGGCTATTTAAATCTGCCGGAGCAAACCCGAGAGAAGTTTATCGAATTAACGCTCTGTGATGGCAGAACCGAACGGCTCTATAAAACAGGCGATCTGGTTTACTACTTGCCAGATGGCGACCTAGTGTTTATGGGGCGTATTGATGATCAGGTAAAAATTAGTGGTTATCGTATTGAAATGGATGAGATTGAACAGGCGATTTACCATAGCGAGCTGGTCAGCAGCTGCTTTGTTATGGCTCGCGCCGGCTTAGCCACAGAGAAGACTCTGGTAGCGTATCTCGAACCTCCAGAACCGCTGGATGAACAGCAACAGAGTGCGCTCATTCAAGCGCTGAAGGCAGAGTTACAATTGCGGTTAGCAAACTATATGGTCCCGCGTTATTTTGTCTTTGTTGATGCGTTGCCATTAACGGCCAATGGCAAAGTAGACCGTCGTGCCTTACCAGAGCCCACTGCTGAGCATTTGCAAAGTAGCCAGGTTCCATTGGAAACAGATACAGAGAGGTTGGTTGCGAAAGTATGGAGTGAGACATTACGTTTGCCTGAGGCGTTGATGGGGGCCGAGACATCCTTTTTTGAATTAGGTGGTAACTCGCTGTTATTGACTCAGCTGTCACGCAATCTTGCACAAGCCTGTGGTTTGGAGCAGGAGTTAATCGGGATCCGGGAGCTGTTTACTAACCCGCAGATCCGGGCCATGGCAAACTATCTAGATGCACTGCTTATCAGACAAAGAAATATACAGACCAGTTTACAGCTTAATGAATCGAATCAAGAATTAGAACAAGGGGAATTTTAATGAGCGCGGAAGCAATAATCAAAGCTGCCCAAGATGCAGGAGTTTATCTTTACTGTGAGCATAATAAGTTAAAGTATAGTGCCGCAAAAGGACATATGAGCGATGAGTTAAAACAGCAAATCGCCGCACATAAAGACAGCATTATCTTACTTCTTAACCGCGCTGCGGGCTTTGCAGTAGATGCTCCTTCCAAGCAAACCTCGCTTGACATCGCCACGGGAGAAAGCTGGCCGCTGTCTTTTTCTCAGCAAAGGATCTGGCTTGCCACAGCAATTTACGATACGCAGACTGCCTACCATATGCCAGTCGTGATGAACACTCAGGGCAGCTTTGACGTCCATGCAGCTCAGCAGGCGATGCAACTGGTAATTGACAACCACACAATATTGAAAACTGTCTACGAGCAAACCGCGTTAGGTGTGGTACAAAGAGTGCTGCCCGATGCACACTTCGAGCTTGAAGTCTATGATGTGGCTCTGCGGGGCGAGCTATCCGAGCAGGCGTATATTGCCGAGCTCAAGCTAGACTTTTTTGGCCAGCAATTTGATTTAACGACCAATCTGATGATCCGTGGAGCTTATATCAAAGTGACACCAGAGCGAGGGATTTTGATGTTCTCGGTGCATCATATTGCTGCGGATGGTTGGTCGATCATACTGCTCAATCGTTATTTTAGTGAAGCATATCAAGCCTGTGTGAGCGGGCAAGTAGCGCAACTTTCGCCACCGCAGCGACAATATAAAGATTATGCTTTTTGGCAGCGACACAACTTATCGGAAGACGTTTTTGAGGCGCAGCGCCGCTACTGGCAAAAGCAACTCGATAACGTTGCGCATAGCCATCAGTTACCCCTTGATTATCCCCGTCCAGAACAAAAGCAAGCAAGCGGTAAAGAAATTGACGCGAAGCTATCGAGAGAAACCACACAGCGTCTGGCCAGTATTGCACAACATTACGGTATTACTGAATTTATGTTGTATCAGGCAATACTCGCGGTGGTGATCGCACGACACAGTAATACTGAAGACATAGTGATAGGCACGCCATTGGCGAAACGAGAATTGGCTCAGTTAGATGAAATGGTCGGGTGCTTTTTAAACACCGTTGCACTGCGCTTAAATGTCTCGGATTGTCCGGTGAGCGAGTTCTTTGAACAGGTTAAGCAAGTTCATCTTGGAGCCCATGAAAACAGTGATGTACCGTTTGAAGAAGTGCTGGGATGCTGCGCCATTAAACCGAGCAAAAATATTACGCCGCTGATCCAAATCATGTTCAATATGGATAATGTAAATACGGTGCAGGCCAGTGAATTTTCCATTGGTGGTTTGCAATTTGGCAGTGAATCAGCGGATCAACACAGCAACAAATTTGACCTTACTATTCGTGCCAATCCGGTCAATGGGCAGATGAAACTGAGCTGGATCTACGATAACTCGCTGTTTAAGGAAGCGTCTGTGCAGCGTCTTAACCAAAGTTGGATGACGCTATTAACAAGTCTTGCAGGTAAGGCGCAACTGGCTGATTGTCAGTTGAGTCAACTGACGATGCTGACCGAGCAAGATGAAGCACAGATCATGGCACAGTCCTTTGGAACAACGCAGTCGTTGGCATCAAATCTGCCAGTATTTCGTCAGTTTGAAGAACAAGCTGCTAACCGCGCAGCGGCAACCGCAGTGGTATTCGAGGATAAATCCTTGAGCTATGCGCAGTTGGATGCACAGGCAAACCAATTGGCTCGTTATTTATGCGCACAAGGCGTCAGTGCAGAGCAGCCGGTTGCAATCTGCATGGAGCGCTCGCTGGAACTGGTTGTGGCTATGCTGGCCATTCAGAAGGCGGGCGCGGCATATGTACCTATTGATACTCAGGACCCTGCTGAGCGTAAGCAATACATTTTAGACAGCAGTGAGGCACGCTGGCTTGTCACGCAGTCTGAACTCGTCGCTTCGTTACCCAGTTCAGAACACTATCAGTGTCTGGTGGTGGATGATCCCGAGGTGCTGACACTGTGTGCTGAATATGAATGTACGTCTTTGCCTTATCAGTGTGACGACGGACTGGCCTATGTGATCTATACATCCGGATCAACCGGTCAACCTAAAGGGGTTGCCACGGGTCATCGTGCGCTTAGCAATCGCATTGACTGGATGCAACGGACTTACCCGCTAGATGCACAGGACAAAGTGCTGCAAAAAACCCCGTATACCTTTGATGTTTCGATATGGGAGTTTTTCTGGCCACTGAGTGCAGGCGCTACACTAGTGCTGGCTAAGCCACAGGGTCACACAGATGCCCATTATTTGCAGCAGCTGATAAGCGCACAAAAAGTGACCACTATGCACTTTGTACCTTCGATGCTAAAGCTGTATCTAGAAGCCTGTAAAGATACATTCTCAGGTCATGTAAAGCGCGTGTTCTGTAGTGGTGAAGCACTTGAGCCTGCGGTACTGAGCGCATTTCAGGCACGTGCCTCGGGAACTGAATTACATAATTTGTATGGTCCGACCGAAGCTGCAATTGACGTCAGTTATTTTGACTGTCGCCATTACTCAGATCAGGGATCAGTACCTATTGGCCGAGCGATCCAAAATACTCAGTTGCTGGTTTTAGATAAGCATCTCAATCTGGTACCAAAAAACGTTCCAGGTGAGTTGTATATTGGGGGCGAGGGACTGGCAAAAGGGTATATTAATCAGAATGAACTGACTGCCGAGCGCTTCATTGTGCATCCATTTGATACGTCGCAGCGGCTTTACAGAACAGGTGATCTGGCTCGTTATGACGAAGATGGCCTACTGTACTTTTTGGGTCGTATTGACAGCCAGGTTAAGCTTAATGGTCAGCGTATTGAACCGGGTGAAATTGAATATCAGCTCAACCAATTGGCCACTGTACGTGATGCTGCAATCGAGGTGAACAGCCATTCTTCAGGTTATGATTATCTGTGCGCGTATGTCGTACCAGCACAGCCGATTGAAAACAATGATGACTGGTGTCAAGCATTGCGAGCTGCGTTGGGGAAAACTTTACCTGCTGCCCTGGTGCCTAGCAAGATTATGGTGCTTGATGCGCTGCCACTGACAAATAGCGGAAAGCTAGATCGCCGTGCACTCAAACAATACGAAGAAGGCACCGTTCAGCTCCGGGAACATATTGCGCCACGTAATCCTATGGAGGAATTTGTTGCGCAACTGTGGTTGCCTTTACTGGGACTGACACAACTTAGCGTGGAAGATAGCTTCTTTGAGTTAGGCGGGCAGTCCTTGATAGCCATGACGCTGGTCAATCGTTTGCAAGAACAGTTGGGTGAAGTGATCCACCTTACGGCACTCTATGAGGCGCCGACCGTGGCTGCGTTGGCTGCATTTTTACAACAAAACTATGGCTCCGCCTGTGCTCGACTTGGTTTGATTGAAGCAGAGGAGGAGACAGTACAGGATATTGGGCTTGGCACTACGATGCCTGATGACCCTGTCGCAGCCGTCGCAGATCTGTTAGCGCATGTTGCTCAACCGGTTGCGACCAAAGAGAAAAAACCCCGAGCTGTGTTTATTCTGGCGCCGCACCGTTCCGGCTCGACCTTGTTACGGGTGATCTTAGCAGGCCATACTGAGTTATTTGCGCCACCGGAATTGGAGCTACTGAACTTTGCTACTGTTGCAGAGCGCGAAGCTGCCTTTAGCGGGCGTTTCAGTTTATACAAAGAAGGAGTGTTACAAGCCATTATGGAGCTGACCGGGTGCTCGGCAAACGAAGCTGACGATATAATGGCGAGGCTGTCGGCCGATCAAGCTAGCAGCGTTGATTTATTTGCACAATTACAGACCTGGTCGGGTCGTACCCTAGTCGACAAGTCTCCGGGCTATGCTTACGATACACAAACCTTGCTCAATATTGAACAAAGCTTTTCGGAGGTTCAGTACATTCACTTGGTCCGTCACCCGGCAGGTATGGTCTCGTCATTTGTTGAAGCAAAGCTGGATCAGGTCATGCATTTGAAACCTCACCAGTACAATGCTCGAGAGCTGAGTGAGCTACTTTGGTGTGCCAGCCATCGCAATATTGAGCAATTTTTAGCGACTATTCCGGCCAGTCGTCATACTCGGGTCTTGTTTGAGCAGCTGGTGGCTGATCCCAGCGCTGAAGTTCAGCGTCTGTGTGAGTTTCTTGGGATCAACTACGATCCGACTATGCTGGACGTATATGACGATCAGGGCAAGCGCATGACTGGCGGTAAAGACAGCGGTTCGCGAATGCTGGGCGATGTTAAGTTTCATACTCACAAGCACATTGATGCAGAGGTCGGTGCACATTGGCAGGCTCAGGCGAGAGCACTGCAACTCACACCACAGACTCAGATGATGGCTCAGCAACTTGGTTATCAGGCGCAACCACACACAGTGATCCCAGCGCGAGATCTTAATACGCCTGCGCCTTTGTCATTTGCACAGTCGCGGATCTGGTTGCTGGACAAAGTGTTGAACAATAAAACGGCCTACAATACTATGGCTGTGTTTGAACTGAGTGGTGAAATATCGCTGCCGATGGCACAGCGTGCGCTGAGTCAGATCATCCAGCGTCACGAAGTTTTACGTACTACTTATCTGGAACATGATGGTCAGGTAGTACAGCGAGTGAATGACGCCCCTGACTTTACTATTGAAGAAGTTGATTTGTCACAGCAGAGTCAAGCGTTGGTCGACAGCTTGGTCGAACGACTGATTGAAGAAGAGGCACTTAAGCCATTTGATTTAAGTTCAGATATCATGTTGCGGGCGCGTTACTTGAAACTAGCACCACAGCGCGGGATCATGTTGTTTAACCTGCACCACATTGCCGCGGATGGCTGGTCTCTGTCGATACTTAAAAATGAATTTATTCACTTCTATGAGGCCTGTCAGGCAGGATCTGTAGGAGCATTAGCGCCACTGCCGGTTCAATATGCCGACTATGCGTCCTGGTTACACCAGTCTCTGGGTCAGAAGGGCCTGACATCACAACTTGAATACTGGCAGCAGCAACTCCAGGATCCTCCTGTGGTCCATAGCTTACCACTGGACTTCTCAAGGCCTGCTGAACAGCAACATGACGGGGGGTGGGTTGAACAGCGGCTAACACCGGCGCAGGTTAAACATCTGGAGCAAT
This sequence comes from Pseudoalteromonas luteoviolacea H33-S, assembly GCF_001625695.1. Classification (GTDB taxonomy): domain Bacteria; phylum Pseudomonadota; class Gammaproteobacteria; order Enterobacterales; family Alteromonadaceae; genus Pseudoalteromonas; species Pseudoalteromonas luteoviolacea_B. The sequence continues at coordinate 14,498 of NZ_AUXY01000078.1, forward strand.
ACGCACAGCAGCAAGGGATGACCTTGTTTATGCTATTCCATGCATTGTATTCACTGACTCTATCTCAGTTTAGTCACAGCCATGACATTGTAGTGGGTACGCCAGTTGTCAACCGGAATCTTAAAGAGCTCGAAGGTGTGATTGGGATGTTCTTGAATACGTTACCGCTACGTGTTTCAACCGAACATGTCAATTTGGCTGACTACTTAGCGCATGTTAAGCAGGTTAATGTTGAGGCGCACAAACATCAGGATATACCGTTCGAAACTTTAGTGTCAGAGTTGCAAATAGAACGAAACTCATCCTATTCACCGCTGTTTCAGGTGGTACTTAATTTTAATACCACGATGGAGGACGAGACTAATATTACTGGGCTAGATATTCGATCTTACCAACCATTCGATCTGCCTGTTAAATTTGACTTGCAACTCGTCGTGGAAGCGGGTACGTCTGGGTTCTTATTGAGTTGGGGCTATGCCAAATCATTATTTAGTGTTGAGACAGTGACTGCCTTCAGCAATCGTTTGCAGGAAATGTTGCTGGTATTGTGCGAACAGCAGGATCCAACATTGGCTCAGCTACTGGCTCCGAGTGATCTCCCTCAGGATCTGGTAACGCAGTCAGACAAGGTGAGTTCACCGCTGAGCGACATCCAGATGACGCAGCTATTCAATGAGTTGGCTTCTCAGGATGGCAAGGCTATTGCTGTTGTTGACGAACACGATAGTAGGTGCTTCGCACAACTTGAACGTGATAGCAATCAGCTGGCACATTGCTTATTGGCACAATTGGATGGCTGTCCGAGTGACACCCAACCTCGTGTGGGAGTGATCCTGGAACGCAATTACGACATGGCAGTCGCGGTATTGGCTTGTTTAAAAGCGGGTGTGACCTTCCTACCGCTCGATGCGGATTATCCGCAACAGCGTATTCACCGGATCCTCAACGATGCGGCGGTAGATCTGGTATTGTGTCATCAAACTGTCGCCAATACGCTGAAACTCGAAGCGTTCAATCACTTAGTACTGGATAGCACGGGCACGCAGTCATTATGTGCATCACAGCTGGATACCTTGCCTACAGTTCGACGCAGTGACGTGGTAGTTGAGCCGGTCGCCTATGTTATCTACACGTCCGGATCTACCGGTACGCCAAAAGGTGTGATGGTGAGCGAGCAAAATCTACTGTCATTTTACTCGGCATTTCGCGCACAAATATCCCTATTTGGGGAGCTGAACCAGGGCAGCCTTTGGAACTCCTCACTGGCATTTGATGCGTCAATCAAGAGTATCTTACTGTTACTGATGGGTAATAAGTTAGCGATTTCAAGCTCAGAACAAAGTAAGGATCCTGAAGCACTGGTTGCCCTAGCAAAGCGTGAAAACTTAGCCTTGCTCAATTTTGCTCCGGCACTCATGGAGCTAGTTTTACCACAGTTGCAAAGCCAGCAATACTATCCGCATTTAATTGTTAGTGGTGATCAGGTTGGCGAGCCGTTGTGGGCCCAATTGCAAAGCTATCAGTGTCAGCACCAGCGAGTGGTGATTAATGCATACGGGCCGACGGAAGCTACAGTTAATGCTTGTTTTGGCGTGGTTGACACACAGGCTTTACCACATATTGGAAAGCCACAACTGCACACCACAGCATTTATTCTTGATCGCCAGCAAAGACGTTTGCCAGCAGGTGCAGTAGGCGAGTTATGCTTGGCCGGTAAAGGACTTACACTGGGGTATTTAAATGATCCTCAAAAAACCGCTGCTGCGTTTATCTCGGCTCCTTGGGACAACAACTTGCGACTTTACCGCAGTGGTGACCTAGCCAGATATAACCCTGATGGCACTATCCAGTTCATTGGCCGATGTGATAGGCAAGTGAAAGTGCGCGGGTATCGCATTGAGCTCGATGAGATCCAGGCTACTATGCAGGCCTTCCCTCAGGTTGGCAAGGCAGAGGTTTTCCTAGACACCACAACGGACAGTGAAGCTCGGATCTTAGCAGCATTTGTTGCTAATGGTGAGTGCAGCGCAGAAACGCTTAAGCAACAAGTGGCTGCCCAGTTACCTGAGTTTATGTTGCCAGCACAGTTTATAGCGTTGCAGGCGCTGCCACTGAGTGCCAGCGGTAAGGTTGATTTCAATGCAATTAAGGCTTTGGCAAATACTGAGTCGGGCGATGCGGGTGGTTTGATGCCCACAACCGAAACGGAAAAAGTGGTTGCACGGATGTGGCAACACATTCTTCAGTTAGACACAGATCAGATTGCCGTTACCAGTTGTTTCTTTGATCTGGGCGGACATTCTCTATCGGCATTTAAGTTGGTGATGGAAATTAAGAAAACATGGGGATTAAATCTACCTGTGCGAAATTTCTTCAAAGTTAACAACATTAAGCGTGTTGCCGAGTTAATTGACACTGAGTTACAGCTCAAGGCACTGCAAGAACAGCAATCAGCTGTGGAAATTACTGAAAAAGGAACACTATGAGTTTATTAAAGTTAGTGCAGAGCGCAGCCGAACAAGGCGTTTATTTGTCTGCTGAGCAGGGGCAGCTTAATTATGAACTGTCAGTTGCTGAGTTCCCGACACAGTTAAAGGAACAGATCCTCGCAGTGAAGCCAGAACTGATCGCTTTTTTAAGTAGTGGCATGGCACGCGAGGCGGAGATCACGCACAGTGCGAAAGAAGGCGACTTGTTAGATGTTTCTTTTTCGCAATTTCGTTTGTGGTTTATCGATCAGTTACAAGGGGGCACCCCGGAATATAACATGCCACTGGCTCTGAACGTGACAGGTCAGCTAAACTTACCCTTGGTGACGAGTGTATTCAATACCATTATAGATCGGCATATGGTATTGCGTTCTGTCTATGTAGGGAATGAGCAAAATATTCGTCAGTATATTCGCCCGATGACAGAAGTGGAGTTTGCGATCAATTGTGTGGATCTCAGCCATTTACAAGGGGAGGCTCAAACGGCTGAAGTGCAACGACTGGTTGAAGCTGATCTGACGACGGCGTTTGATCTGGCAAATGATCTAATGCTGAGGGTGAGTTATATCAAGCGCTCATCCCACAGCGGCGTATTGCTGTTTAACATGCACCATATTGCATCCGATGGTTGGTCGATGCAGGTATTACTCAAAGAGTTTTTTGCCCTGTATCACGCACGTGAACAGGGCCAGAGTGATCCGCTTCCTGCGCTGAGCATTCAGTATGCTGATTATGCGCGCTGGCAGCAGGAGCACTTGGCAGGGGAGCTACTTGATAAACAGATGGCCTACTGGACAGAGCAACTTGCCGATGTGCCTGCGAGCCATAGTTTAATGTTGGATAAAGTACGACCAAAAGTGAAACAGCATCGCGGTAGCGCGGTAACTGGTGAATTACCAAGCAGTGTGACTCAGCCATTATTACAACTGGCTAAAGCTCAGCAGTTGTCTCCTTTCATGCTGTTGCACGGTGTATTGTCACTGCTGCTGTCTCGGCATAGCAACAGTGACGACATTGTAATTGGCACACCAGTTGCCAATCGTCAAATGAGTGACTTAGAGCCGTTAATAGGCTTTTTCGCTAATACTCTAGTGCTCAGGGCAAACACTCGGCACGAAACTTTGAGTGACTACTTTAAGCATATCCGTACTGTGCACTTGGATGCACAAGCCAATCAGGATGTGCCATTTGAACATTTGGTAGAGCGTCTGAACGTGCCCCGAAACTCTGCGCACAACCCATTGTTTCAGATTGTAATGACTTCAGATTCAGACTTTGGCGTCAATGACAGCGAGGAGTCTGCCTCATTTAGCTTGCCGAATGTGGTACTGGAAACTCATGAGTCTAGTCTGTTACACGCTAAATTTGACCTGAATATTGACCTGCGGATCAGTGAACACGGTATGAGCATGCGCTGGTTGTATGATGAGAGCTTGTTTGAACATAGTCATATCGAGCAGTTACAGGCGAATTTCTGCAGGATGTTGAGCGGTTTAAGCCAGCTCACCGATCTAAACAGCGATCCACAGTGTTTACCGCTGTTGTCGGATGCCGAGCTGGCGCACCAGATCTATGCGCAGAATGAGACTACTCAGTCCTTTGACAATACCTTGTGCCTGCATCAGCGATTTGAACAACAAGCGGCTTTACAGCCGGATAGTGTTGCTTTGAGGTGTGGAGATGAACTGCTGACCTATGAACAGTTAAATGCTAGAGCCAATCAACTGGCGCATTATCTGAGCAGTACATACGAGCTACAGCCCGATACCTTAGTGGGTATTTGTGCCGAACGGTCGGTCGAAATGGTTATTGGTATGCTAGCGATCCTCAAAGCTGGTGGTGCCTATGTACCGTTAGATCCCAATTATCCCAGCGATCGGTTAGTTTATATGGCAAGAGATGCGCAACTGAGCATCGTGCTGACACAAGGTAATGCACCTCAGGCATTGAGTAGCTTTGCCTGCGAGTTGATCGCCATTGAACAAACCAGTCTCTATAGTCATTATCGTTGTGACAACCCTGATGTTTTATCGACGGACCTAAATTTATACAACCTGGCCTACGTGATTTATACATCCGGTTCTACTGGCAACCCCAAAGGGGTAATGGTGAGCCACAATAATGTCAATCATCTGATCCTCGCACAGTCTTACTTTATTGGTGGACCAGGTAAGTGCCTAGCACACTGTAATTCAGTATCATTTGACGTTGCTGTTTTTGAGCTTTGGGGCGCATTACTGACTGGTGCAAGCGTACTGATCGTGCCTCAGCAGGTTTTGTTATCCCCCACAGCCTTTGGTCAGTTGCTACAAACACAGCAGGTGACAGATCTGGTTCTCTCCGTGGGCTTGTACAACCAGTACCAGGATATCTTAATGGATCAGCTCGGTGGGCTGGATAATTTATACATCGGCGGAGATGCGCTGGACCCTAGTCGCATGCGTAAGCAACTTCAAGCGCCGCAACGGCCAAAGCGCGTATTTAACGCTTACGGGCCAACCGAATGCACCGTGATAGCCATCGCTGGTGAGCTTCATACGTTGGTGCCTGAGAGTACTTCTGTGCCGCTGGGTAAGCCTCTGAACAATACCCGCATATATATTCTTGATCGCAATTTGCAGGCGCTGCCGCAAGGTTCGGTTGGGGAGATCTACATTGCTGGCGAAGGTGTTGCCAAAGGATATTTAAATCAACCTGAATTGACCGCAGAGCGCTTTTTGGCGGATCCGTTTCAGCCTGATAGTGCAGCCAAAATGTACAAGTCCGGTGATTTGGGACGTCGCCTCAAAGACGGTAGTATAGAATTTGTTGGCCGTGTTGATAAGCAGGTGAAGATCCGTGGGTTTCGTATTGAGCCTGGTGAGATTGAAACCGCATTGCTAGATTGCAATGGGGTTCGCGAAGCTGCGGTTTTGGTGCAGAGCAAAGGGCTAGATAAGCGGCTTGTCGCTTACTTGAGCTGGCAAGATAATGCGCAGTGTTATTCTAGAACGGAGCTCAGAGCGCAACTGGCGCAGGTATTACCACAACATATGTTACCCAGCGCATTTGTGACGGTGGAAAAAATCCCTTTGACCAGCAATGGTAAGGTTAATCATAACGCTTTACTCGCAGTTGATAGTGAAGATCTCCAAGATGAAGAATATGCGGCACCGACCACCGAAACTCAGATTATTCTGGTAAATATTTGGGCTGAATTGCTAGGCATAGACAAGGCCAAGATCAGTATTTTAGCGAACTTTTTCTCGCTGGGCGGACATTCTCTGTTGAGTGTGCGGCTCATGACCGCGATCCGGACGAGGTTTAATGTCTCACTATCGGTGGCAGATATCTTTAGTGCAGCTAATCTGGCCGAGCTAGCAATGGCGGTGGAGCGTGGTGGAGTTCAACACGCTAAGCCTGCAATTACGGCGCTCACCCGCACGGGGGAGGCACTACCAGTGTCTTTTTCACAGCAAAGGCTGTGGTCCATTGACAAACTTCAGGGAGGGTCGGCGGAATATAACATGCCACTGGTGTTGGATGTGTCCGGAGAGCTGGATATCTCGATGCTTAATCGGGTGTTCACGACTATCATAGAGCGTCATGAAGTTCTGCGTAGTGTGTATGACACTCAGGGTAATCAAATAGTACAGCGGATCAGAGCGGCGAATGAGGTTACATTTACAGTCCATGTTGACGACTTGAGTGGACTAAAAGGTGCGGCGCAGGCAACTGAAATTGAGAAACAAGTGCAAGCAGATATTGGCCACAGCTTTGATCTGCAACAGGATCTGATGCTGCGGGTCAGGTATCTGAAACAGGGGCCGGGTGTCGGGGTGTTGTTGTTTAATATGCATCACATAGCCTCCGACGGCTGGTCGATGCAACTGCTCATGAAAGAGTTCTTTACGTTGTATCAGGCCTATAGCCGGGGACAAAACAGCCCTCTCCCCCCGCTTGATTGCCAATACGGCGATTATGCACACTGGCAGCGCACCCATTTTGAAGGTGAAGCGCTGGAAAAACAACTGGCCTATTGGCAGCATCAGCTCGATCTTTGCCCCGCAGTCCATAGCTTACCATTGTCCGGTGACAGACCCAGTACCAAACAGTACCTTGGCTCAGCAGTATCAGCTCAGCTACCTAGCCCTATAGCTGAGCGCTTACTGTCACTGGCTCAGGAGTATCAACTTTCACCGTTTATGCTACTGCACGGCGCGCTGGCGATGTTGTTAGCACGCCATAGTAATAGTCAGGATATCGTGGTGGGTACACCGGTTGCCAATCGCTTAATGGCGGAATGCGAGCCTCTGATTGGCTTTTTTGTTAACACACTTGTGCTTAGAGTGAATACTGCACAGTCGACCATCGGAGACTATTTTACCCATTTAAAAGAGACTCATTTAGCTGCTCAGGCAAATCAGGATGTTCCATTCGAGCAGTTGGTCGAGCGCTTAAAGGTCTCAGGAAGCAACGGGTATAACCCACTCTTTCAGATCATGGTAAGTATCGACAGCGACTATGGTGTCAATGACCAGCAGGCGCTTGAGGGATTTAAGTTGCCGGGTATTGACTTGGTTGCGCAGCAGACCAATCATGTGCAGGCTAAATTCGATCTGGACATCAATCTAAGTATCGATGAACAAGGCGTTGGGATCCGCTGGATTTATGATGTCAGCCTGTTCAGTGAAGCCTATATTGAACAGTTAAATACACACTTTTGTCAGTTACTGACCTCGTTGAGTGAAGTGGATTCTGAGCAAGTACTGCTGAGAGATATCCGTATGCTGTCGACAGCGCAAGAGCACGAATTATTGTTCGAGCTGAATGATACTCAGGTAGCGTATCAAAACAATTGTTGTATTCATGATTTGTTCGAGCAGCAGGTTAGTATGCGGCCTGATCACATCGCATTGGTGGCCGGTACCGAGCAGTTCAGCTACCAGCAGCTCAATGAACGCGCCAATCAGTTGGCTGAACATCTGACGAATACAGTGATGATCACACCGGATAGTTTGATCGGGCTATGTGCTTCGCGCTCGCCAGAGATGGTGATCAGTATTCTTGCAATACTCAAAGCTGGCGCTGCTTATGTACCGCTGGATCCCAATTATCCTGCGGCCCGTTTGAGCTATATGGTGTCAGATGCTGAGTTAACAGTGATTATTGCGGATGAAGTAGGTAAAGTGGCACTGGCGGAGCATGAGGATAAAATTGTTCGGGTCGATGATTCAACTTGCTATCAAGAATTTAGTGGAGCAAACCGACCGCGGTCCGAGCGGGCATTAAATGCCAGTCACCTCGCTTATGTTATCTACACCTCAGGCTCGACCGGGCAGCCCAAAGGGGTCATGGTGACACACAATAATTTAGTGAATTACCAGCTCAATGTAGCGCAGCGTTATCGCATCTGTGAGCAGGATCGCGTTTTGCAATTCTCTAGCCTCAGCTTTGATATTTTTGCCGAAGAGCTGTTTGGGGCATTGTGCCATGGTGCCAGCCTCGTTTTGCGTGATGAGGACAGCGTAGTGAGTGCAACTGCATTCTGGTCTTTTTGTCAGCAACATCAGATTTCCGTGATCAGCTTGCCAACGGCGTTTTGGGCTCAGGTAAATGAAAGCTTTGCGGCCGCTCAAAGTAGCACTTTGCGCTGCATCATAGTAGGTGGGGAAGCACTGCCTGAAGCTGCGGTCAGGACATTCTTTGAAGCTCACCGAGAGGTCGAACTTCACAACACTTATGGACCAACCGAGGCAACCATTACCGCCAGCGGGGTTGCTTTACGCGGCGGCGAACCGGTTACGATAGGTTATGCTAACCCCAATTGCCAGCTATTGGTGCTGGATGAAAACCGGGCACTGGTGCCCAAAGGGGCAGTCGGTGAGTTGTATATCGGCGGTGACGGAGTTGCTCGGGGATATCTAAACAGGCCTAAGTTGAGTGAGCGGCAGTTTATCACCAACCCATATGCCACCGAGCTAGGCGCTCAGCGCTTGTACCGTACCGGAGATTTGGTTCGCTATTTGAGTGACGGCAATCTGGAGTTTGTTGGCAGGGCAGATGAGCAGGTCAAGATCCGCGGCTTTCGGGTTGAACTGGGGGAAGTAGAAAATGTACTGGCGGCTTATGGCGATGTTGAGGCGGCCGTGGTGGTTACCTGCGACACTCCGGCGGGTAAACAATTGGTTGGCTATGTACGTTCAGCACTAGCAGAAAATGCAGAAACGCGTGCCGCTTTACTTAGCGAACTCAAATCCTTTGTTGCTGAAAAATTACCCAACTACATGAATCCCAGTGTATTAATGGCGGTTACTCAGTGGCCATTAAGCAGCAATGGTAAGATTGACAAGCGCGCGCTGCCGGAGCCCGATGCTAGCCTTATGGCGGGCAGGTACATCGCACCAGAAGGTGAACAAGAGCACGCTCTGGTGGCAATATGGTCTGAATTGCTGAGTATTTCGACGGATAAAATCAGCGCCACAGCGAACTTTTTTGACCTCGGGGGGCATTCGGTGCTCGCCATTCGCTTGACGTCTGAGATCAAAAACCAATTTGGCAAAGAGTTGTCGCCAAGGGCTGTATTTGAACACAGTACACTGCGCGATATGGCCGCGCTGTTAGACAGTACTGACATTGCAACGGGCGCTATGAGTATTACGCCGGTCAAGGATAGTGACATCCGTATTCCTTTGTCGTATTCCCAACAAAGATTGTGGTTTATCGATCAATTACAGGGGGGGACGCCTGAGTACAATATCTGTGTTGCATTTGATATCGCTGGAAAATTGCAGCTTGATAAGATTGAAAAAACCATGCTTGCGCTGATTAAACGGCACGAGATACTGAGAACGGTTTATGTAGATGATGAGCAAGGCACCCATCAGGTGGTGATACCTGAGCACGATGTTCAGTTTGCTCTGGAGCGTGACGATCTACGTCATCTGAGCGGTGCTGAGCAAACGCAACAGGCGAACGCTATTTTGAGGGAGAAATACGGCCAGGCCTATGATCTTTCGCAGGATGTACCTGCAAGAATGGGATATATCTGGCTTGGCGGTGATGCTGGAGAGTTCGAGACCCGCGGTGTGATGTGGTTTAATATTCATCATATTGCGATAGATGGCTGGTCACTGGATATTTTAATGCGTGAGTTTAGCCGGGTTTACCGCGCTTACTGTGATGACACGTCTCATCAACTAGCGCCGTTAACCTTGCAATATGCCGACTATGCTTACTGGCAAAAATCTCGCTTTGATAGTGCAGATTTCCAACAGCAAACAGATTATTGGTTGGAGCAACTGCAAGGCGCACCAGATGTTCATTCCCTCTATACTAAGTCTGTGCGACCGCCGATCAAAGGTAATCAGGGCCACAGGTTTACCAGTCAGCTGCCGGTGGCTATTGGGCAGAGTTTACATAAATTGGCCAAGACTCATGAAATGACGCCGTTTATGTTATTACATGGTGCTCTGGCATTGGTGTTGGCCAAAAATAGCCAGTCAAATGATGTGGTGGTTGGCACTCCGGTGGTAGGGAGAACCGACGTGGCACTGAGCGACCTAGTGGGCTTTTTTGTCAATACACTGGCGTTGCGGGTTACCACGGATTTCACTCAGTTAAGTGATTATCTGGCGCATGTTAAAGAAGTACACTTGTCCGCTCAGGACAATCAGGATGTGCCATTAGATTTGATCATAGAACGCCTGCGTCTGACCCGTAGTGCTTCGTATTCACCGCTGTTTCAAATTGCCCTCACCACTATCAGTGATTATGGTCTAGGGGAAACGAGCTTGGCCGAGGAAGATCAGGACACGCTGAGCGATTTCGAGATGACGATGCGAATGATGTCACAAACCACAGTGCTGTTTGATCTGCAGGTTGGTTTATATATTTCCGATCAAGGGGTGGAGCTTAGCTGGACTTACGACACAGAGTTGTTTGAGTGCTCATATATTGAAGGTCTGGATGCACAATTGCGCCATTTGTTCGTCCAACTTGCAGAGGTTAGTGAGCAACCTCATTCTCTTCCTGAATTGAAAGAACTTAGTTTTGTTTCTCAACAGCAGCAGAGCGAGTTAATGCAAGAGTTGTCCGAACCGCTTGCGGAGTTCACTCATGAACAGCGCCTGCACAGTCAGTTTGAGGCAATTGCAGCGGTATCGCCTGACAGTGTTGCTTTACATCACAATGGTCAGACAATGAGTTATGCTGAACTAGATAGGCGGGCGACGCAGTTGTCACATTATCTGATCCTGCACGCCGGTATTAAGCCCAAAGATTTAGTCGGGGTGGCGTTAAATACTTCTTTTGAGTTGGTGATCACGCTGCTCGCCATTCTTAAAGCAGGTGCTGGGTATGTGCCTTTGGCGGCTGAGCACCGTCAGGCCGCTGAGCGCATGCAACGAATTATCAACGAAGCTCAGCTGGTTCATATTATTAGCCACACTCAAAGCGATGGTGGTTTATCCGCAGTAACTGAGGTCACTCAGCTCGACCTACCAGAGACCCAAGAGAAGATTGCGGCGATGCCGAATAGCGCAGCTGCCCTGTCTGGACACTTGGAAGACCCAGCCTATGTGCTGTATACCTCAGGCTCAACTGGGAGGCCAAAGGGGTGTGTAGTTAGTCATGGCGCTATGGTGAACTTCCTGAAAGCGATGGAGAGTGGTCTAGATGGCGCGCTATCGAAAAAAACGCGCTTGCTGTCAGTGTCTTCTATTGGTTTTGACATCGCTGGGTTTGACCTTTGGGGGCCATTGTCCTGTGGTGGTCAGGTAGTACTGGCCGATCGTCAGGATGTGATTGACCCCGATAGACTGGCGCAGTTACTCAAGGCGCACCATATCAACTTTATGCAGGCCACTCCTGCAACTTGGCAATTGCTGGTGGATAATGGCTGGCAGGGCAAGACTGATCTGTGCGTGCTCAGTGGTGGAGAAGCCCTCAATGTGGAGTTGGCCCGACAATTATTGAGCAGCTGCGACCGATTATGGAACGGCTATGGTCCTACAGAAGCAACCGTTTATTCGTTACTTAACGAAATTACCGAGGAAAATCTCAGTGATACGGTGTTACTGGGGACGCAGTTGGACAACGTCCGCCATTTGGTGGTAGATGGCAATGGCAATCCGGTGCCTGAGTTTGCAATCGGCGAGCTGTTAATCTCCGGTTTGGGTCTAGCAACGGGTTATTTACATCAGCCAGAACTTACGACGCAGCGCTTTATCAACTATTCCCACGCGGACTCTGAACCAGTACGGATGTATAAAACTGGCGATCTGGTCAGGCGTCTCCCTGATGGGCAGTTCGCCTATATCGGGCGCAGTGATGATCAAATTAAAATTAGAGGAATGCGTATTGAGCTGGGTGAAGTCGAATCGCAGTTGTCCCAGTTAGAAGGGGTGTTGTCTTGTCGCGTGTTATTACGCGAGTTGCCCAATGGTGAACCAGGGATCATCGCTTACATTCATGCCCAGGTACAGGCCGAAGATGAATTGCAGGCCTTTATCAGTATTCATCAGGCGCGTTTGAGTGAACGCCTGCCGCAGTATATGCTCCCCAGCCATTTTGTGCTGGTTGATAGCTGGCCTATGACAGTGAATGGCAAACTGGATAAATCACGGTTGCCTGAAGTTCAGCTTGGCGACGAGCAGGCTATTATCAGTGCCCAGACAGAAACGGAAGCAGTGCTGTTGGCCATGTACGCTGAGCTGTTAGGTATCGCACAGGAGAAGATTAGTGTCACAGCAAACTTCTTTGAACTGGGCGGCCACTCTTTGTTGTTGATAAGGCTCAGAAGTATGATCCTTGAGCAGCTCTCAGTCTCCATTGATGTACAGGGGCTGTATCGGATCCGGGGGCTCCGTGAGTTGGCGCAGCTTTGCGATGTACTGCGTGCGCGACAAACTGTCTCTGAATCATTGAAAGAGCAAGAATTCGAAGAGGCAGAGTTTTAATATGATTGCACAAGAAATAGTTGCGATGCTGGCAACTCATAATATAGATATCACACTGGAATCCGGTGAGAAGATTAAAGTTAAGGCACCAAAAGGAGCCTTAACACCTGAGCTTACTACGGCCATCAGTACCAACAAACAGGCGCTGGTCGAATATCTGACTTATGTACAGTCTTTTACCGATGGTGGGATCGAAGAGGGGGAGCAGATCAGCCAGTTGGATTTAACCAGCTATCCATTGTCATTCACTCAGCAGCGCCTGTGGTTTCTTGATAAGCTTCAGGGGAGTTCGGCGGAATACAACATGCCGATGGCGTTTAACGTTTCTGGCCCGCTTGATCTTCAACTCGTGCAACGGGTGTTAATAAGTATAATCGAACGCCATCATATACTACGCAGTATCTATCTGGGAGAAGGTGATAAAGTTACGCAGCATATTCAGAATATGTCTGATATTGACTTACGGGTGGAAGTGAAAGATTTGACTGCCTTGGCACCAGAGTTACAGACACTTAGAGTGACTGACTTGGTGCGATCGGATTTCACTAGAGCATTTGATTTGACTTGCGATCTGATGGTCCGGGTGAGTTATATCAGGCAGTCACAGGCACAAGGCATACTGTTGTTTAATATGCACCATATCGCCTCTGATGGCTGGTCAGTTGAGGTATTGATCAGAGAATTTTTTACCTTGTATCAGGCTTATTACCTTAACAGGCCAGATCCTTTGCCCGTACTGACTATTCAGTACGGCGATTATGCACAGTGGCAAAGGCGCAATTTGGATGGGCCTGCGTTGGAAAAGCAATTGACGTACTGGCAAAATCAGTTAGCCGACGCGCCGACAATGCACTCACTACCTTTAGATTTCAGCCGGCCAAAGTTGAAACAGTATCAAGGAGGGAGTGTGCAGGGTGAATTACCGGCCAGCGTTGCCCAGCGTTTGTTGGCGATGGCCAGAGCCCATCAGCTCTCGCCATTTATGTTGCTGCATGGTGCCCTGTCACTATTGCTATCACAGCATGCAAATAGTAATGATATTGTGATTGGGACACCCGTTGCAAACAGGATGCGCGCCGAACTGGAGCCCTTGATTGGCTTTTTTGCTAATACGCTGGTGTTACGTGTCAATACTCAGCATGCCAGTCTGGCGGCTTATTTGTCGCATGTCAGAGAAGTGCATCTGGGTGCCCAGTCAAATCAGGATGTGCCGTTCGAACAGCTTGTGGAATGTTTGGATATCCCCCGCAGTGCGGCACATAACCCCTTGTTCCAGATAGTGATGACCACAGACAGCCAATACGGCGTGGCTGAACAAGAAAGTGAGGAAATCTATGAGCTTCCTGGGGTCGAGCTGCAGCCATATGGAGCTGACCTGGCTCAGGCGAAATTTGATCTGGATATTGACTTGCAATTGACTGAGCGAGGTCTCAGCCTACGCTGGATCTATGATACTAGCCTATTTACCCAGAGCAGTGTGATTAGATTAAATGATCATTTGTCACGTTTATTAACCGCACTGAGTGAAGTGACCTCCATGGAGATTGCGCCACACAGTCTGCCGATTTTGTCTGATGCGGAGTATCGTTATTTAAGTCAGACTTTAAATACTACGGCTGTGGACTACCCTGATTCTCAATGTATTCATGAACTGTTCGAAGCCCAGGCAGTGCAAACGCCAGAAGCAATAGCGATAGTCGACAATCAGCATTCCATAAGCTACCGGGTATTGAATGAGCGGGCAAATCAATTGGCACACCACCTGATAGATCATCATCAGATTAAGGCAGAGCAGCTGATTGGTTTGTGTGTCACTCGGTCAATCAACATGATGGTGTCAATCCTGGCAATTCTTAAAGCTGGCGGTGCCTATGTGCCGCTCGACCCGCTATCGCCACCAGCGAGGATAGAGGGCATAATCAATGATGCTGGGCTGAGGCTCATTCTTGCCGACAGTGCACATTGTCCATTGTTAAGTAGTTTTTCCGGAGAGACTCTAATCATGGATGAACTATCAGTGAAGAGTGGTTGTACTAAGAATATTTACAAAAAAACTCGGTCACTGACTTCCTCTAGTCTCGCTTATGTGTTTTATACTTCAGGGTCCACTGGTCAGCCTAAAGGTGTTATGATTGAGCATAGTGGTGTCATTAACATGAGCCTAGCTCAACAGCAGTATTGCCAGCTGACACCGCAAAGCCGTGTGATGCAGTTTGCCTCTATTGGCTTTGATGCCAGCGTTGCAGAGTGGATGATGGCACTGTTATCAGGGGCGCAGTTGCATATCTGTCCGGAACCTATTAAACAAGCGGCACCAGCGCTCAGTGACTGGTTGTTGTCGCAGCAGATAACCCACCTAACCATACCACCTGTGTTATTGGAGGTATTGCGTTTTCACGAGGATTATTGTTTTGAAGCTTTGCTGGTAGGTGGTGAAGCATGCTCTGCTAGCGTGGCAGCACAATGGGCCCGAACTTATGCCATGTATAACGCCTATGGACCGACCGAAGCAAGTGTTTGCGCCACTATGGGACGGATTGAACCGGAAAAAACACTACATATTGGTCGGGCACTCGCCAACATGCAGTTATACGTGGTGAGTGAACAGGGGGCACTGTTGCCAGAGGGGTGTATCGGAGAGTTGTGGATTGGCGGTACTGGGCTTGCCCGCGGATACTTAAACCAGCCTGAGCTTAGCAAGGAAAAGTTCATTTCCAACCCTTTCTTTGATGGTACAGTTGGATGTAGCCCAGACAAAGTGTATCGCAGCGGAGACTTAGTTCGTTATTTACCAGATGGAACACTGGAGTTTATTGGGCGGGTGGATGCACAGGTTAAAATTCGTGGCTTCAGAATTGAGCTTGGTGAGATAGAAAGTCAATTAAATCAATTGCCTGGCATTGACTCATCACTTGTGTTAGTATCTTCAACCGGTCACGATAAACAGATTTTAGCCTACATTAAGCCGCATCTCACGTGTGAGACAAATAGCCAAAAGGCAAGTATGGCGACACTCTGTACGCAGCAACTGGCTCAGGTTTTACCTGCCTATATGTTGCCACAGCGGCTAATTATCGTGAGTGAGTGGCCAATGAATGTTAATGGCAAGGTAGACAAGAGCAAGCTTGCGTCATTGAGTTCGCATTTGGATACGACGGTACAACACCCGCTGGAAACTCAAACGGAACGTGATTTGGCAAAAATATGGGCGCAGTTATTAGCGATCTCTCCCGAGCAAATTGGCCAACAAGCGAACTTTTTCACATTGGGTGGAAATTCGATCCTAGCGGTCAAACTTGCTTATCGTATTGAAGCGCATTTTAATATTGATAATGTATTACAACATGTGATGTTCAAGAATTCGCTGTCGGAGCTGGCAAGTTATTTGGATACTGCCAGCACTTGCCAGGCGCAAAGTGTTGAATTGCAACACAGCCCGCTTTTATTTGATACTTTAAGTCAGGGCGCCGAGCAAACGCTGTTTGCCATACCAGGTATTGCTGCAGTGTCGAAGCAGTTTCAAGGCTTGGCACTGGCAGCTCATGGCCAGTTCAATGTGATTGGATTAAACCATCCGGAGTTGTTGGAAGAAACTCAAATGTTTCAAAATATCTATGAAAATGCGAGGTATTTTGCACAAGCGATAGAACGGGCAGCAGAACAGTCCCACTATCATCTGATTGGGCACTCTTATGGTGGTATTTTGGCGATGGAAGTAGCAAGGGAGTTGCGCAACTTTGGAAAATCAGTTAGCTTAATAATCATTGATAGCTACTGGCAGCAAGGACAATTAGCGCTAAAAGAGACAGGGCAGTGCAAAGCAGGGCAAGAAGATTTCGTGAATTCGATGTCGGATACGCCAGCTGAATTACTTCATCCCTCGATTAGTAATGTGATTGCAGCGCAGCAGCGCTTTTTGCAAGATTATGTACCTGCGCCATTGGTGCCTGAACGGGTTGCATTATGCTATGCACAGTCTTCGCCGTTTCAGCTGGGGGCCGTGTCAGCGCAACTTAGCGCTGTATTTGGTAACTCTGTGACAATGCATACTGTCCCAGGTGACCACGAGTCGATACTCAGTGGTGAGGGCATTGAGCGGATCTGTGACATTATCAGACAAAGCGTTCTGAATTAGAATGTGGCGACTATTTTTCTGGACTAAGGCTATCTGGAAAAAAGTTGTCTGTAAAAGGTTCACGGTAAAACGTTAATCTGGGGCAGAACTTAGAATTATAAAAACTCCCAAAGTAGCCGAAAATAGGCGCTTTGGGGTACTAATACGATGAGAGACGGATTATGGCAGATTGTATTATTCAGCTAAAAAACATATGTAAGACTTATGGTGAAAAAGAAGAACAAGTCACCGCATTGAAGTCGATAGAATTAGAGATAAACAAGGGCGACTTTATTTCGATAACTGGGCCTTCGGGCGGGGGAAAATCAACCTTGCTCTCGCTACTTGGGCTGCTGGATATGCCAACCAGTGGGACTTACCTTATTGAGCAGGTAGATACCGCAGGACTAAATAGTGAGCAACTGGCTGAGCTGCGCAACCTACATCTGGGTTTCGTGTTTCAGTCATTTAACCTGATAGATGAGTTGTCTTTGCGAGAAAATGTTGCGCTTCCTCTGACTTTCAGGGAAAACCCTAAAATGACAACGCAGGAGATTGCCAGTAGAGTGGAAGAAGCGTTGACGCAGGTGGGGCTCAAGGAAAAGATGGATCAGAAGCCGAATCAGATATCTGGTGGGCAACAACAGCGAGTGGCTATTGCCAGAGCGATCGCTTGCAAGCCTTCTGTCATGCTGCTCGATGAGCCTACAGGAAACCTGGATTCAGAAAACTCTGAGAACGTGATGAATTTACTATGTGAATTGAATCGTCAGGGAATGACAATTTGTATGGTGACCCATGAGCCGCAATATGCTCAGTATGGAACACGTATTGTCAATATTCTGGATGGCCGAATAAGCTCGGTGCATAGTCTGGAAAATACCCGCCAGGTAGACGCACCAGAGGCAGTACAAGTATGATGGGAATTAAGATCAGCCCTTATTATCTGAAACTTGCTGCACGCTCTTTGTTGAAATCGCCAAGTTTTCTGACAACGACGGTGCTGTCTCTGACACTGTCGTTAACTATTTTGTTTGTAACACTTGGTGTGGTGAGTAGTTACTTTATCAAGCCAATGAATGTAAAGCATGAAAGCCAACTCCGAGTGGTAAAACAAAAAACCATTACCGAAAGCGGGGAGTCCGTAGGTCAGCAAAGTTATCCGCTTTATAAATATTGGTACAAACAAAACAACAGTTTTGACAGCCTGTTTCTCTATGCCAGCGGTGCATTTATCTTAACCAGTCAACCCGAGGAACCAAAAGTGACAGCCAGCTATGTCACTCAGGCTTATTTCGATATAATGCAGGTCCCGGTGATCTTAGGCGCGAGTTTTGACCCCAATGTGTCCCTAGTGGAGCATGACAGTGGCGAAGTAGTCATTTCTGAGGCGTTGTGGGAATCTGAGTTTGATCGCGATCCTCAGGTGATAGGTAAGACGATTGGTACACTGGAAAAAAGCTTTCGTATTATTGGGGTTGTTGCGCAGTCTTATGCGCCGCCGCTGATTTTTGATCAAGGTCGTGCTGATATCTGGCTGCCTTTTAGTGCGCTCCCTGATTATGAATCAACTGATTGGTCAGATACTTCTAGTAACCTTTTATTAGTGGGTGTTTTGGGCGCACAGAGCGCAGAAAATGCAGCTTATACGGCACTTCATCAGGTGGCCACTGAAATGACACCTGAGTGGAAGAATACTTTGCCTGACGCTCAGGATATTCAGCCTTACATAGTGTCATACCGTGAAGCGGAACTCGGTGAACATCAACAACACCTGCTGCTGGTGGTAAGCTTAGTGTCATTACTACTGTTTGTGGCGACGGTTAACATTGCAAATATGTTTGTATCTCGCTCTGTCAGTAAAAGCCGTGTGGCGAATTTACAAGTTGCACTGGGTGCGAAGAAAAGTACGATTTTTGCCATGATTTTCGCAGAGCCTCTGGTGGTGATGGGGATCTCATTGTTGCTATCACTTAGTCTAGCGTTGTTGGGTATGGAAGCCGTCAGGCAGTTTGCACAAGGTTATATTCCACTGACAGAATCATTGGCAATAGATCATTATGTGGTGTTGTTTGCACTTTTGATCTGCTTGTTGTTAGCTTATATTTTTGCGGTTGTTACTACACGCTCAATTGATTTTAGTAATATTGCTGCGGCTATTCAGTCTAGTGGTAAAGGCAGTGTAACTCAGGTGTCAAATTTGACCATCAAGTTGTTGTTGGGATTCCAGATGTGTATGGTAACCTGTATCGTGATCTTGTCTGCAACCGTGCTGAGTGATGCTCTTGACTCTGTTAATACGGATGTCGGTATGGAAGTCGATAACATAGTCTCGGTACCTGGCATGATCCCCGGAGATAGAGCGCCGCTAACAGAGAAGTATGATAAGTTTCAGCGTGTGAAACAGGCATTCTTAGACTTACCTCAGGTTGAAGATGTGGCATATGGATGGTCGCCAATGACACCATATGAGGCCAAAATAGTACTGACTGACAGCAATGGCTTAAACAGTGAGCCGGTCTCCATTGCTTACATTGGTGAGAATTATCTGAATCTGACTGGGGTTAGGATCCTAGAGGGACGAGATTTCAGCTACGAAGCTTACACGCGTCAGGCCCGGGAGGTCATAGTGTCTCGTAGCATGGCGATGAGTCTGGACAAAGACGGTAGTGTTGTGGGCAAAGTATATACCATTAGAGGGCAGGAAGTAGAAGTTGTGGGGGTCAGCACTGACTTTAATCACCCTAAGTTTTATAAGCAAAATGGTGGTAAGTTCGCTTGGACACCATTACCACCAGCAGGCTTTCCTTTGGTACTGAAGTTGCAAGAAGGAACCTCGATCAGTAAAGAGGAGGCGCTCAGAACTTTCCGTGGGGTGTATCCAAGGATCACTATGTGGGTGTTGTCATCGTTTGAGAAGGACTATGATAATTTCACTTATATAAGAGACATTTCGCTGTGGATCAGTGCTTTTATTCTGATATTTACAACATCACTGGCTTGTATCGGGATCTATGGTATTGCCAATTACTACGTAAGTCTGCAACGGCATAAATATGCGATTTATAAGGCTCTTGGCGCAAAGCCTCGATTGCTTTATCGCAGTTTTGCAAAAGAGGTGCTACCACCATTGTTGGTGGGAGTTGGTATAGCAATCGGTTTAACTAGCCTGCTGGGAACCAGACTCTTTAGTAGCACAGACGCGCCAGCGGACAATTTGATGTTGGTGGCATCTGTGGTTGTAGCTGGTACTTTGTTTATGGCCGTTAGCTCATCGTTCCTGTCTGCCAGAGGGGCGTTTTCAAAGAGTGCAGCGGTTCTATTGCGCGCCAATTAGGCGCGCAATAATTCAGTGATTGAAAGTGAAAATACTATGATTTATGACAGTGTCGAACAAATAATACATGATGAAGTCTTCCTGTCGTTGGCAGACTTCCTGCCACAGTGCAATGTGTTTTTGAAAATGGAAAATTTTAATGCTGGCGGTTCGATAAAGATGAAAACTGCGGTATCCCTTATCTCAGACGCTGAGCGCAATAAAAACTTACGTCAAATAGGTCGTTTAATCGAGTCCAGCTCTGGAAATCTCGGGCTGGCATTAAGTATCGTCTGTGCATCTAAGGGCTATGAATTTACCTGTGTGGTGGATAAAAACACCTTGCCAGCCTCCATTAATCTGATGGAGAAATTGGGAACCAATGTTGTTATTATCGATAAGAAGGATCCCGGTGGCGGTTATCTGCAAAGTCGGCTCGAATATGTCCACAGGCGGATTGCGAACGACCAACGGTTGGTGTGGCTAAACCAGTATCACAACACGGCGAATAAAGAAATACATCAAGGTTTAACAGCAGCAAGTATTATTAAGCAATTTCCCAGCCTTGACTATTTATTTGTTGGAGCAGGAACAACGGGGACCTTAATGGGGTGCGTTGAAGCATTTAAGTCACATACTGCGCACACTAAAATTATCGCCGTTGATTCGGTCGGCTCTGCTATCTTTGGCACTAAGCCCGGTGAGCGTCACATTCCGGGGCTTGGCTCTTCTGTGTCGCCACCTTTATTTAGTCGAGAAGGCATTGATGCGTTCGTTCAAATTCCGGAGATGGAGACCATTGGGATGTGCAGAGAGCTGGCCAGTAGCAAAGGGTTACTGTGTGGGGGATCGACGGGAACTGTACTTGCTGGGGTCAGGAAGTACGCAAGTGAAATACCGGCGGGGGCAAGCGTTGTGGCGATCAGCCCAGATTATGGTGAACGTTACTTAAATACCATCTATGACGATGCCTGGGTCAACAGTAAATATCAATTAAACAGTATGGAGTGAGATAGTATGGAGTTTTGTACCATTTCCGGTGAAGTAATCGCAAATGTTTTATCAGCACAACAGAGGCAAGTAGTTGAACAAGTTAAGCAAACTTACATCAGTCATCATAAGCAATTAACCAATAACCCGGATAGCTATTTTCTGCGTTTTTCTGATAAACCAGAAGCCAGAATTATTGCTTTGCCTGCAGCCATTAATGACAATGTTCAGGCGCGCTCAGGGATTAAGTGGATATCCAGTTACCCTAAAAACATAGAGAAGAATATACAACGCGCGTCGGCGGTAGTGGTTCTCAACGATTACGAGACCGGTTATCCGCTAGCTTGCCTAGAAGGCGCACAGATCAGCGCAGCCAGAACGTCGGCCTCCGCAGTACTGGCTGCCAGTACGCTCAAAGGCAGCAACAATCAGGCAAAAAAAGTCGCCTTTATTGGTAATGGCTATATCGCGAAAACCATTTTGAGTTATTTTCATGCTGAGCAATGGCGCATTGATGAAGTGTGTAGCTATGATCTGAATCAGCAGGATGCGACGTACTTTGCGCAGTTGGCTACTTCCGAATATGGTTATACATCGCGTAGTGTTTCTCAGTTAAGCGCCGCGATAGATAATGCTGATATAGTGGTGTTGGCAACCAATACAGCAACCCCTTATTTAACCGACCCGGCAGCGTTTCATCCCGGCCAGATCATTCTCAATATTTCATTGCGTGATTTAAGCCCTGAAGTAGTTATGGCTGCTAACAATGTGCTGGACGATGTTGACCATTGCCTAAAAGCGAATACATCTCCTCATCTGGCAGAGCAACAGTGTGGTCATCGTGACTTTATAGATACTACCTTACCTCAATTGTTGGCTGAAGGCGGTACGCTGGATAAGGAAAAGCCAACGATATTCTCGCCTTTTGGGTTGGGCGTGCTGGACATTACTCTGGCTAACTTTATTTATACAACGGCCAAAGAAAATGGTCAGGCGCAAGTCATAGACGGTTTCTTCCCGTCATTAAAGCGATGGTAATAGCAGCCTGATAGGCTTGCTACGCAGGATGGTACGATGGAAGTAAAATTAATAGAGGTTGCGAAGATACTGCCTCATGAAGAAGTCGATATGACCCATGTCAATATGCTGGAACAGAAGATCCTGCTTGACAAGATTTGGACAACGCCAGTTGTTGTAGACAAAAACACACAGGTATTGATGGATGGACATCATAGGTTTGAAGTAGCGAAAAGGTTACGTTTGGCAAAGCTGCCATGTGTTGTGATGTGTTACGAAAGAGACGAGATCCAAATTAGCTGCCGCAGCAGTGGTGACAGCCTCAGCTATCACACTGTGATTGCAGCAGCGAAATCGGCCAATAAGTTTCCGATCAAAACAACACAACATATCTTCAAGCAGTCGCTTCCAGTGGGCGTTTTTCCTTTGTCTTCGCTCTATGAGTATTGATGTGTTATGACTGAGAACGAGATAATATGAATAATAACAAGCAGAGTCATGCGGGTAGAACGCATATTGTGGGAGTCGGAACTGCCACATCACCAAATCGCTATACTCAAACCGAAATACTGGCCCTACAGGGGATAGAAGATGAGAAGCTTCGAGCAATTTATTTGCAGGGCGGCATTGAAACACGCCACTTATCAGTTGAGATGGCGGCGGCAAATAATCTAGCGGTGGGCGAGGAAAGTCAGGGAGAGCTGCTGGAACGACATCGGCGAGAAGCTGTTAAAATTGGCTCGCAGGCGATCTTAAATTGTGTTGCTGAGGCTGGCGCTCGAGTTGAAGATATTGCCTATTTATGTTGTGTTACCTCGACGGGGTTTTTAGTACCTTCATTGAGTATATTACTATCGCAGCAACTTGGTTTGGTGAAGCACTGCCACAGGGCCGATATCGTAGGGATGGGCTGCAGCGCTGGCTTGAATGGGTTACAGTCGGCTTACAATTGGTCAGCCAGACATCCGGGTAAGCTTGGATTGGTGGTGTGCGCGGAAGTATGCTCAGCAGCCTATGTCAGTGACAATAAAATTGGTACAGCTGTTGTCAATAGTTTGTTCGGTGATGGTGCAAGTGCCATTGCTGTTAAAACCAGTAGTACGGATGAGCAAGCGCTGCCTAGATATCCTTATATTACGCAGATGAATAGCTATGTACTGACAACGCAGATGGAAGCGATGAATTTTTCTTGGCAGGACGAACGCAGTAAATACAGCTTTTACTTGTCAAAAGAAGTGCCTTACGCAATTGGCCATGAAGTAAAAAATGCACTGAGTGATTTGATATTTTCCAATGGATTACGTTTTAGTGATATTGATCATTGGGTGATCCACTCTGGTGGAAAAAAGGTATTGGATGCCATTTGCCTGAACCTTAACCTACCGAAACATGCGATCAGACATACTAAGAGTGTGCTGCGGGACTATGGCAATGTGTCGAGCGGTTCATTTTTATTTTCATTGCAGCGACTGGCAGAAGAAGGGTGCGCAGCACCCGGAGATATAGGGGTTTTCATGACAATGGGCCCAGGTATGTCAATTGAAAGCGCGTTAGTGCGATGGTAGTCATTTACAGAAGAATAAACTTATGAATAGCGAATTAGATTTTATAACAATTGAAGTTGAAAGTAGTGCATTAGTTGCTGCGCCATTGCTGGATCAATTTAATCAAGCACTTAACAAGGTGGAAGACGCAACTTGTAACACTTGCTTATTGATTAAATTAACAGATGGTACGGCGGAACAAAGAGAACAGGCTCAGCTGGCCTCGACAGATATGACCAGTCGCTGGGAAAAAGTAGTGCGTCGAGTCGAGCGTTGTCAGGCACTGACTTTGTTTATTGCAGAAGGCAGAGTCGGCGGTGTCATGATGAACTTGCTGCTGGCATGTGACTATAAAGTTGCTCAACCTGATCTGGTATTTGATATATTTAATGGCCCCACGCCTATTTATGATATGACGATTTACCGTCTGGCACATGCTCTGAAGAACAAAGATGCAAATAACTTAGTCTTGTTCGCAAACGCGGTGGGATCTCAACAGGCGCTTGAACAGGGGTTGCTTGATGCAGTCGTTACGGATCCCTTGAGTCATGTAAGAGCATTTATGTCAGGACTTAACCCCAGCGCACTTAGTGATATTCATATTCGCCGCAGGTTGCTCAAAGACCCACGAAGTGAAAGCTACGAGGATTCTCTAGGCGTCTTTTTGGCTGCCAGTGACCGTGCGTTCAGAGGGAACTAAAGACGGTAATACCAATTGGTTTTAAATGTATGCTTTTTTGTGGGAGCAAATAACACGTCTAACTTCGTTAAACACTGTGTATTTAGTCGTTCTAAATAAAAAGTTTTTGCTTGGTTATCAACGATATTTTCTTGTCTCAAATTAGCGTTCTTAATTAAGACAATTGGTATGACAGAGTGAATTGATAGGAAAGTTGTAATGAAAAATCTGCAAGCAGTTTTTGCTGAGCTTAAGTATGCGTATGAACAAGTGCCATTTTACAAAGCATTGTTAGATGCTCATGATATAGATTTGAGCACAGAAGAAAGTTACGCGCAGTTTCAAAAAATTCCCTTTACAGAAAAGAAAGATTACAGAGTTAATTTTCCAAAGGGTGTGATTGCCAGAGATGCCGCTATGGACTCTCCACTTATTTGTAGCCATCGCAGCTCAGGCAGTTCAGGGGAACGATTGATCACACTGGAAATTGGTTTGTTGTTATTTGAAAGAGCGCTACAAAGTTCTATGCATCATCCGGCAATTTTTGAAAAGTTTCTCAATGATGATCGTACCATTGCTAGATATGCAGCACCGAACTGTTCAGATGTTGAGTGTGCAAACCCTAATAGTACAATTGAGGATCGGACTTTGGCTGAGGGAACGGTTGTTCTGCCTGTCTATCATGATTTTTTGACTACTTCGGAGAACATGATTGACAGAACTATCGCCGAAATAGCACAAATTTCACCAGACTTATTTTATGTCGATCCAACATATTTTGCGTTTTTACTTAGAGAATACAAAAAACGGGGGCTGAAGCCGCCGCAAATTCCGGTATTGTCATCCTATACGGCGGCAACCAGTGTGGCCAAGAGGCAGATCGCTGAATTTTATGACATGTCATCCCAGTATTCAGAATTGTTGTCTTCTACAGAGTTTGGTTGGGTAGCCAGCGAGTGTCCTCATGGTACTTTACATCTTAATGAAGAGGCGTTCTTTATGGAACTGGTGCCTATGACGGAGATACCGCGGGAGGATCAGGGGTTTTCTGAACTTGTGATTAGCAGTATAGATAATGGTGTATGCCCACATATCCGTTATAAAACGGGCGATGTAGTTACTCTGATCGATACGCCGTGCTCCTGTGGTAGTGAGCACCGGGGCATTGTTATGCATGGTCGGTTAAGTAGTTTTATCTATCAAAAAGGCACGCCATTGTATTCACCGAAGGAAATTGACTGGGCAGTCGGCAGTCCTAACTGGCTGGATCAGTTTCAGCTAGAGCAGCTCAGTGATGATATGTTTCAACTAAAATTGATGGCGAATGGGCACTATCAGCCAGGTATGCACGACAGTGTACTTGATAATTTGCATGCACTGTTTAACTTCGATTGTTCGATTGAGGTAACTATTTGTGATTACATTCCGGCGGAGCGCTCCGGAAAGTTTAATTTTGTTAAAGGAGTTTCGTTATGAGTCAGCTGTCAGAACAAGCAGCCTTAAGGGCTGACTTCCCAGCTCTGGGTGCACAGCTTGATGGGGTTAATATCACATACTTAGATAGTGCTGCATCCAGTTTAAAACCTCAGCTTGTTGCTGATGCGGTAAGCCAGTATTACCTCGGTGTATCGACTAATGTTCATCGGGGGAAAAGCCAAAGCCTTGAGAGTGTGTCAAACCGCTACGAGGAAGCACGTTATAAGGTTGCTGAGCTTATCTCTTGTTCGGGAAATGAGGTCGTTTTTGTTAAAAATACCACAGAAGGGATTAATTTAGTTGCCAATGGCTGTCAGTTACAAAGCAATGATTTGGTGGTAACGTTGCCCAGTGGGCACCATTCCAACCTATTGCCTTGGATGGCAAAAGCGCAGGTAGAGAGTGTAGAGCTGAATAAACAAGGTGATATAGATTTACTCTCATATATCGCGTTGCTGGATCGTAAGCCTAAAGTCGTTGCGATCACCGCCTGTTCAAATGTCTCGGGCGTATATTTGGATCTGCCGCTTTACTGCAAAATGGCCAAGGAAGCAGGTTCTATAGTGGTTGTAGATGCTGCTCAGGCTATTGCGCATCGAAAGATTAATGTGCATGAGCTGGATATTGATTTTATGACTTTTTCGGCACATAAGATGCTGGGTCCGACCGGGCTTGGCATTTTATATGGGCGTAAAGCGGCTCTTGAACAGCTTGAGGTGACTCAGTTGGGCGGAGGTATGGTGGATTGGGTTGATGAAGAGCACTACCGGGTTCGCAAGATCCCGCACAGGTTTGAACCGGGCACACCACATATAGCAGGTGTATTGGGTTTTTCCGCAGCCATAGAGTATTTAAATAAATTTGGATGGGAGCGTGTACAGCAACATGACATCGAGCTTGGAAAACTTATGCTTGAGGAAGCGCTTGCTCGTGATTACTTAAATGTCATTCAGCCAGATCGTAGTTTAGATCGTGGCGCGGTACTGAGCTTTAGTATTCCCAAGGTAAATAGCTTGGACGATTTTGCCAGGACCTTGAGTGACTCTTATGGCTTTATTTGTCGAACGGGGCACCTTTGTGCTCAGCCTTTTGTTAGTCAATATAGCGATCAGCCAGTACTGCGAATATCCGGATATATTTATACAACCGAAGACGATATCAAGGCATTTTTTGCAGCGCTTGATGAGCTGAGTAAATTTACATTTCTTTAGTAAGCTAGGGTTGTCGGCTTTGGTCTGATTGTTCAAAGCAGAAAGGCTCATAAAACGTTTAGCATAATCTAAGCGGCAATAGGCTCATTGAGGGAGCTGTAACCCGGCGATAAAAAAAAACAGGTGAAATATGGAATCTTTGCAGGACAAGATCCAGTCGGCTGAGCACATTCAGTTTAGCGGTGAGTTGGATGCTGATTTAGCACTGCTGAATCAACAGTTAAAATATGAACATGACTTCATTAGCGGGCAAGAAAAGGTCGCAATATCAGACCTCACGTCGTGGTTTAACCTGCGCCGTGCGTTTTTAAGACTGCATAGTCGTGACCTTTATTTGCGGGCAACGGCAGAGGGTAAACATGCTCTAACAGGACAGTCGTTGCTGGCTCAAATTGCAACATTCGCGCCTCAATTTGTATGTTTTTATGCCTGCCAGCGTTCCGAGTTAACTGAAAAATGGCAGCGTGGCTTGCAGGACCAATCAATAGGGTTGTTACTGAGCTTCTTTTTCACCGACGAAGCGTGCGGTGAACACTTGATCCGGAGCTATCTAAGGTGTCAGGCCAGTTCAGTGGCTTATCTCAGGGAGTTTGCACAAACTGGTGTTTTAAACTTGCCCAAAGTGACCGTGGAAAAACATGGCAAGATGGGGCACATCACATTTAACAACCCACAATGCTTGAATGCAGAAGATAATCAGCTGGTGGCCGATCTGAATATTGCTGTGGATTTAGTGTATCTCAGTGAAGACATTGAGGTAGGTGTACTTAGAGGTGGTGTGACGCAGCACGCGAAGTATCAAGGAAAAAGGATATTCAGCGCTGGCGTCAACCTAAAGCAGCTACACAAATCAGATATTAGTTTTGTTGATTTTATGATTGGTAGAGAGCTGGGATACGTCAACAAAATGATCCACGGGGTGGTCAGCGAAAGTGGTGAAAAAATAGTTAAACCCTGGATTTCAGTAGTAGATACCTTTGCCATTGGGGGGGGGATGCAGCTGCTGCTGGCGAGTGACTATGTGATTGCTGAAGAAGGCAGCTATGCAAGTTTACCTGCTGGAAATGAGGGCATTATACCTGGCCTTGCAAATATGCGATTGGCGAGAAAGTGTAATTTTCGCATTGCGAAGGAAGTTATCTTGCTCGGCAGAAAATTATGGGCTGGAGAGTCTGACAGTCAAGGCGTGTTTGATCAATCTGTACGCAGTGAAGATTTGCAAGTGAAGCTCGACGAAATGGCTCGACTACTTTCCACACCGGCGGTTAGGGAGAATAAACGCATGCTGGTCACTGGAAGTGAGCCTATGGATGAATTAAGGCGCTACTTGGCAGAGTTTTGCTTGGTTCAGGGGGAGAGGATTTATTCAAAAGATGTAGCAAATAAAGTGAGTAAATTCACTTTAAGTTGATTTTATAAATTACAAAAAATAAATGAGTGAGGCTTTATGGTAGTTGAACATGATTATGTAATAATCGGCGGTGGTCCAGCAGGATTACAGCTAGGGTACTTTTTTTCTAGGGATTTAAAAAATTATTTAATACTTGAAAAAGCGGATAAAGCAGGCGCGTATTTTGATAAGTACCCTGTACACAGAAAATTGATTTCTATAAATAAAGTATATACAGGCTTCGACTGTTTTAATATTAATCTGCGTTGGGACTGGAATTCTCTTTTATCTGAAAAAGAGCTTAGTTTCAAAGAGTACTCAGAAGAGTATTTTCCAAAAGCGGACAGAATGGTTGATTATCTTAACGACTATGCCAAAGTCAATGAACTAAATATTCGTTACAACTCTGATGTGGTAAAGGTAAGTAAAAAAGAGGGGATTTTTTATATCACACTGGCTGATGGCGATCAGATAAAAACTAAAAATCTAGTGGTTGCTACGGGTCTATCAGAAGAGCGAGTGCCAAATGTGAGCGGGATTGAGCATGCGGTGACATATGGTGAGCATTCGTTGGAACTGGATAAGTACAAAAATAAGCGCGTTATGATCCTTGGCAAAGGCAATTCAGCGTTCGAAACTGCCGATCACTTGAATGATGTGACAGCAAGTATTCACTTACTTAGCCCTAACCCGGTAAAACTGGCTTGGTCCACACACTATGTGGGTAACCTCAGGGCGGTCAACAACAATGTGCTTGATACCTACCAGTTGAAGTCTCAAAATACCATTTTGGATGGTGAGGTGGAAAAAATAACAAAAGCTGGTGACAGCTTATTGGTAGACGTTAAGTATACGCATGCTGAAGGTCAGCGGATCCAAGTGCCTGTTGACGAAATCATAATTTGTGCTGGTTTTAAATTTTCAAATAAGATTTTTGATGAGACCTGTATGCCTGAGATGTGCAGTATGGACAAATATCCGAGCATGACGAGTGACTGGGAATCGACTAGTGTGTCAAATATGTACTTTGCGGGCACAATTACACACTCTAGAGATTATAAAAAGTCTTTCTCTGGGTTTATTCATGGCTTTAGATATAATGCGAAGTTATTGAATTCAGTATTAAATGAAAAGAATCACGAAAAACCATTCCCGAGTTATAAGGTTGATTACTCAAGCTTTTCTTTACATGATGCGCTGATAAAAAGAATACATGAAAACTCTTCATTGTTCCAACAGCCTGGTTTTATTTGTGATTACATCAGAGTTAATAGTGATAAAGGGTTTGAGTATATCGAAGACTTGAGCTTAGATATAATAAAACAAAGAGAACACCTTAGTTCAGGTCGTTATTTAACGGTGACTATGGAGTACGGTGATGCGAAGCATCCTGATCCATTTAACATACATCGTACGCCTGAAAACGGTAAAGAAAGTGCGTTTATTCACCCAGTAATACGTCTGTTCGACGAAGGGAGCCTAAAAGCTGAGTGCCATATTCCTGAGGATTTAGAAAACAATTGGTATCAGGACATGTATCAGGATATTTTATATCGCTTTATTTGTGAGGAATTGGCGTTAGCACCTGTTGAAGACGCAAGGGCAGTGCCTACCATCGATTACCTCAATAAAGTAACAAAAGTTCTTTAGACGTTGATCTTCTTAACAACTTGCGGTCTGCCTGATGGCAAGTTGTTATATCAACTTTTTTAATTGAGCCAATGTAACTCCCCGAGCTTTAGTACAGCTGATTAGTAGAGTTATGCTGTCTCAGATAGCGTATTGGGGTTTGATTTCCTAGCGCATCGTGAGGCCATTCATAATTATAAATATCTCATCACTCACCTTTAATGTCATGAACCGCTGAAGTGACTCAAACAGATATAAATCCAATATATCTTCTCGATAGCTGCGATTAAATCGCTTAACAAAACCGTTATGATATGGGCTACTTGGTTTAATAAACTCAAGTTTTATGCATTTTTCACTAGCCCAACTTTACAGGGCACCTGATGTAAATTCAGGATCATTATCCACTCGAGTTTGTTGTGGTTTTGCGCACCACGAAATGACCGGTTCCAACACGCTAATAACTCTTTCAGCTTTGTGGCTTGTATCGGCTACAATCGCTAATGCTTGGCGATTGTAGCCGCCCAGTTCATTCAGTGATCTAAAACGGTCTCCGTAGTTGAGCGCATCGCTCATAGAGTCCATCGACCAGAAGTTATGATGTTTGCTCGGTGCGCGCTTTGGTCCACGGCGTTTCCCTTTTCGTCTAAGGTTAAGCAAGTTTTACACTCGATCTTTAAATAAGAGCTTTGAGCCTAGGATTAGTGTCAAAATATTGCGGGGCTCTGATGCTTCAGGTCTTGATTTGTTTGATTGGGGTTGGGTTAAACTTGGCTAATCTAGTTGCATTGAATTGACTGACATTGGTCCAGACTATGCAGATTATATAGGTAACACATTAAATAATGTTTTAATACTTTAGTCTGCAAAAGGGAAAAATTTTTCTTATATGTCATGTTAATAGTCGTAACCATCGTCAATGCGTATAAAAAAACACCACTATTAAAATTTGGCTTTATTCGTCTATTACAAATTATTGGTAACGATTTTTAGCCGTTTATTTATAACAATAAGCACCTAAATTTATTCGGCCTTTAAACCTTTTAATCAGTTACGTCGTCAAAATAATAACTTTAGTGATTTTAAAAGGAAAACAATGAGCCGATTAATAACTCAAAAAATATCATCGGTATTGGCTATTTCATTACTGACAGTTTTGGCTTCTTGCAAAAGTTATGATGCAATCAATTTTGAATCTAATACGAAAAATGAACTCATTGAATTTATTGATGGAGATGCTGGGCAAGTCGTTTCAATTTCGGTTGTAGACTCAGATAAGACTTACCAATATCATTTGGGGACGTTAAGGAATGGCGATAAGCCTAACAACCTAACAATATACGAAATTGGCTCTTTAACCAAAACTTACACAGGTTTAGCGGTTGCTAAGGCTATTCACGACGGAAAAGTTGAGCTTGATAAAGATATCCGCCATTACCTTAAAAATAACGAATATAAAAACCTAGAGGCGTCCAATCAATATATCACTTTACGACACCTTTTGACGCATACCAGTGGTCTGCCTAGCAATTTTGCTGCCAGTCGCGAAGATATTGAACAAGGTAGATATTTTGAAAAAATATCAAAATATCCTAGAGATGACTATTTTGATGATCTTAAAAACGTAAAGCTTAATTCCATCCCTGGCGAAGATTATCTATATTCTAGTGTTGGTACTAATTTAGCCGGATACATTCTGGAGTCAGTTTACCAAAAACCTTTTGAATTACTGGTTTCTGAATTGATTACAAGCAAGTCTGGAGAGCGCGACACGAAATTCAGACGCACAAACTTGGAGGTAAGCGAAGTTACGGTCGGATCAGACGGAAATGGCAATCAAATGCCCTTGGCGAGTCAATATTGGTTTGCTGGTGGAGGATTAACTTCAAATGTTGAGTCTGTTACGCGCTATATTCGACATCAATTGTCTTCAGAGCCTGAGGTGGCAATTTCTCATCAACTTCTGGACGAGAGCTGGACGGGTCATGGCAAAGCATTTTATTGGTATACAGCTAAAGATGACTCAAATGAGCTCATGCTCTATCAAAGTGGCGGCTCAATGGGCACATCTAGTTGGCTGGTCATTTATCCGAAGAAAAAAATTGGTATTTTCGTTGTAACCAATGTGGCAGAGGAAAATACTCAACCAAAGTTAGAAGCGATTTCAAATAAGGTTTTTGACTATTTAATTGAATATAAAAAGGCGTTAAAGTCGGAGCCATAACCATTGGCTCTTTTCCGTTTTTCAAGGTCTGTTAGCCAACAATAAATTAGTTCTTTCAAGTCACCGGCAAAAAGCATATTTGGCGGTGACTTGAAAGGGCATTTATCTTTAAATTATCTGAATGACTTTACGCTTCTAGCTTTTCGGCTCTAGGTGAAAACTCAAAAACATCTGAATAGCAATTTCGCTCTTCTAAACCTAAATCGTTGAGCTGGTCAATCGTGCCATAAACCATTTTTGGTGAGCCACATAAATAAGCCTGTGTTTCTTTAAGGTTGGTATGGTCTTGTTGTATGACTTCGTAGAGAAAGCCGGTTCTACCTGTCCAACCAGACTGAGCCGACTCTAAAATCGTATGGAAATTCACGTTTTTATGCGCAGACGCCCAATTATGAAACTGTTCTAAAAGAAAAAAGTCATCGCTATGACGATTAGACCAGTAAATATTGAGACTCGCATCAGGGTTTCGATGTAAAATCTCTTCCGTTATACACTTAATCTTGGATATGCCAGAGCCTGCGGCGACAAACAAATGAGGCTGGTTAATGTTCGTTTGTAAATATGCGTTGCCCATTGCGAGCATGATCTTGACTGGCTGGTTACTGGCTTTAGCAGCAAACAAGCAGTCAACCACTTTGCCTGAAAAGTCACTCGTAACTTGGATAATTAGGCACACTTTATTGGGCTTATCAGCATCTAAACTGCTAGAAATCGTATATGAAAGCCACAACGGTTGGTCATCATTATTAACATCCAGTTCGAGCTTCAAATATTGCCCAGACTTATAGTGCAATACTGTTCCCTCTGGGGCTAATAACTCAATTTCAAAGGTATGTTTATTGAGTGATTCGATCTTGGTTACACACACGTCATAATGTGCGGCAGGGCACGTTTTAACTTCATTTTTCATTTTATAAACTTATACTTAATCGTATGGATTATTTAATTGATGCTAGTTTAGGTGAGTTTATCGATGAGAGAAAATGATATATTATAAACAATCTATTAATTTTACTCATGATTAAAAATGTTAGAACGCATCCACCTTCGTATCATTCATGCTGTTCATCAGCAAGGATCTCTCACTGCTGCGGCAAAAGAGCTCTGTGTAACACAATCGGCATTAAGCCATACAATGCGTAAACTGGAAGACAACCTAGGTACTGCCGTTTGGGTACGGGACGGAAGAAGCTTAAGGCTAACACAAGCAGGCCATTACCTACTTAATATTGCAAACCGTGCGCTTCCGCTATTAAATGGTGCTGAAGAAAGGCTTAAACAAATCGCTATGGGCGAGCGCGGGACATTGCGGATAGGTATGGAATGCCACCCTTGCTATCAATGGCTGTTAAAAGTGGTATCGCCTTTTTTAGAGACTTGGCCGGGTGTTGACGTCGATGTTAAACAAAAATTCCAATTTGGCGGAGTAGGGGCTTTGCTAGATTATGAAATAGATTTGCTGGTAACACCTGATCCCTATTTTAAAAGTGGCTTAGTCTTTGAGCCAGTATTTGATTATGAGCAAGTGCTCGTCGTTCCTAAAGATCATAAACTTACGGCTAAAAAATTTGCTCAGGCTGAAGACCTCAGGGACCAAGTGTTGTTTACCTACCCAGTATCAAAAGATCGCCTTGATATTTACACGCAGTTCCTCAACCCAGACCAAGTGATCCCTAAGCAACACAAAACGGTCGAAACCACTGACATCATGTTGCAAATGGTTGCATGTGGCAGAGGTGTTGCTGCATTACCACGCTGGCTGGCAGAAGAGTACAGCACAAAACTACCATTATCGGTTGTGCGTTTAGGAAAAAATGGTATCGCGAAGCAGATTTATTTAGGTACTCGAGAAGGGGATAGTAATATTGATTACCTCAGCGCCTTTATCAAAATGGCGCAGTGTTACAAACATCCGGTGGCAATTAGCCCGAAGTAAATCAACAGCCATTAGTACTTCCTAATGGCTAAAGTTGTTTGTTGTATCAGTCTACAAAAATAAAATGCACAAAAAGGTTAAAGCATTCATTTTACTTGTATTAGATAAATGCCCTGAACGCGGTGTTTTTCTGTGCGCTTAGGTTGCGGCTCATCACTCGGTAAAACTGTTTTCAGCGACAACACGCCACGTCGAAATACTGCGCTATAAATACATCAATTGATCAACGTTATTTGCTTATTAAATAGCATCTATAAACATGGAATTAATTACCATCTTAGTTTATCGCGCACAGTAATTAACAATTCTTAAGCATGCTTGTATCCGAATCGTTAACATAGCACTATGAGCAAAACTCATAGAATCATAAAATTAAATCAATATTAATCATGAGTCATTCATCATAGAATGGCTGCAAGACATTCAGGTCATATTTAATTTTAAGCTAAGGACCCACAATATTATGAGCAGCGATTTCACCTATTCAATTAAGACTATTCGATTTGATGAGCATTATTCACCTTCAAACGATACGCGCCTTACTACAAACTTTGCTAATTTGGCGCGTGGTGAAGTACGTCAGGAAAACCTTCGTAAAGCAATTAACATGATCAATAACTGCTTTAACAGTCTCGCAAATTGGGATAACCCAAACAAAGACCGTTACTCAGTTGAAATTGATATTGTGCACGTTGACATTGATGTTGAGGGTAATGGTGAAACTTTCCCAACTATCGAAGTACTAAAAACATACATTGTTGATCACCATACGAATAAGCGTATCGAAGGTATTGTAGGTAATAACTTCTCATCGTATGTCCGTGACTACGATTTCAGCGTGCTACTGCGTAAACACAATGAAGGTAAAGATCATTTTTCTGTGCCAGAAAATTATGGTGAATTGCACGGTAAAATGTTCCAAGACTTCATTAGTTCAAGTGCTTATAAAGAAAGCTTTAGCAAGCCGCCAGTAATTTGTTTATCTGTATCAGACAACAAAACTTATTATCGTACAAGTAACGAGCACCCAATTTTAGGTGTTGAATACACGCCAAATGAATCATCACTGACAGAGCAGTATTTCAAAACAATGGGCATGGAAGTACGTTACTTTATGCCTGAAAACAGTGTTGCTCCGTATGCATTCTTTTTCTTCGGTGACTTGTTAAATGATTACAGCACACTGGAGCTTATTAGTACGCTGAGCACCATGGAGACTTTCCAGAAGATTTATCGTCCAGAAATTTATAATGCTAACTCGAAAGCTGGTGAAACTTATAAGCCAAGCCTGAAAAACTTAGATTGCTCTCTAACGCAAGTGGTTTATGACCGAGAAGAGCGTGCCCGCCTTGCGATTGAACAAGGTAAGTGGTGTGAAGATAACTTCATTCAGCGACACCAGTCAACACTGGAAAAATGGGCTGCTAACTTTGTTCAGCCGTCATTCTGATTTTAAGGTATAGATGCATTAATTATGAAAAAATTATTCCCAACTTCTACTGCTGGCAGCCTGCCAAAACCATCATGGTTGGCACAACCTGAACAGCTTTGGTCACCTTGGAAACTAGAAGGCGATGAACTGATTGCTGGTAAAAAAGACGCACTGAGAGTAACGCTGCAAGAACAAGACAATGCAGGTATTGAAATTGTGAGTGACGGCGAACAAACTCGCCAGCACTTTGTCACCACATTCATCGAAAACTTGAGCGGTGTTGATTTTGAAAATAAAAAGACAGTCAGAATTCGTGACCGCTACGACGCCAGTGTACCAGGTATTATTGGCCCAGTAAGTCGCCAAAAACCGGTATTTGTTGACGATGCGAAGTTTTTGCGCTCGCAAACAGATCAGCCAATAAAATGGGCGCTACCAGGGCCGATGACCATGGTAGATACGCTTTATGATGACTATTATCAAGATCGTAAAACCCTGGCGTTCGAATTTGCTAAAGCATTGAATGAAGAAGCAAAAGAGCTAGAAGCTGCTGGCGTTAATATCATTCAGTTTGATGAACCTGCGTTCAATGTGTTCCTTGATGAAGTGAATGAATGGGGTATCGAAGCACTTGAAATTGCAACCCAAGGGCTTAAGTGCGAAACCGCCGTACACATTTGCTATGGCTACGGCATCAAAGCAAATACCGATTGGAAGAAAACGCTAGGCAATGAGTGGCGCCACTATGAAAGAACATTCCCAGCCATTCAGCAATCTAGTATCGATATTATTTCTTTAGAATGTCATAACGGTCGAGTGCCGCTTGAAGTACTGTCATTACTGAAAGGCAAAAAGGTGATGGTTGGCGCTATTGATGTGGCTACTAATGATATCGAAACGCCTGAAGAAGTCGCTGATACCATTCGTGAAGCACTTAAATATGTCGATGCCGACAAACTCTACCCTTGCACGAACTGCGGCATGGCACCGCTATCGCGAGAAGTGGCGAGAGGCAAACTACAGGCTTTAGCCGCTGGAGCAGAAATAGTAAGACAAGAGCTCTCTGCATAACTTCTTCGATTATCTTTCACATAACCAACAAACGGACTCTCCGTTTGTTGGTTTTATTTATTTTAATTAAACGTTGTTGATTTACACTATGATAGAGTTTTTAAGCAATAATATTTCAACACTCATCGCGCTGGTTGCAACAGGTGCATTTGCGGGGGTTTTGGCAGGCTTGCTAGGGGTGGGCGGTGGTATCGTTATTGTGCCGGTGCTATTTTTTGTTTTCCAAGGCTTTGGCGTGTCGCCTGAGTCAGCCATGGTCATTGCAACCGCAACCTCGTTAGCGACAATTATTCCAACTTCTATCAGCTCAATTCGCTCGCACAATCAAAAAGGCAATGTCGATTTTGATCTGTTAAAGCGCTGGGCTGTGTTTATCTTTATCGGTGTTTTGGTAGGAAGTTGGTTGGTAACACGCGTCAATGGTACTTGGTTGACTGGATTATTTGGTATTATCGCGACCTTGTCAGCTCTGAATATGATGTTTCGAACGGGAAAATCAGCTTTATTTCAATCCCTGCCCGGTAAAGCAGGACAAGCGACAATGGGTACCTCAATTGGATTATTCAGTTCAATGGTAGGCATTGGTGGGGGGACTATTTCTGTTCCACTACTCACGCTATATAACTATCCAGCTCATAAAGCTGTGGGGACAGCCGCTGCAATCGGGTTAATTATCTCTTTGCCAGGCGCTGCGACCATGCTCATTTTAGGCCAATCACCTGCTGATGCACCTATCGGCACGTTTGGGCTTGTTAACCTCGTTGCGTTCTTATGTATTGTGCCTTTAACTGTGTTGTTTGCGCCAGTTGGTGCATCACTCGCTGCTAAACTAGACGCAGTAAAACTCAAGAAAGTGTTTTCTGTTGTGTTGCTTATCACAGGCATACGCATGTTATTACAATTATTTTTGTAAGGCAGAACCTAAACAGGAAGTAATTTTCAAGGGTATGCAAAATCAAGCTACGAGAACTGACGCTTTTATCTGCTCGGTTTTCTAGGTAGGTCAGCCACTTTAAAGTCGTTGACCTATTTTTAGCCTCCCAAATAATCATTTAGCTTTTAAATATCAAAACCGTCAATATTCGCTTGGTCTGTGCACTTCTTTGCAAGTGATACATCGTATTAATCGCGGCCGATAATATCTTGATCTTTTGTGTCAATCTCCAGATTGATAAACACCTCTTTCAGTTTAGGCATCATTTGTGCAACTGGATCACAAGTGAAAATATTAACTTAGCTTAAACTGAATATTATTTGTTAACTTAACGATATGAATTTAATGAATAAATGTTCTTTTGATTGTGTTTTAAATATAACTTAATCTTGGAGAATTACTTTATGAAATTATCTCTTTTTGCAATGTCTACGCTTTTTGCTTCGCAAATTGCAAATGCAGGAAATTTAGTAACAAACGGGTCGTTTGAACAGGATGTTATAAAATCGAAGTGGAAAATACTCGATTCAGTAACTGGGTGGCAAAGTGAAGGGGCGAAATTTGAAATTCAAACATCTCGCCTTGGGATCATTAGCGCACAAGATGGTAAGCAGTACATCGAGCTCGACTCGACGTCTAATCATAGTGTATTTCAATCGCTTGCGACCGAAGCCGGAAAAGCATATGAAGTGTCATTTTATTACTCACCACGTGTGTCTGGTAATAATCAGACAAACAAGGTGGATGTTAAGTGGAATGGCACAACAGTATTAAATTTAAACGCAACGCAAAGAGGTTGGCAATCTTTCACCTTGTCTGTAGAAGCGACTTCAAGCAGTTCAGAGATCCGTTTCACGGGCACAGGTACTAACGATAGTTTAGGTGGCTTTATTGACGACGTCGCCGTAACTGAAAAGCAAGCTTGCCACACGGGTATTTTTGGCATTAATAACTATGGTTCTGCCCAAACGGGGTATGTCTACAAGTTTGATTTAGAGACAAACACGTATAGTGTCGTCGCGGGTGCCCAAAATACGGCGTCCAATATTGCTAGCCACAATGGCAAGTTGTATTTTATGGAGCAGCTAGACTCAGGCACAAAAGCGTCAAAGCTTTGGTCACTAGATTTAGAAACTGGTGTGCAGGTTGCTGAGGCAGATGCCAAATCTTGGCCAATTTATCGTTCTGCTGTCACCGAAAGTGGCCAGTCCTTGCGTGCTACGAGCAAAACCTACATGTATGACTACAACTTACAAACGGGTGAAAAAACCGTGTTGGGTAAGATGCGTTACTCAGGCGACTCTTTTTCTCATGGTGACATTGCTTACTCTGCTGATAACAACACTCTGTACGTATTAACGGGTAAATCCCTGTATACAATCGATGATGCTTCTATGGCGTTAACTTGGATTGGCGACCATGGTATTAACTGGGCATCTGGTTTAGCTATTTCAGATGACGGTACATTGTATGTGTCGGGAAGAGTTTCAGGTGAAAACGCAAAAATTTATAGTGTTGATCCTCAAACAGCAGCGGCTACTTATGTTATGGATGCACCAGAGCATATTAATGATTTAACGTTTGTAGATAATTATTGTCATTAATTCGTATTTATAAAAATAGCCAAGGAGTCGGCTGTCACTTTTAGCATGGTGACTGTGCTTTAGGTGACGTTAGAGGTATCCGCCTTCTATTCGTTTATAAGTTTGTTGACACGGCCATGATAATGCAACAAGCGCTGGTAAATAATGAGAGCCACTGCGCTCAGTTATAGCCTTTACGTGAGGCACTTAATTATAGTCCAGATAACAGTCTTAATTATAAGTATCAGTAGGTGACTGATGGGTGTTGAATAGGTTACGACACTCTAACTTAGAGAAATGCGTGAGCTGATATAAACACTCTAAGGAGGCTGAAAAGGCCTCTATCACCTCGATTAAAATAGGCCAGTCAGATCACATGACTGGCCTTGAAACTGCTATCGATATTGATTCAAATAACAATGCAGCCTTTTCGGTCAAGTCATAACTCAATGCTCGGCATATCGACAAGTCATCGTGACTGTATAGTAGGGCATAGTGCCATAAAAATTCTGTAT
Source organism: Pseudoalteromonas luteoviolacea H33-S (assembly GCF_001625695.1). Taxonomy (GTDB): domain Bacteria; phylum Pseudomonadota; class Gammaproteobacteria; order Enterobacterales; family Alteromonadaceae; genus Pseudoalteromonas; species Pseudoalteromonas luteoviolacea_B. Next base: position 53,986 of record NZ_AUXY01000078.1, read on the forward strand.
ACAGTTGTAAGATAGATTCGATACATACTCCCTGATTGAGTCACTTCTCAGCCTAGACTCACTGCTGGAGGTATCATAAGGGTATTTAGCAATCACTTGTCTATCATCATCGTAGTCAAATAACACATCGGTCATTTCTTCGCAGTTATATTGTGTTTTTACACACACAGAAGTCGGCACCATTCTGCTTAAATAGCCTTTTTTGACATAATAAAAATGAAGTTTGGGTGAAGACGATTCTTCTGTTTTAGAGAGTATTTCATCGGCGATTTTATTCACCAAAGCTGAACCAGCAGCCGCTGCTGCACTATTGATAAAGTTTGCGCTCGCATCAGGTTTGGTTCCAGCTGCAGGTTCTCGATGATTTCGTCGGTTGGAAGACATAGGCACAAACGATGATGTGTCAGCCTGCTGGTCAACTGGTACGTTCATAGGTGTGCATTCGTCCCCAGAGGTTAAACAGGGTTCATCCTCAACCCAGTATATCTGATACAACTTTCGATTCTGAACGGCTTTGACAAAGTCCCTTAGTACATTGACCCGAAAAGATTCACTCTTGCAATACGCTAGCTCACACTGTGTACCAAATGTAATGCCATTAAGCTTGCGTGTATTATTATGTGCTAGTTTTACATCCAGCTGCATAGTATAGCCTTGTGAGTCGAAGTAAATAAATGGTTCGTATTCACGCTGGCCTTCAGCAGCAACAGAGCAAGATAAAAATACACCGGATAATCCAGCAAGATATGATTTCATAGTACAGACTCCTTCTGTATGTTGTTTACTAAGTGTTATTTAGTGTAAATAAAATGAGCTTGTCAATTGAGCTAGGGCCCCATTGCTAACGGACAATTTTATATTGCAGTTAATCGATGTTTGAGTGGGGATATGTGTAACCTATCTATTTGTTCAGGAAATCAAATTGATTTATAGGCTGCTTGCCAGAGAGGTCGAAGTTTGCATCGATAGAAATCATGTGATTTTTCACGGCGTTTCATTATTGGGCAAGTAAAGACAAATCCACATCCCCATTTTAGAGACGTTTTTTTGAAAAATATAGGCAGGCTATTTGTGAAAAATGCTCATGACAACTGTCATGTCACAAATACGATATCTAATGATGATAAAGATGCGCTCTATGCTGAATTGAAGGAAAAAATGGCTCGCCATGGTGCTCCCATTTCTATAGGTTCAAGATGATGTGCGTGCAAGTACACTGTCGTAAATAGCTACCTTACTAATATGCCTAGGGTAGCTTCACTTTCTGCAATATTGTCTTTTTCACCAATCAAATCAAAATCGTAATTTAATGTAATTGCGTGTAATACCTTTTTCACACCATCGGTGCAAACCTTATAAGTGCTACAAACCGTCAGATACACATCATTATGGAATGTTCATAGTTGGCCAAGCCACTAGAAATTGGGATATTGAAATGAAAACACCGTCTAAAAAATTAATGTTCACAAGCGCTATCGCGCTATCAATTGTGCAGCTTACAGCCTGTTATAATTCGGCAAACACGAGAACAGACGCGACTGCTTCAGCAAATGCTTATGTTCAGGGTGTGCCTGCAAACACTTATGACTGCCAAGTAGACCCGAATTGGATCACGAGTCCCTCGTTTCCACAGGAAGTTAAAAAGAGTGGACCTGATGGTTCATCAAACTTTTGTGACTTTTATCAGTTTTCGACGCAAGCCTATTTGTACTTGATGTCGCCATCTTCTGAAAATCCAGCGCTGAGAAATTTTCAGGTTGATGCTAACTATCCGTTGCTTGAATTTAACGATGACACCCTCAACACGCCAGCCAACTCTTGTGACAGTATAAAAAGCCCGAAAAGCTTAAGAACGTCGCTACAAAAGTCATCGATTTCTACTGGCCAAGCGGGAGGCGGTGCTTCAATTTACGCACAAGATGGCAATGTTGTGTATTACGACGTGAGATTTAATAAATCACTGTGTGATTTGTCTGCCAGTGCTGTGGAGCTGGGAAAAAAGGGGATTATCAATTTTCCATCCGGTACTACAGAACTCAAGTTTGCTTGGAAAGTATTGAGTGAGCGTGAAAAAAGCTCTAATAGCTTTGTTACCCAACAACAAATGATTGATGGTCAGCCACAAACGCTGGGTTTGCTTGGGATGCATATTGCTGTCGCAACAGAGGACCATCCTGAATTCGTTTGGGCAACTTATGAGTACAAAGCAAACTCTCCGACATGTGATGCGCAAGGTGAGCAGGCTATGCCATGGCTATTCGCCGAAAATACTTGTACAGCAGGTTTACCAGACAGTTTAAACAGTGATCCTGATACGTGTAAATTCAACCAACCAGAGTTAAAGAATGGGCCTGCGACAGGAGCACCTACGAATATTTGTGTGGTTTATCCATATGGAACGGCTTCAGGTGACCACAAAGCGGGAGAAAATTTAGCTAATATCGTGTCACAGAATGCGCATTTGTATGAGGCACTTTCAACGACAAACGCTTCTCCTGATGTGCAGAGGTTAAACAATTACTTCAATGTGGGTGCTATCTGGGTGAGTGATACTGCGAAAAGTTCTGGTGGCATAGGTGTCCCGAATGAACGCGGATCTTTACGATTGGCAAATAGTGTCGCTGAAACTGATTTTCAACATGTTAATTTGAACAATGAGTTTTCCAGTAACTGCTTTGGCTGTCATGAGTATTCAGGGACAGGGCAAAAGATGAGTAATAACATTACCAGCCAAAAACTGAGCCATAGCTTTATCGACATTGTAACAGGCCAAGGAAAAGCGGCAGATGTGAATGCAATTAGCCAAATTACGTCAAATGATTTTGCGGCACTCATTTGTGGTGGCGATCCATCGCAAAAAGACAAGGCAAAACGTAAGGGCACGTGTAAAAATGCCAGAAGCTACCTCAAGTGGAATGGGAATTGGACAAATATTAATACATCGGCGGGCTCTGTGTGTGGTTGTGAGGTGGAGTAAAGCGCGGTTTTATTAGTCTAATTTGTATGGCGAGTAGAGGTGCTGTAAACATTCTCGTACTCGCCTTTTTTATACAAATATGAGCAGTTAAAGTTTTCTAGTAGAGGTTACTGGCACGCACTGATAAATTGCCACACCTGCCAGCGGCCTGAATATTGTGCAGGGTGTTGATTACTTGAATACCACTTGGCCTCGTATAAACGATTGTCCACTTGTACTCGATCGCCTCTAAGATAGACATCTTCGGCGCGCCAATTTGCAATCCCTTTGCACACACCATCCCCTGGATTGGAGTTTCCTAACCATTTATTTCCGATACCGTAATTCATCGCGCTAAGAATATCGCCATTGTCTTGTGCATATTCCCAAGCAAATATGCCTCCTAAATTACTGGTTACTGCGTATTGGGCTTTTTTAATCACACTGGCAGGGTGGTCAAAGCCGACGAAGGCGGCATCGCTTTCTCTCCAAGCATAGTGACAATCACAGTCTGTATCGTAGCGGATAATAAAGCCATTGATCCCTTGACCATTTTGGCCGATGACTTCATTGACTATGCGGGTGTAAGTGCCTACACCTTCTTCATCCCATGGCTGAACCGCTTTAGGAAATAGCCCTGTTGCTTGCCCGCCGATATGCGTACCTGAGGCACTTAAACTGACACCATCAAACCCTCGTGCATATTTGGCTACACCAACAACCAGTTTATTGGCAGGGACGCTTTTATTGAGCAGATTTTGCACCCCTTGCATGACCCCATGAGCGGCGATGTTTTCACTGTGTGCATCTAAAGAGGTATGGTGGCCAATGTTACTTTTAGACCAGCCGCCAAAAAAGTCGTATGTCATTAAAAAGATGTAGTCAAGATAAGGAGCTGCACGTTCGTAATCTATGTTCCGGACATTATTTGCATGAGTACCTATAGCACTGGTGATCGAGTACTTTCTGCCAAGTTCTACTTCTAAGGCATCGAAGGCTGCTCTTAAGTCTTGCATTAAATCGGCATAGTGACCGCCTTCTGCTGGTGTATTTGGCCATTCCCAATCGATATCAATGCCATCAAAAGCACGATGTGCACGCAGATAATCGACGACAGACTGAACAAAGATTTGTCTCGCTTGTGGATCTTTCGCCATAGGGGGGAATGTATCCGAGCCGCCCCAGCCACCGACTGAAGGTAGAATTTTGAGATGAGGGTATTTTTGCTTTAACTGTAAAAACTTGGCTGCAAATTGCTTATCCACAGTGGTCTCGTCCTCTGCGAGGACATAGTCGGGTTTATTGGCACATACCGAGGCGTCATTTGGGAGCTGTCCTGGCCCACACGCCCTTAAAAACGCGTATAAAATATGGGTTAAATTATCTCCTGGCACGTTATCAATGGAGCTTGGATCTGACCAGTTAGCTATGTAGGTACCAACCACCTTGTTGCTTGTTTGCTTAAACGGCTGGTGGGTGCCAGTAAATTCTTGATACTGATCTTGTGCATAAGAAAAATGAGTTACAGACATTAATATCAGGCCAAGTAACCCTGCGCTATTAAATTTATATACTTTCATAAGTATCCCTTTACATGTTTGTCGAGCAAAAGCGTTGTTAAAGCGCTTATGCTGAATTGTTGCGTATTCAAAATGCTGACATTAAAGCTTTTGAATATCAGCTTTTTGAGAATATTTTATACTTTAACATTTGCCAAGTTGGACTATGGTCGAATAAATTATTCATAAAAGGGACGGTGGTATTCCAGTGGTTGGGCATCGAGCATGCATGATTTTTTCGATGTTAGGTCTAAGCTTAAGTAACATTTTCATCAGTTTTACTGAGATGTACTCTTTATAGGTTAACTATGTGATGTTTTCGCCAATAAAATTAATTCCATATGAGTATTTTAGAGTTAAATGCGAATACAACTTTAGAGACTTGAGCGATAGAATTGATAGTAAATTAGGTCTGGCTACGTTTTTTAAAGGCCTCGGCGAGCGCCTAATGTGTGGTAAGCGTTATGTTTTAAAAAGTACTAGGTTCAGTTATAAATCTAAAAGCCTATAACCCCAGTGTGGAAGGAAATATTGATTGGCTTTTGGGTAAGGTTATAGTTTTATATGCTTTAAATTAGACTGAAAGCAATTGCTATTAAACAGAGTCAAGTTGCTAAAGCTCACAATTGAGCCTTAGCTGTAATTAAGGAGACATGATAGATAAAACTAGGCTCTTAAAGCATAATAGCGACCTAATGTCGCAGCACATTTACATTCAATTACGATAAACTGCTTGGCTAAATATTCTTAGTTTCTAGTCATTATGTCTGCTTTGCTTGGTAAAATTACTATGGGTAAATGCGTTATATTATTCTTGGTGTTCAATTTTAAAGCTATACCCTTCTTCGGCATTACCGTTAAGTGAAACTGTTGCTCTACTCACACCTTCTAAATCTTGCTCAAAAAAGCTGTCAGTATTTAACACTGCAGAACTAAGTAATTGGCTTTCTTCGATTTCAGAAGCAACACCCCAATAGAGCTTAGGCTTAAGAACAAAGGTTGCTTTTTGGCCAAAGCCTACGATTTTCTTTTCCATCATCAGCTTGCCATCTTTATATAGTTGAGCACTGATACCGTTAGGTACATTGACATCGTTGTTTACGTCAATGGATTTAGTATCTGATGCACTGCCATTGGCTGCAAGCACGACACCTGTATCGTCCTTGCTTACTGTATATCGCTTACCAATAATAGACTCTAGCTTTTGCGTTTTGTTTTGACCACTTTGCCAAGTTGCACCTACGCTGGTGTCTACTGGGAATACAAATGTGCTAGATGACGCACGGCCAATATCAGGTATAACACGCCAAGCAACACCTTCTTTCAAAGCATCAAAAGTAGGAGTTTCATTTTTAGTGAAAACAAAAATTTTAGGTAGATCTTTGTTCATAGATTTATTGATATAAGTGATTTCAATATTTGAAGACATAATATTTCCTTGTTGTGTTGGGAGTGTTTAAATATTAGATTTTCGATTAGCCTGACTATTATTTTTATCGTCGGCTTTAACTCTGGTGAATTAAGTACGTTATTGAATTCTTGCCTTCGAGGAATATATTGAATACGGCAATTACGATATTACTTGAACAGACATTGCTGTAGTCTGGTGTTCTACAAGAAACGATAGGGAGTGAAATTAAGCTTTTTGATAGATTATCTTGTGATGCCAATGATGAGCTAAGTACGAGGTCAGTACACATATTTATTCCGTTTGATTATCTATGGTGTTTTGATAGCTTAAAAGAACGACAAAAGTAATTACATTACATAGACATTACGCGGGACTGAGTGCTTTAAGAATAACTTATAAATCTTTATGGCTTTTTGGGTTGTCATGTTGGCTTAACGATAATTTAGACAACATGACATTCAATGGATGAAGGCTGGCAATATGCCTAAAAAGGCTTTTTAATATAAATGTTTAAGCTCTGTTGGTACTTTAGAGGTTATATTGGCGATACGCTCTGCTTTTGCATCTATACCAACAAAGGTAGTTGTATCATTCCCTGGTACGCAAAGTGTTGTTGTAATGGGGCCTGTTGTTTGATTTGCTTGCGTAAAATTAACACGAGCAATGCTAGATGAGGTTGTATTGAGTACCGCTAAATTCATACAGCCTGCCATCATAGGAAACTTAACACCGGTTTGATAGGTGCTCGCTGGCACGCGTGCAATTTCAAACCCCGCATTATTCGCATTTTTGGTTGTTTGCATACTTGCTCTACCGTAATTGCTGACTTGCAAAGACGAACGACCATATACATTCAGTGTTGAAGACGGCTTCTCATTATTTATGTAGTAAAAGTGTACGTTACTCGATGGAATTAAAACGGTTGAACTTGTCTCTTGTGGATTAACATACATCCAGCTAGAGATCTGTTGAATAGACCCGTTAATAGACGCTCTGCCCCAGTGAATGTTTGAGAGCGTCACTGCGCCGTTCATGTTTTCGATTGTACAAGAGTCTTGATGATACAAGATAATGCATCGACCGCCGTTAGTTTGGTATTGATAGTCGAGTAGTATGTCGAATGTGAATCCATTTTGCCCCATGATTGGCATAGGTACTGAGTGGGTTACACCATCAGTTGTAGCGGCCAATTTGAATGTAATATCTTGTTTTGCATATGCGCTTAGGCTAAAAGCTAAGCTGGCTAGCGTTAAACTCGTTAGCGTTTTTCTGGTTTTCATTTTTTGTCCTTAAAGTGATTGAAGCTTTAATCGTTAAGTTATGGAATGTTTTATAAATCGCGTAACGTTCCTTTATCTGGGAAGTGGGATACTATGTTTCTTAGTTGTTTTTTTCAAGTTAAACTATTGTGTCTTTTATGCAGGCTTGACGCATTTCAGAATCTACTCTCGAGTGTAAGTTGAGTAGAGTCTAAATGGTGTATGGTTCCTGAGCCCAGGCTCTATCATTTGGGTTTGTGTGATCATTTCTCTTTTCACATTCATTCTTGCGCTTTTGCTTCTTAATTTATGAAATGGCTACACTGCGCTAAGAAAGCTTCTTCGGTTATGATGTTTTAATACGGCAATTTATTTGTAAAAGTATATTAGCCTTAATGAAAACCTTTACCAAATTTAACTGTTTTAAATTTGTACAAAATTGTGAGAAACAAAGTAAACTTGCTATTTAAGTTAGCTCAATAATTAAACTGCTTCTTCAGTCTTTATTGCATTTGTAACATTATGTTTGTCATTGTAGTTTAAATTTTATTTAGGAACAAAGAAGCAACAATTAAGTAACGATAAGCTCCTTTTAATGAGCGAGTTTTTGTAAACAACGTTGTAAAAGTTCAAGGATTAGTTTTGTATCTGGCTTATAACTATATTTTTCAGTGGGTTAGTTTTTTGGTTAGAAATAAATATGTAATAAATTAATGTCAGATAGCGAATTTTATCGGTTTTATCATTTTCTAAATTATTTGTTATAAAAAGTTTGGGGTGGGGCTGGTTTGTTTTTATATCTATATAAAACAATGTTTTAAATTAAATTTTTTTATTTTTTTTATTTTTGTTTGATTTTTTAGGTGTTTATTGCAGTGTTGACTGAACGCCTGTTCATTTACTACCTTGTAAATACGCATTTGCGTTAAACAATATAATAAAAAGGTATTTAAAAATGAAAACAACTATAAAAGCTTTAACACTTCTTGCTGGTACTTTCTTTGCTGGCTCTGCTTTGTCTGCTGAACTTGTGTGTGATGTATATCCAAAAGGTAATACGACTAATCATTCATGGGGAAATGGCACGTCACACTGTGATGGTTTTGACTTTTCTTTCGGTAATTCTACATCAGGACGTTTTTACTTAAAAAATGTAACTAAACCTATTAAAGAAGTTCAGTGGAGTGGCTCTGCTCGCTGTAGTGGTGGCACTAGCTGTGGTGTGACTGTTCGTGCATACGCTGGCGCTTCGGCATCTGCATTAATTCTATATAAAGACGGTACTTGGGAGAGAACAAATACAGCTTATGCGACTTATGAAACTGGCTATTAATTTGAGTGCAGTTAGTCTATCCAATAAGGTTTTACTTGATTAAGCCATATTGGTTTTTAGATCTTATACTTGGGGGCGGCTGACTACAAGCTCGCCTCCAAAATTATACTATTTACATCTAATTAAGGGTTATCTAGTAGAGGCTTTTCGGTGTTATTAAGTGCAGCTCCCATTTTTAAACTACTTTATAGTGTTACTAATTTCACTGTAAGGTAAAAATTAGTAGGCACTATTCTCTTGCTCAGGTGATACAAACTCTGTTATTTGCTCGTCTGTTCTAGGGAAAATATATGCTGAGCGCTGTTTATGCCAGCCTTGTTTTTCATAAAAACCACTTTTCCCCGGTGCCGCAGTGAGCATGGTTGTAATATATGAACTTAAGCATTTTTCTAGTTTATTTAGTATCGTCGCACCTAAGCCACTCCCTTGGTAGCTAGGATGGACCGCGAGATCGACGACCCAAGCATAATAGCATCCATCATCGACTGTTCGCCCTACGCCGACTAATTCATCTTTGTGATAAGCGAAGTACTTAAACGTACTGTGATTAAATGCATTTTCTAGTTGAATGGGACAGCGGGTTGGCCAACCAACAGCTTCAAACAATGCGCACACTTGTTGCCAATCAATATGTTGAGTTGTAGTTGTAAATTGAATGTCCATATTTTTAATTCCTTAGTCTTTGTTGACTTCAAAGTGTATCAAGTCGCTTTCCTTTGATGATTAATAAGTGCATCTAAACATATTGGCATATTTACCTGTAGATTGTATGTTTAAATGTTTTTTCAACCTATTCATGAAAGTGTGATAGTTTCTATAGTTACAAGGAAAGTAAAAAAGAACAAGTTAATCGCTCTATTTTGTCGTGTTTCTTTAAACAGCGTATAGGTGTATCTATGTTGATTGGACGTACGGTTTATGCATACTGAGAAATTAACTTAAAAGCGTTATTTTTTATTTATCTATAATTAAGAAAATACATTAATGCCTAGAAAAATGGCGAGCTGTCATCTAGACGTGTATGTTTTTTGAAATATTGTAATTATTATATTACGTTTTAATCATCATTTATTTTAAACAAGGCATGATCTTTGGCATATTCTAATCCCCGCTACTTAGCAACATGTTTGCTATCTATCACTTTACTTTTATTAGCTGCTTGTGGAGGGGGCTCAAATTCACAAGAAACTTTTGATCAAGAGATAGTAAGTCAGTTTACTCCAGGTCAAAGGTTACAACTAGAGCCTATAGACTCTCACTATACAGGTGTGTCTTACCCCTTAAAACTCTTTCTACCACACAACCACGCTCCCAATAGAAAGTTTCCGGTAATTTATATTCTTGATGCCGAGTGGCGTTTTGAGACCGTGGCGGATAGTGTAGATAAAAATCAATTAGAAGTGATCCTTGTAGGCATTGAAAACTATGTAGATGATGATTATAAGCATAGAGAAATGTACTCGCAGTGGCCACTTGCCAAAGACTATTTTGACTTTTTAACAATCGAGTTATTGCCCTCCATTGAGAAGGACTACTCAATTGACGAGACGAACCGTACTGTGATGGGGCATTCTCTAACTGGATTATTTGTAGGAATAGCGCTGTTGATAGACAGCCCTCAGCAACCTTATTTTCATCGTCATGTATCATTTGATGGTAGCTTTTGGGCACATAGGGATGTAACACCGCAATTAGTTAACGATAGGCTTTCATTGGATCAAACTCTCAGCAGCAGGGTAATTTTGGTTGCGGCGACAGCCTATCCTAATAATGCCAGATATGTGAGCTGGTTTGAGCAGTTATTAGCTGCTGCTGGATTCTCTCAGTTAGAGCTTGATAGATATGAATATGATAAAGCACATATACCCGTTGTAGCATATTCAATGAATGATGTAATAAACGCGCTATATTAAGAGTTAATAATCAGCTAGTTTAGCTTGATATCTACATAAAAAATGGTAGTAATATAGCTGCTTATTGCTTTAACAGTTATAAAATGCGCAACAATTTAGTGTCATACATGGTGTTAACTACGGGTTCAGCCGTAAAATGAAAAATGCCACCGTTATTGGGTTTATGGGTTGTATTTATGTTAGGTATTTTTTGTTTATAATAACTCTGATTTAGAGCAGGTTTACACTGATTTAAGGTAGTGCTTTTTAATGGGTTTTAAATTTCCTACTTTTTTAGGCTTTATTTATTTTTGTTTTAGCTCTTTCTGTCATGCTGATGTAAAGCCCCAGTTACAGGAGCTTGAAGGCGGTTATTTTGAATATATTGATTTTGGCAGTGGTGAATTCACCATTGTAGTGGAATCAGGAATTGGCATGGGTACGCAATATTGGTTACCTGTATTGCCAGAGCTGAAAAAGCTGAATCAACGCGTAATTATATATTCACGTGCAGGTATTGGTGAATCGGCAAACAGGTCGAACGTATCATTGCGCAGTTCCAATAAGCGCCTAAAGGCTTTACTGGGTGCACTTAATATACAAGATAATATTATTTTGTTAGGCCACTCTTATGGCGGGTTACATGCAAGGCAATATGCGGCTGCATATTCTGAGCAGGTCAAGGGTTTGGTATTGCTTGATCCAAGCCATGAAGCGTTTTTATCAGAATTAAATCGACTTAATTTCGATTGGTCACAAAGGGACAATCAAAAGTTAAATAAAATGATGCACCAAAGTGCTGAATGGCAGGTCTTACAGCATCAATATACTAAAAGCACCATGTTGGATAAAGGCAAGATATCAATGGTCCCTACAGTCATTGTTTCATCTAGTATGGAAGGGGAAAGCGATTGGTGGATAGGGCACAGCACCGCAGGGAAAACTGTGTGGCGGACTTTGCACGCATCACTTATTGTTGAGAATCCAAATTCGATGCATCTTGTGTCGAGTTCAGTCAGTCATAATATACCACTGGATGATCCTAAGCTTGTTGTATCTGCCATTAGCATTTTAGTAGAAATGTTGTAGTGTTTTTGATATGCCTCTCGTAAGCCTCTATACAATTTTCCTCGTTTACTATCAATATTAGGTGGCAGTCTATAGAGTTTTTCGTTCTCCATAATTATTGATTAATTTGGAATAAATATCAGTGTGAGAATTCCCCTTACACTAGTGATAAAGAATGCTCCACTTCCACCTGAATTTGGCTCCCATGAGGAAAAATAGCGCAAAGTTATAACGTTTAAACACGAGTTTTACATTTCTTATTTACATAATAAATCATTAGATTTATCGTGGTTATTTTATCTGTACCTTTAATATAAACCTAAAAATAAATACTTAAGTGCTGGTTTTTGATTTTACTGGTGGTTGTTCTCGAAATGGGGCCTCAATTTCTTTTCCATACAAATCAGATGAGTATGCTTTTTCATCAAAATCATTTTGGAACGATGCTGAAAATTGTTTTTCTTGTATTGCGTTTTGTGTATGATTCGAACAAATATTCTACACAGAACACAGGTAGATTTTCGTTAGATTTGAGGGCAGTACTTTTGAACATCAACCGACTACTAAGCAACATAAAGGTTGCAAATAAATTACGACTAGGCACCTTAGTGGCCATTACAATTATCATAGGTATTCAGTTTTCAGCGGCTAATAAGCTGAGAGAAAACATGATCTCTGAGCGTAAAGATCAAGCGATAAATCTCGTTGAAACACTTAGCTCACAGGTGAGTGCAATCGCAAGTTTACCAAATTTGAGTGAACAAGAGCGCCAAGCTCAAGCTAAGCAGCTGGTTAATAGCGCTCGCTATGCTGATTCTGGTTATTATTTTTTATTCGATACAAATGGGGACATGGTAGCCCACGCGATTAAGCCACAGCTAAATGGCTTGTCTATGACAAATCATAAAGAGGCGTTTATTTCTTTTGCATTTCGCGCATTCGTTGACAAGGTGGAAAAGCAGGGGGCGGGCTTTGTTGAATATACTTGGCCTAAGCCCAACTCTCGAGAGGTCACCAGTAAGGTGTCTTATATCAAGCGCCAGTCTGACTGGGGTTGGGTTATTGGCACTGGTATTTACTTAACCGATATTGAAGACGCGTATAAAGATGAGCTGATATTCATCGCTTTTGAACTGCTACTGTATATTATTTTATTAATGATTGTGTCAGGGGTGGTCGCGAAAAATATTTCTAAGCCTTTAAACAAGCTGACACGCACCATGTCATTGGTTGCAAGCCAAAAAGACTTAACCATTGAGCTGAAACATCGCGGTGAGGATGAGTTGTCTGAAATGGCAGTTGCGTTCAACGCAAGTAATGCGCAGTTTAGGCAAGTAATCGACAACATCAATGTGAATACACTGTCTTTGGCTTCACATGCTGAAGAATTGTCAGCAGTCACTCAACAAATTCAATTGGGTCTTGCTCAACAAAATAGAGAGACAGAATCAGTTCAAGACAAGGTGCTTGATTTGAAAGAGTCTGCGAACAGCGTGTTTGATCAGAGCCAAAATGCTTTGGTGTTAATTGATAACGCAAGCGGGCTCACTGAGCAAGGTAAACAGCACATTGCTGATAATGCCCATCAGATTGAGCAGGTCGCACAGCGAGTTGAATCGACCTCTATGTCAGTAAAGAAGCTTGAAGAGAGTTCAGCACAAATTGGTGAAGTGTTGGATGTGATACAAAAAGTTGCTGAGCAAACTAATTTGTTGGCATTAAATGCGGCGATAGAGGCAGCACGTGCGGGAGAGCAGGGCAGAGGGTTTGCTGTTGTCGCTGATGAAGTCAGAACTTTAGCCATTCGTACCCATGAATCTACAGAGGATATTCAATCTATTATTGAGCAGCTACATGCTGGCGTGTCAGAAACGGTAGGCGAAATGGAAAAGTGTAAGGAATCAACAGAGAAGGGTTTGATAACAAGCAAGCAATGTGATCAAACTTTGGTGGAAATAGACAGTGCAGTGAAGCAAATTCAAAGCTTTGGTCAGGGCGTTGCAAACTCTGCGAAAGTACAGTCTGATGCAATGAATAGCATTGTTGATAATATCAATGGCATTGTGGCGGTATCTCAACAAACTGAAGCAGGCGCAAAACATACGAATTCATCTAGCCGTCAATTGAGTGAGATGTCTCAGCAATTAAGCGAGATGGTTGGGGAGTTTGAAGTTTAATTAACATTGTGAATTAACAGGTAGTTCAAATAATGTTGACCCTTAAGACGTGAATGATAGATACTGGTTTGAAAGCACTGTCACCAATACAGCCGCGACTTTTCGCGGCTTTTTTATGGTATATGTAGCATCATAGTGGGATTTAGTACTAGTAGTTCTTTTTATGGGTAGCTATGATAAACCCTACTCTTTTGAAGTGGTTTAGTTTATGAATAAAATTGAGAATGAGCATCCAAGCTATGTTGGATTTTGGGCTCGCTTTGGTGCAAGCCTAATTGATACTGTTTTTCTTATGTTGCTTACAGTGCCTTTAATTTATATGATTTATGGTAAAGCATATTGGCAATCCACGGATATCATGCATGGAACAGCGGACTTCTTAATAAGTTATATGCTCCCGCTGATTGTTATTATTTTGTTCTGGCTTTATAAATCAGCAACACCCGGAAAAATGGTGATTAAAGCGAAAATTGTTGATGAAAAAACAGGAGAAAACTTATCTAAAAAGCAGTCTATTATTAGGTATGTTGCCTATTATATTTCAATGCTTCCTTTTGGCCTTGGATTTTTCTGGGTTGCTTGGGATGCTAAAAAACAAGGCTTTCATGACAAGATTGCAGGCACTGTGGTTGTTCGCTTACAAGGTGCAGGGGAGTAAGGGTAACGGCTCTGTCAGTTTTAATTTTCACCGTGTTTATTTATAAAGACTGACTTTTTAAGGTCAGTCTTTTCACATTTCTGTTCTTATATTGCTACGTAAAAGCTGTACTTTCACTAAACTTCTTTTCTTAATTCAAAGGCTTTTCTGGTCAAAAAATATTCTCTTTTATGCAACATAACCGTCACGCAAGTCATTTAATTTAGCTTAAAAATAAAACAATAAAAGAGTGTTAGGGTGCTGCATAAAAAGCATTTTTTGAATAGATACCTAGTTGCGATAGTCATTTTTATTTTGTTAGCAGGTATTTATTTTTCACAACTGGGTTTTTCATCAAAATCAAATCAATCAGAACCACAAAAGTCGGCGCAAAAAAAAATCGTTCAAACTGATTTTTTATCTGACAGCAGCGAAAATAATCAAGTACAAGATCAGAGGTTAGTTTCATATGCCGACAGTAAAACAAAAGATATCACGTTAAAAAACGATTTAAATATCACAGCCAGTGACAAGCTTGATAATACGTTGGAGCAGCTTAAAGCCAGCATCACACAAAACCCCGAACCTCTTAAGCATGCCATTATGGGTCCGAGTAATAAGCATATCGCGATGCGTACACAGCTTTTGATGTTGCTTGAGCAAGATCCTCATTTAGTTACTGAATTGATTGATACATTTATCAATGACCCAAATAGCTTGCTTGGCAGGGAGCTCAGTGCGGTGCTATCTGAGTCTGGGCATCCGATGGCGCAAGTCGCAGCGCTCGATATGGCGCTGGATCTATCGAATGATGAACAAGTAAGATCAGCTGGTCTTTTGCTCGTAGCGAAAATGGACGAAGTCACAGGTGAGACACGAGATCGCGTTTTGGCACATATTGATGCTGGGAATGACCTCAGTTCCGATCTACAGCAGTTTGCATTGATGGCATTAAAACCAGCCCCAAGTTCAGCAGAAGACTATCACCGCGTACACCAAACCTTGTCAAAAGTAGTACTTGCAGAAGATAAAAATGTGCGTCGCCACGGGGTTTATCAAATGGCTCAATGGGCGACCAGCAACGAGGATTTAAAAGGCGTGAGAAATCTGGCTTTGACCGATCCCGATGTTAATACACGTGCGCGCGCGGTCATGTCTTTGGGAGACAGCCCTTTTAAATCAGATGAAAATCGCAGTGTGCTTTGGCAAGTTGTGGATGATGAAAATGAGCCACCTCCCATTCGACTGTATGCACTTAAATCACTTTCCAGATACGCCTTAAACGACACTGAAATAACAAAATTACGTTTGATGCATAGCGATATACGTGATGATTCAAATTGATATCACAGTTAAAAATGCTGCTTTGTAGTCGGTAGCAGAATAGACAGGATTTGGGATTAATTTTCCAAACAATCAACTATAATTAAGGAAAAAATGATGAAACTAGTAAATTTACTTATGGTAGTGGGTACGATAGCTGCGGCTTCTTTTGCAAGTTCTGCTGAAGCGCGTGGCACTCACTATGGTACTGGTGGTGATGATATTATCGTTGGTAGCACAGGTACTGATATCATTTATGGTTATGATGGTAACGACCGTCTTTATGGCAAAACCGGTAGTGACATTCTTTATGGTGGTAACGGGAATGATAAGTTGTATGGAGACACCGCATCTGACCGACTTTACGGTGGTAATGGAGATGATTATTTAGAAGGCGGTACTGCTGGTGATTTTTATTATGGTGGTGCTGGTTATGATGTATGTAAAAATAAAAGTGGCACACCGTATTATAATTCTTGCGAGAGCTTTTAAACGCAAGGTTTAGTATTTCTTATGATTTTTAAGGGAGTATTTCTCCCTTATTTCCTCTCTTTTGGTGCTTAGTTTTGTGTAATAGGTAACAAGGTTTCCTTTCTTTTTTACACTTATATAAATTCATAGCGTAATTAATTTATACATTAACAGGCCGAAGTAGCGGGACATGTATAATCCAAATGTGTAATGCAGTGTAATGGCTTTCTCAATATACAGATTTGACAATATGCAAAGACATACAATCACCAAAGGATTACTCTATGCGTATGAAAAAGTCGGTGTTCATTGCTTTAAGTGCGATTTTATCTGCCTCGTGCTCCTCTTTAGAGCCTGTTCACACACATCATAAACAGTCTCAGTGGCAGCCAACCTATTTTGATGTTAAAGATTATAACCCCACAGCATATCTACCATCATCGATGCCGTCATCGAAAGACTGTGAATATGAATATATTCCTCCTGAGCTGGCGCCGTTTGAGAACCCAGAGGTACTTAGTTCTATAAAGGGTGAACTCAGTTTTACAATGGCGGTTCAGTATCAGCAAAGGGAAATCGCAAAATGTAATACATGGTTACGAAATTATGCATATAAACAAAATCCGAATGATAAATTTAAAAGTGCTTTGGTGGGTCCAACATTAAGGCTTGCGCCTGGCGAAATTTTACGGTTTAGGTTAGAAAACCGGTTACCTGGCTGTGATAAGGCACCTGATTATTTATGCGCGGGCAGTGGGCATGGTTCACATCATTCGGACGAACTATTGAGTGATGCGCAAACAAAAAAAATGAATACACCGCATAATTTTAATGTCACTAACTTTCATACCCATGGTTTGTGGGTTTCACCGAGTAAGCGCAGTGATAATGTGTTGTTAGAGATCCAACCCGGGAAAGGGTTTGAATATGAAATCAGAATACCGGAAGATCACCCACAAGGGACGTTTTGGTATCACGCGCATGTTCACGGCTCTACAGCGCTACAAGTATCAAGTGGGATGGCAGGCGCCATCATCATTGAAAGTGATACATCGGAAAAAAACATTGCGACGCAGCCTCAGATTAAAGGAAAAGCGGACAACATTTTTGTGCTACAGCAAGTGGCATATGATTGTAATGGGATAATCGAATACTATGAAGTAGGTGATACACCTGCCGATGTGTCAGTGTGTACCAAAGAAATTCCTGGTCAGCCGGGGAAATTTGAAAAGCTCAGCATATTTGGGCCGGGCAGTTGGCAAAAAATGCAGCGCAGAACACTGATTAATGGATTGGTTGTTCCTCAAATTAAGATGAAACCCAATGAAATTCAGCGTTGGCGATTTATTCATGCTGGAGTACGAGAAACAGTAAAGCTGTCAGTTGTTGAATCTCATTGGAATAAAAGCCTGAATCCAAAACCGCTTGGCTTTCTTAACCAAATCTCAGTGGATGGTTTAAATACGGGTCGATTGGATAGATGGGATTTAGCCAATAAAGATTATTCGATTGAGCCGTTGCAGCCAGGTTATCGTGCAGACTATTTGTATCAAGCGCCCAGTAAAGCGGGAGTTTATTGGTTAGTGGATTTGGACTCTGCGTCTCATAAGTCTTTACAAGGGGTGCCAGAGGATACCGCTGAGCTGTTACAAATTGTTGTTGAAGGCAGCCCAGTAGGCACTGCACAAGCCAAACTGCCAACAAGCAATAGTCTATTGCAATATCAAGCACACAAAGCGCCTACCGAGCAAGAAATTAGACAAATGACACATGATACCTATATTGAAAATATGATGTTTTATTTGGGGGAGCGCGCATCAATTAAAGGGCGAGATAATATAAGTTGCCAAGATGTCAGCAATGCTGATTTGAATGATGGTAATGCGCCACCTGGGAGCAAAGGTGGTGATGTGATTTTTTCAGTTGATGGCAAGCCTTATGGGCAAATTGAAACACGAGAGTTAGAGCTTGGCCAATGGCAGCGATGGCACTTATGTACGAGAGGCCTTGCTCCGATGCACCCATTTCATATTCATGTCAATCCGTTTTATGCGCAGAGGAAAGGCCCTGATGGTAACCCGCAATGGGTGTGGAGAGACACCTTAGCCATAGAGAAAGATGAGTATTCCGGTGTGCCATTTCATGATATTGGCAAGCAAGTATATATAAAAGATTATCATGATATTGAGAAGTATGTCTCTGAAAAAAAGGGGAAAGCGCCGCATATCGTGATTTACAGTAAATATCGTTACCCTAACTCCTTACCGGGATTTAAAGGTAATGTAAAACAGCAGTATACAGGTGATTTTGTATTGCATTGTCATATTCTTGATCATGAAGATCAAGGTATGATGCAAAAAGTAAGGCTAGTTGATAGCAAACAATAGAAAGTGTTTAAACATGCCCTCTGAGCCACAGCTTTATCACCTTGGCTTTGAGGGCAATAGATTATCGTTAAGTGCGCAGAGTTAATTGGGTGGTTGAATTTTAGTCAATTGAGTGTTTTCTAGTGTAACGAGTATATTGGACTTTCAGTCAATAATAAGGAGAGTTTGTATGAAATTACATTTAAAAAAGAAAGCGATCAAAAAGTTGCAAGGGCAAACAATTTTAGTTGAGCGTACAAATCAAATTGCGGGTGGTGCTCAGTCAAGAAGTCCTTTTAACTGCCCTCATACTCAGCCAGCGTGGTATTGCATGAGTTACTTAGGCTGTATCAGTAATAGACCTGAAGTCAGCTGTTAATTCATGGGAGCGATGGCTCCCAATTTAAAAGAGTTAATAGGCAAAAACCTCGATTATCTTTACTATGATGCTTTAAAACATTTTATGAGCCAAGATGGATAAAGTTATCGAGCTGGTTAAACGAGATCCTATAAGGCTAAAAGCACTTGATGTGGTTGCCCAGTTAGCGTTGCCACAATGTTATATAGCCGCAGGGTTTGTGCGTAATTTAATTTGGGACTCACTCCATGATTTTAGTGAGTTTACGCCTTTGAATGATGTGGACGTGGTTTATTTTGATGCTGATGAGGTCGATTCAAATCGGTATTTAGAATATGAAAAACAGCTGTCTAATTGCATGCCTGAGCTTAACTGGCAAGTGCGTAATCAGGCTCGAATGCATATTAAAAATCAAGATGAGCCATACACCAGCACCTTGCATGCGATGAGCTATTGGCCTGAAAAAGAAACGGCAGTCGCGATTACTCAAGTCACAAAGCATCAATATGAATGCATTGCGGCTTTTGGCTTTGAGTCGCTTTTTCGGGGGCAGTTAACCTATAACCCAAAAAGGAAAAGGGCAGTTTTTGATACAAGAGTGCGTTCAAAAGGTTGGTTAGTACATTGGCCAAAGCTTAACGTGATGTAACGATGACAGGTAACTCACAGTAGGTAAGGGCAGGAAAGTATCTTAGCCTTCCTGCCATGTTAAAGAGATTAGATCTTTGCGACATTGGTTGGCCACGGATCTTCAAAAGTGCCGCCATTTCGCCAAAAATTAAGTTCTTCATCCGTTAAAAAACATGCTTCAAGTGCTTTTACGAAACTCGACGCCTCATCTTTTTGACCAATGACTGTCAGTCGGCAGCGCCTATCACCAAATCGACTCTCTATTTTATCGACTTTCTTCTTTAAAATATCATAGTGCTCTTGGGTAAAATTATGGCTTTCGTCTTTTAAAATGGGCGCGCGCCAGAAACCAACAAATTCTAGCCCAACGCTGCCATTAGCTTGGCTCCATAATAAAGACATCTCATCTCTGGTCGGTAGCCAAAAGAACCCTTTACTGCGAAAAACACCATGGGTTAGATGGTTATGACACACTTCCCATAAACGTGTCGGATGAAACGGTCGATCATCTCTAATGACTTTAGATACAATTTTTTGATTTTGTTTTCCTGATAGCGTTAAAGGAGCATTGACGGTGCTGCGCAGCTCAGTGATCAACTGTTCAACTAAAAAGAAGTTATAGTCTTCAAATTGGTGAAATTGCGTCACATCCATATTGCCCCAAGCAGTCCCAGAGATAGCCGCATAAGGGTTAATTGGGTGCAGTGCTTGCGCTATGGTCTCTACCGCTTTTGCGGTTATTTTATCCGTTTTGGTCAAAAAGATTTGATTAGAAAATAAGATTTGCTCAACCAGTAAGTTTTCAATGCCTCTGATTTGATTGCTCAGGTTTTCTTGCCATTTAGGTACAAGCGATTGTGCAAATTGGTAATCGTCTTTTAACCAGGTTGAGTCAACGAGTGTGACAACGCCTTTTAACGCATAGTCGCGATTATTTTTGAAGAACTCAATCAAAGGCAAAGGGTGGCTGCTGCCAGAAGTTTCGATAATGATCCAAGGTGGCTGCGCATTTTTTTTCAGCGTTTTTAATGCCACTTTAAGTTCTTTAAGGCCTTTTGCACTGCTAATACTGTGGCCACTGATGGTAAAAAAGTCATTACTATCATCATCAAAGACCTCGGTGTTTTTAATCAAAACGCCGTCGACATCCAATTCACTCATGTCGTTTACAACCACGCCTGGTACACAGTCATGCTCAACAGACTGAGAAAGTATACTACGCAGTAAAGTGGTTTTACCTGAACCTAAAAAGCCGTGCAAAATGGTAACTGGAATAGACATTAAATTTTCCTAATATGCTTCGATGTTTCTGGTTTTGAAGCTAAGCAGTAACAGAATAATGGGTTTGTTTTGGTACAATATAACATAACCTAATGCGTCGGTGGTAAAGCGCTTGGTTGGTTTGGTTAAATACTTGGTAGATAATAAAAAGCGGGTCGATAGGATAAAGAAGATTATAAGTAAAAAAGCCGAAGTACATGACTTCGGCTTGTATTAACAGGCTAGATTAATCTAAGCCTCTGTTACGTAGTAGTGCATCAGTTGTTGGCTTTCTGCCTCTGAAGCCTTCATAAGCTTCAAAGTAGTCTAATGTGTCACCACGGCTATAGATAAACTGGTATAAACGCTCAGCAGTTTCTTTATCGAAGATGTCTTTCTTCTCAAGGAAAGCGTCAAAACCGTCAGCATCTAAGATTTCTGACCACATGTATGCGTAGTAAGCTGACGAGTAGCCACCTGCGAAAATATGACCGAAGTGTGTACTACGGTGACGCATGATGATTTCTTCAGGTTTGCCATATCCAGTTAAGATCTTGTTTTCAAATGCGCGAACATCTAAATCTTTCACATCTGTTAGCTGGTGGTAAGCCATATCTACTAGCGCAGACGCTGTAAATTCTACAGTTGCAAAACCTTGGTTGAACGTGCCAGCTTGTTTGATCTTATCAAGTAGCTCTTTTGGCATTGGCTCATTTGTTTTGTAATGTAGCGCGAACTTTTTAAGCATTTCAGGCTGTGCTATGAAGTGCTCAAATAACTGTGCCGGGAACTCAACCCAGTCACGGGGTACGCTAGTACCTGCAAGTGTTGGGTAAGTTACGTTTGACAATAAACCGTGTAGTGCGTGACCAAACTCATGGAATAAAGTTACTGCATCTGAGTAACTCATTAGCGTTGGCTCGCCTTCAGCTGGCTTATTTAAGTTCATGTTGTTCAGGATAAGTGGCTTCACGTCACCAGCTAGTTTCTGCTGAGAACGGAATGAACTCATCCAAGCACCAGAACGCTTCGTTGAACGTGCGTAGTAGTCACCATAGAACAAGCCAATTGCTTTACCTGCTTTGTCTTGTACTTCCCAAACACGGACAACTGGGTTGTATACTGGAATATCAGTACGCTCAACAAATTTCAGACCGAATAAACGCTCAGCTGTGTAGAACTGTGCTTCGATCATGTTGTTTAGTTCGAAGTATTCAGCGATTTGACCTTGGTCTAGGTCGAATTTAGCTTTACGCACTTTCTCTGCGTAGTAGCGCCAATCCCACGCTTCTAGCTCATGAGTCACGCCTTCTGCAGCCATTAGCTCTTTGATCCATTCGCGCTCTTGCTCTGCTTTTTCAACAGCTGGTTCCCACACTTTTAATAGTAGGTCCATCGCTGTCTCAGGCTTACTTGCCATTGAGTTAGTTAGTACATACTCTGAGTGATGTTTGTAACCTAGTAGTTGCGCACGCTTTGCACGAAGTTCAACGATTTCTGCAATGATGGCTTTGTTATCAAACTCATTGTCGTTGTCGCCGCGATTAGCCCAGCCTTTAAAGGCTTTTTCACGTAGGTCACGTCTGTCAGAGAATTGTAAGAAAGGCTGGACGCTAGAACGGTTCAGTGTAATAACGTATTTACCAGGTAGGTCTCTTGCCGCTGCTGCCGCTGCTGCTGCATCACGTTGTGCTTGAGGTAAGCCTGCTAAGTCCGACTCTTCTAATACCAAAGTGAACGCACGAGAGTCATTCAGTGAGTTTTGACCAAACTCAGTTGTTAGTGCAGAAAGGCGCTCATTAATTTTTGCAAATTCAGCACGTTCTTCGCCAGTCAGTTTTGCACCTGAGCGAACAAAGCTATTGTAAACACGCTCAAGTAGACGTGTTTGCTCAGCATTTAATAGTGCTGATTTACGGTTGTCGTATACCGCAGCTACACGCTTGAATAGTGCTTCATTCATACGAATGTCACTGCGATGACGTGTTAGCATAGGTGAAATTTCACGCTGTAACGACTGCATTTCATCGTTTGATTCAGTATTTGCAAGGTTACCAAATACAAGTGAAACACGGTTTAGTGTTGAACCTGCCAACTCCATTGCTGCAATGGTGTTGTCAAAATCAGCAGGGCGTTCATTTTCTGTGATCGCGTCAATTTCTTTTTTGTGCTCAACAATAGCTTGTTTGAAAGCTGGTAAAAAGTGTGCTGTTTTGATGTCGCCAAGTGGTGGAGCACCAAATGGTGTGTTCCACTCTTGGAAAAATGGGTTTTGAGCAATGTTGCCAGCGGCCGCGTTTGCTGATGCTGATTCAGTTGCTTCTACTTGCGTTGCTTGTTGCTGTTCTGGTGCGTCTGAACAACCGTTCAGAAACATGGCTGCTGAAATTGCTAGCGCCAAATGCGTTTTTCTTAACACTGTATATCCCCTAGGTAAAGGTAGTGAAATTTAATATTTTTAGTTGTGCTTAGATGATACATAATAACAATACTGCATTGTTGGCATTTATCGCATAAAACTTACAGTTGAACCGAAAATCCACGTAAAAGGTACAAATCATGCTTAATGGTGGCGGTTTTTTCTGTTGTTCAACGGCGTTTGATGAACTGTGTTTTATACGTAACTTCCTCTCATTTTCGGCGCTTAATATCGAAAATGGATGTTAAACGCACTAAATATGTTGATTTAGTTATTTTCCTAAATTTAGCGATGAAATATTTTTATCAACTTAGTCGGTGATAATGTTATCTTATAACATAACGTATTTCAGCTGTTTTGTTATACGCTCTGTCGCATGTGTCTCAAAAAGGTAGCAGCGCATTGGTATATTTTTCAGCTGTTAACTAACTGAGTGACTGAATTAAGATGCAAAAATTATTTAAATTATCGCTAATTGCCACAGTGATGTTATCAACCTCATGTGCAATACAACCTAATAAAAAACAAGAAATAACAGAGTCAAGTGGCCCTAAAAATATTATTTTAATGGTGTCAGATGGCATTGGCTTTAATGGGTGGTTAGCAGCCGATTATTATCAAGGCCTTGCGGGTCAACAAACTTACCAGGTGACACGTCCTGATGGGACACAACCTCTAGTTTTTGGATTGGCACATAGCGCATTAAATTTAGTGGATGAAGATGGCAATACGTTAGCCAGAGGTGCAGATTTATCAACAGCAGCAGGTGCTGTAGAGCAAGGCTATGATCCGCAAACCCGTTGGCAGCGCTTTGAAAATGCGATGTTAAATGATTACACCGAATCAGGAAGTTATACCTCTTATACCGATAGTGCCGCAGCGGGTACGGCGTTAATGAGTGGCCGTAAAACAGCTGTTGGTCGGGTGAATATGGATTGGAGCAATAGTGAGCAATTCGATACGATTGCGCAAATTGCAATGAAACAGGGACTATCTGCGGGTACTGTGACATCTGTGATGGTTTCTCACGCGACGCCTGCTGCTGCGGTGGCACACAATGTATCTCGCAATAATTACGCTGAGATTTTCAACGAAATGCATGACTCTGGCCTGTCTGTGATCATGGGCGCAGGACACCCAATTTATGACGCCAGCGGACAGTTAAAACCACAAGACAAGCAAACATACAAATACGTGGGCGGTGAGCAAACATATAACGCGTTACGTGCTAACGAGAAAGGAAGTGCTGCTGCGTATATCGAGTCTAAACCTGAATTTGAAGCGTTGGCGCAAGGAGAGTCTCTTCCTAAGCGCGTCGTCGGGATTGTCCGTTCAGGTTCGACATTGCAAGCGAGTCGATCTGGTTTAAATAGTGCAAATACGCCCTCAGGTATGGCATTTAACGAGGGCGTGCCAAGCCTAGCAACCATGAGCTTGGGGGCATTAAATGTATTGAACCAAGACCAAGACGGTTTTTTTGCCATGATTGAAGGTGGTGCAGTGGATTGGATGGGGCACGCCAACAATATGCCGAGGTTCATCGAAGAGCAAGTTGACTTCAACCAAGCTGTGGACGCAGTAATCAAGTGGGTTGAAACTAATTCTAGTTGGGACGAAACCTTGCTGATTATCACCTCAGATCACGAATGCGGTGGGATCTGGGGAGAGGGCACTTGGACAAATGGCCAAGGTGGTGCAGTTGCAATGGATAGAAGTAAAGCGTCTTTAGAAACGGCACGTTTTAACCCAGCAGAAGATCAATTTAACGCTTTCTTAGCGGTTCAAAACAGAGGTAAAGGTAATATCCCTGGGTATCAATGGGCTTCGCGTAACCATACCAATGAGTTAGTCCCTCTTTGGGTGCTGGGTAAAGGTGCTGACAGATTTAAGGAATTTTCTCGCACAGATCCAAAAGCTGGGCAGCTTTGGGGCGAGCATTATAATTGGAATGGTAACTACGTTGACAACACCAGCGTATTTCAGGTGATGGAAGCCGCATTACTGCGATCAACTGTCCGATAAAACGTGCTACCAAGTAAGCATGCGGCTCTGTGTGCTTACTTCCCCAAACATTTTTAAATCAATCACTTTCTTAAATACTTTACATTTAACACTGTTTAAATACACAGTATTTGTGGTGTCGTGTTTCGAAACTAAAAACAATCAACAGGAAGACCCATGCTTCAAACACGTGAGCACAATGAACCAAAGGATTTCGATTTTATTATTGGCGAATGGCAAGTAAAACACCGTCGTTTAAAAGATATTTTAAATGGCTCGCAAGAATGGATTGAATTTGATGGCCAATCATCCACAGTGAAAACACTGGGTGGGTTTGGTAATGTCGAAGATAATCATTTGCACATGCCAAGTGAGTCAATAAGAGCAAAAGCAGTTCGCTCTTACAACAGTGAGACCAATGAGTGGTCTATTTGGTGGCTTGATGGGAGAAACCCCGGCGCAATGGATACCCCTGTTGTAGGACAGTTCACGGATGGCGTAGGGCGTTTTTATGCTGATGAAACCTACAATGGTGTGGCTGTTAAGGTCAGATTTGTATGGGACTCAACAAACCCTGATATGCCAACTTGGCAGCAAGCATTTTCTAAAGATGATGGCGAAACATGGGAAGTGAACTGGAAGATGGAATTTACCCGCGTACAGTAATTCACAATCTACTACGCTCGCCACCCTCTAAGTAGGTGAAAAGGGGAAATAGAGTTAAGTCTATTTCCCTTATTTATTACTAAAGCGCCTTAACCAAACGTGACTCTCACTCCTGCATTGACAGTAAATCCGTCATTGCGAGACCAAATATCGGTTGTCCAGCGTCCACTTTTTGCCTGTTGCGGCAGCAAGAGTGAGTAATCTTTGGTTTGACGGATATTCAGTAAGTTTTCAGCATTTAAAAACCAACTGACATTGCCCAGCGTGATTTGGCCCAGCAGTCCAAGGTGCCAATATGGGTTGCTGTTGTCCAGATAGGGATTGTTTTCTAGCTTTTGCGTGCCAGTATAATAGGCTTCAAATCCAACTAAATGACTACCATGTTCTTCCCACATGATCACCGCACCAGCAGAGTGTCTTGGTGTCAAAGCAAGAGGTTCGCGACCAAAACCTGTCGATGTTGCTTTACTGGCATCTGTATATAAGTAGCTGGCGGTCAATTTAATGTCATGCCAACGATAACGCAGTAGTAATTCAGTACCGCGAATTTCACTTTGCCCAAGCGCGTTCACAATACGCACCGTTTTACCCGAAAGCGTACTAGCACTATC
Source organism: Pseudoalteromonas luteoviolacea H33-S (assembly GCF_001625695.1). Classification (GTDB taxonomy): domain Bacteria; phylum Pseudomonadota; class Gammaproteobacteria; order Enterobacterales; family Alteromonadaceae; genus Pseudoalteromonas; species Pseudoalteromonas luteoviolacea_B. The sequence continues at coordinate 80,383 of NZ_AUXY01000078.1, forward strand.
TAGCATTTCAAGCTCTGTGACGTTATCCACATCAGAAGCAAATAAGGTCATGCTGGCTTCGATGCCATTGAACGTATAGCCAAGATCAATGGATGCGGTCGTTGCGCGCTCAGCTTCTAAATCTGTCATCGGCGCAAGTCGTGAAAGGCCCGTATCATCAATGTCTTCGATAAAGGGCGTGGGGGCATAGAATCCTTTGCCGTATGAGCCACGTACCGTCCAATCACTTGGGTTGTAGAGTACAGAAATGCGTGGACTGAATTGCGTGCCATATTCACTGTGCCAGTCCGCTCGGGCACTAAGTGACATCGCGACATCTTGGGTGATGTCGTAATCTAATTGTGAAAATAGGCCCGGAACTTCAAATTGGTAGTTAAAGTCAGGGTAACTTTCTGATGAAAACGCATCGCTTTGATGCGCAATGCCCACAAGCCAAGCTGCATCGTCCGTATAGCCAGATAAACTCGTTTCAAGCAGGTAGCTTTCATGCGTGTCGTTTTCTAGTATTTGGCCATATTGATGGTCGTGATCTTGATGCATGACAGAACCTCGGACATTGAGGTTGAGCACGTCGTCTAGTGGTTGCTCAAAGATAAAACCGCTGTCGAGCCTAGTGGTATCTTGTGCCTGAACATAGGGTTGTCCATCAGGCATGAGTGCACCTTCAAGAGTTCCCGCTGTACGCTGCTCAGTCATGGCACCAAATGTGGCATATAAGTTTGCACCACTGTCACTAGACCAATAAAGTCGAGGCCGCATAGTCGCCCGGTTGTAAGCAGCCATATCTACCCAGCCGTCATTATCAAGGTCTTTTGCTGCTTGATGGTGCGCCCCTGCAGTGATAGATGTACTGAGTGTTTCTGTTACTGGCGAAGCGACATAAGCTGTGATGTCTTGACCATCTTTAGAGGTCGCATTAAATAAAACTTCCCCTTCAAATTGGTCTGAAGGGGTGCGCGATATTAAGTTGATCACGCCACCCAGTGCCGAGCCACCATAGAGCGACGATGCCGACCCTTTGATGATTTCGACGTTGGCCAGATCAGTTGGTGGGATCTGAAGTAACCCGATTGACGCACTTTGGCCGCCATATAAAGGTAAGCCGTCGCTTAATAGCTGGGTATAACGGCCGTATAACCCTTGTAATCTAATATTGGCACTGCCGAGCGCCGGTGATGTATTTTGTACTCTGACTCCTCCTGTTTCGGCGACGAGCATTGAAATGTTGCCCGGTCTCATCAGGGCTTTTTCTTGCACCTCTTCTGCATTGATGACTTCGGTGCGTGTGGCTGATTCTGTAACGATACGGCCAAGTCTAGATGCAGTAACTTGGATTTTTTCAACCTGATTATTGTTATGGTCGTGGTGATGATCGCCATGGCTGTCTTCATGATGATGCTCACCTGCATATGATACAAACGGCAGGAGCATCGCAGAGATGGCGATAGTAGAATAGGTGTTAAGCATTTTAACCTCTAAATATGCAAAAGCGATACGCACAATGCGTATAAATAAAATGAATTTTAAAAAATGTGCGAATTACAGGCGCACTGATCCTTAAGAGGTAAAAATAGGGGGACGAAAGAGTAAATCCTTCATGTCAATCGGGTGCTGATGGGCAATAGTATGTGCCAAATGATGGTATTTAGATAACGATACTGATTGATTGTCTGGTTTCACATAGGCGAAAGTCATACAGGCATTTGCAGGGCAAATACATTCATCTTCACAGCAGTCAACCTCACAACAATCATCCTCACTTTGCGCGTTTTGTTTGGCAGTGTCTAAAGAAATTGAAGCAGGGGTATGCACATCAGAAACAAGTACTGAGTCTTGTTCATAAGACATCACGAAATTATATGCGAGCGACTGGCCAACAAAGGCGACTAACACAGCAGCAATAACAAAGATGTGTGATAAGTGCTTAAGCATACGATTCTCAGTGACGAAAGTGAGCGTACTTTAGAATATTTTACCTAGTTTGTGAATAGGTATGCGGTTAACTGATGTTTATTCTCTTTATAAGTCTGATGTGTAAATACAACAGCGTTTTACTTAAATAGCGGCTGTAAGGAATGCAAGGAGTCAATCAAGCGAGCAAGTACTATTCGATTTTTAGAAACCCTAACCAGCTAAGGGTTTCTGGTTTTGCCGTATAGGTCAGATTATCAAAGTCGCTAAGTCAACGCTTCAGTTGTTAATTTAATATGTCCTTTTAGCCATGTTTATATCAAATTTCAAGCGTATTAAATGAATTTAAAATGATGAAGTTGGTGAATATATATTCGCAATAAAAATTAACCTCAAGGTTTTGTTAATTTTATCTTTTTTATAGGTTTTATTTTTGTAAGTTTATGATTTATATGTTTTTGTTTTTTCCTTTTTAATATAGCATTGCCCGGGTTTTATTTTGCAGACCGACAAGTAGTTGATCTTATTTAGTCGATTTTTAAATTAGGGAGTGATGTCTGTTGATTTCTTTTAGGCGATCTAACGCTTTTTTTAGAGCATTTATTTCAATTGTTTTTTTATTAAGCATAGCTGCATGCGGGGGAGCAGGAGAGGAGGAAGGTTCAGCCGATCCTCAAGAAGGGAATAGTGGGCCTGAAGCAGTAAACCCAGCACCCCAAGTTGATATTTATGGTGTTACGCATATTGATGAGCAGGAAGAGTTTAAACTCACTTTTAATGCTAATGTCGGTGCTGATGTACGTATCACTTGGTCATATGACGCCGATATTGAGCTAAACATCTCAGGTGATGATTCATCGACATTAACGGTGATATCTCCCGATATAATAGAAAGTCAAAAAGTAACTTTTTTAGTTGAGTTATTGCTTCAAGATGGCACTTCTGCGACTGATGAACATGTTGTTTTTATCAATGCGCGTGATAACGTCCCACCAGAGGCCTCTATTCAAATTGATGAAACCCCCGTTGAGCGCCAAGCGTTTGAGTTAATTGGCGTGGCAGATGACGTTGATGGCGAAGTTGTAGAGCATCTTTGGACTCATAATTCAGCGCTGGCCTTAGTTCTTGCGGGTGAAAATAGTAGCACTTTAACGGTGACAAGCCCCGATATTCAATCATCACATGAAGTCTTATTTACCTATACAGTGACTGATAATCAAGGTGATAGCACCAGTGTCTCTAAGCTGATCTCAATGGAGCCTTTGACAGTAACTTTTACGCTTGCAGGTAAGGTCACTGATGCGCCAATTGCACATGCTAAAGTTGATTTTGAGGTCGGTACTGGGCTATGGACAGCGATTGCAGATGAAAATGGTGATTATGCTTTAGAAATCGATGTCGATGAGGCGTATACCTCGGAGTTAGCGACATTAAAGGCAACAGGGGTTGATGATCAGAGTAATGTGGTATTGGTTTCTCAGTTGAACTCTGTCGGCTTTATTGCTGAGCAAGCTGGTGCTGATAAAATTGTCACCGCGCTGGAGCTGTTTGATGTCAATATTACGAATGTAACGACAGCAGAATATTCACTTTTAGGTCAAGATCTAAATGGCTATAGCAATGATGATGAGCTAAATGAGGCAAAATCACGAATTTCGTCACAACAAAAATTAACGATTGCGGTGATGCTTAAAGCAATCATTGATCACGAAATTCAATTGCCTGAAGAAAGTGCTACAACACTTGAACTTGTCCAAAACTTTGAATTGACCGAGCAGTTAATAACACGCTTGCAAGCAAATTATCCTGAGTTATTTACTCAAATTGAGAGCGATATACTCAATGATGAGACCTTGGTTGAGAGCACTGCGTTTTTGCCAGAAGGCGAATATATTTTGGCCGAAACACAGTTTTTCGATGGCCTGAATGTTCATTTAGATTTTAATGAAAATAATACCGGCTTTTTAACCCTGTCAGGCAAACGCATCTTTTTCAATTGGCAACAAAATGGCATCAATACGCGCGTCGATCTCAATGAAGAGTTATTGGTAAAAAATGCAGGATTAGAACAACACATTGGCTTTTACACTTCATCATTCTCGATTAAACATTATGAACGAAATCAACAGTCTTTAGCAGTACAAGTTGAATTTGATTTATCTCAACCATTAGATGAGCTACCGTCAGGGCAGTATTCGACAGTCGCTGAGTTATTTGCAAAAGATGATCTACAAGCAGTAACTGAGGAGATGCTTATAGGTACGTGGAGCTTAGACTTTGCGACTACGAATGAGCATTTTATTGTCGACCTGACATTCAGTGAAAATGGCATTGTCGAGATAAGCGAAGGTTTTGGGACTCGTCAAGTTGAGTGGCGTTTAAGCCAAGGCAATATTGAAATTGATGATGGGTTGCAGAGTTTTAAAATCAGCTTGATAAGAGCGTTTAACTTGGGCTATCAAAGTGTTGTATATCACGGTGCGGTATATCAGCAAGGCACTTTTGTTAAGCATCAAACTGTTAACTTTACTGATATTGACTATCAAAAAACATGGCGAAAAACACACAGTAACAAGTCACAGTCTGCCTTTTATGTGGATGAGCATGATAATTTTAACTTTAAATGGCACCGTCATATTCAAGGTAGTAATGATGAGGGCGTTTTAAAGCGATTTGAATATGCATTAAATGACCTTAAAACTGAATATTGCAATGTTGAGTTTATTGGGTGTGAGATTTCAACAACGCATCACTTTAAACTCTTGGCTCAGGTGGGTAATACCATTGCTGTTTCATATCATAGAGACAAGCTCGCTGTGTCAGATAAACCGACAGAGATACAGTTTTATACGTTATCTGATCATAAGTGGCAGCATGGTGAGTTTACTCAAGCCTTGTTTAGTACCAATAAAGTTGAGCAACTTTTTTCTGCCCAAACCAATTTATATTCTGTAAGAGGCAATGAGATCTCGCAGTTGAGTAGCCAGTATTTTTGCTCATCAAATGAAGGCTGTTTCGACTCAATTGCATTGAATGGCACTGTTTATAAATCTTCGATAGAAAATCAGAAGCTGAAGCTTGAAGCGTATCCGAGCGGTGAAATTTCATATATGGAGATCATAAATGAGTCTGACAATGCGATTTCAATGTGTCTCTATGCCCACGAAAGCATTTGTACAAACGGTACAAGACTTGATTTCACGTTTATAAAGCCAGAGCTTGACGTCGTTGTCACACAAACAGGTCAAGGGCGACTGATTACTTCGACAGATAAGTTCTACTTTAGAGAGCACTTTGCTGTTTTTATCGAAGAAGTCGATGGGTATATTCTTGACTCGATTTCAGGGTGTGCCGGGGAGCTAAAAACCGTTGGTGAACACGTCATATATGAAATCACAAATCCTACCACAGCTTGTGAGATTAAGGCTGAGTTTGTTCCTAAAGCTATGCATACGCAAAGCGCTGTTTTAGTAGATGCGACACGGTCTGAATTGATGGATAGTTGGTTCTATACAATTGACTCAGACAATGCAGGCACATATTACGGACTAGATAAGCAAGTTGGCTTCAATATTGAAAGTTTAGGGCTATCTAATTACCAATTTATATTTGATGATTACATTCGAACTCGCGTCAATGGTGACGACTTTTTTGCAGCTAAATTTTCACTTGAGTACGATGTTAACGGCACAACAGCGTGCTGGTACGGTGCCAAATCGGATGGTTCAGTAGATGCCATCTTCCAATTTGAGAGCATGGTTTGTACCGCAGTTGAGTTAGCATCGCAGCAGCCAGTGGCTGAAATTGAAAGCAGTGAGCTTGTGGGTCAGTGGTATTTTAATTTTGATACCTCCCTTAATTGGTATCAACTCATTTTAAATGCCGACAGTACGGGGACACTCACAACATTAAACCATGTTGGTGGAGAAGAACAACTTTATATCAATTGGGCTATCAGCGCTGATGATAAGCTTGAAATCACGGATGAAACGGGGGCATTCTCTTCGCTACAACTGATCAAAAAAACGGATACAGTTTATACGTTTTTGGCAAATGAGTTGGTTGAAAGCAATGATGGTCAAAATCCTAGCTGGCTAAGAAGTGGTACATGGTCGTTTATCAAACAACAAGAGCAAGCAATTGGCTTATCAGACATAACGGGGATGTGGCCTGTTAGCAACCATGAGCTGAGTGCTTTTTATCTTTTTGCTGATGGCGAAGTCCGAAATGGTCTGCTTAATGGTGCTGCATCTGCGGTACTTGATGATAATACGCTCAGGGTTTCTGCAGGCTACAATTCGAACAGAGGAAAGTTTGAGCATTTATGTGATACAACGCGCTATGAATGTACGGAGCGTGTTATTGGGGAATACCACATTATCGCGTTGAATGGGCAAACTGCTTATATTCGTTTTGTTGACGAAATAAATGATCAGCATGTTTTCAAAGCCATCAATATTGATAGCAGTGACAATGTTTCTCAGGGAATTGAGACTCACCATGTCTCAAATACAACCTATTATGAGAAAAGAGCAGGCAAAGTCCGCACTTGGAATTTCCTCAGAAATTGGCGCGGGGAACTTTCAGTTACTTTTGATGGTGTATACCCCGCGTCAGCTGTTGAGCTGTCACAAGGTAATTTGGAAATCACGATAGATGATGAGGCGTTATCTTATCGTTTGATTGAGGTTTCATTAGAAGGTCTTACACTCTGCCAGCTGAGTCAGGGAGCCTGTGAGCAAGATATGCAAACTAGGCTGTTTTTCCAAGTACCACATGTCGCTGTCTCATTGGATATACCTGAAATACTTGAACCCAAACATAACTTAGTTTCTGGTCAACTGAAATACGGTACGCAATTAGAGGTGAAGATTGCACGGCCAATGCAAGGCCATTACGCGGATTCATTTTCTGGATGTGGTATTACACGACCTGAAGAGATAAGTAGTGGTTATGTGTCTTTTTTATCGGATACGTTAACAGAGTCATGTTCATTACAGATGACCGCGGCACCAATTCCTGACTCAAATTCGCAAAGGTTAGGTATCAAGGATAAGGTGATAAGTCACTGTATAAATAAATCGTTCAACGAGTATGTCGAGTATCAAAATGCACTGTTTTGCCAGCGCGGTGGGTTAGATCTTGGTGATATGACCAACTTGGAAGGGATAGAAAAGCTGACATATCTAACTCAGCTTAATTTTAGAGGGGTCACAATTAGTAAAGAAGGTGCTCGAAGGTTAGCAGGTTTAACGAATTTACAGTCTATCAGTTGGGATACGAACTCCTCAGATAACACATTTGGCGACCTCGAGTTGGATTTATCACAACTCACGAATCTAGTAACCTTAGAGACTAAGTATATGCCTTTGGCCAGCATAACTTTGCCAAATACACCAACCTTGCGAAAGTTGTCCTTGTCGCTTACAGGGCTAGCAGAAGTCGATGTATCTGGGTTAACGGGATTAAGATATTTAGATGTGAGTTATTCAAAAATTAGCTCGCTGGATTTATCAAATAATAAAGCGTTGTATAGTTTAAATGGGAGTAGCTCTTCGCTGCAAAATATTACGGGTGTCACAGCGGAGCATATCCTTGATTCTGCTTATTTAGATAGAACACATTTTGAAACCTTGGATTTAACTGGGTTTGATAACCTAACTAGGTTAGAGTTGGCTGTTTCGAGGTTAAAAGAAATAGATATATCAAAAGCGCCGAGGTTAAAAAGCTTTAAAGCAGATAGATCTCAGTTACATACAATGAATTTTGCCAATGTTTCAGGTGTTACGTTCGCAAATCTATCAGAGACGCCATTGACAGAGCTCAGTGCTGAGATGATGCCAAAATTACAGTTTTTGGACCTAGTAAAAAATTCCCTAACGTATTTGGATTTGTCTCAACATCAGGACTTGCAAAGCGTGTCAGCATGGCAAGGCACACTCAAGAGTGTTCTGTTACCAGACAATGAAGATGCATTTGATGGCAATTTTTCACTGCAAGCAAATAAAATTGAACGATTGGTGATTCCAGCTAACTCTAATAATACAAGGATAGATGTAAATAATAACCTGCTGACTGAACTGATTGTTTTGGGTACGCCGAGTAGTGTCTATGCAGAAAACAACTTATTGGAGACTGTGTCGATACATTATGATTCAAAGGTGACTTCTTTGTCCCTTTCAGGAAATCAGCTAACGCAGGTTGATATTTCAGGGGAGATCGTAAACCTAGATCTATCGGATAACCAGCTAACATCATTTTCAATACCTGAGGGTGCTCAATTCCATAACTTGAACTTATCGAAAAATGCGCTGAACAGGCTCTCTGGTTCTGGCAAATTAGGTTCTAGTTTGGACGTTTCAAATACGTCGTTATCAGAGTTAGATTTAACGCCATTTGGTGCGATAACAAGTCTAGATATTAGCTTAACAAATATTGCATCTATAGATATACCAGCCACCTTGAGTGGTTTAACGGCTCGAGCAATACCAATGACAGAGCTAACCATTCCTGCTAATAATAATTTAAGGTACCTAATTTTAGAAAGTAATACGTTGAGCGACCTTCAAGGGCTAGAAAACATAGATAGATTTTTAAATATTTATCTAAGTGATAGTACTATTAAACGTCAGCTTTTAGATACTCTTATGGAAACGGAGAAAGTCAACTTATATGGGCTTTCATCCATTGATATAAAGTAAATATGGTTGATTGAAGGTGCATTAGATTTAATCAATAACCTATTGGTGAGAGGCTTTTATGGAGCCATGTTTAGGTTTTGACTAGGGCTTTAAGTTGCCCAAAGTCCTCTGTCTTTCAATATAGGAAATTTAATAAATAGGGAGTTATATTTCTTAGGTTGTTACCAAAGTTAATATAACCCCTTTTTTCACTCTTCAAAGTTCATCAAGCATCACTTTATCTTTTTCAAACGTATCGCAGTAAATTAAGGTTGTATTTTTTTAGGCTGCAGATCCCAATGTCTGAAAAAAGGGTTATATTTTTTTGTTTAATTTTCTGTTTGAAATTTTATATGCAAAGTCATGTTTTTTATTTGAATATTGATGTAGATTAATTGCTTGCTGGCCTTCATAAAGGCAGGGAATATTCATCAATAATAATAAAGGATTTACTTTGAAAAGTTTCATACTTCTACTTCTTTTGGTTTTCTCTGGTCAATTGTTGGCCAAGGAAGCGCTGTCTAATTCGTTCTTACAGTTATTTAATAAAGGTGACAGGCATGACGCAAAGGACTATCTGTCAAAAAACATGTCACAAAGTCGTATTCAAACCTATGGGATTGAAGCGCACGTTGGTGCATTTTTAAATATACAAAATACGCATGGTAAGTTGACGTTAATTAAGGAGCTCTCAGAGGAAAATAACAACGAACGCCTGTTAGTAAAGTCAGAAAATCATCAGCTTACTTATACGTTGATGATTAATCGAGAAGCACAAAAGCCTCACGGCATGAACTATTTCTATTTACGTGATATGCCAGACAAAGAGAAGACTAAAGCGGGACTATCGAACCAAAAAGTTGCGAGTGAGCTTGCCATCTTGATGGAGCGCTTGGGTAATAATGATGCTTTTTCTGGCGTGGTATTGGTTGCAAAAGGAGAAAAGGTCATTTTTAACCAAGCTGTTGGTTTTGCAAACAGAGAGTGGCGAGTTAAAAACACATTAGATACTCGGTTTGCGCTTGGTTCAATCAATAAAATGTTTACGGCATTGGCTGCTTTAAAATTAGTTGAGCAAGGTAAATTAAAGTTGGACGACAAACTTGTTGATTATGTCGACCGCAGTTGGTTGCCTGAAGGGGAAGTAGAAAAGATTACTGTGCGTCACTTAATGACGCATACTTCAGGGCTGGGTAACTTTTTCAATGATGAATTTAATGACAGTAACAAAGAGTTATACCGAGACTTAGAGAGCTATAAACCACTCATTGCGGGAACACCACTGCACTTTTCTCCAGGTTCACGTAACCGCTATAGTAACTCAGGGATGTTGATGCTTGGCCTTGTGATTGAAAAAGCCAGCGACTTGTCATACTACGACTTTGTTCAAAAATACATTTACGACCAGGCCAATATGGCTGACTCTGGCAGCTTTGAGTTAGATTCAACTACACCGAAATTAGCAACGGGTTATTTGAAGCGTATGCACAGTGATAATTGGGTGAAAAGTACTTATACACGCGCTGTAAAAGGCAGCCCAGCTGGTGGCGGATTTTCGACAAGTAAAGATTTACATCGCTTTGCACTTGCACTGACAAATTATAAATTACTCAATGAAGAACTAACCGAGCAAGCTTACAGTGAGAAGTCTGCCTACAATTCGGCAAAATGGTATGGCTACGGGTTTTCGATTGGTGGCCAGCCTAGTAATCGTATTGTTGGTCATGGTGGCGCTTATTTAGGAGTTGATGCACGTCTTGATATTCATTTAGATACGGGATATGTAGTAGTAATTTTAGCGAATCAATCAGATGCAGTATCACCAGTTCGCAGGCAGATTAACGAGTTACTTGAAAAGGTAGAGTAATTTAATTACAAGTGTCACTTGGGTACTTACAAATTAAGCCACTTTGACTTCTCAAGGTGGTTTTGACATTGTTTTTGACTAAAAATGAGAGTATTTAAGGGTACCTTGCCATTTCCTTAGTTTCCATATTTCTTAAGAAAAGTGCTTTTAATTTAACTGTCAAAAGTAAAAGTTAGCTGTGAACTTGTTGAATAATTTAGCTATCATTATTATCAGTTCAATATCTTGCTTATAAGCCGCTGCTGGAGGGGGAATAGATCGTGAAATGAATGATGCATGTATAATTAAAATGGTGTGATGTCTTTACTTAGGTGGCTTTGTGACGCTGAGTTTACAGTCAATTATTGGTCATAAAGATTGATGTTATCTGTTGTATAGGCTTAAGTATATCAATGTGAATACGCTCAAGTGTGAAATTTTTTCACTAGTTACAGGCTTATTATCTACTTCAACAAACCGAAATACCACTGCATTCTCGGTTTTAGTTTCTGGTTTTATATTCTTCCCTTTCCTTCGCAAATAAATAAACTATAGATGGCTCCTGGTGGGTAATAGCAGCTTGTATAGATGATCTGAACCCCCGGGTATTTAGCTTCAAAGTCATTCCTAAACTTAACCATAGCTTCACTCAAAGGGACATAAGTATAGTGTGTTCTATAGAAAACCTCTCTCTCTGATGCTGTGGAAGTTAACGATGCAAATAATGTTGTCGCCATAATGGCTGTAATTAATACTGATTTTATTTTAGATAACATCTCTAAGCTCCTTTTATTAATTTAAAGTTGTAAGTCGTTACGTCTGTTTCATTAGTTTAAAAGGTCTAACAGACCGTAAAATAGATGATATATGTATAATGGTAGTGGTGTGGGGTTTCTACTTAGGTAACCTTATGATGCTGTACTTACAGTCGATTATTGCCCGTAACGATTAATCTTATCCTGTGCATATGGCTGCAGTACATCAATGAGGTTACGCATCCAAGTGTGAAATTCTATATCCTAAAAGGTTTCAGCTTTATTCTTAAATGCAACAAACCGAAATACCGCTTAAATTTCGGTTCTAGTCCCTGATTTATCTTATTCCCTTTCCATTACACATAAAAACAGGCATGCCACCACCTGGGTAATAGCAATATGCATAGGTGATCTGAATACCCGGGTATTTTGCTTTAAATTCAGCTCTGAATTTAGCAGTGGCTTCATCTTGAGTCACATATGTGTAGTGTTTTGAGTAATATATATACCTTGCAGATGCTGTGGAAGTTAACGATGCAAATAGTGTTGTTGCCGCAATGGCTGTGATTAAGGCCGATTTTATTTTAGATGACATATCTAAGCTCCTTTTGCTGTTTGAAAATTAAACAGTATTGTGTCTGTTTTATTAATTCAAATGAAATTTATGCATGTAGCATACTTTTATTTCTATATTGTGAATTGTTGGATTTTGCATCATCTATTGTCTCAAGCTTTATTTTAATAGGATTTTTGGTTTTATTTTATTTCTCCCTCTAACTTTTTAATTAAATTATAACAATAATACCATTCCTTATTATTCTAAATAATGTATTAGTGAAGTTTAAAATACGTATTTTTGTGAGGGTTTCTGATAATTTTCCCGCTTTTATTTATCTGAAAAAGGTAAAAATGAAAGTTAATTGTAAAAAAAGTGTGTTATCTTGGTCTTGTTGCGCAACATATATACATTTAAAAACTTAAAAGATATATGAGGATAACCATGAAATTTAAATACGCTGCATTGCTAGGTGTTGTCTCTGCGATTACATTGTCACCTGCTGCAAACGCTTACCTTTATAAAGACCCAGGCTATGTAGAACGCAATGTGAGAACTATTCAAAAGAATAATGTGATTGGTCAGTCGCACCAATATCGTGATCAGCAGGGCTGGATGTATGTCGATCAGGTCAGTAATGGCGCGACGCAAGGGGCGTATCAGGCTGGAAATTGGATAAAACTACATAACCGTAATTTTAAAATGTCCATCGGAGAATTAGAGTTTTCCTTTGATCCAAGCAAGCTGGATTGTACACAAGGCATGAGCTTTAACTTTACTGTTGGCGATGACACGGTAGCAAGCTTTAAACCAAATTGTGATGACTTACTGAATGCTTCTATCACTTATCCAATCGAATATTATTTTGATTTAATTCCTGAGCCTATCAAGCCTAAAGTTGAGCTACCTCTTGATCCATTAGGGTTATTAAAAGTAGGTGTTAAATTTGGTGCAGGTGTTGAAGCCGGTGCAGAATTTACGGTTGGCGGTGTAATTGGTGGTCATGGGAACGAGGAGCCATATGAAGTTGACGGCATAAGGCGTCCAGACTATGTGTATGCATCTGTTGAACCTTATGTTGGCGGTCTGGTATCTAGCTCTGCCTACGGCTCCTTTGGTCACGGTATTTCTGAGGCGGGCGTAAAAGGTAAATTAAATTTACTTAAAGTCAAAGGTAAGGGGTATGTAGAAGCAGGGATCCGCCGTGTGGTTCAAGATACGCAAGTTGTTGAGCAAGGTTTCTTAGAGCTCAAAATCAGCACCAAGCTGACAGGCGGTGATGGCAAAATACAAGCTTACTGCAAAAAGCTATGGGGCCTACTGCAATTTAATGTGGACGTCATGAAGTGGGATCCACTATATACGCGTGAGACAGTGCTATACGAATACGCTAGCCCTGTCTGGGAAAATCTATAAACTGTAAAACGTGGTGGCCTAGCCACCACTTTTGAGATGAGTCCATGAAAAAAACAATTTATATATGCGCCGCTGTAGCAGTGGTAGTTGGCTTGGCGATACTCAACTCTTTGAGCAATAATGATAAAACATTAATTGAGCCTGAAGCAGTTAAACAAGGGCAGTCAAAAACACTGGCTGAAAAATCGTATTTTTTTGCCTATCAAGTCGATATTCATTCTGCTGTGTTGAGTGAAAGTGGTAGCGCGATGACATTTTCTGAGTTGAGTTGGAAAATGAATTTCCAACCCCATGCGTCTGCATCGATCAAGTCAGCCGCCATGCTGAGTGATATTGTGTTTATGGCAGACAATAAGTTACAAACAATGCCCACGCAAATTCCTTTTTTGGTGAAGTATCAGTCTCGACAATTTTCAGAGCTTGATATGCTTGGGTTAAGTGAGCAGCATCCATTATCTGTGCTATCTAAAGTACTTGATTTAATGAGTTACTCATTGGACTCACCGCTTACTTTTGAAGATGCGTTGGGCGTAAAAACATTTCAGTATGTTCAACAAGATAATGTGATAGAACGAGTAGTGACAGCCCATCAAAAACATGCAGACAACACAGAAGAAGAACAGTGGCAGATCACTTTGCATTTATCCCGTCCAGGCACACCATTGACTCTAGAATATAATAATAATCAAATTTGGCAGCGCAGTGGACAACGCTATGAAGTTGTACAAACTGTGTCAGTTAAGCCTATTACACACACGCCTTTTGAACCCGTTGATTGGCAAGCTAATCACAACACACATATTCTGCCTGATGATATCGCACAGAGCACAGGTATCGAGGTCACAGGGGATAACTTTTTGGAGTATATACAGTCGCTAAAAGGTAATTTAGATCCTAGCTTAGCAAAAGCGATTGGGCTATATATGCTTAATAATTTTGACCAAAGTGGTTTAAAAGGCTTGTTCGTGCAGCATGAAAATTTAACTTCTGCATTTATCTACGCGTTACAAAAAGCACAGACTCTTCAGGCTGAGCAAATGATCTCAGATCTTTTGACTGATGATGAGTTAGGCGTGCAGGTACAGCAAAAGTTAGTGATGGCGTTAGGACGCTTTGAAAATGCATCGGATATTGGTTTCTCTAGCTTAAGGCATGTGGTAGAGCAAGGATCAAATGAGGCGATTTCCGATATGGCGCTACTTAACATGGGCACAATGAGTAAGTTTTCTCCAGCGCAATCCAACCAAGTGGCCGATTATTTGGCTGATAAAATGCGCAGTCCAGTTCACCTTTCAACCGCAGTGTTAGCGGTGGCCAATAGTAAAAACCCTAAGCTGATTGCAAAACTCCCAGCCTTGCTTCAGCACTCGGATGTGCAAGTTAGAAAGAATACCATTAAATCTTTAGGGCAAATGGCAGATTATCAGGATCAGGTGATAACGAGCTTGTTAGCATCTCCTGAAATGGCTTCGATTGATGCCTTCGCTCGTGTATATCAGCAAGCAAACTATAAATTATCAGCTATGAATATAGAGCGCTTAGATGGTCTTTATCAATCGCAATCCAATCCGGTGATTAAAAAGAGACTGAGTACGATTATGAATATGTAATTATTGAATGTAGGCAATTCATCATAAGTGAGTCTCTACTTTTTAAAGCAACGAGACTCATCTTTCATACATTAAATTTCTTCAGTACACATGCGTTGTGCAATACTCTGATTGTTACAGTGATCTGGGCCATATGTTCTGCGGCCACCACCTGCAATGTTAGGTGTGAGTTTTACCGGTAATGCGAGTGTGTCATTACTTAATGCTTTGATCTTTTTCTTGTTTAGTTTAATTTTCATCTGTTTTCCTTAATGATGTGGCGTGCCCGATCTGTAGGTACGCATTTAAAAGGATTTGTTAAACAAATAGTGAAGATTATTGTTTAACCCAATCTACGATATAGCCAACACAAACAAAGTGCATTGGTTGATCGGTAAAGTCTGGTCTGCAGCCGCCCACTTCAGTTGCACCGCGTTGTCTCAGAATTGACATAGCGTGCTCAGGTGAACCACCTCGCGCTTCGATAAGGACTTTATCTTTGCAATATCTCACATTTGTTGTTTTTGTCTCGGAATACGCAAAAGGCACGTTTGCCAAGCAAGTGGCATAGACTTGATGTTTGGTTGCAGGGTTATAAACCCAATCTCCGATGAATGCTGTATGGTTTGTCGTTAAATTGATAAACCTGCTGATATTTTGAAATGAACCGTTTACTAAAGCACTACAGTTTGCGAAACCTTGATAATAATTGATTTTGCTTGTTTCGACTTCAGTTTTACATTCTTGTGCGAAAGCATTGATAGAGCCGAAGGCAAAAAGTAAGCCCATTGCTAATTGTTTTTTCATTATTTTGATTTCTCTTTTAATGTTATTAAGTATTGTTTGGAGACGAATGCCAGTTAACAACTGGATGTTAAACGTATGAATATAGGTACTTACATAACTTAGCATTTGACTTTTTTGATAGTAAGCTGGCAGATCTTCCGGTTTATTTTTTAAGGTTATGATATTTGGTTTAAAAACTATTATTATTCGAGTTTTTGATTGGCAAAATGACGTTCTTCAATGCTGCATTTTTAATGGTTTAATCGTAGATTGACAGGTTTAAACATGAGATAGATAGTGACAAGAACCGCGAGGTTTAAAGTTTCCTGTCATGATTTGTTTACATGGTGATTTAAAGTTTTACCTTGAATTTAACTTTGCAATAACATAGATTTCATAAGCTTTTTATTAAAAAAGCACAATAATTACAATTAAAGGATTTTAACCTTATGACATCATGTAAAGTAATCAAATCAATACTTCCTGTGTGCGCGCTAGTACTTGCTAGTGGCACGCAAGCAAGCGTTCAAGATACTGGCGTTGCCCAAAAGACTGAGATCGCCCAAGCGGTTTCTTATCAACTAAATTTAGGCCTTAATAGCATAGCTAACTCTACCAATAATGAGTTTGAACATGTTATTAATTACCCTAACGCGCACTTCATCAAAGTGAATTTCGCTAAGTTTTCTCTGCCAAAAGGTGCTTACCTTGAAGTCAGTGACTTGAAAGGTACGGAAGTATATCGTTATGACCAAAATGACAGCGGTGTCTTTTCATCTATGTCAGTCTCAGCAGATACGATCAAGCTGAAATTGGTTGTGAGTGATACAAGTCTTTGGGAGCAAGGACATGGTATTGAAATTGCCGACTTCTTTGCTGGGTACTCTGATACTGAGATTGCAGCGAATGAAGTTATGTCAGGTTTTGACATGATTGAGCCTAATTCTACTTGTGGTATTAACGAACGCAGAGATGTCGCATGCTGGGAAACTTCTCATCCAGTTGAGTATGAGCGAAGTCGCCCAGTTGCACGCTTACTAATTGGTGGGCGTAGTTTGTGTACCGCTTGGCGTGTCGGTGCCGGTAATCATATGTTTACCAATAACCACTGCTTTGACTCGGCAGCAGATGCGAAAAACGTGGAGGTATGGTTTAACTATCAACGTTCAGCATGTGGTACAGGTAGTACAAATGGCACTGTTAAAGTTATGGCAGATCAGCTGCTTGCGACAGATTACAGACTGGACTACACGTTGTTTACAGTCAATGATTTTGAAAAAATCAGACAGTTCGGTCATTTTGGTTTAGATGTATCATCCCAACAAAAAGGCCAGCGTATTTTCATTCCACAGCATGGTAGCGGTAATCCAAAAGAGCTAGCGATTGAGAGTGATCAAAATACGGGTGGTTACTGTCAAATTGACCAAACAGTGACAGCAGGTCGCGGATCAGATACTGATATGGGTTATAAATGTGACACCATAGGCGGCTCTTCAGGTTCGCCAGTTG
The DNA here is from genome assembly GCF_001625695.1 of Pseudoalteromonas luteoviolacea H33-S. Lineage (GTDB taxonomy): Bacteria > Pseudomonadota > Gammaproteobacteria > Enterobacterales > Alteromonadaceae > Pseudoalteromonas > Pseudoalteromonas luteoviolacea_B. The sequence continues at coordinate 97,431 of NZ_AUXY01000078.1, forward strand.
TGTCTGCTTATGACAATAATGTCATTGCACTGCACCATTATGGTAATAGCACGCAATGTACAACAAAGCTGAACCGCGGTACCCGCATTGAATTGATCTGGCCAGAAGTAGCAACACACTTTGGCGGTGTAATTCCGAGAGGAGATAATGGCCCTGTTGATAACACTGCACCAGTTGCAAACTTCTCTTTCACACAAAGTGGTTTGGCTGTGACTTTTACTGATACTTCCTTTGATGACAAAGGCGTGGTTAGCTATAACTGGCAATTTGGCGATGGTACTACGAGTCAATTGAGAAACCCTGTGTATACATATGGTTCTGAGGGCACTTACAGCGTGTCTTTAACTGTAAAGGATGCTGAGGGGTTACAGTCAACCAAGACTCAACAGGTATCTATTTCTCTAGGTGGTGGCTGTTCGGTTGATGCGTGGTCTGCGGGTAAAGTGTACTTAAAAGGCGACCAAGCGTCACAAAATGGCAGCATTTATGAGGCGCAGTGGTGGAACAAAGGCGCGTCACCTGCAGAGCACTCATCTAAATGGGAAGTGTGGCAGTGGGTTCGTGACTGCAACTAATTACTCACAAAGTTGATTTTAAAAAGCCACTATTGCAATTGCATAGTGGCTTTTTTATTTTTAGTCAGCGTCATTATTGCCAACGAAGTGCTCAATTGGCAGTGTGATCTCAGTTCTAAGCAGTGTTCTAGTGTGTTTGGCGTTATTCATTGAAGCTTGATTGCCAGCGTAAATATAGCCGCATATAAACTCAAAACGTGCACTAATTTGGCGGAGTAGCTCAGCTTGGAGCTTAGGGCCAAAGCCTTGCCCTCTGTGCTGTTTTGCAATGATAAAATCACAGATAAGAACGCCCTTATAGCCTAGTTCAGTACAAGGTTCTAGTATTAATGCACCTATTTTTTGTGTTGGTTGGTGTGCTTTGTAAGCGACATAACACAAGTTGTTTTCTATTGACTCAGCAACAGATTCTTTATCTTCGATTTCTAGGCGATCTTTTAACTGCGGAACGTCTTTATGAAAAGTGTGGTATTCATCTTTATACCAAGACCAGTCATTCGCCATATCAAATGGTTTAAGGGCGATTTCATTTGAGTTTAGTTTGCTAATATGTTCAATCTTAGCGCCCCAAAAACAGTCTTCTAATTCGGCACCCTTTACCTGTTTAAGGGCGTTAAAGTGAGCGCTGTTTGGCTTTGACCATATAGAAACCATTTCAGGCTTACACCAACTAAAAAACGCTAAAATCTCAGGCAGGTAAAGCTTGAGATCTGCAAATTTAACCGCTTTTTCGCCAATGACTTCTATTAATGTTTGATCTAGGTTGTTGCGATAAATTCCAACTAACCAAAGTGTGCCACAGGGCAATTTAATTACCTGGTCGTGTAAATGTTTGTCTGGAACAGTGTCTGCAATTTTTCGGCGGGCTCTTACTTCGGCAAAGCCATTTTTATAGTCATCACATCTAGCTATGAGATCTTTGCTTTCTGCTGCTATCGCAGCGTTTATGTCAAAACCTTGCAATGATTTGGTGTCATAGGTATCAATGACGCCTTGTGTGAGTCTTTCAAGTTCATTGTGTGTTGCCGACATTAACGATTTAAAAGACAAGGTTGAGTCCGTGTTACTCATCATTATTAAATACCAGCCCAGTTGGGCTGTACTCCATTTAATTTTATTTTTGCTGTGGAATTTATATGAGGGTTTTTTATCTTATTTCAATAAATTGGGTACAAATCGGCGGCATTTAAACAGAATTTTCACAACCAGCTAAACTTAACCCCATGGAGTCGCTCAGCAGATAAGATTTGTTTTTAGTTGCTTGAGCACAAAACACAGGTTGTAACGATGTCTGAATTAGCCTTGAACAAACATGCTGCTGTATTTTGTATTATCGTGCTATTTTTCAATAGCTTTGCGTTTGCCACCTTGTCCAATGAGCAACTTGTTAAAAACATTGAAAATAGCCAAGGCACCGCAAAAATCGAAGCGATAATCGATTATGTACAAACAAACTTTCACTACAACACATCACAAGCGCTTGAATATGCCGATGAAGGGCTTCAACTTTTAGAACTACACCCAAGCCATGATCAGTCTGCAAGATTACTTAATCACCTGTCTCGTGCCTATATTTCTTATGGTGATTTAAACAAGGCGAATACAGTCGCTTTACAAGCACAGCAGTTTGCTCAAAAGAGCACTGTCATGGCAAACGAGCTGCGTGTGCAAATTGTGCTTGCAGATATTGCCATTCGCCAGCGCAAATATGACTTAGCCAGAGCGCGATTAATTGATGTGATAGAGCAGGCGAAGCAGGGAGAGTTTAAGGTTCACTTAGCAAATGCGCATCGTATTTCTGGGCATTTAGACAGTAAAACGCGAGATTATGAAGCAGCTCTTGGCAGTTATTTACAAAGCTTGAGCTTATATCGCAAGCTTAACGACTCTGTTATGTCTGCATCTATTCATCAAAGTTTGGCGTCTCTTTACAGGAAAATGAACTTATACGAAAAGGTCTTATTTCATCAAAAAAGAGCGATCCAAATCTCGTTGACACTCGATAACCCGAATCAACAAGCCATTTTTTACAGCAACATGGGCACTTATTTTGATGAAGTGGGTAAGTTTGAAAAAGCAATAGAGATGCACCTGAAGTCTTTAGCGCTGAAAGAAGAGCTTGGGTATAAGCTTGGCATGATCCACACCTATAATCGGCTTGGTAGCGTGTATCGAGAAGCGGGTGATTTTAAAAAGTCAGAGCAAATGCTCAAAGAAGCGGTTGCTTTGAAAAAAGAAATAAATAGACCTGATCCAAATATTTCCACTTACCTAGACTTAGGGCGTCTATACATTGAAACAGGGCAACTGGAATTAGCTGAGCGTTATTTGATACAGAGTATTTCGCTCTATCAAGGCTCTCCTTGGGAAGATAGAATTGCAGAGATCCATCAGGCGCTGGCGAAACTGCACTTGGTTAGACAACAGCCACGAAGTGCCATTGATGCTTATATGCGGGCGATAGAGATTGCTCAAGAACATCAAAGAGAGGCTTTACTCATGGAGTGCCAGCTTGAAGTCGCCGCTATATTTGAACAACAAGGCATGCACATGCAAGCCTTGGCGTACACCAAAGACTATTTAACGTTAAAAAATATATGGGAAGAGAAGAATAATCAATACCGGATCAGTGCGTTGGCGATTGAGTTTGGTGTCAGAGAAAAAGAGCGAGAAATAGCCAGTTTAGTCCAACAAAATCGCATCAAAGACCTTGAAATTGAAAAGCAAGCTGTACAACAAGTGGTTTTTTTAATCGGTATGCTATTTGTGTTTTGCTTTTTGTCTTTTAGTTATTTTTGGCGCACCAAAAATAAACAGCTCAGAGTCGAACAAGCGGCACTAAAGCAAGTTAGTGAAGTAAAAGAAAGGTTAAGCCATGCCCTTTGGGGGAGTGGTGATGAGTTGTGGGATTGGGATTTACAAACAGGTGTAATAACCAGAGATAACCAGATGAATAAGCTCTGTTTGCCATGTGAGCAAATTGGCGCCGATTTAAAAGCCATAAAATCCAGTGTTCATCCCGATGATTATGAACGTTTGCACAGTAAATTTAACCGCCACCTTGAAGGCGACAGTGACTTTTACGAAGTGAATTATCGCGTAATGACAAAAAGTGGACGATGGCTGTGGGTTTCAGACAGGGGGAAGGTCACTTCCCGAGCAAAAGATGGCACTGTGCTCAGAGTCAGTGGCACGATTAAAGACATTTCTGAAATTAAAGCATCGGAGCTGGCATTGGCTGAATTAAACGCAACGCTTGAGAAACGAGTTGAAGAGCGGACTTTAAGCTTAAAGCAATCAAGAGATGAATTGGCAGAGATACTCGAAGAGCTGACATCAACACAAGCCAACTTAGTTGAAGCACAAAAAATGGCGTCTTTAGGGCGTTTAGTTGCAGGGGTCTCTCATGAGTTAAATACACCGCTTGGCACGACGGTTACCGCTAGCTCGATATTGCTTAAAGAGTTGTATGAGTTTAAGTCTAAACTAGAAGCCAGTAAGTTAACGCTCAGTGATACAAAATCGTTTATTGATGTATCTTTATCGAGTATTGAGTTGATAGACAGCAATACTGAGCGAGCTGCTCAACTCATTAAGCGCTTTAAGCAAGCATCAGCCCACGAATATGTTAGTAGTGAAAGTCAGATTGATCTTAAAGCCTGCATTGAAGGGGTTATTGGGTTTCATGGTAAGGACAGTGATGTCATTGTTGAGATAGATTGTCCAGATAACTGCATGGTGCAGTGTGACTCTCAAGCGCTCGGTAAAATTTTTGAGGACTTGTATCTCAATTCACTGCTACATGGGTTTGAAGGAAAAGCGGGACACATATCAATAGATGTCACAGCTGAGCAAGAGCAAGTGTTCTTACGCTTTACTGATAATGGAAGAGGGGTTGAGCAGCAAGCGATAGCGCATATGTTTGAACCGTTTTATACCACGGCACGACATCAGGGTAAGGTAGGGTTGGGGCTATACATGGTTTTTAACCTGGTCACGTATGTTTTGCGAGGCAGCATTCGATATTGCCCACATGACAAAAAGGGGGCTTGTTTCGAAATAGTGTTTTCAAAAGGTGGTTCACTTTAATGGCGTTCTATGAAGGGCATAAAACGTATAATTAATTTTGTATTATGGTAAGCAAAAAGTCATACCTAATTTTTTATTTTTTGCAGAGTAAGTGGAACCATTTTTGGGCAGTTTAGGTGCTATTATAACCTTATCTATTAGCTGTTTATTGCTTTTTGGATTCTAAATAATAGTTGATGGCTTTAGTAATTAGTCTTGATGGACTAGTAAAGTGTGATTTTTATAAATTTAATAATATAGTTGTTTTTATTTTATATTATTGTAAAGTGATTTTTATTGGTCGGTTGTTGTTTTTATGATTGATTTTAAAGGGGTTAAAATTGATCTGAGCCTAAGGTTTTAAAAGGCGATCTTGGTTTGATTTAAACCCCTTCTATTTGTATGATTTTATGCGTTTTTATTTTGTTTCAGGTGGCTCGTGACAGGTGCGGCACTGAGAAGCGCTTCCAAATACAACTTCTGTTTGAGCTGTTGTATGAGGGCCACTAGATTTAGAGCCTCCAATAACCTTTAACACGGTTTTTTTATTAAGTTTAATCATTTTTATTATTCCTTTAGTTTATTTTAACTTGATTATAAAAGCATGTTTTTTTAATTTGTTCAATTGTTTTTTTAAGGTGTTTTTACTGCTGGTGGTGTTGTGGGTAATATTATTGCCACTAATATATTTATTAAATGTTCACTTTTGGTTTTTCGCTTAAATCAAAGCCTTTGAAAATCATCCATAATGGGAAGATTAATTCGTATAAGCCACCTGGGATATACATCCAAGCACCTGAGAAATCTAGACCGAAGTAATCAAAAGCGACTTTTAGTAGGAGTACTGCGTAACCAATCATGCCAAGTACTGAGATGGCTCTTGGAATTAGACGGTATTGGTATAAAGTGATGTTCAGTAAAAAGCCACATAAGCCAAGAGAAAACATGCCCATTAAAAAGCCAAACCAACGCTCAGATTTGAGTGCACTGCCCATCATATAAAGGTATTCACTCGATACATCAGGGTTTTCAATAACCTGTTTACCCATGGCAATCAATGTCATCAGCGTTACTGCACCGGTGATCAAGGTTGCGCCTTCAATTAAACGACCACTTACATACCCGATGGCAATGCGTTCACTGTATTGTCTGATAGTCGGGTAAATCAGAATGGACATGCCAATCACCGCAGCACAGTTAATAAACTCTAATAGTGCCGCAAACGCCAGAGATGATCTGTTAAGCGCCGCTTGCTCTAAAAAGTCTGGCTTAGTGAGTAGCTCATAAATGATGGAGTCGGCATACATAAATGAGCTGGTTGAGATCAGGATAAGTAATCCGGCAATGCGTGTAGCAAGTAAAGTAGACATAAATAAAACCCTTTTATTTGTTTGCTTACCGACATGCTTTATTTAAGTGTGCATGTCGACAGTGCGTTTTTAAGATGGGTCTATTGTTGTCGTAAATTGTGCTCAGTTCGTCCTAATAGGCCCGTTCGTTCTTTTTATTCGTATATTTATTAGTAAGTTATAAAAGGGGTTTATTTACTCTCGATGAAATGTAGACAAACCAGTTTTTATCGTTCAGTGTACATTGCACTGTCACTTTTAATTAAATTCAGAGTTGTACCAATGAATGGCTTACACGAATTTCTTAAGGTGTTTGTTTACTCTCGATGAAATGCCGACAAATCATTTGTTAGCGTTCAATGTACATTGCACTGTCACTTTTAATTAAATTCAGGGTTATACCAATGAATGGCTTACAAGAATCTATTTCGGTCGGAGGCCATTTGGGACAAAAGTAATTCGATATCTGTGAGCGAACTTTTCAGCGTGACGCTTTAATTTTGTCATCAAGCTGTTGGAAGTTGGTTTACCTTTATTTTATTGTGCTCATTTCATTGGAACTATTTAATCTGATTACGTATAAGCCTATGTTTATTAATGCTAATGTTTTTATTTTTTGTCGATGTTTATTGATCATCGTATTGATGCCAGCCTTGGTCGAGTGATGGGTTGCAGCTTGCCTTGTGCTAAAAACGTTCATCGATATAAGGCACACGTTAAAGAATAGCAGTCGCTTCAATCATGATCTCCTCATTTGGGTAACACCTGAACGTAAGTCAGATTGGGTTCATCAGTTCAGTCATGTGCGTATTTAATTAAAGTGTGATTGTGGCCTGAGTTATTTTTAAACTGCATCTTGTGTACTAAGGGAGTTTGTCGGGGGAGGAGATTGCAGTGGGTGCGTTTAAAAACAGAAAAAGGAAGCCGTATTTAGCTTCCTTGGTGGGTTTTATATTAATTAAGGTTGTGCTTTTGGTTTTGTGCGGCCTTGTTGATCAAATAGCCCTCTCTTAACGGCCCTGTCATTTTTACTGATATTCAGGCATACCTAGCCTG
>NZ_AUXY01000079.1 GCF_001625695.1 Pseudoalteromonas luteoviolacea H33-S
TTATAATGCTCTTCTATTGATAAATGTACATCTCGATGTATCGGCTCATTGATATCCATAAACTTCAAAATGGCTGTCCAATGATCTTTTTCCATCCCCCCAAAAGTGGCAATGGTTGGTCGCCACCAAAACTTAGCTGGGTATTTAGTCAACACTAAACCACCCGTTCCCATTTCACCTCCTCCTCTCGCCGCTTGAATGATTGGGCCTTCACACATTTCAACGTCTTCAATCGGGACATAAAATGGCCGTCGCAATAGAGTATGTGAGGTACGCACAAGTCCGGTATGGCGGTTAAACTCAATTCTGTCTAACCAATCCAGCTGTTCCCATAATTTATAAGTCAACCAAGGGCCGATAATAAATAATGCTATACCTGCCAGAATCCACCAAGCGGGCCCTGTAATTAGTCCAAAAACAAAAAAGCCAAAACCACCCAAAAATCCAAAAAGAGAAAGAAAAAAACAAACAAGCCAAATGCCGGGGGCTCTGCGCAAAGCCACCACTTGTCCATCACAATCGCCAATATGATGGAATTCATCAGTATGTTCTCTATCACTAAATGGTCTTTTAAAAGGTTTTGCAACTTTGAATTCACAGCCATTAAGTTTTGCAGCCATAGCTAAACGGTCTTCATAGTTACTATGATGCAAATACTCTTTTGATAAATCTAAATAATAAAAGCCTAAATCTGTGTATTTTGAAACATTGCTACTTCTCAAGCGCATTGCTTCCAGCTGCTGCTCTCTAATTTCCTCTTCTGTTAATGCTTCTTTATTCATAATTTTCCTTTTTTGGTTTTTATTCTTATTTGGCTGCTTTAAAAAATATCTTTACAAGGCTAGCAAACCGGTTGGCTGAGTATAAAAAGCATTCATCGACAAGCCGCCATGGCGCTGCTCAACAACCCCTCCCTGCTTTCGGTCAAACCTAATAGGCAATACAAATTCCTGCTTAGTGCCATGAATGATTGGCTCGCTTACCCCTCTTGGATACGTGGCATAAAGCACTTTAAATTCAAGCCTCATGTCTTGTGAGATTCCTAAAGCGAGCTTAATTTTTGAATAAGTTGTGGTAAATTCCCAACCAGTGCGATTGGGATAGAGTTCAATCGTATCGACCATTTGACTAATTTGGTACCTTGATAAAATACTAAATTCGTCGTCATCTTGTCTTTTATACATAAATACCAATTTTGCGCCATTTTCAGGGTATGAAAGAGGTACGATGAATGAAAACTTCACAGAACCAATCACATTAATAGAGGTAATCGACAAATTGGGGCGATAGAGTGTGTTGTATAAATCATGCAAGGCCAATTCTGGGCTTTCCTCCCACTGGGCAGCACGGATTGTGGCATCATGACTGTCATCGTTTTTGAAGCGCGTCTTGCTTTTGCCCCAGTGGCAAGCCTCAAGCCAAGCTTCTATCGGCTCTTCCGAAAATGCCCATGCGATACCTGCTCCGATCAGTAATATAATCACGCCCACGATCGCAAGCCCCGAAGCCAGTGACACAAGCGCTGCGCTCTGAAATACCAAACTCGACTTAGCCAATATCCCTAAAAGGGATGACAAGGTCATACTCGCTGCCCCAGTCATCATTAAGCCTTGGGAAAGTGCTTGTGCCCCATCGCCGCGCTCATATGCTGACATCATATTGTTAAAAGCAACGTATGTACTAACCGCACTGGCAACAAAGGTCAATGCGTTTGCCGCTAACGAACCATATACCTTAAATTTTAATTGAGATGACCACCAAAAGCGCTTTGATAACGCACTAGGAGGGACAGGTTTATTACGAATAATTGCGTAGCACTGTTTAGGGGACGGCAAACCTATTTTTCTTTCCACCATATTAAGGCCAATATTGCCCATAATATCTGCTGCATCTAAAAGCGCAGAAAACTTAGCTATTGCAGGTGCATTAGGGTCGTTTATAGTACTGTAAAGATTAGCCACTTCGAGGATAGCAACAACAGGTAACAGGTTTCTCAACACCACATCAAGTGTCGCTGGATTAATGTTCATTCGGGCCATTTTGCTCAATGCCTCATTTTCGTGGCTGAGGCCCTTTAACTTCCATTCAGCTTCTAGTTTCTTCAACCTATTATCATCAATTTCACCTGTATTTCTTTTGATAGCATCTTTTAGCTCTTCCACAGCCGACAAATCCATCACCACTAGAGTTTTCTTAATGCGTGTTTGCCCAGCCTCTATATCAGCTTGCTGTTTTTCCATCACTTTAAGCATTTCATCCAAAGAGCCATCCAGCTCTAGAATGTGATCTAATCGCGCTTCAATAGAAGCAAATTCGTCTATTTTTGCTTTTACTAAAGGATCTGTTTGCGGGCTCTCATAGGCACTATCAAACCCTTCTGCAGCCCGTTCAAGCTTTAGCAAGCTCTCTTGGGCGCGTTTGGCTTTATCTAAAAAGTTAAGCGGTACTTTGCCATCAGGTAATTTGTTAGAGTAATAATCGTTAACATCAATATCTATTTCTGTAAGCAAATCGCCTGTCATCACTTTAGCTAAATGCATATAGCGAGTGTGTGGCACTTCACGTAATAAAAGGTCCCGAAAAGACCTACCTTGATAATACTCACCGCTTTGATGTAACAGCTTTAAATTTTGCTTGGTGCGGATCAGCCTAGCACGCGCCCGACTATGGTTATCATGAAGCGCTTCTAACTCTTCCATTCTGTTGGCTAAAACCTGATCCATGCTATCCGGTATTGATTTACCCTCTCCAAATAGCCCAGACTGTAACTCTTGACGCACTTGTGCATTTGCAGCTTGCCTTGCACTGATCTCCTGTTGCTTTAATGCAATACTGTCGTGTAGGTTGTCTATTTCTTTTTGAATCTCTGAACGTTGCGATCTCAACCTCTCTTCTTGTGTGTTTCTATCAGCACTGTGTGCTTTAAAATCTTTGCCAGATCCCCCAGCAGCATAATAGCTGGTTGGTACGGAAAAGCTCACAGCCAATACGCCCCAAACGACATGCGAAGCACGGCGCCAAAACTCGCGTTGCTCGCCAGACATTAAGCCTTCGTCTATGTCTTGCTGAATTTGTTGCTGTAATTCAACTGAAAAAACCGTATCGAATGGGTCACTGCTTTCCCTGCGCGCGCACTCATAATCGCTCAATGCAGTGCCGGTCTTTTTCGGGTACATCAGCGCGGTCAGTTTTAAACTGTTGGCTGCGTTTTCCGTATCTAGGGGGTGCGTGCCCAGCACTTTTAACATCAGCTCTTGGCCCATGTCCTCTTCGTCGATTTGCTTGGCAGCCCTAAAATCTGAGTCATGTACCAAAAAGCTTTCAATTAAGGTTTTGGTGAGATCGGTGTAAGGCGCGGTGACATCACTTATCAGCTCATACACAAAGTTTCGTCTTACATCTTCGTAATAGCCATAGTCCTTCACCGCTTGGTAAAAGCTCATTGGCTCGTCTTCGCGGGTGATATGATCAAAGCCAAATGACTTTTGCACATTGATGGCGCGGGCAGAGGTCAGTGCCTGTTCGGTTTTTAAGTAGCGTCTAAACTCATACTTTGAAAAACCAGCACGCACCCAGCTTTTGTAGTTTTGTGCCATGTCTTGCTCGTGCTCAGAGACCGACATGCCAAGGTCTACTTTTTGCTGAGTGGTATTGGGAAACGCAAAAAACTGCGACTGAATGGTGGTCGCCAGCACATGTTTAGAAATGTTCTTTTGCTCTGGTGCAAAGTCTTCAAAATCATCGGGGGTGAGGGGCGACCCTTTGATAGACTCCATCGACAATTGCTGGATGTTTTTACGCTCTGAGACGATTTCAGCGGCAAGGTAACGGGCCACGCCTATTGGGTCTTTTAAGACCGGGCGGTGCAGGCCATTTTTTGGCATACGCGGCAGTGGGATGTGCTGTGGCGCCTCATCATTGCTATAGCCTTGTGCATAGTTACCCAATTTATCAAGCACTTGCATACGTTGGCTGCGGCGCTCGCTCGCTGCGTCATCATTGGTGCCCGGCTGAACTCTTGGGCCATAGTTTAAGCGCGGATCATTTTCGCTCATGCCGCCAAAGGCTTCAATTTGTCGCCAGCACCACTGGGTTTCACTGAATGCAATTTCTACTCGGCATGGCTGACCATACAATTTGTTGGGCACCAGCACTTGCTTAAGCTGCTCACCCGTTGCCACGCGCTCACCAACTTGGCCGTGCTCATCAATGCGCCACACTTGCGGGCCTTTTTGGTACGCAAGGTTCACATCTTTAAAATAAGAAATGTCTTCTTCTTCGTGCTCTGTGACTTCAAGCTCGCGCCATAAGTGACCGTCTACATAAATGTATAAATATCCGGGTCTTAAGTTGGTTAGTTTGCGCTCAGCGGCGCCATCTGGGGTGCACTCACACAAGGGGTAAATGTACACCAACTCAACATCGGCGTTATTATTGTTTTGTGTGGTGTTGGCAAAGCCCAGCGGAATTTTATAAAAACCGGTTTTGGCCTGATCTTCGCTGTAATCTTTGATCATCAATGAGACTTGCTCTGAGTCACTGGCATAGCCTTCAAACACCAATTCGCGATAAGCGCCTTGCTCATTGACGCTAGTGGGAGCTGTACTTGTCATCCGATCCTGATCCTTTCCTGTGAATTACTGATCCCCGATACCACCAAGGTGATATTTTTATCGCCCTCTTGCGGTGCTGGGGTGGGGCGGTTTTCAACGCTGAGTCGCTGCACTGGCATACTGCCTGACTGCATTAATGGCGAAGGCGGGGTATTTTTGTTGTTCGATATCATGATATCCCCTTGGCGCACCGCTGGCTGGTTTTCAATAAACACATTGAATGAGCCCAACATAAACTCCGCTTTGCCTTCGGTCACGCCGCTCATAATGCCTTTTTTGTCACCGGGTTGATCCCCTGTGCTCTCGGTAAATTCGCTATCTCGTGTCCCTGCTGGGTTACCGTTAATTTTCACTGAGCTGGCGGTGTTGGTGATGTCATCGGTTTTTGCCACATTGCAATAGGGAATGGGCACCACAGGAATGCCAATGGTGGTTAAGCAAATATCCAAACTCATCAGTTTGCCTTTGCTTTCAACATGGACTGCGGAGCGGCCATTGATCAGTACATTTTTCCCACTGGCCATGCGCACTTGTTGCTCATTTGCCTCAGTGTCTTTAGTTATCTCACTTTGCTCACCGGCCTCCCAGCCAAGTTCTTCGCTGGCAAGGCGTAATAAGGCATCGGCATCGTTCACTGGCTTGTTAACGTCCATGCCCGTTACAGGCTCGATGTGTGGCAAGATGGGCTGATTGGCTTCTTCATCCCATTCCGGGGGCGGAATAATGTAGTCAGGAATAAACTCTGTGATCAGATCGCCCAAAGTATGGTCGCTGTATTTGGGCCTATCTATTTCGTCACGAAATGCACTTTCGCCACTGCTTTTATCAGCAAATACCGCCACGCCACTGGCTTGGCCTAGTGCGCCATTGCGCTTTGCCGCTGCGGTTAAGCCCAGTAAAACAGGGTTGTTGTGACGCCAAGTTTGGCTGCCGCCACTGCGCAGCTCTGCACTGGTGGCATCAATGTCATATTGAACCGTTCCGGCTTGCTTTCCTTGGCCGGCATTAATGTAACTCATCATCACTCCTTGTCAGTTGCCAAAGTTGTGGCTGCGTGTGCTCAACTATCAACCACACTTTGGGGGATGTGTACTGAATGGGTAAATCTAAATAGGCAAAGCCAAGTACCAAGGCCATTAAGGTTTGCGCGACCCCTGCATGGCCACATAACCTGCCCGGCTCTTTTAATTTAATCAAAGAGGCGGATCCGTTGCTATCCGACTGCGTTGCTGCTTGATATAGATGACAACTGGCATCAAACCACATGTTGTGCCATGCCTTAGTACTCGCCATATTGGAAATATAAATGTCTTTTAAGTCTGCTTTTACCTGTTTTAACTGGCTTTTTAACGGGTTATTGCTGCTTTTTAAGCACATGGCTTGCTTGTTTTTACCGAGCAGTAACGCACAGGCACCTTCGCTCATGATCATGCCTTCAGTGCCATCTTGGCGCTGTAGCTTGTCTTGCCAATCACTGTCATACAAAATTTCATGCCCTGTACAGGCATCTGCCGCCACCACCACAGTGCCATCGGGCAGGGTTAAATCAATATCGTCACTTTGACTTATCAACACATCTTGTAACTCACATTGCTCGCAAAGTGCGCTGAGGGCTTCATCACTGATTAACGGATCTGTGCCTTGCTGTGGGAGCACAAAATGAATGCGGTTAGACCATGCAATGGCACCCGTTTTTTCTCCTCGCAGCAACGCAGGGATGGCCAGTCTTGTCATCAAGTCGCCCAGCATCAACTCAATACGGGCAGCACGCGGTAAATTGGCCAAAGGTCCAAGCTTGGCGACAATGGCTTTCGCCATGCCTTCTTCTTCCTCTAGGTTACTGGTGGCGGTATAAGTCATGCCATTTTCAATGGCGCTATAAAATGCGCTTAAGGTTGTGCCCGACGTATTTATATGGCCTAAATAGCTAATGTAGCATTCGCTGCTCATACGCTTGACTCTGTATCCGGCAGTGGTGCTTGCTCTGGCATGACTATCAAGGTATCCATTGGGTGGATCCCGTCTTGTTTCATCGTGGTGCGCCATAGCAAAGAAAATTGCTGCGTATGGGTGTCAAGAATTAAGCTATCACACACCATATTTAACGGCGTTTGCATGGCGCCGCGCATCATCACCAACTCAGGTTTGATATAAGGCAATTCAAAAGTGACTTTTTGGCCATAAGGCTGGCCCTTAGTTAAGCCACTCAGTGCGATTGTGGTATGCGGCTTTAAGGTGCAAGGCAAGCACTGATCCGCTGGCGCATAGTTATAATAATTGGCACATAAAGCTTCAACATATGGGTAGTCACCTGCAACCACGGCCTGAATATCCAACTCAGGCTGCAACTCTAAACGCGGTGACCAAAAATGCGGAATGGGTGCAAAGCTGGCAACCGGTGTGGTATCTCGCGGTTTTCTTAACACCTGATCAGCATACTCCACTTGCGGTAATAGCTGTCCGATCCCGTCTCGGTTTCTGAGCTTAAAGCCTCGACCTATGGGGTTTTCTCTGTCCATACTTTGTGGGTTATTCGGTGCTTGACCACCATACGCCACCGCGTAATTGAGCAACAATGGCCTCAGTGGCTGTAAATCCTTTGCCACCGCACCAAATAAAGACCAGCGCCAGCGTCGCTCTCCGGTCACTCGCAAGGTTTTATTCATCAGTACGGCATTGTCACTCAGTAGGTCAACGCCCACCTCCATCACATGGGCAGCCCGATCACTGGGCGGAAAACAAGTAAAACGTCCATACCATTCAAACCCTTGCTTAAACGGCACCATGTCATTGGCGGCGATCAATTCACACTGCGCGCCTTCGCCTTGAAAGCCATCGCCCATGGTGATCTCAGGACCATTTAGCTCTTGGGTGACCTTGCCTTGCTTGTCGTATTCAAAGTTTTGCTTTACCACCACCACATAACAAGGCTGAGAGTCTTTATCCCAGCTTGGGGCAATTTCAGCAAACCATGCTGAGTCATTTACTAACATCCGTTGTTCTCCTATCTATAAATTCCCAGTGTCTTGGCGTGCAGGGTAAAAAATACAACATCGCAGCGATTTTTTGCTCATACTGCGCTGCCACCAGCTTTTGTACTAATATGCCCTTAAATTGCTTTATCAACTGAGCATCCAAAGCCGCAAAGCTTTTTCCTTGCAGCACATAGTCGCCTTGCTCCTGCAACACTGTCTGACGGCATGTCTCTGCATGTTTCACACAAGGGATCTGCAACCCGTCTTCGACTTGCCCCTCCCCTTTTGCCAAACTGATGGCCGCCACCAACTTAAGCTCTTTATCTGTGAGTATTTGCCATGCCTGATAAGCAGGCTCACTCATAGGCTGCGTATCGAGCCAATTGACTAACAGTTTGAGCGTTTTTTTATGAGCAAAGTGGCTAAGTACATGGGCACTGTGTAAGGGGTAATGCTCACAAAATGCCACACAGGCTTCTTGCCAATCTGGCAACTGTGCAATACCTGCAAGGCAAAGTAGTTGCGCCTTATGCTCCGCCTCATCGGTAGCACTGAAGGTTTTTAATAACTGCGCCGCAAATTCGTCATGTGCAAACAGCCACATGTTGACTAACGCCGCATGAACAAACTCAAAATGCGTGCTTTGCAGGGCTTGCTGAAGCTGTAAAGCATTTAACGGTTGGCCTGCAAACGCCAATCTCACTAACCAAGGCTCTGGCGTTTCAATACTGGTCAGCATGGTCTGGCGCTCAGCGTCGCTAAAATCGCTCAGCCACGCTTGTGTACTCATTGCAAACAGCGCACTTGCGCCGCTTTGACGCCAAATGGGCAGATCTGTACTGGGCACCTTGGCCTCTGCCAGCCACATTGCTAAAAAAGTATCTAGCCAAGGGGCTTGCTGCGCGTTTTGTTCATGCCAAGGCAATAACGCCTGCCAATCGGCTTTAATCATGACACTGAGCGCTTGCTCATCTAGCCATTCAAACTCGCTGGGCTGTGCGTGTGACAGAGTGTAAACATGGTTAACCAGAAAGTAGTGCAAATCATCAAACCTGTGTTGACGCACAATCCCTGACTTTTCAAGCTCGCAAAGCTGTCGCCACAACTTTTTTATCTGTTGCTTGTGAAGTGGCACCTTGGTGACTGCTGAAAACATACCTGCCCTGCTAGTTCAATCTAATTGGCCAGCCTTGCAGGCTCAGATCTTTTTTGGTTTCAGCGGATAAGCTATCTCCTTCCAATAAAATCGAGCCATCGCCATAAATCTCAATCGAGCCTTTGGGCGTTTTAATGCAAATGCTTTGGTCGGCTTTGATGCTCACTTTGCCTCGATTATCATCAAACTTGGCACATGGAAAACTGCCGCTGGTTGCCAGTTTGCCAATCACCACTGGCTCTTTAATGCTAAGTAGCACCACTTGATCGCCTTTTTGAGCACGCGACACACTTTCCAGCTGACCCACCACGTCGACCTCTCGGCCACTGTTGGCCAACATCACACTGACTATTTTGCCCACCTCATCCACCAGTAATACGCTGGCCACCAACTGACTGGCCGCAGGTAAATACGCCAAATTATGACTGTGCATTTCCCATCTCCTCTTAATTGTTCGCTAATGCATTGCCAGAAATAGAAATGTTGCGCGCGCTTAAGGTCAGGTTAGTGCCGTTAATGGTAATATTGCCAGCCCCATCAATTTCGATGCTGCCACGCCCTTGTACCAATTGAATAGACCCTTGACCTTGCGTTGATAACGTCAGGTTATTACCACTACTTAAGGTAATTTCACCGGCGTTTGCGCTCATTTCGATGTTGCCTTCCTGGCTGTGAACATTGATCTCTTGGGCTGCTTCCATACTCAATGCTTGTGTTGCTTCGAGGTCAATATCGCCATCCGTTGCTTGAATTTTAAAGTTTAAGTCCGCGGTTAAACGGATCCCCCGCGCACCGTGCAGTTCAAGTTCTGCATCTGTACTTTGAATCGCAATGCGATCTGCGGCTTTGACTGTTAGCTCGTCAGAGGCGGTGACATTGAGGTTGCCACCCGCTTGCATGGTCAGATCTTCTTGCGCCTGCAAGCGCATTTCTCCTCGGCTAGATTGCAACATGACCTTTTCTTGTCCATCGGTTGCATCTAACAGCAGGCTATTGTCATCACTGGCCGTGGCCACTTTAATTTTGCGCTCTCCCTCTTTGTCACTCATCACCAGCGTATTGCCAGCACGGGTAACAATTTTGTTTTCATAGGGATTATTGCTGCTCACAGGGCTTGGTGCTTGGGCGTTATAAAGCGCGCCTAAGATCACCGGACGATCCAAGTCGCCATTTTCTCCACACACTAAGACCTCTGTGCCTTGGGTGAGCGGAAAGTGCATGCCATGGCCTTGACCACCATAGGTTTGTGTTAATCGGGTTGGTCTGCTTTGCTGGCCTTCGCCATCTTGGTTAAAAGGCAGTTTGACTTGATATTGACCTGTCTCATCCACCTCTTGCTCAATGGTGGCGTTAAAGGTGGCAAAGACCCGTCTTTTTGGGCTGGGCTGGGCACAGTAATCTTGCGCAATTGGCAGTAACACGGCCTGATTTTTATAAGTCAGCCCAGTGACTTTGCTGCCATATGCCACGCTGCCAGCCTGACAGCCTTGATGTGACACATGAGTCACTAGGTATTCACCGGAATAGCTGGGATGATCTGTGACTGTTAAGCACACCCCTGGGCGCAATGCACGGCAGTCCGTATCTGCGATCAGGGTTTCTCGCTGGCAATCTAGGCTGCGTTGATGCACTTCAGCTAAGTCATTGCCATCACCGTCACTGGCCAAGTTGTCACCAAAATGCGCGCTTTCGCCAAAGCCGCTGATGTCAGTGTTATTGCGGCTACTGCCCTGTATCTGGGCGCCACGCTCATAATGGCTGTCGTAATAGCGCACTTGCTCGCTGAGCATGGTGGCTTTTTTAGAAAACGCGAACACGCTTTCGCATGTGCGCACCTGCCCGCTCGGTGAAACAAAAGGCAAGGTGATCTCTTTAAGCGGTCTGGCAAATTTATCACTCGACTCGCAAATGGCCAGCTTGGCAATGCCATAGTCGGTTTCTCGCCAGCCATATACATAGCCGTATCGGCGCATCAAACGTGTGATAAAGTCGTAATCACTTTCATCATATTGCACCACCATATCAAGCGTTGGGCCGCTGACTTGTAAGTCGAGCTGAGCCGATGGGAAATCACACTTTTGCAGCACGCTTTGGATGATCTGCCCAGGATTCATATCGGTAAATATCCGGTTTGAACGGTGTTGCTTAAGCTTTGCAAGACCTGATTGCAAAGTTAAGGTATACACATACCCCTGATGAGACTGACCATGGCAAATATAATTGGTTAAAAATCCGGTCACGGTGAGATCTTCAGTGCTCCACGCAATGATCAAGCTGATGTCTTTGCCGATCAATACATCCGGCTCCACCAGCTCTTCGCTCAGTACTTGAATGTCAAATATGCAATCATCACACAGGGCATCAAGATCCGCTTGAAAGGATTGCACCTGAAACAGCGCATCACTCAGCCCTGCAATCGTCACCCCAAAGTGGCTTTCATCGGCGCCGGTCAGTTTTCCCGCATCTAGTCCAAACATGGTGCTGCTCCCTCAGTTAGGCCAGATCGGCAAATACAGCTTCAATTTGCCCGTCATCATTTAAGGTTAAAGTCAGCAGATCTGGCATATCTTCTTCGCTCAAAAAGCCTAAAATTGAGCGGGCAACACCCGGCAATATTTGCTGTTCTATGGTGGCATTAACCAAGCGAGCGCCGCTGTCAGACAGCGCACATTGCTTTGATAAATGGCTCAATACACTCTGATCAACCCGCAGTGTAATTTGATGATTCTCACTTAAGCGCGCAGCCACTTTCTCCAGCTTTAAAGCGACAATATTCTCTAGTGCATCGCTGTCTAGCGGCTTAAATGGGATCACCTGCATACGCGCCAATAATGCAGGCGCAAAATGATTCAGTAGCTCAGGCTTAATCAAGTTATTTAGCTCAGATAGGCTTGGCATGGTCCAAGGCGTTTGCGCCTCTTCGTCGCAGTCCTCGTCAGCGGTTGGCGTCTCATCTGCTTGCTGGTTTAACAGACCTTGCGCCTCATTGATGGCTTTGGCTAACACGTCTTCGTCGTCTTGATTTGGCGCACGGCATGCCTTGGCGATTTGCTCAGCGGCGATGTTAGAGGTCATGATGATCACGGTATTTTTAAAATCGATTTCGCGGCCTTCGCCGTCGCGCATCATGCCCAGCTCAAACACCTGATAAAACATGTTTAATACATCTGGGTGGGCTTTTTCAACTTCATCAAGCAGCACCACAGAATAAGGACGCTGGCGCACCGCTTCGGTCAACACACCGCCCTCACCATAGCCCACATAACCCGGTGGTGAACCCTTAAGCTGCGACACCGTATGTGACTCTTGGTATTCGCTCATATTGATGGTGGTTAAAAACTTATCACCGCCAAATAGCACATTGGCTAAATGTCGAGCGGTTTCTGTTTTACCCACCCCAGATGGGCCACTGAATAAAAACACCCCAAGCGGGCCTGAAGATGCCGACACCCCAGCTTTGGCCACACGCAGTGACTGCGCCAGCGCACTTAGTCCTTGCTCTTGGCCTACCACCTGCGCACCTAAGCTTTGCTCGAGCGCAAGGAGGTTTTGCAGCTCATCTTTGACCATATTGCCCACTGGGATCCCTGTCCAGTTAGCAATCACTTGTGCCACGGTATCTTGATCAACTTCGCAAAAGACCGCATTGCCCTCTTCGTTTAACGATTTCAATTGGCGGCGATATTCTGGTAATTGGCTTTGCTGTGCACTGGCAATCGAGGCATGGGTGTCTAGTTGCTCAGCGCGGCGCGTTTGCATTGCAGCAAGCTCTGATTGCGCTTGGTCAAGTTCAGCGGCTAACTCTGCACTGACCACATCGCTCTCAATGCCCAGCTCTGCCTCTTGCTCTAATCGCGCCAAACGCTCGGTTAAATAGGTGACACGCTCTTGGGCATTTTCGATGATCACAGGAGAGGTGGCGGCGCCCATTCTCACTGCTGCTGCCGCAGTGTCGAGTACATCAATGGCTTTGTCTGGCAACTGTCTGCCCGTGATATATCGCGCCGATAAACTCACCGCCGCTTCAATGGCGCTGTCGGTAATATGAATTTGATGGTGTTGCTCGTACTTTTCTTTAATGCCACTCAACATCAGTTTGGCATTTTGCTCGCTGGGCTCGTCGACTTTAATCAACTGAAAGCGTCTTTCAAGGGCGGCATCGCGCTCAAAATATTGTTTGTACTCGCTCCAAGTAGTGGCCGCCAGTGTACGCAGCTCGCCTCGTGCCAGTGCGGGTTTCAGTAGGTTCGCCGCATCGCCCATGCCGGCATCGCCACCAGCGCCGATCAAGGTATGCGCTTCATCAATAAAGAGAATAATGGGCGTGCTGGATGACTTCACATCGTCAATCACTTGCTTTAAACGGCGTTCAAACTCGCCTTTTACCCCAGCGCCCGCTTGCAGCAAGCCCATATCTAACACCATGATCCGCACACCCACCAATTCATCTGGCACCGTTTTGGCAACGATGCGCTGTGCAAGGCCTTCCACCACCGCCGTTTTGCCAACCCCTGGGTCGCCGACAAAAATCGGGTTATTCTTGCGCCTTCTGCACAACACATCGATTGCCAAACGGATCTCTTCGCTGCGTCCAAGTACCGGATCAATGCCGCCACTGGCCGCTTTTGCGGTTAGGTCTTCACAAAATGAGTCCAATGCCGTTTGCTCTGCATCTTGTCCATTTTGCTGCAAAGTGCTCGCTCTGCCCGTATCCACAGGTTGAAACGCCATGCGCTCAGTCGAGCCTTTGCAAATTTTATCGAGATTGTCTTTTAAAAAGTGAATATCGAGCTTATCAAGCTCTAGCGCCAACCCAAATGCAGGGCTAAACGGGACGAGATCTTTAAACGCATCAAGCAAGGCAGCCCCAGTGATCCACTCACTGCGGTGCTTCACATTAGCAGTGAGCCAAGCACGCTCTAATAATTCATATAAACGGCGAGAAAACACAGGTTTGCCCTGATTGGCTGCGTCTTGTTGATTAATAAAGCCGAGCGCTTCGTGCCACAGAGTATCTTGGTCAATTTCAAAAAAAGGCAGAATTTTAGCCACATCACCTTCGTGGTGATCTTCCATCAGCTTAAGCAGTAAATGTTCAGGCAAGACTTCATAGTGCTGGCGGCTAGCGGCAAAGCCTGCCGCTGCTTCAAGCGCGCTTGCGGTATGTGCGTTTAATTTATCAATAAGTTGCTTAATGCCTGTCGCGTCCATTTTATTTCCTTGCGATTTAAAATTATTCTGACTCTTTCCTACTTCAGAGCGCGCTCTGAAGACGCCTATTTATGACTGATAATCACTGTCTAAAAAGTTTCTTTGCGCAATGTGCGCTTCTACAATGCCCATACAACTACTGGTGCCAAGCTCACATTCCCCCAAGGGCACTGGATGCTGCTCTTTCACTTCAATTAAAATTTTGACCTGCCATGCCATTTTGCTGCCGGTATGCCAAGTCAGTAACTTATGCATTTTTTTCCCTTCGTCGCCATTTGGAAACAACGCGCGAGCCTGTGCTTCACTCAACGGGCCAATGTCAATTTGCACACGATTACCTGTGATCAATACCTGCCCGCCCAGCAAGCTGTCTTGGCCTAATGTGACGCTATTCTCAGCGCTGATTGGTGGTTTTTCTGTGACTTCTTGCCACTCCACCATGTTGTCAGCAATTTGCAAATTCGGTTGCTTTAGCCCTTGGCGCAGCACTTGTTGCAAGCCAGCAGCACTGGTTTGGTTGGCGCTGGCTAAGTTAAGCTTGCTGCTTTCGCCTTGGCTATTTTCATAAATCGCCGCCACCATTTGGTCAAACTGACGCGCGCCGACGCCCGCTAAATTGATCTGTGATTTTTTCCATGCTTGGTACAATTGGCAGTACAAAATATGATTAAAAATATCTAAAAATGCCCGTGTACGTGCGCCCATTTCTTCATCGTTAGCAGCCTGCTCAAGCAGGTAATGGGGCATCGGCGCATCCACGCCATACAAGCCTAAAAATGCGGTTTCTAGCTTCAGCTTACCGCGCTGGCTGAGCAGCAATTCACAAGCGCGAATATCCGATGCTGGAAAGCCTAACTCTTTGAAGGTGCTCACCAGTACACGTTGGCTTGCGCCTTGCTCTAACTCTCCCTCCATCGCCCAATGCTTTTCGATTAACGACATGGCTTTAAACAAACTAAATTGCCATGGCGCGTCCAGCAATGCGGCGATCGGGGCGGGCAATTTGGCCCAAATTGGGTGTTTTTTTTGCTCTGTCATGGCTATATCTGATAACTCTCGCCGGAACTTATCTGCCAACACCAAGTGTGGTAGCTAGGTACACACGTCACCTTGGTTTGCAAACACTCGTTAATGGGCGCATAAAGCTTAAAAAACTGATGCAATACATCACAAAAATGATAAGCATCTGACAAGCACACAAACTGCTTTTCATTGATGGTCAAATGAATTTCTAGCCCTTTCACAAACACCCCTTTTTGCAGCATTGAAATTGGCTTTGAGTGGGCATCAACAATACTGGCGATCCGGCTTTGATTTTCTGAGCGCCCTGACCAATCAAACAGCGCTAAGAGTTTTTTTAATTGGATCGGATCGGCAAGTTGAGAAAAGCGCATATTCAATAGGCCAATCAACAGCCAGTGTTTTTGCTGCTTGGGGCAGTGCAGCATCTTGCTTGGGCGGATCACATTTTTCATCGTCAGCGCAAAAGGGGCATTGGCTTTAGGAACATGAATGTCGCCCTCTTTTAACAGTTGCCTTGGCCACACGGCATTGTGTGCCAGGGTGCTCGCTGACAGCGTTTGCACAGCATCAATATCATCCATAGAGATCTGCACATACACCTTGGGGGCAGCGCCGCCTGTATCTTTGGATACCAAGCTGTAAAGGTGCTTTTCGTCTTCAAATACACTGGTGTAACGAGACTGAAAATCAACGCTCTCTCCTGAGCTGCGGTTTTTCCCCTTGAGCTCAGTGACCTCAAAGCAAAATGCCTCTGCGGACTTTTCTTGTATTGGCGTAATCGGGTATTCGGTTTGATTATCTAAGCAGCGCATTGGCTCTGCATCACACGCAAACAAATTGACTGCGGGCACACAGTTGAGCATGATATTTTCATGGCTAACTTTATGCCCTGGTGGCAGCTTAACTTGGCTGGTGATCTCAATATCGAGGGTGTTGAGGTTGGCATCAAACTTTAAAAGATGGAAGTTGTTTAGCTCTACAAAATAAAAGCGCTCACGACTATTAAAGTAATCAAGCAGTAGCGCGTAGCCTGGATGGCACTGATCACTGTTGGGTAAGATACCAAACTCGCCATGACCAAAGGCACTGCTCACCGATGACTTAGGGAGCAGCTGGGTGAGTTTGTCAAAGTGACTGCCATAACTGACTTCAATGTGTTCACTGGCGTTGGTCATTAGGTGATATAAGCTGGCACACAGTGGCGTGTCACCACACAAGTAAAAACGCAAAGATTTTAATTCATAGTCACTGACCACACCTTGGCCCAAGCGCTTGAGCTTTAAACTTAACTTAGCACCACTGTGAAACTCCTGATAATCCACTGCATACACTTCAAACGGGGCAATTGGTGTATCTGTCGATGTGGTAAAGTGGCATACCACTGGGGTGGTTTTATCCCCATGGGAGCTAATTTGCGTACCCGATTCGACCGTTGTGGCCCCTTGCATCGTCATCTTAGGGGTGAATTGCATAATGGTCGTGGACGGATAATTACTCAGCATCAGCGGACACACTTGACGCAACACTTGCTCAGAGACTTCTGGTAATGACTCATCAAGGCGCTTTTGCGTATATGCCGTCATATAGGCAACGCCTTCTAATAAGCGCTCAACATGCGGATCGCGGTCTTTGAGCGCATCAATATTAAGCTGCCCCGCATGCTCTGGATATTGCTGAGCGAACTCCTTGCCAGCTTGTGTTAGGAGACGCATTTGCGCATCAAAATACTGTTGCATATCCATGTTTATTCGTCCTTGATCTGAGTATCTACATCGGCTTTGCCGCCTGATGCAAAACGGGTATTCAGTCGAATGATCTCACCGCTTTTTAGCTCTGCGCGAATATCAAAGCGGATCACGCAATTATGTTCTTTAATCTCCACTGGGCGCACAACAATATTGGCAATACGTGGCTCGTATTTTTCTATGGTTTTTTTTACTTCGTTGGCCAACGTATGTTGTGAATAAGGCAGTCCCTCGTAAATATCTTCTACATCGGGTAAACCGTAATCTTCTAAATGCCCCAGCACGCCGCGCCGTGCATTGAGCAACTGCGTTAGATGCTCACACACACTCAATGAGCGCGTCGCTGTTTTATTGGGGTTATATGCTTGTTGTTGAGACTGCGCCAACAGATCAAATAAAGCCATATTGCGTCACCATGGAGTTGTTTAAAAAGAGGCAAAGCACTGCTTTGCCTCTGATGAGTGGTCTTAACGACCCTCAGTCCAAGAATCAGAAAACTCAATGTTTCCGTCTAGGTAAGTCCAGGTGATACGCTTATAACGCATGTTCACTTTCTCAAGATGCGGATAACGCTCTTTGTCCAGATCTTTTACGTTGTGCATGGTTGGCGTAATAGATGTGATCTTTACATCTTCAAGCGTGTGGCGGAAATACTCGCGCTCAGTACCAGTGTCATCAATACGGTACCACTTAAGCTCTAATTGCTTTAGTGTTTGACCATTTGAACATGCTTTGTACAAATACGGTGTAGATGCATCCACAGCTTTTGTGATGATGAAAGGTTCGTGCTTACGAGTCCCTGTTAGCTCTCCTGTGTCATTGTCCGTTGGGATACGGAGTTCATGGTCAAAGTGTAAAATTTCAATTGACCCTTCACGCTCAGCCACAGTTACTGAACCTTTTACTTCATTCCCTTGGTCATCCTTTAACCACAAATACGCTGGAATTGCCATTTCTATATTCTCCTTTTAATATAAGTTGTTTCCTGATAATTAATGGCATCGCTCTAACACCGCCTCGGCTGTGTTAGATCCCAAAAAAAGCGCCACGCTTCATGCCAATTTGGGAACATGTCCTGGGTTGGTTGCCGCCAACCCAGGGCAATCTTTCAATACTTTATAAATCCGTTTATTTCATTAGCGGCCTAACGCACACCAAGCTGTAATGGCTTATGCAATCAACTTTATTCATGTCTTCGCTGTATCACTTACAAAAGCGCCATACTTAAGTACAGGCAAAGAAAATAAAATTAAAATCCAAATTATATTCCCCATAAATAACATTTCAGATGAGGTATAACCGCCCAAGTAAAACTCGTTTAATAAACAAAAAACATTAACAAGCCACCATAGTAAAACCGTTAAAATCCACGCATTTTGACTTAGAACACGCACTTGTAAAATCAGACATATGTTTGCTGCTAAAACTAAAAAATCTGTAATAAAAAGAACACCTTTTAAAAAAGAAGCGCTCGTTTCATAAATAGCTGAACTTTGATTTTCGTATATTGAAAACAAAGTTACAGCCACTTGCACCACACATATAATTTTCCAAATAAAATGATCTGCTTTTAGATTCATCAGTACACCAATTAGCGCAGCTCACCATGCTCATCACCGCTGCTATTTCTTCTTTTTATATGCAGTGTGTCCAAACTAATAAGACTTAACTTAACTTAACTCAACTCTGAATTTGTATACGCAATCACTTTTATAGATGCCCCTTCTATACAAGCTCAGAGTAATATCCACCTCTTTTACAAATCACCACGTAATTCCATCACTAGCGTGGCCACGTCAAATGGCACTTTTAGTACATCCAGCTGTAAAAAGTGCTGCTGGACCTCTTCTGGCAGCTGTTTAAATTCTAACTCCCCTTGTACCTCCTCTTTTAAGGAGTCAGTGACAAAACTTCCAACGGTAAGTTTTTCATCACTACTGACAAGGGAGTTATAAAACTCAACCGCGCTTAAAAAACGAATATATTCGTCTTTCATGCAATGATTAAGTGCCACGTAATGCAAATAATTTACTGCATTTACAACTAATTCTGTTTCAAGCCTATCTATCTCTAACTGTTTTGGCCTAACTCGTGGAGTATGTTCAAAACACGTTTCCATCGCCTTGGTATAGGAGATAGTTGTTTCCTGTAATTTATTTTTTGCAAAAAGCATCTCGGGTGTTACGGTTTCTGCTGACAAGCTCAGCGAAAAAAACAACACTAATAAGTAATAAAGTTTATTCATTCCGACACCCATTTATTAATACTTTCCAACATTCTCTTAATGTGCGAGTTAGCATTCTTATGATGCACTATATGAGAGTGTCGCTTTCAGTAAGCTTGCTTTACTTTGGTACAAGATCTAAAACTTTAACCTTAGACACGTATTAATATTCTTCGTTGTTCCTCTAACCTATTTAAGGTTTTCAAAAACTGTTCTAGTAATCCCCAACCTATTTATATTTGAATAACCATACTCTTATTTTTAAGGTGACTTGAAGAGAAGGCAGGTTTCCCCGCCTTAAATACGCTTCACTGAACTCATGTCTGGTTTTCATTTCTCACCAGGCATTTGCCCCACCAGAGCTAGGCGTACATCAATGCCTTCAACTTGGAAGTGCGGCACCACATAGGTGCTGACTCGGTAATAACCTGGGTTACCAGGGATCTCCGCAACATTGACCTCAGCATCTTTCAATGGGTGTGTCGCTATAAGCGACTCATCAGGGTTGTTCATCTTAGTGACTAAGGCACCCAACCAATCATTGAGCTGCTGCTCAAGCTCATGCCTTGGCTTACTCGAGCCGATGTTTTCGCGCTGCAATACTTTCATGTAATGGGCTATGCGCGACACCAAGTAGATGTATGGCAAACGTGAGTTAATGCGAGCGTTTGCAGAAGCTTCTGGCGTTTCATAAATCTGTGGCTTTTGCGCACTGTTTGCCGAGAAGAAACACGCAAAGTCAGAGTTTTTATAGTAACTCAGAGGAATGAAGCCCTGATTCGCAAATTCCAGCTCCTTGGTTTCGGAGATCAGGACTTCTGTTGGGATTTTGGTTTCTTGACCGCGACCGGCTTCAAATGAATGAAGTGGTAAATTCTCTACGCGTCCACCTGATTGCGGCCCGCGAATGTTCACTGACCAGCCATTTTCGTGGAAGCTGCGGATCACATTGGCTGCAAAGGCAAATGTCGCATTACCCCACAAATAACGCTCATGATCTTCACTGGTCACTTCTTCTTGGTAATTAAAGTTACGAATTGGGTTTAAATCCCCATACGGTAAGCGCAGTAAAAATCTCGGGAACGCAAGACCGATATAACGCGAGTCTTCAGACTCTCTGAAGTTTTTCCAGCGCTGGAACTCCGCACGTTCCATGTAAGAGCGTAAATCTTGGATCTTAGACACTTCTTCCAGTGAATCTTTCAAGAAAAACTTCGAGCCAACACTGGCTAAAAATGGGCAATGTGCGGCCGCAGACACGCGCGAGATCTCTTGCAAAAGGGAGACATCCGGTGCTGAGCAGTCAAATTCAAAGTTAGACACCATGGTTGAAATTGGCTCGCCCCCCGGCGTGTCATATTCAGCCGTGTAGACCTGTTTGTATAACACAGACTGTGTGGTATCTGGTGACTCTTCAAAGTCATCACGCAAGGTTTCTTTATCTACATCTAACAGCTCAACTTTAACGTTGGCATTGTTAGGACAGCGATTAATTAAATAGCGTAAAGAGCGCCATGCCGATTCAACTTTTTGAAAGTTCTCATGGTGTAAAATCTCATCTAACTGCTCTGAGATAATGCGGTCAACTTTAGCAATGTAATCATCCAATAGCAGCTTATCGATACGGGATACTTGCTGGCCATCTGAGCTTGCCATGTCTAAAAAGACGTTGATAGCCGCGGTTAAACGCTCATTGGTATTGGTTTCAGCCAAGTTGTTCGCATCTCTGAAAGTATCTATGCTGATCTCACTGCCGACCGGATCAATATCCACTAAGTCACAAATGGCTTCATACGTAGAAACCGCTTCGATTTCTTCTGCGCGTGCAGCCACATTTAGGTTTTCTTGCATATTCATAGGGTGTCCTTACTCCTGCGGTTGCTTAGGCTGCTTGTCTTGTTCAGAGGCAAGCGGTGCCAGCTCATCCAGTTTCGCCTTGAGTTCATCGAGCTCAGGCTTGCTCTGTAAGATGCGCTCTAACTCTTTTCTCAGTGATGAGTTATCCAATAGGTTTGATTTCAAATCCCGTAACAAGTTACGCATCGACATCATTTTGTTGAGCTCAGGTACCTGTGCGGCAACCTGCTCTGGGTCAAAAGATTTAAACTCGTCAAACTTTAAGTTCACGCTGATATCGCCATCGCCTGCAATGCGGTTGCGCACCTGAAATTGCGCCTTGGGCGAGATATCTTTGAGTACTTGCTCGAGGTTATTTTTGTCGATCGAAATACGTTCACGTTCAGCTAAGTCTGCGTCGTTTTGACCATTTGAATAGTCACCAACGACCAGCACTTTCATTGGCAGCTCACTTTTTTGTGTGGCGCCATCCGTGTCCAGCTCTAGCGCGATATTGATCCGCGCTCTGGGTATTTCTTTTTGAAATGTATCTGTCATGCTCTTCCCTATTGTTACTCTTTACGCTTTCCATAAAGAAAGGTCATCGTGTATCGATTTACACCCAGTCGATCGCTGAGCTCACTTTGGTTACCAATAGCTGCGACTCAATGGCAGCCACTTGCAAATCAAATTCATCTCCTTGCGTTTGAGACATCTCCTCAAAGCATTGCTTGGCGTAGCGCCAAACGTCCATTGCAAAATCCTCTTGCCACAAATCAAGGCGATGGGTTTGAATATCTGACAGTAATTGCTGAAAAATCGGCACTGCCAAGCTGGCTCGTTCGGCTCTCAGTAGCAGTCGCCCTTGATTAAGGCGCGCACAAGCTTTATCAAAGGCCGTGCTCATCGGCTGGGTATCTATCAGCTGCAATGCTTTTTTTAGTTCGTTATCATCCACCAGCTTTTGTGCTTCACTCATCGCCGCCTGCCACTGCTGCTGGCCAGCGTCTTGGCTTTGTCCGCCTTGAAACAGCGCGTGCTCTTGAATGCGCTCACGATTTGCCGCGCTGCAAAAGTCACTGCCATCTTCATATTTCAGTTGCAATAATTTAGGAAATTGCTGCGCAATTGCCGCTAATTGCAGCTCCAACCAGCCTTTTAAAGTGGACTTTGATAGTCCTGCCAACGCATCCAAGGTGAACTTTTGTAAGTCCAAATTAAAATGCATCGCCCCTTCCATAAACAGCGCCTCTGCTTTTGCCAGCGCTTCGGTATATTCTTCGTTTGCCAACGCGTTTTTTATTGGTGCAAACGCGGTTTCTCGCGGTGCGGGCAAGCGTGTTTTTAAATTATCGTCATGAGGCGGTAAGGCCAATGCGCCCCAACGCACTGCGCGTGCTAAGTGCATGGCTCTTGGCCAGTTTTGCTGCGCTCTGTCATGCTTTAACAAAGTGCGAACCTGCGCCATATAATCGCTGTCAGAATCTATTGCTTGCGTTGTCACCTTAGGCGGTACCACAATCGGCTCTGCGGCCTTGGTAGCTACCGCCGCAGGCTCAGGGTCAGCAACAGGCGCTGGTTGCGGCTGCTCTTGGGTAACTGGTTTTGGTTCAGGTTTAGGATCTGGCTTAGGCATCGGCTGACTGATCCTGCCTTTTTCACACCACGCCCCTAAATCTGCCAAAGGACCAGCTTGGTCATCTAAAAATGGCACAACCTCTTTGGCATAAATTTGCAATATTGCATCGAGTGTTTGCCAATGCTCAGGGGTCGTGCCGCCAATGTTATCTGCCACACTGAGCAAACGCTGCTGTTGCTGTAAGAACCACGTATGTACTGATGCCCGCGCTCGCGGCTTTTCAGGGTACAGGGCATTATCAAACTGCTTTACCAAGTCATTGAACAGCCTCAAGCTGGGCAATAAACCATTGATCCCGAACTCTTGTGTGGCTGCTAAACACAAATAAGATGCCACCCGTAAATCTTTGGTTTTTTCCGCCAGTAATTTACTAGAGATGATAAATATCTCTTTAAAATCAACTTCTGACGCGCCTGATGACGAGGCTTTCACACATTTAAAGTCATCGTCATAGCGCACATCTTCACCGCACTTATCTGGCTCAAATTCGCTCAGAAGTGCGCTGCTCCATGCTTGCCAAGACGGATAACCATGTGGTTGTGCCATTACACTTTGCTCCAGCTACGCAAGGTATCAAACACACTCATATTGGTGGCTTTTGCCAGCTCTAATGCCTTGCTTGATACCGGCTGATTGTCATTGAGCTTGGTAAAATCCATCACCGTTGAGCCTGTTGCTAAATCAAGCCAAACCGATGCAAAAAAAGAGGCCGGCACAGGTCGGCAATACACCACCAAAGAGGCTGAGCAGCTGAGCTGTCCAAAGTTGTAAAAGCACCAAGGCTGCCAGTGATTATCTGCCACCGTATTGGTGATCAAATGTAGCCAAAATGCGGCGACCAGCTTGCTGTCATCACCTAATTGTGGCATCGGTAACTTGATCCCAAATTGGCTGCGTTTGCAGCCCTGCGCCGATAAGCCTTTAAGCGCATGCATCAACTGCTCAATGAGTGCGCCGCGCTGCTCAACAGTCGATAAGCCCAGTGCAAACCAGATGCGCTCAATGGGTTGCTTTCTTAGCGCTTCCATCGAAGTATTAAAGTCCAATTCCTGATCGCACATCTCACCCAAAGGCTGTAACTCATGTGCTGTTTTTTGCATCATCTCTAAAGAGCTCGCACTTTTGATCAGCTCATGATTTAAAATTAAGGAGCGAATAATGTTAAAGCGTTCATACAATAAAAACGCCGGATGCGTTTTAAAGTCCGCATTACTGCACAAAATAAATGAGCTAAATGGATACTGCCTACCGCTTTTGTCTTGGCTTGGCTGCAATACTCCCATCATGCTGTTGTCAGCCTCACCACCAGCAATAAAAAACAGCGTTGTCAATTGGTCGTCAAAATGGCTGTCGCCTTGCAACGCACTGCGGCACACATGTGCGTAGCCCTCTTGCAGCCAATGATCCATGTTGATGACTTCACGCGAGTCTACGTGATACTTCACAAAATCGGCTTGTATCGGGCTTTTGCCCATAAAGCCAAAAGGCAAGCTCACGGGTACCTTGTTGGGTTTTTTATTGGAAAAAAAGCTGAACATACTCATCCCTTACTGCACCTGCTTTGCTGCTTGACTGGCCAGTTGCACACGGCCTGTGAACAAGGCTTCTGGCAAGGCAAAAGACGACATAAAGTACTTGCTGAAGATACCGCTATTGCGACTAGATTTAAGCGCTACCTGTACCTGAATATGTTCATGAGCTTCGCTACTTTCTTCTTCAGGCAATAGCAACTCCCACGTCGCCATATACTCTGTGCCTTTAACCCATTTAACACGCGCTTCGTTGAGTATTTTCAATAACGCCCATGGGCCGTCTTTTTGGATCTCTATCCGATTGCCTTTGCGATCCATGCCATAGATGGTGGCCTTTTCTGCCCCTGTTCTTGCGGGCCAAGTAAACCTGCGCCACTCTTCAGGTTCGTTGCGATAGCGATAGCTTTGGTCACTGTAACCTATGTAGGTTTCACGCACACCGCGCTGCGCAACAGGCATCATTTGGAAACTGATCCCCACTTCAGAGCCCTCTCTTGGGAACAATGAACGCGTTACTTTGCGCGCCTTGGTCAATTTATCCAGTACGGGCTTGTCAAAACCAAGGCCGATGCCATTCCAAGTTTTTTCTACCCACACACCGCGTTTAAGCTTTAAAAACGGGGCCAAGTTTGCATCCATAAATTCCCAAAAAATACCGGAGTCGCGATTAAGTAGCTCAGAGATGTCCTCAACTGCGGCATCTGGCCCAGTTAAGTTAAACGGGTATTTACCTTTGAGGTTGTCCTTGTAGCTGATATACACATTGTTGTACCAACGATCGTTTAGCTGACTTCTTGCTTCGTTCATCACGGTTTGCACACTGGCTAATAACGGCGCTTTTAATAGTCGCTCCAGCACTTGCTTACTGTCTGGGTCAAGCGCTCTCACTTGGCTTTCTACCACCACCCATGCACTTTGCAATGCGTTCTCTTTGTCTTCACCCGTTAATAGCGAGCGTGAAAACTCCATCGCCATGAAGTCATCATCATTACTGGCTGCAATGTCTTTGATATCCGAGTGGAAGGCACTTAATGCACCTAAATATTGCTGCAGATAATCTGAAACCTGTGCCTCTTCAGAGACTGAGGTATAGCGTCTTAAATCCGCGAAACGCTGTGCCAATTCAGGTACTTTTTTGCTGCTTAAGCTTTCAAGCCCTTTACTGTTGCCAAGCAAGGTATCTGACTTCACTTTATCAATGATTTTCTCACTCACACCACTGAGCTTTTCAGGCTCTTGAAGCGGTGCATTACTCAAGTTAATGTTGGCGTCTATGGCCTTCATTAAATCCACCAAAGGCCCTTGCGTAGAAGACAATTGCCCTAATGTTAGGCTGGCTGCGTTGCTGGTATTAAATGGTCTTACTTCAACAGCATTAATAAAATCAAACCACGCCGTGGCGTACTCTTTAAAATATAAAGCCCGAATAGCGCTGGCCAGTTCATTGGCTTTGGCTTCATCAATGGCGCCTTCAGCACCTGCTTGCTCAGTCCCCATCACCCAATCACCAGAAAAAGCAATGTTTGCGCGACGCTTTATCTCGCTGTATACCTCTGATTGCCATGCCTTTTGAGTAAAGACATACGGTACAGTCAACTCACTTTTCAAAAAGGTTTTATTATTTTGGCTCATCATTTGATCGAGCGTCAGTTCAGGGTTGGAAACAGAGACTTTGTCCTTGATCTGCCCGTAGATCACATCAGGCTGCGGATCTGTGGTTAAGTTGGCTCTGGCCTGTGCAATGAGGTGCTCCTGTGACGTCCACACATCCAGCCCTGGCGCTTCAGTGTCTTGGCGTAATTGTGCGATGTAAAAATTAACCAAGGCACGCATCTTCTCTGTGGTTTGCGCCGTTTCATCCGCCTCGATATCCAACTCTAAGCGCTGTGCCACCATGCTCAAAATAGCATTGCTCACAAACGCATGATCTAAACGCGCAAACTCATCACTCATCATCAGCTGAAACTTCATCAAGTTGTAATAGCTGTCTCGCAGTTGCGGTTCGACACGTTTGATCACTTGTTCTTCAGCGATTTGCAAGTCTTGCCACTGAGTGTGTGAACTGGCCAAAGCCGTTGCAATTTGCTGTGCTGCTGGTCCGCCAATTAATGATTGCACGCGCTGCTGCAAGATATGTTTTATCGGTGCCTTGGTGGTGTCCGCTGAATACACGCCCAATAGAAAGTACCAAGGTAACTTCTGCTCATACGCCTCGAGTGTTTGATAGTGCTCAAACAACGCCAACACAGCATTAAACTGCTCAACCTCAGATTGATGTTCCACACTGGTGGCAATTACGTGCTTACTCAATAGCTCACCGGTATTAAGCAATTGCGTGTTATGGGTGTACGAGTTAAACAACAACCCCGACATCAAGCCAATCGCTGTGATGCTGGTGCAGATTGCCAAGCCTTTGACCCATTTTTGTATCTTGCGCTTTTTGCGGTTGCCTTTAGTGAGGTCTTGCAATTTAAACATCACTTCATTGAAAACTTTATTGACAAAAAATGCGCTGGTTAAACTTTGTTGACGGTACTCAAATAACACTGAGCGGAAGGTCGCCAGTTTGGTTTTAGAGCTGCGCTCAATGGGCACCCCTTCTTGCGTGCCTGAGGTAAAATAGACGCCCGCAAACCAAGGGATCTCTTGGAATGGATTTTCTTTGAATAAGATCTCAACAAACTCGCTGACCTTATCAGATGCCGCTTTAAACTGATTTGGAAAGTCGTAAATAAGCTGTTTACGCTGGGTATCTCGCTCGCGCGTCATCTTGACTAATCGCTGCTGACACAGACGCTGATACATACTCTCCATTTCAGCATTAAAGGTGTCACAAGCCTCATCGCTGGTTGGCGTTTGATTTTTATCCAGTAAGTAAGCGCCCCATGGCTGCAAGCGCTCTTGCTCTGATAGCTCGTTAAAAAACGGCTCAAACCCGCTAATCAAATCGGTTTTGGTAAACACGATATAAATCGGGAAAATAATCCCAAGTTGGTTGATAAGTTCGTCAATACGAGTGCGAATTTGCTTAACATGGTCTCGTACTTGTTCAGTATCTGAAGTTAAAATATCCGCGATACTGATGGCGACCATTACACCATTGATGGGTAGCTTTGGACGGTTTTTCTTAAGCAATTTTAAAAACGACAACCACTGCTCTTTGTCGCTCTCTTCAGTGGTATAGCGGCCTGCCGTATCAATTAAAATCGCTTGATCTGAAAACCACCAATCACAATTACGCGTACCGCCAAAGCCCTGAATATGCATTTGATTCGATTTAGAATAGGGGAAATGCAGTCCAGAATTAGCAAACAAGGTGCTTTTACCGGTCGCAGACGGACCGATGATCATATACCAAGGCAGCGCATATAACGCCGTATTACCACGATATCCAGCACCGAGGTGAGACGCCTTTAATGCAGCCAGAGCGTCTTGCATCTTTTCTTTAATTTCTGCCACTTCCGCTTCAGAGCTGGCATTGTGATTAGCCAGTTCTGACGCCAGCTTATCACCAGAGCGCTTTGCCCACAGCCAACGCACAAACAGCACCAGCATGAAGACGACAAAAATGCCGCCCATCAACCATAGTCGCTGATCAACGCCACCTAAGCCAATGAAACGGCCGCCAAACCAAGCCAAGCTTAGTAGAGCAAAAAGTCCTATCCATTTGGCTGTTGCTCGTGAAGAAAAGAAATTAAGT
This sequence comes from Pseudoalteromonas luteoviolacea H33-S, assembly GCF_001625695.1. Lineage (GTDB taxonomy): Bacteria > Pseudomonadota > Gammaproteobacteria > Enterobacterales > Alteromonadaceae > Pseudoalteromonas > Pseudoalteromonas luteoviolacea_B. The sequence goes on from NZ_AUXY01000079.1 coordinate 27,655, forward strand.
AAGAGGTGAATTAAACCACTTTTATTAACTGAACCCGCCATAGCACTACCTAATATTCCCTGTTTTTTCTAACTGCGTTAATACTGCAACCTGTTGCTCTAGCTCAATAAACTGCTCGTCTGCTTTGCCTTGCAAATATTGGTGAAAGCCCAAATACATCAACAACAACACCGCCACGGTGATACTGAAGATCACCCAGTAAGGAAGCCTTCTGCCCAATTGCGTCACAACATGCTCAGCAGGCATACAGGTGTCTGATAAATTCAGCGGTACTTTGCCTGATAGCTCTTCCAACTGGGCGCGCACATCTAACATCAGGGCTTTAAGCTGCTCTACACCCTTAATTTTATAAACTCCTTCAAAACCCAGCTGCATACAGACGAAATACACTTCGATAACCGCCCGCTTGCTGGCACCGGCTTGACGAATGTGAGTCAGCTTTTCAAAAAATGCTTCCCCAGCTCTTGAATTACCAAATAGCTCAAGCTGCAGAGGACGAGCCATCCAAGCCATTCTTGATTCCATTTCAGAGGCCATAATTTGCTCATCAAGATAGGCTGTGAGTGCAAATTTGGCTTCTTGCATGTCACTTGCGGTGATCCCATTGGCGTAACAATCGCGCTCAAATTCATCAAAGGCATTCAGCGCTTGCTCACGCAATGCCTCGATGTCTGTTGACTGGCAACCCCCTTGCCTGACCGAATGCACTATGTCTAGCACGGGCGAAATACACGCCAATAATTCAGTGTGTGTTGATGTCCTTGTCATAACTGTCATTCACTCCTATTTGGTCACGCTCACCAATTCAATTTGTACGCTTTGCAAGCTATATGGCACAAAAATACGCAGTGAAAGCTCTTGTTTTATTTGCGCCCATGCCGCACTAGAGGCATTGATCTTGAAGTATTCATAACCGCCTTTGAGTGACACCTTGCTGGGAGGTCTTTGGCAGTGGGTCAGCTCAGCGCCGCCCAGAGCTGATGCGATCAGCATTTCAATTTGCGACGATGCCGCCACTTTCACTTGGTCGGCAAACAGCTCTATCCACTGTGTTGATTCGTGCTCAAAGAATGCCGCTAAATAGAACTCATTATTTCTAAACTGATCGGCTTCAAAGCCAGTGACTTCAAACATCGAATCAGAAAGCTTTTCAAGTGGTAAATTAGCGGAGCGCTTGGTACTAATGCTGCCGATAAGCTGCTGTATTTGAGATTCAAAATAGCCAAAAATTTGTCCCAAATTGTCATGCTGATAAGGCGGTATATCTATCTGTTGTTCTGCTTCAAAATGAGCCAATTGAGTCAGTAATGTACTCATGGCAATGTACATGTCTTCTGGATGGGTATACTGGGACAACAGTAAGTGATTCAGATAAGGCATATTTGCAGACATGGCTTGTAGCAGCATAAATTGCTTTAAATCGCTGGGACCAAAATCTTCAACGACGCCCATCTGTGTACGACTTGATTGCAGCGCTTGATACTTGGCGTTTAAAATATTACCTGCACTATTTAGCCGAGAAAATGTCGGTGCATGGACACGCACGTTAAGTAGTGAGGGCACAAAATGTGTATCAAATGCAAACTCCCCTTGCTCATTCGTTATCACCTTTGCACACTGCAACTGTTCAATAAAGCTTTGGCTGGATGAGCTTTCAATCAGCATTAGTTTGGGCTTGGCCACCATGACCTCTTTGCCTCGTGCAGGGTCATGCTCATCTTGTAATTCTACAAATTCACATTGGTAGGCACTGAGTTGGCCATTTTGCGGATAACCTTTTATGTCACTCACTGCGTGATTGGTTGCCAGTGCTAAACTCAGCGTCACAGATTGCTGACCGTCATCGAGCTCATAAGTGAGCGCATCTGAGTCAGTAAACGACATTTCGATTAACCGGCCACTTTTGAAAATAACGCTGACAGCCAATAGTTTAACCACGCCTTTTGCAATAGCGCTTTCATCAAACTGCAGGCGATAGAATCCATAAGGCACTTTTTGCGATAAACGACTACGCGCAGCCATTTCACTTTGCAAGTGCTTATCCAAGTGCTGAAAGTGCTGCTGACTCAACATCACACCTTCAGCCCACACTGGCTTAAAAGACAGGTTATCGAATATCATGAGCTAGTCTTCCGCACCCGGTACATACAATGCATTGCTTTGGACTTCGATATCAAGCGACGTTGATAATGGTACTGGCCAGTCGTTTAGGTCGTAGTAGGTGCGCCACTTACCGTCGGTGCGCTCACGAAATAGCGCAACAAAGCCAACATACTTGGCAGAGTCAGCTCGCTCGAAATTGATTTTTAGGCGTTCAGAAGGGTTAATGGTGCGCTCTTCAACTGTGATCAGAGAGCTGGCCAAAATAGACCTATCTTCTTTCCACAGTTGTTCAAACGTCGCGTTTCTAAAGGCTTGTACATCAGTAAGCTGATACACCTTCAACACCACAGGCAATGGCTCATCAAACTTATTTAAGTTTATGTTATCGGTCGCCTGAACATCTAATTTTACCTGAGTCGTCATACATGCAGACAAACTTAGCAGCGCCACAAAACAGACAATCAACCTCGCCATGATTTTATTCCTTGTAGTGAATTACATAAGTTTTATTGTTTTGGTACAGGTGTTCACAGCTGCGAATGATGTCCATTGAAGCCCTGCGGCATAAATGGCCTTAAATTAGCGGATTGCAAATCGTCTTGCTTATAAACCGCAACTAAATACCTAGCTTAAACTTCAACATCAATGCTTGATTAAAATCAAAAAGCAGTAATAAAGAATCATTTATTGTTAATTTATTGATTCAATAATTACCCACATTTGTACCCTTGCCAAAAATCGACACAGACAATACATAAAATAAATCTCCAGATCAAACCATTTAATCAAAAATAAAATATTTGATTAACAAAAACACGTACTTTATGATCAAAAACAAACTTAAAGTATGAGTTTAACTCATATTAAAGCGTTAAAAACACAGTTTAAACCCGAAATTTGATTACATAAAAGTTACATTCAAGTGAAACAAAAATGAAAAACTTCAACGATTAAGGATAGAAAAATGGCACAAACAAGGATGCAAATATATGGACTGAGTCATCAAGCTTTTGTTACATACTTTGAATTAACTTCATGTATTAGTGAGTTTTTTTTATTAAACGTCAAAATAGAGTCTAAACTCAAAATTGATAATGATTTAGTACTAGGAAATACTGTTACTTTTGAAACAATACATAAGGATGGTAAGAGTACATTTTTTACTGCAACCTTGAGCGATTTTTCAGCTCAGCATGTGCACTCACAGCTTTACCAATATCAGCTTACGCTCAAACCTAAGCTCTCAAGGTTGGTCGACTCTCAACACAGCCGCATTTTTGTAAACTCCGATGTACGCTCTGTCATCCAGCAGCTACTGACTCAAGCGGGCTATCAAGCCGATCAAATTGATTGGCGGCTGTCACACCCTCTCCCTTTTGAAAAAATCAGAGTGCAACCCCTTGAGCAAGACCACCAGTTTTTACTTCGAACCTTGCAGCAATATGGGCTGTTTTACTGGTTTGAGTGCACTGGCTTAAACGAAAAAGTGGTGATCAGTGACAGTAACCTCAACTCGCCTTATGTCAGTCGAACTCAGTTAAGGCTGCGCAGCAGCGATGGTATAGAGCGCAATAACACCAGTCAGCATGTCGGCTTTTTTGAGTTTAATCGAGAAGTGGCATGGCATTTAGAGGGCAGTCAAGTTCACCAATCCACCAGCCCACCAAGCACAGGAACGAGTGTCACAAAAAATTACTTTGAGCCCAACTTAAATGCACAAAGCACAGTCCAGTTAAGCACAGATTTTGAACTCTCAGCACGCGCTAAAAATGATGTGCTGCGCCTCACAGGTAATGTGCCAGACGCTCTACCTGGGTATTCATTCTCACTCGTATGCAATGCCATTGGCCAAGTCAGTGGCGATTATTTATGCATTGAAGCAAAGCACATATTCAGTGCAGGTAGCAGCGAAGAGCCAGATAGTGCCCGCCATCATTGCAAGATTACCTGTATTCCTCGCAGCAACCCGTTTAAGCTCCCCATCCAACCAAATTTACCAAAACCTATGGTATTTCGCGCGCATGTAGTCACCGAGCAAGCAGGCAATGATCCGACTCAAGTGGCCCTAGATAGCAACGGGCACTATAACTATAAACCCCAATATGCAGAAGATATCTCGGTTGTGCCGCACGCAATTAAGGCACTCACACGCTATGCCTGCAGTGGCCAAGCTCAAGCCACAGGTTGGCATTTTCCACTCTTGCCGAGCAGCCAAGTACTGATAGGTTGCATCAATAACGACCCGGACAATACCTATATCATGGGGTTTGCCCCCGACCAGCAACAAACAAGTTTGGTCACCAGTCAAAATGCTGAACACAATATCATGCAAACGCGCACCGATAACCAACTGCTTTTTGATGACAATGAGCGCACACCTAAGGTACTGCTCAAAACCCTCAACGGCGAGCAGCATATCGAGCTAAACAGTGACCGTAGCGCCCCTTTTATTCAAGTAGCCGCTCAACAAGGCGCAATGACGCTGATCAGTGCTGATGACTTCACCATCCAAAGTGATAACCGCATCCAAATGCAAGCACGCGCAAGTGCGCACCTCAAATCAAAAAAAGCCGTCGCTATGCGCACAGATAGAAGTACCATTGAAACGCACAGCAATAGCATTCAAAACCTTATCGGTAGTAAAATAGAAGCCAGCGCCAATACCCATAGCAGCATCAAATCAGGGAAACATATAAACTGCGTCATTGGACAAGACTGTAACCTTGAGAGTGTCGGTGGTATTGTGCTCTGTGCGCCTAATGGTAGCCAAGTGATCCACGGTGATGATGGTATCACCATACGCGGCCTTGGTATGGGTACGCTCGGTCTGTATAGCCAAGGCGCTTCTATCACCCTAGATACCAGCGGTAATATCGATATTATCGCTTCAAAACTACTGACGTTAAAAGGTAAGGCCGCAACCATACTAGATGGACCGGTAGAGTATGACTTTGAATCACCGCAAAGTCCTTCTGAGTCTGAAGAACCCAGTATTTCTGATGTCCAAGATAATAGCCGCGTCAGTATTCGCGATATTTAAAGACCAGCGGCGAAATCGCCGCTACTCTCCTATGCCAATTTAATAACTATGTATCATTTTAGAGGCAAAGCTAACAATGCGACCAGCTCATTGCTATCCAAAAGCGCTTTATTTTTTATGTGAAAACTCAGCCTAAAGGCAATGAAACACTCACCACAACCCCTCGGTCTGCGCAATTACGAAACGCTAATTTTCCTTGGTGCGCATCAATAATTTCCCGACATAATGCCAGACCTAACCCTGTTCCAGCGTGCTTGGTAGAGTAAAATGGCAGTAATGCATTTTCCAGTACTTCTGCTGCCATTCCTGAGCCAAAATCTCGCACTGCAATGCTCACATTGTGCTGTCCTTGTTCTGTAAAACTCAACTGGACCGGTGGCGCATCACTTTGCTCACTTTGCGCTTCATGGGCATTTTTTAAAATATTGATAAGCACCTGCTCTAACTGATGCTCATCTGCAACTACCTGCTTGGAGGGAAGCGCCGTTGTGAGTTCAAACGGATATAATGCGTTTAATTGTTCAACTAAAGATTCCCAGTTAACAGGCTTCTTATTCGGCATTTTTAGTTTTGATAACTCGCCATAGCCTTTAATAAATTCATTAAGGTGCCCAATGCGTCGAGAAATCGCGCTAAACACTCTATCTAATCTTGGTTCAGATAAGTTTTGTGCCAATAATTGCCCTGAGTGGCACATAGAGCTAATGGGAGCAATGGAGTTGTTCAATTCATGGCTGAGCACTCGGATCACTTTTTTCCACGTTTGTACTTCTTGACGCCCAAGCTCATGAGTGATGCTTTTTAGCAGGTAAAGCGTATGGCTTGCTTGATGAATACGCACACTAGATTTAGCCAAGTGCCAAGCTTGCTCATCACCGTTTTGATCGTTAAGGGTAAAAATACTCTCTCCGCTATTTTGCAAGGCGTGCGCAAAGTCATCATCTAGCGTTTCACTGATATCATGCCAACTGTGACCTAACAAAGAATCCCCTTCTTTAAACATGAGTTCTGCAGCGCGATTGGCAAAAATAATTTTATGCTCAGGACTAACCAGAAACGTGATCACAGGAGAGGTGTTGAGCACTTTATCAAGCAACATCTCACGTTGATAAAGATGCTGACGTTCCTTTCTTAGTTTTTCAGTACATTGATTGAATAAATTAAACACACGGTCATAAGTAGGATCATTTTTGGGCGCGATACTAACCGAAAAATCACCATCGATCAGGCTCAAAAACCCCTGTTCAATACTGCGCTGAATATTGGCCTGAGTTTGGTTGTAAGCACGGTACAAATATCCGATAACAGTAAACAGTACTATACCTAAAATCAGAAATATCCAAGGATATGACGGCCCATAGAGTGCAGCGGCTATGGTAAATGCCAGTTGGCCAATAAAAAGCAAAGCAATCACTTTACTCATCATGCTTTTCCAATTTGAACTTTTCAATACGACGATACAAAGTTTGACGGCTGAGACCTAACTCTTGCGCCGCATGCGCAATCGTCCAGTTATGCTTCTCGAGTACCTGCTGCATGTGCTCTTTTTCGCTCAATGTTGTTGTTTGCTCATGTCCTTGAAAAGCACTGACATCAACTTGATTTTTATCCGCAAAAATTAATGCTCGTCGACAGCTATTTTCCAGCTCTCGAACGTTACCAGGCCATGTTTGCTGCATTAAAAAGTGCTCTGCTTCTTTGGTAAGCGTATGCGCCACACCAATGAAGTGTTGAGCCAATGGAATAATGTCTGCTTTGCGTTTATTGAGCGGTAAAATTTGCAGTTCCATTCCGTTGAGGCGATAGAATAAATCTTCTCTAAACGCGCCACTTTTAATATCGAGCAATAAGTTGGCGTTAGTCGCACTTATCACTCGTACATCTACCTTTTGCGTCACATTAGAGCCCAATCGCTCAAATTCACCGGTCTGCAACACGCGCAATAGTTTCATTTGGCCTGCAAGTGGTAAGTTGCCAATCTCATCTAAAAATAATGTGCCGCCATCAGCTGCTTCGAAACGCCCTGCCCTTGCTTGATTTGCACCGGTAAACGCGCCTTTTTCTGCACCAAATAATTCGGCTTCCATAAGCTCCTGTGGGATAGCGCCCATATTCACTTTAATAAAAGGCGCATTCGCACGCTGCGATTTTTGGTGAACAAAGTCAGCTAACTTTTCCTTACCTGAGCCATTCGGGCCGGTGATCAACACGTTGATATCCGCAGCGGCCACCTTAGTCGAGGTAAAGATAAGCTCACTCATTTCACGACTTTGATAAATCAATTTGCACTCGGGGGTAGGCGCAGCTTGTACTGAGATATTTTCTTCGATAGCTTGTAATAACTTCTTATCATCCCAAGGCTTAGGGAGATAGTCTGCGGCACCTGATTTGACTAACGTTATCGCCGTTTCTAATTGGCTCCAAGCGGTGATGATAATGATGGGTAAAGTGGGGTTTAGCTCTTTTAATGTACCAAATAACTGCTTTCCCTCATCTCCTGATGTGGTCCCTTCGCTGAAGTTCATATCTTGAATGACCAAATCCACTTTTTGTCGAGAGACGGTCAAAATGGCATCTTTAACGTTAGTGACTGTCAATACAGTGTAACTGTGAATACTCAGCAATAAATCTAACGCATCTAAAATATCAGGGTTGTCATCGACAACAAGAATTGTGTTCATAACCATTTAAATGTCATGTAGTGACCGTTTTAACTGGTCACTACATGTCTTTCCTTCATTTTTATAACGTGCGGGTTGCAACCACTGGCGCTATTTTTGTTGTTTTCCATGCAGGCAACCAGGTTGCCGCAGTACCAGATATAAACACGATGATAACACAAGACAAATAACTGATAACATCCGGTTTTGGTATCACAATGACTTTTGCCAATAACATATTCACTGCAATCACACTCGCGACCCCAAGTAGTGCGGCAATACCACTGACCAGCCAGTTTTCGCTCAACACATAGACTAATACATCCTTTTTCCGTGCGCCCAATGCACGCCTAATACCAATTAAACGCTTTTGCTTAGACACATGAAAGTGTGCATGAGCAAAGCAACTGATCATGGTCACCAATAACATCATCCCGGTCAGCAAGCTAAATAAGGTTGCCAAACTGCTCGACTCTTTAAAATAATCACTGTGATGTTCTTCCATGGTCAGGATCTCTCGGATCTCTCGTTCAGGGTGTACTTGATTAATGGCCTCAGTGATCGCCGTTTTAGTCTTTTGTATATCACCTGAGGTGACTTTCACCATATACATTAAACGCATTTGAGAGCGAGCCATATTTCTATACATGAATATGCCATGATGTGGGTATTTACTCGAAGGCCTAATTGCAATATCCGACACCACGCCGATCACTCGCCCTTCAGAGGTATGCTTGCCAACCGCGCTTTCTCCCGGGTACAGTGCCTCAGCTAAGCTACGAGTTAAAATGATATTGGCTTCAAATTCATGATTCTCTAAATAGCCATGTGTTGCATTGTCATCAAGCGTAAAATCACGCCCAAGGTGCATTTGTGCGCCGAGTAAGTCAAAAAACTGTTCGCCTACATAGTACATTGGCACACCTGTAAACTGCCTTTCTACTGGCGCATCTTCGGGTTGATTTACATCTTCAATAGAGTGGAAGTTACCGCCTTTCATCAGCGGCAATTGGTTGGTAAAACTCACCGTTTCAACTACATCTAGTTTATTCAAAGCCGCCATATCTTCATCTATTACAGACAAGAAGAAATTGGCATCTAAAAAGGCTTCTGAAGTTGGACGGACCTGAAATACCAATACATTTTCCATATCAAAACCCACATCTCGGGCTAACTTTTCATTGGCTTCAATACTTAACAATAAGCTGTTACAAGCCAGTCCTATGGTTAATACAAGTTGGAAAATAAGCAAACCTGTTGCAAATTTACGCAGCAACATAGATTTTAATAATGCTTTTAGATTCATAGTGCTACTCCTTACTTCAAGATGCTAGCTAGCGGCGTACGTGCGCCCTGCACAAGCGGATATATGGTACTTAACAGGCTGGAAGTCAGTGCCACACCCACACCAATCACTATCATGTGTAGCGGCAATTCTGCTACAGGTGCCAAGTCTTCGAATAACTGACGGTACAAGGCCAATAAACTCATGGCCAACACCAAAGATACCAAGGCACAGGTGATCCCTAAAATCACACTCTCTATCACGCCTTGATAAAACACTTGCTTGCGACTGGCGCCAACCGCTCGACGCAAGTTTGCTTCAAACTGCCCAGCCTGATAGCGAGATAACATCAAGCTATTGGCATTAAAAATACACACCAGCAGAAAGATACCCGTGGCAAAAGTAAACGCTAAAAGATCTTTATTGACGACTTCGTTCTCATCCAACCAAGCGTTTACATCATAAAGTCGGTTATCCACTTCATGGCGGTGATTACCTTTCTCTTTTTGCTGCTGCGCATAGCTATCGATAAAGGTTTGAAAAGCCAATCGCTGCTGCTCATCTACCAGCTCAACAAATGTCTGAATGTAATACGCATTAATCTGTCTCGTTTCACTCAGTACTGAGTAGCTATCTGTCGATACCGCTCGCGCATAGATGGCCCAATTATTGTCTATGGCCACTTCAATGGGTACAAACAAATCATCTGTTTCATCAAAGGCGTTTCCTTCAGAGGCATGATAAAAAAGCGGCCTCATATGCCAAGGTTTCAATACACCGACAATGTTATAAATTTTACCTTGTAGCTCAACTTGCTTGCCGACACTATTCTCGCCACCAAATAAGGTCATGTTGAGCTTATGGCCAATCACAACCTCTGTACCATGCTCATTTTCCCACGCTTTACCATGGGCAAACTCAGCGCCCATCATGTCAAAAAATGAGGCGGTGGTCGCTCGCGTACTACTTGAGTAACGTGTCAAATCATCAGAGTCTGCACGGCGACTATAGACATGAGTTGCATAGTGCATGGTTGCATTTTCTGCGACACCAGCATCCAGTATTGCTTTTGCATCGCTGTATCTGATCGTATGCATACTGCCAAAGTTATTCGTTGAACCTGCGTAAGTATTCATATTCACAATGAATATTTGATCACTTTTACCGGGTATAGGATCTTGTGACATCAAAGACAGCATAGATAAATTAGCTAACAAGGTGCCGATCCCAATCGACAGGGTTAAAATAATCAGGGAAAAAAACAGCGGTGTGCGTTTAAAGTTGCGCACGCATAGCTGCACATAATAAGAAAACATATCCATGTTTACCTCCTAAGCCACTGGCTGGTTCTGATTTATGATTGGTGCCTGTTCAACTGGCGCATAAATGCTGTAGTCCGTGATTTGACCATCAATGATTTGTATATTGCGGTTCACTTCTCTGGCTTGATCTGGGTCGTGCGTGACCATGATGATGGTACTGCCTTCTTTATTAATGGTTTTTAGCAAGTCCATGATTTGCCTTGCCATTAGTGAATCAAGGTTACCCGTCGGTTCATCAGCCAATAAAATCTTAGGCTCACCTGCCAGTGCTCTTGCAATGGCAACTCGCTGTTGTTGACCCCCTGACAGCTGACTGGGTAAATAACTATGGCGACTTGATAATCCGACCAGCTCAAGCGCATGCTCAATGCGATTACGTCTTTGCTTAGCACTTAAGCCACGATAACGCAGTGGCATATCCACGTTATCGTAAATACTGTAGTCTGGGATCAAGTTATAGTTTTGAAAAATAAACCCAATTTTCTCGTTTCTCAAACGCGATAAATCATCATCTGATAGCCCTTTGACAGAAGTGCCATCCAAGACATACTCCCCCTCGTTAAACTCATCAAGTAACCCCGCCACATTCAAAAATGTCGACTTACCTGAGCCTGATGGGCCTGTCACTGCCACAAACTCTCCGGCATCCACTTGTAAGTTAAAGTCACGTAGCGCATGCGTTTGAATCGTTTCACTGCGATACACTCTGCTGATATTGTTCATTGAAAGCATAATTAGGTCCTTAATTTTTGTTGTTTATTTTGAAATCTTAAAAGTTTGGCTTTGGCTAAATGCGTCGTAGTCAGAAATAATGATTTCTTCACCTTCTTGAACGCCGCTGATCAATTCGACATAGTCGACACTAGATACCCCTATTTTAATGTCGCGTACCTGAGCCATTTGATCTTGAATCACGAAGGCTTGCTTGCCTCCAAAGCTTGATAAAAACGGGCCGCGCTTGACTTGCAGTACCTGCGCTTTTTTCTCAAATTCAATACGTCCATTTACGCGCTGATTCTGACGTAGCTTTAAATCACTATCGGCATCAATCTTCACTCGCACGGCAACTTGGTTTTGTTGGATCTCTGGAGATACTGAGCTCACCGCCCCCTGATAAAACTGCCCGCCAAGAGATATCTCAACATTTAGCCCGATACCTAAATCGTCAGCATAAAACTCTGGTACTTGTAGCTCAGCTTCATATTCAGATAAATCCACAATGGTCATAAGTGCTTGGGCATCTGCAACTTGCTCTTTTTGCTGTACTAACCAGCTTCCGACGACCCCAGTCACAGGCGCTCGAACTTCCAGTGCACGTTGTCTGCGCTTCAATTCGTCTAAGATTTGCGTTTGACGCTGTACCGATAGTTCTCTTGTTTGCGCCTCAAAATCTAAGCGCTTTTTAGCCATAGAAACACGCTGTTGCGCATGCTTGTGCATCAGTTGTGCCTCAAGGAGCGTATCTTTACTGCGGGCAAAGTCCAACTCACTGATCACTTGCTTGTCATAAGATTCTTTGGAGCGACGCTGTTCGCGCTGAGCTGCATTTAAACGCACAGTCGCTTCATCTAAACTGCGCTCCAATTCAAGTTGTGCTTCATCGTCTGCTAATAAGCCTCTATTGGACTCCAACTGTAACTGAGTCAGCAACGAACTTTGCTGATCAATTTGGGCATCGAGTTCTGGGCTGTGGATTGTTGCAAGCAACGCATCTTGCTCCACTCTATCACCGGGTTTAACTAACAAGGTCGCTTGACCTGGCTCCGGGCTATATACTTGCGGCGCATTGGCTGCCACTAAACGACCAGAGACAGACACATCTCTCACTAGATCTTTTTTTATCACTTTGGCTGTAATCAACTGCGCGTAAGATACCGTTTTTATACCTGAGTACCACTGGCTAATCGCTGGGATAGACACTACGGTGATCAGCGTCATCAATACCGCTGAAACAACGAATTTAAGTTTACTTGAACGCGTGCTTGGCGCGATGACTTCATCCTGGGACTGAGTTCCTTTAATCATTTTATACCACCTGTTGATTTCGATACTTAGATATAAGCGAGGACAGTGCCAACAATTAAATAAAAATAAACCTTTGATTTTTAATGACTTTTATAATTTGTATTTTTATCGAGTGTCCGAATGGACACATCTGTTGTCCAGATGTGTCACTGTGACACGATTGTGGACACTTGCTGTCCACAGGGTAATTTACTCTAAATTGGTAGTGAGCTTGCACCGGTATGGATACAACAAACGGGGGTTTGCTTTAAGAGTGGGAATCAACCAAACGGGAAAAGTCTATTACGATGCATTGCGTATATTGGCATGCTTATTTGATCTTCATATTCGTTTTCATTTCAGACAAAAACAGGGTTCTGTTTAGCGCAGTTTATAAAAGCTGTTTTAACTCCGTATGTTTTAAACAAGCCTTGTTATCTCAAATTTGCTCACTTAAGGGTGGTAAATCAAGCCTCCAGCTAGAATGTCAACATCTCAAATTAATATCATTCAATTACATTGAGGTAAAAACCTATCGAATAACTGGTTATTAATTGTACATCATTTCAAACCTTCTAAAGTAACAGTCTCAATCGTCTGGAAAGTAAAAATAAAAGTGAGGAAACAATGTCTAAATTAAAATTAGTATTTTTTACCATGATCTTAATGTTCGCAGGTGCAGCCAGCGCTTGGACAACAATACCCAGTGGTGTAGTAGACAATTGCGAATGGAGATTTGTACGTGCTTATCAAGCGCCTGGTGTCTCTATTTTCGTGTACCGCGCCGCAAGCAGCTGCCAATATAGAACTAAAATAATTGACTACCGGGTTAGAGAAAAACGTTACCACTAATATGGTAAATACGTAATTCGAAACTTCCTAATTATGCTTGTAACACCAAGGGAGCTAGCTCCCTTTTCTAACACTATGCGCATCAATCCACAACTTGTATTGACTCACCCATGATGTCGTCGTATGTGTTTTATCAATCCATCACTATTAAATTCTAGCGAGACGACATTGGTCTTTTTATATTCGACTTCATTGTCTAAATGTGCAGGTTTCACCTTACCTGACTCCGTCATTTTGATAAAAACAACGTTAGCACCTGTCATGATATCAAGAATGTCTATTTTACTGTGCACCACTTTATCTTTGAGCTTGGCAACCATGTCTTTTCGCAACTTTACTTTATCCGTGTAGGTAAAATTGTATCTCACGTGCTCATCCACAAATTCATCTGCCAGTAACGCGATAAAGTTATCTATGTCTTGTACCGTTGTTGCGGGTTGTTGGCGAGCATTTTTGGCAGCCACAAATGCGTGCGCCTTCTTAACCATATCATTTGGAGTTAACTCCGTCTGTGCCGAGACAAAACTCGGTAAAGCGAAGGATATAAAGACGAGCGCGTATTTATTCATGTGATTTCCTTATTATTATTTTAATTAACCATCACGCTTGTTTAGTTAGCATAATGTGGTCATTAGATATAACTAGATGATTAATGTCTCAAAATGGTGTTCAAATGTGATTGGTAATCTTGCAATATCAACTGGCGTGCTTTATGGCTTTTTTGCTGTACACCATGGGCAATAAACGGCGGCACGATTTCCCACCCTATAAAGCCAAATACGTCTTGGTATAATCCATCAATTTTGCCTTTATAATACGCCATTTCATCTTGATTGGCTGCTCCCCCAGTTGTGATTGAGTACATCACCTTTTTTGGCGCTAATATGGCCCCCTGACCATAGGCAAAACCTGAGGTTAATACGCGGTCAATCCACCCTTTGAGAATGGCAGGAAATGACCACCACCATAGTGGAAACTGAAGGATCAATAAATCACACGCAATTAGATTTTGCTGCTCCTGCTTAATTTGTTCGCAAAATATCCCATTATCTAAAGCATATCGCTGTGCTTTGGCTAAGTTGAACCCCGAGGGCTCTGAGAACCCCATGACATCTTTGCTTCCCGCCACAGCATCAAATTGCTCAGCATATAAATTGGACTCAGTAACGACAGCGCCAAATTCATTAAATGTTTGCTTAGCAATCTGATGCAACGCAAAGTTAAATGACTTCTCTTCAGGGTGAGCAACTATTAGATGAACGCGCATCTTACTTCCTTGCTTTTCAGGTAATTAAAATTATTGTTATTGACCAGTTCATGCTCGATAAGTTCAATTTAGGTACAAATAACTATCTACTCTTTTCACACCTACATTAACCGTAACAACTGCTAGAAAATGCGCATGTAGCTCTTTAGACTATTTCCTCCAATTAAAACGATCATGCCTTAATTTTCGCAAATACACCTAGGTCATTTTTCACTAAAACGATGCCTTCACTTGTCTAAGTTGGCTTTTTTTTTAAAAAAAATATGTATTTTTTTGCATGTTATTTCTGCTATTCAAAACTCACTTAATGGTAAAAATTTAACCTTTTAAAGCATTAACTTAGCCAAAATACAAACAAGTTGATGAACGTAAAGTCAGTACTTCACAGAAAAAAAGAGACAGCTCCCGTAAAACTTTTTCTTGATCTACTGGCGTGCCAGTCGCGTATTGCCGGAAAATTAACCACTCCAATGGAGATGATCGTGAAAGTACTTGCAAAACTGGCACTTGTTGCCATGGTGGGCGTACTGTCCGCCTGTTCTGATGATGACGACCCGGTCGTAATTACTCAACCTCACCAACCTGAAAACTCAGTTTATGATGCAGCAAAAGCAGCTGGCTCATTCACTACCTTGGTCGCAGCACTCGACGCAACGGGTCTAAATGCAACACTTGATGACACAAACAACAAATTTACAGTGTTTGCACCGACTGACGCAGCATTTGAGCTACTCGGCACAGAAACGATAAACGGCTTGCTTGCCGACACCGACCAACTCAGTAGTATTTTGACATATCACGTACTCGCCTCAGAAGTAAACGCCGAGACTGCACTGGGGTTAGCAGGGCAAACAACAGCAACCGTCAATGGCGCCAAATTAGCCTTATCTCTGTCAGGTGAAAACCTACTGATTAACACCGCGACTGTTACTCAAACAGATATCCAAACTGACAACGGTATTATTCATGTCATTGATGCGGTATTAATGCCGCCAGCTGGCACAACGTCCACCCAAAATATTGCTGAAGTCGCAACTGCTGCGGGAAACTTCATGACGCTATTGAAGGCAGTAGAAACAGCAGGTTTGACAAGTGCCCTCACAGGCTCTGATCCGCTAACTATTTTTGCCCCAACAGATGCCGCATTTGCAGCACTTGGCACAAAAACAATTAATACCTTGTTGGCTAATCCCGAGGTACTAGGCGACATCCTCAAGCAACACATTGTTGCAGGCAGTGTCGACTCCATCACTGCGATGTCACTCAACGGTAAAGACGCAACGACCTTGTTAAATAATCAACAAAGTGTGTCCATTGACGCAGCATCAGACATGTTGAAATTTGCAGGCATTACGGTCACTCAAACGGATATTCCGGCTTCTAACGGCATTATCCACGTACTCGATGCTGTCGTGGTCGGCAGTGTGGCGGTGCCTGAGTCACTGGGTTTGATCCCCGAAGTTGCCACTGCGGCGGGCTCTTTCAATACGTTAGTCAACTTACTTAGCGCAACGGAACTTGATCAAGTGTTGTCAGATCCAACCGTTAAGTTCACCGTTTTTGCACCGACCGATGCTGCGTTCGCGGCACTCGGACAAGAAACCTTAGATGCGCTTGGAGCTAACACAGAAATGTTGAAAGACATTCTGTTATACCATGTTGTATCTGGGCAAAGCGTTATGTCAGATGCGGCATCTGCTATCGCTTCGTCAGAGTCTAATATGGTCACAATGGCTAACAGTGATATGGCTGCATTAAGCACCGTAGATAGCAAATTATTCATTGATGATGCGGTCATTAGAACTGCAAATGTGCAAGCCGACAACGGGGTTATCCACGTGCTTGATAAAGTGATCATGCCGCCTGCGGAGAAAGTTGCTTCTGAAAAAACCATCGCAGAAGTCGCAGTCGAAACTGACGATCTATCTACGCTCGTGCAAGCTTTAACTGCAGCGAACCTTGTGGACACGTTATCAAACAAAGAAGCGACATTTACAGTGTTTGCGCCGACTAATCGTGCATTTCAAAAGATCCCAGCTGACACACTCAATGCATTGCTCGCCGACACCGCTGGGTTAACACAAGTGCTGACACAGCATGTGTTGAACTTAGAAGCGCCTGCTATGACAGCGCTCAAGCTCAACGGCAAAAAAGTGGAAACACTTGCTGCAAATATGCTAGATATTCGCGTTGTTGATTTTGCAGGAACCAACAACGGCGAAAACGACGCAGTCGCATACGATTCGAGCAAGCAAATACTGGTCGCTGGTAATGGCAGTGAAAAATCAGGCTTTACACTCTACACATTTGACAATGATCTCACTTTTGCACAAAGCCAGTGTAACGATGCATGTGCAACAGCTTGGCCGCCGGTGATTGCAACGCAAGCGCAAATTGAAAATATTCCAGGACTGTCTTTAATCGCTCGTCAAGACAATATGATGCAGGTTGCGTATTTAGGGCGTCCTTTATATTTATACGCCGCGGATACTGCAGCAGGAGATATGATGGGCAGTAGCATAGACAATTGGTCACACGTCATGCTACCCACGTCAGGTCTGCAAATCGAAGGCAGCAATGTGATACAAAAAGACATTTATACAGCTAATGGTGTTGTGCACTTGATAGACACTGTGATAACTGCCGTCGATTAATTTCCCTTCCTTTGAGCTAGGTATGGCTGTCTATTCGACATGCCATACCTTTTTAGTTGATATTCAAGCGTGTTCAAACAGCGACGTCGCAACACAATACTTTTGCTCAAACAGTGCAAAAGCGCCAAGCAAGGGCGCATATGGCAATTGGCTAATACGAATATTCAGCTGCTTGCACTGCTCATATTGAGTAAATGTAGACAGCATGGATTCACCAAATAAATCATAAGACTGTGTCACAGAGCCTCCCATAACGATGACATCCGGATCATAAGCAAGCTGCATATGGGCAAAGGCTATCCCCAAATGTGTGCCCAGTTGCTCAAATAGCTTAAGCGAAGCCGTATTACCGGCTTTTGCTGATAAATACTCTAACTCCCCATCGGTACCGCGCTGTTTAAAAAATTGGCCACTACAATAATCTTCTATGGTTTTATCCAGATAAGGTGCGCTGCCAAACTCACCAGCCAAGCCATATCGACCAGTATAAAGCTGCTCTTCTATCACCACACCTGCACCGAGCCCTGTCCCCAAGCAAACACCTAATATGTTTTTACAAGGGGAATTTACCCTACCATGCTCACCGTAGCGGTATTCACCGTACGTAAAGCAATTTACGTCGTTGTGAACCAGTACAGGCACATTAAAACGCCGACTCAATATTTCTGACAACTGAACATCACGCCACGCAGGAATATTTGTGACTTCAAACACTTCACCTGTGTCACTGTTCACGACCCCTGGAATCCCAATGGCGATACCAACACATTCATCCGTTATCGTTTTTTTGACTAATTCAATGACATAATCTGTTACTGCTTGTTTTGTGCCAGATGCAGGCACAGGGTAACGTTTCACTTGAGCAATTCGACCTTGTTTGGCAAGACCGCACAAAGCTTTAGTGCCCCCTAAATCAATACATACAACCATCCCTGACATCTCTATGCTTCCTGCTCTGGTGATCTTTTCGCGAACAATTTAATTGTGTGATTATTGACAATAGGTTTTGACGTGTAGGCCACATGCAGCATATAGCCCAATGGGACAAATAACAGCAAAAGAGACAACTGCAACGACCCTGATACTTGTGCCAAAGCACCAATCAAGGGCGAGATAACTGCCCCCCCCACAATACCTGTGCACAAAATACCCGCGATGGCACCATGCCCGTGAGAAAATGAATTGAGCGCGAGCGAAAAAATCGCTGACCACATTATCGATAAAAAGAAGCCAGCAACAGGGAATGCCAATAATGCAATCTCTACAGAGCCAAATATAGCAGCGACCAAACTGATACCCGCTCCGATGCAAAACCACGCAAGTACTTTGCGTACATCAAACAGCTTCATTAAAATCAAACCAGCCGCGCAGCCCACAGTCAACATCAGCCAAAATTCACTGACAATACCGGCACCGACTTGCTTTGCATCCAACCCATGGACCTGCTCTAAAAAGAGTGATGTAGTATTTGCGATCCCTTGCTCAAGAGCAACATAAGCGGCAATCGCAAAGAAAAACTTAATCACCACTTTATTTTTGAACAGTGCCAAACTCTCTTTTAGTGTGTAAGCTTGCGACTTTTCTTGTTCATCATTGCCACCCTCAAAGCGAGTCACAGCCCCCCAAATCATCATGACAATACACACAGCAGCAAACAACCAGTACATACTTAACCAACTCATTTGCGCTGGTACCAGTGTATTTAATACATTTCCAGACTGCTGCGACATATCTGCTAAATTAACGTAGACAATAGGGGATAAGGTCGCGCCAGCGCCAAATAGTAGCTGAGCAACAATAGATAACACTGCGAAATGCTCACTCCCGCCGGCTTTTCTTAACAGCGGATTGATGGCCACTTGCAAGAACGCCATGGCACTGCCGATTAAAAACAAGGCGACCATCGCAAACACGAAACTAGGTAAGAGTGCAAATAGCAATGAGCCTGTGGCTGCAAGCGCAAAAGCCAATGTCATTACAAACTTTTCACTGAGACGCTGCGCTAATAACCCAGCAGGAATTGACATCACACCATACGCAGCAAAAAAAGCAAATGGAAAAAACCCTGCCAGCGCTATGCCGATATCAAAGCTTTTAATCAATTCCGGAAAGATAGGACCAAGAATATTAGTGATAAAAGAGATCGTAAAGAACGTCGCAAGAATCACGAAAACTGCTGGCAAATTCTTATTCATTAAGTGTACCTTATTTAATAAAAAGGTGATGGCAAAAATAGGATCTGTTCGTTGGCAGACAAATGATCCAAGGGGAATCCGCCATCACCTTAACTCGTCAAATAAGGTTAGTTTGCCGCCAAATAGACGCATATTGCGGCACTTTTCAAACCTTTATCAATACAATTCAAGCTCACCGAGAAAATAGAAATAATTTATACCTAAAGAACCCAACTAAGGAACAATTCAGTCTACTCTGAACGGCGATGAGTAAAAGGTTTGATTTCAATAATGATTTAGTTATGCTTATTAGTATAGCGGCTGAAATTACAACCTGTGCCGGTTAAACTAGGCACAAGACTGCTCAGAAATTGGAAGTTGATTTAATTTAAACTTACTTTAAGAAAAACCGATAGAATCAAATAATCCGTTTCCAGACTAACGACATGATAATGAAAAATGGTATAGCCCCGGATAAGGGCTATAGATCCATATTTGGATTGTTTTCCAGTGCTTGCGCTATTAAGTCGTTCATAGCCTCATTGGCACCTGCGGCGATTTTTACAACATGACTATCGCGTACAAAGCGCGCAAAAATATGTGAGTCTACATACCCTTGCGCACCATGAAATTGTGCACATTGCGTCACAATTTCTTGATGTAGCTCCGTCGCGGCCACTTTCAGCATTGCAATTTCTTTCATCGGCATTTTACCCTGCTCGAAAGACCATGCACAGTGATATGCCAGTTGCTCAATTGATGCCTGCTGAGTACTCAATCTTGCCATAGCATGCCTGACCACTTGATACTTGCTCACCGAAGCCCCACCAAGTTGTCGGGATTTTAAATGGTGCCAAGTTTGCTCAAGACAGCAGCGGTTTGCCGCTAAAGCCATCACACCAGCGCTCAGTCTTTCAAGCTGCATGCCTTTAACTATCAATTGAAACCCTTGTCCCACTTTGCCAATCACATGCGACTTGGGCACAAATACCTGCTCTAGCTTCAACTCGGCTACATCCGCACTGTGCCAGCCCAAACAGTTTAAAGGGGTTCGATGCACACCAGGTGCATGCGCATCAACAACAAACAAGGAAAGGCCCGTTGCGCCAAAGCGACTTTGAGTTGCTTCAGACGTTCTCGCTAACACCACAAAAAAATCACATTCAGTGCCATTGGCAACAAATTGCTTGTGCCCGTTCAACACAAAGCCATCTGCTTGCGCTTGGGCGTTTAATTTTAACGCATTGAGATCTGTGCCTGCATCAGGCTCTGTAAGCGCTAAAGCCGCCACTTTTTCCCCTCGAATAGCGCTGTGAAGATACACTTCTCGGGTATGAACATCTGCCAGTTTTGTTAAATAGGGCAACGTCATATGACTGTGCACAGCAATTGCAGTTCTAAGGCCTGCACTGCCCAATCGACCAAGCTCCTCAATAAATATCATCCCATGAAAGATATCCCAACTAGATTCTTGAGGCTGACTTGTCGAGTCCATCGCAATACCGAGCCACCCAGTTTGGCCAAGTGCTTGCCAAAAGGCTCTATCGACCTTGCGCTCTGACTCCCAACGATCAATGTTGGGCACTGCATGTTGGTGCAAAAATTTCCGCACCTCTGTGCGGAAATTTTTATGAGATTGGTTGAAATAAATGCCATCAGACATACTATTTCACCTGCACAACTTGCCCATTTGTCAGCTCAATTAATTTATTTGCTGGTAGTGAAAAAACTGCATGAGGCGTACCCGCAGCAGCCCATACGGTCTCGTATTCAAGCAAATCTTCATCAATAAAAGTAATCGGCGTCTCCAGATGACCTAAAGGCGGAATGCCGCCAATCGCAAACCCTGTTACTTCACGTGTAAAATCTGCATCCGCTTTACTTAATTTTTCACCTAAATGCTTTGCCACTAGCTTTTCTTTCACTCGGTTTTTTCCGCTAACCAGTAGTAAAACTGGCTTACCACTCTCTTTACCTTTAAAAATAAGCGACTTCACGATTTGCCCCAGTTCACACCCAATCGTGTTTGCCGAGTCTTCTGCTGTGCGCGTACTGCCCGGTAATTCAACCACAGAAAACTCACAACCCGCAGCGACTATGGCATCTTGAACGCGTTGCGCACTTTTGCTTAAATTCATTGTCTTTCCTTATTATTTAGCTGTATCACGATATTTTGAAAGCAAAGCAGCTTTGTCCACTTTGCCGTTTTTATTTAATGGCATATCCGTTAGAACCACATATTGCGACGGTATCATGTAATGTGGTAACCGCTGCTTTAATGCCTTATTCAATTCCCCAGTGTCGATAGACTTATTGAGTAATAAAAACGCGATTAAGCGTTTTTCATTGCCATCAACCGCACTCGCTAAAACATGCGCACTCATCACAGTGTCTAAGCTCTCTAGCTCTGTTTTAATTTCCGCCAGCTCTATCCTAAAGCCTTTGACTTTCACCTGATCATCCGTTCGGCCTAAAAATGCTAAATCACCACTTGCTAGCATTTTTACACGATCGCCAGTGCGATAAAGACGCTCCCCCCCTAATGGGGTTTCAACTTGATCAACAAAGCGTGCCCGAGTCAGTTCAAATTGACCTATGTAGCCCAGAGCTACACCATCGCCCGCAATGTATAGCTCTCCTTCTTGTCCTTGTGCCACACATTGCAACTTATCATCTAAAACATACACACGGGTATTCGCTATTGGTTTACCGATTGGCATCACATCCAGCGGTAAAGTAAGCCGACAAGCCGTTGCAAAGGTCGTGCATTCCGTGGGTCCGTATATATTGCTGATATTTGTATTGGGCAGTACCGCCAAAGCCTTGCGCATATGCGCTAAATTGTGTGCTTCTCCCCCAGTAAGAATGGTATGCAGAGGTTCAAATATTTCAGGCTTTTCCGCTATTACTGTGTTAAACAAGGCTGTGGTAATAAACAATGTATTCACCTGATGCGCACTAATACATCTACCTAGATTAGCAATTGTTGGCAGCGCATTTGGGAATATCACACAGCACCCACCATTTAGCAGTGGCCCCCAGATCTCAAAAGTCGCCGCATCAAAGCTGACCGTCGCCAAATGCAGCACCCGCGTTTGCTCATTGAGCTCAACATAATCAACATCACTGACTAACCGCAGCACACCAATATGCGCAACAGCAACTCCTTTTGGCTCACCCGTAGAGCCTGAAGTGAAGTTAATGTACGCCATTTCTCGGTGTGCAACTTCAGGCTCACTTGCATCTGCAAACTGACATTCAGCGTCAATATCTTCTAAATTGATAAAGTGAACGGGCAGAGGTAAAGCTTCCACTTTACTGTTCTCACACAGCACCAGTCGTGTGCGACTTTGATAAATCATGGACTGCTGGCGTTTAATAGGTAAGTTCGAATCCAACGGCAAGTATGCTGAACCCAGCTTTAAGATTGCCAACATCGCAACCACCATACGTGGGCTTTTATTCAAACTAAATGCAATACTCGTATCTTGCTCATGACCGCGCATTTTAAGTACATTCGCCAGCTGATTAGCTTGCCTTTCAAGTTCGCCGTAGGTCACTTTCACATCACGCCATTCAAGTGCAATCGCATGTGGTGTCCGCTTTGCTTGTTTGTTAAATGCTTGGGCAATGCTTATTTGGCGGTCAAATTCAACATAGGTATCATTCACTTGCGCTAACAACACCGATGCTTCAGTCTGTTTATTGACTGTCATTATCCTTATCCCAGTTATTCCATCAGTTGCTTGCACTCGTTTTCAATCTGTCTAAGCAGTTGATTTTGGTGTGAGTGCAAAAAGAAGTGCTCTCCCTCAAAGCAGATTAACTCAAAGTTGTTGTGGGTATAGTTTTGCCAAGCTTGCATGACCAAAGGCGGGTCTATTTTGTCGTGCACCCCACTCAAAGCCGTTATTTTGACATTAACGGGTGTCCGCTCACTATCGGGCCATAACTCGGACAAGGCCATGTCTGATCTTAAAATCGGCTCAAGCATACGCATTAACCTTTTATCTTCGAGAATATGAGCGGGAGTACCGCCCATTTTCGCGACTCGAGCATAAAAAGCACTGCTGTCCAGGTTATACATATATGGCAAAATACATGGCTCACTCGGTGCTCTACATGCTGACAAAAACAGTTGCAGTGGTAACGGCTTTTGTAACGCTTCTAACTTGCGTGTTAACTCAAATGCAATGCGAGCCCCAAAACTATGACCAAAAATAACATACGGACATTCGCCATAGTCTTGGTCGAGCATACCAATCGCATCAATTAACTCATCCAATAATGTCGACCAATCGGCATATAAAGCAGCTCTTAACCGAGACTCTCTGCCAGCCAATTTATAGGCCAACACCTCTATACTTTCACCCAACTCTGTTTGCCAAGGGAGGAACATCCGCGCTCCTCCACCGGCATAGGGAAAGCAGATTAATCGCAGCTTTACATTTTTTGTCTTTGTATTGGCACGTAACCAATACGCATCAGCATGCTCAGCTTTTGTATTTATCTGCAGTGTCATCAGTTACGCAGTTGCTGTTTGGTTTTGGGTAATAAACTCAGCAACAGCGCCCAAACGACCATCCTCAAATAATGCATCTGCGGTCAGCGCGTCTTCGCCATAAAGAGCATCGGTGCGAGATAACAACTTAATCGCACTCAATGAATCACCACCGATGTCAAAAAAGTCATCTTGTAAAGAGACCGACTCTAAGTTCAATATTTCTTGGCACAGCGCCAATACTGTTTGTTCAATGTCTTTCATCATCTTTCCTTAATTGCATTACCACTCACGGCGGTTAAACGGCGTGTTATTAAACGTTTTTTCAATCAGTGCATTATGGCCAATTGAATCTGTACCTGAAACTAACACTGAACCATGGTTATCAAGGCTGGCATTCGCACCAAACTCATCCAAGCTTTGCGAATACGGATATACTTTTACATCTGTCGGGACATAACGCGCGGCATAACCTAAACGCATATTTTTTTCACCCGAATGAGGGTAAGAAGCGTGCATGAGGGTAGACCAAAAGATAACAAATTGGCCGGGCTTCATAACTAATGGAACCGCTTGAGATTCATCAGGTTTCCAGTTCGGATCTTTTTGCAGTTGGCGATAGTCATATCCAAAAAAGCCGCGTTTAATACCATCTTTTTCCACTGAATTGATCTGAGATTCATCATAAGTGAGTTCTTTGGTTTCGTCATAATTCATGGTTTTATGCGTTCCTGGCATGATCTGCAGGCAACCATTTTCAATTGTAGACTCAGTAAACGCCGTCCAAACTGTAATTGTACCTGAGTGCTCAGAACCTTCAGGCCATTCAATTTGTGGCTTTTTCGACGCGGCAACATTGGCAAATGTACCCGCTTGGTGCCAATCGGTACCTTCATCACCCGGGTATTTAGGAAAAAATTCCGTTCTCCAACATAGTAAGTCACGACCTAAAATGCTTGCAACACGGTCAACGATTTCACGCTTACAGATGTGATCTGCAAGGAAATCAATATCGAGGTGACGATCATAATTGGATATATTGGTACTACCTGAGATACCGTCATCTCCACGGTAAATTGACTTTCGACTGTCCACCAGCTTCGGGCGAAGCTTTTTGAATTTTTCAGTCATTTCTTCTGGCGTGTATGCGGTGAATGGACCAGCAAAACCTTGTCTGCGAAACTGTTCTAATTCTTCTTTCGAAAATGAAAAATCCTCTGCTAAGCAGGGCTCGATTTGTTCTTCTAACATCATTATTCCTTTGACTATAAAAGTTTAGGCTGAGTCAGCCTTTTCATTATTTTTTTAATAATTACCCATTTTTTTTATGGACATGCGTCCATGAAAAAGAAACATACTACATAAAATAAGGTACAACAATACAAATAACAATTTTAAACATTTAATACACATAATTATGAGTTATCTTCATGACGAGAAGTTTTTATTCCATTTGGATTGACTGCTTAATCACCAATACACTAATGTGTGAAAAGTTACTCTTCAGCGAATTAAAAATAAAACATCCAATAAAAAACAAAAAATAGATTATAAATACAAAATAAAATCTAATTCAGTTATTTATTGACTTATTTATTCTTTTTTACTGGTGTTACTTTTCAGGTACACGCGATCTATGCATAAAGTATTCAAGCTGATTTTAGTAATAACACAGGTAAAGCATTTACTCTAAAACAGTTTTATTGAAGACAACATTGGCATAATTCACAAGGAGGATCGATGTATTTTCAAACTGAACAGTTACCCGCTCCCATCATGGCATTTGCTTATTCATATGCACACGGCATTAATGAACCTCAACATGCGCATACTAGCGTACAACTTTTACATACGCTGACTGGCGTTTTGAGAGTCACAACCCCCCAAGGTCGATGGATCATTCCACCAGATAGAGCACTATGGATCCCTGCTAACGTACCTCATAGCATCAAAGCCCATGGTCAAGTAGAGGTAAGAACCTTGTTTTTAGACCCATTTGCCAGAGCAGATTTGCCTAGTGACTGTGGTATCTTCCAAGTTCCGGAATTGCTTAAAGCATTAATAAATAGCGCCGTTGATATTCCCACTCCTTGCCCAAGGGGAGGCAAAGAGGAGCGTATCCTAGAGCTTGTTTTAGATGAGCTACGCGACTTGTCACTACATGATTTCAATGTCCCCTTACCAGAAGATAAGGCACTTTTAAAATTATGTGAAAAAATCACCGCTCGCTTGGAACACCCGTGGTCATTAACCGATGCCGCTTACATGCTAAGCGTCTCAGATCGCACAGTATCAAGGCGCTTTCATCAAGCCACAGGCCTAAGCTTTGGCGAATGGCTGAGACGAAAGCGCCTTATGCGCAGTATGGAGCTGTTGGCCCAAGGCAACAATGTTATCGATACAGCACTGGCAGTCGGATATGATAGCCCGGGCGCTTTTAGTGCCATGTTTAAGCGTCGTGTCGGATTAGCACCGGTTGACTTTATAGCGCAGCCACAGACAGTCGCTTAATTTAGCTCCACAACGCAGTCCCCGCGCGGAAACGTCATGCAAGCTAAACGCACGCCAGCGTCAAAGCTGGCGTCATCTAGCGCTTCTCTTCCTTCAGAATGACAGGGGCCTTTAACCGTCACACTGCATGCGCCGCACAAGCCACTGCGACATACTGACGGAATTTCGACGCCTTGTGACTCAGATAACGCCAACAGTGTTTGCGTGCCATCTGTTTTCCATTGCACACCATGTGGCATCAACTGAACGTGCATTGATGTCAGCTCAGCTTCTATTGTATTGTGGGTATTCACCGCAAAAAAGGATTCAACCATCACATTTTCTGGCGCCATACCTAGCGATATTAACGCTTGTTGCATATCAGTTGTAAATGCCGCACCACCACACAAATAAGCCAAACGCCCATCTAGATCAGAACATATGTCAGCAATGCGCTCTGCCGTCCACCTACCAAACTGCTCACTCGACACGTCAGCCTCTGAGGTGAAAGTCGTCACTAACTTTACGTTGGGTAAATGCTTAATGAGCGCTTCAAGTTCGTTACTGCCAATTAAATCTTGACGTTGTTTGACAGATATCAGCATCACCACATCACAAGATAATTGGGTATCAACCAGCTCATGTAACATTGCTATGAAAGGCGTTACACCACTGCCTGCCGCCATCCATAACAGCTTCTTTTTCGACTCACTTGGCAAAACAAATTGCCCTGTAGGCTCACCCACATCAAGTCTCAACCCTATCGCAGCATGATCACACAACCAATTTGATACTAGGCCTTGATTGACCCGCTCAATGGTTAATCGGATAACACTGCTATCTTGCGATGACGAGGAAATGGTGTAACAACGTCGAAGCGATTGTCCCTGTACTACAAGATTTAGCGCCACATATTGACCAGCTGAGAACTGCAAAAAGGGTAACCCATCAACACGACGTAAATATATCGAAATACAGCTTTGAGTTTCAATCGCGATCCGTGAAATTTGGCATTCAATGCTGGGCGCTTTATTCATACTAGACATACGTTTATTCCTCACACCATTTATGCCGTGACACTGGCAGGGCGAAGCCAAGACCAGGCCCTAGCGCCGTATTGAATGATCGCAATACCCGCAACCGTAATAATCGCCCCCAAGCAATTCGCTACAGTCACTTGTTCATCCAATAGGAGTACACTACCTATCATGGCAAAAAATGGCATAAGCAAACTAAATGGTGAGATCTTGTCGACACTAAATTTTGCCAATAATTTATACCATAAAATAAATGCCAAAATGCCGCCCAAAAATGCGGTGTAAAGTAATGCACCCCAAGCAGGTAAACTGGCTTGTGTGATCGACTCCCATTGGCCTTGTTCAATTAAGAACGATAATCCTAAAAGCATAGGGAATGCATACATAGCGACGGCTGCGTTTAAGCCCACAGAGTCAAAAGGCCCCAGCTTACGTACACAAATATTACCGATTGCAAACATCAAAGCAGAACAAGCGATAATGACCAGTCCCAACACACTGGTATTTTGCTGCGGTAAGCCGAGGATCAAAGAGACGCCTACCAAACAAACCGCTGTGCCAACAAAGCCAAAGCGCGTCAATTTTTCACCTAATAGGACTGACCCTAAAATCAAGGTAAAAATGGCATTCGTTTGATAAACAATCATCCCAGAGGTCACATCAGCGTATTGAAAGCCGATATATAGCAATGCAAAGTGCGCAACTCCTTGAGTTAAGCCCACTGCCGATGCTTTTCCAAATTGCCCCTTTAATCTTGTCAAAAAAGGAGCCAGACACACCAACATCAATAAAAATCGCAGAGCCACCATAAATACAGGGGGAAACTCGCCGATCCCAAATTTAAGCATGACAGCCTGAACTCCCCAAATACACGGAACCAGCAAAGCAACAAAAAACCACAGTGTGCTCATAGCCTTCTCCTAAGCTGACTCAGTTTCTAACACGCATAGAGACGCCACATTTTTCAATGCTGCCTTAGCAAAGTCAGTCAAAAATGTCTCTAATTGCTGCTGCGAAGTTTGGCTGTCTTTCGGCTCACCCGCCATTTCCCAAACCACACGGCATTGCTGATCTGAGATAGACTCGACTCGAATATGCTCCCACAAATTACGAATATCTAATGATGTTAAAATGATATTCCAATGCATGGACATGCTTGCGTCATCTCGCTCCATTAGCTGATCAATAACAAAATCACCGGAAGCAAAAAATTTTCGGCGAACGGCTCCCTCGCCATCACTGAGCATTTCAATCCGCTCTAATCCATCAGTAAATCGGTCAAATGCTGAAAAATTCCCTACCACAGACCAAGCCGCTCTAGCCGGTGCATTAATCTCAATATCGTTATATACGGTGCCTGTATTGGGGATAGTCGCATATGCTTTGCGCTGTGTTTGACTCGTTGTTTTCATGATTATTCCTTTCAATTGCTACATCTAAAATCAGGGTGTAACGCACTTGCGATTCATTACACCCCCAAAAATTTAAGCTGCTTGCTCGATAAGCCCTTTAGCATTATTCAATGCCGCCGCAGCAAATGTTGCGATAAAGTCCTCAAAGTCCGGTTGCAATGTGTCTTCATTTGCAGGCTCGCCAGCAATATCCCAGTACACGCGAGCTTGACCATCTGGCAAAGCTTCAACTCGCATAGAAGACCATAAGTTATTGATATCCATATTGGTAAATAATAGGCTCCAACTCATGATATGCTTCTGCTCGTCGTAGCTATTCAGCTGCTCTAAAACTAAATGACCATCAGCAAAAAACTTTTTGCGAACAGCACGTATCCCTTCACCTGTCATTTCAATGCGCTCAAGACCGTCGACAAATTTGTCAAAGCCGGCAAAGTTGCCAACAACTTCCCATGCCTGATCGGGTGTCGCTTTGACATCGACAGACGTACTAATAGTACTTGTTTTAGGTACATAAATAAGCGTTGAACGCTGCTCTTTATAAGGGGTACTCATAACAGTTTCCTTTGTTTAATTATTAAATTGTTTGTTAAATTGGCTGTGCTTCTTCTTTGGGGCATTCAATAAATTGACTAGCAATTAAAAAGCCCAAATTGGCATCGACCAGTGCCAAATCTTTATCAGGATAAGCTAGCCCAAATTGCGCTAACCTTGTCGCAGTAGCGGCGCTATCAATATGCGAGATATCACCAATATCTTCATTATTTTCATCAAGATAAAATGAGACAACTTGAAATAGTGCATTGCTCTCATCCAGTGTCATTAACGTATCTCGCCACTCTGTATCACCCACAAAATGGATGGGAATGCCAAAGTTGGACAGTCGGCCAACATATTGCTTCCAAGTCAGAGGGTTGGGATTATGAAAATGTAAAACAGGCTGATGCCTATCTTCACATAAGGTTGCAGCAACCATGCCTCTGGCAATGAAATCCACAGGACACAGATCGAAATTCAATGACCAATCTGGTGCCATACCCAATTGCGCAGCGCCCTTAAGCAGCAGTAGAATCCGATTTTGATCAGGAACACACTGGCCGGTTTCAGAATGACCGCAAATGTTGCCAGGCCGTACTAAGGTCACTGGCAAACCTCTCTGGTAAGCTTGCCATACAAGCTGTTCAGACACCCACTTTGTCAGGTTGTAACCATTATTGACAAACGCAGGTAATTGCTCCGCTGGGCCATCTTCGACAATGCGCCCGTTTGCATCTAAGTTGCTCGCAGCTGAGAGCGTTGAAATATAAACCATCTGCTTAACTTTGTGCTGGCAGGCCATTTCAAGTAGCTCTATGGTCGACTGTACATTTGCGTTGTAGAGGTAGTCGTAATCATAGATATGATTTACTTGTGCACCATTATGATAGATAACATCAACCGATTGACTCAGCTGATCATACTGAGACTGAGTCATACCCAAAAGCGGCTTGGCTAAATCGCCACATACAACTTTAACTCTAGTAGGGCAAACCGCCGGTTCAATGCCAAACATTTGCCACGCATCATGTATTTTTTTCCATCCATATTCCACAGAGGTGGCACGCACTAAGCAATAAATCGTCGCGTCAGTTTGTGTAATTAACTGCTCCAAAATATGGACCCCCAAAAAGCCATTTGCACCAGTTAGCAAAACAGTTTGAGGGGAAAATGCGTTCGGGTTGCTCCCATCCAGAGGTTGGATCTGAAAATCTAACACCATATCCGCATAGATCCGATCTGAGATCTGTGCGCCTTTATCCAGATCAGATCCACTCAACAATACCGCAAGTGCACTAATGGTTGGGTTTTCCATAAAACGTGCCAAGGTGAAGTTACCTGGAAACTGGTTTTTAACCGCCAAAAGCATTTTTGACACAAGGAGTGAGTGACCACCTAATTCAAAGAAAGACATTTCTCGACCAACATCTAACTCATCAACTTCAAGTACCTGAGCCCAAATTTCCCTAAGCGCATTCTCAATTTCACTGAAGGTTTCATCTGCTCGCTGAACACTTGTGGCTTCCGGGACCATAGCCAACAGCTTTTGACGATCAACCTTGCCATTGCTGGTTGCTGGAAAGGTGGTTATCTCAATTATCTGGCTGGGCATCATATAATCAGGCAAACTGAGTGCTAAATCATGTCGCAACAACGTGGTATCCGCCGCATATTCTGCTTCACTCACAAACGCATGAATGCGCTTTTTATCATCAGCTAAAACCACACACTGATGATATAACCCAGTGCGTAAAATGGTGTTCTCAATTTCACCTAATTCAACTCTAAACCCTCTTATTTTAAGTTGATTGTCTTTGCGACCAACAAAGTTTAACTCGCCCTGCTCATCCCAATACGCGATATCACCGGTGCGATATAGCTGGGCACCTTGTGACCATTCGCTCGGCGCTAAAAAGCACTCTGCAGTTTTCTCTGGCTGCCCGAAATAACCAGGTCCAACGCCAGGTCCGGCCAAATAGACTTCGCCTTGCTCTAGTGTATGACAAGGGTTGCCTTGCTCATTGACCACATAGATCTGTGTATTTTGTATCGGCTTACCGAGCACTTTGTTATTACTGCTTGGCGAAAAAGCTTTATACGTTGCCAATACCGTGCATTCAGTGGGGCCATAAATATTAATTAGCTGGCTCCGCGGTGACCAATATGCAATCGTTCTAGCATCACAGACATCTCCACCTGTGATGATATAGCGCATAGATGGCCACTCATAATTTGGTAATGCGCTCAGCATGGCTGGCGGGATAAAGCAATGGCTTGTCTGCTCTGAGCGAATTAACTCATCTAATTGCGAAAAATCATGGCGTGCTTCTTTATTTGGTACGACTAGAGATGCCCCCACCAATAACGTCGGGAAAATATCCAGTAGCGATGCATCAAAAGAGACCGTCGTAAACTGCAAGCATCGAGAGTGTGTATCCAGCTGC
The DNA here is from genome assembly GCF_001625695.1 of Pseudoalteromonas luteoviolacea H33-S. Taxonomy (GTDB): domain Bacteria; phylum Pseudomonadota; class Gammaproteobacteria; order Enterobacterales; family Alteromonadaceae; genus Pseudoalteromonas; species Pseudoalteromonas luteoviolacea_B. Next base: position 59,437 of record NZ_AUXY01000079.1, read on the forward strand.
GTGTAGCGGCTATACCAATCACAAAAATGAAAAATATTACTATGTGTTAGCTGCACACCTTTTGGCATACCCGTTGAGCCTGAAGTGTATATAAGCACAGCGTTCGCAGATGGGTTTTGTGCCACCTTGGGTAGCTCACTATTAACATCCTCACCTTCATTCATTAAGGTGTTAATATCAGCGAAGTTATCGGCTAAACCTGCTCGATGACTGATGACAAGATCCGCAGAGGCACTGTTTAAAATATTATCGATGCGATCTTGAGGATAGTCTGGATCGATAGGCACATAACACGCCCCCAGTCTTAATACGGCTAGAATACTGGCGTATAACTCAAATGATTTATCTAATGCAATGGCTATCACAGGTTGAACCGACGCTGAAGGTAAACGCTTATATAGCTGCTTTGCTATTCGTTCACTCAATCTATCTAGCAATGCATACGACATCGTTTGGCCGTCAAAGCGTATTGCAATATTATCGGGATAGCACTGGCAAGCTTGTTTAAAACCAGCAAACAAAGTCGTCGTTTCAATGAGCGGTGTACATGCGGTTTCATTCGTTTTATGCCAAGCACGTATTTGCGCTAAATCCTGATTGATAGGCCAGTTTTTTGGCGACCATTGAACTAGGGTATCTAATTCACTTTGTGCAACACGCGTGAGTGCAACGGTTAAATTGTCTTGTAACTGCTCAACCAATTCACTGTATATATCTGCGCCATTAATCGCATGGCTCGCCGCAATTTCGGCTTCACTCAATACCCACCAACGGTTATTTTTAAACCAGATACACCTCAACCAATAACTTGCATATTGCTCCCGCTTTTCAACATTGAGATACAGCGTGTTCTCCTCGCCCAGTGGCGAATCCGGTAACGCACAAACAGTCAGATCCAACTTATCTTGAGGTTGCAAAATTTGCCAAAAATTCTGCTCCCTCGGTACATCTTGATCACAAAATACAGTGTGACCAAAATCATATGCAAGCTGTCCAAGCTCTGCAAAACAGGGACTATCATTGCGGAGCAAAATAGAGAGTAATTTCATATTCGCCTCTCATTAACCTGCGAGATATTGTTGAAGTTGCATGCGTGTAGGTTCGTGTTCAAGCAAGCCTGACGCATTAAAAAAGCGACGAATATTTGCAATCATTGGATGCTGGCTAGTAATAGGATAGCTGCCCACCAAATTATCCATCACACGCTTTTGCACCACTTGAGGCAAGCTCAATTGCGCAATTAATGCCGTATCAAACTCTTTTTGAATTTCATTTGTCAGGTATTGTGCTAAAAACTTAGGAATTGCTTCACCGATAGCTATGCGTGTCACTTCGTCTACCTCTTGCCAATAAATCTTCACAAGTTCGATCCAAAAGCGAGAATGGCGACCCTCGTCAGCTAAATGATCTGCCATGATCCCTTTAATAGATCGTTTAACCGATTTATCACTGGCAAACGCTGCCACATCTGACGTCACTGTATTTTCTGAAATAGCCACTGCAATCAATTCCATACCGGCCTTATGCGCGGGATCACTGAGTGAGTGAACTGCGCGAGGGATCGCCCTGCTTAACTCTATTTCATCAAATGTTTGAAAGGGTTTTATGCCCGTTTGTAATTCAAGCTGGTTTTGAAAGTCCATCGCAACAAAAGCATGATAGTCTTCGTCAATAACCACTGACATCGCGTCGTATCTGGCATCAAATGAAAACTCAAACGGAAATCGGCCTTTAGCAATATCTAGCGCTGTTTTATTTACGATTTCAGTTTCAAAAATCACGATATCATTAATATATTTATACAAACTCTGAAGCAAAATTTGATCTCGTACCTCATCACCTAACTTGGCGATGATGGGATCAAAACAGAGCGGCTGTCGTTCTTGCGGGTAAAATGATAACTCATCATCCTCGATCATCCGCCGTGGCCTAGTTCGGATCGTAGCTCTTTGTTCCCAGGTCTGGGCGTGGGTTTGGTAACTCATTTCATTTCCTTTTGATTCAATCTGTAAATGTATTAATTGTTATTTGTTGTAATAATGAACTTCGAGCAGTATACAACCGCTGTTACTGCTAAATGGACCGTGAAAGGTTCCCGCGGGACGAGTAAAATAGTGGCCCTGCTGATATGCCTGCAATGGCTGTAATTCCCCCTCATCCAGCAAAATTTGATCTCCTTGCACTAAGTACACTTCTTCATGGTAATCGTGTATAAATTTAACCTGTGTTTTCGCCCCCGGAGCAAAACGTACAAACCGCGTACGTATGCCCTTTTTATTGGTTTCATCTAGAGTGTCATTGACAACGATTTGCTCTATACCTGGATCAAACCCCTTTGGCTGCTCCCATTCTTGTTTGATAACATCCAGTATGCTTTCCATATTTTACCTGCTGTTTTAGTTAGTTAAGTTATTTGAGCAGATACAAATCTAAGCTGTTCGGTATCAAACCGACTATCGTGGATAAGATAGTTTGCTACCGCGTTTAAAATTGCTTGAATTGAGGCTCGACTCGTATCTGCATCGATTGCCACACCAAAATATTGCGTATGATCTGGCGCTTCACACTCCACATAAGTGACTGCTTTACTTTGTGTTTTATGACCTAAAGTGTGTTCAGAATAGTTTTTGATATTAATATTGATATTAAAATGTGTGCGCACCGCATTTATCAGTGCACTTAATAACCCATTTCCACTGCCATTGAGTTGAATTTTTTGTCCGCCAAACAAGACATTGGCTTCTATTTGCTGGCCTGTGGTAAGCGGCTGACTGGTATAGTTAATTAATGCCAATCTAGGTGTGGACACTACGCCATAGCTCTCTCTAAATAGCTGCCATATTTCTGCGAGAGTCATCTCAATTCCAGTTCGATCGGTGTAAGATTTCACTTGCTGGCTAAAATCAACTTGTAAAGTTCTAGGCAATTGCAATCCATGATTTTGCTCCAATAACCATGCAGCGCCACTTTTACCTGACTGGCTGTTGACGCGTATCACTTCTTCATAATTGCATCCCACATCTTTGGGATCTAACGGCAAATAGGGGATCTGCCAATATCCGCTAGCATCTTGCTCTCGTTGCGCAAACCCCTTTTTAATGGCATCTTGGTGTGAGCCAGAAAATGCGGTAAAGACCAACTCACCAGCATAAGGGTGGCGTGGGTGCACAGGTAAGCGATTGCAATACTCTGTCACCTCTACTGACTTTTTGATATCAGAGAAATCAAGCTGCGGCGCAACTCCTTGACTATATAAATTCAATGCCAAAGTCACCAGATCAACATTGCCAGTACGCTCTCCATTTCCAAACAAACATCCTTCAACACGCTGTGCACCAGCAAGTAAAGCAAGCTCTGCAGAGGCAACGCCTGTACCACGGTCGTTATGAGGGTGAACACTGATAGTAACATCACTTAAATCACTAAATTGATTAATAAATAGCTCAATTTGATCGGCAAACACATTTGGCGTATTCACTTCAACCGTGGTCGGTAAATTAAGAATAAGTGGTCGTTGCTGGCTAGGTTGCCACACCTCTTTAACGGCTTCACATATCTCTAACGCGAAATCCAATTCTGTGAAGCAGAATGTCTCTGGCGAGTATTGCAAGCACCACTGGGTTTCGGGTTGCTGCTCTGCTAATTCTTTAATTTTTTTCACACCCGCAACTGCCAGCTCAATAGTTTGGGCTTTACTTTTTTTGAATACCAACTCTCTAAACACCGGCGCTGTCGCATTGTATAAATGCACGGTTGCTCTTGGTGCGCCAATTAATGACGCCATTGTCGTTTCAATGAGATCAATACGCGATTGAGTGATCACTTGGATCCATACATCATTTGGGATCTTATTTGACTCAATCAAGTGACGTACAAAATCAAAGTCTGTCTGCGAAGCAGAGGGAAATGCAATCTCAATTTCCTTAAAACCACAGCGTACCAAATGCTCAAAAAAGTGTAACTTTCGCTCATGGTCCATCGGTGTTGCCAATGCCTGATTGCCATCTCTGAGATCCGTGGACAACCAGCGTGGAGGTTGTGTTAAACGGTTGTCTGGCCAACGTCGATTCGGGTTTTTGACGATTGTCGCCGGGGCATATTTTGTCGCTGGGATATTGATCACTTGGCATCTCCTCTATGTTTAAGATGAGTGTAAACAATTCATAAGGTGGCGACTTCTGCAACTAGGACAGAAACATGCGCAAATGGGACACAGGATAAAAACCACTCTCGATCTGGTAACAAAAACACGTTAATTCAGATGGCTAGGTTCAATGAAATCTAAATAGCTCAATATATGACGCAATCACAGTTTAGATTTGTGCATCAAGTGAGTATTTACAGCAAAGCAGGTGCGATGATTAAGAGTGGCAGTTGGAAAGGCAGAACTTGATGGTTAGATTCAATAATCAATAAAAAAGGGCCTCGCGGCCCTATAGAGTGTAATGATTAAAGGAAATCAATCGTTACCAACGACCGCGCACGCCTAAGGTAAAGCGGCGCTCGTAGATATTTTGTGCCATGCGGTTATCCTTCCACTGTGCATATTGTGACTCATACTCTTCCGTTAAATTACTGCCGGACATGTAGACCGTCAGGGAGTCATTGATATCATAACTTGCTGACATATCAATGTAGGTTGTTGGTTCAGTCCAAATGCCCACATTACCCATACCGCCAGGTGTCGAGACCGTATGCAAACGCTTAGAGCGGTAGTTCGCCGCCAATCTAAATTGGAAACCATCTTGCTCATACCATAAGACCGCATTACCGGACTCTTTAGAGTTATCTTCTAATGGCAGGGCTTCTCCACCAAATCCAGTTTTACCACTCTCACTTTCTGAATACGTGTAGTTAAACGCAGCACCAAACCCGCTCCAAAATCCAGGTAAGAAGTCAAAGGCTTGCTGATAACTAAACTCAGCGCCCTCCATCGTGCCACCTGCGCCATTAACCTGACCGTTTACAGTAACATTACGGCGCGTTACGCCATCGCCATCTTCAGCAGATATTTTCCATTGCGCTGATTCAATAAAGGATTCTAAATCAATCTTGAACAAGGCAACACTCATTAAGCCACTTGGAGAGAAATACCATTCCAATGTCACGTCAGTATTGTCTGCACGCCATGGTTCAAGTTCTGGGTTACCCTGCATATTGCCCTCAGTGGCAATCAATAAGTCTGGGCTAACGCCTTCTTCGGCAGCAATGTCATCCCCTGCACGAGCACGACTAATACTCAGTCCTCCAGCGATTGCACCAAGATCCAAACGCGTCATGGTCTTACCCCATGATGTACGCAAAATCAGATCCTCTCTGAGATTAAATGCGACATTCACCGCTGGTAAAAAATCATTGAACGAACGCTCTGTCACAATATCACCACCATCAGTTGCAACAGCGCCTGGACAATTAGTACAAATAGACTCGCCAACAATATTTTGCACAATATCCAACTCAGTTTTTATATATTGAAAACCAACATTTGCACGATAGAAATCGTTGGAAAGATCGGCACTCCAATAAACTGATTGAGTCATTTCCTCAACCGTATATGAGCTACCTGGCGCACCGCCTTTGATATTGCCCGCGTATAACGCATTTTGGGACGCAAAAGGATCATCAAGCTGGCGAGGATCTATAAAGTAATATTCATCCATAGACACAGGGCCAAAGTCACTGCTCTTCGATACCCAGCCACTTGGTAAACCACTAAAGTATAAAGGATTATCTGCACTTATCGTGATATCACCCTTTTCCGTGTTAATTTCACCATTACCATCGGTGTCAAATGCTGCCAACCCTTGGTCTTTCCACATGACATTGACTACCTCGTCACCGACTGGGTTAGAAAATGGCGCAAGTAATACATATTGCTCACGAGTAACATCACGTTGGCTTGCACGAATACCAAATGTCATTTTTTCTAAATGGCCAAAATCAAACAGATACTCGCCATCAAAACGTAAAATGTCTAAATTCGCATCTTCATCATAGTTATTTTCAGAGTATGTGGAGACAATCGAATAGCGGTCAATATTTGACCCAAATGCTTCCCCTTGCAATTGCGCTGGGCCACGTAACGATGGATGTTTTCCGGCAAAATTTAAACGCATCGGGACAGGATCTGGACCATAACCGTTTGGGTTTACCGCAATTGCACCAGTCCCATCATTTCGCCTCAAACTATGAGCAAGACCGCTGGTTATATAGCCTTGCGCGACATTTTCTGTGTGACTGCGCGATGCCTCGGCAGTAATAAACCGTGCTTTACCCGAGAAGTTACCATCTCCTTTGTACTCTAATTCAAAGTTAAAGTTGGTCGATTCGCGTTTATTTGTATGACTCTCAGAGTGTGATACAACACGTGGAGAATGGAGCGTAATATCTTGCGCTGTATGCAAATTATGACCGTTGTCTAACTTTCCGCGATTGATCGGATCGTGTTGCTCTTGCCAATCCCAATGACCATTCCATGCATTGTCGGCCGTAATCCCTTTTTGACGGTCCGCATCGTCCATATCGGTGTAAAACACATCACTACTAAGTGTCCAATTATCATTTAACTGCGCTTGAAAACTGACTGTCGCGCCTACACGCTCACGTTCGGTAAAACGGTTCATAATACCGTAGTTTACATAGGTAAATTCGGCATCATCTGAGTCTCCATCCCCATTCATATCTGACTGTGGACAATACCAACAGTCTGCTTTTTCATGATTCTCATATGGCGCATAACCCCATTTGTCATTTAAAGTACCAAAGCGGTAGTTAGCGAGGTTTGCCTCATCATATGAAACGGTCGCTAACACGGCAAAACGATCGCCGTTGTAGCCACCAGAAACCATAAATTTAGGGTCAGTTTCTTCGGAGTATGAACCTGAAGAGGCTTCAAGCAATGCAGCACCACTAAAACCATCTTCTAGATCGAATGGCTTACGGGTGATCAAATCAACCGTACCGGATATACCGCCCGCCAAGGTGTCGGCGGTTGGTGACTTCATCACATTCATTGCACCAACTAAGCTTGATGGTATGTCGGTAAAATCAGGCTGTACTTTAGTAATCGACCCAGCACTTAAAAATTGCTCGCCATTGAGCAATGTTGTGACTTGAGGCATACCTCGTACATTAATCGTCGCACCTTCACCTGCGCTACGGCGGATCTGAATACCTGGTACACGCTGAAGTGAATCAGCAATGGTCACATCAGGTAACTTACCAATATCTTCAGCGGTAATTGAATCAACCACGCCATCGGCAAAGCGTTTGGTATTTAGACTTTTTTCGGTTGAAGCACGAATGCCTCGTACTTCAATTACTTCAACTTGCTCCGCTTGCACGCCAGCATCTGCTGCCATAGCACCCAAAGGTAACATGCTGACTAACACAGCCAACGATACCTGCGACAATTTAAATGGAGATAAATTCTGTTTCATCATGATTCTCTCTGATCTATTTTTTATCTGTTTTTGCAAAAGAAAATTAGAGAAAACTCAATACTTAACACCAAGTAAGTACATTGACCTAGTCACTCGATAATGCGGAGCTACTGAAAAAATCACTTAGCTATAATGCTACTTAAAATTAACAACTCTAATTTAATTCATTACCTATTTGAGCAGCATGAGCTTCAAGATGTTTGCATTTTCTATCCCATACAGGTACAAATCTATCAATGAACAGCGCTGTCATCGCAAGAAACGCACCTTTTTAAAGTATTTTTCCTGTAAAGGTAGGTTTTTTTAGGAAACCAAGTAAGTGAATAGATAAGTATTATTATCAAGTTGAAATGTATCACCACTTTGCGCCTAGGTGATGAAATATTTAAATATATGTAACAGTGAAATGAGGGGTAATGGATGTCACCAACATAATATTCCCTCATAACATGTGCTCGTTAAAATATTTTAATAACAATCAAATAATAAAATTAAGGATAATATTATGAGAGCGATGTGCGAAAAGATTATTCCCTCGACAAATTGTTCTTGGCGATATTGCTTATATCAGTTAAATGAAATCCCGTTTAACTGGCATTACCACCCTGAATACGAGGTTTGCCTGACTCTAAATAGCAAAGGGGTATGTCATATTGGTGATTACATCGCGCCTTTTTCTGATTACGACTTAGTTTTACTCGGGCCGGAATTACCCCATACTTGGCAATCCAAGCCTAACTTAGACGGCAGTATGCAAAAAGTATACGTTGCCCAGATCCCAGCACTATGGCTTGAGCAACAACTCAGACTAAATAAAGAGTTCGAAAGCCTCCATTCACTGCTTCATAAGGCAAAATGTGGCTTAAAATTCAGTACTCAATTAGCAAGGGCAACGGAGCAAATCTTTATCAAAATGGCTGATGCTAACCCGCTTGAACGCTATGTTTTATTGTTCAATATGCTTAATTTGATGGCCACCAGCGAATATAACACTTTATCAAGCATGGAGTTTAACTATGCCAATCAACAAGATCCGGCAAAAGATAAGTTTGATAAGGTGATTAATTTTATCTATGAGAACTACACTGAGCAGCTCAATGCGGACTTATTAGCAGAGCAAGCACATATGAGTACAAATCACTTTCACCGCTTTTTCAAAAAGCGCACAGAAAAAACAGTCACAGAATTCATTAATCAATTGCGCATTGCCAAAGCCTGCAAATTACTGATTAATTCGAAAGCGCCTATTACCGTGATCAGCGACCAATGCGGGTTTAACAATTTGTCTAATTTTAATCGCCGTTTTCTCGCGATAAAAGCCTGTACGCCAAGCCAATTTCGTTCGCGTATTCAACACAAGGCACTGTTGTGATAGCACAAAGATCTCAGCTTTATATGAATTCGAAAGTCGCCATAGTTCAGGATTAATTCAGCATATTTAATATACTTTTCGCACAAAATAATAATAGAACTAAGGAAAATTATGCGATTACCATGGCCGTCGTTACTCATTTCAGGGGGATTACTGTTTGCGACCAATAATGCCATCGCCATTGAAGGGTGTAAAAAAGACGAGCAATGCACCATGGTTGTGTACAGTGAGCAATCTGATAAATGGCAAGTTATAAATAAATCCCGCGCTGAGCGTGCATTTAGCCCCTTTTCAACTTATAAAATCCCCAATACACTCATTTTACTTGAGCAAAATAAGATAGATACCAAAACGACGTATCAAGTTAATACGAATGTATACTCCCCTGAAAAATGGTGGCCAAAGGCATGGCATCAAGAAAAGATCGTGCTAAAAGAGGCATTCAGCTACTCTGTGCTGCCACTTTATCAAGATTGGACGAATACCCTAAGTAAGCCAGATATTAAAACTTACTTATCTCAATTTGACTATGGAAACCAAGACATCAATGGGCCCTTAGATGGCTTTTGGCTCAACTCCAGCCTACAGGTTTCAGCATTTGAGCAGGTTGAGTTTTTACGCCGTCTAGATGCTAAATCCTTAGGGTTAAGCGAACAAACTTATCAAACCTTTGAGTCTATCTTTTTGCAAGAAAGTCGCCCTGACTATCAACTATATGCAAAAACAGGAACAGGCCCGATTGCTCGAAAGACCTATATTGGCTGGTATGTAGGTAAAATCGAAAATGCACAAGGCACGCACTACTTTGCCTTTAACATGCATGCACCGAGCTTTAATGACATGGTGAAAATACGTGTAAATAAAGCACGAGCAACACTCAAGCAAATTGGCATTTTGTAATATGCCACGGTGAATAGACCTAAAAAAAGAGGTAACTTAGTTACCTCTTTTTTACTTTAAGCTAATTTCCTAAGTAGGCCTTGCGTGTTTTGCCGCATCGTACTGGCCACCATAAAGTAGCCGATAACAGCGACAAATAGCGCCCCCGTGGATGGGCCTAAAACCCACACATATGGGTGTAATTTACCTTCTACCTCAAATAGCTCACGCTGTATTATTAGCAAAGTGACATCACTCACTAACGCCGCGACAAACCCAGCTAATGCCCCAAGCAATAAAAACTCATACAAGGTCGCCAATTTAATTAACCGACCTCTGGCGCCTAGGGTACGCAAAATCACAATTTCCTGCATTCGCTCAGCAAGGCTAGCCTGAACTTGAGAGATCAGCACCAAAGCGCCGCTGGTCAGTACGATGGCAAGTACAAAACTAATCGCTAAAGAAACTTGAGCAATCATTGACTGCGCTTGCTCCAAACGGCTTTTTATATCAATCATACTGACCGTTGGATGATCTCGTAATAATTGACTGACCGTTTTTTCATCGCCCTCAGAGAATTGCGCTGCAGTGAAGTAGGTCACTGGGAACTTGCCTGCCACCTTGGGGTTAAATATCATCACAAAATTTGGTTTTAATGACCCCCAATCGACACTGCGCAAGCTCGTAACATTGGCTTCAAAGCTCTGTTCATTCACTAAAAAGGTGAGTCGATCACCTATTTTTATGTTCATGCCCTCAGCCATGCCTTTTGAGATAGAGACTTCAAGCTTTTCACTGTTCGGGTCAAACCAAGTGCCTTCAATCACTTCATTGCCTTCTGGCAGCTTTGTCATCCATGTTAAATTTAACTCTCGACCGGCGCCCTCTGCTGCATCTTCATCCTGCTCTTCGCCCTCTTGCTTAGACGCCGTACGAGCAAACTTTTCACCGTTAAGGGCATTAGCTCGGCCACGGAATACGGGATAAAAATCAGCATGAGAAATATTGTTTTGCACAAAAAAGGATTCAATACTTGTGACCTCAGGCTCGCTGATATTAATCAAAAACGCATTGGGCGCGTCCTCAGGTACTTGCATTTGCCAATCAGAGATCAAGTCATTTTTTAATACAAACAAAAACAACATGAGCTTGATAGCCAGCGCGAAACTGATTAATTGAACCGCATTGGCATTGGCACGTTTTTGCAAGGTTGCAATCGCCAGTGACCAACTACTTCCTGGGCTTAAGCCCAATTTTCTGCCAGCGCTAAACAGTAACCTTGAAACTCCAAACAGCACTAACATCAAAATAGCCGTGCCGCCAAATAACAGTAACGTTGTTTTGAGTTCACCACTAAAGAACCACATGAGCACAAAAATAGTCGAGACAGATAAAGCCATATGCACTCGGCTCACTGCCAATTTATCACCTAAATTGCGGCGTAATACGCGCAGCGGCGGAATATCAAATAAGTCTAACAATGGCTTCAACGAAAACATCAATGCGCAAACAACACCTATTGTGATAGACAAAAGCCATGGTTTAAAGCCCGCTTGTGGCAGCTGTGTATCCATAAAGTTTGCGAGATAATCAGTTGCAACCGCTTGCAACACATAGCCAATCGCGAGCCCAATAGCGACCGAAAACATGGTCACCATACACAGATGCAGAAGGAAGATATTGCGGATCGTCGCACGGCTTCCGCCCAGTGTTTTCATCATAGCAACCGGATCATACTGGCGCTCACAATAACGCTTTGCAGACACTGCCATCGCCACCGCAGCGAGCATAATTCCAAATAAACCCGCCAGTAGTAAAAAGCGCTCTGAACGTTCTAAGTTTTCCCCAAGCGGTGATTGACGGTCTTTGATCCCTTGCCATCTCTGATTGTCTCGCATTTGCGGCTTTAACCAACCGTAGTAATCAGTGAGAACCGCTTCTTCACCAGCAAATAACATGCGATAAAACACGCGGCTGCCAGGTTGTACCGCTTGAGTCGTGCCAATGTCTGTATAGTTCAGCAATACACGCTTGTTGCCAGCCAAAGAGAAAAATGGCGCATCAGGTTCATTCACCAAAATTTTACTGGCACGAAAAACCCCCGCGCCTATTTCGACTTCATCGCCAAGAGCCAGCCCTAAACTATAAAATAAGCCTTCACTGAGCCAGACTTCTCCCCGTTGTGGGACACCTTGCACCTCATAATCGGCTTGATCAAAGCCATCTTTCAGTGTGACTACACCTCTTAACGGGTACCCCTCAGATACAGCTTTGATTGACCCGAGTACAAGCTCATCATTGGCAAATAGCATAGAGTCAAAAAACATCTGTCGCGCGGTTTGCAAACCTTGCTTTTGCGCTTCTAAGATAAATGCGTCATCCAGTGGGTGGTTACTCGCCAAACGTCTGTCAGCTGCAATAAAATCTGCCGATTTCTGTTCAATATTCAGTCGAATGCGCTCGGTGACTGAGGATAAGCTAAACACAGTTAACACCGCCAGCGCTATCGCGGCGAATATAATCGTTAACTCCCCTCGGCGCAGTTCTCTTGAAAATAAAGTAAGTGCTAACTTAAACCACATGAACTGTTGCTCCTTCTCCTTCACGGATCTTTTCGAGTTGCCCAGCTTCAATGTGAATGATACGGTCGCACTGCTGCGCAAGCGCCTCATCATGTGTCACTAAAATCAGTGTTGTCCCATTTTGCTTATTGAGATCAAACAACAACTTCTCGATTAAATGCCCGTTTTTGCTATCAAGATTTGCGGATGGCTCATCAGCAAATAAAATTTTTGGTGAGCCGATAAATGCACGAGCAATGGCCACACGTTGTTGCTCACCGCCAGATAATTGAGATGGATAGTGGCTCACTCGATGGGACAGGCCCACTTTTTCTAGCAACTCACTGGCTTGCTGTTTAGCACCCTTGTCTCCTGCCAACTCAGCCGGCAGCATCACATTTTCAAGCGCGGTTAAGCTTTGCACTAGCATGAATGACTGAAAGACAAAGCCAACTTTTTCTGCTCTCAAGCGCGCTCTTTCTTCTTCGTCTAGTTTGTGTAGCGCTGCACCATCGAGAAAAACTTCACCTGCAGAGCCGGTATCCAAACCTGCAAGTAAGCTAAGTAGTGTTGATTTACCAGAACCTGACGTACCAACGATTGCGACAGACTCACCAGACTTGACAGTGAAATTGATATCGCTAAGGATATCTAAGTCACCCTCAAAGGTACTGACTGTTTTGTTAAGCCCTTTGACCTGAATAACATTTAACTGAGAAAGTACTGACATGATTCGAATTTTCCTAAAACTTGTGCTATTCCTCGCCTGTCTAACTCAGCCTATTATGGCGTTTGCAAGCGAAACTAAAATTATGATCATAGGTGATAGCTTAAGTGCGGGTTACGGACTTAAACAAGACCAAGACTGGGTTAATTTGTTACAAAATAAGTACGTTGAAAAGAAAAAATCGATCTTATTGATCAATATGAGCGTATCGGGACAAACAACCGACAACGCACTGCTCAACATTGATGCTCAACTCAAAGCACACCAACCCAGCCATGTATTGATTGAATTAGGTGGCAATGATGGTATTCGAGGCTTTCCAATCAAGCTTATTCGTAAACACCTGACGCAATTGGTCACCAAGAGCCAGAAAAGCGGCGCAAAGGTCGCGTTAATGGAAATTCAGATCCCACCAAATTTAGGCCCTAGATATACCAAAATGTTTACCGGCAATTACCAAAAAGTTGCCGAAAAGACAGGCGCCTATTTAATGGATTATTTTATGGTGCCGGTCGCTGTCGATAAAACCTTAATGCAAAATGATAACTTGCACCCCAATGAAAAAGCACAGCCAATTATTAGAGACTTTATGGAAAAACAAGTCGATTCTTGGTTGAAAGAGTCATAACAGCTTTAAAAACCATTTAAATCATTACATTCAATGTACCCAAAGCAATATTTTGGGTACATTTCATTGATAAATTCAGTATAAATGTACCCATCTAATACTCAAAGCTAGCTCCCCTTAAAGGAAGTTCAATTTTAAGGGAATCAAAATGAAAAAGGTTTTAGTAACTGCAATGACCGTTGCGACTTTATCAGGCTGCGCATCGGTAGATATGCACAGTTATGTGGATCCGCAATTTAACTCTACTCAGTATTCCAGTTTAATGGTTGAGGCAGCCGTTGCTGATTTAAAAATGAAAACACTGATTGAAGAGAGAGTATGTAAACAAATCAACCTTAAGTTAAGTACTGTTAAGTGTATCAAAGCAATCGATATCTTTGCCCCAACACGAGAGTATGACCAGCAAACTTGGCAGCAAACATTTGCAAAAACAGGTGCACAAGCACGATTGCAAATAGAGCTACTTTCACAACATAAGCAAACGTCACATTCCACCACCACACATACAACACCAGCGTATTCGTCGTTAAGCTCTTCGTATTCAGCACCATCAACTAGTTATACCACCCATAACACCACTGTACATCTGACGGACAAGTTTCAAATTACCCTGTTTGACAAAGGTGATCAGAGCAAAGCCATGGTCACTACAGGCGCAGTCAATGCGCAAAAAACGATGCTTGATCACAATAAAACTATCGCCTCACTAATATCAAAGCACATTACCAAAGAGCTCATCAATAAGGGATTGGTCCAACAAGCCACACCTGAGCTAAAGTAGACGCATTCACCCGACATAAAGCTTGTAGCAAACGCTGCAAGCTTTTAGCTGTCTGCGAAAGTTAAGTGGAATGCAGTTCCCTGCTGGTTGCTTTCGAGCGATAGGTCAATATCCAATCGCTGGCACAACCTATATACGATGGACAACCCCATTCCTAGCCCTTTACTGGATTCGCTCTTTATTCCTGATTCAAAGATCCGATCTAATATCTCATTTGGGATCCCTTGACCCGTGTCGATAATACTTAATGTGTTGTCTGTAAAACTCACTGTCACAGATCCACTTTCTACGTGAGAAAATGCATTGCCAATCAGGTTACTCAATATCAAGTTTAAGGCGCTTTCCCCCACCGCAATAGCTGCATTACTTGATACATTAACTTCTACTGAAATATCTTTATTGGCAATTTTAGGGGCTTGTTGTAACACGCAGCTTTCAACAATGGGTAACAACTTAACGTTTGTTTGTTGAATCGTCTCCTCTCTCGCTAACGCAAGTAATAATTCAACACTTTGTGTCATTTGCGCTTGGGCAGCAGCAGCACGATTAACCAATTGCAACTGTTTCTCGCTTAATTTCTCTTGCTTTAGTAACGTTAATGCACCCTGTGTTACTGCAATGGGGGTGCGCAACTCATGTGAAGCATCCCGAGTAAAAGCTTGCTCTCTATCGATAAATTTACGTATACGGTCAAGAGCTTGCTCTAACGTACGTGCAAAGCCGCCAATTTCATCTTTGACGAATTGATCAGAAAAATTTTGAGGTAGCTTTTCAACAGGCGCCTCTGAGACAATCTCAACTAATTTATCTAAAGGTTTCAAGAGCTTTTTGGCCATCGCCAGTGATAAATACGCCAGAATAATGGCTACAAGCAACACAATGCCCAACGCAACGAGCATAAAGTTAAACATGCCAAGCTTTAGTTTTCTAACGACGAGCTGCTCACTCACTTCCGCCAATAATAGCCCTTGATCTAGCCACATCAGATGATAATGCAGATCTCCCTGAGACGAAAACTCACTTGCATTAGGTGATTCTTGCAAGATATTTTGAATAAACTGTGGAAGTTGCTGTTTATCTTCTAGATACTCAATAAATTCCAACCGAGGCACAGGGGTATTACCCAAGCTGAGCTGCTGAGAAACATAATTGGCTTCATCTTTAAGGATGACATTAAAGAGATGGTCTTCGATTGTGTATGCAAATAAAAAGCATACAACCCCAAACAAAACACTAATAAAGAGTGAAATCCCAACAAAGTAGGCAATGATCCGAGTACGTAACTGGCGAGCTTTCATAGGGTCACGCTATATCTAGTGCCAAACCGACACTATGAATTGTTTTTATCAAGGCTTTTTCAAATGGTTTGTCTATGGCTTTTCTCAACTGGTAAACATGAGAACGCAAAGCATCTGAGTCTGTTGGTTCGTCACCCCAGATTTTATCACTGAGTTCACTTCGGCTCAGCGGCCTCGGATGATGTTCCATTAAAAGTTGCAGAATTTTTAAAGGGATGGGCTGCAGCGAAATCTGCTGTCCAGCTCGTTCTACTTGCTGTGTTTGCGCATTGAGGCTTATGTCACCTAACTGCAAAGTTTTTTCACAGTTAAGCAAATGGCGTTTAGCCAGAGCAAGGCATCTCACAAACAGTTCCTCAAGCGCAAATGGCTTGGTTAGATAATCATCTGCACCGGTATTAAAACCCACCAGCTTATCATCCAATGCATCGCGCGCCGTCAACATAATAATGGGAATATGTCGATTTGCTTTTGCACGTAATATTTCACATACAGCTAAACCATCTAATTCAGGCAACATAATATCTAGAATAATGCAGTCATAATAATGCTGCAGCGCCAGATCTACCCCCTGTCTCCCATCATATGCAAAGTCTAGAATGAGACCCTGAGACTCAAAATACTCTGCAATATTACGGCTGATCTCAAGATTATCCTCAACCACTAACACTTTGAATTGCATTCCGATTTTATGTGAAGCTAACTGTATATCCATAGTAGTGCCATCTCTGTATGATGTGTGCAAAGCTTACCATGGCGGCGCGTGAAATGAATGTGAAATAACGAAGTGCTTGGTAAAAATACAGCACGTCGCCATATTCTATTTTTACCAAGCAATGTTGTAGTAGGCGTCAAAAATGCAAAAAGACTTACACCTTGACTTTTTAAGCACGAGAAATGAATATTTTTATACTTGTTGTTATATTCAAGAGCAATTAGCTCCGTGTTCGTCAATACCTTGTGCTCATTTACGTTAATTTTCCTTTTCTCATAGGGGACTGATTAAACAGTCGTGACAGCCATTGAAACAGGCTCGGACGAGGGTCTAATTTCACAGCTAAATTAAAACTATACCCTTTTTTGTAGTGGGTTCTGATTACTTCACCTTCTAAATTGTGCTTTGAAATACTACGACGAAGCTCTGACACAGCGCGGTTTATCGCGTTGTTATCAACGTATTCTTGTTGCCAAATTTCTCGACACAATTCATCGCGGCTAATCACGCGATCTCTGTGCTGAATAAAGTAAACTAACAGATCGTAGATCAGGGGTTCAACTTTAACCCTTTCACCGCAGAATGTTAACGAACGTTTCCTTTTATTCAGTGCATAATGACCAAATACCGCAAAGGTAAAGTCAGTATTTTCTTTATCACTTAAATTCATGATCAACAATATACTTCCTTTATATATGACTTTAAAAGCACCTTTATTTTATCGTTCAAATCAGTATATTGGAATGAATTACATCATATTTTCACATGACTTTTGTTAATAGAAACTTATTACCCAATTGAGTACAAAAGAAACAAAAAAGCTTAACAGTACACCTTCAATAAACAAAATCTATACAAAAATAACACATATACGAACAAAAAACCCTCGCTTTATTTTGGAAAAATGCAGTTTATTCCGGTATTCATCACAGTCAATTATTTAGCTTTTTTTCGCTCGTATTAAGAAAATTCATGATGTAGTAATTTTTTATTAATTTTTGCCAAAAGGGCCTGTTTTTTGACCCTTTGTTCAAACTTAAAAAGATGCAATAAAAGATTTTATTTTTTGATTGTCTGGAAATTTTTTGATTCCTAAATCAAGCACTTTTGATGCGTTTTCAAATTGATTCAAACGTACATAAGCCTTTGCAAGTGTCATAATGATAATTGGGTGAATAAATTGGGGTAAGATATATTCTAATAACGCCGCACTAGCGCTAACTTGAAATTCACTCGTGGCATTATTAATTTGCACAACACTTATCATTGCAAGCATCTTAAAATCATATATTTGTGGTTCCTTTTGCAGCTTATCAATCGCTAACTGCCTATCGTTCAAGAACAATTCATACAATTTAACCGTGGCATCATCACGGTAATATTGCTCCGGTAATAACTTAACATCAAGTGCAGATACCATAGCTCGGGCAGTATCTACAGTAGAAAAAGGGTTTTGTCCGGTGATCACTCTACCGTCAACAGTCACTTGATTCAGCATGACTGAATCTTGTTCAAATATGCCGCCCCTTTCCACCAGTTTGTCTTGCAGTAAAAATGGAAAATCCTTTAACCATTTTGATCCAAAAGCCGACTCTTCTGCATTGGTAAACCCGTTGACGCGTTTACCTGAAACCAAATATTGACCATCATTTAACTGCACATCGACTAATGCCGCTGGGCCGTGGCATACAGCCCCGACTACGCCCTCACCTTCATATATTTTTGCGATGACCTTTTTCAATGGTTTATGTTGATGCAAATCGAACATTGGGCCTTTACCACCGACAACGAATACACCATCAAACTGATTGGCATTAATTTCATCCAATTTATAAGTATTAGCTAAGGATGATAATGCAGCCTCATCTTTTAAAAACCTTTCATTATAAGGCGCTGATTTATCATAACTATCTGCAACCGGTTTACCACCTAGAGGTGAAGCCAAAGTAACCTCTATACCATGACGTTTAAATACATAATAGGCCTTAGTTAGCTCCCCAAACTCAAACCCAGGTTTAATCAAAGTTTGATTCTCATCCACTGCGCCGTAGCTGCTCAGTACCATCAATACCTGTCTCTGCTCATCAGCAAAAGCTATTGAACTGCACAGTGAAATACCTGCAAATAAGACAAAATTTTTCATAACGACTCTCCTTTGGTTAGGAGTACTATAGTAGGGTGAGGAATGTGAAAGGCCCGTGAAGCCGATACGAATTGAAAGCTGAATCGATGAGAAAATTAGTAAAAACCAAATAATACCCAATTATTATCAGCTCATACTTTAGGAGTAAAATACTTCCCACGTGGGTCCGTGATTTATGCTATTAAAACTGAATTTTTTATAGGTTAGTATCGCAACGCACTTTTGCATCACAGTTAGGAATGGTCTTAATGAAAAATTATAATAGTAATAATGGCAATATGGTTATTTCTGAACCGCTTTGGCAGTTATATCAAGATGTTTATTTTTACCCTTTCATGTCAACATCTCATTATGTAAATGGTGCCATCATCAGCTTATGGAATGAGCATGGTGACATTTTGAGCAGTTATAAAAATAAGAAAATCCAAAATAGAGCCATAAAATTAATTTCTCGTGTACCTGCTCCCATAAAATACCTTTATGGTGGCAACCACGATATGTCTTATCGCGAGTTGAGTATCTCTCTGAATATTTCTCTATCACTTGCTCAAAAATTATCACAACGTTTTAATCAGCGAGCTTTTTACTTCGTTGAAAATGATAAGTTCACCTTATATAACAGTTTTAACCTAAAGCAATGCTATACATTTAAAGAGCCAATTGCGAAAAGAATGAAGCGAGTAAATTTACCAACTTTTAATTCAGCTCAGCTCTAATCACATACCCATAAGTCAATTATTCTTGTTATAGCTACCTTTAAAATACGCGTTGTTATTCTTTGTTTTTATCACGTTCAACTTGAGTACCAAACTACACTATCACTTTCATTAGATGCTTTTATTGATTTAGAATAAGAAATATTATCTCAGCGCTTCTTTACAACTTGAAGAATCACACTAAAAATATGATTTCACTATTTTTGGTGGTACCCAAGTGTTTTAGATGAACATTCCCACCACTTAACCTGCATTTATTGACTAAACTAATTAGTAAACACTCAGCTAAGCAGTACCTATGCGACTCAAAACTAGACTCCCCCTCGTATTAGCCATCACTGCTTTAGTCCCCATGCTTATCATTTTTTTCATCGCCATGATACACAGCACACGCCAGGCAGGTGAGATGAGTATTCGAGCTGCACAATCTGAAGTACTTAATGCCGCCGCAATTTTCAATGCATACTTTTCACAGCGCAAATCAGAAATAGCGACCTTGGCCCGCCAACCTGTTTTGCAAACGATGAATTTTGACCAAATTAGACCCATTCTGCTCGCTGAAAAAAACGCACACAATGGAGTTTATGAGAAGTTCATCCTTGGCAGGCAAGATGGTAGCTTTCACAACACTGAAGGGGGCAATCCACATCATGGCATGCGAAGAACCTTTGATGACAAAAATCCTAATGCAAAAGTTAAAACCATTATAAAAAGAGACTATTGGCAAAATACAATTAGCAATAACGTCGATGGGCTCCCTCTAGTTTACGTCTCAGAACCGATGATTTCTTACACCACTGGCGTCAAACAAATAGTAGTCGCAGCTTCTATTTTAGGACAAGATAATCGGGTTACGGGGTTATTGGGTGGCAGTATTCCCTGGCGAGAAGTTGACCGTCTCGTTGACAATGTAAAGGGCCATGTTCTGGCACAATTTGGAGAGCAAGCCAAGTTAATGCTGGTTTCCAGTACCGGCGTATACATGTACCATTGGGATATGGACAAGACCATTCAATACAAACATATCGACGGCAAATATGTACTCAATGACATTGGCGAAAAAAGCAGTGTCATCACACGCATCACCAAAGAGCAAGATCCGTCATTACAAAAATTGGGACTTAAAATGATCGCAGGGTTCGAAGGGCATGGGCAGTTTATGCTTGACCCGCACACACAAGCTTTTGTTTTTTACGCGCCCATTCTCGCATCCAACTATAGCCTAGCAGTCGTCTTACCAGAAAACGTTGTATTTGCCTCCGCCTATGCAATAAAAGAAAAGTTAATTGTAATACTGACGCTGGCCACATTAGTCAGCATGTTAGTCTCTTGGTGGATTGCATATAGATTATATAGCCCTATCTCGCGGCTCACTTTTGCAGCTAACTCTCTCGCAAAAGGGCAATATGATGTGCATTTAAAAGCAAAAGGGGATGATGAGATCTCTGAATTAAGTCGCACTTTTGAGGTCATGCGAAACACCATTTATGCACGAGAAAGTGATCTAGAAAGCAGAGTAGAAAGACGTACACAAGCGCTTGAAAAAGCGATGCATGCTGCTGAAATGGCAGTTTCTGCCAAAAGCCGTTTTCTGGCCAATATGAGTCATGAAATTCGCACACCCATGAATGGCATATTAGGCACAATTCAGTTATTAGAGCAAGAAGCCAACTTTAGTAAAGAGCAAAAGCACCTATTAAAGCTTGCCAACGTATCGGGTAGTAACCTATTAACACTTATCAACGATATTCTCGATATTTCGAAATTAGAACAAGGTCAAATCAGTTTATACGAAGAACCATTCGAGCTTAAAAAAACCGTCGACCATTTACTTCATTTAACCCAATCCAGAGCGCGCTCAAAGCCAATAACAATGCTTTATACCATAGTGCCAAACACACCATTAGAAATTGCCAGTGATAAACATAGACTGCAACAAGTCCTACTTAACCTGCTCAGTAATGCATATAAGTTTACGACGCAAGGGGAAGTTGCCTTATTTATTCAACTCAATCCTAAGAACAACGCGCAGCTACTATTCACAGTGAAAGACACCGGTATTGGGATTAAAGCGGAGCAGCAAGAAAAGATTTTTGACCCATTCTGTCAGGAAGATGACAGTACGACAAAGCGCTTTGGAGGCACTGGACTGGGCTTAAGTATTTGCCAACAACTCGTCACCCTTGCTGGCGGTACACTATCTTGTGAATCACGACCAGGCGAAGGCGCGACATTCACCTTTACTTGGCCGTACTCGCCTTGTTGCTTAATAGAATCAAGTGAGGGGGAACATACACAATGTGCTCGACTCAATGGCCATGTGTTACTGGCTGAAGATAACGCCATCAATCAAGTCGTGATCTGCGCTATGTTAGAAAAGCTTGGACTGCGCGTTGATTTAGCAAAAGATGGTCAGCAGGTGCTAGAAAAAATAGAGCAAGATTATTTTGATTTAATCCTGATGGATGTTCATATGCCCAAAATGGATGGCATTGAAGCAACTAAACACATCAGAGCCCACCCCAAGTATAGTCAGATGGTGATCATCGCCATCACCGCGAACGTATTTTTAGAGGACATAGCGACATACTATAGTGCAGGTATGGATGACTTTGTCGCCAAACCTGTCGAAATGACTAAGCTCGAATCAGTATTGAGTAAATGGTTAGGAATAAAAAACAGCTAACCACACAGTCTCTTCATCCGGCTTGGTCCAACTGACTTTGTGTTTACAGTGTGCAGGAATATTAATATGTTCTCCAACACCGAGCTTTATTATCCGTCCGTCAGCAAAGGTTATCTCTCCCTCACCTTGCAATACAATGACCCATTCATGTTGTGCTTGATCATACCACCCTGTCTCTGGAGACGTATGGCCACGAGATATAATGCGCTCTATTTTCACTTCATCATTACCGGCAATAAGCTCAAAAAACTCATCCGATAAATCTTGTGGCCTCGCATCAAATACGCTTTTCTTAATTTCGCTCATAAGGAAACCTCTATACAGATTAACATAATCGTAAAAAATGAAGATAAGGTAAGTATTAGTAGAAGGACTTGGTGGAGCTAGGCGGGATCGAACCGCCGACCTCTTGCATGCCATGCAAGCGCTCTCCCAGCTGAGCTATAGCCCCAAGTTAGCGAGTAAGAGTTTATTATATCTTGTTAATTTGTAAAGCAGTTTTTTCCTAATAATCAAACTACCCAACAAACATCATTTCTCAATAAAGCAGCGACCAGCTATAAATTGGTCGCTCTAGTTACTGCTTAACCTTAGTGACAACGGGAATTTTAGTTTGTTAATTTTTTTAATGCGCTTTCTAATGATGCAGTCAATTCATCATTAATCAGTGTATTTTTTTCCAAATCAAAGTTGTCAAAAAAGCTTGGAATAGACAAGTGCGCTTTTACATCTGCCGCAAAGTATGGGGCTGAATTAACAGCGGCATTTAAAACACTTTGTGCACCACCTGGGCCTGGTGACGTCGCCAACAATAGCATAGGTGTGTTTTGATATACTTTCATATCAATGCGTGATACCCAGTCGAAGATATTTTTATACGCAGCTGTATATGAACCATTATGTTCAGCAAATGAAATGACAATGGCATCTGCGCCGCCTACCTTATCGTAAAAGCGCTGAGCCTGCTCTGGGATACCATGCTCTTTTTCTCGATCAATGCTATAAATTGGCATTTCAAAGTCATTTAAATCTAAAATTTCTACTTCAGCTTGCTCAATGCGAGACGTGGCATATTTCACTAATGCGTTATTGATTGACTGACGACTGTTACTTGCTGCAAATGCTAATACTTTCATGATGCGCTCCAAAATAGTTGCTTTATTTATCGTGATTAATGGCTCAACTTGATGACAAACAGTGTAGATTAAGTTTTAATAAACATTAATAGGGCAAATGAAAAGTTACTATTTCCATATGAATCACAATCTATTTGAAGG
The DNA here is from genome assembly GCF_001625695.1 of Pseudoalteromonas luteoviolacea H33-S. GTDB lineage: Bacteria > Pseudomonadota > Gammaproteobacteria > Enterobacterales > Alteromonadaceae > Pseudoalteromonas > Pseudoalteromonas luteoviolacea_B. Next base: position 82,662 of record NZ_AUXY01000079.1, read on the forward strand.
GATCGAGGTGTTTGTCAAAGTTGTGCAATGCAATAGCTTTGCCGAAGCTGCACATCAACTCAGGCACTCCCCATCTCATATCAGTAAAGTCATTAATCGATTAGAAGCTCGACTTGGCATGCGACTATTAAATAGAACAACGCGTACGCTGGCGTTAACACCAGATGGTGAAGTCTATTTTCAGCATTGTGTGCAATTGATTTCAGATGCAGAACAAACAATACAGTTACTGACAAACGAAGAAAACAAACCAAAAGGCGTGCTAAAAATTAGTTGTCCGGTGGCGTTTAGTTTAGATTATGTCCGACCTGTCGCGGCTGAATATTTAAAAAAATACCCAAATGTCACTATTGAGTGGGATATTAACGATCGCGCAGTTGATATCGTAGGCGATGGCTTTGACTTGGCACTTAGAGCCACTACTAATTTGGAAGAATCTAGTTTGATCTGTAAGCGGATCTATAAGTGCAGAACACTCGTCGTTGCTAGCCCAAGTTATATTGAACAGTATGGCAGGCCACATCACCCAAGGGAGTTAACTAAGCATCATTGTATTTGCTACAGCAACCTAAAAACCCCAGATCGTTGGGACTTTACAGAGCAATCGGGAAAATCATTCACCGTCGACGTGAGAAAACGCGTTAATTGTAACAACGGTAAAATGCAAGCCGCGCTTGCTATAGATGGGATTGGTATCACCAGATTACCTGAATTTTACTTAGCTGATGCGTTAAGGGCCAAGCAGCTAGAAATACTGTTTGAGTGTTATGAACAAAAACCGGTTGAAGTATATGTAATGTACCCAAGTAGAAAACACTTGTCCCCTAAAGTACGCTATTTTATTGACATGCTTGCACAGCAATTATCGCCCTAGCAATCACACACTAATTGGATATTGCACCATAACTTTGATAAATCGTCTCTATTTCTTTATTGTGCACCATGAATGAGAGCGCTTTATCAAGCTCCTTTTGCAATTGTTTTAAATGGGGTTGTAATCGCATATGCACAGGCAACTTACTGATTTCATATAGCGCTTTAAACTCCGCATATTCTGAATTGTGCTTTTGATAATACGCTGCCGTAGCATCACCTATCATCACACAGTCAATGCGCTTATGTGCAAGCTGAAACAGTAACTCTTTTTCTGATGTATTGTCATACACCATAATTTTTTCTGTACCAAAGTGTGATTCAAATGCGCCGTACCTATAACCACGTACACGCCCAAATACCTTGCCATAAAACGCAGTAGGATCCTCAACAACAAGGGCATCTTTCCTACCTAAAACAACCTCACGAGAATACGCATAGGCGCGAGAATAGATTGCAGATTTAACCCCATCATCTCTCCAGCTTGGGTTCACACCTGGTTCAATATCAATCTTACCTAAATCAAACTGCTTTTGCCCACGCGCAACTGACCAAGGTACCAACTCAAATGTATGCCCTGTTAACTCACTTAAGCGCGCAAATAAATCACTAAAAATACCGGATTGCCTGCCTTTTACGATGAAGTTATACGGCGGATTTGCACCATGATAGACCAAAACAGTGTAATGCTCAGCAATAGCGACTGAAGAAAATAACAATGCAAAAAAATACAGCAAGTAACGCATGATCTAGCCAAATTAACCTGTTAGTTATCAACTTAGCACAAATTTTACATAGATTATGAATTCGCACCTTTTTTGGGCAAAAAAAGAACTATTTCTTTCCTTATTGGTAACACCACTATTTTTGGCACTAAATACAAAGAAACAATATTTCCATTTTTAAAATGAAATGACTAAATAATACCCATAAATTTCAATTTATAAATTTTTTCTTCATTTTTTTGACTTTAATCATAAATATTATATTCATTTATTCGTTTAATAATTATGTACGAACGCAAGGTCTCTCACTTTGTAGTTTACGTTGTGAAGGAAACAACACGACAACAACTCCGTACATGAAATTTATTGCGAGCCAATTAGGCTCTTTATTCTCAAGAAAAGGAAAAAACTATGAAAACTGGCGTATTATTCTCACTAATTGCCGTTGCTGCCGCTGCTAACGTTTCAGCTGAAGAGCTGCCTGCTGATGCTGGTTATGCGAGTGTTCAAGAAGTGCTTGAATATGGTCGTAAGTATCAAGCTATCAGAACACAGCTTAAAGAAGCAGGTTATCGCTTTCATAACTGTCACACTCAAGTAATCAATTACTTCGCGACACCAATGCAACCTGAATATCTTTATGCACAAACTGAATGCACTTACTCGACGCCAAGTGGTGGAAACTACTCTCTACAAACCGACTATGCAAAAGTCACGATTGATGTAAATTATAATCAAGAATTTGGTTTATATAGAGAAGGTGATGTGACAGTAAACTATATGACAGTTTACTAGTCATAAAAATACATAACAGCTATTAATACCGGTTACAGTGGCTGTTATGGACCAAAAAATATTGGGGTGCCTTTCGGCACTCCTATAAAGATCGTCTTTATTATCCAATAGGCTCCTGTGCCTTATCTCAAAATTCTCTCCATAAATATATGCACTTAGTGCATAAAAGTATAAAATACAGCGCTATTATCTTTCTATAATAATATTCATAGCCTAGAAAGCACCTTGAGTAACATCAACTGTCTAGGATCAGGGAATGGAATTAAGGTAAAAATACACGGAGTTTCAATGTGTAACGGAAAAACTGCACGCATATCTATATTAATCGCAGATGATCACCACCTGGTTAGGCAAGGACTGAGATCGCTGATAAATCAATCACAAAACCACTATCAAATAGACGACGTCGCAACAGGAGAGCAGGCGTGGCAGTTTATTTTTGAAAAAGAGCCTGATGTGGCCATATTAGATATCGCCATGGGGGAACTCAGTGGTATACAGGTATGTGAGCGCGTCAAACAAAGAAACCTAAAGACTCGTATCATTTTTCTCAGTATGCATGAGGACCTCAAGATTGTTGACCGCGCATTTGAAATAGGGGCTGATGGCTACTTGTCAAAAAGTGAGGCTTTTGACACACTTAACCAAGCCTTAAAGCATGTCGCTACTGGCAAGACTTTTATTAGCCCAAGTCTCGAGGCTAAGCTAGAACACTACCAAGCCGAAAAACAACAAAATATTCTAACCACAAGAGAAAAACAAATTATTAGCTATATAACTCTTGGCCATACTAATAGGCAAATTGCCGACATACTATGCATATCTGCCAAAACAGTTGATAACCACAGAACGAAAGCAATGAAAAAAATAGGGGTCAAAAAAGCAGCTGAATTAGTCGCGTATGCCATCAAAGAAAGGCTTGAAATATAAAATTCAAAATCTTTTAGTACAATTAGGGTAAACACCCTATTTATAATTTAACGGTTAAGTACTAATTTACCCATCTCAACAAAACAAGCATCAATGCGAGCCCTGTAAGATGGAACTTTAAAATTGTCTGACACGCAATAGCTTAAAGTCAAAATTAAGAGTTGCCTAAATAACCTTGGATAAAATGGACTATCTAATGAAAAAAATTATCAGCGTACTGTTATTTTTTCTAGCCAACCTTGCCCACGCCAATAGCACCATATATATCGATGTACGAAATTCGAAAATTAAAACAAATAGTGAGTTTTATGTCGATATAATGGCAAAAGATTTACCCGCAGTGTACGGGGTTCACTTATCCATAAAGTATGACCCGACACAGCTCACAGTATTAGCCGCCACTTCATACAATGAAAAGCCTCATATAGAACATGGTAACTTATTTAAACAACAAGCCATTGTAGAATTAGTTAACAGGGCACATACACAGCAAGGCTTAATCGAATATTCGGTTGAACAAGCAGTCCCTGCACGTAACCTGTCTAATACCAATAGAATTGCTCGTGTTTTTTTTAGAAGCAAAAGCAACAGCACAACGACACGTGTAGAACTTGAAGAAACTTACTTTAAGACCAATAGTGGTAACAAAGTACCTTATTCAACACAGTCCTCTATTGATCTGCAATTTGCGAATTCATTTCATAAACCAATACACCCAACGGACGACTTTTCTTTCTCTCGCTATTTAATACTTGTCGCGCTAGCCGCACTATTTGGTCTACTCACCCTGCGCACTCGTAAAACGCCTCTAACGCCACTACATTGGTTAACCCGGGTCTAAGCTAGTTAGACCCAGGCACTCAAAAAATTTGCATGATTGTTTTAAGAATGCGACGGCAGTTAGGCATAAAAAGCCTAATAATTGAATAGCCAAACTATTGAGGGTCGCATCAATTATGCTCTTTTCAATAAACTATTAGTCAATTACTGCTCATATACATGAATAAAGCCATCCAAGTCTGGTACCAAAACCTTGCCTGACCCCGCTGCTGGTGAAGCATATACACCACCATGTACAAAGCCCGAAATCATATTTGGTTGATAATGCCAAACTGTTTCACCTGACTCCTTGGCCACAGCCATAAAACCACGCTGAGTAATATACCAACCAGGCTCATCATGACCTGTGGAACCGATATAAACATGCTTGTCATCAATAATTGGTTTTCCCCAACTCCAACCAGAAGTTGCTACCTGCCAAACAATGTCACCAGTTCCTGCTTCCATCTTAAACAATAGCTTGGCATCTGAACTGCCGATATAAAAGTAATCATCATCGCTATCAGCAACCGCACTGGACTCAACCCAAGACCCACCTGGTAGTGCCTTTTTCCATAAGACCTGACCTGAATGAGGCTCAAGTCCATACAAGTTGGTATCTCTAGATCCAATCACGACAACATCATCAATCACTGCAGGGCTTGAGGAAACAGCACCTTGTGTTTGATACTGCCATGCCAGCTCTCCTGTATGTTTATTTAGTGCATAGACGTGACCATCCCAGCTGGCAATAAAAACTTTGCCTTGATATAAGCTAGCTGTCGCACGGATCATGCCTTGTGTTTTAAACTGCCATTTAACTTCACCAGTACGCTTAGAAACTGCATAAAAATGACCATCGGCACTGCCAACATAAACGAGTCGGTTATCTGCAACTGGGCTCGACTTAGTATAATCAAATTCCCAAGGCGCGTGATTCGCAGGTAAGATCCTATGATGACCACCATCATTTAAACTTACTTTCCATAGTAACTTACCGCTCCAGCGATTTAATGCGTATAAAAACCCATCATCACTTGAGAAAAACACGCGATGATTATCAACAAAAGGCTTTGAACGCACCTTACCTTGTGTTTCATGTGTCCAGCGCAATTTTACTCGGTCAATATCAAAAGCATACAGTTTGCCATTATCACTGCCAAAATAAGCGAGATGGTTTTTAAGGGAGATACCTCCCCAATTTTCACTGCCTGTCTGATAGCTGTATAAGTAATCTCCACTTTTAGCAAGTGAGGATACACTGATGAAGGCAGATAATAGTCCCGCGCATAATGTGGTTGCCACCTTTTTTATTTTCATTGTTTGCTCCTTATTTAAATTCCGAAGCAACACTAAATAACCCTCAAAAATAAGTCCTGAATTTTAACTTAAACTTTCTAATAAAATATTAAATATCTGATATATCTACTTTTAAAATATGATTTTGTACAAGCTGGATAAATTTTTCATCCTGTCTTAACGACAAAAAATGCGGATCTGCGGCAATCCATAAAAAGGCATATTGCCCAGCAAGCCGCGACTGCTCCAAATAATGCAGCGCGAGTTGTTTATCCCCGATCGCCGTTGCATATCGAGCTTGGGACATGGGTGCATCATAATGCCCAATGTCCGCTCTTCGCGTATCCTGATAAAGCAACCAACGGTAAACCCCTTCCATACCTTGATTGGCAAACAGCTGCTCAATCATGGTGATTTCAGATTCTGTGTACCCTTCGTACTTCATAACCCAAATTAACTCTTGCAATGCCAAGTCAAACCGCCCCAGCTGTTCATAAATCGCTCTTAAGCAAACGTGGTAAAATCGATTACTCTGTGAGTAAGGGCGCAACCTATCCAACACTTCAAATGCTTTGTCAAACTGTTGGCTCATCATATAAACCCACGCCACACTCTCGCTTGAGTAACCATCAGGCTCCATCGCCTGATAAGAGCGAATGTGGTACATCGCTTCGTCAGTTCTGCCCAGTGCAAGTAAATACTGCCCATACATATGATGCGCTTCACTATTAGGTAATGCATTTAAAAAATAAGCTTCAGCATCTTGAGTATTCATCTCCCCCATAAAAATGAGCTTTGCGTATAATAGATTGGCCTCTTTATGCTCAGGATAGTCAGATAAAACCCGCTCTAAAATCGTTTTTATATGCTGCTTGTCCTCTAAATAATTGTCACTTTTGGGCCGTAGCTGAGAAAAGTGTGCTTTAGCAAGCCAAAATATAGGTTCTGCTAACTGAGGCTCTTCAATAGATATTGATTTTAGTAAACTTATCGCTCTATCAAGTTGCTCTGGGTGATTATTAATAATAAAGCGCGCATGATTAAATGACTCCGTTAAGTGCTCTGGTATCACTTGCTTGACAGGTGTTCTAGGCATTTGCCAAAAAACCACAAAAGCAATAGCAACCAAGCACAGGGCTGCTTTTAACAAAAAACTATCTAATGAAGAAGGCAACGCATCGCAAAGCGGTGGACCTACCCAACGATACCCTACGCCTGAAATGGTTTTTATGTATTTAGGTGACTTAGCATCATCCCCTAATAACCTGCGCAGCCCATTAATTGCCACATAGATTGCATCTTCACTAACAACACGTTGCCCCCATACTTCGGATAAAATTTGTGATTTGCTGACATCTTGATGCTTAAACTTTAAAAGTAAAACTAACAGCGCATACTGCTTAGGATCCAATTCCACTACTTTTGTGCCATCTTGTAAGCTCAACTGCCGATGATTTATAACCCATTGTCCTTTATTGGCGGTCTTCAGCATAATTCCTACCTGAGAATAAAAATCTATAGTTATCTAAGTTGAAAATAATATTTGGGTAAAATATCGCCATTAGCATAATGGACTTGACGTGTGTTGTTAAGGTTTTGTTTACAAAAATTACAAAGGTAATAATTTTGCAATATAAAGGGCTGAGAAATTCTCGCCCTTTGTTAGCTAAAATTAATAATGGCTGGTACTTAAAGTGCCTTGCTGAAGGTCTTGAGTTATTTTCCACTCATCAAAAAGCATCGTTGAACCACCAGAGTTTGAACAACGAACAGCGTACGTCATGGAAGAACTGAATGCATCATAAAGCACTTTGCCAGTTTGGTTAAATACATCGCTATAGAGATTATTTACATGCACCTGGCCATTGAATAATCCGGGTACATCACTATTACCAAACTCAACGACACGACACTCACCGTCAGGTGCATGTGTATTTACTGACAATTGCGCTGTCAAAGTAACAGATTGAAAATATCCCGGGTGCCTATCACCTGCGTCAGTCCAGTTATCAAACTGCAATGACCTATCGTAATTAATTGACGGTGCAGCAGGCACTTTGTGATGTACTAAATAACTACGATTATCATCATGACAAGTCAATTTGATCACCTTGGCCACGGTTTCATTGCCATGTTCCACAGCACCAAAAACCACTCGATTATCTGCAACGGCTAACGGCGCTATTAAAGCCCCACTGGCTTCATTATACAATGCAGCCGCGTTACAATTCGCTTGTGCTGCTGTTTCAAAAAATGCGGTCAAATAATGCGACGAAGTCGTCTGCACCATCACACTTTTGACCGGGCCATATGGGTAATGAGTCGCTTTACCAGCATTACTATCCGCATCGTAAATTGTCTCAAGCGCGTAGGCATTACCCGTCATCAAAATACCTACAGCTAGGGCGTGAATTACTTTCATTTTACTCTCCTTTAAAAACAGCCACTCAATAAGTCTATTATTTTTACTAATTATTATGGGCACAAAAATGGCAACCAGCGCTGGTGATAAACACCTTGCTTGCCCGCTCGCTACAAAGCACATCATTTACTTTACAACCTCAACTCGACAAAAAGCCGATATAGGTACGATCTGCCACTATGTGCTATTCCATAATGACCGCAAAAAACAATAAGTCAAATGTTTTTACTTAAATAAAATATCGACATTACAGTAATTACTAACCCTTAAAATAAATATTAGCTATTGATATTTATGGATATATTATTTATTAGATGCGTCATTTTGAAACCGTGCATTTTTTTGCCCATTAAATACGTTACCTTATCCTGACAAGATGGATAGCTTGATACACCTTTATCAGCATGTAGGGAAGACAATGTATTTTTGGAATATATGGGCACTCAAATCAGATCTCAGAGCGAACCTGCTCACCCCTAGATGCGATTTAAAATACCTCATTGCAATACTCATTTTGATGTCATTGCGAAATACCCCAACAGAAACCTCAAATAGCTACGACTATTTAAGTTTGTTATTCGATGTTTTAATGGTTGTGGTCGGTACTTGGTATTGCTTCAAAATAAACGACGGTAACAACGGCAAAGATTTTTTACGCCGATACCTATCTATTTGTTGGGTTGTAGGTGTTCGCGTTCTCGTTTGTACAGTGCCAATTTCCGTGTCTGTCTATTCGCTAGTTTACATAGCAAGAGGCGAAGTATTCGAAGGGACCACACTGTTTGACCTTCTGTTCACTTTGTTATTTTCAGGTGTGTATTACTGGCGAGTCATTGTCCAAATGAAAGACGTTCAAAACTTGGGAATGCGAGAGTAATGCGCACTATGTTAACTCGTAGCACAATGGCCAAAAATCACTGCAATAATAAATCGCCCATATCAACAGATCATTATTCAACTAACCAAACAACGACATACAAAAGTTATTTATACTCGCTTGAGTATCACAAATTACGTTGTTCAGATTCATATCTTTTATATTCAGCGACTTCTATGTTCCACTCTTATAATCACCTTAAAGTCTCAAATTATCAATGGGCTAAATACAGTAGCCGCTATTAAATTAAATAATTCAACACATAGAAAAACGCGTTTATTGCTTTTAACTTAACTAAATCACCGTGTAATAAATCGTAATATTTTTCCCTTTTTTCCGCGCTTACTATTTCAGTGTCGTAGTACACGCTGCGATCAATACACAATTGAAAATTAACGCTACGGAGTAACATCAAATGCGTATACGGAAAAATGTAAACGAAATAAAAGACGGAACCCTTTTATGGTATTCAAAAGCCGTCGAGGAAATGAAAAAACGCGATATCTCTGATCCAACCAGTTGGTGGTATCAAGCTGCAATACATGGGATCGGATTTAAAACATATACAGAAAACCCGTTGGGTCATAATAACATGCATGAATGGAGTGAAGATAGTATATGGAAAAAAGCTAAAGGCATCCCGCAGAATACTATACAAGCAGAAGCGCTTGCGGATGAAATGAAAGACAAGCATTTTTGGCAACAATGCCAACATGGTTCCTGGTACTTTCTACCTTGGCACCGCATGTATTTATACTTTTTTGAACGCATTGTCAGCAAAACAATTCAAGACTTGGGCGGGCCTGACGACTGGACACTACCTTACTGGAATTATTTTAACGCGTTTAATCCAAAGCTGACCCCAAAACTGAAAGAGAAGGCATTATTCATTCCACAAGAATTTGGCTTTTTCTGCAATGATACTCATCAGACACAACCAAACCCAGATTTCCCAGGACTTTGGATAGAAGAGAGACAGAGTTACAAGCTAAACCCAAGAACCCCAGATCACCCAGGCGACCTTTGGGACACATCCAGCATGCAGTCTACAGGGTTTGTAGGTGAAGGCCCAGATGGTTTTGGCGGAGAAATAACCGACTTCAGTCACAATGGTCGCTATTTTGGCGCGCTGGAAAACAACCCTCACAATACTGTACATGACGAGATAGGCGGAACAATGGGTGATCCAAATACTGCCGCACTAGATCCGATTTTCTGGTTGCATCACGCCAATATAGATAGATTGTGGCAAAGCTGGATAGAAAACGGTAATACCGATACAACTGATAAAAAGTGGTTAAACCAAGTTTTTTATTTTCATAATGAGCATGGGGAAAAGGTCTCACTTTCCCCCTCTGATGTACTAAATACGCAACAGCTTGATTACACCTACAGTGAAAACTACTCAGGTTTAAATCAAACAGAACCAGTAATTCATAAATCATACTTAAGAGGTACCTTCGTATTGGATACCATTGCTGCTTCAATTAAACCCTTGTCACTTAACTCAACGCCAATATCAACCAGTCTTGATTTTATATCCAGTGAAAAAACCAAAGTCGTACTTACACACATAGGCACCGAAAGCTCTCCTGCACCTACTGCTGTTTACGTGTCACTAGAGAATATTACCGGTGCTGGAAACATTGCACCTGTTCATATCTTTATAAAACTACCAAATAGCAAAGAACGGTTCTTTGTCGGGAGTTTGGGACTATTCGGACTAACACAGGCATCATCCCCTAGCACACACAGTGCGGGGCAAGGTCTTAATGTACAATTAAACGCAACCGAGATCGTCCACCAATTGAGAGCACACCCGCAATGGAAGCTAGAAGACATACATATTGAAGTAGAGCCAAGTAGGGCGCTAGGTGCAGCAAATGCGACTATTGGTCGGATCAGCATAAAAGCTGAAGTTTAGTTACTGATTATGGCTACGCTAGTTTTTAAAAAAGTGAGCGACTTTAGGGTTGCTCACCCTCACTGGTTCGTGCTGTGCCTTGCCGCGTTAATATGGATGTATTATCTATCCACTTTAATTGGTACCAGCACCGCACACCACCACCATCATGCTCACCATGACATGCACGCCCAAGCAGGGTTTGCCAGCATGACTTGGCAGTGGATGCTGATGGTGTTTGCAATGATGCTACCTATGACCAGCGGGACCATTAGAAACCTGGTAAACAGTGTACCAATATACCGCCAGCAGCTGAGCCTAGCGCTGTTTATTGTTGGCTATTCATCTGTTTGGCTAGTTTTTGGTGTCGCTTTACTCTTGGCAACACATATGATCCAAACCGCCTCATGGACAGCACAATTACACGTGCTGCCCATGGCTGCCTTAGGCTATTTCGCCGCGGGTATGCTCAGTGATGCAGCATTTAGAATGCGTTTACTGAATGCGTGCGGCAGTATTTGGTCACCTAGGCTGAGAGGTTTTAAAGCTGACTTAGATGTATTAACAATCGGTTTAAAAGAAGGGGTTAAATGCGTCAAAACCTGCGCTCACGTTATGATTGCCATGCATATTGCCGGTCACGATATTGTAGAAATGGGCATATTAACAGCAGCGCTGTTTTATGAAGCAACGCTTTATCGAAATAAAAAGCATGTCTTGCGAAACACTTGCTATGTACTTGCCGCGTATCAATTACTTGTTTTTTATTTACCGCACTTTGGTCATTAGGTGTTTTTTTGTTGCCGTACTCTCACTTAGATTACGGCAACAAATATCTTCAACACACTAAATCTTATTAACTACTTTTCTGGTGCATCAACATAGCTTAAGCCACTTGCGAGTCGCAATGCCATCATCGTTCGTTTTTATGTGTTAACAATAATCACTCGGGATATGCCTAAGCATGTGTCAAAAGGCACGGATTGACAATTTAAGAAAATATTTTTACGTGACAAAAATTACAGACCACTTTTATGAAATAAACCAATGCTTTATTTATATTAAAACAAAATAAAATATTTTTATTTTAATAATTACTAAACCATCAAGTAGAAAATTGACAAGAAGAGATTTTATATATATTGTCAACATAGGTTAAATAAAAAACAATAAGAAGGAAATTTAAAATGAAAGTTAAAATAAATAAAAAGAAAATAAAATGCTTATCTCTTAACGCTAAAGATTTACCCTCTAATGTTACTCCTCAAGTAGGTGGTGCATGGCAAGTACCTACAAGAGGTCGCCCTGATTGGGCACCAGGTGATTCTGATTGCTGCTGGGCACACTAAAACCTATTAAAACAAAGCATAAAATATAACATTAGAATTACCATCAAGATCGCTTTATAAAAATCATATAACATATTAACTATGCTATATGATTTTTATATCAATGGATTTTAATTTAATCAACTATACTATGTCGCGATTATAACGACTTTATTTAAAACTTTATTATTCAGCACATCAATGGGAGCAGAGTTGTTGATTTCATATCTGACCTTAATCTCATAACCTACAGACATCACCTTTTTCCTTTTAATCAACCATTAAAATAATGAGTTGATGAGCAATGTGCTCACACGGCGAAATTTATGTTGCCGATAAACCCCAAGTACCTAAATCCCTTTAGGCAATGCGAGGCAAGCCTTGCTTGTACATGGGCGTACCTTCATAGCATGTACGTTCATATCTATTTATTGTAGGAGTTTTTGTGATGAAGGGCGCCGTGGGGTTCCAAGTGCAGATAAGCGCCAGACTAGGTGTGTTTTTGTTGCCGTACTCTGCTTTAGATTACGGCAACAAATATCTTCAACACACTAAATCTTATTAACTACTTTTCTGGTGCATCAACATAGCTTAAGCCACTTTCAATCCGCGCAAACCAGTTTGCTATATGAGGAAAGTCACTTAAATTAACACCCGCTTTTACAGCCAGTTTTGGGTAAGTATACAAGGCAATATCGGCAATGCTTGGTTTGGCACCTAACAAGTAGTCGCGATCACTTAAATGTTTGTCCAAATAAACAAAAAAGCAGATTGTTTTATCATAGGTTTGCTCAAGGTCCCCGGGTTTACCAATGACCTTAATGCCACGATATAAATTAGGACCGCTGAGTACCTCACCAGCTGACATGGATAAAAATTTTTGTACTTCTGCTCTCAGTAAAACTTCCTCTGGATACCAAGTGTTATCCGCATCATACTTTTGAGCGAGGTAAACTAAAATCGCATTCGAGTCACAGATCACAGCGTCACCATCAACCAACACAGGCACCTGTCCAAGAGGATTTAGCGCCACAAACTCCTCTCTCTTGTGTTCCTGCGTATGTGGGTCTAGCAACTTGAGTTCATATGGAAGCCCAAGAATAGATAAAAAGTGTCTTATCTTGTGACCGTTACCCGATAAAGAAAAACTATAAAGCGTTATACCTGACATAAGGATCCTTTTACCTGTTAGTTAGTTTATCTTGAATGCCGTTGATGCATTCAACAATTCGGCTTAGTTTTTCACAGACTTGCAAATGAGTAAATTAAGTATTTTTGAAGATTTCAGTCTAACCTAGTCACTGTTTCGCTGTGCTGGTATATCACTGAGATACTCTACAAACTCAACCTCAAATCCATCGGGATCAATAAAATACACATTTTTTCGATATGCATGGACTGGACCTACTTTATCCACCTCAAAACCAGCTTGCTCAAGACGCTTTACCACCCCGTCAATACTGTTGACCACATAAGCGAAGTGACCCAGACCAACTTGGTGTTCCTTCAATACTCTATTTTGCCCTTCACCATGGTCACTAAAAGCAAGATAGTGGTGATCATCACCAAAATGCAGCCATGTTCGCGGTTTACCAAACCACTCGCCATTGCCTTTGCTCCTGACTTTCCAGTGTGGAAAAGCAGCTCGATAAAAAGTTAATGCAGTGTCTATGTTCTTAACTACTAAATTGACATGTTCCAAATACATATGTGCCTCCTATTTATTTTCCATGGTGAGCTTAAACGTGGCACTTTTATCAGCAGTTAATTGTTCTATATAAAGTTTAATAACGTTTTTCATGGTCTTCCCTCCGTAAGTTGAGTGGCACTTTAAAATCTCAACTTAACTTGAGGTAAAGACTTATTTTGATATTTTTTGAAAAACTGGCCACACGAGCTAAAACCTCACTTGCCAGAGTGCTGAAAAAGCAAATACGCTATTGGTATCAGGCCTTAGAAAATGTAATATTTATGTTTAAAATTCATTTTTAGAGGGAACACTATGTGGATGATTAGAGCCGGTGAAGGCGCATATTTAGTTGACGATTTTGAGAAAGCAGCCTGCGTTAGTATAGGCTGGAACGAAATCGGAGATTTATCTGACATCGCTAATGAATCAGATTTAAAGTCTAAATACTTGGCATCCTTTCAAGGCCAGCATACATCAAAATCGAGTAATGCCGTCGCCATGATTAAGAAATTTCGCTTTGACATGAAAGTGGGCGATCTGGCAATTACCTACAATCCATCTAGCAGGGAGTATTTGGTTGGCGAAATCATAAGTGACTACACTTATGTGCAAGATATTATTGATGATGAGAGTTTCAATCATATTCGTAAAGTCAAGTGGCTTGGTCATGTCAGCCGCGATGCATTGAGCGTATCTTCTCGCAATACTCTCGGCAGCACACTCACCGTCTTTGCCGTTAACCAAGACGTCGCATCCGAAATTAAAAGAAACTTAGACCATCAGCAACCAAACCAAGTGGAAGTGCTTGCAGAAGAAAATGAAAAAGCAATTGAGCAATCTCGAAACGATGTCATTGAACAATCAAGCGAGCTTATAAAAGACCGCATCATCGCTATCTCACCAGAAGATATGGAATACTTAGTTGCAGGTGTATTAAGAGCGATGGGGTATCGGACTCGTGTGTCAAACAAAGGCATGGATCGAGGTGTGGATATATTCGCCTCTCCTGATGGGATCGGGCTTGAATCTCCTAGAATAAAAGTCGAGGTAAAACACCAAAAAAATAAACGTATGACCTCGCAACACTTACGAAGCTTTATTGGCGGACTCCGCGAAGGTGATCGTGCTTTATACGTCAGTACAGGTGGATTTACTAAAGACGCAAAATATGAAGCCGATCGTTCAAATATCCCTTTGACCCTCATTGATATTGACGATTTAATGAAACTCATCACTGAGCATTACGACGAGTTCGACATAGAAACCCGTGTTTTACTGCCCCTCACCAAGGTGTATTGGCCGAGGTAAAGTAATTAAAGCGTCACTCTTAAAACCTGATTTCGCATCAAAATCACTGAGTAATGCACTCAAAATTGCACTTTAACACGCATCAATACCAAACTTGGTGATTTTTATTTCCGTAAAAGCCTCTCAGAAAACACAGCCTGAATAAACTCAACAAATGCGGCAACTTTAGGAATATGCAGACGGTTTTTAGGATATAGCGCGTAAACATCCACCGCTGGTAACTCCCAGTGAGGCAATATAGGCTCAAGCAGATCTTTTTCAGGACTTTGCGAACACATGTAATCTGGCAGTATGGCAACGCCAATGCCATCGACGACCATTTGCTTAAGCACAATGTAATCATCCACCCGCATTCTAGGTGAAATAGTGACATCGCATTGCTGTGTGTCATTAACCAAACTGACGACCTCAGACTTTTGAATACTGCTCATCAACAATACATCTAAATGAGCTAACTGTTCTGGATGACTGATAACGCCATGCTGTTCAACAAATTCTCGACTTGCATAAAACCTTCTCGAAACACGCCCTAAACGCTTAGCAACCAAACGTGAATCAGCTAACTCTCCTATTCTGATCACCAAATCAAACCCTTCTTCAATCACATCAACTCTGCGATTTAGCAGGCTCAATTGCAAATTAACCTGATTGTACTGATGCATGAACTTACTCAATACAGGTTTTAAAATTTCGTGTCCCATGCCCACAGACATGCCCACTTTGAGTTCACCAGCCACCTCGTTGAGTGCTTTTGCAACACTGGCATGAGCCAACTCAATATGCGCTTTGATCTGCTTGCAGTGTTCAAGGTAAACACGCCCCGCTTCCGTTAAATGCTGCGTTCGAGTTGTGCGCTCTAGCAAAGTGATACCTAAGCTGGCTTCCAATTGCGCAACCTTTCTACTCAAATTGGCTTTTGGCATATTTAGTCGCTCTGCTGCCACCGTAAAGCTGCCAGCTTCCACCACAGCCAAAAACAGCAGCATGGCATTCACATCGGTTTTTTCCATCGCCCTCACCTTATTGTTGTTATATATGGAAAAGTAATTCTATTTTATAGGTATATATAAAACAACTATCTGCTCGTACACTTTACTCATCACTTCGAAACAAGATTAAAAATTAGGAAATGACCATGAAAACTCTTTCAAGAGACTCTTTAGAACTAGGCGGTTTTGCAGGCATTACAGAGCACAGATTAGTCACAGATAGCCGCGTTTTTGCAGGGCGTAAAAAGCCAGAAACATTTGAAGGGCTTGGCAGCATGGTGTACTTAGCAGATGCGCGTTACTTACCAAAAGGCCAGTCGGGTATGCACCCACATAGCGAAATTGACGTCATTTCGATTGTCTTAGAAGGCCGAGTAAGCCACGAAGGGTCGTTAGAACATGGAAAAGACTTGAGCGCAGGTGATGTGCAAGTGCAAAGAGCAGGCGGTGAAGGCTTTAGCCACAATGAGATTAACCCAGATGACAAACCAAATCGCATGTTACAAGTGTGGGCACTACCCGAAGTTGCAGGCCAGCCAGCCCAGTACAAGTCATACACACCCAAAAGCAATGGCGTCACACGTATTTATGGCGGTAGCGACAGTCAAACAGAGACTTTTGCTAGCGCAACCACCATGGATATTGCACATTTGGATGTCACACAAAACCTTTTCTTAGAAAAGACCGCTTTAGTTTACGTGATTTCTGGACAAGCACAGGTAGAGCAGCAAGGTCAATTAACGCAAGTGAAAGAAGGAGATTTGATTGAGGCTGGCAATCTAGCAATAACAGCCACTGAGCAATTACATTTACTGATTGTGTCACATTAATGTGGCACTGAAATAGGAGCACATACACAATGCAAACTAAGGCCCCCAATACACACATAATGATGTTGATAAACTATCTTGCGTTGTTTCCCTTGGTCTATTTTATACCCGAGTGGTTAGCACCCATGATAGGCAGCAACAAGCTCGTTCATACCGCACTGGTACTCGCGATTATCGTGCCGATTATTTCTTACTTTGTGATGCCATTGGCCGTAAAAGCGCTGACGAGAAAATGATGAACACATATACGGCCACCAGCCTAGGTGGCTTGCCTGCTGCATACTAAAAAGCATGGTATTGCTGCCAAGCACCTTGCTATCAAACCTGTATAAAATTTCTTGCTCTACCGTCATATTTCCCAACTCCCTTAATAAAACCCCTTGGGCTCAGGGTACACGGTCAATGATACACAATACTGACCTCAACTGAGAACTCAGCACCTTGACAGTCATATAAAGAATACAACTATACGCCTGAAAAATGTGTCAGTTAAAACTGAGAATTAAGTGATGGACAGGTACAAGCATGCAACGTACAATATGAAACTCATATAAGTTACTGAAAAGTAACAAAAATAAATTTAAAGTTACCACTTTAAAAGCTCATTTTAAAAGGACATCATTATGAACGCCATCAAAGCAATCGCCCTTACAGCTGTCGCAGCAGTTACACTCACTCTAACGGCGGTTTTTACCCTAGGCCATGGAAATCACACTCTCAAAGCAATGGCATTTGGCGACCAAGTGATAGAGTATAATATTTACAGAAGCGGTAGCAGGGATACCAATTTCGAAGATACGATTGACTATATTGAAATGCGTCTAAAAGACATGCAAGCAGACGAACACTATGTGCAATATAAAGTTGATACTGCAACAACAAAAACACCGTTTATTGCGGAGCACCAACGTATAAAAATCACTTATCATCGTAACCTAACAGCCACGTTGTGCGGAAAATTTGGTGGGTATGTTGGCATTTATGCCAAAGATAAAGATGAGCCGCTAGAAGATAAATGCATCACAATTTAACCCTGCTTAATAGGTAAAGGGCACGATTAGAGGTGTCCTTTTACCCTAGTCTACTTGGCCCTTTCGCTTGTCCATGAGCTCAAACCCCAGCTTAGCGACTTTTTGCCCTTTTAGTTTATGCATACCCGAAATGTTAGACAAAATGATATACCCAGCGCGGTTTTCTACATCCATGATCATCACAGAGCTATACCCACCTGTACCACCATCATGAAAATATACTGTGTCTGATTGATTATCTCCTTGAAAAACATACCAACCCAAACCCATTTGGGTATGGCCTTGCTTAAACAAGACTTGGCGCTGTAACATTGCCCAAGCATGCATGTCGTCAAAATGAGCCTTCATAAACTGCCCGAGATCTTGCACAGTCGACAGCATGGCCCCCGCACCTTGCAACACACCTAAATCCCAATTTTCGGTCGGGTCGCCGCGCTTATTTAAGCCCATCACTAACTCGCCATGCACATCACGCCAATTACAAAAGCTGCGCGACATGCCAAGCGGTTCAAAAAGACGCTTTTGCAGTAACTGTGTAAAGTTCATGCCCTCTATTTTAGCTAAAACATAACCCAGCAACCCCACTCCTAAATTTGAGTAGTTATGCTTTTTTGTGCGATTAATTTTGATATCGCTGGCAAGATGTGCCAGCAAGTCGGCTTCTAAATAGGCCTGATAGGGGTTGTCTTTACGCTTAAATAACGCCTGCCATAATAGCCCCGGTGGTAATCTAGGCAAGCCTGACGTATGGGTCGCTAACGACTCAAACGTGATCTTTTCATTGTCAGCAATAGCCAAGTCAAGATGAGAAGTAATCGGATCGGTTAAGGCCAACTTGCCTTCACACACCATCTGCGCCAACACAGCATTAGTAAACAACTTGGTGAGCGAACCAATCTCAAATACAGAAGCACGATTGTCAATTTGCTCAACGCCTTTGTTGCCATGCCTTGCACCATAATACTGGCATTGGCCTGCGTCGAACTTAGCCACCGCCAGCTCGGTGTTGGGCGAAAACGCCTTGGCGACTTTATGAATTGACTGTATTTCGTGATCCGCAAATTGCATAGCTGTCCCTTTACTTTTGTCTCCTATTTATTGGAGCATAAGCACAGAGACACTACAAAATGAATAACGTAAGTAAATGTTTATAGTGAAATAGTTTGTAATTTATTGGCACCTCAAAGGGTTAAGATGCCAACTGCTCACGATAGCTGCCTGGCGACACACCATGCCAGGTCGTAAATGCGCGAATAAATGAATTCGATTCTTGATAGCCCAATAAAAACGCCACTTCACTTAAGGATATGTGTGACTTTTGCAAATAATGCTTAGCTAATTCAGAGCGCACGTCTTGCAATACACTGTGAAAGCTCGTGTCTTCATCACTCAATTTTCGCTGCAAAGTGCGCTTACTCATGGTCAGCTTTTGCGCCACCATGTCAACTGAGCTTTGCCCAACAGGCAAGGACTCGATCAACACCGCACGAACCCGCTCAACCGTTGTTGCTGTTGCCGTTAAATCAGCCAGTTTTTGATTTAAGCCCCCTTCAAAATAAGACCACATGCTGGCGTTTGCCGTTAAAAAGGGTCGTGCGGCATCTTCGGCCTTGAATACCATAGAGAGCTTATCACCTTGCTTGAGCTGACAACCAAAAAACGTCTCATATGCACCAATATTACTGGGCAACTCAGGTAGGGTTACCGCTAACGGCGAGGCATGATGGCGCGTTGCCATCCGCAATAGCTTGGTAAAAAACACCATTTCAGTAAGCACCAATACAGCAGGTACAGGCCCTTCATAGCCATAACATGATAGCCCCATTTCAGTGGCAGTGTCAGTGACATCCAGATCCATTTTCATCGGGCCAATTAGGGGTTTGTAATGCTGTATACGTGATAGCGCAGTATTTAAATCAGGGCTACATAAAACAGCAAACAACAACGCATCAAACACTTCTACAGATAAATACTCCGCTACTAATAAAGGCACATCGCGACCATCAGCGGCCTTTTCAATGGCCAACCACCAATCAAAGTACTCTTTTGGCGAGAGCATCACAGGTTCACGGTTGAATACATCTGCTGGTAACTTGGAGTACGCCACCACAGTTTCAACATCAATGTCCATGTCTTTTAATAAAATTTTACAGTTTGCATGTACTGTAAACTTGCTCGCTATTTTCATATCTTGTTACTTTTCCATTGATTGGCGTGACAACTTCAATACCATTTTACGAGGCAGTAACGGGGTGATCCAGTTCAGTAAAAACTGCAGTTTTCGTTCGTTAAACGCCACCAACTGACCTTTTTGCATGGCTTTATAACCGCACTCGGCCACTGACTTTGCCGACCTTGCGTTTTTCCACACATCAACCCCTTCCAAATTACCGGCCGCCACAAAACCTGTATTCACCGCCCCCGGGCACAATGCCGTTGCAGTCACGCCAGTACCAGATAACTCTTCAGCCACCGCCTGCGTGTATGAGGTTACATACGCTTTTGATGCATAGTATACCGCTTGCAGTGGGCCCGGTAAAAAAGACACCGTGGATGACACATTTAAAATACGTCCACGCTGACGCGCCACCATGCCTTTTGAGTATAGATGTGTGAGATCGGTCAATGCGGTGATATTCACTTGCACCATTTGCTGATCTGCCACCATATCACGTTGGTAAAACACGCCATGACCACCAAAGCCAGCGTTATTAATAAGCACATCCACCTCAATATTCAGTGCCGATGTTTTATCAAAAATACGTTGCGCAGCACCCGGCTGAGATAAGTCTTCACTAATCACGGTCGTTTTAATACTGTGCTTAACCTCAAGCTCTTTTGCCAAGGCATCCAACTTATCTTGAGAGCGCGCTACCAAGACTAAGTCACCCCCTTGCTGTGCATGCAAGTGTGCTAATTCAAGTCCAATACCGCCCGATGCGCCTGTGATTAATGCTGTATTTGCCATGTGTTTTACCTCTGTTTAAACCCCGTTGATTCAATGTGCTCAGTATAAGCATTCAAAACGCGCCACACACTGACAGATCGTGACACTCAACATGCAAAAGGTGACAAGCTGCATCAAAGGATGCCAAAGTGGAAACCCCCATTACAGTTTTCGCGGGTTGGTAAATATCGATTGCAGCGAAACACCCATATATGGATCCCGGGGCAAGCCCGGGAAGACGGCCAAGGGAGCACTTAAATAAAACCAACACACCAAGAGAACCCTCGTCATCCTGATAAATATCGTGCATACGGGGAACACGCATGGACGTATTGGCACCATAGTCCTGAGATTCGATTTAGCCCCGTGTGTACGGGGAACATTCTAACAAACGATGGCAGGGAGTTTGTTGTCACGGTTTAGCCCCGTGCATGCGGGGAAGACGTACACGAGGTGCCAGTAGGTATCGACCCTGGCGGTTTAGCCCCGTGCATACGGGGAAGACAATGGCTGTTCAATACCGCGAAATTGTCCGTGCGGTTTAGCCCCGTGCATA
>NZ_AUXY01000080.1 GCF_001625695.1 Pseudoalteromonas luteoviolacea H33-S
AAATATTTAGGAAACAAGGCCCAATTGGACTACCACTCACTTTCTCGAGAGGCAATGTAAGCGTCACTTCCTCTCCCAGTATCACTGGATTATTTTCACTCCCACCTAAACCCGTTGGATTTTGCAGTACTATTTGGTCAAAGTGCCAGCCCATAAAGATTCTCCTTTGTCATTAATTTACATAAATATCGCGTCTTTCATTTTGGCTTGATAAAAGCAATTTGCTTATCTATAGACTACAGATAAAACTTTATTTATCTGATAAATAAACGACTTTTTTGAAGCTTTTTAATTTTATAAACAGCTTTAGTGCCAATCAATAAAAAACGAAAGATAAGTAATTTAATCAATGCTTTATCATTACTACTTGACATACTCAAGTCATTGAAACCTAGTTCTTTTGCAACCAAATACTAAATTACAAGTCACAGTTAAGCCAGTCTATTTCAACTATTATGAATAATGACTAAAAGGCAGGATTATATTATTCATATCATTATTTCTACTCTCTATTAGTTGTGTAAATAGTACTTAGTTGTAATTCGTAGCATTTATGTTGCTGTTAAATACACATTGCCATACTATTTTAGGCCCTTACTAACAATAAATACTCGATCTTTTAGGTAAGCTAATTCAATGCAGACCTTTAAGGTCTATATAAGCAAATAAACGGTAGGACCATTATGCACAAGTTTTTTGGACTATTTGGGGCCGTACTAGGCCTGAGCACATCATTGTCTGCACAAGAATTTACACAAGGGCGCGAAGTAACAGAGCTGCCCGATATCCTCAGTTTTAAAGAGCGTGTAGAGCCGATAAATCAAATGGTCACAGATAGGCTCGACAATCTATTACCAAAGCTCATGGATGAAGCCGATTTAGACATGTGGCTCGTCATTAATCGTGAATATGGTGAAGATAAGTTGTTTTATACACTTGTGCCACAGCCCACTTTTGCAGCAAGACGCACAACCTTATTAGTGTTCTCTAAAAAGCCAGATGGCAGCGTAGAGCGATTCAGTGTTAGCCGCTATCCAATTGGGGATCTATACCCTACTGTCTGGAAAGGCGGCAGCAAAGAAGAGCAATGGCAGCGTTTAGCTGAAGTGATTGCTGAGAAAGATCCAAAACGCATCGGTATAAACATCAGTGAAGATTGGGCATTAGCTGATGGCTTAAGTGTTGGCCTGCATAATCAACTGAAAAAGTACTTACCTAGAAAATATGAAAAACGCTTGGTGAGTGCAGAAAACTTGGTAATTAGATGGCTAGAAACAAGAAGTGACAAAGAGCTTAACGTCTATCCTCAAGCTGTTACTATTGCAAGACGCGTGATAGCGGAAGCATTCTCGAATAAAGTGATCACCCCGGGCGTCACTACAACAACAGATGTTGAGTGGTATCTTCGTGAACGTTTTGAAGAGTTGCAGTTGCGACCTTGGTTCCAACCCTATGTAAATATTCAGCGCCGCGGTGATAACCCACCAAAAGATGAAGTGTTTATGGGCAAATACAATCGCGTTATTTTGCCTGGAGACATTATTCATACCGATGTTGGCATATGCTACTTAAATCAATGTACCGATACGCAAGAGATGGGCTACGTTTTAAAGCTCAATGAAACTGATGTGCCAAAAGGATTGAAAAATGCGATGTCGGTGGGCAATCGCTGGCAAGATATCCTCACAGACAACTTTAAAACTGGGCTAACGGGCAACCAAATTTTGGCCGACACCATCAAAGATAGCCAAGCTGCTAATATTATCAGTAGTACCTACACGCACCCTCTGGGTTTTGTAGGCCATGCTCCAGGCCCAACAATTGGTATGTGGGATAACCAAGGTCCAACCCCAATTCAAGGTGACTGGAAGCTATACCCAAATACAGTTTACGCAATTGAAGGCAACATTAAGGTGCAATTGCCAGAATGGGATAATCAATGGATCCAAGTCAAACTAGAACAAGACGCAGTGTTTGATGGTAAACAAGTTTGGTATTTGGCAGGTAGACAAACCAAATGGCATTTAATTAGATAAAGGCTTAACTCAGTCTTTTTACCGAAAAACATAGAGCCACTTTATGTGGCTTTATGTTTTATTCATAAACCTCAACGAGATAAACTTTCTAACTGCGCTAATAATTGATGCTGTTGAGACAAGGCACGTTCGTGCGGCGCAAATTGACTTCCCACTTTTTTTAAACAACGTACTGCTCGCGACAAATGCGCTTTCTCTGTGACAGATAAAGATGTTTTATCCAGTAAAGCACGGATGGTTGTCACCGCCAGCTCTTTACTTAAAATATCAAACGGTAACCCCCTTTTCGTACACACACCATAGGTGCCTGCTAAAAAGTGCGGCCACTGCTGCGCAATAAATCCATCAAATGCAGTCATGATTTTATTGTCATCCAACCAAAACACATTTTCTGATAGTCTGTTTTTTGCTTCGTAGAATAACCGAGAAAACTCAGTTAATGCTTCTTGCTGTGTATCATAACTAACGCACTTTTTTAACCAGCCTGTGTATGCTTTGGGATAAAAATATACAAGCTGTTGGCTATCATGGCAGCCAAAATAAGAATGACACGTGAGTGACATATCAAGTTTGTAAGACGCTTTTGGCATGATAGAGCGCATTTGTAATTGAGTGAACTCAGACTCTGACACATTACTGCGATTCAATAATTCTGAGCCGGTATAAAAATACTCCGTTAAATACTTAATCAGCGACAAATTACAGGCATTGTTCTGCGTTTTAGACCTCATTTGAAGCCTTCATATTACTCATACCATAATCTCTGATGACATTCGCAACGCGTAATCTAAAATCCACAAACAGCTCAGCTTTGCCCAGAGCCTGAGCACGCTTGTGTTCAAATTGGTCTCGCCAGCCTAAAACGGACTCTTTGTTATCCCAAAATGATAAAGATACGTAGCGGTCCGGGTCAGAGACATTGACAAAGCGCTCAATCGAAATAAAACCAGCTTGCTTAACGAGCAGGTTTTTAAGCTCAGTGGCGATATCGAAATAGGCCTCTTTACCCTCAGATTTTAGAGTGACTTCAAATATGACTGCCATCATCTCACATGGCTCCAATTTGCTTTAAAGTGCTCTCAACGCCACTGAGAAAGTAGCGTCTTTCGTGCAAAATAAAACTTTCTCGTAGCGCAAATTCAAAGTTTGCTTGAGCTTGTTCATCAGCGCTTAATCTGAGGCGGTAGGCTTCGTAATCTGCAAGGCTGGCAAATGCAATCAGCCCATAAGCTCGCTTATTGTCCCCTTCGTAAGGCATAAAGTAGCCAATCAACTCCCCCCCTAATCTCGGAATAATTTCACCCCAATTTTTCGAGTATTGATTAAACTGCGCTAATTTACTTGGATCGATTTCGTATTCTATAAAACAGGTCATATACATTGGATTTGCTTCCTTTATTGTTTTGAGGCAGTCTAACGCTTTGAAAATGTTATGCTTCGATGCACATCGAACTATTAAGAAGTTATGGAACCAAATATCTCTCTTGTCGCTGGGCTAATTGCAGATCCTGCTCGCTCAAAAATGTTAATGGCCCTAATGGGTGGAAAAGCTTTGACTGCAACCGAGCTATCAATTGAAGCAGAGATCACTGCGCAAACAGCCAGTAGTCACTTGGGTAAATTAGTCGATGGCGAGCTATTGCAAGTTCGAAAGCAAGGCCGTCATAAGTATTTTCAATTAAAAGGGCAACACATTGCTGTGATGCTAGAGCAGCTATTGGTTATCACCTCCCTATCCAAACCACAGACAACAACAGGCCCAAGTGATCCTAGGTTGCAATTTGCAAGAGTCTGTTACGACCACTTAGCTGGTGAGTTGGGCGTTAAACTCTATGACGCATTGGTATCTGAGGGCATGCTTCAAGATATGGGGGAGCAGTCTGTACTCACTGAAAAAGGTAAAAAGCACTTTGCTAGCTTAGGCGTTGATGTAGCAGCCCTTGAAAAAGCGAATCGACCTATTTGTAAATCCTGCCTAGATTGGAGTGAAAGAAGAAACCACTTGGCTGGCAGTTTAGGAAAGTGGATATTGGATTTCATATTTGAAAAACAATGGGCAGAAAGAGACTTAGATAGTCGTGCTATTGCATTTTCTGCCAAAGGGCTGAAATCTTTCCACAACACATTTTTAATAAAGCCAGATGTCCGGAATTAATCTGTGTTTACTTAGCAACGTGTAACTAGATACATATACAAACTGCCTACGCTTTGCCATGAGCCACATAAAAAGATACCTATTCGCCATAAAAAAGTGTAAATCAACTCATTTTTTATTCTTTTTGTGATGCAAACTTCACGTTACCCGCGTATATTCCTCGGTTCTATTTCATTTGTTGATAAAACATTATGCGCAATTATTTATTCTTGGCTTTGTTCGCCCCTTTTATTGCTCACTCAACCACGATTGAGCTCTCCTATTTAGATGAGTTCATTGTACCTGAAGACTTAAAGGTCGATGGAGACACTGTCGGTGGCTTATCAAGTATCGAATACGCCAATGGCAAATATTTGATGATAGCGGATGATGCTGACAAACCAAGGTACTTTAGTGCAAGTATTCAAGTCAAAGCAAATAAATTTAAAGATGTAACATTTGACAAGTCTGTCCAACTCATTGATAAAAATAACCCATCCGTTGTTGCAGATCCCGAAAGCCTGAGAGCACTGCCAAATGATGGCGGTATCGCTTGGAGTAGTGAGGGCAGTATAAAATACAACAAAGCACCGGCTGTGTTTTTGCAAACAAGCACTGGTTTGACTCAGTTTGAACTACCAAACATGTTTGATATCAATAAGTCATCGGGTCCTAGGCATAATGCCGTATTCGAAGGGCTCACAATTGCACCTTCAGGAAAAGGGATGTGGGTATCAATGGAAGGCCCGCTTAAACAAGATGGTAAAAAAGCAACGGTCAAGCATGGCAGTATGCTCCGTATATCTTATTTTGATTTTGCTTCAAAGCAAATGCAAAAGCAATTTGCTTACTTCCTAGAGCCTATGGTTAATCGACCTGAAGCAAAGCCTGATGCATTTCGCACAACTGGCCTTGTCGAAATTTTACAAATCAATGAGCATCAATTCTTGACCATGGAGCGCTCTTACACCGCTGGTATTCCTGATGGCGGAAATAGCGTCAGTATTTTCCTCATTGATATCAAAGGTGCAACTGATACATCGCAACTAGCATCATTAAAAACAGGTCAATATCAAGCTGCGAAAAAAACCTTGGTATTGGATATGGAGTCAATCAAACACCAACTGGGTTCAAAACATATCGATAATTTAGAAGGCATGACATTTGGCCCTCAGCTTTCAAATGGAAATCCAAGCTTATTAATGGTGTCTGACAATAATTTCAATATTCACGGTAAGCAGCTTAGTCAGATTTTATTGTTTGATGTGAATATCAAATAAGTCGAATGAACAAATGATTTGTCAGGCAAGAATGAGCAACATAACTTTTCTGGCAAATCATAAGCTCTCTGACAAAACGATTCTGTCTTTAGGCTATGCTATTGCCTTACTCTTTATCGCTGCTATTAAGTAACCTCTTTTGACTTAAAAAGTCATAGAGTATGTTCAACCCGAGCAACACAAAGCCAGCTATAAAGCACACTCCGCCAAAATCTAAATATCTAAAGTTGCCATGCATTTCATACTGTTGGTTAAAGTCAGCACCTTTGAGTGTCGGAATTAGAATATCAATAATCCACAGCCCAAAGAACAGACTTGCACCAGCAAATGCCAATAGCCATGCGTATTTGCATATAAATCTAAAAGTAATGTTTTCGACTCGATTTGAGGCCTGAAGTGCGACCGGTGAAACCCCAAAAACAGACGCCAGTGCTTTTGTGGTTTCTAACGATGAAGCACCCGTTTTTTCCACTCGTTGAATAGTCCGTACACTTAACCCGCTCGCAGCAGCGAGTTCATCTTGGCTCCAACATTTGGCCATACGCAGCTTATAGATTTTTTCTTTACTTAGCTTCACATCCTGACTCATTTTTGACCATCCTTTAACATGATAATAAAAGGTTATGATACTAACTGTAAGTAAAATTTGTCCTGACAGAGACCTGCCGTCATCGTGACATTGTCCTGACACAAAAGCGACAACCCTATGAAATAGAGTGTATTATATGAAAAAACCGATTAGTGGCTCTCGAGTCGCACGGCTAGAGATTTTCAATCATTTTTGGAACAGTAAAAGCTTAGCGCTTAGACTTACAAAGTACTTTTCGCTTCAGTGGACTCCCCGTCAATAAACTTCAAATTGACCGTTTGTTCGAATGTAAAAAATGGCATCTTCGTTACCATTGTTCGTTATAACATGCTGAAACTCAGTGGTAGACCCAAAGTAACTCCCTTTGCTAAGCGTGATCTTCGTTTGTTCGTTAGACTGATATACAACTCCACCAGCAATCAATACAGCCTTAAACTCATTGGCTTTACTCGATATCACGCCACTAAATTTTGCAGGTAGCTTAATCATCACCCCTCTCGTGGCTGAATAACTGCCCCACAGGAAAGCTTGCTCTACCCCAGTCGTTTTAATGTGCTTTATCGTTTGTTTTTCCGACCAAACAATATTGTTTTTATGCAGGTTAAGTGGCAGTTCACCACTATTAAACGCTTGTTTAGAAGGTTTTACCAAGTAAGGACCTGAATCAATTTCAAGATAAATCATATTGGTGTGACCGTTTGCGGCGGTTATGTGCGACTCGCCGGCTGGCTGAGTCCAAAATGACCCTTTGGGCATCCACATTTTTTCAGCACTCGGATCATCATTGTGCAATAGTCCATCAATGACCACGCCACGATACAGGATATTGTGAATATGCGGCGGGGACTCAAACCCTTTATTAAAACGCACCAACATACCTGTCGCAGTATCTTGTGTTCTATCCCCCCATAAATTCACTGCACCAGGACTCAACTTACCCCGAAGCGGATTAAGATCCCCCCATTCTAAGTTCTCTGTAGTAACAACCTCTGACACGCGCGCACTCGCTGAAAGCCCAAGAGGCAGCAATATAAATGAAAAACTGAATAAAACTGAAAAAACTGATCGCATAATACTATCTGATAATGACTTTAATGCCGCTATCTTATGGTAAACCTCAGCCTGAGATAAGCGCATAAACACTATAAACACTTTGATAATAACCATACGCATAGCAAACCAGTGCTAAGCGCCATGCTTAGCGAGTACTTAACTCACTCTATTTTGTGTTTTTAATTTTGATAAAAGCCAAACTGAAGGAATGAATAGGTTAAACTGCACAAAAGTTGATGAACAAGATGACTGTCTAATGCCTGTATTAAACAGATATTAGACAGCACTAATCAGCCGTTTATAGCTTGAAAGGAAGTGAAGAGTGGTGAAGGTTAATCTTTACATTACCCTCTTTATCTTTGATATAACCAAATGAATACTCTACTTTAATTTCTTCACCATTTTTCTTCGTAAAGTAGTAATTACCCATCGACATAGCTGAGTCACCATCTGTGATGATCCCTTCATTTTCCCAACGAACCTTAACATAAGGGGCCAATGCAAAGCCTTTATCTTCCGCCAAATCTTGACCTACAAAGTAAGACAATGCCTCTTTTTGAGTGCCTCTAAATTGATCAACTGACGCCAAAGTCGGCTTAAATAATACCTGACCGTCATTAAATGCATAAAACTGCTCTAAATGCTTAACTGCCGCTTTTTTAGGGTTTTTCGCTTGACCAATTTTTACGATCCCTTCACCCCAGCCTTTTTGCGCAGCCTCTACTTCAACCGTTGTAATTGGCGCGGCTTGCGCACCCACAGACACCAATGACGCAATTGCTAGAGATAATGCAGCTAACTTAATCATGAAACTCTCCTTTTGAATGTTCTTTATTTTTTATCGCTAGTTAAACCTATTACCCTAATGCGAGTACCAATTCCTCGCTCAAAAGGACTACAGTAAAAGGCACACCCATTGTCGTTAAAAATAAGTTATATAACAATTAACTTTGTGTAACATTACAAAGTTTCACGATTAGTGGATTCGAATAAAGAAATGGAGAAAAAACTCTACAAAATTATATAAAAAAGATTCATCTTGGTTGATCCGTTATGGCAGGCATCGGCAAGTAAGCTCATTAGAGATTAACACCTTAAGCTATAAAGCCATGAGGTAGACCACCTATAATAAAAACAATGGAGCAAGGCTTGTGCAACCAATAATACACTTACTTGCTTTGGCTCCATCTATTGGAAATCACATAGCCCAAATTCATTCAATGCGGTAGCTGGTTAAATACCTTTACGAAGAAACTGTGCGACTTTGCAACCTTGTGGGACTCGTTCAACTCGCTGTGCCATATTGTTAGACACAGTCACTAACTCAGTGCGCACAGGTAACTGCTTAGGTAATTTGATGTTTTTTACGAACCCAAGATTATGCAAAGCATTTAACACCCACCAACCGGGATCCGGTTCATCCTTATAAAGTCCTAACATGGCAGATCCTGGGTAAGCATGGTGATTGTTATGCCACGCTTCCCCCATCGATAAAAACCCTGCCATTCTGATGTTATGCCCTTGCACTGCGGCTCCCTCAACTTCCCAAGTTTTATCACCTTGGTTGTGCGCAAAATACCCAATCAACCAATGGCCTCCAACAGATATGACAATCCTTACTGATACACCCCATACCAGCCAAGCTAATCCACCATAAATATATAAAGGCACAGCTAAAATTAACTGTTGAAACATCCAAGTTTTTTCGAGCAATTGATAAAACCGACTTTGAGATACGCTCTGCTCTATTTCAAATTTAGGCGGGTTATTTAAGACAAGGTCACAATTAAGTTGCCACCAAGCATCTTTTATCATCGTTGAACCATGCAATAAGTAATCGTGGCATGCCTTTTGTCTTTGCGCCCAATCTCTAAGATCATGTTGGATCATCATCCCAATGGGGCCTGCCATACCGACTAACACGCCCAAATAGACAAATAGATACTCCATCCATTTAGGGCACTCATATGCACGATGAATAAGCAATCGATGCATGCCTAGAGAATGTCCAAAACATAAAGTGATCGCTGTAAGAATTATAAAGATAAGGACTGAAGAAAGTGAGATAACAAAAGGGGCAATAAAAAGGGTTAATGCTAAGTGCGTCAAAAACCAAATAGACTTTACTGGCTTCCATTTTACAAAACCAGCATATGCACTTGTGAAATTTTGGGAGCTAACCCTGTGCGTATTCAATATAACCCCCTGTAATTCCATCATTGTAATACTTACCTAATTTAATTTATAACAGCATCTTAAATTTAAGCTCAATGCAAAATTAAACAGCTAGCTACTCCTCTACAGGCTCGCCTTTATCTTTTGCTGTATTGTCGGTGTCGACTGAGTCACCTTTGGTCATATACAAATAAATGGCTTCTTCCACTGGCATGGCTTTGAAGTATAAAAACCCCTGCACACACTCAATATGAGACTGCTTTACAACCTTTTCTTCATCAGTAGTTTCGACCCCTTCGGCCACCAGCTTAAAGCCTAACTTAGAGATCATCTCAGACAAGTTGGTATATAACGAAATCGATTTACTGTTTAATTGTTCCGGTAACAAGCTACGATCTAGCTTGATGGTCTCAATATTTAACTTAGACAAAACGGACAGACAAGAATATCCGGTGCCGAAATCATCCATCGCACAATCAATTTTATTCTTTTTCAAAGCATCAACTATGGTCACTGTTTTATTAAAGTCTTCAATATAGCTGGACTCGAGCAACTCCACTTCAACCTGACCTGGAAACTTAGCAAACGCCTTAATAATACGACGATATCCTCCAGTTAATAGGTTTTGTGGTGAGATATTAAAACTGATTTTTGGTTTTAGTCCATGCTTTGCAAACTGCTCTAAGTCTATTTCTAATTGGTCAATGACGTAGTTATCAATGATGTGTAGTAAGTTATGCTGATCTAGAGTTTCTAAGAACCATGGACCTGATACAGTTCCATCTTTATTTGTTAACCTTAAAAGTGCCTCAAAGCCAACAACTTGCTTGTTATAAGGGTTAATTTTAGGTTGATAGAATAACGTCAAAGCGCCTTGATTTAGTGCCTCGGTCACTTCTTTAAGACTGTGCGCGTTAATTTGCTCTTTTCTTTGTGTGGCGCTGAATGAGCCTTCCGCGCCTTCTTCAATCAAGCGCCCCGCGGTGTAACGCTTCATCAATACGTCAAGCGCTTTACCCGATAAGTTATTATCTCTATTGGCTTTTAAAAATGGAAAATAGATCAATGCATTAATTAACACTAAGCCCACTTGCAACACAATACCTTTCACGCTTTCAGTGAGCAGCCAGCCATTGACAAAGATGGGGGTAAACCATGGAATTTCATCAGCATATTCCACCGTTACAAAACCACTGTAAAATGCGAAGTATGCAATAGAAGCATTCACCAATGGGCATAGTAAGAAGGGCAATAAAATATAGGGGTTAAATACAATCGGCAAGGCATAGATCATGACTTCACTGATGTTAAATAACGCAAGTGGAGAAGAAATAGCAGCAATGCGCTTTTCATGTTGGCCATTTTTTAAAAACATCGCCGCAACAATCAATCCCCACAGGCACCCAGTACCACCTAAAATCACAAAGCCTGTAAAAAAGTTATAGCTGATCAAGTCCGGTAACACGAAGTAGCCCGTCAGCTCACTCGATACAAGTAGCTGGTACGTGTTATCACCATGAACACCAATAAACCACAACAAATGAGAAATAATAAGTTGCATCGACAACTTTTCAAATACATTCCAATGCGGGTTAAGGGTTTTAAGTACCTCTACAATGGCTTCGGCGGCTAAATCAATGTAAGGAAAAAGCAGTAACACCACGCTTGTGACAATGAGATAAGGTAAGATTAAATTTAAATGCTTACGTAAAAATAAACTGATTGAGCTCACACCAACTAAGCGAAAAACCCGCAAACTTTCCAAATAGGACAGAAAATAACAACAAACAACAGGCATCAGTAAGGAATATAAAGCCCCCATGCGGTGGTTGATAGCCAAATCTCCATCAGAAATGGTGATGTAACCTGTTGTCGCTGTGAAGCAAGTAAAAACTAATATGGGACTAGCAATTGAGTGGACTTTTAAGTTTTTAGATAAGTAGTAGCTAAAGGACATCAAGGTTAATACCGGGAATATTCCCCATACCAATACATTAAAGTCTTCTAAAAACTGATGCTCAACCCCCTTCATGGAAATGTTAAGCCATTGATTGATGAGTGTTATAAGCGAAGCAACGATGAAAAATGGAATTAACGCAATATAGCCTTCACGCAGTGAAAGTATCACTGTGTTTGAAGAGATTTTAAATGCATATTGGTTAAATTTATTAAGCAACGTTCTTGTCACAACTCTGTTTTTCTTTTTACATTACCCCAATAAATTTAGATTACAATCGGTTCTTGCATTTTTTTACTGAAAATAATTCAACCTGATCAAGCGTATATATCAACACCAATGAGAGATTGAATTTCGGACCGTCTATTTTCGTTTTGCACTGAGGAATAAGCTTGAACAGCTTTGTTTGAATTGAAGGTAGGTTGGTCATAGATGACCGAGCGCTTATCTTGTTGAAACTGCTCGGCCAACTTGATGCCTTGAGGGCTGAATTTTATATCGCTAACTGGACTAGCAATATCATTAGAGCGCGCATTCTCCTGAGTTTTAACTACTTTGGAGTTAAATTGATAAGTGTCCTGATTTTGAACAACTTGATTAATCCGCATTACACGCGCCTATATTTGTGCCTAATATAAGGATAGTGCTTTATTCTCTACCTGGCAACTTCTTCCAAGTAACGGTATCCCTCACATAGTGCGGCTGTGCATCCTGCGCCGCAACTGTATCACCATTGGTGAACCCAATATCACCAATTGCAAGCATAAATCGCGCATTAGGCAGCGAAACTGAATCAATGACAGAGACATTTAAGCGCTTTGCATCGTCAGCATAAGTCTGCCATCCAGTACCAACACCTTTTACCCCATTAAAATCATCATTGATGATTTCAGGCTTAATCACAATTTCGTCTTGTTTAGCAACCGCATTACCATGCTCGTCAGCCCCAAAGTGACCAAGGTAAATCTCCCCCATACGCGCATCTATGGCACTGACGACTTCTTTACAATCTTGTGTTTGCAGGGCTTCTTGCGCCATAGCTTGTAAAGTAGACACACCATGTAATTTCAACCCTGCAGAATACGCAAGGCCTTGTGCTACTGCCACACCTATTCGAACACCAGTAAAACTACCTGGGCCGCGACCATAAACAATGCCGTCTAATTCTTTTAATGAGCAATTTGCTTCAGATAATAACGCATCTACAAGTGGCAGAATTTTCTGACTGTGTTGCTGTGGACACACTTCAAAGTGAGTAAAAGTTTTACCTTTAAAGTGAAGGGCAAGGCTCAAAGCTTCTGTAGAAGCATCTATTGCTAGCAAATTATGTTTCATGTTTATCGATGTTCTCTAAAAAATTCAATGCCTTCTCCAAATCTCGCGTACGCGTCATAGGTGGAAGACTTTTAATAAACGTTTCGCCGTATTTTCTCGTAACTAAGCGATTATCGCAAATAATAAGCACGCCTTTATCAGACCTATCTCGGATCAAGCGCCCTACTCCTTGCTTGAGTGCAATGACTGCCTGTGGTAATTGAATATCCTCAAAAGGCTCTTTACCGCTGAGCTCTGCATCTTTCATTTTAGCTTGTAACAGTGGATCATCTGGAGAAGTGAAAGGCAGTTTATCGATGACAACACAACTTAAAGCATCTCCTCGTACATCCACCCCTTCCCAAAACGAGGCGGTACCAAGCAAAACCGCGTTACCATGACGAATAAACTGCTCAAGTATAATACGCTTTGACGACTGCCCTTGCATAAATACGGGATATTCAGTCGCAGTACTGATCCCCTCATATACCAGATGCATAACACGATAACTAGTAAAGAGTAAAAATGTTCGCCCCTCGGCCGCATTGATAACCGACTTTGCTATTTTAACCAAAGAGTGCGGCATAAGTTCATCTTTGGTCTCAGGTAAATACCGAGGTAAACACAATAATGCTTGCTTTTGATAATCAAACGGACTGTCTACAATTTTGTGAAAATCCGGTTTTAGACCAAGGCTTGCATTAAAATGGTCAAGCTTATTGTCAACCGACAGCGTCGCTGAGGTAAAAACAAAACCGGCCTCTGTTTTTTTAACTAATTCCTGAAAACGGTTTGAAACATCCAGTGGGGTAATGTGAATGGTTACAAATCTACGTGTGGTTTCAAACCAGTAACTATACCCAGTTTGAGCAACATCAAATGCCCGCTCCATCTGGCCTTTAAACGCTAATACGCGTTCAAATGGATGCTCAATTTTGTCACTTCTATCAAGGCAAAGCTTCAGCACTTTATACAAAAAATCTAAATTACCAATTACTCGGTGCAGCGCCTCACAAATTACTTTATCTTTAAGCGCCTCCCGCCAATCTCCACGAGCCCCATCACCGCCAAATACTAGCCTTAAATCAGCAATACTGGTGGTTAACTTATTGAGCGTTTTCCCCAATTGCAGCATATCAGGCATATCACTCAGATAAATAACACGAATGTCATTGACTAAATCATTGAGCTGCTTAGTACTGATTGACTCGCCAAAGTAGTCGCTCGCAATCTCATTAACCTGATGTGCCTCATCAAAAACATAGGTATCGGCAGTTGGCATCAACTCAGCAAAACCAGAATCCTTAACCGCCATATCAGCGAAGAATAAATGATGGTTTATCACCACTAAGTCGGCTTCCATGGCTTTTAGGCGAGCTTTACGTATATAACACTCTGCAAAATCTGGGCACTCTTTCCCTAAACAGTTATCTGCAGTAGAACTGACATAAGGTAAGACTTTGGCATCTTCCTCTATACCAACACAATCAGCGAGGTCACCGCTTTGTGTTTCAGTTGCAAACTTTGCAACCATTGCAAGTTGATGCATGACATCTGGGTCGTCTGTTGGCACGTGAGCAACATGCTGATTTAGGCGATAAGTACACAAATAGTTTGCACGACCTTTAAGCAGTGCTGTTTTGCGCCCTTTACCAAGCGCCTTTAAGAGATTTGGTAAATCTCTGTGATAGAGCTGCTCTTGAAGGGCTTTAGACCCAGTAGAAATGACAATTTTTTTTGTATTTATTAGTGCAGGAACAAGATATGCGAAAGTTTTACCAGTACCCGTACCAGCTTCTACCACGCATTGACCGCCATTTTTGACTATATCGTCAATCGCAACAGCCATTTCAATTTGAGGTTGTCTTGGTTGGTATCCACTAAAATGATTAGCTAGTGGGCCCGTCTTTGAGAAGTACTGTTCTATGGACAAAGAAAAATATTACCTGACTAAATAACTCAGGCAATTCTAATTTTAAATCAAAGCGAGAGCAAGGCACCCGTTCAACTCAGCCCTTGTTTTTATGCCAAATTAGTAAGTTGATGCATACTTTTTCGCTTAAACTAAGCCCAAGTATCCAGATGTTTTTCATCATCTGAACTATTACTATTTTCATCATCGTCATCTGGAGGCAACTCCCGCTGGTGTTTTAATTCGCTATCTACACTGTTAGCTTGAGATTTCCCTTTGATCTTTTCAGCTTTGTTATCAAGCACACCAACAATTTTAAACGGCCCATTATGCGCAACTTTTAATCGAACAATAGGTGCCATGTAAGGCTTAAAAATATCCATAAGCTTACCTCCCAACAAAATAAACCACTGACCTATATACTTATTATCGACAGGCATAAAGTATTCTTTATTTATTTTCAAAAAGTACTTGCATGCTTTGGTAATTTCATGATTATCTATAAAAAGTTAATCGAATTACAGAATTTTTTACAAACAGGTAAAAACATGCTTTTAAATCTGACAGCAGTACATCATCACCATCATACATCGGGATAGCCTGTCAGGTATTTCGCTGGTGGGTTATTCCTAAAAGGAACCTCCGGCGAATCATTCAACGTATTTAAAATTTATTTCGCCCTGAGGTTCCCTCGGGGTTTTTCGTTTTTGAATATTGGGAAATAAATTATGAATACATCTAATCGCTTACGTATCGCAATCCAAAAATCAGGCAGATTGTCAAAAGACTGCCAATCTTTATTAAAACAACTCGGCGTTAAGCTGAACTTGCGTGAACAACGCTTAATCGCGCATTCAACAAATATGCCAATCGATGTACTTCGTGTACGTGATGACGACATTCCAGGTTTAGTAATGGACGGCGTTTGTGACCTGGGCATTGTTGGTGAAAACGTACTGGTAGAAACGCAAGCAGAACGAGAGCGCGCAGGCCAATCCAACGCTGTTAAAACACTGTCGAAACTTGATTTTGGTTATTGCAGGCTGGCACTTGCTTGGCCACAAGAGTTAGGTGAACAGTCAAAAGACTGGTTTAACGGTAAACGCATTGCCACCACCTACCCTGAAATCCTTAAGCAATACCTTGTTAAAGAAAATATCGATGCCAGCGTGGTTATGCTGACGGGTTCAGTTGAAGTTGCACCACGTGCAGGCCTTGCAGATGCAATTTGCGACCTAGTCTCAACAGGTGCAACCCTCGAAGCAAACGGCTTAATGCAAGGTGATACGATTTTAGAATCAAACGCATGCTTAATCCAAAATGCAAACCTGAATGACGACAGTAAGCTTTCCTTAATCAACAAGTTACTACCGCGTTTAAAAGGCGTGCGCCAAGCCAAAGAAAGCAAATACATCATGCTACACGCACCAAAAGCAAAGCTTGAAGAAGTATGCGAATTGCTACCAGGCACAGGTCAACCAACGCTGTTATCACTTGCGGGCAGTGACGACTATGTTGCCCTACACATGGTAAGTAGTGAAACATTATTTTGGGAAACCATGGAAGAGCTAAAAGCACTTGGTGCGAACTCTATCCTCGTCATGCCAATCGAAAAAATGATGGAGTAACTTATGCTAGTTTGGGATCAACTTGACCAACAAGCACAGCAAGCAATACTCACTCGCCCTGCCGTTAGTGCAGGAGCGGGAGTGCAAGCAGCAGTCGAAGACATCATTGACTGCGTGCGTCAAAAAGGCGATCAGGCATTATTGGAAATGGCCAAACAGTTTGATAACCGCCAATCAGATAGACTAAGAGTACCTGAAGATGAAATCACACAAAGTGAATTTCAACTCAGCAATGAGCTAAAAAGCGCCATCGATCAAGCTTACAACAATGTACGCGCATTTCACGAGCTGCAGCTACCAGAGCCTAAACAGCTTGAAACGCAGCCCGGCGTGGTATGCGAGCTAAAATATCAGGCCATTGAAGCTGTCGGGATTTACGTACCGGGCGGGAGCGCACCTTTACCCTCTTCCGTATTAATGCAAGGTGTCTGCGCACAACTAAGCGGTGCAAAAACTGTGGTGCTCGCGACCCCAGTAAAAGGCGAAGAGCCAATCCACCCTGCTATTTTATATGCAGCAAAAAAATGCGGTATAAACATCATCATAGAAAGCGGTGGTGCCGGTGTGATAGCAGCCATGGCATTGGGTACTGAGAGTGTACCAAAAGTGGATAAGGTGTTTGGTCCTGGTAATGCGTTTGTCACCATGGCAAAGCAACTGTTATCCCAGTCTGTCCCTGGCTTTGCTATCGACATGCCTGCAGGTCCATCAGAAGTACTGGTCATCGCAGATGAAAGCGCTAACCCTGCTTTCGCCGCAGCAGATTTACTATCACAAGCTGAGCATGGCGCTGACTCTCAAGTACTGCTGCTAAGTGACAGTGAAACCTTTATCACTGAGGTAGAAGCTGAAATCACAAGGCAACTGGCTGAATTATCTCGAGCTGAAATCGCAAAAAAAGCCATGA
Source organism: Pseudoalteromonas luteoviolacea H33-S (assembly GCF_001625695.1). Taxonomy (GTDB): domain Bacteria; phylum Pseudomonadota; class Gammaproteobacteria; order Enterobacterales; family Alteromonadaceae; genus Pseudoalteromonas; species Pseudoalteromonas luteoviolacea_B. Next base: position 16,986 of record NZ_AUXY01000080.1, read on the forward strand.
ACAACAGTGCATTGGTCTTAGTAAAATCAATCGATAAAGCCTTTGAATTATCTGCTGAATATGGTCCAGAGCACTTAATACTGCAATTAAGAGATGCGCAGTCTCGTGTTGATTTGGTGAAAAACGCGGGCTCTGTCTTTGTCGGCGACTACACGCCAGAGTCCGCTGGCGACTATGCATCAGGAACCAACCACGTACTACCAACGTATGGTTACTCTAAAACTTATTCCAGTTTAAATTTAATGGACTTTTTTAGAACCTATACCGTTCAGTCAATCACTAAACAGGGCTTGTCTGATCTAAGTAAGGCTATCTTGCCGTTAGCAGAAGCCGAAGGACTTGATGCACACGCCAATGCCGTTGCAATTAGATTAAATGGTGGAACACAATAATGGCTACTTCATTGCTACCAAAAAATATCGAGAGCTTGAAAGCATATAGCTCAGCAAAGAGTGAAAAGCTCACAGGAAATACCTGGCTAAATGCCAACGAAAGTCCATTTAGTAAAAGCATTGAGGTTTCTATTGATGATTTAAATCGCTACCCGGAGCCTCAGCCTGAATCCGTAATTAACGCATATAGTGAGTATGCACAATTGTCGCCAGCTCAGGTGTTGATGACCCGAGGTGCCGATGAAGGCATTGAGCTGTTAATGCGCACATTTTGTGAACCAGCCAAAGACAGTATCGCCATTTTCACACCGACTTACGGTATGTACAAAGTCTCAGCTGATACACAAAACATTGCCATTAATGCGCTGTCGCAAGATCAATTGAAAGAAGCGAAAATCAGCGAACTAAGCGCACTTGTCGGCGACGCTAAACTGGTATTTATTTGTAACCCAAATAACCCAACTGGCAGCTTAACTCCGGTAGATAAAGTTGCAGCGCTCGCCAAAGCACTTGAAAACTCTGCACTAGTCGTCGTGGACGAAGCGTATATTGAGTTTGCGCCAGAGCAAAGTACGGTGTCTTTACTTCAAGATTTCGATAATGTCGTGGTGCTAAGAACCCTTTCTAAAGCGTTTGCCCTCGCAGGGCTTAGAACAGGCTTCTTGCTGGCCAATGATGCGGTATTAAACCCTGTACGCAAAGTCATCGCCCCCTACCCGGTATCAACCGCAGTGGCAAAAATAGCAGAACAGGCACTGTCTGTAGATGCAATCACGCAAATGCGCCGACAGGTCAATATTTTAAATAGTAATAAAGCGAAATTAAAAACATGGCTGAGTAACTCACCTAAAGTCACTCAGGTTCTTTGCGGTGAGGGCAATTTTGTCACGCTGCAGTTAAGTGACAAAACACTTATCGAACAAGCAATGAAAGCCGGCACCATTATGCGCCCGTTTACACTATTTGGTGAAGACAACTGGCTCAGAATATCTATCGGCAGCGAGCAAGAATTAGAACAAGTCAAACTTTGGCTAGAGCAAAGCGAGTAAGGAAGTAAAATGAGCACGCCATATCTATTCATCGACCGTGATGGCACATTAATTGAAGAACCTGTCACAGACAAGCAGGTAGATAGCCTAGAAAAATTAGCGCTTCTACCTAATGTGATCCCAGCAATGCTGGCTTTGCAAAGCGCAGGATACCGCCTTGTCATGGTGTCTAACCAAGATGGGTTAGGCACAGACAGTTTCCCTGAAGAAGACTTTGCCGCACCACACAACAAAATGATGGAAATCTTCTCATCACAAGGCATTAAGTTTGACGAAGTACTGATTTGTCCGCACTTTGACGAAGACAACTGTGATTGCCGCAAGCCAAAAACAGGTCTACTCACCTCTATTATGCGCTCAGGTAAAGTCGACCTCGCTCGCTCTTATGTGATTGGGGATCGCCAAACAGACATCCAACTTGCGCAAAACCTGTGTATTCAAGGCATCTTGTACGACGGAGATTGGAACAAAATTGTCACCGAGCTGACCACGCAAAACCGTCAAGCCAGTGTGATCAGAAATACTAAAGAGACGCAAATCTCCGTTGCAGCAAACCTAGACCAGACCGCCAATGGCGAAATAAATACAGGCCTTGGCTTTTTCGACCACATGCTTGATCAGATCCGTACCCACGCCAATATTGGTCTAGACATTAAAGCAAAGGGCGACCTACACATAGATGAGCACCACTTAGTCGAAGATGTCGGTATCGCGCTTGGGCAAGTATTACGAGAAGCACTTGGCACTAAATCACAAATCGCACGATACGGCTTTGCCTTGCCGATGGATGAATGTAAAGCGGAGTGCCAATTAGATTTATCCGGCCGTGCATCATTTGTACTCAATGCCAACTTTAGTCGTGAAAATGTTGGTGACTTAGATGTGCAAATGGTGGAGCACTTTTTTAAATCGCTATCGGATAATGCCCAAGTAAGCCTGATATTGAATGTTTCAGACGGTAACTGTCACCACCAAGTTGAAGGCTTATTCAAGGCTTTTTCTCGCGCTTTAAGAATGGCCATAGCCAAAGATGCGTCTCAACTTACTGCTAGCTCAAAGGGGTGTTTATGATAGCCATAATTAATACCGGGTGCGCCAATATCAACTCTGTACGCTTTGCTTTCGAGCGTTTGGGCGTGACACCTGAAGTGTTATCTGATCCTAATCAGTTAGCTAAGTTTGACCGCGCTGTCCTCCCAGGTGTTGGCCATGCCAATGTGGCCATCAAACGCTTGAACGAGCAAGGCTGGAAAGACGCCATTAACGCTTACCAAAGGCCCCTAATGGGAATTTGTTTAGGTATGCAAATGCTTTGTGATTACAGTGAAGAAGGTGATGTCACGGGGCTTGGGATCATCGATGGCAGTATTAAAGCACTGCAAACCGGTGATTTAACGAGTCCACACATGGGTTGGAACAATATCAATGTCACCAAGGCACACCCTTTAACGCAAGGGATCAGCAATGATGACCAGGTTTATTTTGTGCACAGTTTTGCACATGAACTCAATGACACAACCCTAGCAAGCTGCGAGTACGGGCAGGCATTTTCTGCCATCATCGCTAAAGATAACTACGCAGGCATGCAATTTCACCCTGAAAAAAGCGCCAAAGTGGGCGCACAGCTTTTAACTAATTTTATGCAATGGCAAGTTTAATAAAGGAACGAACATGATAATTCCAGCACTCGATGTTTTAGATAGCCAAATTGTTCGCCTCTATCAGGGCAAATACGATACAGCGCAATTTTACCCGTTTGACTTGCAGACTCGCCTACATGAATACCAAGATGCAGGAGCAATCAAATTACACCTTGTTGATTTAGAGGGCGCGCGCGATCCGAGTAAAAAGCAGTGGCAACAAATTCAAGCAGCTACGAGCAAACTTGACACACCATACCAAGTAGGTGGTGGGATCCGCGCTTATGAAGATATAAAGCAATGGCTTAAAGCAGGTGCAAACCAAGTTGTTATTGGGTCATTAGCCGTCGACCAAAAAGAGCAACTGGCTCAGTGGATCCAAGAGTTTGGCGCTGAACGTTTTGTCATAGCATTAGATGTAAATAAAACCACAGATGGATGGTCTGTGGCTACGCACGGCTGGCAAAGCGACTCTAGCGTGTCATTATTTGAGTTAATTGACTTTTATTTGGCATTAGGCGTATACGACTTCTTGTGCACGGATATAAGTAAAGACGGCACAATGACAGGCCCTTCATTTGAACTATATCAGCAAATCGTGCAATACAGTCCTGCTGCAAAAGTACAAGCTTCTGGTGGTGTAAGCTCATTAGACGACATCAAACAGCTAATTGAAATTGGCGTCACAGGCATCATCTTAGGTAAATCCTTATTAGATGGCGCATTTACTGTTGAGGAGGCAATTGCATGTTATCGAAACGCATAATCCCCTGCCTTGATGTGAAAAATGGCCAAGTCGTTAAAGGGGTCAAGTTTAAACAGCACGAAGTAGTTGGCGATATTATTGAACTTGCCAAACTATACAGTGAGCAAGGTGCTGACGAGCTGGTTTTTTATGAGATCAGTGCCAGCGTCGAAAAGCGCTTACTTGATTTAACTTGGGTCAGAGACATCGCCAAAAATATCGACATTCCTTTTTGTGTTGCTGGTGGTATCAAATCCGTGGCAGATGCCGCAAAAGTGTTAGAGCAAGGCGCTGATAAAATTTCAATCAATAGTCCTGCTATTGCAAGACCTGAACTTATCAAAGAGCTACATGACGAGTTCGGCAAGCAATGCGTAGTTGTGGGTGTTGATAGTTTTTATGATGATAAAAGTGGCGAGTATTTAGTGTATCAGCTGACTGGTGACCCAAATGCAGCCAGTCAAACACGCTATAAAACCCAAGAATGGATCCAGCAAGTGCAGGATTTAGGCGCTGGTGAAATTGTACTAAATTGTATGAACCAAGATGGTGTACGCAAAGGCTATGATTTATCTCAACTAAGCGAAATGAGAGCACTTTGTGACATTCCTCTTATTGCATCAGGTGGTGCAGGAAAAGAGCAAGATTTTGTGGACGTATTTAAACAAGCCAATGTGGATGGTGCATTGGCAGCCAGTGTTTTCCACAAGCAAGTCATAGAAATACCAAAGCTAAAAAAATATTTAAAAGATAATAAGGTAGCGACAAGATTATGAAATTAACGCCGGACAACATAAGCAAAGTTGACTTTGGTAAATCAGAGTTAATTCCAGCCATCGTACAAGATTACGCAACCGGCGTGATCTTAATGCAAGGCTTCATGAACTTGGAAGCGCTACAAGTGACTTTTGAGAAAAAGCTTGTCACTTTTTACTCACGATCTAAATCTCGATTGTGGACTAAAGGCGAATCATCAAATAATGTGCTTAAACTAGTTGAAGCACACACGGATTGCGACAGAGACAGCATTTTAATTCTTGCAAATCCAGCGGGGCCAACTTGCCATTTAGGTACTGAAAGCTGCTTTAAAGATGCCAAACCAGATCTTGCCTTTTTAGGCACTTTAGAAAAAGTCATCAAAGAGCGTAAAAACGCCGACCCTGAATCAAGCTACACAGCATCACTTTTCGCAAAAGACTTAAGTCGTAGCTGTCAAAAAGTTGGAGAAGAAGGCGTAGAAGTGGCACTTGCTGCCATGAAGCAGGATAAAGAAGAATTGCTTAACGAATCTGCAGATTTAATTTACCACTTGTTAGTACTTTTACAACGAACTGATCTCAACTTCTCTCAAGTTGTCGAGACATTAGCCAAAAGGCACCAATAACCTACCTCATCCTAAATGACCATGGTATGCTTAGGGAAAATTTGAAAAGGAAGCTGCCATGGTTTTTCGCAACCTATTTTACTCTATTGGTTTTATCACGTTAGTTGGCTGTAATACATTGCCAAATGACGTAGAAAAAAAAGTTGAAAACATGACTGACTGTGAAAAAATCAATGCACTTATCACAGGTGCTGATGATGGCTTTTCTATATTGAAAGGCAGCGAAATAAACGGCAAATTAATGAAGAGCTGGCGACCTAAAGCGCATTTAATTGAAGATAGTTGCCAAATTAACTTGTATACAAGCGGTAATACTGCCTACGAATGTAATAAAGCGTTTGCAGGTAAAACACAAGCGTTAGTTAGGTTTGAACAAGTGAACGAAAAGCTTAAAACCTGCTTAAGCCCTGACTGGGAAGAGAAGCAGCACTTTGGTAAAGAAAGTAGCCGTTCAACATTTACCAGTGAACTATCAGAGACAAAAGTCGCAGTCAATTTTGGCACTACTTTAGATAAGCAAAAGCCCTGGGCAGTGAGCTTAGAAATTGTCAAATAACCTGTTGGCTAATCTTCTTTATGGTTAAAGAAACTCACCATTGAATACTCAAACTACCAAACACACATAAACTAGTTAGCTGGCGCACTCAAAACGCCCGCTAACTCAAACATATTAGACTTAGTAAAATAGTCGATGCATACTTAAAGTCAAAAACCAATACCAGTCTCATAAACATAGTTCCAACACCTACCCCGCTTTTCATTATTGATTTTTTACTGCTTAACCTGCAGGTATAAAAGGGAAAAATGCGTCAATGCAAGGTATATAAATTTCTATACTTATCCGTATTAAATCATGAAGATAGAAATAAAGTTCGCTTATTGATCGACAACCACCTTTCGAACTAATAATTTACAACTAATAACGTTTAATGACGCTCGATTATGGTATCATCCGATTTTGCTATCTTCGAAATAAATAAAGCGAGGCTAATTCGAATGAAAGACACTCAATACGACTATCTTATAGTCGGTGCTGGTTTGTTTGGTGCAGTGTTTGCCCGAGAAGCTACGGATCAAGGAAAAAAAGTATTGGTGATTGATAAGCGCAATCATACAGGCGGCAATATCTATTGCGAGAATGTAGAAGGTGTCAACGTACATAAATATGGCGCGCATATTTTTCACACTAGTAATCAAGAGGTTTGGGATTACGTAAACCGCTTTGTTTCATTCAATCATTATGTGAACTCTCCTATCGCACGTTATGAAGATAAGCTATATAACTTGCCTTTTAACATGAATACTTTCTATCAATTGTGGGGAGTAACCACACCACAAGAAGCAAAAGATAAAATTGCCGAAGAGCGCGCGCCTTACGCAGACTTAGAACCGCAAAACCTTGAAGAACAAGCTTTATTCTTAGGCGGTAAAGACTTATACGAAAAATTAATTAAAGGCTATACTGAGAAGCAATGGGGGCGCCCTGCCACTCAGATCCCTTCGTTCATCATTAAGCGTTTGCCTTTTAGGTTTACTTTCGACAATAACTACTTTAATGACTTATACCAGGGCATTCCAATCGGGGGCTACAATGCACTCACTGACGCACTACTTGAAGGTGTCGAAGTGAGAACTGGCGTAAACTATTTTGAAAACGCTGGACAATACAATGAATTAGCGGACAAAGTACTTTACACAGGTAAGATCGATGAGTTTTTTGACTGTCAATTCGGTCAGCTAGAATACAGAAGCCTACACTTTGAAACTGAAGTGTTAGATCAAGAAAATTATCAAGGTAATGCGGTGGTTAACTACACTGAGCGTGATGTACCCTATACTCGCATTCTTGAACATAAGCATTTTGAATTTGGCACACAAGATAAAACGGTAGTCACTAAAGAATACCCGCATGAATTTAGTAAAGATAACGAGCCTTACTACCCAATCAACGATGAAACAAATAATGCGCTTTTAGCCCGCTACCAAGAGCTGGCTAAGACCGAACCGTACGTCAATAAGTTTATCTTTGGTGGAAGACTAGCAAATTACAAATACTATGACATGGATGACACAATTGAAGCAGCATTAGCACTTACTGCTCAGGAGCTTGTGTAAATTATGACTAAGAAGGTATACATAGCTCGAAACTACCGCTCTAAATTTGATGCAGCAGGCAAAGCCAAAATGGACTGTGAAACCATCTTGGAGAATAACGGCTGGAAGAATATTGGATTTAAGCAAACTTGGATAGCCAACTCCATTTTAGGCACATTAATTAGTGCGTTAGGTGTAACATGGGCTATTTTAAGGTTGAAATCTGGTAGTACCGTCTGTTTACAGTATCCATTCAATAAGTTTTACGGATATTGCTTGTGGGGCGCAAAACTTAAAAAGAGTAAAGTCATTACCTTGGTTCACGACCTTAAAAGTTTAAAAGGTAAATACGGACACTCAGACAAAGAAGTCAATTTACTAAAGCAATCGGATCAGCTGATTGTACACAATGACAAAATGGCCGCTTGGTTTGCAGAGCAAAACTTTAATGCTGAAATAGCGAATATCGAAGCATTTGACTATTTGCACACTGATAACCCAAACGCAAAAAGAACTGAGACTGACTACAATGCAATACGCATTGTGTTTGCTGGTAATATGGGGCCGTTTATATACGAACTCGACGGCCTAGATCGCGGTAATTTCAAATTCGATTTATACGGTGTTGGCTATGATGAGAAAAAAATCAAAAACATCAACGATACCGTGCTGGACTACAAGGGTTGCTTCCCTTCCAATGAAGTTATCGACCATATTGATGGCGATTTTGGTCTTGTTTGGTATGGCATCACGTTAGATTCTTGCGATGGTGTTACAGGTAAATATTTAATGTACAACAATCCGCATAAGCTCTCGTTATACTTATTATGTGATATGCCAATCATCATTTGGGACAAAGCTGCAATGGCTGACTTTGTTGAAAAAGAAGGTATTGGTTTTAGCATAAGCTCGTTACGTGATATTAAGCAACGTCTTGCAGAGCTCACTCCTGAGCAAATAGAACAAATGAAACAAAATGTTCAGCGCGTAAAAGCTGATGTTCAATCAGGTCAGTACCTTTCTCGAGCATTAAACAAGCTGTCGTAAGTACTTTACATAAAAGCTTATAATGACTCTTTCTATACTGAAAGAGTCATTAATAATAAGTGACAAACATACTCTACAGCCCTCCTTTATTCTAGAGTAACTCAGCTATAACTTTTCAGTATCACAAAAACAACACCATGAGATAGCACTCCAATATTGCTGCTCAAATAAATGTTTATTTTATTCCTAAATATATACCTAATTAGAATAAACAAAATGTTGATTAATTAAACAATCATGTTAACTTTGAATTTACACTGATGTAGCAGTTGTTTCACTGTGAGGCTTATTTGTCTTCGCTGTAGCTGTAGCTGACGCTAACAGCGTTACAGTTGTGCAGACAAAATTCTCAACTCTGCACTACAAGCTAAAACGTGCATCCATTTAAGTGTATTTTTTATTTATTAAATTAGGAAAGGAAATAATCATGTTAAAACTAAATAAAAGAAAACTAAAAAATTTGTCGGATGATAAGCAATTAGTAGATAAAAAAATGACGCCATTTATTGCCGGTGGTGTTACTACTAGTCGCTCTTGGTGTTGGACTACTGGGCTATGTACTGACACTAAATTGTGCTAAACCGAAGCACCAAATATATAGATAATTTTATCTAAATAATTCCCCAATGCTGAGGAGGCAAAGTCTCCTCATTTAAAAAGGTTTCCCTTGATTTATGTCACGCCACGACAAGCTACCACCTGCAGTCCAATACATCACACTGGCTTGCACCGCATGTGTTAAACATGAATCCGACGGCCAAGTTAATTTGGCAGTTCCCCAATGTGTCTGACCGCCCCTTGAAATGGTAATTTGACCCGTGTTGCCAGCTGGCAATATAGCGGAACCATCAACTGGACTGCTTCGAAATTGTGAGGCAACTAATATTTGCTGCCCAGGCTCTCTAGATTCAGTATACAGCCTACCCGCAGCATCAAATAAATGTATTCGGATGTTAATATCTGTAGTCGATACATTACTGACATAAAACCGATAACTTTAATTATCACTCTTAGTCCATTGTGGCAATTGAAAAGTTTTCTGCGTAGAGCACTCTATGGCCTGCAAATTAGCCGAGACAGTAAAACCAATGAATAAAAATAACGTGCGAATGTTCATTTTTTTATCCTTAATTCAATAATTAACATTTATTTCTTCCCCTAGATACATAATTCAATTCACCGGGGAAACTGTACTACTACACAAAGACCTGACGATTAAATTTTACATTTCACTCAATTCAGAATTAAAAAACACGACTTTTTCTCCCAAAATGCTTTTTATTTACTAAGATATTTATAGAGTTGCACACTACTCGACCATCTTTTGACTTTTTTTCAATTATTGTTAATTTGAGCTTAAATTAGTGATGATTTAATGGCATAGTGTCGTTACTAAAGTAGGTAATTACATACCTTGTAATACCTGACGGATATAAAAATAATTTTAAAGTGCGTAAGGGAGAAATAATGTCCATCCAAGTAAATTTTGAACTCACAGATATCGATTTAGAACATTTTCGTTCAATGATGCAATCAGCAGTCGAGCGCAGTACTCACCTCAGTGAAGAAGAAATTATCACCAAAGCACGCGAACTTGTTGAACAAATGGAAGGCACTAACGTACCTGAGTTCGTTAGAACAAGAATGATGTCTTTATCAGCTCTTATAGACGCAGTTCAAGATGAAGAATGGCAAATGCCTGAAGATGAGAAGAAAGAAATCATGCTATCTTTAGCGTACTTTGGCGAGCCAGAAGATATCGTACCAGACAATGTACCTGTACTAGGTTACATCGATGACGCAATTATGATTGAGCTTGTTCTTCAAGATTTATCTTTAGACCTTAAAGCATACCGTGAATTCTGTGGCTTTAGAGCAACTGAAGAAGCAAGACGAGGCGACCACGCAAAAGTGAACCGTGAAAGCTGGTTAGCGAGCACACGTGCACAAATACGTTCTTCAATGAGAAGAAACCGCTCAGGTTCAAAAGGCTCACGCTTTTTCTCTCGTATCATGTAAAACATAGAGCCAACAGCATAAAGGGGAACAAATTTGTTCCCCTATTTTTTATCTAGCATTGGGATGGGTCACGCCTAACCAAGCTTTGTAAAGTTTAGCCTGTCTCGGTGTTGGAGAATATACGGGCCTCACAACTTTACTCCTGCTCCCCTGTCCACCTAGCTTAAGCTTTGTAGTCATTAACTTATCTCGGCGAATAAAGTCAACTTCAACTGTTTGCTTAGGTTCAAACAGTGCGAGTGTATGCGGTAAGTCTTTTCGAACATGGTGTTTATTCACTGCAACAATCTTATCACCAGATGTTAAGCCGGCCTGCCACGCACTTCCGCCACGCGCTACATGTGTCAACTCTAACAGTTGCCCAGTATTTTTTGCTGTACCATCAAAACTTGCAACAATCACTGTATCAGCCGGATAAACATGCTCAAGTCCCACTTTTAAAAACAACGCATCAAAATCAATAAGTGCAGGGCTATCTATATGTACACTCCACCACTGGCTGTAGTCATGTCCACTAATCTCTTTTAAGATCCGCTTAACATCGCCACTATTATACGAGTGAGGCAGCTTGTGTTGCTTATACAGCTCACTATGCACATCTCTATAGCTCATTTTACCATCGGTTTTATCAATTAAATCAATATCCAGCGCCATAGAGACTAAAGCACCCTCAAGATAAATATTGGTGCTAAAGTTCTTGCCATGATCACCGGCTTGATTGATCCATTTATCGTAACTGGTGTGAGCCACCGACTGCACCTCTCGACCAGGTGTTTTGAGATGCCGATTAAGCGTATTCGTAAGTGATTTATAAAACTCTTGGTTGGTTGTGATACCAGCACTAAGCAGTAAGTAGTTCTCTAAATAGCTGGTTGAACCTTCGACTAGCCATAATAAGTCACTGTAATTAATATCTACATAGTCGTACGGTACCAAGCCATCAGGTCGATAATTTTTAACATTCCAAATATGGATAAACTCATGCGCAGCCGTGGAGATGAAGCCAATATAGTCATCTCTAGACGCAAATTTATCTCTGTGCCGCTGAATAATCGTCGAGTTTAAATGTTCTGTTGCTCCCCTTGCACCGCTAGTCGCATGAACCATAAATACATATCGTTCATAAGGGTAATCATGCCAAATTGAGCTACCTGTTTTTACAAGCTTTTTTAAGTCCCTGATCATTAGCTCAACATCGTAGTTACCCTCTCCCCAAATGACTAATTCATAATCACGACCATCAACCGAATACTTATAAAGTTGATTTATGCCTGTTTCAATTGGCGAATCGAGTAATACATCATAATTATTCGCTTTAAAACTGTGCTTAGAGTCAGCAAAATCCATTCCGGATACTGAGCGCCACTCGCTTGGAACTTCTAGGTTTACTTTTACAGGCTCTTGTCTAAATGAATCACTGAACATAAAAAATCCCGATGCATCGATAAATGCATGCGTGTCATCTATGTGCCGAGACCTGAGGCCTAATTCATTCGCATAAACCTGGTAGGATACAACTACCTCTGTTGGCTTGTTGAGGTGTATACGCCAAGTGTTTTTGTCAATTTTATGCCAGTTTAATGCTTGACCAGTTAAACTACTTGCTGAAAAAAAGCGAATTCCATTGGCCATATTCAATATTTCGTATCGTCCAGTTCGCCAATCAGGTAATTGAACGTCGATATAAGATTGTGCCGTTTTAGGGAAGCTTACTTCTACCTGTCCAAGGTGATGTTCAGGCTCCGTAATCGATAATGTGTATTCCACATTTGCATGTGATAGGTGGCTGGCTAAAGCCAAGGTTATTAGGGATAGGTTTCTTATCATATTAGAAAAAAATAAATAGTTTTCTTAAAATTAGCAAAAATCTTTATACTTGAGCTAATAAATTCGTTGAAGCGACAAGATAAAAAACTCAGTTGCTCCTCAAATTCTCCCACATTTTTCAGTAATTTGATGTAAACTTGCAATTGATATAGTAAATAAAGACGTTGGATTTTTGTGACTGATAAAACTGTACTATTGGAAAAAAAACTTTCTCAGGCTATCTCTGCAAGAAAAGCGCTTGAAGAAGCGAAAAAGACGCAGGTTTCGATGTTATCTGACTTTGCGACGCGTTTATCTTTCAGTTGTAGAGGCCAAGATGTCGCACTAGACAATCAACTCGCCAAGTTCAGGAGTGCGTTGAACAAGGGCATGGAAATTGAGCAGATCACCCCACTCATTGAAACAGCCATAGTACAACTAAAACAACAAGAAGCTGTTTACGAAACTAATGAGCGAGCACTTACAACACACATTCAGACTGCAGGTAAACAATTACAAAAACTCAAAGGTCTACCTGATGACACCCGCCGCAAACTTCGTCATGTGCTCGACCATGAGCTTGCTGATGTTAAATCTGTTGCGGAATTTGTACCACTACTTGAAAAGATTTTGCAATTTTATATGCAAACCCTTCAAGCAAAAGCAGCCCCAGAATTTAATGCTTCACAAAGCAACCCTGAACTAGCAATTGAACTTCTCTCTTTGACCAATGAGTTGGTATTCGAAGAAGATGTCTCTGAGCAAATCAAACAAATAAAGCAAAGCCTCTCATCCGATGATACGGTGGACTCTTTGTTAGATAACGCAGTCAGTATTATCCGCATATTTGCCAAGTCAATTGCTCGTGAGCGGCAATCGGCACAAGGCTTTTTAGTTTCTTTAAACCAAACTCTCGAAGAGCTCCACAAGTCTATTGTTGAGACAACGAGTCAATCAAAATCAGTAAACCAAGAAGTCTCTGCCTTAAATAAACGCATCGAAGACAAAATCGCCACGTTAAATACTCAAACACAACAAGCAACATCAATCACAGAGCTAAAACAACTTGTTGATAACGAGCTTAAAGAGCTGAGTAAAGACTTAATTGAGCGAGAGAGTATCGAGCGCCGTGACAAAGAAGTACTACTGCAAAGCTTTGATAAAATTAATGACCGCATAAACTTGCTTGAAACCAAGGTCACTAATTATAAAAAGCGTCTCAACGAGCAGAAGTTTAAAAGTTTACTCGATGGACTTACTAAGTTACCTAATCGTGCCGCATTTGATGATAGATATAATCAAGAATTTCATTTGTTCGAAGTTCACAGTAGTGACGTGACGCTCGTCGTCATAGATGTAGATCATTTCAAGTCAATTAATGATAAATATGGTCATAGCGCCGGTGATAAAACCTTGCAAGTAATTGCAAGGGCACTTAAAAAGTCTATTAGAAAAGCTGACTTTATTGCCCGCTACGGTGGTGAAGAGTTTGTTCTATTGATGCCGGGCATGCCACTGAGCTCGGCACAAAGTCCACTGGAGAAAATACGTAACACGGTGAAAGCTATTCCCTTTAAATTTAAAGAAAAAGAAGTACAGATAACAATTTCACTAGGTGCAACACAGCTTAAAAAAGGTGATACAACGCTATCGGCATTTGACCGTGCAGACAACGCCTTGTATGACGCAAAAAACTCAGGTAGAGATAAACTTTGCATTAGAGAATAACATGGAGAATGCCTATGCATGTACAGCTAAACCCCACTGGAGTTCTTAATTTACTATCACAACTAGAAGTCGACTTATTACAACAGTCATCCACTTTTGAAAGGTATCAATTATTTAGAAACTGCGTTTTAGCTGTTCTCAACGTAGGAAGCCACACAGACTCAAGCTATGAAATATATCGCAAGTTTGAGGATTTTAATGTCAAATTGGTTGCGCGCGAGCGCGGCATAAAAATAGAGTTAACAAACCCGCCTGAGTCTGCTTTTGTTGATGGCAAAATTATCAACGGGATCCACGAACACATATTCTCTGTTATTCGCGACATTTTATTCATTTGTCAACGACACCAAGATAGCCTGATTGACCCTAAAGAAATTACCCACATGGTATTTGACATGTTGCGAAATGCAGATGCCTTAGAGGTCAATACAGATCCTAATATGGTGGTATGCTGGGGTGGTCATTCAATTAACGAGCAAGAATATAAATACACCAAAGAAGTAGGCTATCAACTAGGCCTGAGAGGATTAAATATCTGCACAGGTTGTGGGCCAGGCGCAATGAAGGGGCCTATGAAAGGCGCTACAATTGGGCATGCTAAACAACGTATCACCAACAACCGATATTTGGGCCTGACAGAACCCAGTATCATCGCAGCTGAACCACCAAACCCAATCGTCAATGAATTGGTCATATTACCCGATATTGAAAAAAGACTTGAAGCGTTCGTTAGAACTGCACATGCCATTATTATTTTCCCTGGTGGCGCGGGTACATCAGAAGAGCTGCTGTATTTACTAGGGATCTTGCTCCACCCAGAAAATAAAAAGCAAGTGTTGCCAGTGATCTTAACGGGCCCCTCCTCTAGCGCGGCTTATTTTGACGAAATTGCAAAATTTGTTGAAAAAACTCTGGGTAAAGAAGCACTCGATAAATTTGAAATCATCATTGATGACCCTGAACGTGTAGCAAAATACATCAAATCAGAAATGCCCAATGTGAGAGAGTACAGAAAGTCGGAAGGTGATGCTTACTATTTTAACTGGACACTTAAAATTGAAGAGCCTTTTCAAATGCCTTTCGAACCAACGCATGAGAACATGGCTTCACTCAACTTACACCTAAATCAGCCCAAGGAAATACTTGCAGCAAATCTAAGACGCGCTTTTTCAGGGATCGTTGCGGGGAATGTTAAGGACAACGGTGTAAAAGCCATTAAACAACATGGCCCTTATATTCTGTCTGGTGATAAATCACTTATGACAGATATGGATAGGCTGCTACAAGCTTTTGTTAGTCAAGGCCGAATGAAATTGCCTGGTAGCAAATACGAACCCTGTTATAAAATTCAGGCTTAGTTACAGCACACCTGTCAACTCAGTAAACAAAACCAATATGGGGCGATGAACTCTCATTTCCCCTCTGTTATAATCCCCACACCAGCAACTTATTGTTAATTAAATTATATTTATGGCTCACTTACTTCTGATTGACGCACTGAACCTAATTCGTCGTATTTATGCTGTTGATTGCGAACAATCTGGGCTGACAGATGAGCAAATCATTAAAAGCTGTACCCAACGGGTAAAAAATGCGACCCGAAAATTACTAAAAGCATCTCAAGCAAGCCACGCCATTGCCGTGTTTGATGGTGACAGAAGCTGGCGATATCATCTTTACCCACAGTACAAAGCAACTAGAAAGCCCATGCCTAGCGAACTAAAAACAAGTTTAGAAACGGTTGCAACAGGGTTTACCGAACACAATGTCAAAGCTTACTTTCCTTTGCAGGATGAAGCAGATGATATTCTTGCTACTTTGGCATTTAAAGCGGCAAGCCATGGCGTTAGCTCTACCATAGTGTCGACTGATAAAGGATTTTTACCTTTAATCAGTGAACATATCAGTGTTTACGACTATTTTAAGCAGCAAACCATCAATGCAGACGATGTACAGAAAAAGTTTTCTATAGATAAAAATAAACTTCATGATTTTTGGGGCCTAATGGGTGATAAGACCAATGATATTCCTGGCGTCAAAGGGGTTGGAAAAAAGACAGCTATCGATGTATTGAGTGAATTTGGTTCCGTTGAAAACGCGCTTGAAAGCCAAAACCTTAATGCCACTGCGAGAAAGAAAATTGAGTCTGATATCGATAACTTTATATTAAGCAAATCACTTGTGGCACTTAGAACGGATATTGAGGTTGGCTTTACTTTAAAAGAACTTAGACTGTAGTTGTTGCGTTAAACTCAAATTACTTGTTATAGATACATGCTTCAGATAACCTTAGCGTGCTGTATTCAGGTGACTTAAATGATAAAAAAAGTTCTACAATATATATTTCTCGGCCTCGCCGTGTACGCGGGCATTGTCTATCTTGTTATCAACTTTTATAAAGATGACCCAAGAGCCATGCTTTGGAAAGATAGAGAAGCATTCAATAAAAGGTTTATCAGTAAACTTAGGCCTGACACAAAAATGAACTTAGAGGCCGTGTTAGATAATTTAGGAAGCCCAGACCTTACTTATGTGAAGTCTGACGACGAAACCGTATTTCAAATTGTGTATTACAGAACACAACTAATGAAGCCTGATGGCATTACTACTCAAGATGAGTGCACCGGTTTGCTGTTTAAAAATGGTCAACTTATTTTATGGGGTGCAGGTGCCATAGTAGCTTACGAGAAAGCGCTCACCAATGACGAATAATAAAGACGTATCTAAACAACTGTTTGAACTGGTAAACAAAACTGAGCAAATACTGAGGCTATACTATAACAAGCAAAAATGGCCAAGTATTTTCCCAACCCTTGCAGAGTTAGCACAGCTATATACCGAAACATATCAGCACAGCCCAAATGCACTTCATAGCTACCTATCGTTACACTTTAAGCAATTATCTCCAACTACTAATCTTGTCGTTAAGAAATGCATACTAGTTTGTATGATTGCGCAAGGACATGGCTACTCCCATAAAATCCGCCAAGAGCTCCTTGTGGCCTGCTTGGCCAGTTTCTTATGTGTCAAGAATGAGAGTGATAAGCTACTTAGTGGTCAATCATTAACAGAACAGGGAAAGAAGATATGGAAAGTCAGGTATCAACTTGCTGTAAAAGTGCTGGAGCATGGCGGTTCCATCAATAAGCAAGCGGCAAGAATAATGTCTAGGTTACATCCGTACTGTGAAACATTAAAGAGCAAACTCAATACACCTTTGTATGACAACATCACCTTAATTGTGGCCATAGCGCAAATTATTGCAACGTCACTAATAAAAAAATCCACGCCCAACGTATTGGCTCAAGCGGTTAAAAAGCTGTATTTGGCAAGCCAAGATGAGTTCACTCGCGATACATTAAACAAATTAGCCACTCAGTTTAGTTACTTCCCTGTCGGCTGCTCGACTCAGTATCGTGGGCAAACAGCGCTTTTATTGCAAGTAAATGGCAAGAATCAAATAATTTGCACTTTTAAAGATAAAAAAATAGATCGACTAGTTAAAACACAGCACCCTCTAAGACTAGTGTTCAGACCGTTTAGTACTGCTGACAAACACCTGATATTTAAAGTGTGGGGTCACATAGAGCCACAAATACTAGAAGCTGATAATGATGCATTTGAACCTACGTATTCAGTAATAGACAAGCTCGGCAAAAATAGTTTTAGTAGCTTTAGAGCGATAGAAAAAACCATTGCGCCCTTTCCATATATTGAACAAGCGCTTCAGCAAGCTGCCAAACAATATAATCGCGAATCGCAAAAAGGCGCAAACACACGACATTGCTTAACGATGGTTGGGCTTAACACCGCCAGCTTACTATGCCAACGCGTGCTCATAGAGCAGGTTATTTCTCAATTAAAGCACCCTTTTGCTTTGGATATTTGGCATAAGTACCAACAACTCGCTCTGATCCTCGCGACATTGACAAAGCAAGCCAATGGACAAGACTATGAAAGTGTTCTTTCTCCAATTAGTGCTGTTATTGCTTTTATGCTCAAACACCATGATATAGACATTAAACGCTTTACCTGTGTTAGTGAACAAAGTGATGATAACACGCCATATTCTCTAGCAAGACTATTTGGCTTCTTAGAATTCAACTCCGCCAAATTAAACGAGTACTTTACTCACCATTTTGATAACAGCGCCCCCCATAACGCATTTATGCAATCAGAAAAAGAAAAACATAATGCATTAAGTGAAGAAGCTAAGACATTTGTCGCTATAAAGGTACTCGCTATGCAATGGAGCAGCGCATATTTTGAGCCCACTAGCTGGCAACGCCTTGTTTTAGAAAATCAAATAAGTATGTTTGGTTGGCGTGATGAGGCACAGTTGAACGATGCAATACTCGAGCTATCTTTATACAGTGTGATTGAATAATATTTATTCTATAAATATAGAATATAACAAACATAAATAATATTTATGCCTTTTTATCATTCCTTGCTGGAATATCTATGAATAAATTGCTATAAAACGCGCTTAATTTTTCAAGCGAACACACACTTTTTATTTGATTGACTACAATAAACAAGTCCTTCTTTTATGTGTGTACAATTTATTTTGATAAAGGAAAACTAAATGGCTAAGCAAACAGTTACCGTTATTCGTGGCGATGGTATCGGTCCAAGCATCATCGACTCAGCGATTGAAATTTTAAACGCAGCAGGCTGTGACTTCGAATACGAATATGTTGACGCAGGTCTTGCAGCGCTAGAAAAAACAGGTGAACTTCTTCCACCTGAAACCCTAGAAGCAATTGAGCGCAACAAGCTTACATTAAAAGGTCCTTTAACAACGCCTGTAGGTGAAGGTTTCACATCTATCAATGTAACTTTACGTAAGCAATTTGGCTTATATGCAAACGTACGCCCAGTGAAATCTTTCGAAGGCACGCAAGCGCGTTACGACAACATTGACATCATTACAGTACGTGAAAACACGCAAGGTATGTATTCTGGCCTAGGCCAAGTAACATCTGAAGATGGTACTGAAGCTGAAGCAATGTCTAAAATTACACGTGAAGGTGCAGAAAAGATTGTTACTTTCGCATACGAGCTTGCACAGCGCGAAGGTCGTAAAAAGGTAACTGCTGTTCATAAAGCAAACATCTTAAAATCAACGTCAGGCCTATTCCTTAAAGTTGCACGTGAAGTGGGTGAGCGTTTCCCTGACATCGAGTCTGCAGAAATGATCGTTGATGCAACTTGTATGAAACTAGTTATGAATCCAGATGAGTTTGACGTTGTAGTGACAACTAACCTATTTGGTGACATCATCTCTGACCTATGTGCGGGTCTAGTTGGTGGCTTAGGCATGGCTCCGGGCGCAAACATTGGTGAGAATGCGGCAATCTTCGAAGCGGTACACGGTAGTGCTCCTGACATCGCGGGTAAAAACCTTGCAAACCCAACATCAGTTATCCTAGCGTCTATTCAGATGCTAGAGTACTTGGATATGGGTGACACAGCTGAGCGTATTCGCAGCGCTGTTGCAGATGTGATCAAATCAGGCGATCGCACAACTCGTGACCTTGGTGGAAACCACGGAACAACAGACTTTACACAAGCTGTAATTGAGCGTCTATAATAACGCACCCCAATAAGATAGCGCACTTTGCGCTATCTTTTAAACAACTACCCACTATTACGTCTTCCTATCCCTCTATTCAAATTAATACGATTAGCACATATTCTTAACTAATTGTGAGATAAGCCATTTCTCCATAAATACATATCCAACTATTGCGTTTTCAGAACTAGAAAACACAATAAATTATGCGCATTTTTTGGTTTTTATAAACTGAAACACTACCTTTCAAATTTATCAACACGAAAAAGGGCTATATTATGCAAACGAAAGCCCCATCCCCTTGACATAAACATCGATTGCCCTTTAAATAAACAGTGTTTAAATAATTTAGTAGATTTGAAATGACTTTAGTTAAGCTTGTACAAATGGTTCTCGTGGTGGTCTTAGTATTAAGTCCATAGGGGCCTGTGTGAGTATACGCTTTCATCGACCCCGCAAAATGCGGGGTTTTTTTATGCCAAGATTTGGCTTGGCTGAGGAATGAGGTAATGAATGAGCAATTTAATGGCTCCGAGTTAGTTGTAAAGGCGCTAAAAGATTTAGAGGTAGAATTCATATTTGGCTATCCAGGCGGATCTGTATTGGACTTATATGATGCATTATTCGAGCAAAGCGATGTTGAACATATTCTGGTACGCCACGAACAAGCTGCCACACATATGGCTGATGGGTACTCACGTGCTACCGGAAAAACAGGCGTAGTTTTGGCAACCTCAGGACCAGGAGCGACAAACTGCATAACAGGTATTGCAACAGCTTACATGGACTCCATCCCCATGGTTGTTTTATCAGGCCAAGTTCCCTCTAGTTTAATCGGTGATGATGCGTTTCAAGAAACAGATATTGTTGGCTGCTCAAGACCAATCGTAAAGCACAGTTTTAACTGTCGAAACGCAGAAGAAATTCCCGCGATCTTATCTAAAGCGTTTTACTTAGCCAGTACCGGGCGACCTGGGCCTGTAGTCGTTGAGCTACCAAAAGACGTATTAAATCCTCAAATAAAATTCAACTATGTAATGCCTCAACAGTTGGATATGAGGACTTACAACCCGAGCAAAAAAGGCCATACGAAACAAATTAAGAAGGCTGTTGAAACAATTTTACAAGCTAAAAAACTGGTCATTTATTCTGGTGGTGGGATCATCCTATCAGATACATCAGATAAGCTGACTGAACTTGTTGAAAAGCTTAACGCGCCTATTACAAATACACTAATGGGGTTAGGGGGAATAAGCGGAAATCATCCAAACTTTATCGGTATGTTAGGCATGCATGGCTCTTTAGAAGCCAACAAAGCAATGGCCAATGCAGATACCATTTTAGCTTTAGGAGCAAGATTTGATGACCGAGTAACAAATAATGTTGAAAAGTTTTGCCCTAACGCCAAAATTGTTCATGTGGACGTAGATCCAACATCTATCTCAAAAACTATTCAGGCGCATATTCCAGTCGTGGGGTGTTTGGACACAGTTTTAACTCAGCTTCTGGAGGGCATAGATCAGAGTAGCATGACCATAGACCGAAGCGCTCAAGAAGCATGGTGGCAAGATATTACATTATGGCGTGAAATGAAGTGCTTAGACTTTGAAACCGAGGAAGATAAAATTAAGCCTCAAACCGTTATCCAAAAACTTCATGCGATCACAAATGGTGATGCATACATCACTTCAGATGTTGGGCAACACCAAATGTTTGCAGCGCAATATTACCCGTTTAAAAACCCTCGTCAGTGGATCAATTCTGGCGGTCTCGGCACCATGGGCTTCGGTCTACCTGCTGCAATGGGTGTCAAAGTCGCTTTCCCACAAGATGAAGTGGTATGCGTCACGGGTGATGGCTCTATTCAAATGAACATCCAAGAGTTATCAACTTGCTTGCAATATGGTTTAAACGTAAAAGTTGTCTCGCTCAATAACCGCTCTTTAGGCATGGTAAGACAGTGGCAAGATATGCTTTACGATGGCCGCCATTCAAGTTCTTACATGGAATCCTTACCAGACTTTGTGACTTTAGCTCAAAGCTATGGCCATATTGGGATCCGCGTTGATCATCCAGATGAGCTCGATGGTGCATTAGAAAAAGCATTCTCGATTAAAGATCGCTTGGTATTTTTAGACATTCGTGTGGATGAAAGTGAGCATGTATATCCAATGCAAATTAAGCATGGTGCAGTTGATGAAATGTGGTTGAAAAAAGGGGTGAAAGCATAATGCGACGTATATTAGCAATCTTATTGGAAAACGAGCCAGGTGCCCTATCCAGAATAGTTGGTCTTTTCTCTCAAAGAGCATACAACATAGATAGCTTGACCGTTGGTACAACTGATGACAAAACGCTCTCTCGAATCACTATCACAACGCATGGAGATGATAGAGTGGTCGAACAAATCACAAAGCAAGTTAATAAACTGGTGGATGTACTTAAAGTATTCGACTTAACAGAAATCAATCACATCGAACGTGAACTTTTAATGGTTAAGGTATTCACCAGGAACGAAGCAATGAGAGCCGCTGTAACACGTGTGAGTGACGTTTTCGGTGCAACCATTGTAGATATGGGAAAGCAAAGCTATACGCTTCAGCTAGCCAGTAGTACCGATAAAATCGAGAGCTTTTTAGATATGTTACGCCACGAAAGCGACTTAATTGAACTTGTCAGATCGGGTGCCGTTGGTATTGGCAGAGGTGACAAGGCACTTAAGAGCTAAGGAAACATTGCTTCGTTTTAGTGCGGGCCACTGCGCCCGTGATAACGACGCAAGTCTTGATTGGAATTTATACTAAATGTATACGCCAAATATGAGCGGTATTTAAACTAAAAAAAGAGCCATTGGGCTCTTTTTTAGTGTTGGCTTCAAGAGCAACTCAAAGCCGAATGATTCATTGGTTTACTATAGGTTAACCTGATCTTTTAAGCCTTTGCCCGCTTTGAAGCTTGGGATGTTTGCTGCTGGGATTTGGATCTCAGCGCCAGTTTGTGGGTTACGACCAGTACGTGCCGCGCGCTCTTTCACAGAGAAAGTACCAAAACCAACTAGTGCTACTGAGTCGCCTTCTTTTAGAGCTTCAGTTACAGCACTAGTTAAAGCGTCTAATGCACGGCCAGCTGCCGTCTTAGAGATATCAGCGTCGTTCGCGATCTTTTCAACTAGTTGAGCTTTGTTCATTTTAAAATTCCTATATTTTTTTATTTTCTGCCGGAGCAAATTCTATGTTTATTCATTTTAACCATGAGTGCAAGCCAAAATTCAACTATATTCGAAATTAATCAAACAAATTGTGCTTGTACCGCATATATTTAGCTAAAAAGGGAACTATTTAGCTCAATACCTCGCCATTGCGTCTGATATGAGATTGAGCATCTAACCAACGCAAACATTCAAAACCGACAAACCATATTGCTCCATACACAATCCAGAAAATCCAAAGTGGTTCTAAAGTAGACAAAACACCAGCCTTAGAGCCCGCGTAATAACTTCCAGGCGTGCACAGCCAAACTATGGGTGCCCTATATTTTAATGGTAAGTGAAAAAGCTTATTTAGAGATTCTCTAAACGAAAACAATAGCGCCAGCCACAATAGTAAAAGCCATAATGGGATGACGGCAGGACCATAATCGATAACCCCTACAGTGACGGCGACCAACTCAATGGCCATGCCGACGGATATACCTACTAACACAAACTTTACATCTCTAGACTTAGCAGGACTGAGTGCAAACATTAATGCTATTGTAGTGAGCACGACAAGTAGAGACTCTTCTTTTAAGAAAAAGACGGCAAACCAAGCTAGCTGAAATAAAACAAAATTAGTAACGACAGAATACTTTTTCATCATCACTCACAAACCTTGGTTTTCTTGCTACTAAGTGCACTGCACTTGTCGCTCTTTGCTTAAAACCGCCCTCGCAATAACACAAATAAAACTCCCAAAGTCTGTAAAAACGCTGATCAAACTTTTGATTGTCTAAAGACGGCCACGCCTTATCAAAACGCTCCCGCCAATCAAACAACGTTTTAGCGTAATGTAAGCCGATATCTTTTATAGAATGAACGACCAAATCAGTACTATTGCAAATTTGTTTGCTCATTTCAGTGATCGAAGGTAAACACCCACCTGGAAAAATATATTGCTGAATAAAATCAGAGTTCTTCAAATAATGATGATAACGCTGACAAGCAATCGTGATAGCCTGTATCAGCATAATGCCATCTGGTTTAAGTAAACTACTGCATTTTTCAAAAAAGCCTGATAAGTACTCATGGCCTACAGCTTCAATCATTTCGATTGACACAAGCTTGTCAAATTTACCATTAAGCTCTCTGTAGTCATCTTTTAATAGCGTAATTTGCCCTTCTAACCCCAACTCAGCAATTTTCTCACTGACATAGGCATGCTGTTCTTCAGAAATTGTCGTCGTCGTCACCTTACAACCATAATGTTGCGCAGCATAAATCGCAAAAGCACCCCACCCGGTTCCAATTTCAATTACGTGATCACTTTTTTGTAAGTCTACTTGCTCGCATATTTCTTTAAGTTTGTGCTGCTGAGCCTGCTCTAAGGACGCATCATGAGTCGGATATACAGCGCTTGAATAAAGCATTTCTTCACTCAAAAATGAACTATATAAATCATTTCCCAAATCATAATGAGCAACTATGTTTTTCTTTGAACCTGATTTTGTATTACGGTTTTTAAAGTGTGAGACTTTATTAAACAAGCCAGAGATTAGTGCGAATTTTTTTTCAAAGGCATCTAGAACATCCTGATTGACTACAAAAATCTCTATTAACTTAGTTAAATCAGAACAGCTCCAATGACCGAGTATATAAGATTCGCCAGCACCAACGCTGCCACCCAGTGCAAATTTATTATACATTTGATTCGACTGAACATGTATAACGGTACTGTCGTCGCTACTTTGGTCGCCAAAAGAGAATTCTTGTCCACCATCGATTAATTTTATATGTCCCCAAGTGATTTGATCAAACGCTTTTAAAACCAAGGTTCTGCACATCTTTGTTAAAAAGCTGTCACTGCTCTCACTATTATAGGATTGTGTCGTTTTTTCCATCTTACAAACTTCCAGGATGACTGATAAAAGGAACTCGCTTCAAAAAAAGCTTTAACGCTTGCCAATAAATGCCCTTAAGTATTGAAAAGGTCATCGCCGGGAACTGCTTTAATAAATTACTAATAGAATGCTTTTCTAACGGCACTCTACGCAGCCTTAAAGTCGCGTCAAATAAGAGTTCACGCTCTTTTTTGTTCTCAATATGGACAAAGGCATGTTGCGCTGGAGCTTTGATATGCCAATGATATTCCATATCTAAATTCATGAAAGGTGATACGTGAAAGGTCTTTTCAAAGTTCACTTTTTTTCCAAGAGGCACGAGGTAATAGTGTCTCTCATTCCATGGAGTGTTACTGACTTCGGCCAACATGTGAGTATATTCGCCATCTTCCTTGGAAAAAAAATAAAAGTTAACTGGGCTAAAATAATACCCAAAACATCGGCACTGCCCCATTAAATAAACTTTACTGTCAGATGCATCCACACCTAACGCCAAACTTTTATCTAATGCACGTTGCTTCAAACTACCAGCAGACCCATCTAAATAATCAGCCTGTTCAAAACGTAGTAGCTTTTTCCCCTTGGTGCCAAATAAAGGATGAATATCATCGAGCTGATTTAATTCATCCAAATCTATACACATCATATACATAGGATATCTGAAGTTATGTTCAGAAACGGCAAAGCGACGATGCCTAACATCTCCTAAATAGATGGCGCTATTCAAAATGCCACTCCCAGCTTTTTGGCAACGTCAACTGCGCTACGAACACCATCTTCATGGAAGCCATTAAACCAATAAGCACCGCAAAAATAAGTACGATTTACACCATCTACTTCAGATTTTCTTTTTTGCGCACGAATACTTTGTGTATTGAATACCGGATGATAATAAGTAAACTTTTGTATTACTTTCCCTTGGTCAATCTGACTATCATTGTTCAGCGTCACGCAGTACTGATGTGAGGATGATAGCCCTTGGAGAATATTCATCTGATAAGTCACACTAGCAGGGCGAGTTTGGCTTTCGTCTAACGCATAATTCCAGCTCGCCCAAGCTGCTCTTCGTTTGGGTAGAAGTGACACGTCAGTGTGCAGCACAACGCTATTTGGCGTATACGGGATTGCACCAAGCACCTCACGTTCAATCTCACTGGCATCTCCAAGTAGCTTAAGGGCTTGATCTGAGTGGCACGCAAATACGACTTCGTCGAATTGCTCTGTATGGCCATCTTGAAAAATGATTTCAACATAGTCATCATTACGAACAACTGATTTTATGTCCGTGTTTAACTTTATTTTATCTTTGTAAGATTGCGTTAACGGACCAATATATTGCTTTGACCCGCCCGGAATAACATACCATTGAGGGCGACCTGCGACATCCAACAGCCCGTGGTTATAAAAAAACTGGATGAAGAACTGTATTTCAAAATCCAACATACCTTTTAAGCTGGTAGACCAAATTGCAGCGCCCATGGGCAAGATATAATGCTTTTTGAAAAAGTCATCAAACCCGTGCGCGTTTAAAAAGTCGCCCAGGTTTGTGTAATTAGAGTAATCGCCGCTGTGATATAAGTCTTTTGATAGCCGATTAAACTTAACAATGCTATACAAAAACCGCCAAAATTTGAGTGACAAAATATTGCGACGTTGCGCAAATAACGAGAAAAAGGTGTGACCGTTATATTCAAAATCTGTATCTGCCGTTTTCACACTAAAACTCATTTGTGTTGGTTTACGCCCAACGCCTATTTGATCAAGCAGCTTTTCAAATAAAGGATAAGTACGGTCATTAAATACGATAAAGCCGGTATCAATGCCTTTTGAGCCCTCAGGTGTGTCCACATCAATAGTAGCGGTGTGACCGCCTAGCCTATCTTCTTTCTCAAATACGGTAATATTGTGTTTTTTATTCAGTAAGTAGGCTGCACTAAGTCCAGAAATCCCAGTTCCTATTATTGCAATATTTTTCAACGTTTTATCCTTTTTGCTAACGGCAGCCACCAGTTAAATGGTAGTAATGAAAATAACTTTAAAAACAAGGTAAAGCGCCTTGGAAAATGCACTTCCTTTTTACGTTTAAATACACCTTGAAATATTCTCTCTGATGCCTGCTCTACAGTGACTAAACAAGGCATAGGGAAATCGTTTTTATTAGTTAACGGTGTTTCTACAAAACCAGGGTGAACCAAAGTCACATCAATGCCTTGAAGTTCAACCTGCATAACACGCGTTAAATAGCTTAATGCCGCTTTTGACGCACCGTAGGCTTGCGCACGGGGCAGCGGCAAAAAGCTCGCGCTAGAACTGACTATTACGAGTTGCCCACCAGGCTTAATTTTCGGGATGAAAGCTTCTAAGCAATACCCTGTCGCTATCAAGTTGGCGTGAATAACTCGTTCAAACAATGCAGAATCAAAGTTATTCGCATCGTCTATATATTCGCAAACCCCTGCATTTAGAATGATTACATCTTGCGCTTCTATTTTGTTGGCAGCATCGAACACTTGCTCTTTATCTGTCATGTCGAACCTTGAAGTGCTGACGCCACTTGATTCAAATTTCGACAGTTTATCTTGGTTTCTTCCACATGCTATTACTTGGGCAGACTGCGCGTAACGATTAACTAAAGCCTCTCCAATTCCAGACGTAGCACCGGTTATTAGTACACTTTTTGCTTCCATACTTAAGACACCGCCCTTTTTTCTAGCGTTTTGATCACGCTACCTAGTAAAGGTATGTTTCGGTAAAGCAAAGCGCCAACATCAAAGTAATCTCTATGGTTTATTACTTTAGAGCCTTTAAAGGTAAGATGGCTATGACCGGCGACTGTGATATTTTTCTTATTATTAAGTTTGCTGTGGGAGAAGTGCATCTCCCAATATAAAAAACCTTTGTTATCTACAACATAGTGTTCTTTTATGTCAAAAGAAATTGAGCTTACATTTGCATACAAGTTTTCAAAATATTTTGTCAGTGCTTCAATTCCTTCGACTTTGTGTAACGGATCTGAAAATACCACACAGTCATCGTAAATGTTTTTTAATAAGTTTAGGTTTTTGTCTGAAAGCTGATTATATATATCTACGAAATTGTTAAGGTGCTGTTCCATTTCTATACCTTAAATGCATCAAGCGCCCTGGCTCTTGCTTCTTTATGTTCAACGATTGGTGCCGTATAACATTGTCTTCCAACAGCGTTAATATAATCATGTGGAAAGTGAATATACTTCGCTGGCACCCATTCTAATTCATGGACATATTTACGAATAAAAGTGCCATCAGGATCAAACTTTTCGCTTTGGGTTATTGGATTAAATATTCTGAAATATGGTTGAGCATCACAACCTGTACTTGCAGCCCACTGCCAGCCGCCATTATTTGCTGCCAAATCACCATCTATCAACTTGCTCATGAAATATGCTTCACCCCTGCGCCAATCAATAAGCAAGTGTTTAGTTAAGAAACTAGCAACAATCATTCGAAGTCGATTATGCATCCAACCGGTTTGGTTTAGCTGGCGCATAGCTGCATCTACAATTGGATAACCAGTATTGCCCTCACACCAAGCCGCAAACGCATTTTCATCATCTAACCATTGTACGGCATTATATTTTTCATTGAAGTTTTTACTTTTGCAAAGTTTAGGAAATATAAACATCAAGTGTCTATAAAACTCTCTCCAAAGCAATTCGTTAATATAAGTAAAAGCTGATATTTTTGTTCTATATAAAACATCGGGTATTCTTTGCTGAATTCTGGCAATTAAGTCAGTAGAAGATATAATCCCTAAAGCCAGATAAGGGCTTAATCCAGATGTACCTTTAATGCTAGGTATATCTCTATATTCACTATATTCGTTTATTTTATCTTCTAAAAACTGTTCAATAACCTGTGAAAGCACTACATCATCTACAGGCCATTTATCAGATAGACCATTTGAAGTTAATAAAGTAGGCATTTGCCAAGGAATAGACTCGCCAACTGGGCGAATAAATTCGCTTATTTTAAATATATATTGCGAGTACTGAGCTAACCATGCTTTTTTAAATGGTGTAAAAACCTTAAACATTTCGCCGCCTTTGGTCACAATACTGCCTGGGGAGCAAAGCACATCCCCATCATATAAGTGCAACTGTGCGCCCAATGATGCACATCTTGTGTCACGGTCTAGCTCATTAATTTCATACTCTCTGTTGGCAAAAATTTGAGTAAAGCTATGCTCATTTATAAACGCTTCAAGCTTACTCGGTAAAACGTCAAAAGACTCTCCATTAATAACATGAAGCTTAATACCCAGCTTTGCTAACTCGTTACCAAGGTAATCTACTCGCCTTTTTACCAAATCAATTTGTATCTCACTGGTATTGTGTAATTGCCATTGTTTTTCACAAACAAAAAACAGCGCCTCAGTGGCGCCGTTGTTAATTGCGTCTTCAAGCGCTTGGTTACCTGATAACCTTAAATCGCGCCTGAACCAAAAAAGTACCTTACTCAAATTGCGAACCTTAATTTTAAATCATGTGGATACGGGTCGAAGTATACCTGCTGTTCCAAATACGACTTTGGGTGGACACGTAAATGATGTTTTAGTAATGTCAAAGGCACATTAAGTGGCACTAGTCCCATTCTGTATTCCTCGATTGCTTCCACCATCTCAGATTTTTCAATACCTGATAACTCGTTTTTAAAATAACCTTGCAAGTGTGCAAGTGTATTTGCTTGCGCTTTTCGACTCGCTGGCTTTTTAAGTGCTGCCATCAACCCTGCTATATATTCGTCAGCTACAAGCATAGATTCTTTCGGATCGCCTTGCGCAAGCAAACGCCCTAGTGTTCGATATGCTGCATAATTGTGGCTCATCAAAAGGTACTTGTGTTTAGCGTGAAACTCAGTCAGCCTGTGTTTATTAACTTCACCTTGCATCAGCTCTTGCCATGATTTATAGACAAATACACGCATTACAAAATTTTCGCGTAAATGAATGTCGTTTAGCCTACCGTTTTCTTCGCATGGTAATAATGGATTGTGGCGCATAATTTCGGCAGCAAACGCACCTATGCCTTCTGCAGTGGCCCCAGTTCCAGTGTCATTGTAAACTTTGACCCTTTCCATGCCACAACTTGGACTTTTTGCGCAAAATACAAACCCTGACAGTTCTTTTGCTTTGGTCTGCGCAATTTTTTTACCATACTCAGTGAGCTTTGGACCAACATCATTAGACCCGTCAGGACGACACACCTTAATCGTGTCGCCAAATCGAACCTGTCTTATGGTTTCTCGGGGGATCGGCATACCTATCGCAACTTCAGGACAAAATTTTACAAATTCCACATGATTACTGAATTCATCCATACAAAAATTAGAACGCTTATGACCTTTGTCGAAACGTACCCTTTCTCCGCCAAGACAGGCGCTTAATCCAATCTGTATAGGTGTCTTAAATTTCATACTCTTCACACTCCCTAATAAATCAGCTTACCAATAGGATTTAGGAGTTTGCTTAAGCCTTTATTAAAGTGCAATGCGTTGTCAACCAAAGTAAAACACAGGCATCCGTCTTTTGTTTTAGGCGTATGATTGTGGCGGCCATCGAGCATGATAAAATCGCCCGGTACGTACTTACCACTTTCATCTTCAAACGTCCCATCTAACAATAATGTTAGCTCAAAACCAGTATGTGTGTGTTCTGGTATTTCCCCACCTGGCTTAATATGTAATAAACTACTGCGCATGGGACCTTCATCAAGTTCAAATCGAGCTCGGGAGACTTTTCCGGCGTTCATAAAGCTGCCCAGTTTTAGCGCGGCTATTGCTCTTGGCAATTGAACAGACCTATCCTGATAGTCAAACATGGTTACTTCATTAGGCACAACCTCAGTTTCGACTTCAAGTGATGTAATATCACTGAGCATTGCATCAAATAACAGATCGTCTTCTGCCAATGACACATCTTTTGTATCACTGTCGACATGCATCTCACTGGTGAAAAACATATCGGCTTGTTTAGCTTCAATTGCTTCAACTTCAGCTCTACATTTATCACAAAGCTCAACGTGCGCGGCTATAGCAACACTTAAACCGACTGGCAGCTCACCAGCTACGTGCTTATGCATTAACTGTTTAGAGGGATGATACCTAATCATGCTGCTCTCCCAACTCTACTTTTAACTTCTTCAACGCTAAGCGCAACCTAGATTTCACCGTACCAACAGGAATACCCAAATGCTGAGCTAACTGCTCTTGAGTCATATCTTCAAAATAGACACCAACAACCACATCTCTTTGTGCTGCTGGTAAGTTTTTAATTTTTTCTTTAAGCTGATTAGTTTGTAAGTGGTCTTTGAAACTTTTTTCACACACTTGTTCGTCATGGAACAGCGGCCAAATCTCTTCGCTTAAGTTATCTTCTCTGTTACTTTTAACTTTTCTGAGCGCATCGAATGAGGCATTCCTCATTATCGTATATACCCACGTAGTTGCTGCGCCTTTATCTTGATGATAGAGCTTGGCTTTTCTCCAAACTGACGTCATGGTGTCTTGTACCAATTCCATCGCCATAGCTTCTGAACCAAATTGCTTTATTCCAAAACGTTTGATTTTAGGGGCAAAATAAGAAAACAAATAAGCGTAAGCTTTTTTATCCGCGTTATTAGCGACATTGACTAATGCTTGAGTTAACTGTTCTGAAGGGGTTTCTTGCATCCCTTGGTTTATACCTTTTTTTGTGCGGCAATCACGCGATTGCTCTAAACTAACCATAATTTAACGCTCTCAGCCAGTAACATATTAGACTATACGTTAGGCTTTAACATCCAGATCACTCTTGTTCATCAAAAACTTCAAACAAAACACCAGCCACAGCTTGATAAGTTTGGCAGCTTTGTATTTTTTGCTTTTGAGTCAGTGTTAAGGGCAACAACTCTAACCATCTGGCCGCAACCCAAATCGGATCCGCGTAATTCTTTTTCTTATATAAATCATTAAGCTCTGCATTAACAACAAACAAATCTCTGAGCAAATCAGCTAAGCGTTCGTGATAGGCAAAGTTTTCACTATCTAGCTCCCATAATGGCTCATCAATTGTATGACACCATCCATGCTTTAAATTCATCTCATCCACTGTCACATCTGTTATCACTACTCTGTGTTTGGCATACACATCTATCAACAGTTGTCCGCCATTGTCTTGAGAGAAATCAACAATTTCCACAAATACCCCTTCTCTGGACACTGCTGTGTCTGAGGCTTTATCACCGTGGCATAACACAAAGCCGCTTTGCTCTCTCATAGCCACTTTGACCATGTGCAAATAGCGAGGCTCAAAAATACGTAACCGTGTGTATCCCTGCGGTAAAATATAAACTGGTAAAGGAAAAAGTGCTCGTTTCATATTGACTTAGTAATGATAATCTCTAAGTCTATTTACGCCAATGTAAAACAAACCGATCAACCCTAATTCTGAATTAATCTTCTATAATTGCCATTTCGTTTGAAATCTTAATACCAAAGATACTTTTTAAGAGATACTCTGCCGTTGAGTGACTCCACCCCTTCAGCTTTTAATTTCAACGCTTGAGAATTAAACTTGTCGCTCTCTACAGGAAATGAAATTTTCCCCTGACTATTTATGACTCTATGCCAAGGCAATGAGCTGTCATTCGGGAGATGTTTTAATAAATAGCCCACAGCACGTGCATGTCTAGGAGCTCCTGCTAGCTTAGCTATTTGGCCATATGTAGCAACATTCCCTTCAGGGATCGCACCTATTAGCGTGTATACTTTTTGCTTGAATTCATCATTCACGATATTGCTTACCTAATTCTTTAAATCCTTCCCACAAATATTGCGCGACAGAACCATGATGCGGTAACTGCCTTCTAAATGCATGAATATCTACTGTAAACTGATCTTGTCTATCAGATACTCTAATTTGCTCAAGTAACCCTTGTTCAAGTTCTTTCTCACAATGATTTAAAGTCACAATCGCAAAACCCAACCCTTGTAGTAAAAACATTTTTATTGTCGCTATATCATCTAGCTTCATCACACTGCGACTTTTTGAATACTCTAAACGGTCACTATCAAACTCAAAACCACTTTCGGTCATTGCCAGACAAGGATATTGGTTGAGCTCTTCAAATGTAAGCCTATTTGGTATCAACCCTTTTTTAGCAACTAACCCAAGCTTTACTTCACCGATGGCCACAGATTCCAAATCACCAGTCGCGTGAAACAAATTAAACCAAGGCCCGACACCAATATCCGACAGGCCTTGATTTACTCTATCTAGTGCTACAAAGCGTTTACCGCTGGTTATTTCAAATGCTGTAGAGGGAAATTGCCTGAATGTACGTTTGATAAGTTCATTACAGCTATAGTCGTAACTCATCGCTTCATAGCAAATATTGAATTTAGGCTCATTTCCTTGCGCAAAATCCGCGGCCATAGACTTTAGGTTCTCGTGATGTTCTATCAGCTTTACCGCTTCTTTGTAAAATCGTTGCCCTTGCTCAGTAAGCTTAATTCTATACTCCTCCCTTGTTACCAAAGGAAAACCCAACTCTGTGCTGAGCCTTTTGAGCGCTTGGGTCACTGCGGGCTGCGTTTTAAATAAGCGCTTGGCAGCATCATTGAGACTTTGGGAATGTGCCACAACATGAAGGACTTCTAAATCCGATAACTTCATAAATTTTATTTATTAAAACCCTAATTATTTATAATTTTTATTTTAGTACTATTTTATATATCCTGCACTACATTATCTTAGGAGTCATATATTTCGGAGTAACTTAAGTGTTTAAACGCGTACTCGTATTATCTTCCGCACTTTTACTTGGCGCATGCCAAGATGAAGTTATCCAATCACCAAAACAGGACTTGGTCAGACCCGTAAAACTACACACGGTCAGTGATCCTGCAGCTGCCACAATTAGGCACTTCCCCGCTGAAGTCGTCGCAAACCAAGGCTCATATCTTGCTTTTAGAGTTAATGGCGAGCTTATCGATTTTCCCATTTTAGCAGGCCAAGAGGTAAAGAAAGGTCAATTACTCGCAAAATTAGATCCTGAAGACTTTGAGCTGCAATTCCAACAACGCAAAGCGCAGTATGAGCTAGCCGCCTTGCAACTTAACCGCATTGAATCACTTTTTAATAAGTCGACTGCAAGTAAAGCTGAGTACGATCAAGCGCTCGCTAATAAGCAAGTTACAGAGTCTGCTTATCGTATTGCACAAACTAATTTACAAAATAGCGAGTTGCGAGCGCCTTTTGATGGCACGGTCGCTAAGGTCTTCGTCAAAAACTTTGAAAATATTGTTGCTAAGCAAAATATCCTTCGATTAGAAACACGCGACAGAATGGACGTCGTCATTCAGGTGCCTGAAAAACTCGTTGCAAGAGTCAACAAAGATTTAGACTACCATCCAACGGTTGTTTTTGATGGCTTTCCCGATAAGTCATATTCTTTAACGATTAAAGAGTGGGACACTCAGGCAGATCCTGTCACTTTAACGTATAAAGTGGTTTTCTCACTGCCAATCCCTGAAGACTTCAATTTGTTTGCGGGTATGACTGGACACGTATACATTGACCCAAGCAAAGTCATGAATTTAAAAAAGGAAACCTTATTAGTTCCGAACGAAGCGGTATTCTCAGCTCAAGATGAGAAAATAGATAACAACCACTATGTGTGGGTTTATAACGCGCAAACGAATACGGTTAATAAACGTCATATCACCTTAGGAGAGATGAGAGAGTCTAGCATTGAAGTACTTGAAGGGCTTCAGGCTGGTGAAATCGTTGTCGCCGCTGGCGTACATCATTTAAAAGAAAATTTAAAAGTTAGACCTTGGACAAAAGAGCGAGGCTTATAATTATGAGCTTAGCAAGTTGGTCCATTGAGAATAAAGTCATTAGTGCGATGTTTGCCGTACTGCTGTTTGCAGCAGGTGGCGTGTCCTACTTTGGCCTTGGGCAGTTAGAAGATCCAGAGTTTACTCTAAAAAAAGCCATGGTGATCACCGCTTACCCTGGCGCCTCTCCTCAACAAGTTGAAGAGGAAGTGACCTACCCTATTGAAAATGCTATTCAAAGTCTTCCATACGTTGATTATGTCACTTCAATTTCTTCGCCAGGCAAATCTCAAATTTCAGTTGAGATGAAAAGCACCTATCGGAAGGAAGATTTAAAACAAATATGGGATGAGTTAAGGCGTAAGATCAATGACCTTACTCCACAATTACCATCGGGCGTGCAACCGCCAACTATTATGGATGACTTTGCTGACGTATACGGGATGTTATATGGCGTTACTGGTGCAGGATACACTTATGATGAGCTCAAAGATTATGTCGACTTTTTGCGCCGCGAACTGGTGTTAGTGGACGGCGTGAGCAAAGTGAGCGTTGCAGGTGAGCAACAAGCGCAAGTCATTGTTGAAATCTCGACACAAAAAATGTCTCAATTGGGTATCTCTCCAAATCATATTTTCTCTTTGCTACAAACTCAAAACACCGTGTCAAATGCTGGCAGAATTCGCGTGGGTAACGAGTCTATTCGATTGCACCCTACTGGTGAGTTTTCTGATGTCTCTGAGCTTGAAAACTTACTGATCTCCCAACCTGGAGCACGAGAGCTTATCTATCTTGGCGATGTGGCAACCGTATCAAGAGAATATCAAGAAGTGCCTAACCATATTACTCGCTTTAATAATGACAGAGCATTGCTAGTTGGCATTTCGTTCACATCGGGTGTTAATGTCGTTGATGTGGGCGTGGCTATTAAGAAGCGCTTAGCAGAATTAGAATATCAAAAACCTTATGGTATTGAAGTAAACACCGTATACAACCAGCCTGCTGAAGTTAAAAAATCCGTAGATGGCTTCATTGTTAGTCTATTGGAAGCAGTCGCTATCGTTATCATCGTTCTGCTCATTTTTATGGGCGTAAAAAGCGGTATTTTAATCGGCGGTATACTGCTTTTGACCGTGCTAGGCACTTTCATTTTCATGAAATTGTTTGCCATCGATTTACAAAGAATTTCTTTAGGTGCTTTGATCATCGCATTAGGTATGTTGGTTGATAACGCCATCGTCATTACAGAAGGTATTTTGATCAACTTAAAGCGCGGTCAAACAAAAGTGAAAGCGGCAGTGAATATTGTCGAGCAAACTAAATGGCCACTATTGGGTGCAACCATTATTGGTATCACAGCATTTGCACCTATTGGCTTAAGCTCTGATGCCAGCGGCGAATTCGCAGGTTCATTATTCTGGGTATTATTTATTTCACTCCTACTAAGCTGGGTGACTGCAATTACACTGACGCCTTTCTTTGCGAACATGCTGTTTAAAGAAGAAATTAAAGCCGGTGAGAATGAGCAAGAAAGTGACCCATATCAAGGTATCATCTTTACAGCGTACAAAGCATTACTCAGCTTTAGCTTGCGCAATAGGTGGAGCACCGTGGTCTTTATGGTTGTACTACTTGGCAGTGCTGTTGTCGGTTTTAAATCGGTGAAGCAATCATTTTTCCCAGCATCTAACACCCCAATGTTTTACGTCGATTACTGGAACTATCAAGGTTCGGATATCCGCACAACATCAGAGAATGTAAAAAAATTAGAGGCTTTCCTTAAACAACATGATGCGGTAACGGACGTGACAGCAACAATTGGCCAAGGCGCACCGAGATTCATGTTGACTTATAGCCCTGAAAAGCAATATGACGCGTATGGACAGCTCATTATTCGAGTAAAAACTCGCGAAGACGTGACAGATATGATTGCGAGAGTACGTGCCTTCAGCGCAGAAAATGAGCTCGATGGACAGCTTAAAATTAAGCGAATGGAAATTGGTCCTTCCACAGATGCAAAAATTGAAGCAAGGTTCTCTGGTCCTGATCCCGTAGTTTTGCGCCAGCTTGCAGCAGAAGCGAAAGCCATTTTGGCGAGTGACCCAGGAGCGCACAGTATTAAAGATGACTGGCGTCAACGCAGCAAAGTACTACAACCTGTATTTAACGAGCAAAAAGCACGTCGTCTAGGAATAAGTAAAAGCGATCTAGACCAACTTCTGTTGACGAGTGTATCGGGTAAGCAAGTTGGCCTATACCGTGATGGCACTCAGATGCTGCCTATCGTCGCTCGCTCTCCGGAGACAGAGAGATACAGTGTTGAAAACTTACAAGACTTACAAGTGTTCAGTCCGGTATTAAATGTCTACGTACCAGTTAGCCAAATCGTAGATAAGTTTGAAGTGGTCTGGGAAGACAGCTTGATCATGCGTCGTGATAGAAAACGCACTATTACTGTCATGGCCGATCATGATGTCATTGGCAACGAAACCCCTGCTAAGTTATTTGGTCGCATAAAAGCAGATATCGAGGCCATTGAGCTACCGGTTGGTTATAAAATGGAATGGGGCGGTGAATATGAGTCCTCCTCTAAAGCGAAAACAGCCATCTTTGGCTCGCTACCTCTTGGCTATTTAAGCATGTTTATGATCACGGTGTTACTGTTCAACTCGGTTAAAAAGCCTCTGGTCATTTGGAGTACTGTACCACTGGCAATTATTGGTGTAACGGCCGGACTGGTTGCCTTCCAAGCCCCCTTTAGCTTTATGGCTTTACTTGGATTGCTGAGTCTCTCTGGCATGCTCATTAAAAACGGTATTGTGCTGATGGACCAAATAAATCTTGAAGTCGGCAGTGGTAAGTCACCTTACCAAGCCGTATTTGACTCTGGAGTGAGTCGTGTAAGACCCGTTTCGATGGCGGCAATCACAACAATACTTGGGATGATCCCTCTGCTATTTGACGTGTTTTTTAAATCGATGGCTGTAACAATTATGTTTGGGCTGGGCTTTGCAACCATCCTCACATTAATCGTGATACCTGTTGTGTACTGCTTAGTATTTAAGATCAAAGCACCCAACGCACAATAACTGCAAAAAAATGGCCGCAATTGCGGCCATTTTTTATCTCTTGAGTGATAACGTCCCTTTCACACGTTCAGGCTTTTTACCTGATTTTCTGTTTGGTTTATCTGGGCGAGCATGATTGCTCTTATTTTTACTGCGAGGCTTATCAGATACGCTTCGATTTTGATTAAACGATTCTTTTGGTTTCGCTCTTTTTTTATTATCGACCGATGCTTCCTCAGTTTTTGATGACCCCTCAATCGACGCGTTGATTTCAGCCATTTCCTTTTCACTTAGATGGCGCCACTCTCCGGCTCTAAGCCCGTTAAGATTCACATTCATGATCCTAACACGCTTTAACGTTTGCACTTCATATCCGAAGTGTTCACACATCCTTCTGATTTGTCTATTGAGGCCCTGAGTTAGAGTAATCGTAAACTTCTTTGGCCCAGTTTTTTTCACAAAACATTTTTTGGTGACAGTGCCGAGGATGGGCACGCCTGAGCGCATGCCATGAATAAACTTATCATCGATAACTTTATCAACTGTGACGATATATTCTTTTTCGTGATTGTTGCCCGCACGCAAAATTTTATTGACGATATCGCCTTCATTGGTCAAGAAAATAAGACCTTCAGAAGGTCTATCTAGGCGCCCTATAGGGAAAATTCGCTCCGGGTAATTGATTGCATTGACAATATTGCTTCTAATTTTTCGCTCAGTAGTACAGGTCACACCAACGGGCTTGTTGTAAGCAATATAAACGCGCTTTGGCTTGGATTTTAAAGGCTTGTTATCTACCAAAATAGTGTCTGCATCAGTGACCTTTAAGCCCATCTCTGCAATTTGACCATTCACGGAAACTCTTCCGTCACTGATCAGCGTATCTGCTTCTCTACGGCTGCAGAATCCAGTCTCACTGATATACTTATTTAGTCTCTTTGGTGTATCCACGCCATTCTCAATGTTCTAAAAACGCTAATTGTATAATGATTCCAACATAAAATGAATTGGATAGCACAAGTTCAAGCTAGTTTCCGTACTGATAATTAAGGTTTTCAAAGAGTCGGGTCTAGTTTTTCTTTTGTCGCAACTGATCAGGCGAAAAATCATACGACTTTAATGTAGTGTCTAAAATACTTAGGCTTTTATAATTTAACTTTGACCAATCCGGTGAAGAAGAAATCCAAAGGTACTCATCGACATTCTCAAGTGTAATAGCGGATAAGTGAAATGTAATTGCGCTGTTTTCTTGCCAGTATTTTACGCCGTTATGAAAGTCAAAGATAGAAACCAGCGCCCATCCTCCCATCATAAAATGCCCGCCAACTGACGCTGATAATGCGCCTTTATCAATTAAAGCTAAACTATCTGGTAGCCAATCAAACCCGCCAATAGCAACCTTACCCGCATCGTTTTTAACTAATTGGCGGACTGCAGTCTGCGCGCCCATCGCCATCAAATCTGACGCACTCCATATAATGTGTGTTTGCGGATATCGTTTAAATAAACGCTTAGTTTTTGAGTAAGCTTGTTCTTTGGACCAACTGGCATGTACTGTCTGCTGCAAATTTATATTATGTTGTTTGAAATAATCTGCCGCCCCTTGATTGCGCTTATCCGACTCACTGCCGTAGTGCCCATTAATGGCTAACCCATTTACCTGCCCTTTGTGACCACCAGCAAGTACACTTTGATGTAATGATTTTGCTAAATCATAACCCGCTTGGTAGTTATCAAAAAAAACCTCTCCTAACCAATGCTCAAAGCGCTCTTTTGGAATGCCTATTTCTTCTTTTTCGAGCCCAGTAATTGTCTGCTCTAACGTAATAAACTTAATGCCATAGTTGTTTAACATGGTGAGCGTTTGCTCTGCACCACCGGGATAAAGCATCAATATCACATAATCTGGGCTTGCTCGATAATCTAGATATTTTTTCAGCTCAGCAAGCTGAATATGGCGATTGCCATCACCGTAAATCACATCAATATTGATATCGAGTTGTGCAGCCGCCTCTTGCGTTATTTTTTGTACTTTCCCCCAAAAGGGCTCCCCCTCTAAAGATGGATTTACAAGCAGCACAGAAAAATTGTTTTTAGCATAAGACGTAAACGAAACAGCCAGCGCAAACATTAGAAACAACACTTTTATCGAAGACATTTAATACTCTCTTCTATTCAAATAGTTCTGACAGTGAGCAAACACAACTTCGGCGGGCCCTCTTATAGATTTAAATTTAAACCACCACACTACTGCCAATTGTAGAATAGTAAAGCCAATAAATAGTAAAAAATAGTCTGTTTGCGTGAAATAAATTTTCCACGTTGGAAAGGCAAATTGAAAAAGCACTACACCCACCAAGGATTGCAACAAGTACAGTGATAATGAGTTACGCCCAACATATGACAAAAGTGACACGCTCGTATCAAAAGGTTGTTTGTGTTTGAGTACTAAACAAATTAAAGCAATGCTAAATGGTATAGCACATAGCCAATTTAGTAAGTCATAAACTAAGCGATGTTGCTCTGCAAAGTTCAAACGCGCTATAAGCGAGCCAAAAATAGATAGAGGGATCAGAATGAATATACAAACAAATCTTGAAAGATGGACTTTACTCATCCAATACAAGCGATAAATCAAAACGCCAATCAGCATCAAGCCAAATATGTACCAAAGCGTGATGGTAGGTAGTAAAGCCACCATAGCTAGAAAATTTTTAACATTAAATTGCAGTAACTCAAGGACAGTAAACCCGATTTTGTCTAAGTTGATAAGCTCCTGCTCTATACTTGTATCGCCACTTTGCAAAATAAGTAAGATAAGGGTGAGTATAGGAATGAATATCGCGCAAACGGCCAGTTTAATAAGTGTAGAAGACTTTAACTTAATAACAGCAAGAACCAGCAAACCTGATACAGCGTAGTTTAACAAAATATCACCAGGCCATACTACAAAGCCATGTATACAACCCAAAAAGCCAAGTACTAATAGTCTGTTTTTTATAATTTTAGTGCTCTTTGTTCCGTACTTCTCATACAGCAGACAAATCGATACGCCAAATAGGATACTAAAAATAGTCCTAAACTTTCCATGTGCAAATATATCAACAAGATAAATTAGTAGATTATCAGACCATGCGCTGCTTGGAGCCATAGCGCCCGACGTGAAATTGGCCATGTAAATCAGATTTGTAAGGGGCAAGCCGAGCAAAGCGATGCCCCTTAAAAAATCAATAGAGTCTACTCTTTGCATTAATAAACATGGTCACGATACATATCAGCCCAGTTTACAGCCTGGGCATGAAAATCAGGAAGGTTTTCGTCCGAAATATTCAACATAGTGCATGCCTCCTGCATAGCCCACCAGCTGCCACTTTCATAAGCTTTTACTGTATTTAATATATAATACAAAGTGTTAGGCTCTCCAATCAAGGCATCCCTAAGCACTTCAGGAAAGGGTAAACGCTCCACAACGACATCCATCGGCTTATCTAAAATAGCGTCTAAAAGAGAAAATAGTCCTGTTAGAAAGCTCATGCCTGCTAAAGAAGGAGCGACTTGTCGACTTAGTAATTCACAAAAGCGCGAACGTACAATGCTTAATCGTGTTAACTCCGTT
Organism: Pseudoalteromonas luteoviolacea H33-S; assembly: GCF_001625695.1. GTDB lineage: Bacteria > Pseudomonadota > Gammaproteobacteria > Enterobacterales > Alteromonadaceae > Pseudoalteromonas > Pseudoalteromonas luteoviolacea_B. The sequence continues at coordinate 58,103 of NZ_AUXY01000080.1, forward strand.
GGTTTTGTTTCAGCAACATGCGCAGTCATAATAAGGTTAACAAACTTAATAATTCGCTCATGTCCCAAATAAACTAAGGCCTGCTTTAATGACTCTATGCGATTTTTGATAGGGAATACACCTGAATTGATCAACCTAAGTAATTTATAAGCCAGCGCAGTATCCTGAGCAAACAGCTCTGCGATCCGTGGAATATTCATATTTGGCTTCAATGCTTCCGCATAAATAAGCATCACAATGGCGTAATTAATTTCGATATCATTTTGCGCAATCATTGTCGGCTTTGCGAAAAAATAACCCTGGAAGAAGCTGAACCCCATTTTTTTAGCGTTTAAGAATTCTTCTTCAGTTTCTACTTTTTCAGCTAAAAGCTTCAAGTTTTTACGCGTTTTAAGTTGGTTTACTAATGGCTCGATTTCTTCAAGCGGGGTTTCAACGAGGTCGAACTTAATTAACCTTACCAATTTTAAAAACGGTTCCCACTCTTTTGAGTAAGTAAAGTCATCAAGCGCCAAACGATAATTATTGTGAAAAAGCTGTCGTACCTTTTCATAATTTTTAGTAGTCGGTGGAATAGTTTCCAATAGCTCTAAAATCACATCATCAGCGGGCAAAAACTGTGCAAGCTCTTGATTTAAAGAATCTTCTCCTATGTTTATTAGTGCTTTTTTCCCTGAAGTTAAGTAACGAGTGCCCAGATTAAGCTGGTTATCCATAATTAACTTTGCTGTAGCAGCATTTTCAGCGACATTAGGAAAGCTGTTTTTTGTGCCATCACGAAACAATAGCTCATAAGCTACCACGTGCTTTTTGCGATTAAAAATGGCCTGCCGAGCCACAAACACTTTCAAATCATCGCTCCTAGCTATACTGTTCCAATAACAGTACTTTAGTTTTATTCTTTTTTATTATTTTAACCCGAATTTCTGATAAATAAAATCCAACAAAAACATTAAAGTACTAGTTTTGTGACTCTAGGATGAGTAGTTTTACCTACTCATATAAATGTTCCTTGTACTGCTGTGCGCTTTTTTCCCATGTAAACCGGCTTTGAGAAGCCCTCAAAGCAATATCATTATACTCTTCTTTGCAACTATTAAATACCTTTACACATGCCTTAAACTGCTCAATTAAATTAGAGCCTTGTTGCTGTATATTGTCTCCGTAGAATGTAAAGCCATTAACATTGTGTTGTACCGTATCTGCCAGTCCCCCAACGGCATTGACTAAACATGGCTGACCCGCTCTCATTGCTAACATTTGACTAATTCCACATGGCTCGAATGAGCTTGGCATGAGAAACAGATCCCCAAGTACGTACATCAAGTCACCAACATCTTGCCCATACCCGTTTAAGTAAAGCACATTTTCATGGCGAGCCATAACTTGGGCAAATAAATATTCTAGCGCGTGATCACCACTACCGAGAATAATCAGTCTTCCATGCTGCTCGCGCAAATAAAGAGCTAGTTGATCAATAACCATATTGGTATCGATTCTTTGCGTCAGCAAGAATACTTTCTGGTTTGTTAAACGACCCACACTCGTTACTAGTGGCCCTGTCATTGATGACTTTTGCCATGCCAGTAACCTTTGATGAGCTATATAGTGCACACTCTTTAGCTCAGTAGATTTTGACATCCAATTAAAAATATTTGCTTCAGCACAACGATAAAAATCATCCGTAGTCTTCTTTGGCAACGCTTTTGAGTATTCACATCCATTTAAGATTCCCACGAGCTTACCTTTGCCTGCGGCTATTTGCATATCATGCTCTAGCCCCTCACCACCAAAAAAGCCAGCCTGATGATCACTACTCCTTTGCACCTCATCGCAGTATGTAGGAGACACTAAATGTACCTTATCAGAGAGACCAATCGCTGCCCTCATAGGGTTAAAGCAATGGGGGTAAATATGGTCGCAAATCTTTTGACCATCATAACTCAAGGTGGGAAACCAAGCTTCAAGGCTAGACTCATCACCATTGAATGGTCTGACGCCTTGTAGAGCCAAGTTGTGCACTGTAAAAACCGTTTTAACTTCCTTAAGTGCTGAAAACCTTGGGCTAAATTCTCGTAAGACAGAGACACAAGCGGCATGCCAATCATGTAAATGCAGCACGTCGACATTGCCAATCAAACCGTGCTCAATAACTTCGCATACAGCAGCGCTAAAAAATGCGAACTTATTTGCATCAGTGTAAAATGGCCGTCCATCATCATTACAATAAACAGCACCGCCATGTTCAGAAAATAATGAGTGAGAAATCACATATTGCGATACACCACCTTCCGATTCTACCAACCACAATACAGCCGTTTCTAAATGTTGCTTAAACGGTACCGCTATATCAGCCACAAACTCTCTATCTAAACGTGCTTCACCATAGTCAGGAACAATCACCGATGTATTGATATCCAAACGAGACAAGGCATAAGGGATGTCACGGATAACATCCGCAACACCACCAACCTTGCAATTTGGCAGCCTATCATTCTCTGCTGCCACCATTACTACATGCATACTTTACCCTTAGGCGCTTTCTAATTTTGACTCAGTTGGTTTCTGACTAGCTTGCAAAGCTGCAAGCATATCTCGGGTCACTAGAACAATGCCCTTATTTGAAACTCTAAATCCGTTACTGCGGTCCTCCTCAGGATCGAAACCAATTCGCATTCCGGTTGGGATCTCACAACTTCTATCAATAATTGCATTTCGAATCTTACAATGTCGGTTTATTTTAACACCTGGCAATACGACTGCGCCTTCTATTTCGCAATAAGAATGCACATGAACATTTGAAAATAATAGAGATTTCCGAACAATTGAACCCGATATGATACACCCACCTGAGACAGTAGAGTCCACCGCCATACCCCGCCTATTTTCATCATCAAAAATAAACTTCGCTGGCGGGAGCTGCTCCTGATAGGTCCATATAGGCCAAGATGGATCATACAAATCTAACTGTGGCTGAACTGATACCAGCTCCATATTGGCTTCCCAAAATGAGTCGATTGTTCCCACATCACGCCAATAAGGTTGACCGGGGTGGCTCGGATCTCTAAATGGGAAAGCAAATACATTATGCTCTTCAATGATGGATGGAATAATATCGTGACCAAAATCGCGGCCAGAGCCTTCTCTTTGCGCATCTCGTTTTAACTGCTCAAATAAGAACTCCGTATTAAACACATAGTTACCCATTGATGCTAAACATGTGCCCGGTTTGCCAGGAATGGATGTTGGTTCTGCTGGCTTTTCATCAAACCGTCTGACACGCTTACCTTCGTCAACAGTCATAACACCAAATGTGTTTGCCGCCTCTTCACAGTCTACTTCGATACAACACACGGTCATGTCAGCACCTGTTTCAACGTGCTTGGCGATTAATGCACCATAATCCATTCGATACACATGGTCCCCAGATAAAATCATCACATATTTAGGCAATTCATGGCGGATTATATCCATATTCTGAAATACAGCATCCGCCGTACCACAATACCATTCATCACCATAACGCTGTGATGCAGGCAAAATCTCTACAGATTCTCCTAGTTCTTTTTTAAAATGCCCCCAAGCGCGATTAACATGTCTGATCAACGAGTGAGATTTGTACTGTGTTGCAATTCCAACTCGGCGTATTCCAGAGTTAATGCAATTAGACAATGGAAAATCAATTATTCTGTGCTTACCACCAAAATACACCGCTGGCTTTGCACGCCAATCGGTTAACTCGTGCAACCGACTGCCACGTCCACCTGCAAGGATCAATGCATAAGTGTCTCTTGTCAGGTTACTTATATAACGGTTTGCATAACTCGGCATTTCTTATCTCCATATTATTGTTCGTGGCGGTTACTGCATTGGTTTTAATCGCCAAATCTCTTCGCTGTATTGGGAAATCGTACGATCGCTAGAAAAAGTGCCACTAGCTGCTGTATTTAAAATACTCATACGATTCCACAATGTCTTATTCGTATAACTTTGCGCAGCCCGCTTTTGGGCATCAAAATAACTTTCAAAATCCTGTGCAACTAACCAAGGGTCATTCGGGCTAGTTATAGATGCAATAATGTCGTTGAATAGATTGGGTTCAAAGAGGTTAAAGTGACCACTTTCAAGTAGTTTCATGGCATTTTTTAAGGGTTCAAATCCGTTGATAATACTTGTTGGGTCATAATGCTGCCTCACTTGGCAGGCCTGTTCTGCTGTAACGCCAAACAAGAAAAAGTTGTCATCCCCAACCTGCTCCCTAATTTCTATATTTGCGCCATCTAGCGTCCCAATTGTCACAGCACCATTCATCATGAACTTCATGTTGCCTGTACCACTGGCTTCTTTACCCGCAGTTGATATTTGCTGCGAAAGATCCGTAGCAGCGCAAATCGTTTCCATCGCTGTGACATTATAATTTGGTAAAAAAGCAACTCTTAAATATGGTTTAGCTGCATTGTCTTTATTGACGACATTAGCCACATTATTAATTAGCTTGATAATCAATTTGGCCATGTAATATCCAGGAGCCGCCTTACCACCAAACAATACGCATCTAGGTACCATATCTTTCACGTCACCTCTGCGGATCTGATCGTATAACGCAATGACATGTAAAATATTTAATAGTTGCCTTTTGTACTCATGAATACGCTTTACTTGCACATCAAATATCATGCTTGTATCAAACTCTACATTACATCGCGCTTTAACCAGCTCAGCTAACTTATCTTTGTTACTTTCTTTAACTTTTTGCCACTGTGTGTGAAATGCAGGTTTGTCATAGTATCTTCTGATGGCACTGATCTCTGAAAAATCCGCTTGCCACCCCTCTCCTATTTTATCCGTGATCAGGTCAGCTAAATCAGGATTGCAATGGGCAAGCCACCTTCTTGGTGTCACACCGTTAGTCTTATTGTTAAACTTGTTAGGCCACAGATTATAAAAGGTGTTAAACAGTCCTGATTTAAGCAGCTCTGTGTGCAAAGCGGCCACGCCATTGACTGAAAAACTGCCTACAATTGCTAGATAAGCCATTCTGATTTGAGGTTCAGGACCCTCTTCGATTAAAGAAAGTTGCCTTTGCTTTTCTACATCTCCTGGCCACATGAGTGCAACCTCAGCTAAGAAACGCGCATTAATCTCAAAAATGATTTCCATCACTCTTGGCAACAAACGACTGAACAAAGGCACCGACCATTTTTCTAACGCTTCAGGTAGCAAGGTATGATTGGTATATGCCATTGTTGATGTAGTGATTTTCCAAGCATCATCCCACTCCATTTCATGCTCATCCAGTAACAAACGCATAAGTTCAGCAACCGCAACACTTGGGTGTGTATCGTTAAGTTGAAAAACGTGATACTGAGCAAAGTCGCTAAAATCACTACCATGCTGTTCTGCCCACTGATGGAGAATATCTTGTAAACTGGCACTAGATAAAAAGTATTGCTGGCGAAGCCTCAATTCTTTCCCGTTTTCACTGGCATCATTAGGGTAAAGCACCATGGTAATTTGCTCAGCAAGGTTTTTCTTAGCAACGGCTTCTGAGTAACTGCCAGCATTGAATTCTTTGAGATTAAATTCATCTGTTGCTTCTGACTTCCATAATCTAAGCGTATTTACAACGCCATTACGATAGCCAGGGATAGGAACATCAAAAGGAACTGCTAACACATCCTGAGAATTCACCCACTGATGATGGATCCGGCCATGCTTATCGGTATGTGTTTCGACATTACCGAAGAACTTAACAATCTTCGCTTGCTCAGGCGCGCTTAACTCCCAAGGGTGACCTTCACGTAACCATTTATCAGGCTGCTCTATTTGCACGCCATGCTCAATTGATTGATTGAACATCCCATACTCATAACGAATACCGTATCCAACCACAGGTAAAGCTAATGATGCACAACTATCTAAAAAACAGGCTGCAAGCCGACCTAAACCGCCATTACCCAATCCGGCATCATGCTCAGCAGACTCAAGCTCCTCAAGATTTGTTCCATATTCTTTAAGTGCAGATTTCACTTGTTCTTCAAGATCTAAATTCAAAATCGCATTGCCAAGGGCACGCCCCATTAAAAACTCTAAGGACAAGTACGCTGCTTTTTTAGTCTTTTGCTGTGATAAATGCTGGTTTGTTGCACGGCAACGGGCTACTAATCTGTCTCTGATTGTCAATGCTAGCGCTTGAAATAAATAATGCTTTGATTCCCCAACCCGATCACGACCAAGGGTATAATAGAAATGTCGATTCAAATCATCTGCTAATGCGCTCTCATTGAGTTTTGGCGCATCTTGCCAGTGCTTAACAACACACACATTAGACTTTTTTTCAGCCATTCGTGTTTTCCTCTAAGTTTGACATAAGTACCCAAGCACTTTGTCCTGTGAGACAAAAAGAGATAGGAAGTACGTCGCTGTCACTTGCTTGCTCTGACGTAAACATACATTCCCAATTACTAGAAAACGGTGGAGTTGGCAGCGAAATAGATAAACGCTCGGTGTCTGCATTTAAAATCACCATGACAGCTTTTGAAATAAGCTTGTCTGCGAGAATATACATGAGCGTTTTATTCCCTTCATCATGCCAATCATGTTCGCTCATCGGGCGTGTTTCTTTATTTAACCACTCGACCGAAAACCGCTCATCGTCAGCATGAACAAAAAAAGGATGTTGAAAAACACTTAATTCATTTCTCAACTTCATCAACTCAGAAATAGATCTAATGAGTGTTTGATTGCCTTCGTATTCAGACCAATTTAACCAACTTACTTCGTTATCTTGGCAATAAGCATTATTGTTCCCGGCTTGGCTATGCTTCAACTCTGTACCTGCTGCTATCATCGGCACTCCCTTTGACATGAACAAAGTTATCAGCGCATTAGTTTGCATCTTGTGGCGTAACTGGACGACTTCTGAGTTATCTACATCACCTTCAAAGCCACAGTTAAAAGAATAGTTTTCACTATGGCCATCTCGGTTATTCTCACCATTAGCCTCATTATGCTTTTGCTCATAGCTCACCCAGTCAGCCAAACTATATCCATCGTGACTGGTCAAAAAGTTAATTGAATTGAGTGGACCGCGTTGATTATGCTCAAACAAGTCATTGGAGCCATGGATGCGTTTAGCAAGCTCTGGCAAAGTCCCACTGTCCCCTCGCCAAAATCGCCTTACAATATCTCTATATTTGTCGTTCCACTCTCGCCAAGGTGAAGGGAAAGCACCGAGTTGATACCCGCCAGGCCCTACATCCCATGGCTCTGCGATTAATTTTACAGAGGACAAAACAGGATCTTGCAACACTGCTTGAAAAAATGCGTGACGGCAAGAGAAACCCTCTACCGTGCGACCAAGTATGGTCGCTAAATCAAACCTAAACCCGTCCACTCCCATCACTTCTACCCAATATCTCAGGCTATCCATAATGAGTTTTAATGTGATCGGGTCGTCAATATTCACCGTGTTACCACAACCTGTATCATTGATGTAAACTGATTCTGGTGAATTTATCGTTCTATAATAACCGTTATTATTCAACCCCTTAAATGACAACATTGGGCCATCGATGCCGCCTTCTGCAGTGTGGTTGTACACAACATCTATAATCACTTCGATTTTATGTTCATGAAACTGGCGAACCATATCTACAAATTCAGTCATATCACCGTTCACGCAATATGCTTTGTGCGGAACAAAAAAGCTTAGGGTGTTATACCCCCAATAATTTTGTAGTCCTTTCGTCGTTAAAAACTGCTCACTCACAAATGCATGCACTGGCAGCAGCTCTATGGCTGTGACACCCAAAGATTTTAGGTGCAGTAAAAATGCAGGGTCAGTCAATGCAGCAAACTTCCCCACTTTAGATTTATCAATCTGTGGGTGAAGTTGCGTAGCCCCCTTCACATGACACTCGTAAATAAACGTATCTTGCCACGGTGTATTGGGCTTTTCCCCTGTGTAAGCTTGTTCTTTGGCAACTTTACATTTAGGCATATCAATGGCGTTATCTAAGCTATTAAACTCACCTACAGGCAGATGGCAATAATGCCTTTCACTCCATGTAAAGTCCCCACTAAAATCTTTCGCATACGGGTCTAAAAGTAATTTATTGACGTTAAAGAAGTGGCCATCCAAATGATTGTATTTGCCATCCGCTCGATAACCGTATAGTGCACCAGTAGCGAGTGAGTCAACAAAAATACTCCATACCCCGCCCTCATGACTATGCATCTCAAGACGGTTTTTTTCACACCGTCCAAACCCGTCAAACAAACACAAATAAACCTTCTCTGCATTAGGGGCGTAGACGGCAAAATTAACACCTTTGTCTGTTACCGTGCTGCCTAATGGGTAAGTACTGCCTTGTCGGGAGCTAATCATGTTTATGCCGATATATATTTTAAATAAACAGTACTTAATGGTGGTATCGTAATTTCAATACTGTTATCTAATCCGTGACATGCCACAGCTTTACTCTGAACAAGTTGCTGCTTGTGTGCGACAACTTGAACGCCACTGCCGTAAAATTGCTTGTCATCAGAATTGAAAACGACTTGATACGCGCCTTCTTTGGGTACTCCTAACCTGAAATGATGAAATACTTGTGGTGTAAAATGGCTGACAACAATCAAAAGCTCAGATTGCTTTTTACCAAATCGAACAAAGCTCAGAATTGATTGCTCAGCGTTATCACAATCAATCCACCTAAAGCCAGCAGGTGAACCATCGACTTCATATAAAGAGGGAGTTGAATGGTAGACTGAATTCAGCGCTTTAACGGACTCATAAACACCTGTGTGGGCTTCACTTTCTAATAATGACCAGTCTAATTGCTTGTTATGATCCCACTCATCTCGAGGTGCTAACTCACTGCCCATAAACAGTAGTTTTTTACCTGGGTGAGCAAACATAAACCCATAATAAGCGCGCAAATTAGCAAATTGCTGCCAGTCATCCCCAGGCATTTTACTTAAAAGAGACCCTTTTCCATGCACAACCTCATCATGGCTTAAAGGTAAAATATAATTTTCTGAAAAGGCGTAAGCCATGGAAAACGTCATTTCATGATGATGAAACTTTCTATGAATTGGATCTCGTTGCATAAAGCCCAAGCTGTCATTCATCCAGCCCATGTTCCATTTATAGCCAAACCCTAATCCACCATGGTCTACACTTTGTGTCACCCCAGGCCAAGCTGTAGATTCTTCTGCAACCATCATGGCATGCGGTGCATTTTTGTAGCAAACAGCATTACTTCTCTGTAAGCAATCTATGGCGCCAATATTTTCTCTACCACCGTACTTATTAGCTATCCATTCCCCGTCTTTTCTCGAGTAATCGAGATAAAGCATAGAAGCGACAGCATCCACTCTTAGGCCATCTAATTGGAACTCTGACACCCAGTAATTCGCATTAGAAAGTAAATAACTCTTCACCTCTGGCCTATCATAGTTAAAAACGCAAGTGTTCCAGTCTGGATGAAATCCTTGGCGCTTGTCTGCATGTTCATATAAATGTGTACCATCAAACCGATTTAAACCGTGAGGGTCCGTCGGGAAATGACCTGGCACCCAATCTAGCAACAAACCAATCTCGTATTTATGACACACTTCACTGAAATATAAAAAATCGTCTACAGAACCAAAGCGACTGGATGGGGCAAAAAGGCCTACGGGTTGATACCCCCAAGAACCATCAAAGGGGAATTCGCTAATTGGCATTAATTGAATATGCGAAAAGCCTAAATCTTTTACGTAAGGTACAAGATCATCTGCTAACTCTCGATAAGTTAAATATCGATTTTGCTCACCGACTCTTCGTTTCCAAGAGCCCAAATGCACTTCGTATATAGAAATAGGTGACTCTACATGATTTCGCTTCATCCGCCTTTCATACATTTCCTCATCATAAATTGGCGCTTGAAATGTCTGCTGCAAAACACTTGCAGTGCCGGGCGCTTGTTGCATTTTTTTCGCATAAGGGTCTGCTTTTTCAAGCCTTTCGCCACTCACTGTCGTGATCGCAAACTTATAACTTGTATCTGCTGACAATCCGGGAATAAATAAATCCCAAACACCACTTGCGGGGTGAAAACGCATATAATGTTGATTAGCTTGCCAAAAGTTAAACTCTCCAATAACAGAGACGCTTTTTGCGTTTGGTGCCCAAACACTAAATTGTACACCTTGAACACCTCCGTGCTTTATAAAGCGAGCGCCAAAGTGATCATAGCCATGCTCGAGTGTGCCCTCATTAAACAGGTACATAGCCTGTTCATCCAACGCGCTAGCAAAACTATACACATCACGAAAGTACAAAGTGCTATCTTCAAATTGTACTTGGAGACGATAATTTTCAGCGCTCAATTCTGCATCAAGTACCACAGTGAACAACTGACTGTCATCAAATCGAGTCATATTCGTTAGCGTTTTACCCAAAACAACTGCTACAGATAATGCGCTTGGAATAAAGACCCGTAAAACTGTATATGTTTTTGGCCCAACCTTAACTACATGCGGTCCTAAAAAGCTAAACGGATCTGAAAATGAGCCAGCTTGTAACGCAGCCACTTGGTCCGTGTAATCTTCTGTCATTTCAACATTTTTATTTACGGTATTCATTGTTGCTTCCTGATTGCATTGAGTTGTTGAATAAAGTCTTTATGAAGTTCAAATAGCTCAACAAGCTCATGATTTAATTTGCGGCGCCAATTTGGGTACTCTGTATTTGTACCAGGTATATTTACAGGGAATTCTTGAAGGTCTAGGTCATCCAATTGAATGGCAAGCAATTGACTTGGACTGCTTGCTAATATATGCATGACGGCCTGATATACCTCCTGACTCGAAGCGGTAATTTCTAAATCAGGGAACTCATGCTGATTAATCCAGCTAATTAACCGCGCTTTTTCAACACCTCTAGCATGTTTTTGATGATGGCGCTGATGCTCATCAATCAATTGATAATCAAATTTAATGTCAATGTCCGCGGCATTCCACCAGCCGTGAAATGGAGGAACATCATGATTAGCGACCATAATCAGCGCATTTTTCCTCAGTTGTTCACTCGCTTTAAACTCACCATTTTGATTTTTCTCAAAATAAAACAGTGTGTTGCCAAAAATTGCTGATTCTTCTAACGCCTGAGTTACCTCTGGCGGTACAACCCCAAGATCTTCACCTATTACAATTGAACTATGTAAGTGTGACTCTATCTTTAAAATGGCCAACAAATATTCAAATGGATAATAAACATAACACCCAAGTTCTTGGCCTTCCTTTGCAAAGCACCACCACAAACGCCTTAGTGACATTACATGGTCGATACGCAATGCACCAACTTGGTTTAAATTGGACCGAACCAGAGATTTAAAATATGCAAAGTTGTTATGCTTTACTTTTATCGGGTTCAGCGCTGGCATTCCCCAATTTTGGCCCTGTTCAGCCCAAGGGTCGGGTGGCGCGCCAATGTTTGCCTGCTCACTAAAGCAAGCGCGATAACTTTCAAATTCAAGACCACTGCCTGTGCATCCAACAGCCAAATCATTCACTAATCCTATTTCCATTCCTTTAGCAATACATAGTGACTGACAACGCTGCAGTTGCTCAGATGCCAACCACTGTAAAAACCACTCAAATTGACTTAGATCCACATCCCCAAGTATTGATCTTTTTTCTTCTATAAAAGCGTTTAAGGTCGCTTCTTGGCGCGCATCCTGTTGCCAACAGTTATACAGTATTTGAAATAGGGCGTACTTCACATTGGATGTTTGAGTGTAATCAATAAATTTACTTGTCACTGAACGTCTATGCCCTAAATCTGCAACAGACGAGAACAGCTCAGCACATGCTTGGCCAACTATTTCTTGGATATCATCTAACGCTATGTATAGGGGATTAATTAAGCAGCGATGAGAAGGGCTATAAGGGCTGGCTTCTTCAGGTTTTGCACTGAATAGCAAATGCAATGGATTTAAGAGGACAAAATCCCCTCCATGTTGGGAAAACAACGCTATTAACTGCTTTAGATCAGCGAAATCACCAATACCATAATTCCTATCGCTTTTCAGAGTATAAAGCTGTAACGACACACCAAGCGGCTTTTTACTGCTGTGGGATACATAGGGGTTATAGCATTGCTTTGGCACTGACCAGAGCTCTGCTACTACTTGACCAAATGCACCCTCTATCAATAATTCAAGATAGCCAATTGGTAATTTACCCAAATTGACTTCTAACGCAACATATCGATTGCCAGCATGTATATAGTCTCCTACTTCCTCACACTCAGAAAGCTTAACCGATATATCTATATTTGCCGAAGGTACCTTTATGCTTGCTATTGAGTGCTTTAAAGACTCTGAGACTTTAATTACAAAGCTGCCAGAATCACTATCGCTCAACGTCACAGGTTCGACGACTCGTGTCCATGGTGCAATGTCTAATTCAAAATTGAGACGATCAACGGCATGTTGGTCATTAGGCTCAATACCACAGCATTCAATGGCAGTTTGCCTCGTTAACGCATCAAAAACGACATGTTCGCCATCATATTTAACGAAGTCATAGCCGATACCATGGAGGTAATATAGCTGTTGTAGCCCTTCCATTGGCAACTAAGCCAATCTTTGCGTATCAACAATACTATTTTCGCTACCAAAACCATTGGCAGCGTATCCATCAGCACTGTTGTCATTGTCCCATTGGTTACCATTTATCAAGTATCGAAAATGGAATTGCTTATCAGTAGGTAGCCTGTGCTTGAGCTTAAAACGCTGCTCTTTTTTATTAAACCTCATACTAATGGGTTGCCAATCGTTAAATTCTGCAACGAGTTCAACTTTTTTGGCTTCGGGGTGAGAAAATTCAAATGTGATTTCGGCTTCGTTTTTCGTTTTAAAAAAACGTTTTGTTAACATTTTTGGCTCCAAAAACCTAACTTGGTTGGTGTTCCTTGCCACAAAACTATGTCGTATAATGTATGATTACGCGAACATATTTTGTGAGAATAGTTTAGTACATAAATATAAACTTGTACGCCTCACAACGGTGCAATACAGCATACCTTTGCACCAGAAAAGTACATTTTTGGACAGAAAGCCCTTTGGTAATTAATGCCCAACACTGGTGAGCAATTATTAGGCCAATGACATAAAAAAGTAGATAAGAATCATTATCGTGTAAAGTGAATTATATTGATAATTGATCTTGCTCAGAGAAGTGTAAATGATTGTCCCTAAATTGAATTGAAATAATTTTGATAATTGCACTTGTGAATAAAAGCGTGTAAAAGGTTGTCATCCCTGAAGTCAAATTGATGTATACTACAGGAACATGAAGGATCCGGTTTTCGGTTAATTTTGGATTGTCTCAATCATGCAGAATGTTTTTAAAAATTTAGCTTATGCTGTTGTTAGCCTTGTAGTAATCGGTATTGCTGCAAATCTAACTTTTGCTAAACATGTCCTGAATGCGCAATCCGGGTTACTTTCTTTGCAAACTCAGATCAGTGATGTTGAGCAAGTTGAAAGATCGGCTCCTTGGTATCAGTTTGTCTACTACGACCAGCAATTCGTTAGTAAGGACAATCAAACGTTCGTCATCATCGTAAATCAGCAGTCTCAATATGCCATCGCGCCGACCTCAAGAGTGTTTAAGCTCGTCTGGTCATCCCCTACTTTATTAATGCTTTGCTTAATTGCCGTGCTGTTTTTTATTTCTCAATTCAAAGGTAATAAAAGAGACAAAGCACAGTTAGAAGCACTCAATGCCATAAATAAAGACCTAAACGCCCTGCTTGATGGACTTGAAATTAAACATAAAGAGCTTCACTCTGGCGGTCCTGTCGCACAAATTTGTTATGCAGTTCAATCATTAAGCGATAATCTTCAACGTATAAAAATACAGTCAGATAGTCACGTTTACCAAGATAAATTGACCAAACTTATAGATCGCCATGCATATATAGAACATATTAGCGAGCAGCTGACCATTGCGGATAAAAGCAAATCAAAATGCGGATTGTTATTCATTGATTTAGATGGCTTTAAACAGGTTAATGATTCTTTTGGACACAGTTTCGGTGATGAAATACTTATTCAGGTTTCAGGGCGATTGGAGCAAGTTGTCAGGCAGTTTAAGCTCAATGATGCGCATCCCGTCCATGGTCTAGACCAAAACCTTTCTCGGCTAGGTGGAGACGAGTTCTCGATTTTTGTGCCCAATCTTAACGACACCAGTTTCTGTACTGAGATAGCACAAACTATTCTTAGCGAAATTGAACGAGACTTTGTGCTCGGTAATAAGCTAGTGAAAATAAGCGCCAGTATCGGGATAGCTGTATTCCCTGATAGTGCCTCTACCCCTAATGCGCTGTTACAAATGTCAGATGTTGCCATGTATCGAGCTAAAACGGATGGACGCGGTATTTTCAGAGTCTATTCACCAGAGATGGGGAATAAAATCAGGCGCTACCACTACTTATTAGAAGAATTGAGACTTGCAATTGCCTCTCAAAATTTTCAACTCTCTTTTCAGCCAATTGTGCATGTTGAAGATTGCTCAATAGACTATTTTGAAGCCCTCACCCGTTGGCATCATCCCATCGAGGGGTTGATCCCACCGTCTGAGTTTATTCCAATTGCCGAAGAGTCAAATTTAATTTTAGAGCTTGGCGACTGGATATTGCTAGAGTCATGCCGACAAATGTCTGCTTGGCACAATGCTGGGATGAAAAAAGTTAAAATCTCGGTGAATGTATCCGGCATTCAGCTCAAACATAGACCTATTTACGACTGGGTTTTAGATGCACTTAATAAATCGGGACTGCCTGCTGCCTCCCTAATGATAGAAATCACCGAGTCAACACTCATAACAGCAAGTGATGAAATCATTGCTCAGCTTGAGCGTTGCCGCAGTGCCGGTGTGACTATTGCAATTGATGATTTTGGCACGGGTTTTAGCTCGTTGAGCACACTAGCTGATCTGCCAATCGATGTGATTAAAATAGATAAACTGTTTATTTCACAAGCAAAAGACAACCCTAAATACTTTAAGATTTTAAACTCTATCAGCGAGCTTGGTGCGCAGCTAGGCCTTAAAATCGTTGCAGAAGGTGTAGAGCAGCTTGATCAGTTTGAACTGGTCAAAGATATGGGCATTTGCTGTGTCCAAGGTTACCTAGTGAGTCGCCCTGAGACCTCTCGTAATGTGGGCGACAAGGTGCTCAAAGGCAATGTTAACCACATCGCTACTACTGGAACGAGTGTGTGGTTACCCAAAGCAAATTAACGTTGAAATTTAGTTTCCAGTATAACAGCTGAATTGGTTCTTTCGACGCCGTCTAAATTACCTATTTCATCCAGCAACTGGCTTAATTGCTCTAGGCTTTGCGCTTCTACAATAGCTATCATGTCGTATTCGCCGCTAATCGCATATAAAGCAGAAATATGTGAGAGCTGCTTCAGGGCAATATTAGTTTTTGCCGTGAGCTTTTGCTTGACCTTAATTGAAACATGAGCAGAAACTAGGCTACCTAAATAATCTTGACCAAAATCAATCTTATAACCCTGAATAACACCGCTTTGCTCTAACTTTTGCAATCGTGATTGCACCGTTGTTCGAGACATATCCAATAGTCTTGCTAGCTCAGAAATACTCGCCCTCGCGTTACTTCGTAGTACAGAAATCAATCTCTCATCTTGTTTGCTAATCATTTTGCACAATACCAATGTCATTTTGACGAACATTCTACTCATTTTATATAAAATTACACTGCAAATTTTCATCACATCACGCAATAATGTCGGAATAAGAATAGGCACATATATTCGTGCCCAGAAGTTGAAGTTATATGAGGACGACGTCATGCAAGTGAATCGCGAATTATTCGATGAAGTAATGGTACCTAACTACAATCCATCTGCTGTTATACCAGTAAAAGGTAAAGGTGCACGAGTTTGGGATCAAAACGGTGATGAGTACATCGACTTTGCTGGCGGTATCGCAGTAAACTGTCTAGGTCATAGCCACCCAGCATTGGTAAATGCACTGAAAGAGCAAGGTGAAAAGATTTGGCATTTATCAAATGTAATGACCAATGAACCTGCACTTCGTCTAGCTAAAAAGCTGACTGATGCGACATTTGCAGACAAAGTTTATTTTGCAAACTCAGGCGCTGAAGCAAATGAAGCAGCTTTAAAACTGGCGCGTAGATTTGCTTTAGATAAATATAATGAAGAAAAAACGCAGATCATTGCATTCAATAAAGGTTTCCACGGCCGTACGTTCTTCACCGTAACCGTCGGTGGCCAAGCAGCCTACTCTGATGGCTTTGGTCCTAAACCACAAGATATCACTCACATTGACTACAATGACTTAGAAACATTTGCAAAAGTAATTTCTGACAAAACGTGTGCAGTTATGATGGAGCCTCTACAAGGTGAAGGCGGTATCATCTCCCCGGATATCGAGTTTGTGCAAGGTGTACGAGAGTTATGTGACAAGCACAATGCCCTGCTTATTTTTGATGAAGTACAAACAGGTGTTGGCCGTACAGGTGATTTGTACGCATACCAAGGCTTGAATGTTACGCCTGATATTTTAACAACAGCTAAAGCATTAGGTGGCGGCTTCCCAATTGGTGCGATGATCACCACAACTGATATTGCGAAGCATTTAAAAATTGGTACTCACGGTTCTACTTACGGTGGTAACCCACTTGCTTGTGCCGTTGCTGAGGCTGCTTTTGACACAGTTAATACGCCTGAAGTATTAAATGGTGTCAAAGAGCGTGAACAAATGTTCCGTGATGGCCTAAATGCAATTAACGAAAAGTACAATGTATTTAGCGAAGTGCGTGGTAAAGGCCTATTGTTAGGTTGCGTACTTAAAGGCGATTACGAAGGTAAGGCGAGAGATTTCCTAGTCGCAAGTGCAAAGCATGGCTTAATGACTTTGGTCGCTGGCACTAATGTAGTTCGTTTCACACCGTCTTTAGTGATTACTGAAGAAGAAATTAAAGCAGGTCTAGCACGCTTCGAGCTGGCTGTCGCGGATGTAGTAAACGCTTAACCTTTATGGGCGATTCGTCGCCCTAAATGATATTTTTATGCAAGTACTTAGACCTATTAGCAGCAAAGATTTTGCGGCTTTAAAAAACATCGCGGTAGAGTCAGGCCATGGTTTCACATCTTTGCCTGTCGACGACGAACTATTAGCGAGTAAGATACAACGCTCTCAAGAAAGCTTCAGTAAATCATTAAATGCGCCAATCGATGAGGGGTATTTATTTGTCCTCGAAGATTTAGAAACAGGTGAAATTAGTGGTACTACAGCCATTGAGGCAGCTGTTGGGATGCAGGTCCCTCTGTATCATTACCATCAAGGCAAAACCGTTCACCACTCTAGCACCTTAAATGTGTATAACACCGTTGATATTCTATCAATATGTAATGACTACACAGGTAGTTCGGAAATCTGCACACTGTTCTTACGAGAGCAATTTAGACGCGGGTTGGCAGGTCGATTCTTGTCGCGTATTCGCTTTTTATTTATGGCTGAACATGCCGAGCGCTTTAGCGATAGAGTGATTGCTGAAATGCGTGGCGTCAGTGATGAAAACGGCCACAGCCCTTTTTGGCAATGGTTACAGGAACACTTTTTCAGTATTGAGTTTCCAAAGGCCGACCACCTAGTGGGCTTGGGCGATAAAGTGTTTATCTCTGAGTTAATGCCAAAATATCCGATTTACGCCAATTTGCTCAGCCCAGAGGCCCAATCAGTTATCGGCCATGTGCATGAAAAAACAAAACCTGCACTGCGACTGCTGCAAAAAGAAGGCTTTGAACACAGAGGGTATGTCGACTTATTTGATGCTGGCCCCACTGTCGAAGCTAGGTTAGAAAATATTCGAACCGTGCGTGAAACTCAAAACGGTACATTAGATATCGTCGAAGAGCTGCCACACAGTGAAACAACTTGGGCCCTATCCAATGGCCAACTAGCGCACTTTAGAGCCACATTTACTACTGCGGTAGTATGGAATGAACATACACAAATATTCACAATCACCTCAAAAACGGCAGAGGCATTGCAGTTAAAGCAAGGTGATAAGATCAGTGGATTTGTTTTATAAATACTAAATACGTCGTGCTTTGTCGTAACATTTACAACGCGGCCAAGCCGTTATATTAAGGAATTGTCATTATGCACAACAATGTAGATAGCTTATTTGAGAACCTTTGGAGCAACTATTTAGAAGTGACTCCATCTGCTGTAAAAGTACACGAGCTGTTAGGTTCTACTCAAAAAGATGATGTCATCAACGACCATATCGCACTACGTACTTTCAACCATGAAAAAATTGGTCTAGAAAAACTGGCTGCGCATTTTAAAGCTGTTGGTTACAAAGAGTGTGGTGAGTATCATTTTGAAGCTAAGAAATTGTATGCTAAACACTATGAGCATAGCGATCCAAGCAAGCCAAAAGTATTCATCTCAGAACTACTTTTAGAAAAGTGCTCAGAAGATCTTCAAGCAATTGTTGGCCAAATGATTGATAGCATCGATGAGAGTGCCGTCACTGCAGAAAACTTCTTGTACTCTGGTACACATTGGCAAGTGAGCCATGAAACTTATAAAAAGCTACTTGCAGAAAGCGAATATGCAGCTTGGATGTCAGCTTGGGGTTACCGTGCAAATCACTTCACAGTAAACATTAATTACCTAGCTAATTTTGAGACCATAGAAGCTGTAAACCAAGCACTTAAAGATGCTGGTTTCGCTCTAAATACATCAGGTGGTGAAATCAAAGGTTCACCTGAAGTACTACTTGAGCAATCTTCTACACTTGCTGATCACCACCCTATTGAGTTCTCTGACGGCAAGTTCGAAATCCCAAGTTGCTTCTACGAGTTCGCCCTGCGTTACAACAAACCTGATGGTGAATTGTACACGGGTTTCGTAGCAGCTTCTGCAGATAAAATCTTCGAAAGTACCAACGCAAGATAAACACCTTGTGTTGATATGAATTGAAGTAAACTAACTTAAACACCCAAAGCAGCCAATGGCTGCTTTTTTATTGCGCTTAAATGAGTTAAGCGGTAGATTAAATGAGGCAATTTAAAGTCGCTCAAGCATATTTTTGAGTACCCACAAGGAGTGAGGTCGCCATGTATACTATTTTGTCCCCACCACCAACGCTTGCCCCCTATGTTATCAATTATTGGTATGCAAGTTCTCAAAGCCTATTGCCTCAAGCATTACACAGTGACGGCTGTATTTCGATTTTATTTGTTATATCAGGTAAATCAAAAATGGGCACTACAAGCCTGAATCAAAATGCTTACTTCATCGGCCCACAGACTAAAACAACCATATGGCACTTTGAAAGCGACGTGCAAAATCTCATCGGTGTTAGGCTCACACCCTTGGGCGCCAAAAACTTCACCGCTATGCCGCTAAAAGAATCGAAAAATTTGTGTATCGAGTTATTAGACGCAATCCCAATTGATCAGGCCTTACTTAATAAAATTCGCCAAGAAGGTGCCTCTATTTCAGATAAAATTGAATATATTTCTCAGTGGCTTGAACAGCAATTCAAAAAGTTAAATCAACCACTTCCTAACATTTTAGAAACCATTACCAAAGAGATCCAACTATCACCGAGATCAATAAAGCTGGCTGATATTTATGACACCCTACATATTAATAGCCGACGAGCAGAAAGAGCCTTTGATCAAGCGCTAGGCATGACGGCTAAAGAGTATGCAACCCTTGTGGAAGTATCGAAAGCGAGAAACTTGCTCAAGCAAAAACCGACATGCTCTTTGACTGATATAGCCTATGAACTTGAATATACTGATCAATCTCACTTCACGCGGCAATTTAAAAAAGTGATGAGCATAACGCCAAAGCAATATAAACAGAGGATATCAATGTGAGCCAAATTGATATAGATAATCAACAAACAACACAGTCCCCCTCTTTAAAACACATCAATGAATATCCAGCTATTGATAATAAAAAAGCGTATAAACAGGCGCTTAAATATTGGCAAAATGAGTTACTTCATGTTCAGCAAGCCTATTACCATCAAGGGCAAAGAGCTGTTATCGTTTTTGAAGGCTGGGATGCAGCAGGAAAAGGCGGCGCAATCCGCCGCGTTACTGAAAAACTCGATCCCCGTGGCTACCAAGTTTACCCGATTGCCGCGCCCAGAGACGATGAGCAAGGCAGGCATTATTTATATCGATTCTTCAATAAACTTCCTAAGCAAGGCACTCTGACTATATTTGACCGCTCCTATTACGGCAGAGTGTTAGTAGAACGAATTGAAGGTTATGCGTCAGATGCACAATGGCAACGCGCTTATCGTGAAATCAATGAATTTGAGCAGCTTTTGCTCGACGATAATATTAAAGTCATAAAACTGTTTTTACATATAAGTAGTGACGAGCAACTAAAACGATTCTCTGAACGGTTAAATAACCCTTACAAACGTTGGAAATTAACCGAAGAAGATATCAGAAATAGAAACAAACGCACTGAGTATGAAGCCGCCATCGATGACATGTTTGTAAAAACACATACCTCTGGCGCGCCATGGTCAGTCATTGTTGGCGATCATAAATGGTTTGCTCGCGTGGAAGTACTTAAAGCGCTTACTAAAGCATTGAGCAAAGGTATGCAGATTGAACCACCTCCGATAAACGCAAATATTGTAGCGCTTGCAGAGCAACAACTCGGAATAAAGCACAAGAGGACGTAAAATGAATCGTGAAAACCTACTTACATCTTACTTCGAACGCCATGACGGTATGGTGCCATCTTTAGAGTTAAACAAACATGAAAAAATGGCAGGTAGCGCGTTTCATTTTTTCCGTGGTACCGCATCACTGATGTACAGTGATATATTTGATGGCATTATTGATTTGCCTACGTCAGTGTATGAGATCCCCGTTACCACGATTATGGGAGATTGCCATACCAGTAACTTCGGTTTTTTGAGTGAAGAAGGCTCGCACGGTGAAACCTTAGTTTTTACACCTAATGACTTTGATGATGCTTGCATAGGCCATGCAATTTGGGACATATTCCGGTTTCTAGTAAGTCTCAATTTAGCACAGCAAAGTGGCGCTGCTTTTAGAGAATCAAGCGACTCTATGAACATAAAGCAAAAACCAGTTGTGCTTACTGAGCAAATACCTCAAGCGCAAATGACTTTCTTACAGCACTATGTTGAAACCTGCCAAGCTTCCATCCGCGGAGAAAATAACAGCCAAAGTGCGCTAACGCATTTTGATAAAGACCACATACTTCACAAACGGTGGCAAAAAGGCTTGCAAAGACTCGTAGGAGGATCTGCATTCACTGTAAAAAGTACTTTAGCAAAAGATGTAGAACTGACCGCGTACCCCCTGAAGTTTAAACCAGACCCACTAAAGTTCGAAGCCATTCATAGCGACATTAAAACCAACCTTATTGAGCAGTTCAGACCTTATGTCGATGACGACATCATAGACTGTGTAGAACGATTGGATGCAGGCACTGGCAGCAACCACTTGAAGCGTTACTATTTACTAGTCGGGCCCAAAGAGCAAAAGGAACCTGAGCTATATCACATCGTAGAAATTAAACAGCAAGCTTTAGCGGCACCGTTGCACTACTTTAAAGAGTTAAGTCCAGTAAACCGCCTCAATCACGCCCACTTAACGGTCAACTGCCAACGACAAATGCAGCGAAGACCAGACCTAATAATTGATGATGCACTGTGGCAAGGATTACATTGGTTAGTTCGCTCCCGCCATCACGCACGAGTCGGTATTGATCCCGAGCATATTACCCTTGGCAAGCGTGCGGCACAAAGGAATGGTTTCGAGCAATATGCGCAAAGCTGCGCACAAGTACTCGCTTATGCGCATATGAGAGGCGACCGGCGTTCAATGAACTATCAAGAGCATTGCATAACCGCCCTGCCACCACTGTTTACAAAACTTGTCGAAAAAGCAAATCAATATGCACAGCAAGTAAATGAAGACTGGGAATTATTCAAGGCACTCAGAAAGTAGCTTTTTTGGAATATCGACAACAAGCCCATCATTGGCCAGAATAAGCTCTCCACAAAAATGTGTGTGAGCTTCCTCTTGTAAATTATCCAACAACCCGGGGCCATGATAGCGGACACTAAAGTGCGTTAAGATTAATAGAGGTAGATTAGATTTGTTAGCAAACTCCGCAATGCGTTTAGCATCACTGTGTCCAGTGTGATGGCCAACTTTTTTTAAATCTTTATGAGTAAATGTTGCCTCATGCACCAATGCGTCGACATCATCTATAAATTCTTTTAACAGACCCGGTCTTTCGTTATCACCGCAAACAATCACTTTGCGAGGCAGCCAGCTATCAAAAGTATATTTTTTGGACTCCAGTTTTTGCCCCTGATAATCAGCATCTACGCCTTTTTGCAACTGATTGTAGTGAGGTCCTGTCGCAACTCCTTCTTTTTTTAATAAATTAATCTTAAGCTTTTTAGGAACTTGCGTCTCAGTGACTTTAAAACCAAAACTAGGTACTCGGTGTTTTAATGTAATAACCTCTAGGTGACAAAACCCAATATTCAGAGGTGTGCTTTTAAGGCCTTCAATAGCACAGGTTTTAAGATCAAAAGGCAACGTTAAGTCAGTCAATGAAAAAGTGGCATGCAAAAACTCAATCACTTTTTTGGGGGCGACTAAATAGACAGGCTGCTTTCTACCAGACATCGCCATGGAAGCCAATAAGCCAGGTAACCCATAACAATGATCGCCATGAACATGGCTAATGCAAATTAAACTCAGTTGATACAAGGTTAATTTCGATTTTAGTATTTGATGCTGAGTGCCCTCACCACAATCAACCAACACCCACTCTTTTGACTTTTCAAACTTCACGGCCGTTGCTGATACATTGCGAAAAGTTGACGGGCTTCCAGACGAAGTCCCCAAAAACTCCAATTGCATAACTGACTAAAATCCATAATTATAATACTACAACATCCAGTTTAAGTGATATCGCTCGGTAGCTAAAGGATTAATCTATGCATCACACTTCAGAGTATCAAATTCTTGTCATCGACATACAAACACGTTTTCAGCCACATATTCAAATATATCCTGAACTTGTGAATACAACGGGAAAGCTTTTAACAGCGGCAGAGCTATTATCAATACCGGCGTTGATATTTGAACAATATCCAAAAGGACTTGGGCATACAGATCCTGCGCTGACACAATTCCAAATCGAGTGTCATGAAAAGACCACCTTTAGCGCTCTAAATGACGCGTCAGCAAAAGAAGCAATCAGTCTAGACCCTGCTGTCACTAAAATTGTCGTTGGCATTGAAGCCCATGTTTGTGTTTATCAAACGGTAAGGGATTTATTAACATTGCAGCAGCCAGTCGTCGTCGTGGCTGATGCAATAGGTTCAAGGGACACTCAGAACAAAACATGGTCGATTGAACAACTAAGACATGATGGCGCCGTGATCATGAGCTTAGAAAGCTTGCTCTTTGACATCCTAAAGGATGCAAAACATCCGCAGTTTAAGTCCGTATCAAAACTGATCCGTTAGTTAGTACAGCCAGTAAAAATAAACATAATTAAACAACTTGTATTGAGATATGAAAAACGAGCTCAACAGTAACCTCATTTTGAAGGTATATGAACACATAAGGCAGCAAGGTCAAGAGTATGAAGAGGGAAAGCAATTCGAGGGGATAACAGCGTTCTCAGATCCTGATGGTTATACGATTTATTTGAAAGGCAGCGGTGTTTTTTTACGCTTCGGTTTTCACAATACATATCAATTTAATTACGACAAAGAATCGCAAAAAGCTGACTTCATGAAAAAAGTTCATTACATAGCGAGTATGCTGGATGACTAGAAATAGGACCAGAAGTAGAAGCAGATCAAGCTCGAGATCATCACACACCTACATGGAACAAATCGTCTCAGCGCTAAGACAAAACCCAGAAGCAGTTGAGATTATAAAAGCGAATTGCCAACACTATCAGTCACAGGCATATCTAAAAAAAGGACTCAAACGCACCATCGAACACCTAGAGTGGGTGCTTGCGGCGGATAACGATATTGAGCGCATTTGTACTCAAATTATGGCTGATGATCATATCGGTGGAAAATTCAGACAATACCCTTTGTTATTCAAGGGAGTAAATTCAGCACATAAAGAATAAAAAATTAACAATCAAAACCAGCCAATTGAATAGGTTAATAATCACCCACCTAAAACCAAGTACTTACTTACATCAAAAGCATAAGCTGCTCTTTATCACTGATACTTGTAATTTTATCTCATTTTCACCTCTAGTTAACTTTTATAAATGACCGCTGAATGAAAAAGTGATATGGTATGCCGCATTTTTTGGAACCGAGAAAACTTGCTATGTCGAATGCAGTAGAGACGAAAGCGAATAAAAACTCTCAATCGCCAGAACAACAAAGCGGCCTATTCAATCGCTTTTTGGCAACCGTTGAGTTTTTAGGGAATATGCTCCCACACCCAATCACCCTTTTTGCAATGTTGTGTGTTGCAATTGTGGTCTTCAGTGGCATTGCCGACTGGATGGGCTTGAGTGCAATTGACCCTCGCCCAGAGGGAGCTAAAGGACGTGATGCTGACGGTGTCATTGAAGTTGTAAGCTTAATGAGCGCAGAAGGCTTACAAAAAATTATGACTGGTCTTGTCACTAATTTCACTGGATTCGCACCACTTGGTACTGTATTAGTTGCATTACTTGGCGTGAGTGTTGCTGAACACTCTGGCATGCTATCAGCTGCCATGCGCGGCATGGTTATGGGCGCTTCTAAACGCCTAGTGACCTTCATGGTGGTATTTGCGGCAATTTTATCAAACACAGCATCAGAGCTCGGTTATGTCGTACTTATCCCACTCGCTGCGATGATATTCCATAGCTTAGGTAGACACCCACTGGCAGGTCTTGCAGCAGCTTTTGCAGGTGTATCTGGTGGTTATAGTGCAAACCTATTACTAGGTACAATCGACCCTTTATTGGCAGGTATCACAACCCCTGCAGCTCAAATGATAGATCCGACTTACCATGTAGGACCTGAAGCAAACTGGTACTTCATGATGATTTCTGTATTCTTAATCGCCATTGTCGGTACTTTGGTGACAGAAAAAATCGTCGAGCCACGCCTTGGCAAATACAACCCAGATGATGCAAGCGTTGACCTATCAGAAAACAACATTGAGCATTTAACAGATAAAGAAAAAAGTGGTTTAAAGTGGGCAGGTGTTTCTCTACTAATCGTATGTAGCATTTTAGCACTCACCATCGTACCTGAAGACGGCATTTTGCGTCACCCTGAGACTGGCGCTGTAGCTGGCTCTCCATTCTTGAAAGGGATTGTTGTTCTTATCTTTGTTACTTTTGCTATCCCGGGTTTCGTATATGGCCGTGTTGTAGGCACGATGAAAACAGACCGAGATGTGATTGATGCCATGAGTAAGAGCATGAGCTCTATGGGCATGTATATCGTTCTTGTCTTCTTCGCTGCACAATTTGTTGCATTCTTTAAATGGACAAACCTTGGTACTATCCTAGCGATCAACGGTGCAGCATTACTTCAAGCTCTAAACCTAACAGGCCCAGAAGTATTCATCTTATTCATCATGATGTGTGCAATGGTTAACTTATGTTTAGGTTCATCTTCAGCGCAGTGGGCTGTTACAGCACCTATCTTTGTACCAATGTTGATGCTTGTTGGTTACGCGCCAGAAACTATTCAAGCTGCATACCGTATCGGTGACTCAGTTACTAACCTGATCACGCCAATGATGAGTTATTTCGGTCTGATCTTAGCCGTTGCAACAAAATACAAAAAAGACATGGGTATTGGTACATTAGTCGCTACTATGTTGCCTTACAGTATGTTCTTCTTCGTTGGCTGGGTTGCACTATTTTATATTTGGGTATTCGGTTTTGGTCTGCCAGTAGGACCAAACTCACCGATATATTACACCCCTTAATTAATAAAAAGAGCATTTTTGCAGCTGCAAAAATGCTCTTTTTATCTTCAAAACTTCTTCCTAAATCTACTAAATTATATTTTTCATTATTTTTATCCCCTACCACTAAATTTATACACAACATTCCTATTTAAGGTAAAATCATTAACGGCAGAGAAACTCAAGGTTAATCTTGTTAACTCACTTTGGGCAATTTAAATTTTTGAATAAAAATACGTCATTGTATTTGTTATTATTCCAATGCTGTCCTAAAGTCCTAAAGGAATAATCTTAAAAGGAGCTTTCTCACCAATAAAAACTTGATGATAAGGCCAGTTATGTACACTTTGTTTTATTACCCTCGTAATGCCAGTCTCGCACCACACTTTGTATTAGAAGCCCTAAAAGTACCATATCAACTAGAACTCGTTGATCGTAAAAAGCATGCACAAAAATCAGCACAATATCTAAGACTCAACCCCACAGGTAGGATCCCAACACTGGTTGATGATGAGTTTGTGCTATTTGAAAGCGGAGCAATTTGTTTATACCTTGCAGAAAAGCACCCAGAAAGTCAGCTAATAC
Organism: Pseudoalteromonas luteoviolacea H33-S; assembly: GCF_001625695.1. Taxonomy (GTDB): domain Bacteria; phylum Pseudomonadota; class Gammaproteobacteria; order Enterobacterales; family Alteromonadaceae; genus Pseudoalteromonas; species Pseudoalteromonas luteoviolacea_B. Next base: position 84,724 of record NZ_AUXY01000080.1, read on the forward strand.
CCGCGGATCCAGTACAAAAAGGTGTTTTTTATCAATGGCTAATGTATTTTACAACCACAATCCAAGCTGAGTTGATGATTTACTTTTACCCTGAGCGACACACGCAAAGCGCTTTGATGTATGACGACATCATTAAAACCCAGCAAACTCGCCTAACCGAAATGTTTACTATCGTAAATAGGCATTTAGCGGGTAAAAGCTATGTGGTTAATGAACAGTTCACGATATGCGACTGCTATTTGTTTATGTTGTGTATATGGGCAGATGAGCTAAATACCCCTCCTCTACAGTTTGAACATTTAGCAAAATACTTACGTGGGATGGCTAAGCACCCTGTCATTAAAAAAGTATGCGAAACAGAGCAGACAGATTTAAGCCCATATAAATAGGACTACGATTCTCACTCTCAGCTCATATCTTTAAAATTGAATTAAAAGCCAATTTTACATAATATGTTTATTATGGAAATAGGCTTTTTTGCATTTTAATAAAGTAATATCGGACTTTACTGTTTTTAATCAACTTACTTCTATTCTAGCTAAGTTAACCGTATCATTATTAAAAATCCCAACTACTACTTTTTATGCACCGCCTTTTAAATAAATATGAACAATTAATAGCAACCAATCATTTATCACTCGATCCGGCTCAATTAGGTGCCATTAATATATTAGACAAACTGTGTCTTGACGTTGAAGCTGGAAAGCCATCGATGGGGGTGTATTTATATGGGCCTGTCGGGCGTGGCAAATCCATGCTGATGGACATGTTTTTCGATACTATTTTGGTAGAGAAAAAGCAACGGCTGCACTTTCACCACTTTATGCAAACAATCCACCAGCAATTAAGGCAAGTCCAAGGAAAAAAAGATCCCTTAAAGGCGATTGCTAAACAGTGGGCAAAACATACCAAAGTACTTTGCTTTGACGAATTTTTTGTCAAAGATATTGGCGATGCCATGATACTCGCAGGATTACTAGATGCCTTTTTTAAAGCAGGTATAGTTTTTATAACAACCTCCAACAGCCATCCAACAGATCTATATAAAAATGGATTACAAAGAACGCGATTTGAGCCAACCATCGACTTAATCATGGCGCATTGTAGCCTTGTTAATGTCAGCGGAGAACTTGATCATCGATTCAGCAACGGCACCCCCAGCAACTTTTACTTCGAAAATAATCGCAGTGCGTTTTCTTCTTTGTTTGAGACTCTTGAAGGTTCATACCAAGGTTTAAATATACAGATCCACAGCCGCCCTATCGCTATTTTAGGAAAATGTAGGAACGGCTTATTAATTGAGTTTATGTCTCTATGCTCTTCCCCAAGGGCGACACTAGACTACATTAAATTAGCATTAGACTATGATGTTATTTTCATAAGGAACGTACCTTCTATGGGCGCTTCTCCAAACCGCCACTGCGTGACTCAAGGTATCGAAGATAATTATATGCGAGAAAAATCTACACTATCAGCACGCACTTTAGACGACGAAGCAAGACGCTTTATCGCACTTGTAGATGAATTTTATGACCGAAAAAAATTGATTGTGATTGAATCAGATTTTTCGTTGCAAACACTTTATGCTGGAGAGTTATTAGCTTTTGAATTTGAACGGACAAAAAGCCGCTTGGTTGAGATGCAATCTTGGCACATGCCCGTATAAATTTATTTCTTTGCTCTGAATTCTAAATTACACATTAAAAAACGGGCTAATTAGCCCGCTTTCACATGTGAGAAATTGTGTCTATTTATCTAGCTTTAATTGCACACCTTTTAAGCGACTTCTTACTGAGCTAATTTTATTTCGATTTTTAACACGTGCTTCACCACTTGCTTGATTGCTTGGCCTGTTAGTGCGTACCTTACGTCTTTGATGACTTGGCTTTTTACTCAAGTTATCAATCAAGTTTTCGCGGCTTGCAACTTCATAGCCTGGTAAATAATAGCGCTTGATTTTTTGACCGATCAAAGCTTCAATGTGAAGTAAGAATTGTTCCTCTTCTCTGCTTACAAAGGAAATTGCTTGACCGCTGTTACCAGCTCTACCCGTACGACCAATACGGTGCACATAGTCTTCAGGGAGATATGGCAGATCGTAGTTAACAACGCGTGGTAGCCCCTCAATATCAATCCCTCTTGCAGCTACTTCAGTTGCTACTAGTACGCGAACTTTGCCCTCTTTAAAATCTCTTAAAGCACGACGCCTTGCACCTTGCTTTTTATCACCATGACAAACCGTTGCTGCAATCCCATCCAGCTCCAGCTCTTTTACAATAGTATCAGCATCGTCTTTCATGTTGACAAAGACAAGCACTTGTTGCCAGTTTTTCTTGCCAATCAGCTCGGATAACAGCTCTTTTTTACGCTGCTGTTCAACTGGGTATACAACATGACGTACGGTTTCAGCAGTCGTATTCTCCGGTGCTGTTTGCACAAGTTTTGGCTCTTTTAATACCTGTTTAGCAAACTGCTTTACTGCTGAAGGAAAAGTCGCTGAGAATAATAGCAATTGCTTTTCTTCTTTCGCCAGTGAAATGACACGCTGCATTTCATCGATAAAGCCCATGTCTAACATACGGTCAGCTTCATCAAGCACTAAATGCTCGATGTTCGCTAGATCGACACTACCTAAGCGTACCAAATCAAGTAACCTGCCTGGTGTGGCAGCGACGATATCCGCACCCTGTGCTAAGCGTTGCGTTTGGCCGTCGACATTTACACCGCCGAATACTGCAACAGTGCGCAGTGAAGTATGCTTTGTAAACGCCTCACAGTTATTTGCGATTTGCTCCGCAAGCTCTCTGGTAGGTGCGAGAAATAAAGCGCGAGGAGACTTTGTTGAAGTACCCTTTAATAGGTTATGGATAACTGGCAATGCAAAGGCTGCGGTTTTACCCGTGCCCGTTTGTGCAGTTGCAAGCACATCATGACCCTTTCTGATCACAGGGATGGCCGCCTGTTGGATCGGAGTGAGCTCTGTAAAGCCAATTTCATCTAAGGCTTTTAATAACGGCTCTGGAAAACTAAACGATTTAAAATTCATAACGGCAAACCTGCGACCAATACTGAAGGGTCGCAGATTATACGTCAATTCTTTGCATTAACAAAGCTTAAGAAGCGTTTCATCCACTAAATTAGCTTTTCCACCAACAATATACTGCTCTTCTAGCGCATTGATGAGCGTCTGCCCTTCAATTTGCTGCTCACGCGTAAGCGGTACATAGGGTAATCTAAATACTGGGTTAACAGCGCCAGTCATGATTAACGCTGTGTTTATCGCAATTGGATTGGGTTCACAGAATAGCCAGCTCATCAAAGGCTGTAAGTCTCTATTTAGCGCCTCATCAGGCTTGTCCATCAGCTGTCTAAATAATTTTGGTACCAAGTTTGAGGTAACCGAAATAACGCCGTGAGATTGATATTTATGACGACCATCATGTGCTTCATCATCGTTGCCTGACCAACAAGCAATACCCTGTGACTCATAATGTGCAATGCGCTCATTACCCGCACACTCTTTCACGCCAATGAAATTCTTATGCTTGGCAAGTGGCTCGATAATATCAGGCGTTAAATCTTGTCCAGTTCTGCCTGGCACGTTATATACAAAAGCGGGGCCAATTTCTAAAACACGTTCGAAGTGTTCAACTACACCAGCAGTTGATGTACGGCCATAGTATGGATTAATTTGCAGTGCTGCATCCATACCAGATGCAAAACCATACTCAGTGGCTTTAATTGCTTCTCGGGTATTGTTACTACCAGTATTACCAACTATTACCAGTTTATCTGCGAACTTATTGACACTATGGGCTATTAACATCAGATGCTCTTCCCAGTTCATCAACTGACCTTCACCTGTTGTGCCACCAACAATGATACCGTCTACTCCGGCTGCAATTTGCGCTTCGACAAGTGCGTCATACGCCTGCAAGTCGATTTCGCCTGACATAAGATAAGGGGTTTTAATTGCCGTGATTAAGCTGGCTTTTTTTATCGATTGTATACTTCGCATGCAATTTCTAGCTAGTTGTTTATATACGATATGTTTTATCACAATTGCTCCTGTATGCCGAGGCCAAATATACAGAATTATAAAATTTCTTGCTTATGTGCTAAAAATCATACAAACTAAAAACAACTGTATAAAAAACCAGTATCACTATGCGATTATCTGACTACTTAAAATCTAATTTCTATGATGCCAATGAACTGTGTAGTTTAATTAAAATAAAGCCAGAACAATTACAGCAATGGCAAGAGAACAGTATTTTTCCGAACGCCAGCTACAGTATTGATAATCTTATTAAATGTAGCTCATATCTTGGTTTGTATGAATGTATTGAGGTGACTGACTACTATCCCAGAGGAGCCCTAGATTGGGGTCATATGCTACTTAGACATGAAGTCGAGCACTCAAGTCATGCTTATGAGTTATTTCAGAATAAATATATCACAACGCTAAAAGCCTGTGCTGATAAGGGCATAGTAAGTGAAGATGATAAGTTTGGTGATGACTTAATTGAGCATATACAGCAAGTTTGGCAGCAATTTTTGTGTAGTAAATACGGTGTAATCAGTCAGGACGGTACCGTAGAGGAAGTTGTATTTATCGACCTTGGCCGTGCTTTAGTTGATAAAATAACTGAAGATAGAACCTGTATAACTGTACCAACGGAGCAACGTGCTTTGTTACATGAAGCACTTAAGCTGCTAAATAGATCTTTAAGCCATAACGCCGCGCACGAGCGCCAAGATTCCCTCAGGTATAAGTATATAGACAGTGTCATGCAAAAATATGATTTATCAACTTGTTAGTAGACAGAACATACTCTCAGCACTTCAGATTACTGATTAGAAGCCAAAAAACTAAAAGCCACTTAGATTACTCTAAATGGCTTTTACTATTTGGGTAAACGAGGTTTAGTTAAGGCTTATTCACAGTCTCTAATTGTTCATAATGCGCTCTATAAATCTCAAACCCTTTTAAGACTTTCATTTTGTCTTCGCACAAGTTGTCGTACCATGTATCAAATTTTTCGTCATCATCTTGTTCGCTCAAAACCTGATATTGTGCCAGTAGCTCTATAATGTCACTGTGTTCGCAAGTTAACTCATCCATTTGCTGAGCTAGCGACGAATGATCCCTATTTTGCAGTTCCGCAATGACACTGTTGTCTAATTGTTGTGATTCTTCGCTCACAGTGTAGTCCTCTTTCTCAATCTCGGTTCTAGTTATAACAGTCTGATATTGAAGATCCAGTAACAATTGCGTTATTCGTATAATCAATAGACAAAAAGTGTAAAAAAAATTTCAGATAAGCAATTGAAAACTATTCTCAAATAGAATACCATTTGTGACGTTATCACATTTCGTAAGGTTAAAATTTATTATGAAAGCAAATATCCACCCGGATTATCAAGCTGTTGCATTTCATGACACGGCAGTAGACAAGTACTTCATCGTTGGTTCAACACTTAAATCTGATAGAACTGTTGAAATCGATGGTGTTGAGTACCCATACGTACCAATTGATGTTTCAAGCGCATCTCACCCGTTCTATACAGGTAAGCAGAAAATCGTTGCAAGCGATGGCCGTGTTGCTAAGTTCAACCGCCGTTTCAAAAACCTTTCTGCTACAACTAAGTAAGCAATGGTTTTTAATTTACATCGCTGCTCTACGTAGCGATGTAAACTTCAACAAGCGCGTTGAAGCGTAAAGTTGTAAAACATATTAAGGAGCATAAGTTGAAAGTTTTAAGTTCATTAAAGAGCGCAAAAAATAGACCTGGTTGTCAGGTAGTTAAGCGCCGCGGACGTGTTTACGTGATTTGTAAAACAAATCCAAGATTTAAAGCAGTTCAGGGTAAAAAGAAGAAACGCTAATTACCTTATAGCTGTATGAGCGCTTTACTGCAGAAAGTGCTCAAAATTAAACTTTTAAAAGCCCCCTCCTCTTATCAACACCTAGATATAAAATAAAAAAAGCGACTTTCGCCGCTTTCTGGTTGATTCCAATTAACGTCTACGTCTTCTTAGCAACGCCAATGGTAGGCTTAGCAATGCTAATAAGCCAAATGAACCTGAATCTCCATCTTGGTCATCATCATCGTCGCCTCTCACATCGATAATATTAACCGTTACCTCTGTGTATTCTGATACATTACCAAACGAATCTTGTGCTCTTACACCAAACCGGGTCACACTTTGAAACTCAAAGTCCAGTTCGCCTTGAACCACAACATCGCCATTGCTGGCAATACTGAAAGGCGCATTACCTATCACCATAAACGATTCAACAGGAGAAACATCTGAGTCAGGATCAGAGAACTCTAATCGACCAATAATTGTTCCTAAAGCAGCATTCTCTAGAGCTTCGAAAGTTTGACCACTCGGAATCATTGGTGATCTATCAGGTAGCTGATCATCTTCTGGGTCATCAATTACATCAACCTTAACCTCGACAAAATCTGATTCGTTACCCATTGTATCCACTGCTTTTACACCAAATACAAATGATTGACTTACTTCAAAGTCAATTTCACCAGTAACTTTAATCTCACCATTAGATGCAATTTCAAACGGCACATTACCGAGAATAACAAAAGAGTCAACAGGCGACTCATCTGCATCTGGATCTTCAAATTCAAGCGTACCTATAACAGTATCTAACGGTGAGTTTTCCATCACCTCAAAGTGCTGCTCTTCAATGACAACAGGTTCAACATCATCGTCACCCAATTCATCCAACACCTCAACTGTGACTTCGGTGTATTCTGAATAATTGCCCAACGAGTCCATAGCGCGAACAAAGAAGTTATATTCGCTTTGCATTTCATAGTCTAATTCTGTCGTAACAAACAGCTCACCCGTAGGCTCAATTATAAATGGCACTTCATCAAGGATCATAAAACTTTCAACTGGTGAAATATCCGGATCAGGGTCACTGAACATCAGCATACCTATTGACGTTCCAGACTCATTGTTTTCCATTACTTCAAATGACTGGCCGGACTCAATAACAGGCCCTCTGTCAGGTGCGACTGAAATACTAATATTGAACTCCTGCTGCGTTTGCAGCTCACCATCACTGACAGTTAATGTCATCAAACTATCAAACTCAGTAAATGGTCTACCAGCAAGAACGCCGTCTATAAAAGACATGCCCGGCACAGAAGGCTCAAGCTGCAGCATTAGGTCATTATTGTCAACATCTTCAACTTTTTCGTTAAAGTCTAACTCCGTTAACTCCCCAATATAGAGTTCAACATCTTCCAAAGGCTCTATGACAGGCGCATCATTCACAGGGTTAACGGATATCGTTACAGCATATTGCCCTTCAGGCAGCGTATCATTTGCGGGCACAGGCTGACTGTTTGCTGTCATGTCCTCGAAGATAAACGAATCTTCACCAGAAAAGTCCTCACTTGGCATATACACTAGATTTGCATAATCTTGTGCCATTACCTGAGCACCTTGTTCGAGCATCTGATCCCCAAGTTTTAAAGCACCACTGTTAGGTAATTGAATAATTTCCACAGAATCAAAAGCATTGTTTAAACTGTCAACAAAAGCAGAACCAACGGAAATCTCAGTGTCTTCATCAGTCGTAAAACTTCTGTCCATTGTGCCCGTATTCATCGCCACTTTATAAGTACTTCGACCGTGAGTAAATGCAAATAGCTCTCTTCCTTTAATCGCAAGCTTAGCAATATTGGTATTGGCAAGGCCGGAGCCATCAGCCATCCAATTTTGCCCACCGTCAACTGACACAAATACACCTAAATCAGTACCAACAAATAACTTCTGCGGGTTTTCAGGGTCAACTGCAATTGTCATGGCTGGTATATCTGGCAGTCCGTTGTCACTTGCTTGCCAAGTTTGACCGCCATCCATTGTTTTCCAAACATGGGTTGCGCCAAAATTAGAGACTGTCGCGTAAATTGTTTGATTGTTGTCTGGGTCAAATGCAATTGAGCTGATTGTTACTCCTTGTGCGAGCGTAGAGCTTACCCAAGTCGAAGATGCTGAAGCTTGATCTGCCTGATAAGAAACATAGACAGTACCATTATCTGTACCCGCCGCGACGGCAGTTTCTGTATTAGGGGCTATTCCAATAGAATATACTGAGCCATCGAGCGCTCCCGAAGCTGCTGACCAATTGTCAGCTTGATCGCTTGTTCTCCAAAGCTGATTGCCCCCAATCCACAACACTTGAGGATTAGATGGCGCCATTTCAAAACGCGTGATGAACGGAAATCCGTTATCTCCAGAAATTCCACTGACCGCACTTGAAAAATTTTCCCCTCCATCAGTCGACTTTCTCAGCGACAAACGGGTAGTCTCTGCAAACATGATATTAGGATTAGTCGGATCTATTGCAGTCCAACCGCCATCACCACCAAGTATCTCGACCCAGCCATTAAATGACCCATCTTCACCCACTAACGTCCCATTATCTTGTGTACCGCCAAAGTAGCTCGTTCCACTTGGCTTAACCGTCCCGTGATAAAACTGTGTGACGGCATAGCCATTATTTAGTGTCGACCAACTAACACGTTGATTAGGATCTGCTGCCGTATTGCCGCACACTTCATCTATGGTTAAACGGCCACCAAGGGAATTATCTGTTCTTTGGATACCACCATCATTGGCTACATATAACGTTGTATTATTTACCCCATCATAATCTGGGTGGAAAACAAATTCGTGATGATCCGCATGAGCATATTGCGGATTTGTTGGGTTAAGCCACCAAATACTCGCAGGTACGAATGTCTGGCCTCCATCATCTGAACGAAATGTATCTATACCCCCAGTCCAAACCACATCCGGGTTTACTGGATCAACCGCTATGATGTTGTCATACCACCCTTGATTAAATGATTGAGCAGTTCCCCCTGTACACAAGTCCAATAGTCCGAAATATGGGTTACTGAGTAGCACACTTGTAAATCTGTCAGCAGTGGCTCTTGTTACAGTGGTTGTCCAATTCACCCCCATATCTGTCGATTTATAAACAGCATCCATTCCATGGTCGTTGCGATTAGCTGCCAAAGCATAAATGATGTTGTTATCTGACGGTGCGACAGCAATGGTTGTTCTACCCTGCTCAGCCCCAGTAATCACTTGAGTCCAATTCTCTGCAGCATCGGCACTTCTGTACACACCACCAGCATTAAATGAACCGCAAGCAGTAAGCAGAATATCTGTATTGGACTGAGATATTAGTTTCAAGTCCGTACAACCTGTTGAAGTTCCTTGAGGAACAAACTTAGTTTCCCAGCTCGCACCTCCATCTGAAGATTTGAGCACACCTGAGCGCGTCGCGACATAAAGTGTATTGGCATTGTTTGGACTAAAAACAATTTTATTTACGTAATGAAAATCGGTGTTGCTTGAGGTGCTAGAAAGTTGCGTCCAAGTAGCACCTGCATCCTCAGATTTGAAAATACCATCACCGCGTAATGCATCAAAGTTGAATAGACCCTCACCTGTTCCCGCATAGATAGTGTTAGCATTATTGGGGTCAAAAGTAAGCGTGGTGACAGCAAGGTTTGTGGCTAAATCACTCAATGGTGTCCATGATGCACCTGCGTCACTCGTTTTCCATACCCCACCTGCAACACCTGCTGTATACATAATATCATGGTCAGTTGGGTGAATAATTAAAGTCCGAGTTCGTCCACCAATATTGCCCGGTCCAAGCTCCTGCCACTGACCTAACTCCTGATTTTGTCCATCCGGTGCATTCAATTGGGGCGAAAAGTCTGCAAGCACACTACTTGAAGATATAGAAAAATGCGTCATTTGCCTGATCTGCTTCAGTGCCGCAGAATACTTTTCGACAGGTAATGACTGCGCGCCTACTGGTAGCCTTTGCTGCACAAAAAACTCTTGCGCTTCTTTTGGCTTGTCATAACGCTTGGGCGATTGCGACTTGGATTGAGCTTTCTTTTCTAGGAATTCAGCTTTACGTTCGTACGGCGTTGAAGTTTGAGATTGTAGTGCTAAGTATGCTGCTCCGCCAAGCGCAATAGCGACAGCAATGCTAACGGGGTGAAGAAGTCTCATTCATTTTTCCCTTTTATTTAATATTTCAAGAGCCTACCTAGGCTTGGAATCGAGACTTCTTAACTATAACTGCATTAATAAGGTAGATTGAGCCGAAGTGAGCTCATTCTAGGTATATATCTGTAATACCGGGCCCCTTAATAAATATACTTAACATCGTTCTTAGATAGGTTTCCGATATGAGTGTAGTAACAAACCACAATTTGACAATAAACTTTTTAACGGTTCATTTATTAAAAGGACTTTGAACATTTGCTCGGAATCGTTCGTTTATTATTGACCAAACAAAAGCTGCCAGAAGCTAGGTGGTTCATGCAGCTTATGGTACTGAGACCTTAAAGAATCGACTTTTTGTAACACTGCACGAGCGTCGTCAAGTTGGCCCCTTTCAGCAAACGCGATGGCTTTTTTAGCCTCAGTAATAGTGAGGTTAAGACCCTCAATAGATTTTTGCTTTTTTTCTTGTTGGAATGGATGCTTTTTAGCTTGCTCAACTAATAAAATGAACTGTGTTAAATGCTTGTGCATCACATCCGCAGATTGCGCTTTTACAGCCAGTTTGTATTCCAGGCCCATTTTTTTCATGAGCTGATTTAAATCACTCGGCTGTGCAAAGGCTGAAAGACTAAAAAACATCAAAATAACAAAAAAAAACTTCATAACACCCCCTTGAAAGTTTGAGCTAGTATATATAAATAAAAGTTGTAAACAAGGCACAATACAAGCAATGAAAACAGCCACTTTAATCTTACAAATACGTCTACTTTTCATTGTCTTAACAAGCTGCTTTTTCAGTTCACCCAGTGACGCATTACAAAAACCAAACGATCGCCCCCTAAGAGTCACATTCGTTAATCCAGGTTCCGGTGGTATCAACCCAACCGGAAACTTTTGGTTAAATGTATCAAAAGTCATGAATGCGGTTGCTCAAGATACCAATATTGACCTAACTGTGATGTACGCTGAGCGCAACCACATTTTGATGAAAGATTTGACTAAACAAGCACTTGAATCGGACGCAGATTACCTCATTTTAGTCGATGAAAAACGCGCTATAACTGAAGTTCTTCTCAATTCATTAAAGCCGCATCCAAATATTCTATTTCTTTTAAACAGTCCAAACCAGCTTGAAATAAACAGACTCAATGCCAAAGGTTTTGGTATTAAAGCCGCCATACTTCCTGACAATTATCAGGCAGGAAAAGAGCTTGCTCGTGAACTTGTGCACACGGTGCAAAAAGAGGCTCAAAACCCTGAATCATATTCAATGCTGGCTTTTCTTGGTGACGTTGTGACAACCGCAGCATTAGAACGAGAGCAAGGGCTACTGAGCTACACTAATCGTTTATCGAATATTAAAGTCATCGACAAAGTTGACGCACATTGGTCTCAGAACCGTGCTCATGAACTAGCAAGAGGTTTGCTAAGACGATATAGGGATGTTGAGTTGATCTGGTGTGCAAATGATGCAATTGCTTTTGGTGTCAATCAAGCCGCTATTGAGCTTGGCATTAGAGACAAAGTCAAAATAGGAGGGATTAATTGGGACAATGGACACGTAGACAAGCTTGATGTCTCGATTGGTGGTCACGTATTTCTTGGCGGGTACCTATTGGTTGAACTTGCAAAATATCAGCAAGGGCTAATCAAATATATTGGTACGCAAAAAGTCGCAATTTTTAGACCATACAACCCTACTTTAGAACCAATTTACAAAGCCATACATGAAAACAACCTAAATCAAATAGATTTTTCACAATTTGTCAATCAAAAGAAAAATTACAATATTATGACTTTGAACAAAGAATTAAATTTTTAACCTGATTAAAACTTAATCACACAATATTTATCTACCATAAAAACATTAAATGAATATGTATTTCATATTAAATTTTTAATGTAAAAATATTTTCCTCCAAGTTTTTAAGCGCATTTTTTGCACTATTGACAGATTTTAAAATACCTGTTTTAGTTAAATTGGTTAACAACATGTAACTTGGACAAACAAAATGAAACATAACATTCTAACAAGCAAAAAACATACTTTACTTGCCCTTGGCGTTGCGTCTGCGCTTGGTGCTGCTTCTGCAACAGCAGCAACATCAGAACGTATGATCGTTACTCTAAAAGAACAATCTACGGCTAACACATTCCCTGTAGCCTTATCAGAAGCAGAATTAACAGACTATAAAGCACAATCGCTCAGTTTGTTTGCAAGCAATATAAACGCGCAAGCGATTAAAACATTACCAAGTATCAATGCAGTAGTAATGGAGCTGACACCTGAGCAATTATCTTCACTTGAAAAAGATGGTAACGTCGTGACTGTCGAAGTGGATCCAAAGCGTTACGTGCCAGAACTTATTGATGGCGAAATCGCACCTTTCGCTGAATCAACACCTTATGGTATTAACATGGTTCAAGCGAAACTGGTTAGCGATGCAGCTGCTGCAAATCGAAAAGTTTGTATCATGGATACAGGTTATATGCGCAGCCACGAAGACTTAGTTAGCGCAGGCGTAACTGGCGATGACGGTTACGGATCAAACGATACTGGTCTTTGGCACAATGACGGTCATGGACATGGCACGCACGTGGCAGGTACAATCGCAGCACTTGGCGGCAACGGTACTGGTGTTGTTGGTGTGAATGCATCTGGTAACCTTAAGCTTCATATCGTAAAAGTATTCAATGACTCAGGTCGTTGGGCTTATGGTTCTGACCTAATTGAAGCTATCAACCAGTGTGAGACAGCTGGTGCGCATATCACTAGCATGAGCTTAGGTGGAAGCGGTAGCTCTACAGCAGAGCGAAATGCTTTCGACCAAAGTTACCAGCGCGGTATGCTGCACATTGCAGCAGCGGGTAATGGTGGCAACAGTGCACTTAGCTACCCAGCATCTTATGACAATGTTGTATCTGTAGCGGCTGTAGATAGCTCTGAAAATAAAGCATCATTCTCACAGTATAACAGCCAAGTTGAAATTGCAGGCCCAGGTGTTGGCGTTAACTCAACATGGAACAACGGTGGTTACAGAAGTATTAGTGGTACATCGATGGCAACGCCACACGTGTCTGGTGTAGCTGCGCTAGTATGGAGTAACTACCCTACTTGTTCAAATGTAGAGATCCGCGCGGCACTTAATGCCAGTGCAAAAGACAAAGGCGCAGCAGGTCGTGATACTTCTTACGGACACGGTATTGTTCAAGCAAAAGCAGCATATGATTACTTAGCTCAAAGCTGTGGTGGCGGTGGTGACCCAGTTCCAGTGGCTAACTTCTCGTTCTCAACAAGTGGTTTAACATCAACATTCACAAACAGCTCTACTGCTGGTACTTACAATTGGACATTTGGCGATGGTAACGGTAGCTCTCAAAGCGCACCAACGCACACATATGCTCAAGCAGGTACATATGATGTAACACTTAAAGTAACCAACTCAGCAGGCGATTTTGATTCGATTGTTAAGCAGGTCACAGTAGAAGATGCGGTAACACCTCCAGGTTGTACTGGCCTTAGCGAGTGGAGCGCGTCTACATTCTATCGTGTCGGTGACCGTGTTTCTTATAAAGGTTATGAGTACAGATCAACTTGGTGGTCACGTGGTGCAGAACCAACAGTATTCACTAACGTATGGAGCAAAGTTGGTAAATGTAACTAACCTGCCAACTGAATAGACGATATTGCACTTGTGCATAAAATAACCCCGACACAGCACCATTGTGTTGGGGTTAATTTTTCCTTAAATAGGTAAACCCCTATTAAACCCGCTCCAATGATGCCAATAGCGCGCTTAAGCGCCTCTAGCATGCCCGGCTGGATTGACTCCAAAGCGATAAATTGAAAAGTCACTGCCAGTGAGAAGCACAGCGCAGCAAAAAACCAAACTGATAAGTACTGTTTTATTTGATCAAAAACTATCACAGGTCTGTACAATGTCGCGTTCAGTGCCAACACAATAAAAGTGACATATACAATATGAAAGTCGACAGGGCTATACATCAAAGCTTGTTTATCAAATACAATGCAAAGACCCCAGCAAATTGAAGTGATAACAATATAGCCACTTCCCGGCTCCTGAATTGTAAAGCGCCCTCCCTGAAGTATAAATGATGCGACAACAAGAATAGAGATAGCTATAAGCTCTAACTGTGTGAGTGCCTCACCGAACCAAAACCAAGCTACTGCACCAGAAATAACCGGTGTTAAGCATAACATTGGGAGCATTACAGCTACTTTGCCGAGTGCTAAAGCACGAATGAAGCACACACTGCCAATGCCAGCTAGTAAACCACTTACCGTTGCAGGCACATAGTAACCTGAAAGTGGTAACTCCCTACTCACAACAAGCCAATATACTAAATAAACAGGTAAGACAATGGCACTGAAAATCACGGACATTAAGGGCGCGGAAAAATGCGCTGACAATCGTTTACGCGTGTAATCAAACCCAACCCAACTCAGTGCGCTCAATAATGCAAATTCCATATTTATTTCTCAGTTTGCCTCAAAGCAATTGCCGTTTGCTTTTTCATATAATCATTAATTTTATGGTGTTCTGGCCGCCAGCCTTGCAAAAATCGGTGAAAATCAGCCCAAATAAAACACCAACTTTCCTGCCATTGTTGCTGTAAATCACAGAAACTAATCGCAGAGCATTTATGCACAAGAGCTTGTTGTAGTCGAGAGAAATAATAGGCTAACAAATCATTGCACTCTGTTTCTAGCTGTGCGTTATTCAACACAGTCGTGAAAAGTAACATCACATCGCTGAGGCCGTTACCTAAGCCAACATGTTGAAAGTCATAACCAATAACTCGGTTGTCATCAAAAGCAAAGTTTGCCAATTTAGCATCACCATGAATAAGGGTATGATATCGAATACGCTTCAATGTTTTGTCAATTTTATGAGCCGATTCTTTCAAAGCTGAGTTAGGCATTTTTTGATATTCATCAGGGCGTGTATCTAAATGCCAATAGTTTCCATAGCCAAAAGTTTCAAACTCATCATTGTCTGTATCTTCTGTCAGCCAATTAGCATGAAATGTCGCTAGCCAATCCAAAACCCTTTTAATATGCACAGTAGACACTGAACTCTTGTTTTGAAAACCTAATGGCTCAAAGTCCTCAAGCAGGGTAATAAATTTACCATTAATTTCATGAAGCTCAATCGCTTGCGGTAACAAGCATAAGTCTCGTAAACATAATGCATAATGCCTGTAAAAATGTTGCTCTTTTACATAACTTTTTATTTTTCTTTGCAGAGAAAATGAAGTTTGTTGAATATTGACATGCTGTAAGTCGTCAGGTACCTGACTAATCTTGATCGCATATTTGCGAGTTCCTATTTGGCATTTTTCTAACGTGCCACAGCCATTCCACAGCGTTTGAGGTGTTTGATTTTGTCGATGTTTTAAATGAAGATATTGACTATAAAGAGATGACTGCATAAAAAAATACTCGCTTTTTTGTGCAGTTTATATGAAACGCCCAATTATAGAAATAATTGGGCGTATGGTTTTTTAGCTCGAGGCTTTATTGATTTACAGCCGCTTTTAGTTCCTCTGTGGTATTTTTTTCCTCAACCAAGTTCAAGTCAAAGTCAAACTCATCAACACGAATTGCTTTTTCACGCTTACGGTTGTAATCAACTAGCTGTACATATTCTTGCTCATTTACGATACTGGCAACAAAGGCATTATTTAATGTATCGCTAAATGTAACGCCAGCTTTGATCTCTCTCTTTTTCAGTGCTTTCTTCACTTTTGCCAGCGAGTCTAAACATGCCATTTTGGCTTTATAGGCCTGCTCATTGATATCATGACCATCACCCGGTGTTGGCTTCACTAAATGAGTCAGCTGTTGCTTAAACAAAGTATCTAGCTGTGATGCTTTAGCAAGTTCTCTGACCAAGTCATCATTTATTTGTGGCATACGATGCGAAAAGTTCATTGTCGCCACACGCATAAAGCGTCTTGCTGCGGTATTTGGAAAGTTATCCAAAAACTTATGTAATGCTTTTTCCGCTTCAACAAGTGCATAACGCGTCGCGTAATGGAAATAAGGCGCAGCTTGCGCTCTATCTTGCTCTGACACTTTTTGCTCGTAATACCTAATAGATGCCATAGCTGCGTATACAAAGCTCATTACATCACCAAGCCTCGCAGACAATAACTCGGCTTGCTTAAGTTTGCCACCCAGTACAAGTAGTGAAAAATCAGCGTATACAGCTAGCTTTGACGCTAATTGCTGTGCAGCTTTCTCATACTGCACCACTTCTGGTAAGCGTGAAGATCCAGTGGCTAAAAACGGAAATGCACCTAGCTTAAACGCACGTAAACCATTGCCAATACTGTATCCGACCGTTTTTCTTAGGATCTTATTGAACTCTTTGTCAGCATTTGGCTGCTCGCTGTGAATTGATTCAACCATCGATTGCAAATAAGGGTGACAACGCATGACACCTTGCCCAAATATCATCAAGTTACGTGTTAGAATATTTGCACCTTCTACAGTGATAGCTATCGGCTGTGCTACATAACCGCTCGCTAAGGTGTTTTGTGGTCCAGTTTGAATTGCTTTGCCAGCTAATATATCCATTGCTGAATCAAGTACATCTCGACCAAGCTCCGTCATGTGATATTTCGCAATTGCTGTCACAACTGACGGCTTCAACCCCATGCCAAGACCTTCGGTTGTTAATACTCGCATAGATTCTTGCAAATATGCTTTACCCGCGATATCAGCAAGCTTTTCTTGAATACCTTCAAATTGACCGATTGCTAGACCAAATTGCTCGCGCACTGCAGCATATTCAGATGCAGATTTTAGTGCAACTTGGCTCGTTGAAACACCTAAAGCTGGTAGTGAAATGCCTCGGCCAGCGCCTAAACAGCTCACGAGCATTTGCCAACCGCGACCAATATTTTTTTGACCGCCGATAATAAAGTCCATTGGGATAAATACCTTATTACCGCGCGTTGTACCATTGTAAAAACGAATACCCATTGGATCGTGGCGATTGCCCAGCTCGACACCCGGGTGAGATTTAGGAATAAGCGCGCATGTGATCCCTAAAGACTCTTTACCACCTAACAACCCGTTCGGATCGAATACTTTAAATGCTAAGCCAAGTACAGTCGCAATCGGTGCAAGCGTGATGTAACGCTTATCCCATGTAACTTCTAGACCAAGTACTTCTTTGCCTTCAAACATACCCTTAGTGACAATACCCTGATCTGGAATACCACCAGCATCAGAACCCGCCTCTGGGCTTGTCAGCGCAAAACAAGGGATATCACGTCCATTAGCAAGTCGAGGTAAATAATGCGCCTGCTGCTCAGCCGTACCATAGTGAAGTAATAATTCACCTGGGCCCAATGAATTTGGCACCATTACAGTCACTGCCACTGCCGACGATTTTGTAGCAATCGTGCCAACAATCGTTGAGTTTGCATACGGGCTAAATTCTAAACCGCCGTACTGCTTAGGAATGATAAGAGAAAAGAATCGTTCTTTTTTCAAAAATTCTAAAATATGCTCAGGTAAGTGTTTTGAGTTTTGAATATGATTTTCATCGATCATTGCCATCAACTCATTCACAGGGCCATCTAAAAATGCCTGTTCTTCAGCCGATAGCTTTGCTTCTGTTACTGAGCGTAAAGCTGAAAAATCTGGCTTTCCTTGATAGATAGAGCCTTCTAACCAAACATCTCCTGCATCCAGGGCTTCTTGTTCGGTAACAGAAATGCTAGGTAAAATTTTTCTTAGTTGTGTTCTTAAACTCATAATAAACTCATCCGACCAGATAGATATACCTACATTACGGCATAAAAATCAATTTAGATCAATTGCTCGAATGAAATAATTAACTAATTTTTTACTGTAAATTGCTTTTTAGAGGAAAAACTTTCTGATAATTAGTGGCTTACACGTGTACGCTGAATTTATATTATTTTTGCATGAATAGGCATAAAATTGATATGGAGAATTATATATCTCAAAAAACTGCATAATTTGCGCGGGTAATAGCCATAAGTGATTGCGGGCAAATCGAAATTTCCAACCCACGCCGACCACCACTGACGTAAATTTCATCATAATCTAGTGCAGTTTTATGCACGATCACAGGAATGTTTTTTTTGTGAGCGAAAGGGCTTATCCCGCCAAGTAAGTACCCTGTTGCACTTTGTGCTCGATTTTTTTCAGCCATATGTGCTTTTTTTCCCGAAACCGACTTTGCAAATAACTTTAAATCTACCTGCTGGCAAGCTGGGGTGACGCCGATAAATAATGTTCCATCCACATCAATCACTAAGGTTTTAAATACTTTTTTCTCGTCCAGTTTAAGTTTAGTCGCAGCTTCTTGAGCATAGTTAGGTATAGTGGGGTCATGTTTAAATTTTAATACATCGAATTTAACTTTATTTTTTTTAAGTAAGTTTATAGCAGGTGTCATTATAAGTCCTTATTTATTAATGAGTTAAAAATTAAAACCATATCGAGATACGCACAGCTTTTCAATTGTGCACGACAAAGCATATTCGTAAGTAATTTACATTGGTAAGTCCCCTTTAAATTATACTAAATTACGCTCGACATTATGATAATGTCGACTAAAGTAGTATGTATCAGCTTACTGAGTTGTGATTGCGCATTCATTGGCAATCGACGTTAAGCCCTAATTATTTTTACCTAGTGTAGATTGTTGTATGTATACAAGTCTTTCAAGCATAGTCGGTATCACTTTAACTGTTTTAACCGCAGTAGTGTTTTTAAGTAACGAATATAATGCATGGGCAAACAAACTAGCTTGTGATCAAAAGTGTGAAATTTTAGGGTGCAATTCTGGAACACTGATTTCAGGAGAAAACCGACAGGATCTAGTGTGTCGGTGCAACGATGATATGGATTATCTCGTAATATTAGACTGAGAGTAAAACGGCGCCAAAGGCGCCGTTTTGATTCGATTCATTACCAACTACTTGGTTAAGTCATCAAAAAACTTTTTCACACCATCAAAGAAGCCCTGTGCTTTAGGACGATTTTTACTGGTATCACCACTCATGCTCTCTTCAAGTTCTTTAAGTAGTTCTTTCTGACGCTCGTTTAAGTTAACTGGCGTTTCAATAACTACTTTACAGATTAAATCACCTACTGAACCACTACGAACAGACTTAACGCCTTTACCGCGCATGCGGAACATCTTTCCAGTTTGGCTTTCTGAAGGGATCTTCAGGTTAGCTCTACCATCAAGTGTCG
Organism: Pseudoalteromonas luteoviolacea H33-S; assembly: GCF_001625695.1. Taxonomy (GTDB): domain Bacteria; phylum Pseudomonadota; class Gammaproteobacteria; order Enterobacterales; family Alteromonadaceae; genus Pseudoalteromonas; species Pseudoalteromonas luteoviolacea_B. The sequence continues at coordinate 104,064 of NZ_AUXY01000080.1, forward strand.
GCACTTCAATTTCGCCGCCTAACGCTGCGGTTGTGAAGCTAATTGGTACTTCGCAGTACAAGTTATTGCCGTCACGAACAAAAATCGGATGTTCACGAACGCTAACCTGAACGTATAGGTCACCAGCTGGCGCGCCGTGCATACCCGCTTCACCTTCACCAGAAAGTCGAATTCGGTCACCCGTATCAACACCCGCAGGAATTTTAACTGATAGCGTCTTGGTTTTCTCTACGCGACCTTGACCATGACAGCTATCACACGGATCTGAGATAACTTGTCCAGTACCTTGACACGTAGGACAAGTCTGTTGAACCGCAAAGAAACCTTGGCGCATTTGCACTTGACCTGCACCATGACAGGTAGAACATGTTTTTGGCTTTGAGCCAGCTTTTGCACCACTGCCATCACATGGTTTACAACTTACCCATGTAGGCACTTTTATTTCAACGTCTTTGCCCTTTACTGCTTCTTCCAAGCTTAAGTCTAAGCTGTAACGAAGGTCGGCACCACGTTGCTGTCTTGATTGACGACGACCACCGCCGCCACCAAAAATATCACCGAATACGTCCCCGAAGATATCGCCAAAGTCGGCTCCACCACCGAACCCGCCATGGCCTCCACCACCGTTTTGTTCAAACGCTGCATGGCCGTATTGATCATACATCTGGCGTTTCTGACTATCCGTTAGGACCTCGTACGCTTCTTTTACTTCTTTGAACTTAGCTTCTAAAGCTTCATCACCCGCAGTACGATCTGGGTGATACTTCATTGCTAGGCGCTTATAGGCCTTTTTAATATCACGTTCACCGGCGTCTTTTGAAACACCTAATACTTCGTAATAATCACGTTTGGACATAGTTATCACACTACTCTTACAAGACAACTCTCCGACCAATATGATCGGTAGTGAGCCAAAATTTAAAAACACGAAGGGCGCGTCTAGCGAAGTCGCCGCGCGCCCTTAACAGTCAACAATTACTTGTTGTCTTTAACTTCTTCAAACTCAGCATCAACAACATCGTCGTCTGCTTTCGCAGAACCTTGTTGTGCGCCAGCGCCAGCGTCAGCACCAGGGCCTGCTTGCTGTGCTTGTGCATTTGCTTGAGCGATTTCCATTAACTTTTGAGATTTCTCTGCAAGAGCTTGAGTTTTTGCATCGATGTCTTCTTTGCTGTCGCCTTTGATAGCTGCTTCAAGCTCAGTTAAAGCACCTTCAATTGCAGTCTTATCTTCAGCTGGAAGTGCATCACCTGCTTCTTCAACTTGCTTGCGAGTAGCATGGACTAAAGCGTCAGCTTGGTTACGTGCACCCACTAACTCTTCGAACTTCTTATCTTCTTCAGCGTTTGCTTCAGCATCACGTACCATTTTCTCTACTTCATCATCGCTTAGACCTGAAGAAGCTTGGATAGTGATCTTTTGCTCTTTACCAGTATCTTTATCTTTAGCAGATACATGTAAGATACCGTCAGCATCAACGTCAAAAGTAACTTCGATTTGCGGTGCACCACGTTGCGCTGGGCGAATACCTTCAAGGTTGAACTGACCAAGAGACTTGTTATCAGTTGAACGCTTACGTTCACCTTGTAAAACGTGAATTGTTACTGCTGACTGGTTATCTTCAGCTGTCGAGAATACCTGTGACTTCTTCGTTGGAATAGTCGTGTTTTTCTCGATTAGCGCAGTCATTACTTGACCCATAGTCTCTATACCTAGAGATAGTGGGATAACGTCAAGTAGAAGAACGTCTTTTACGTCACCAGAAAGAACACCACCTTGAACCGCTGCACCAAGTGCAACTGCTTCATCAGGGTTTACATCTTTACGCGCTTCTTTACCGAAGAACTCAGCAACTTTTGACTGAACTAGTGGCATACGTGTTTGACCACCAACAAGGATGATGTCATTTACGTCGCTTACAGAAAGATCTGCATCTGCTAGTGCACGCTTAAGCGGCTCGATAGACTGAGTGACTAAGTCTTCAACTAGAGATTCAAGCTTCGCACGCGTTAGTTTAACGTTCATGTGCTTAGGACCAGTTGCATCTGCTGTCACATAAGGAAGGTTAACTTCAGTTTGCTGTGCAGATGAAAGCTCAATCTTAGCCTTTTCAGCAGCTTCTTTAACACGCTGCATTGCAAGAGGGTCAACTTTAAGGTCGATGCCCTGCTCTTTCTTAAACTCTTCAACAAGATAGTTGATAACACGGTTATCAAAATCTTCACCACCAAGGTGCGTATCACCGTTTGTTGCAAGTACTTCAAACGTGTGCTCACCGTCTACTTCGTCAATCTCGATGATTGAGATGTCGAATGTACCACCACCAAGGTCGTATACCGCTACAACATTGTCGCCTTGCTTTTTGTCCATACCGTAAGCTAGTGCAGCAGCAGTTGGCTCGTTGATGATACGCTTAACATCAAGACCCGCAATACGACCAGCATCTTTAGTTGCTTGACGCTGTGAATCGTTGAAGTATGCAGGTACTGTGATAACAGCTTCTGTTACTTCTTCACCTAAATAGTCTTCTGCAGTCTTCTTCATTTTCTTAAGGACTTCAGCAGAAATCTGCGGCGCTGCGCGCTTTTCACCGCGAACTTCAACCCATGCATCACCGTTGTCAGCTTTAACAATGTTGAAAGGCATGATGCTGATGTCACGTTGTACTTCTTCATCTTCAAAGCGACGACCAATTAGTCGCTTGATTGCATATAGCGTATTTGTAGGGTTAGTAACTGCCTGACGCTTTGCCGGTTGACCTACTAGTGTTTCACCGTCTTCTGTAAATGCAATAATCGACGGGGTTGTACGATCGCCTTCAGCGTTTTCAATAACGCGCGTGTTCTCACCATCTAATACTGCTACACAAGAGTTAGTAGTACCTAAATCGATTCCAATAATTTTACCCATGTGAATCTTCTCCGACCTCAAAAAATTCGTTGTTCTGTTAGATGACTTGATTAATAGGGGCGGCAAATTCTAATTCAACCTTAAACAAGAAAAAAATTTCATTTTTTTTCAAATTTTTTTATTTTTGGGATGAATAGAGTAAAAAGCAGACAAAAATTCTGTATTTATTAGATTAGTGTTTATATTCTAAACTAAAATAACGAAACGTGGATTTACTATGGATTTTGAAACTATCATTTCTTCTTTAGATCTCAACGAACAACCAAGTACGGTAAGTGTGGCATCAACATGGAGTCAAGGTCGAACAGTCTTTGGCGGGCTAAGTGCGGCATTAATGCTCAAGCACATGTTGAATCGACTAAATGACAAAAACAGGAAGCTACGTTCATTTAATTGTAATTTCGTCGCCCCTTTAATCGCAACAGAGCCTTTCACTATTACTACTACTATTTTGAGGCAAGGTAAAAGAGTCACTCAGTTAGAGTCCCGTATAGAACAAAAAAACTCTGTGTGCTTAGTCTCATTAGCATGCTTTGGAGGTCAATGCCCATCTAATATTCAAGTAGAGCCACAAAGCAAACCACGTATTCTCAATCCAGATATAAAAAGTGCTAACACAATTCAATATTTAGAAGGTGCATTTCCAGCTTTTATCCAACATGTAGATTTGAATATTCAAGCTGGTGATATGCCTTTTAGTGGTTCTGAATATAACGAGCTTCATGGCTGGATGAAATTTAAACACACAACTCAAATTACATTTCCTGAGTTGTACATATTGGCTTTGGCCGATGCATGGCCACCTACGATCCTTCAACTTTGCAGCAAACCATCTCCTGCCAGTACAGTGTCCTGGTATATAGAATTCCTACAACCTTTAAATATTGACTCACTTGATTGGGTGGGATATGAAGCCATAACACATCAAGCTAAAGACGGATACAGTATTGAAGATGCAAAGATTTTCTCAAAATCTGGAGAACTGCTTGCACTTAGCCACCAAACGGTGGCCGTATTTGATAGTTGATATTCTTGAGTTGCTGGAACACAATAGAGTATAAATTTCTTTTAAGTGTTGCTTATCGTGATAACTGCTTGCCAACATTGTGATTATTTAGTGTCTATCGCACATATGGACAAGCACCAGAGAGCCATATGTCCGCACTGTGGTAACACCTTGGCCAACTGTAAAATTGACTATAACCAAAGTATCAATGCGTTTGGCTTATCCTCAATTTTATTCCTTCTAGTTAGCTTACATCCTCACTTTATTTCGTATGCGCAGCACGGCCTCAAACAATCCATCAGTTTAATTGAAGCAATATCATTGCTTGGGACAAATTTTAGCGCACTACTTGCTGGCTTACTTGCATTCACCATCTTATTAATGCCCTTGGCTGCACTTATACTAATTATGTTGGCGCACTCCCCCTTTTGGCGTCACCTTAACCCTATTAATGCTCGGATAATAGTTAGATCACTAATGGTGCTGAAGCCGCTCAACTTAGCAGATATATTTTTGGTGGCAGTCTTGATTAGTGCATTCAAATTGACAGAATTTGCAGAAATTGAGGTTGGCCTAGGGTTTTGGTCATATATCTTATTTGTTCTGTGCTTCATAGAGACACTTTCGCTACTTAGTAAAGAGCAGTTATGGGAACGAGAGCAAATTACTTATTGCCCTGATGAAAAAACCTGTGCACCCCGAGCGCTTCAACAATCATTGAAAAAGTGCCACGTCTGCGGACAACTCAGTAAAGAAACCCGTTGTCCAAGGTGTACGACTAAGCTTAAGTTTCGTAAAGCAAATTCGCTTGAAAAAAGCGCAGCTTGGATGATTACTGCAATGGTGCTTTTGGTACCCGCACTGGCACTGCCTATCATGGACACGATTAATTTAGGCCTTCACACCAAGGCTACAATTTATAGTGGTGTTGAAGTTATGTGGCATGCAGGTTCCTACCCTGTTGCCATTCTCATTTTTGTAGCAAGTATTTGTATTCCCATAATTAAAGGTGTTGCCCTCTTTTACTTAATTTATCAAGTAAAACGCTGCACTAAGCCAAAGCTCGCCAGCAAACTTTATCGTGCCCTTGAGTTTATGGGGAAATGGTCAATGATAGACGTCTTCGTCGTGATATTACTGGTTTCACTTGTGCAACTTGGTACTGTTTTAAGTGTTGAACCTCAATCAGGTATTGTGTTTTTCACAGCTATGGTATTATGCCAAATAATATCAGTGAACCATTTCGACCCTCGGCTACTTTGGGATAATTTAAATAAAAATGAATGAACAAGCTTATATCGAGTCTAAACCAAAGTTTTCTGTTATTTGGATAGTGCCTGTTATCGCAATTGTGATCACAGGTTGGATGTTATACCAACATCAATCAAATAAAGGACACACCATTTTTTTAAAAATGGATAACGCTGATGGCATCATCGCGGGTAAAACCGAAATTAAAGTAAGAAGCGTTCAAGTTGGGTTAGTCGAATCTCTAAAGCTACAAATAGAGCAAAACGCTGTAATTGCTACAATACGAATTTTCAAAGATTACGACACACTTTTAACTAAGGACGCCAAGTTTTGGACTGTGAAGCCTCGTGTTGATGAATCTGGTATTTCTGGCCTCAATACACTTCTCTCTGGTGCATATATTGAACTTTTGCCAGGTGAAAGTAACGAACAAGCCTCTTTATTTACTATGCAAAATCAACCAGCCTTGATTGCACCTGATATTGAGGGCCTAAGGTATAGCCTAAAGGCGGCTAATGCAGAAGTTTTAGACGTTGGAACAGGTATTTTCTTCAGAAATTATAAAATTGGTCAAGTTGAGACTGCAAGTTTTAACGAGAAAACCTTGGAAATGGATTACGGTATTTTCATTAATTCTCCGTATAACGAGCTGATATCAAAGAATGCTATATTTTGGGTGAACTCTGGCATCGAGGTTGATTTGTCAACTGAGGGCATAAGAGTATCTACAGGTTCGCTATCAAAGTTAATTAAAGGAGGAATTTCTGTTGATTATCCGCCTAATACCGAAGCTGATGGAATAGCAGAACAAAACACACAGTATAAGCTACATAAGAACTTTGCCGTGGCGCTAGAAAGACGATTTGATTTGTTTGATTTATATCTCATTGAGTTTGAGCAATCTATTAAGGGATTAAAGCCAGGCGCGCCAGTAGAGTACAGAGGGATGCGAATTGGTACGGTTGAGCAGGTCCCAGCACACATTGTCCGCAATGGGCAACCTTTGTACTTTCAACAAGATAACACTTCGATACCAGTCTTAATCAAAGTCGAATATGGCAGGATCTACGATGTTGATGAGCAAGCGAAATTGTATTGGCAAAGTAACATTGAGAAATGGATTAGAAATGGACTTAGAGCCTCATTAAAAAGTGGTAATTTGTTAACGGGTGCGGTATATATAGAGTTAGACTTCTACAGCGCAGCAAAGCCGGACACCATTGCAAAACACTCTGTGTACCCAGTTTTACCAAGTGTACCAAGTGGGTTTACGGCGCTCTCAGAACAAGTTATCGCGCTGCTTAATAAGCTAAATAAATTACCTTTAGACGATACATTAAGCGAAGCAAACAAAACATTAGTTGCTTACAAACAGCTTGGAAACGAGACAAAGCAACTAATAGAAAATTTAAACAACAAAAAAGTACCGGAAAAAGTGGATAAGAACCTAACTCAATTACAAGGCACGTTAACCCAATTGACTTCCAGCTTGAAGCAATTTGAAAAAACATTATCAACTTACCAACAAGGTTCGGGTGTTATGGAACAACTGACCGACACACTCAGTGAACTTGAAAGCTTGTCAAATACACTAAAACCTGTCACGAAGGGCCTCAATGAGCAACCAAACATGCTTATTTTTGACAAAGACGCATCTGAAGACCCAACGCCAAGGAAACGATGATGAAAATCCCAATTTATCTTGGTTTAATCTCGTTATTATTAATCGGTTGCAGTAGCAATCAAAATACGCATAAGTACTACAAATTTTCAGATCAAAATTTGGAAGTGCCTTCAGCACAAAAAGCGACAACCGCTCACCTTTATTTAGAAGATGTGTCCATTCTGGGCGTATCAAACCAACAAGCCTTTGTCCAATACACTAAACCAAATACTGTGAATATCGCACGCTTTCACTTTTGGGCAGAGCACCCTGAAAACATGCTAACACAGTTAACACAAAGCTATTTCCACACATTAGGGCTTACTGTCGTGCCCAGAGCACTCGCAGGAGATGTCGAAAAACCTTTGTTCTCACTCAAATTAGTGTTGAACGAATTCGCAGGCCATTATAATAAAGGTGCTATATTAAGTGGAAATTGGTATTTATATAAACAGGAACAAGGTGAGCTTAAGCTTATTCAAACTCAAAGATTTACATTGAATAGTCAACTGAATAAAGATGGATTTGAAGCTTTGGTATCCGCTCATCAACAGAACTGGATAAAGCTTCTTAATACAATTAATCAAGAAGCCTTATCCATTCTTCTTAAATGAATTTATAAGTGAATAGCCTGTCTATTTTACCAACCTGGCTGTTTATTTCACCACTCAGCTTAAAACCAAGGCTGAGCAACAATTTTTGGCTTTTCAAATTACTGATATCAGTAATTGCGTGTAAGTCACTCAACCGCATATTGTTTTTAGCCATACAGATAAGGCTGTTACAAGCCTCAGATGCAAGCCCTTGCCCTGTATACTGATCTAAAAATGCATATCCCAAATCAGGGCCTTGTAAATAAGCTCTTTGGTAAAACCCTGCGATACCTATTTGCTGTCCTGTCTTCAAATACACAATATATGGGGCAAAGCTTTGAGCTTGATAATGCATTTGAAAAGAACGCTTAATATACTCTTGCGCACTTTTACGATCTCTAACCTGCTTATCACCAATATTATCTATAAAGCTCTTTTGATTGAGGAGCTTTATAATAAAATCAGCGTCATCAGGGGTTGCATGTCTGATTTCACACCTTTGCGTTTGCGCGACTAATTTATTAAGCATATCTACCAACTGTTGTTATATTAAAAAGGCAATGGGATTAGACATTGCCTTTAAGTGATGTAAATAAATTTACTATATATTGCAAATTTATTTATATCTTACCTTTTTGTATAGCTCTTTCATCGAGCTTATTTTTGTTTGGTTAGGTAAATCAGCGAATGCATGATCCTTAAATTTACTGCCTCTCAGCTGAACATTTAGCCGCGGTGCACTTTCATTCATAATCGTCTTTTCAAAATATTCCTTAATGTCATCTTTAGTTACTTCTTCAGCAGCTTGAATTAAGCGCGCTTTTGAATCGAAAGATAGCGTATTTTTGTACCAATCGGTAAAGAAAGGCTCTGCTTCATCCGCAAGGTTTTTGGGCTCTTCTTTTAAATTCGCCAATGTGGACGCTTTAATTTGCGCAAACTCTTCATCCGTTAAGGTTTTTAACTCTTCTGAATACTCAAGCTTGAAAGCATCAAAGCGGGATTGCATTTCTTGTGGACCTTTAACTGGTGTTTGAATAAACAAACCGATTGCAGAATATTCATCAATACTGGTTGAAAAAGCGCCCACAGCATATGCAAGCTGCTCCTCTGTACGCAGAGTATTAAACGCTTTTTGCCTTAAGTGGTTTTTCAAGATCAAAGCAGTCGCCTTTTGTGCAAATCCTTTAACTGGGTGGACAGACACATCAACTATTGCAACATCCGCTACGTCGACATCTTTTTGTAATACGACATACTCATTTAACTTAGGTTGCCAAAAGCCGGCTCTAACGTACTCAGTTTGTTTAGCCTGTTTACCAAAACTATGTTCAAGACGCGAAACAACCTTCTCAATATCGGCCTTATTGTAATTACCATAGCCAAACACGCGCACTAAATTGTTTTCAAACAAATCTAATTGAGCCTGTTTAAAACTCTCTATCGTGATCCCTTTAGCAGCATCAATAAGTTCTTCGACATCAAAACTGCCCTCACGGGTTAATTGCCTATAGGCATCAAAAGCTTGATAATACGGTATCTGCTTGCCTTTGTTTTTCACTGCTCTTACATACCTGTCAATCGCTTGATCAAGCTGTTTTTGAGTTGGTGAAACCGCAAATTCCTTCAAGGCTTCATCAAGTAACTTCAGCTGTTTATCAGTAAAGCCGGATAAAGATAAAACAAGGCCATTTGAGTTTCTCAGTTTGAGCCCCATGCCAGCTACTTGCGCTTCGGTTATTAATTTAGCTTTTTCAATTTCATAAAGATCTACCCAGATACTGGCAGATACACGCGCAGCAATATTATTGATTGGCAGCTCGCTATTTAAGAAAATTTCAATATTGCCTTTAGGTTGCTCTGCAAAACGCTCACTTGATTTAAGCCAAGCTTGAACTCTGTAGCCTTCATACACCTGCTCCACATTGTTAGTCGCGGCCGTTTTCAAATCAAAATTCTCTGGCAATAGTCGATTTACACTCGGTAAACTGAGGGCAAATTCACTTGGTTTAGACCATGATGCGACTTCACTTTCAGAAATTGCTTCAACTTTGTATTCACCATCATAAAAATGCAATTTACTATCTACAGGTTCATTTTTGCTGATGTACCATACTCGCATAGACTGAGGAGTAAGCTGGTCTAAAACCTGTTTTACCGCTTGGCGATCAAACTTGGCAAAATGATAGTTAGCATTAACAGCATGCGTGAGTGGGTAATCCTGCATATTCGCGGCGAGCGTGCTGACATAAGAGAATTCATCTCTTTTTTCTAAAAATCTAAACTGATTGTCGAGAGATGTTTTGATTTCTTCAAAATATTTACTATCAATGCCCTGCTCTTTAATCAAGTTTATATACTGCATTACAGTCGCAACAATAACCTCTCGTTGCTCCATGCCTTGATCTGTCAGTTCAACTTCAACATTGAGTACGCCATAGTTTCCGTAATGATTAGCTGAAGCATTTGCACTCAAAGAAGCTATCAAACCTTTATCTTTGAGAACCTGCGCTGGGCTGCCTTGCATTTCATTACTCAGTAAGTAACTCACAAAGTAATTTGGTTTAACTGCAAAGTCAGACATATTATTTTCAATAATAAATTCTACGTTAAGTGACTTAACATCTTTATTCGGCCTGTAATGAATACGCTTTGATCCGATTTGGTCAAAGTCTAATTTGGTTGTCACAATAGGCTCAGGGATCTGCTTGTTTTCTATGCCACTAAAATGCGCTCTTGCTTTTTGTTCCATCTCAGCAAGCGGCATATTTGATACCATGGCTAATTTCATGATATTTGAGGAGTAGTACTTGTTATAAAAGGCAACTGTTTCTTCGTGTAAATTGCTGTTTTCTTTATCGCCTAGTGTTTCCAAATTACCAATTAAGAAACGGTTTGCAGGATGCTCCCCCAATAAATCTCTAGCAAGCTTAAACTGACCAAAAAAGTCCATTTCTCGACGCATTGACCACTCGGCATTTACCGCATTCTTTTCTTTCTCAGTATATTCCGGATAGAGTTTTGCAGACTTAAAAAAATCAGAGAATCTATCCAGCGCTTCATCAAAAGCATCATTGTTTATTTTGACCATATAATTAGTTACATCTAGCCAAGTGTAAGCATTGTGAGAACCGCCATTTTTTTGCACAAATGCAGCGTACTCCTCGGGATCTGGGTACTTCTCGGTCCCTAAAAACAACATATGTTCCAAATAATGCGCCATACCCTGTTGTGTCATAGGGTCATGTAATAAACCCACGCCAACACTCAATGCAGCGGCAGACTTTTCAGCACTGGGATCTGAAACAAGTACTACATCAATTCCATTATCGAGAGTAAGTACTTCATACGCCCTGTCGTCATTAGGGCTCACAATTAAATTATCTGCAATAAGTTGACTCGTAGAATTGCCAGGAGTGGTTGAGGAGCAAGCTGTTAAAATACCGAGAGATATAGCACCCAAAGCCAATAATTTTTTCATATACTTTCCATTTCAAGTATGCATTGAATCCGAAACGACACGGCATACTGCATTAAACAATTATTCATATACTGATATTAAAGTTGCATACGCACAAGTACAAGCTCAGAAAAAGTGTAACTGTTTGTTAAACATAGATAAGGCTTTATAAATAACACGTTCACACTAAATATTTAAGCCTACAGCCTGCCCATTTAGCTTTAAAAACAGACAAAAAGGTTAAATTTTATGATTAAAAGTGTTTTTTTTGATTCAAAAACGCTCTAAACTGCCTAAGATCGCACAGTAAGTAAGCTGATGATACAAGGCAAGTAGCATAAAAATAACAGGGGCTAAATTATGATTGAAGAGCAAATTTGCGACTTTGGTATACATGCAGGGGAACCATACAGTAAGTTACCAGCATGCTTTTTAAACTGGATGGTCGAAACTAACCATCAAAAGCAAGCATACGCCAAGAGTGAATTAAATAGACGAGAAGAGGCTGTGATTAGTTCTCGTAAAAACTCCAATTCACCAACTTTGTAATGTCATTTTCGTGTAATTGCTTTAAACTACGCGCATAAATAAGTTCAGATTTTAAAAATAATTTATGCGCATAATTATTTCTTTGTTTTTACTCTCTTTTTTAACTGCTTGCCAGCTAATCGAAACCAAGGCAAATACGCAGTATCTTACCGTTTTACACACCAATGATAATCACGGACGCTTTTGGCACAACGAAAATGGCGAATATGGCATGGCGGCACGTAAAACGCTTATTGATCAGCTTCGTGATAAAGCAGAAGCCAAAGGCCATAGTGTGATACTTTTGTCAGGTGGCGACATTAACACCGGTGTTCCAGAGTCAGACCTTCAAGTTGCAGAACCTGACTTTAAAGGTATGAGTATTATTGGTTACGACGCCATGGCAATCGGTAATCACGAGTTTGACAATCCATTAAGCGTACTAGATAAGCAAATTGCTTGGTCTAACTTTCCAATTTTATCGGCAAATATTATCGATAAAACTACCAATCAACCCGCTTATCAAAGCTATGCCATCATTGAAAAGAATGAACTAAAGATAGCGGTTATCGGCCTAACAACTGTCGACACAGCAAAAATTGCAAACCCAGAATACATTGGTCACTTAAACTTTATTACGCCTGCTGCGGCAGCACAGCCATTAGCAGGTAAAATTAAAGATAAATACAAACCAGATGTCGTCCTTGCTGTAACTCATATGGGCCACTACCATGACGCAAAGCACGGTATTAATGCCCCTGGAGATGTCACGCTTGCCAGAAGTCTTAAACCAAATACGCTCGACATGATCATTGGCGGGCACTCCCAAGAGCCTATATGTGTTGATAAAGATGGCAATCCTGATGCTACTTTCTCTCCTGGTAAAGCTTGCTGGCCAGATCAGCAAAATGGTACTTGGATCATGCAAGCACATGAGTGGGGAAAATACGTTGGTAAAGCCGTCTTTAAAATAGAAAAAGGTAACAAGACGTTATTAAGTTACGAGCTTGTTCCTGTAAATTTAAAAAATGCCAAAGGCAACTTCATCACGACTGAAATAGCAAAAGATCAAGAGCTCTACGAATTCCTTTTACCGTATCAGCAAAAAGGGTCTGAAAAACTCTCAGGCGCAGTAGGCAACATCGATGCTTTCTTAGATGGTCGCAGAGATATTGTTAGATTTGAACAAAGTAAACTTGCAGATTTGATAATCAACGCCCAGGCAGAAGCCGTTGGCGCAGATTTCGGCATTATCAGTGGCGGAGGTATTCGCGCAAGCATTAAAGCAGGCGATATCAATTATAAAGATATTTTAAAGGTTCACCCATTTAAAAATCGTGTCGCCTACATAGATTGGCAAGGCCCTGAGTTATTAGAATACCTAGCCATAGTTGGTAGCTTCCCACCTGATGCTGGTGCTTATCTGCAATACCACAACATTGACTTTGAAATTAATAATTCTAAAGCCGTAATACGCTCAATCAATGGTAAAAAGTTTGATATAAATGGGACATATAGAATGAGTATCAATAGTTATAATGCAGCTGGCGGCGATGGGTACCCTATTTTAACGGAAAAGAAAAATTTTCAAATTACTGACAGTACAGATGCACAAGTACTTCGTGCATATATTGAAAAACACTCACCAATAAAAGTTGAAAACCTTTAAAACTATATCAAAATAATTTAAGCATGTAGCACGAAGCTACATGCTTAAGCTTTGTTACTTGCCAATAATTTCAATATCACCCTCTTGTATCTGCGTCAAAGCGTAACTATGAAGCTTCGAACGTGATCCCTCACCATGTGCTTTTGGTGGGTAGTATTTTAATTTTAAGTCAGGTGTGCTTAGTAATAACTCGTCTAAAGCAGCACGAATTTCACTTAATGTTTTTTCTAAGCTATTGGAAAAGTTTGGTCGCTTTCTAATTGTGTGCCCCAATGCAACTAAACGATGAAAATACTTATCAGCCATATCGAGTAACTCATCAGGCAATTCTTTATTTTGGTTTAATGATACGTCCGGATACAATTTGCAGTATTCAAGCAAGGCTAAATAAAAGCATAATGGTTTATTTGCTAACTGTACCTTTGCTTCCTTGTCAGAGCTTAATTGCAAAGTTTTAGAGTATAAATCAATTTGTAATGCAGTTTTCTTTGGTAGTGTATTCTTTCTCTCTGGACGCGCCTGCGCTTTGCGCTTTGTTCTCGTTATATTCTTTAGTAAAGCAAAATTTAGGATTGCAAATACCAAAGGAAAAATAAGCAAGAAGTTATTATGAGTTTCATTTATTTTTAATAATATATATGTGCGATTCCCTGGAGCATTCAATTGCTCAATACTCTCACCTTCAGAAGGCAAAATAGGCGAATTTGAAATCGCCAGTAATTTAACTCGGCTATTTTGTTCCTGCAAACTAATATTTATGCCTTCAATGTAGCTTTTAAGCGCATCAGGATCGCCCGAGTAATTCAGCATAGGATCTGCTAGCGGCAATCTGTACTTATCAAGAGAGACCCTCAATTTTACTTGTTGCTGTTCATGATAAATCACATCTTCAATCGTCGATTTTGACATCAAAATAAAAATAGCTGAAAAGAACATTAAATATGACGTAAACGTGGCCAACTTCTTTAGCTTTTTCATGGTCGTTCTCCTAAAAACTCATAAGGAAAAACGCGACATTGCCAATACTGTTTTACACTATCAAAGTAGCTTGAACCCGAATCTTGAGCCACTTGGTTTAACAGACGCTGTAATGAACACGCAAGCTCTGTGTTGTCATTCAGCATTTTTAAATACCATTTACTGCCACTAATATTGCTGCCCGTAGGAGTAATATAATTTTTAGAAAAATATGCTTCGTCATCTTCATTCCAATAAGTTGCAATGATATCCAGCTCGCCAGAAGACAGCTTTTCTCTTAACGTTTTATGGGAAGTCACATATTGAATATCAAGTGCATCAATATCTATATCGAGAAGCTTAAAGGTTTGTTTTGGCAAAATATGACCTGATCGGCTTGTGGGGTAATCGAGTAAGCCAATTTTTTTGTCTAAGAAATAAGCTTTTTCAAGTTTTGGCTTTTCTCTATTTGAAATAAAAAACGCGGTATATTCAGGATAGCCAATCACGGCACGGTAACTGTACGTTGACTCAGCCATCAATGCCTTCATCACGTTATCTTTTGACAAAGTCAAATCAGCAAGTCCTTTGGCAATAAAGTCAATTTGCTCAGCTAAATTACCACTCCAATATACATTTACTAACCCATATTGTTTAGCAAGGACAGGATCAGCACACAGTTTTGGGGCAAGCTCATCAGCTAATTTTTTGACTGGTACGTGCACATTAAACGATTGAGTGTTCGAAACTGAGCGTGTTTTACATTGTACATGCTTCTCTAGCAGGTTAGGTAATACGACTGAACTCGCACTATTTAACTGCTTTGCTAGAAAAAAGCAGGCCAAAACGGACAGAAACAAAACTGTAACAATGGTTGTATTATTGCTTAATTTGAGATTGTAATTCACATCAATTAGATTCTTTTATTCCCTACACGCTTATTAGATCAACTTTATTTACTTATTGCAATAGGTAAATTTACTAATTAAAAGTAAACCATTGATTTAAATGCTTTATTAATAAGAAATTATGAATTTTATTGACTCCTTTTTTTTTCCTGAAAAAACCGGACAATTGACCGCATTGGAATTCACGGTAATTTTTTGATTTACATTTAGTCGAGTGAGCGATGTTTAGAAGTACAATTCAATTTTTAGTACTGGGTACATGCCTAGTTAGTAGCTCTGTCATTGCTTGGGGTCAAAATGGGCACAGAGTAATAGGCGAGCTCGCTCAAAAGAACCTTACTCCGACTGCAAATTCACATGTGCAATTGCTACTTGGTGATGATTCGTTAGCAGAAGTATCTACATGGCCAGACGAAATGCGTTCAAGCTCAGATGCCTTTTGGCGTAAACAGTCTGGTAAATGGCATTACATCAATATTAATGACGCTTCAAAAATGCACCTTCATAACGATACGTCTATCGAGCATAAACACGAAGTAAAGCACATTCTTGATGGTATCAACTACTCTGTTAATGTTCTTAAAAACGCTTCATCGAATACAGAAGACAAGCAATTCGCCTTAAAGTTCCTTGTCCATTTAGTTGGTGATGCACACCAGCCATTTCATGCAGGAAGAGCCGCTGATCTTGGTGGTAATAAAATCGAAGTAGAATTTTTTGGAAAGTCTACTAACCTTCATAAAGTTTTCGACACGGAGTTAGTGGAGCACCAGAAGTTATCATATACAGAATTTACTCGCTCAGTAACAACCTCGAATAAACAACTTATTGCTGATTATCTAAACAGCACCCCTTCTGATTGGTTATTAGAATCAAACAAAATTGCAGAGAAAATATATCAAAGCAATGAAACTGAAATAAGTTGGGGTTATATATATAAACATACGCCTACTATTAAACTGCGCCTGCAACAAGGTGGCTATAGATTAGCAGGTTTACTAAACCAAATTTTTGACACTAACTCAAAGCCTTTAATTAATGCGCTTGCTATAAATAAAAGTTTTGAAAAATGATATTTAAACTAACTGATAAACCTAATAACACGGGAAACAACATAATGAAAACGCAACTACGCAAAACGGCACTTTCTCTAGCGGTAATCGCTGGCCTTGGTGCTAGTGGTGCTGCTAGCGCGAACTCTTTAACAGCAACTATCAAAGGTACGGTCGTAGGCCCTCAAGGAAACCCTGATACTTCGTCTGTGATCACTATCATTCACGAGCCTACAGGTTCGAAGAAAACTTTTTCTCCTAATGATAGTGGTGTGTTCAATGCGTCTGGTTTGCGCGTAGGTGGTCCTTACACTGTCGTGATCGACTCTCAAAAGCACAGAGATAAAACGCTAACAGATTTATTCCTTACCCTAGGTAAAACATCTGCTTTAGATATTGCACTTAACTCTGATGTTGAAACAATCACAATCACAGGTTCTTCTCGTCACTCAATCATCAACGCATCTAAAGACACTATCGGCAGTGTTTACGGCGCGGCTGATATTGAACGTGCACCTTCATTTGACCGTGACCTAAAAGACATTGTTCGCCAAAACCCTTTAGTGAACATCTCAGATGATTCACGCGGCGAAATGTCAGTTGCTGGTGTAAACCCACGCTTTAACAGCATCTCGATTGACGGTGTTAAACAAAATGATGACTTCGGTCTAAACGACAATGGCTACCCAACAAATGGTTCTCCTATTTCTCTTCTAGCTATTGACCAAGTTTCTGTTGATATCACACCATTTAACGCGAAAGCGTCTGGTTTTACAGGGGCATCAGTTAATGCAGTAACAAAGTCTGGTACTAACGAGCTTTCTGGTGAATTCTTCTATGAGTACGAAGATGATTCATTAGCGGGTACGCCAAAACGTGAAGATGGTACAGATGTAGATTTACAGTATGAGCGCAAAACATTTGGTGCAGCGCTTGGTGGTAAAATCATCGAAGACGAGCTTTTCTTCTTCGTTGCTTACGAAGAATCAACAACACCATTTGTAACTGAGTGGGGCGTGCAAGGTTCTGGTGCTGCAAACGAGGTTAGTTGGCTATCTAGTGCTGACATCTCAGATGTGCAAAGTGTAGCTAGCAGCAAATATGGCGTTAATACTGGTGATGCACCAAACGGTTTAGACAATGATAGTGAGAAATTATTGTTAAAACTTGATTGGAATATCAACGACTATCACCGTGCAGCGTTTACTTACCAAGACTCAACAGATAACTCAATCACGCCGCAAAATACACGTGATGATCGTTTCTCTTTATTAAGTAACTGGTACGATAAAAAAGGTGAAATTACATCTTATGCTGCTCAGTTCTATTCAGATTGGACTGATGAGTTTTCAACTCAGGTAAAAGTGTCCTATAAAGATACTAAAACTAATCAAGCACCTTTCTCTGATGCGCTTAATGATGCAAAAGTTGGCCAAGTACGTATAGACTTTGACGACAATAGATTGTACTTCGGTACAGATCCATTCCGTCACGCTAACCAACTCGAAAACACAACAACGACTATTGATGTTGAAGGTGAGTACCTATTTGATTACCACACACTGAGCTTTGGTATTGGCGTTGAAAAGATTGACGTATTTAACCAGTTCGTACCATTCTCACGTGGTGACTGGACGTTCGACTCTTTGGAAGACTTTAAAGCAGGTAAAGCGAGTCGCGTGTCTTATTCAAACGCACATACAGGTAACCCGAATGATGCTGCTGCCGATTTCGAAGTGCAAAACCTACATATGTTTGTTGAAGACCGCTGGGATATCCAAGATAACCTATGGATTAATGCAGGTGTTCGTTATGAGCGCATTTCAACATCAGGTTTAATCCGTGAAAACAGCACTTTCACTGGTTTGTACGGTTTCTCAAACACCAACAGCTTAGATGGAAAAGACATCATCCTTCCTCGTTTAGGCTTTAACTGGACTGCGGCTGACGATCTTACAATCAGTGGTGGTGTGGGTCGCTACTACGGTGGTACACCAAATGTTTGGATCTCTAACTCTTATTCAAACGATGGCCAAATCAACGTACGTGCTAATACTGACGGTGTAGATTTAGAAAACCCTAACTTCACTCAACCACCAGCTGGCGCAACTCTTGAGCCGGGCGACGGCGACGTAAACCTTATCGACCCTAACTTCGATCTGCCATCAGAGTGGCGATATGGCATTACAGCTAACTACTCTGCGGATTTCTCAAGCATTGGCCTTGGTAACAACTGGGATCTTGAAGCAAGCTTCATGTATGTTGAAGAACAAGATGCCGTTCGCTGGCACGAACTGTACCGTGAGACGCAAGAAGTTGTAGTAGGTCCTGATGGTCGAAATATTTATGTCGGTACTGGAGAGCGTGATCGCGCTGATATCATGTTGACAAATGGCGATGGTGGTACGCGTAAGACATTTACATTAAGCCTATCAAAAGCATTTGAAAACGGCTTCTATGTAAATACTTCATATGCAAACCAAGATGCGTCATCTTTGGTAGGTGGTACTTCTTCAACGGCTAACTCAAACTATGAGAAGTACAACACAGCTGATAGAAACAACCCTGTTGTTGGCCGTAGCCGCTACGAAATTGAACACAGCTTTAAGCTAAATGTATCATACTCTACTGAATTGTTTGCTGGTTATAAGTCTACTTTCTCATTACAAGGTGAACGCAGCTCAGGCAGACCTTACAGCTGGATATTTGATAATGGATTTGACACTTTTGGTGGCCAAAACAACTTTGACGACGGTGAATTCCTAGCTTATATCCCGACAGGTGCTGATGATACTAAAGTAAGATATGCTGACGGCTATAGCTATGAGCAATTAAAAACCTTAATTGACGAAAATGGGTTAGGCGGTCATGCTGGAAACATCGTTGATAGAAACACCGTTACTGGCCCTTGGACAACCCGTTTAGACTTTAAATTCACTCAAGAAATCCCTGGGTTTATGGAAGGTCACAAAGGCTCTGTATACTTCTCAGTTAAGAATCTACTTAACCTAATTGATAGCAGTGCAGGTAAGGTTTACAGAACTGATTTCTTCAACAACCGCGATTTAGTAGGTGTTGAATATGACCAAGCAGCTAACCAGTACGTATACAGCGAAGGTTATGAAGACGAAGCGCCTACAACATTTGATGCTGAACGTTCTTCATGGCGTATCAAGTTAGGTGTTAACTACAAATTCTAATATCTAACTTAAACATGTAATTAGATACCAAAGGCCAGTTTAATTTCTGGCCTTTTTATTCCTTTCACTCAATTAAAATCGTCTCTTTCTTCTCAAGATAATTAAATCTTTTGCTTGTATTCATATAACCGACACACACCAATGAATATAATATTCCCAAGGTTAAGCAATTCAGATATATAAATACACTGCATTTTTGAAAAGGATAAATTCAAATGAAATTAAAAACACTATTACTAAGTGTAAGCATATTAGGCAGCATCGCTGCTACACCTACCTATGCCACTCAGCAAGAAGCTGACACAGCCAGCGCAGGCGAACAAATTTTAGACCTAGCCAAAGAACAACTGCTATCAGGCGTCGGATCTTTACTTTTCAACCGCTTTTTTGGCTCAAGCGGACCTAATTATGTGATGCTCAGTGAAGCTAGTTTACAAGCAATTCAAGAGCGCGTTAGAGCTGAGATCATCAGAGATGCTGAGTTTGAATTCATCTCAGAATTTAGGTCTTTAGAGTCATCAATGGAACATTATTCTGACACTGCTAGATATGGTGCACCAGATCTTGCTTTGCTAAGTAGCTTACTGGTTAAGTCAGAGGATGTTATTAATCATAGAGCGCTAAATGTTCGTTACAACAACGACTTCTACTATATGGCAGATACCTATGCACTTGCAGCATCAGTGGTAGTTGCAATTTATACTGAGCGCTATTTGCAGGGCTATGTTTCTAAAAGTGTCGTCTCAACCAAAGCACAAAACCTTGCGAATATATTAGATACAATGCTGAGAAAGAAAAAAAGTGTCGATTTGCCTTTGCGTGAACGCTGTGAAGCGCCAGACCCCCACGATCAAGTCGTAGAATATAAATGCTCACTACGAGACCCTCATGGCAATACAATCACATCATATGTTATTGAACCTCAGTATCCAGGCGATGAAGCCTATTGGGAAAACTTAAAAAGAGTCAAAGAGGCTCAGTATAGAAAAACTAAATTTGATGGTATTCAAGCGGTTATAAACAAGCTGCGTAGCCTGTAAGGCGAGAAGCTTTGGCGCACACAAGTATATCGTGATGCGCCATTTCTAGCCTACTCTTTATCAACGCTTTGTGATAATTTTGAGATAAGCTTTTTCAGAGTATCTTTCTCACCTTCAGAAAAACTTTCTAACAAAACTTGCTCCCACTCTAACGCTTTCGGCGTCAGCTGTTTATACAAATCGAATCCCATATCAGTGCACTCTATTACTGTTGCACGCTTATCTTCTGGGTGCTGATTAAGGCGAAGGAATTGCTTCTGCTCTAATTGCTTTATTGCACGTGACACAGTCGATTTATCCATATTAGCTAACTCACAAATTTGCTTCGCCGTTGCAAATTGAATATTTATCACATGCGAGAGCACACGCCATTGAGCCTGAGTTAACCCGGCTTCTTGGCTATAAACGTGTGCAAAAGCGTCACTAACCTTGGTAGACAAGGCGACCAGTTGATAAGGCAAAAAATGGCTAATATCTAAAATCTTTGATTTACTCACAGTGCAAAGCACCTCTCATTTTTGTAATTATTAATTTACAGTACATCTTTATCAGGATGTTTGCAATTACTCTCACATGAGAGTATCTTACAGAAAACATCAATGGAGTCTACGTAAAATGAGTACAGAATTCGACTATTTGACAGGATTTGGTAACGAATTTGAAACTGAAGCCCTACCAGGCGCGTTACCAGTAGGACAGTTTTCACCGCAAAAAGTGAAATACGACCTATACGCAGAGCAATATAATACAACTGCATTTACAGCACCTCGCGCTGAAAACCGCAGAAATTGGTTTTATCGTATTCGCCCATCTGTTTTACAAGGTGAGTACCAACCAATGGACAATGGCTTAGTGAGAACAGGTCCTATTACAGAAGTACCAACGCCACCGTCAATGCTGCGTTGGAACCCAGTTGAAGTGCCTACTGAGAAAACAGACTTTATTGATGGTCTAATTACAATGGCTGCCAATGGCAGTGCAAATGGCCAAGTAGGTATTGGCATTCATGTATACGTGGCCAATGCCTCAATGGAAGGTCGCTACTTTTATAATGCTGATGGTGAATTATTATTTGTGCCTCAACAAGGTGAACTAGTATTACACACTGAGTGCGGTAAGCTGGCGATTAAGCCTGGTGAGATTGCAGTTATCCCACGGGGTCTTAAGTTCCGCGTCGAGCTAATTAGCGAACAAGTACGTGGCTATATTTGCGAGAACTACGGTCACCCTTATATTTTACCTGAACGTGGGCCGGTTGGCGCAAATGGTTACACTAACGAGCGTGACTTTCAGTACCCTGTCGCAGCATTTGAAGACTTAGAAGGCGATTTTGAACTTGTCGCTAAATTCAATGGCAACCTATTCCGTTGTGATATCGGACATTCTCCACTAGATGTGGTTGCATGGACAGGTAACAGCGCACCATATAAATATGACCTCTCGCGCTTTAACGTGATGAATACAGTGAGCTTTGACCATCCAGATCCATCAATTTTCACAGTCTTGACGTCTCCTTCAAGCGAAGAAGGCGTTGCTAATGTTGATTTTGTTATCTTCCCACCACGTTGGATGGTTGCAGAGAATACGTTCCGCCCACCATATTATCACCGTAACATCATGAGTGAATTTATGGGCCTGATCGAAGGTGTATATGACGCAAAAGAGCATGGTTTTGTGCCTGGTGGCATGAGCTTGCATAACTGCATGTCTCCACATGGTCCTGAAGCTGATGTATTTGAAAAAGCCTCAAACGCAGAACTTGAACCTCAGCGCTACGAGAATACCTTGGCGTTTATGTTTGAATCTCGTTATGTGATTTCTCCAACTAAATATGCGCTGGAAGGTAAAGAACGCCAACCAAACTATTCAGATTGTTGGAAAGGCATCAAAAAGTACTTCAAAGGTGCATAATAGATAAATCTGCATAAAAAACTATATCTATATTGGCCACTGCAATGTGGCCTTTGTCGTGAATAAGGATTTAAAATGAAACTATATACTTACTTTCGTTCGTCGGCGGCCTATCGCGTTCGCATCGCGCTCAACCTTAAAGGTATTGAGCATCAGCTTGAAGCTGTTAACCTTTTGAAATCTGAACAACAACAAGCACCTTACACAGATAAAAACCCACAGGGTCTATTACCAGCAATGGAAACTGAGCAAGGTACTTTAGCGCAATCTTTAGCAATCCTAGAGTGGCTAGAAGAAACACACCCAAACATACCTCTTTTGCCATCGGATCCATGGCAAAAGGCACAGGTACGAAATTTCAGTTATGCCATTGCATGTGATATTCACCCTATTGATAACCTGCGTGTTCTTAAATATTTAAGTGGTGAATTAAACGTAACTGATGAGCAAAAAACGACTTGGTATAAACACTGGATCATTGAGGGCTTCAAAAAGCTAGAACCTACATTAGGTGAAGGGCCTTTCTGCTTTGGCGAACAACCGACGTTGGCAGACCTTTGCCTAGTGCCACAGGTATTTAATGCACTGCGTTTTAAAGTCGATATGACACAATTTCCAAAAATTGCAGCCATTTACGCACACTGCAACACGTTGGAAGCATTTATTAAAGCAGCACCCGAGAATCAACCGGATGCAGCTTAATTAAATCAAGTATTGGGGCGTTATTTTAATGCCCCATGGACTTGGTCAATATGAGACAGTAGGTCGTGACCCAAGTCAGTCAAATAACCTCCATCAGGTCTATCTATTACGCCTTTCGCAAATAGCCGCTCAGCTGCTGCCAAAATGCTTTGATCCGCACTGCTATGTATTTTGATGCCTTGGTGCAAACTACTCCTTGGAAATTTTGCCAATAGTTCTAGTTCCGCCATTAACTGAGTGTCAAATGCCATACTTCCCCCTATTACAATCAAGCTACCATTCGGGCATGACTTGTGCTTACATTTTAATATAATCGGTCAGACGGTTTTGCCGCTGACAATCCTTTTGAACAGCCGTTTTCAGTACTAGGTTGTTACAGTAACATTAGTGCCGATAAACGTACTTCGACCTAATAAACATTAGCCCAGACTATGAGTAATGCCATGTATAAGATCAATTTTTTATCATTTTTAATACTTTTTTTATCTTGTTTGCCATTAAATGCAAAAGAAAATTCGCCGAGGGTATTTATTGACTCACCGCAGCGCGTTTGCTTGTTTAACTCATCTCAATATAGCGAAGGGTCATTAATCAAACAGTTTAATGAAATGTATGTTTGCAGTCACAAATATACAAACCAACCAGATAGCCAGCTAGTATGGTTAAAACTCGATGAAAATGGGCAGCCTAAAAGGCTGGATCTCAGAGGTAAGATAAGAGTACACTAGCGCGTCACGAATTTTAGGTTTAAACATGAGTACACAGCAACCAAATAACCCACTCCATGGTGTCAAACTACAAGACATAGTTGAAAAGCTGGAAGCTGAGCTAGGCTGGGAGGAAATGGCGCAGCATGTTGACATCAACTGCTTTAAAAAAGACCCTTCCGTTAAGTCTAGTTTAAAGTTTTTGCGCAAAACGCCTTGGGCTAGAGACAAAGTTGAACAACTATATTTAGATACTTTTCACGGCTTTGCATGGCCAACAAGTCCTCAAAAAAAGTAACCACTGACAGTGAGAGGTGAACGCCTCTTGCTGACAAAATCAATGCAATTTAAGCTTTTCATAACTACTGATAATTCTCCTCGTCACATGAGGTGAAAGACCTTTATTACAGGCAAAATATAGTTCAGTATCCAAATTCCGCAGGGTTAAAACCGGCTCTAACAGCGCACTATTGGGTTCATTCTGTCTCTTAAATTCAAACTGATTGTCGCTTAGAATAACCAAATCGACAAACTTTCGCCTCGTCGCAAGTAACTCAAACACTCGGTCAAATGAGTTTATTAATACTAAATTGTACCCTTCAATAAACCCATTCTTGATTAAAAACTGGTGGCTGTAGTTATCTTTTATCACTGCTACTTTATACTGTTTTGTATCTTCTATTGTTTCTAGAGAAATTTGCGACGACTTGAGCGCATAAAAGGAGGTTGTAAACTTACTAATTGGGAAAATCCAATTAAATTTTTCACTACGAACTTCATTTTTAGCCATCGAAAAGATACACGTATTCTCATCTCGTGCTGCCGTATTGTATGCCGTCGTCCAACTCTGCACAGAAATTCTATAGTTTATTTTTGATTCATCTAATACCGCTTTAACTTTGTCTACCGCGCTGCCAACTAATTCGCCCTCACCATTAAGATATTGAAACTTTGGAAAATTTTCAGTCACTATATTGAGCGTATAATTAGCTTGAACGAGTGTCGCGAACAAAAAGAAATAGCATCCAAGCACCCACAAATACAACACTTCTCTCCAATCAGACTAGGTATATTTATACAAACTATAGGTAAGAATTGATACTCTGTGAAATGTGTAGGAAAAGATATTTGAATTGGGTATTCACAGGGGACTTAAAGATGATGAAAGGAGCAAATACTCCTCTCATCATATCCGAGATTATGCTTTGTTCATTGCATCAATCAAAAATGCTGAGATCTTAGCCCCTTCTCGTAAAGTCGTTTCTGAGCTAGATTGCCCAGCTAAAGAACTATCTGTAAATGGTGCAATTTCCATCATATCAGCACCTGTAATTGGGAACTCTTTAGCAAGCGCTTTCAAAATCGTAAGCGCCTCTTCAGGTGTTAAACCGCCTGTTTCAGGTGTACCTGTCGCCGCAGCAAACTCTTCATCAAGGGCATCGATGTCAAAGCTAACGTACAGCTCATCAACATTATCAGCTTTAAGCTGCTCAATTACACCAGCAACAATTGCGTCTGCACCTTTTTCACGAATTTCATGTGCCCAATGCTGCTTAACACCGAAAGTACCTTCCCAGTGCTCTTTCGCTTTTCCGCTTGAACGAATGCCAAACTGGATAAGATGATGTGGAGCCGGTAAAAACTCAAGAATGTGAGTACACCAAGAGCCAAAACAAAGATCGATACCTAATCTTTCTACTAGCAAGTCAGTGTGCGCATCAAAATGAATGATAGCCGTACGCTTGCCCTGCTCTCTTTTTGCTTTTAAGTAGGCTTTTGTAAGTGGATAACTGATAGAATGGTCACCGCCAATACCAAATACACCTTTATCTGGATAATACTTATAAAAGCCGTCACATACATCTTCAGTGATTGAAAGCGGTGCGACAAAGTATTCACTGTTTTCGTCTTGATAAAGCGCTTTTTGACAGTTTGAGATCGTACCTTCATTTAAATACTTGTCATGAAGTAAGTGAGGAATAACACGAACATCACCTAAATCAAATGCTGATGTTTGCGGCTGTTGCTCTATTAACGTACTTCTTAAAAACAGTGGACCCCAGTTTGCACCACGTAAAATACCACCACCACAGTCAGAGCTAATACCTAAAATCGCGGCTTTGTGCTCACTCGCATCAATCGTTTGTAGCGAGTCTTTCCAAAGCGCTTCAACACCTTCTGTTTGGCCATATAACTTTTGTCTAAGTGCGTCTTTACGCTCCTTAGCCGTATTTACAGTGAAAACACCATCACCTGGTGGACACAAACAATTTTCTAGTTTTTCAAGGTATTGTGATTTGCTGTTGCTCATAGCGTGCTCCTCAATAATTTGCATAATCATGCTAAATTAACTCTACTTCAAAAACGTATTCCGCTATTGAATTTAACCCATTTCCAATCATATTCCCCATTAGGTTTATCAAATCAAAATTGAAAAAACGCTTTAAATTCAAGGGAGTTATTATTAAAAATAATGAGCTAAGAGAAAATTACAATTAGAATAACGCTGATATAACATGGTGGAAATATAAGTCAACCGCTTAGAGAAAAATGCGCATTTCTCTAAGCGGTTGAATATTCACAGATGATGTCTAGTTATTCGTATCCTCTGGGCTTTTTCGTTTTTATAATAGCGATATAACCATGCCAACTTGCGTAAGATAGTAACGGCATAATAATGATAAAACCTGCTGCGCCAGTTAAAAACCCGATGACAACAAGCGTGACTATGGTTAAGCCCCACACAATCATCGCTGGGACATTAGTCCCCACAGCATGGATAGATGACACCACTGCTGTCATTATATCAACACGGCGTTCCATCATAATCTGGGGCGTAAATGCCGAGATAGCGAATACAGCCATCATAAGAATGCCACCGACAATAGAGCCCAATGCTAAAAAGGCAGACAGCTGTTCAAAATTAGGGTTTGGTACATTTGGGTAAAGCGCATGTATTAGTGCCGCCAAGCGCATCCATACTATCATGATTACCATTAATAAGATTGCAAAACCCCACTCACCAGCTGGGTTTCTAAACATTGACTTTAAGCTATGCATCAGTGTTGGCTTGTGGCCTTTTTCTAACTCCCAAGCAACATCATACAACCCAGCGGCAAATGCCGGACCAATTAAGGCAAATGCGACGGAGGCAGGTAAAATCACTAAATGCGTACCTGACTGAAAAACAAGCCACATGATAAATGCAGGAATGATGCTGAAGACCAAACCGTAAACTAAGCTAAGAATTGGCGCCCTAACAATATCTTTGCAAGCTAATGATAACCAGTGAAACGGGGCGAGTGCTGCTATTTGATTACTCTCTAAACACCGAGCGAACTCCGGATTTTTATCTACTGAGTGAGATGTTGGCATAAAATTGTCCTCTCTACATTGCTATATTAAGGTTTAGATTAGCGAAGCCCAACATGCAAGCATGGCAATAGTTCACTTATGTTTTTATTGATCAAATCGATATTATGGGTGTGCTAGTAACAAGTTTACCTGTATTGCAACCAAGCTCGTTTTTAAAATAACCAGTTGACGAACTTGCGCCGACACAGCGGACATGTGTCCTGTACTTAAATCTCGCTAACTTTAACCATTACGTTTTAGAACACAGAAAGGTTTTTTATGGAAAAGGTATTTCACTTAGGGTTGACCAAAGCAGATCTTCAAGGGGCAACACTTGCTATCGTGCCTGGCGATCCTGAACGCTCAAAGCGTATTGCACAGCAATTAGATAATGCTATTTGCCTTGCACAAACACGTGAATTTCACATTTACCTTGCGACAATCAAAGAACAACCTGTGGTTGTCTGCTCAACGGGAATAGGCGGACCATCTACTTCAATTGCTGTTGAAGAACTTGCTCAGCTTGGTATCAAAACTTTCCTACGCATCGGAACAACGGGTGCAATTCAGCCGCAAATTGATGAAGGTGACATTCTTGTCAGTACTGCCTCTGTAAGATTGGATGGTGCGAGTCAACACTTTGCGCCGTTGGCTTACCCTGCGGTATCTGATTTCCATAGCACGCAAGCAATGGTACAAGCATGTGAGCTTGAAGGCGTACCGTACCATACGGGCATTACAGCATCTAGCGACACTTTCTATCCAGGACAAGAACGCTATGACACCTTCTCTGGTTATGTTTCTAAAGCATTTCAAGGCTCATGTGAAGAGTGGCAAAAGCTTAATGTTATGAATTATGAGATGGAATCGGCAACGCTATTTACTATGTGTGCGGCGCTTGGGCTTAAAGCCGCTTGTGTTGCAGGCGTATTAGTTAACCGTACGAGACAAGAAATTCCTGATGTTGACCACCAGCTAGTTGAAAAACGTGCTGTGTCGGTGGTTATCAAAGCAGCTGAGATACTGCTTACACAAGCAAAGTAGGCTAGCGCCTACTTTGTACTAAAATACGTGGTGTATAAGTGGTAAGTTACCCTTTAAGCTCGTCATTACAGCTTGCGCCACGGATTTTTGATTTTCATTTCCCGCTTTTTCTACAAGTGTAATACGTTCTACGTCCGCTTCATTTAATGCTTCACCTGCTAAAGCTAGTTGGCTTAAAACGCTATTCATTGGCGATAGACTTGGGCTATAGGCTGCATTTTCTGCATATCGACCATAGAATGCTCGGCCATCTTTTAACACAAGCTCGGCTGCAGACAGGTTTTGTGTATAGGGCACATATGCATAACGAAGGTGTTGTTTGAGTGCTTCAGAAATAGGTAAATCAATGTCAATGTCTGATACATCGTTTGCCATCAAAGAAGACGCGTTGCCTAAATCACCCGGCCCAAAGTCACAGGGAAGCAGTTCACTTAAAGTATATTTCCCCGTTGGTAGTAGTATGCTTAGGTTGCCAGCTGAACTTAACTCATTCATAAATTGGCGGCAAAACCCACACGGCGCCGCATTAATCGCTATTGACGTGATCTCATGTGCACCGTTGACCCATGCATTATTAATCGCCGCCTGCTCTGCGTGCACTACTAATGACAATGCTTGGTGTTTAAATTCAAGATTTGCACCTAAATAAAGGTTCCCAGTGATTTTGTCGAAGGCGACTGCACCAACAAAAAATGAGGAGATAGGCGCTTGAGAGAATTTTGCTGCAACAACAAGTAAAGCTTGCTGTAATTGCTCACGATCGCAATTGAGCTTTTTAGTCAGTTCCGATACCACACTTGATGCAAAAACACCGTTAGATTGCTTTGCAATATCGTAAATATATTCTTCTGTTTTGCTGTCTATTATTACCATAATTTAATTATTATAGAATATGGCATGCCAGTTTACGCAGGTTTTATGCGTTACTCAACCATTCCTTTGCAGATTTAAAACATTCAAAGTTTTCTGCATGAATACCGAATCTTTTAACTTTTTGCAAAAATAAATCGTGCATATAACCTTCAAAACCAACTACCCGAGCAATTTGCATATTTGTTAAATAGTGAGCCACTTTTGGCATGACATTAACGATGTCAATTGCCGCAAACTTATGTTCCAGCTCAGAGACATCCACCAGTACTTTTTTACTACCATGCTGTTCCGAGTAGACTTTTGCAGCTTTGTACGCATTCACTACATCTTCTGCTCCAGCTTTACCACGCACCGTCATCAGGATTAGAGAGGTTGTTTGATCAAAAGTAATGCTGGTAGATAGTGCTGACATAAAGAACTCTGTAAAGGAACTGATTAATAAATTTATAAATAGGATGGGGATTTTAATTTAATCGGCGCTGCTGTCAATAAAATAAGATTTAAAAATGAGTAAAAAACAAAAAACCAACCCTTTGGGATTGGTTTTTTATTTCGATAAGTTATATAAATGTGCTATTACGCTTCAATTAGCACATAAGTATTAACCTGTATTGCGTAAACCAGCCGCGATCCCCATCATGGTGATCATCAATGCACTATCTAAGCTTTGATTATCTGTATTACGGCTTCGCTTGAGTAGTTCAACCTGTAATAAATTGAGTGGATCGGTATAAGGGTTTCGTAATGAAATGGATTCTTTTATCCATGGCTGTGCCGATAGCAAGCTTCCTTTTGGTGCAAGGCGTAAAACCTCATCTGTTGTCTCTTTTAACTCAGCTCTAAGCTGCTCACCTATTGGTTGTAGAACTTCAGGTACGAGCCTTTCGTCATAATATTCGGTAAGCCAGAGGTCTGCTTTGCAAAAAACCATTTCAAGCATCTCTAATCGGGTTCTAAAAAATGGCCACAACTCGCTCATTTCTTCAATTAATGCTTCCCCACCCAAATCAAGCACAGCTTTAATCCCTTCATTGGCTCCCAACCAAGCGGGTAACATCAACCGATTTTGACTCCATGCAAAAATCCAAGGAATTGCTCTCAAACTTTCTATTCCGCCTTTAGGGTTTCGTTTAGCGGGGCGCGAGCCCAAGGGTAATTTTGCAAGCTCAATTTCAGGTGTTGCACTTCTAAAATACGAGACAAAATCGGGGGTGTCTCTCACATATTTTCTATATCTCTTGCATGATGCTTCACTCAGCACACCCATCGCTTCACGCCATTGTGACTGAGGCTTTGGTGGTGGAAACAAGTTATTGTCTATAATAGCACTGGCGTACAAAGACAAGCTTTGAATAGCAACGGGTGTGAGGCCAAATTTAAAGCGGATCATTTCTCCTTGCTCTGTCACACGTAAACCATGTTTAAGTGAACCTGGGGGCTGAGAGCGCAATGCTTGACGCGCAGGCGCGCCACCACGGCCGATCGTTCCACCGCGCCCATGGAATAACTTCATTTTAATGCCATGCTTTTCTCCAAGCTCAATAAGAGATTCCATAGCACGGTATTGTGCCCAACCAGCAGCCATCATCCCGGCGTCCTTAGCAGAGTCAGAATAGCCAATCATCACATACTGTTGATGAGATAAATGCCCTTTGTACCAGCTAGAGCTGAACAACTCTGTCATAACTTTATCTGCGCGGTTCAAATCATCGAGCGTTTCAAATAACGGAGCTACCGGTAAGTTAAACCTGACCCCACTCTCTTTCAACAGCAATTGAACAGCCAATACATCTGAAGCGTATTGCGCCATAGAAATGATATATATCCCCAAAGCTGCACGGTCTTGCTGAGCTACCACGTCAAATGTATCGAGTACCTCTTTTACAGAATCATTCGGGCGCCAATGCTTTGGAATAATGGGCCGCCTAGAGCTCAACTCAGACAATAAGAAAGCTTGCTTATCTTCTTCTGACCACTGCGCATAATCGCCAACACCCAAGTACCTTGTTAACTCTGAAAGCACCTCGGTGTGACGGGCTGAGTCCTGGCGAATATCAAGTTGACATAAATTAACGCCAAAGCAATTTAACCGTCTAAGCACATCAAGTAGTAAACCATTGGCAACAACTTCCATCCCCATCTCATTTAAAGAATTAAAACAAATCAATAGAGGGTCTTGTAACTGCTCTGTGTGTTTAATCTTATCCCTGCAAGATGTCGGGACACCTTTGATTTTGCTCTCAAGAAAATCTATTGTTTCTCGAACGTCTGCTTTAACATTTTTAAGTAAATCTCGATATGGTTCACTGGTATTGCCAGTATGCGTTAACAGTGCCTCATTTGCGCCACTCATTGAGAGTTCAGCACTGAGCTTATCCAAATCACGGTAATACAGGTCCAGAGCCATCCAACGACCATGATCAAGCACACTTTGAGTCACCTTTGCGGTTACATTTGGGTTGCCGTCTCTGTCTCCCCCCATCCAAGAAGCAAGCTTTACAGGCGAAAAGTTTTGCGGTAACACAACACCTAAATGCACTTGCGCCATTTTTCTCAACTCGCTCACAAACCTTGGTATCGCATGCCATAAGCTGTTTTCAACCACTGCAAAGCCCCATTTGGCTTCCTCTAAAGGGGTAGGTCTTTTATCTCTAATTTCATTAGTATGCCAAGCTTGGCAGATCAGCTGCGCTATTCGAGAAAGCACAGTGTCGCGCTCAACGCCTGAGCACTCGATATTCTCTAACTCTTTTAGACAGTCACTTAACTCAACATGTTTGCTGATGATGGTTCTACGAGTGACTTCTGTCGGGTGCGCTGTGAGTACCAGTTCTATTTGCAAAGATGACAGCGCTTGAAGCGCATGTTCTTGAGTGCACTCACCTTTTGCAATTTTTTCTGCCAGCTCCTTAATCGTGCCTTCAATGGCTTCAAATGCACCATTCGGCGATCCTGCCTTAGACGTGGTGTGATATTGCTCTGCGACATTTGCCAAATTAAGAAAATGATTAAAGGCTCTACAAACAGGCAGTAATTCTTCGTTACTGAGCGCTTTAAGCGTATCAATTAGCAAATCTCTAGCTTGGTGATCACCACTTCTGGAGGCTTTGGCAAGATGTCTTATTTGTTCAACTTTTTCGAGTAATTCTGAACCTTGAGCGTGTTCGATGGTTGCCCCTAAACACTCACCTAACAGACTCACATTACGGCGAAGATTTGTATATTGCTGATCCATACACTTTCCTTTGAATACATTTTATTCAAACCAATATACTGTTAAAACGACTTAATTGAAAAGACCATTTGATTACACTTTTTTCAATCATATCCATGGTAAGCAAGGATAAGTTTCTTTGGCACCTGCAAGTCAGTGATCTAAATTCAGGCACATTTCGTATCCATCATGATAAATATTTATCCGTGCAGAATCCGTTTTATGTCTCAAAAAACTGTTGTCATCATCGGAGCAAGTGGAGCAATTGGCAAGGCGTTAGTTAATTTGAATTTGCGTCTAAACAACCAAGTCGTTGCTGTGAGCCGAGAAACACTCAACATCTCACATCCCCTGTTGAAAAAATACCAAACTGACTATTCGCAAAAAAGTATTAGCGATGTCGCTAGCCTGATTTCAAGAGTCTACCCCATGTTGTCATCCATTACTGTATGCAACGGGGTATTACATACACAAACAAACATGCCTGAAAAGCGCATTGAAGCGTTTGACATTGATTATTTCAGTACGCTCTTACACGTGAATACAATGACGCCTTTTATGTGGCTGCAAGCATTTATACCGCACCTTCTATCAACCCAAACTCCTTGCGTGTTCACAGCATTAAGCGCTCGAATAGGGAGCATTTCTGACAACCAATTAGGTGGGTGGTATAGCTACAGAGCATCAAAAGCTGCATTAAATATGTTATTCAAAACAGCCAGTATTGAATTGCAAAGGCGAAAATGTAACGCAAAGCTCATGCTATTTCATCCTGGTACAACAGATTCTGAATTATCTAAACCTTTTCAAAACAATGTTCCCGCAGGAAAATTATTTAAGCCGGAATTTGTTGCCCAGCAGCTACATACATTCCAACTCAATCGAGAGTTCAATGGAGCCATCGACTATATCGATTGGCAAGGCCACAACATACAATGGTAAGTTCATGATTTTAAACAACCAAGACATACTCAATTTATCTGAAAGATACCGCGCACACTTCATCAACAGTCTGTCTGGGTATAAAAGCGCCAATCTAATTGGAACCAAGGACTTAAATGGCAGAGAAAATTTATCAATTGTGAGCTCAGTCTTTCATTTAGGTGCAAATCCACCACTTATGGGTGTTATTTTTAGACCCCACAGTGTAAGGCGTGACACATTAGAAAATATGTTGGAAACAGAAACCTATACAATTAACCACGTAAATTCTTTGATTTGGAAAGAAGCACACCAGACGTCTGCACGCTATGATGAGGGGCAATCTGAATTTGACGAAACAGGATTGACACCTTATTACCATGCAGGTTTTGAGGCGCCATTTGTAACGCAAAGCCAAGTAAAGATAGGCTTAAAGCTTAGGCAACATCAAACTATCGAATTAAACAAAACAGTACTTGTTATTGGCGAAATTGTACATGTTGAAGTGGATGATAACGCAGTGAAAGCAGACGGATTTGTTAACTTAGAACAATTAGACACAGTTGCAGTCTCTGGCTTGGACTGCTACCACACGGCAAGTAAGATTGACAGGTTAGAATACGCAAAGCCTAACATACCGACGACTTGCAAAATATAAGCTGAGCTTGCGATTAAATCAAACTGCAGCCACTCTTAAAGAATGTCTGCAGCTCTTACTATCAACCTTAAAGCTCGGTCGATTGAATGACACTCAGGATATCACCAATCTCTATCATTTGTTCTTCAAATTCCCTTTTCTGCATAACAGTGAGTGTACCTCGTAAATTGATTAAAAAATCAATTTGAGACAAAACACGCTTTTCCATTTGCTTGACTTGATACTCCGACCTGCTGTTTGGATGATTCACGATAAGCACACCAAGGCGATTCAAATCAGTGTCTGAAGGTTTGTTTTTCAACAAAATAGTTTCGATTTCTAAGAGCCTTTTTTGATTATTTAAGTTTCTGATTTGTCGGTAATATGATATGGACTCACTGTGCTTCTGAATCATTTTTAGCTGCTCATCACTTAGTCGACCTAGTGACTTTTCAAACCGCTCCTGTGTTCTCTCTACTCTTTCTTTTGTGCTTTGCTGTTCAGCCATTTTTTCCTTGATATTTTCAATAAACTGAACTCGCTGTCCAGCATCCAAAGACAGTAAGAACTCTACCATTATCGGCTCTAAATCTTGTAAAAGCTCGAACCAATGCCTGCTTACTTTTTTGCTTAGCGAATAAAGTTCAGTTCGATCTGCGCTTTGCCAATCCGTTTGCAATTGCGAATGCCACTTCAAGTAAATTGGTAGGTAGCGTGTTTGATGCCAAATTTGCACTTTTTGAACTTCGTTAAGCACCCACTTCCTTTGAGTTTTATTTAAATCAACATATTCCTCGAGTCTATTCAGCGCCAACTTATCTGAATTTTTATATACGGTTTGATAAAAACACCCTGTCAGCATCAGCACAGCAAAAATAACAATCGATACTCTAAACATCACACCCTCAAATACAATTAATTATCATTTACAGTTGACATCCAAAAGCAAGTAACTGATAATCATTCTCAATGAAGCGATGATTTGATTATACGCACAAAGCTTGTTTCATTAAGTGGATTACTATTCGACCCAGTATATTCACAAACTCATTTACTTGCTACATTGCTCATATCGGTGACGGTAGATATGAAAATTAAAAAGCCCGAAAGGGCTTTTTTTATTCCCCTTCATAAACTTATAGTCTAAACTGCATTGGTATACACAGTGCTTAAAACTCAATAAACTTCCCCTGCTCTACAAGGAGAAATTAGATGCGAAAAATAACTCAAACACTTTTATTCTCAGGGTTTCTGCTCAGTTCAACTCCAACACTTGCAGGGTTAGAAGAAGGTATCGCTGCTGCAAATGCTGGTCAGTTTGATGTTGCTATCCAAGAATTTCAGTATTTAGTCGATATGGGCTTTGCGCCTGGTATGTATGAACTGGCTAAACTGTATGATGGTGGACATGGCGTACCGAGAAACCCAAGAAAAGCAGCAGAACTTTTACAACGTGCAGTTAAACTTGGCAGTGCAGATGCTATGTTTGCACTGGCTGTCATGCATCAAGAAGGCCGTGGCGTAAAACTTGACAAGCAAAAAGCCGTAGATTTGTTTACTCAAGCCGCCAAGAAAAACCTACCAGCTGCACAATTCAATTTGGGTGTCATGCATGCTAATGGTGACGGCGTAGTTCAAGACTATGTGCAAGCACGCTTTTGGTACGAACGGGCGGCTGCCAATAACTATACCCTAGCAATGTACAACCTAGCTTTGCTTTATTACCAAGGTCTTGGGGTGCAAAAGAACGTTGAACGTTCATACATATGGAATTTACTTGCCGAATTCAACGGTTATAAACAAGCCGCAGAAAGTCGGGAATTAGATGAACAAAGTTTGTCTCGCTCACAGCTCGAGCGTGGACAACGTATTGCTAATGAGATTTATCATAAAATCCAAGCTAATACATACATTGCGGGCAGTGGTTTTGCCGAGTAATTAAAACAATCTACCTTAAATATAGTCGTGTCAGTATACGTTGAATGACATGACTATATTTGCTGAATAGTTTGCTTCGCCATATGTTGTTGCTTGACTGGAATATAGACTTACAGTGACTAAATGTAACAAACCCCTCTTTACCATGGTAGTTACCAAACCCCGAGCTTCCTACGCCACCAAACGGTAAATCAGGTACCGCAACGTGAAAAAGCATATCATTAATACATAAAGCGCCGCTTTGCAGGTTCTGCCTAATATCATTCTGAGCAATCTGACAGTTCGTATACAGATAACAGGCAAGTGGCGTCCCTAATTCTTGAACGGTCATTTTTGCATGCGCAATACTTTGTACTTTAATGATATTCAGCACCGGTCCAAATACTTCTTCTTGCATGATGCGCGCATCAAGTGGCGGGTCAATAACCATATGCGTGCCAAATTCTTTGGAGTGTATCGATTCTAATTCTACTGAGTGATAAATTTTTGCTCCCCTGTCTTGAGCATCAACCATCAAGTTTTTAAGCCTTTGGGCATGTGCCTCATTCAATATGCCCGTCTTCAATGCCCTTGTATTTGATTTCAAGAATTGTAACTTCAACTTTTTAATAAATTCATCATAAATCGCTTCATGAACAAGCACATAGTCAGGCGCCACACACACTTGCCCTGCATTCATATTTTTTGCAAATACAATATCTAAAAGCACTTTTTCGATGTTTGCATCTTCTAAAACGATTAAAGGGGATTTGCCACCAAGCTCTAATGTCACTGGTACTAAATTTTGTGCCGCAGCAGTATAAACCTTTTTACCAACTTCTGTTGAGCCAGTAAAAAACAAATGATCAAAAGCTTGATGGCTAAACTCAGTAGCAACATCTGGACCGCCTTCAATCACGACACAATCACCTTTCAATACTGCTAATACATCCTTTATGACTGCGTTTACAGCAGGCGTGTATTCACTTAACTTAATCATGACTTTATTACCAGCAGCAATTGCGGTGGCGAGCGGCACCAATGCTAACTGAATCGGATAATTCCACGGTGCAATTATACCAACAACGCCTTTAGGGACATATTCACTCAGCACCTTTGAAGGAAAAAACTCCAACCCTGAGGATCTTTTCTCAGGTTTCATCCATTCTCTTAGGTGCTTTGATAGATAGTTAATGTGACTTATAGTTGGTATGACATCTGCTAGCACTGTGTCATGCTCAGAACGCACACTAAAATCAGTTTTAGCTGCACCAATTAAGCGTGACTTATTCTCAATAATCGCCAACCTCAATCGGTTTAATTGCCTTTGGCGCGCCTCATGCGAAGGATAGGGCCCAGATAAATAAGCCGCTTTAAGTGTAATAAGTGAATTTTTGATAGTGAAATTGTGTGCTACTGCCACTCTGCCCCCGTTAACACCTACCAACATTTACACCTTATTATATTAAACTTTTAGCTTTATGTTTAATCGAAATTATCAGATTACTACTATTTCAGAAGCTAATTGTTCAAAAGTTCACAGTAAAAAATAAATATACAAACCTCATAATTGAACAATGTTTAATCTAAGAGCCATAACCCTCCCCCTTTATTTACTTTTTTTTACAAAAGAAAATATCGCTCTAAGTCCCAAAAAATATACATATAAAACACAAGCTGTTCATTAATAACACAAAGTTTTTCGGCTGTTTTTATTTATATAAATATTTTCTTATTCGAATGTGTTTTAATAGCCGCGATTTAAAAGTGAAAAAAATTAATACAGGAAGATGTTAATGTTTAAATACTCAAAAATTGCTCTTGGACTTGCGACTTGCTTTGCACTAACAGGTTGTTTGGAAGTAGAAGATGATGGTAATAAGGAGATCTCAAACCAATTAAATGAACAAAATCAACTATTACAATCTCAAGTTGATCTACTTCAAGAACAGCAAGATAACGCAAAAGCACCAGCAGCGATTAGGGGTACTGTTGTTTCTGTATCTGAAGGCGTTTCTGCAGCAGATGCTCAAGTAAGCATCTTCTGGGATAACGCATGGTCAGACGCAGTTGCAGTAACAGAGGATGGCTCATTCAATTTCACAGGTCTACCTGCTGGAAGAAATATCATCGTTAAAGTATCGAGTGAAAGCGATGTTTTTATGACTCGCTACTTCAAAGTAAGAACGGGTGGTTCTGTTGCTAATGGAGTTCACACGACAGATTTGTTTGAACTTGAGGTATCTGAAGGCTATACAAAAGAAATTAGCATTCTTGACTCTGAGACCAACCAGCCAATTAAAAACTTAACTATCTGGGCAGATGATGTTTTTGGTCTACAAAACCGCAATTGGAACCGAAACACTTACGACCGTAAAGCTGAAATTAACTACTCATCAAAAGCGACCTTCAACGAAGAAAAAGGCGTTTACGAGATTCAGGTAGCAAAAGATTTACCAGCCAACATATATTATAAGTCGGACTTAAATGGTGACGGTAATGACAATTATGTGCCAGAGTCAACGAATTACCTAGCCAACAATGGCGAAATTATGCTTGCAGATGCAAGTGCGATCGAGTCAATGGATGTGATGTACCTTGTTGCAGCTAATCACCACGAATTTACTATCGCACTTACTGTCCTAGATGAAGAAGGAAATACACTTGAAGTTAAACGTGTGTATGCCGAAGGTAACGATTTTGGTGAAAAGTACGCGAGCTTCAATGAAGAAACTAAGCAATATGACTTAGAAGCTCACTTTGTGGGTAGCTTAGAGATCGTTATTCCAGGCTTTGAAAAAGATGAACTTGTTTACGGCAGTGAAAACATACATATCTCGTATGATCTTGCTCTTTCTGCATTTGAAGTATACAGTAATTACCGCAATTCTTCGGTTGAGCTATCAAATAACACTTTGAACCTAGTTGTTAAGTTACAAACTGAGGAGTTGAGTGAAACAACAGTTAGAACCATCACCACTGTTGAAGCAAAAGACACTGTTGACAACGACGTACAGCTATACTTAAACGTACCAGTTGAAGTAAACACGGACAACGTTAAAGCTGTTGCTGTAAATCACGTTGTCGAGTCAAAAGATGGCTGGACAACTTTGCAGACTGTAGAAACAGATGTAGAACATGACGTCAAGCTTGATTTAGACAATACACGCATCACCGTAGCACCTAAAAAAGAAGTAGTCGCTAACCATAGATACCGTGTATCTATTGGTGAAGTTACGAATACAATCTCAGGTAAAAATGAGCAGCTAAACTTCTACGGTGAATATAGCTTACCTGCTGCAAACGCTGTTTTCGATATCAATGAACTCACAGCCGATAACTTTAACTACCACACAAATGGCACGTTAATCGTCAAGAAAAACTCAGCAGGTGAAGATAGTTGGGCGTGGGATTATGACGGTCATGTTACCTTCATTTTACCTAAAAACTTACACTTAGTTGAAAAATTCAGCTACTCAGTTGTTAAATATACAAAGAACAATACAGAAACTACTGCCGATGCTAATAATATGCGGGAAGTCATTAACGGTGACTACCATGACTATTCAACAGCGTATTTAGCAAAAATCGCTCAAAACGAAAATCATCACGGTGAGGTCAGAGGCGGCTCTGCACAAGAAAATGGCTATAGAGCACGTATTTGGAACAATTATGACTTGCGTATGAATGACAACAAAACAGGTTCAAAGAACACAGTTACAATCAACTACAGCTACCAGTTGAAAGGTAGTGAAGATGTGATCACTGGCACTCTTGAATTGCCAATTCAATAAGCTTGAAGTCTTTAAAAGGGCTTGGTGTTGACCAAGCCCTTTTTATTTTTATCAAATTAATATTAGCTTACACATTTAAAGGAAAAGCGCTCTAACTTCATCTTCATCAGATAAACCAAGCCCTCTCCTGCAAAAAATGCCTGAGCGTGCTCAAAGTACGATTATATTTGCAAAGTATTAAAATTCTCCAGAACTACTATTATTATTCGTGACCAACAGCCATTATCTGTAAGTGGCCTTTGATTGCACTTTTCACCTCAATTTCTAACCAGATATTAGTATACCATTGAGTTATCTGCTGACTTTCACTTACTGTACAACTCCATAGTTTGAGCTGATTTCATACCCAAAATAACAGCATGCACCTGAAACTTTTATTGCAATCGCGCCTATGTTTAAACGCCACGACATAATTACGCGATGAGCCTAGCACCAACTTTATTATTAAATAGAAAGATTAGCCAATAAATTACAAATCAGCCCTTACTCTAAACAGTTCGACACAAAGCATGGTTTTGAAGGTTTTGAGTAGGCAATCTACACGGATAATTTGTAAATAAGGTAGGAAGTTTCGAAGCTTAAATAGAAAGGCCAAGCTCTTCAAAACTGAACAGCTTGGCAGATAATTTAGAATACAAAAACCCAACGAGCAACTGTCAGTGTTAAGATACTTATCACCGCAATTGCAATTAGGTTCAACACAAACCCAGCTTTAATCATATCTTTAATTTTAATTTCGCCTGAGCCAAACACAATCGCATTTGGTGGCGTAGCCACAGGCATCATGAATGCGCAGCTTGCGGCCATTGCAGCTGGGATGATCCATACAAGAGGCGTCCCTGTTACTTGCTCCGCAACAGGCCCGAGCAGCGGCAAAAACCCTGCAGCTGTAGCAGTATTGCTGGTTAACTCGGTTAAGAAAGTAATGAGTGCTGCAACAGCAACAACGCTCAACACAAGAGGGATTGCACTGGCACCCGCTAACAAATTAGCGATGTACTCAGCTAGGCCCGAGCCTTTTATTTGGCTTGCTAAGGTTAAGCCTCCACCAAATAACAAAAGTATGCCCCAGGGCACTTCTTTAGCCGCAGGCCAATCCATCACTTTTTGCTCACCTGAGCTATCTGCAGGTAAAATAAACAACATGATTGATGCTGCAACAGCAATGCCCGTATCTGTTATGTTTAATCCAGTCCACGTCTGCAAGTATGGCCTTAAAAGCCAGCCAAAAACCGCAAACAAAAAGACATACATTACATTCTTTTCGGCTATCGTCATCTTTCCTTGCTCTTGAAGTTGAGCAGAGAAAACCTCGGTCATTTGAGTATCACTTTTCTGAGGTGTGAGCTTAAATGCGAACTTAGTCAACCAAAGCCAACACAACACAATCATGCCAAATGTAAAAGGCACAGCGACCATCATCCACTGCCCAAAGCCAATTTCTATCTGATGATTATCCCACAAGTAGGCAACCATCAAAGCATTTGGCGCAGTACCGATAATTGTACCTACCCCACCTAAGCTGGCACTATAAGCGATGGCCAGTAGCAAAGCTTTCGCGTAATTATCACAATGGGCACCATTTTTCTGAAAAACGTGGATCACAGATAAAGCGATTGGCAGCAACATCAGCGTCGTTGCTGTGTTATTAATCCACATTGATAGAAAACCACTCACTAGCATCATCGCCAATACTTGATATTTCGGGTTCGTGCCGCTTTTTAACATGGTTTTTAAAGCAATACGTTTATGTAATTGCGACTTTTCCATCGCAATAGAGATGAGAAAACCACCTAAAAATAAGAATATCAATGGGTGTGCATAGGCAGACGATGTACTTTTAATATCATTGATATCTGCTAGAGGCACAGCCAATAAAGGGACTAAAGAAGTCACTGGAATTGGAACTGCTTCGCTCACCCACCAAACGGCTAACCACATTGCTAATCCTGCCGTGCGCCATCCCTGTTCAGATAACCCCTCTGGGCTTTGCGTTAAACATGTAAGTAAAAAAAGAAAAGGGCCTAAAAATAGCCAAAACTTGTTGTATAAGGAACTGCCTTTAACCATTGTATCCGTCATTTATCTATTTTTTATAATTATGTCTTTAAATTAAGGAGGCAGTATGAATGAGAGTGTGACTTTCTACAAGCAAACAGCATGCTTATGAAACATAAAAAATACCTTTGAGTAACCAGCACATAAAACACGTAATTATTTATGCTGCCACAAAGTGGCAGCATCGCACTTATTTAATTTGCACTCACAGTCAAATTAACACCGGAAGCTTGCGTATAACCTCTCAAATCAAAATACCACTGGCCAGACTCTGGTATTGTAATTTCACACCTTTCCTCATTACCATACCGATAAGGTCGGCATCGATATTGAGAAGTCGTAGACTGATCACCAAAATTAACGTAGAGGTCGGCATCACCCGTACCACCAGAGATGGTCACAATGAGTGAGCTGTATCCACTGCCTAAAGTCAAGCTTGTACGCCACCATTGTCCTTGGGCCACAGCTATGTCTTTGTAACTCTTTTGAATTGGGGTTGGATCAGTGGGCGGCGGTGCAGAGCCTGCCGTTTTAGCAAGCTCCGCCACATACGCACTGGCTAGCTTGGCAAAGTTTATTGAGTGATTGGCATCAAACTCAGTATCATTTGACGTATGGATCAATCGATTGGACTCTCTCATTCGGGATTCGAAAGGAAAAGAAGCGGGATAACTTTGCTGATACCATGACGCGTGATCTGAACATCCATAACCACACCTATCAAAGCCATAATTCACATTGCTTAAATAGGTATCTAGCAACTGGCTCATAAATGTGTTTTGACTGCTGTTTGTGTAGTCTGTAATAAAAACAATGTCATACTGCCCGCCCTTATGCCCAGACATGTCAAACTGCGCCATACCCGCCACGTTTTTACCTAAGCTCTTATAATCTTGAGCAATTGCTTTTGACCCTCTAAGCCCTACCTCTTCCGCTGCAAAGCCCATGATTTGAACTGTTCTTTTGGGTTTATAATTACTCTCCACAATGGCTTTAAGTACTTCGCTGAGCACCGCAATACCTGAGGCATTGTCATCTGCCCCAGGCGCTTTTCCATTGCTAGGATTAGAACCATTAATAGAATCTAAGTGCCCACCAATAATCACTATTTCATCTTTAAGTTCGTTGCCAGGAATAGTGACAACCACAGATGACTGAGGCCATGAGTGATTATAAGATTCCACTTTTATATCCGTGCGACTTCGCGCCAAATCTGTCCAGTGCTGCTTCACCCAGTTGGCAGCATCTACTCCCGATTGCTGTGTATAGTATCGATTGTAGAAAGCCGTCATAGCGCTAACCGTACTCTCCAAGCCTGTCGTCGACACCCTACTCATTAGGGCTCGTGCAGTATCAGCGTTGTCTATGGAGTACGTGAGCTCTGGCTGGTTGTTGTGCGCATAGTCTAATGTGCGCAGATAGTCTAATGCCTCCTCTTCACTTTCATGTAATACAAACCCACCACAGCGATGATAATTATCATGCATAAAATGACTAACATGGACATGCTCCGCTTCATTCATCAAAAGTAAATCAACGGATGAATTATCACTCTTTGATTGAACGAAAGAGCGGCCTTTAACTGAATTTTCTAGCTGGTAATGATGACTTGCTGTTGCGCCTAATGTGATCCATTTTTTTTCAGATACTTCATTTGATAAACAAGGGAAAGTCAGACACG
This sequence comes from Pseudoalteromonas luteoviolacea H33-S, assembly GCF_001625695.1. Lineage (GTDB taxonomy): Bacteria > Pseudomonadota > Gammaproteobacteria > Enterobacterales > Alteromonadaceae > Pseudoalteromonas > Pseudoalteromonas luteoviolacea_B. The sequence continues at coordinate 147,114 of NZ_AUXY01000080.1, forward strand.
TCAACAAACATAAATAAGTGTTTGTACGCATAGTTGTTCCTTTGGGCAATGTAAGTAAAAGGCGACACATTGCCGCCTTTTGTTGATGTGTGTTAGTTGGCTTTAATATTTAAACTAACGCCACTTGCATTACTGTAACCGCGCAAGTCTATATACCATGTACCAGATTGTGGATTGGTAAATGTACAGGTCTCACTGTTACCATTTTTGTATGGGCGGCATTGATATGTTGTAGTAGAAGAGGCAGAACCAAAATTCACGTAAAGATCTGCATCGCCAGCGCCACCAGAAATAGTCACCGTCAAATTTGAGTAGCCTGCACCGAGTGATTGAGTGTATCTCGACCACTGACCAGTAGATACTGAAATATTGCTCTCAGTTCTATCAATAGGCGGGGTTGTGTTTCCCCCATCTGAATAACTACCAGTCAGGGAAACCCCTGAGATTTGATTCCAAGCTTCAACCATCACAAAATAAGTACCGGCTTGTACAGCTGCTATTGAACATGACTCAGCACTTGTAGACGTTGTGCTCTTGCAGTCATATGACTGCAAAGTTGGTCGACTAGCAAATTTAACATATAAATCAGCATCACCTGTGCCGCCCGTTGTAACAAACTTAAGGTTGCTTGCATTTGCAGGTACATCCAAGGTGAAAAACTGTTGAGATTTGGCACTGCCACTGATCCCCGTTCTTGCAACACCATTGGTCAACGCTTCATCTGTTGGCGGTGTGCCGCAGCTACTTCCAGAACTTAACTGAGAGTTTACGCCGACCAGCGCAAGCGCTGCTTTAACATCATCTGGGTTGTAACCTAAGTCACATGCCGCATCCATCACGCCGTTACCTGCTAAATCCCAATCAGTGCTCGCTGTCCAGTACATCTGATTTGCCTTAGCCATCACAACAAACGCCTTTTTAGTATCCCACCCTGTTGTCGTTGCTAGGTGATAAAAAGCTTTGTTAAACACACCCGATGAGTGATGTACATCCATACCTGAGGTGAAGTTTGACTGATGATCAATAGAGCGACCATCTTTTGTCGGGTCGTTCATGTATCGTAGTGCACCGCTACCTTTGAAGATGTCTTGCCCTACCAGCCAATCATTGCTGCCTTTCATATAATACTCAGCAGCTTCACCAGCCATATCTGAAAATGCCTCGTTCAAGCCACCGGATTTGTTACGATAAATTAATCCTGAGTTTTGCTCTGTAAAGCCGTGGCTTACTTCATGTGCAGACACGTCTAAACTTACCAAAGGATAAAAACGGTCTTTACCATCACCAAATGTCATCGAACGGCCGTCCCAAAAAGCATTTTCATAATTATTGCTATAGTGGACACGCATTTGTAATTGGAAGCTCAGTGGTGCTGTACCAAGCCAATCACTGTACATGTTAAAAACCACATTACCAAAATAGTGCGCATCATTAAGCGGAGAGTATGCCCCATTTATTTCTTTAACCGTATTCTCAGGGCAAGTAAAACTGTGCGCACTTGAACCGCTGCTTCCATGATTTAAGTGAATGGTCTTTACATTGGCATTGTTCATGGTGCATGTATTGCCAGACTGGCTGACATCTAAATGGCCATAATCTGTACCATATTGATACTTGCCTGTTTTTTGGTTGCCACCTGGACCCGTTGCATTTGCATGTTGAATGTTGTCATAGCTAACTAAAACCTCACCTGTATTCGCATCAACAATTTGGTAAGGTCTTGAGGGGTGTTCACCATATGTCACATGCGACAACTCATACACTAGCCGCGCTTGATTGTTGCTATCAATCCAAATAGCTAGCCTATCTGTCTCATGAAACTTCTCTTTTCCCTTTTGCACCGAAGCAATCGACGCAGTTGACATCGTTTTTGCCTGCTCTACTGCCAAGGATGGTTTTGTTGACAAAACATCTCCCGCAATGCCATAAACGGCCGCCCCGTGCGCATGTTTCAAAAGCCCCTGCTTATCAAATGTCAGGCTGACCGTATCGCCTATCACTGGCAACCCTTGGTGCAACTGCTGATAGCGATAGGTTGTAGCACCGTTTTTGTGTTTAAACGTTTTTAATACTTTGAGTGAGTCAGCTGATGAAAAACCAATTATTTGTTCTGCTGGGGCCGATAAAACACTCATTGAGCCTGATACCAGCATCATATTTAAATTATTTTGTTGGTTTAAATACTGCTTTTGTGCGGCATTCGCAGCGCAACTTAATATTGCGAGTGTGGCGAGAGATAATTTCGTTATTTTATGTAGTTTCACTTTATGCTCCTTGATTGTGTGTTTTTACATTCAGGTTCTGAATGTGCACCTGTGTTGGATGCATAGTTGAGACTAGCCAAATAAAACAAAAAATAAACCTTTAATTTACATAAATTACACCCTTGCAATCTGTATTTTTTTAATCAAAGTAATCATATGGTTATACAAAAGTTTTGATAAACTTCATATTGTACAATAAATAAATGTAAACAAAGCACTACATACATAGTTACTAAGTTAGAATAATGACGTGTTTGAAAATCTAATTTAAGGAGTTCCAAAAAGGTGTATGTAGGCTGATAAACCTGAACTGCGCTAGGAGTTATAAGTTAACGGTACTGGATAAAGAGTTTACCGGTTTGAATACTGTGCTTCACCAAACATTAAAAGTCGTAGGTATAGCGTAACCTAATTTGACGCCCTTTTTGAGGGACTCTGCCATCGTATCTTCTAGGGTCAAACGCATCAGTTGATTTATCAAATAAGTTTTGAACTTGTAATGCAATACCTTGCTTTTCATCAACTTTCCAACTCACGGTTGTACCAAACAGCCAGTGGCTAGACTGATGATAAGGAGAGAATTCTGGGTCATCTGGCAGCACAGCTGGGATAACAGTAATACTATCTCGCCAAATGCCGTTGAAAGAGTATTGCATATCACCATGACGGTGATTAAACACTAAAGAGCCAAACTTTTTATAACTCGGATTAAAAGGTAAGTCTATATACTGTGTAAACGTACTAGAAAGCCAAGTATTATCGCTGATATGCAAAGTACCACTAAACTCCAAGCCTTGCATACTGGTTTCAAATACATTATCAAACGTAAAACGAGATTGCGCTTCATCAACGGGAATTAAATTAATAAAGTCTTCAAGCTCATTATCAAACAAAACTAAATCAATCTGCCAATTATTATCTTTAGCATGCCAAACCAATTCCGTCGTTTTTAGATATTCAGCTTTCAAGCTTGGATTTCCTGACGTCACCTCATCGTTGGAATATAGCTCATTGCTTACTGGCACCCTAAATGCCTCGCCATATTGTAACTTGAATGTGTGCACCGGATTAAACTGATATATCAGCGCCAACCTTGGCGAAAGCTTTCGATCTATATCTACCACATCGTCATAACGCAGACCTGTAAACATGGTAATCGATTCACTCAGTACATACTTTAATTGCGTATACACCGCATAAGAATCAAAACTCGCTTCAAGCGGTTTAAATGGTTCGTGATTACTAATCACCTGAAGGCCGCCTAAAAAGTAAGGTTCATCGACAAAGATTTGTCCTGTATCAGCATTATAATAATTAGTGTACACATCTGCTCGAGACTGCTCTTCCCACGAGTATTCAGCCCCAAAAATCACATTAAGTGACTCATCGTATGTGTACACAGTTTCACTATTTAAAGTTAAATCTCTTGATTGCCAACGAGGCCCGACAAAAAAACCATTTTCTAGCTGAAGAACTTCTGCACTGGCAATGAGGCCCGCACTTTTAATATCGTGTTTAATAAAATCCAAGCGAGTGGTGTTGGTCATGGATTCATGCCATGAAGAGTTGACTTCTAATTGCATACCTAGATTTCGGCTAGTGTGACGATTATCTTTTGATTCCCCAGATAAGTTAATAAACTCATCTAATCGAGTCTCTGTATTATGAATTGCAAATCGCCAATTGTGCCAACTGAATTCAAGCTCAATAAACCGACCATCAACAGGATCTCTCACTTGGGCTTCAAAATATTTATCTCCATCATCTCGATATAAAGAGGTATTTGCTTGAACTGATAAGCCATTATCAAAGGCTTTATGTAAACTAACAGCACCTTGATACATCCCATTATCACCGACTGCAGCCATGATCTGATTGTCGCCCTTTTTGGTTACTATGTTCATCACACCTAAAAAAGCATTACTTCCGTAAAGTGCAGAACCAGGGCCTCTTATAAACTCAACTCTTTCAACGATTTCAACTGGGATAAACGGTGCATAAACAGACGCTTTACCAAATGATGCATCATTGAGTCGCTGTCCATTGAGCATAACAAGTACATTACCGCTATCGAGATAAATACCGCGCGCATGCTCTTTTGGCACCGCGCCGACCCAATCTCCGCGGGTTGACTGCATACCTGGCACAAAATTCATGAGCTCATATACATTAGCAACGCCTAATAGTTGAATGTGTTGACGATTAAAGACGGTGGTACTAGATGGAACTGATGTGGGAGTTTCAACAGTTTTGGTTGCTAAGGTGATGTTAACATCAAGTAGCTCTTCAAAGCTCAATTCGAACAACTCATCTTGAGAAGCGGCTGCACTTAAGCAAAAAGAAAATAAAAATATCAGCGGGGTTGTTTTTTTCATATTGAGCCTGGCTACTGATACCGTAACAAGCTCAATTTAAGCGATTAAAATCACTCAATTTTGCTTACACAGTTACCGTTCATACATCTAAATAATACGCATGAAATGTAACTGTGCAAGTTTTTACTTAAGTTTTATGCCGCTTGTAATCTCTTTGCCTTGAAATACTTATACAAACCTATGAGTGAAGCAACTATCCAGAATAGCTCAATCACAAAGCTTGCAAGGTTGAAGTTGTAGCACAAACTGATAAGTAGCAATATTGCACCAGAAAGGTTCATGAGGTTATATTTGAGGCCATCTGGCGTGACTTTTTCAAGTTGTAACAAAAAGAACGCGCCAACTACAAGAAAAGTACCAGTCATACCAATTACATCAAATAAAATATCAATCATGTTTTTGTCCATATATTTTTGTGGATACTCACCCAAACACGCTGGCCCTTTTCCATGGGTAGGGTGACTTTCAATCGTTGAAACAGCACAAACTTTGTGAGTATCTTAAAAATAGGGGTGAGAAAACAGGATAATTGTCCTTATCGATAAGGGTGTTATTTAAAAGTCACCTTATTGCCAACAATTTTCAGTGCTGGTGCACCTCTAATCAAAGTTTTACGGGAAAACTCCTGCTCACACTGGGGACAATGAGTCTGATTATTGGTGTGGTCTACACTAATACGCTCAATAAAACACTTTATTAAGCTGCCCTTTCCGCCTTTTCGGTATTTGAAAAGCTTTGCTTTACAATTTGCACAGAAGATATCGACTGTTCTAACAGGGCCTTTTTTATTCGGTTTTGCCAATTAATTTAAACTCCCTATCACAAACCCAATTAACGTGAATTGTAACGTGTGATAGCCGGCATTCACCAGAAATAATTTAAGTGGTCTTTGTTCAAACAGGTAACTCACACCAAAAGAGCTTGCGACAAACAAAATCCCAATAAATAGCCCAAATGACATCGTATCGATTACAGAGGAGCCTTTACCTACCAAGGTTGCTACTGCCACTGATGCAACAATACTCAACAAAAATGATCCCAAAAAAATGATTTTATGATTGGCTGCTTTCAAGTCCAGTTCAGTTAATCCTGCGCCCTCAAGCCATGTGCGTTGAAAGAGTAGAGGCGAATACCATATCCCGCCTAGTAAAAAAGAGCTTAATGCAGCAAGTAGTACCGCAATGATATTGATATCGAATACATACATGAGCTCTGCCCCATTGTTTCATTATTTTCAATTTAGTTAAAATCTATCAATAGGGCAATATATGTGTATCAGTAGGTTATTTAGATACAGGTTTTTTTTGTAGTTTTCGCTGCAATGTTCTTCTGTGCATATTTAGCTGGCGAGCTGTTTCTGAGACATTCCCGTCATTTGCCTGCAACGTTTGTTGTATATGCTCCCACTCTAGCCGCTCTGGTGACATGGTAGATTCAAATGTGTCTTCTAATACCACATCTTCACCCAATAACTTTTTCGCAATGAGTTTGGTATCAGCGGGCTTTGTTAGATAATCATCAGCGCCAAGCTTAATGGCCTCTACTGCGGTCGCAATACTTGCAAAGCCTGTGAGTAAAACTATTTTTGCGCAGGATAACACTTGTCTAATTGCACCAATGTGCTGCAAACCAGACGAGTGCTCTAACTTCATGTCTAACAGTACATACTCGGGAAGAAAAGTTTCGCAATGAGAAACTATCTCTTCCTCTCGATTAACAATTTGACACTCAAAGCCCATTTTGGCCATTCGCCTTGCAAGCGTATTAGAAAACGCAATATCGTCTTCAATGATCAATAACTTCATAACTCACCCACAATTGGTAATACTGCTGTAGATAACACACCGCCCTCACTCAAGTTTTCAAGGTGCAACTCACCATTCACCCTTTCTAGGGTCGCATGGGTTAATAATAAAGCCATGCCAAAACCGGTATCACTCTCAACAACTGACTTTCCGATATCATCTAACTTTTTCTGTGCGATCCCTTTACCTTGATCTCTGATAGTAAAATGCCATTTACCCGCTTCAGAAAACGCGTTCAGCTCAATTTGGTTTTTACCCGCCCGCTCATTAGCCTTCGCGGCGTTCACGATTAAATTGAGTAAAGAAGGCACTAACATTGGATCACCATTAATATCCACACTGGAGGTCTTCTCAATTACCGTCAAAGACTGCCCCGGATATTGCAACGTCATCAGTTCTTCAAGTTGCTCTAAAACGAATTGAGTGGATTGCGACTTTTCTTGACGTTTAAGTTTGAGTAGTTCGGTCTGTTCTCGAAAGCTATCTAATTGTGTTCGACATTGTAATATTGGCCCATTCATCTCAGCGACTGCGGGATGCGCTGGAAAGTCTTCTTGTAACTCTTCTAATAAGAGGTTTAGATGTGCGATTGGTGTGGCCAATTGGTGAGTAACTTGCGCTGCAGCGCTCCCTAAAGCTAAAAGTTGCTCTTGTTGTAATTGCTTCTCTCTAGTTTTTGCAAGTAATGCTTCCCTTTCTCTGATCCTTTTAACCAATATGGCAACAACACCGACTGTCACAACCACCATAAAGACAAAGTTAACAAACATTCCAAGTAAATGCTCTCCCATGTGCATTCCATGGTGATGCATTGGCATGGTCACAGCAACATACAAATAGCCATAGGCGGCTAAGGCACTTGCTGACACGAATAAGACATACCCAATTGAAACGGTTACAGCCGCAATAATACAAGGCAATAACAAAAGAGAGACAAAGGCGTTGCTCGCACCACCTAAAAAAGAAAGCAGAACAGATAAAAATACAATGTCAGCCATGAGCTGAAGGGTCATTGCCCTTTCTGATATTTCTCGGCTTCGGCGATACATCACAATACTGATTAACTGAAACAACGACTCTAATGCAATGACCGAAAAAACAGGCTGATGTGGAATGCTTTTATCCAATAATAAAATTGAAATCAAAACCAAAACAAGTTGCAACACGATGGCTATGGAGCGAAGCAATAACAACTGACCAAGCGCGGACTGGGGAGAAAAAGCGATTACCATAAGTCGAGCCAAAGATTGAAGATGCGCGTACTTTACCCCAACAACAAACTAACTTAAAGAGAGCAAGTGTGCTTTTGCAAACTCAATCATATCTCAAAGCAAACTCTGGACAGGGTGTCCCCTGATGAAAGAGCAACCGCCAACCTAATCCTATGTCGCGCCATAATGACATTCTTAATGAAAACTGCAAATTGCTGTATGCGTTTCTTCTGTATGCTGCATGATAAGTTAACTGCGCGATTGTTTCAGATAACATCTGCCCTCTAAAATCTTGATTGTAAAATTGAGGCACTTTTTCACAAGGCAATCGTGCCAGAACATGTCTTTTGTCAAAGAGTAAGCCGTTCGCAGATATTTCGTAAAAGTCATCATCCAACAACAAAGACAAGCGTTCTTTGGATTCTCTTACATGAGGTTCAAGTAAAAGCCGCTCTAAAGATACAAGTTCATCAAGTAATTCTTGAGTGATTTTCTGAGTCATAAACAACTGATATCTGACCTATTTCTCATTTTATTTTAGTCAAATGTGCTAATTCAACAAGGTATTCTTTGAGTAAAAATCAATAGTTTGTTATAAATACGCAATTAACCAAGTGGTCGGATTTGATAAAGAGACACTATGATATATGCCAAAATTACCGGCTGGGGAAAAGCAGTACCACCAGCGTCAATCAGTAATGATGAAATAAGTACGATTGTTGATACCACAGACGAGTGGATCACAACGCGTACAGGGATCCGTTCACGACGAGTAAGTCATGTTAGCACAGCAGAGCTGGCCACTATCGCTAGTAAGCATGCGCTTGCATGTGCAGGCATTGATGGTGAAGACATTGACCTTGTTTTACTTGCAACGTGTACGCCTTCAACCATGGTTGCCAATACCGCCTCTCTTGTGCAAAAAAATATTGGCGCAACAGGTGCCGCTGCATGTGATACAAATGCAGCGTGTTCTGGCTTTTTATACGCATTGCAAAATGCAACTGCTCAGATCCAAGCTGGCATGATTAAAAAGGCCGTTGTCGTCGCAGCTGAACGTATGACCTGGTATGTCAACTGGGCCAAAAGAGACAGTGCTGTTTTATTTGGAGATGGCGCAGGCGCAGTGGTGCTTGAAGCGAGCTCTGAGCCGAGCGGTTTAATGGGAACCAAGACTGGGTGTGATACTGAAGACAGAGATATATTGCACATTACGAACTACGGTACGGATTTAAATAAATATGAAGCGGTTGGTCCATCAGATTTACTGTTTGAAGGCAGAGAGATATTTAAGCGTGCTGTTACCGGGATGAGCTTAGCTTGTGACGATGTGCTACAAACAACAAACCTGCAACTTGCAGATATAGATGTACTGATCCCTCATCAGGCTAACCTGAGAATAATACAAGCCATTCAGAAAAAATTAGATATTGACGACAATAAAGTCATGGTCAACATTGACAATTATGGCAACACATCGGCTGCAACAATTGCGATAGCACTTTGTGAAGCTGTTGAGCAAGGTATGATCAAACCACACGCAAATATCATGTCTGCGGCATTTGGTGCAGGATTAACTTGGGCAGCAAGTTACATCAAATGGAGCGAACGTGTAACGCCTATCTCAACGTCTGATTATACATTCCCAACTTGTGAAAAGTCAGGTTTAGAACTTGTCAGCGACTCTGTTGCTGCCTGTCAAAAAGCGGATTAATCTACACCGAGCAGTGGTCGACGCTGCTGCTCGATATAGACACGAATAACTGATAATATACTTCCCACAGCGCGTCTAGACTATATGCCCTTGGCATCTCATCGTCTTATGTAAATAACCTGAAGTGACGCCTTTATACTTATTTTAACGACATTCAAACGTCTTAAATTAATATGAGGTTGCTTTTGAATACCGCACAACGAACGCTGTTATAAAGCAACCGATGTTTGCTATTAAATCAAATTACTGACAACAAGCTAGTTATTAGGGGAATATGGTGTTTAAACCTCATTCAGAGATCAGCCAACTCGAACCACAAATCGTATGGCAATTTTTCGACCAAATCTGTTCAATCCCACACCCATCAAAGCATGAAGAAGCACTTGCACAGTTTATTGTTGACTGGGCAACGTCACAAAATTTAGCTACACGCAGAGATAAAACAGGTAATGTCTTCATCAAAAAACCTGCTACTGAAGGGATGGAAACTAGAAAGCCAGTCGTATTGCAGGCGCATATCGACATGGTGCCGCAAAAAAATGACGATACAAATCATAATTTTGTGACAGATCCAATTAGACCCTTTGTCGATGGCGATTGGGTAACAGCTGATGGTACAACGCTCGGTGCTGATAACGGCATTGGCATGGCATCTTGTTTAGCTGTTTTAGCCTCAAATGACATTGCACACGGACCACTAGAAGTGATTTTAACCGTGGATGAAGAAGCTGGTATGACCGGCGCATTTGGTCTAGAAGCGGGTTGGTTGGAAGGTGAAATTTTACTAAACACCGACTCTGAGCAAGAAGGCGAGATCTATATGGGCTGTGCCGGTGGTATTGATGCTAGCCTGACACTCGATATAGAAAGGCAGACTGAAGCAACCGGACAAGTGTATGTTGAAATCACACTGAAAGGCCTCAAAGGCGGCCACTCAGGTGTCGACATTCATACCGGACGTGCCAACGCGAATAAGCTGTTAGCTCGTACATTAAAGCACCACCTCAGTGGTATTGATTTTCAAATTGTTGAGTTCAAAGGCGGCTCGCTAAGAAATGCAATTCCTCGAGAAGCTTACGCTACGGTTGCAGTTCAAGATGCTGATATTAATCAATTGATAGAGCGTATTGAGGAAGTACAGGCGCTAATGCGTAAAGAGCTTGCTGCAATTGAAACTGGCCTCACTTTTATCACTACGCAAGTCGAAGCATCACAAACACCGATGACATCAAAAAGCACACAGCAATTGCTGTCATTGTTGAATGCTTGCCCTAATGGTGTAGTAAGAATGAGCGACGATATTCAAGGAGTTGTAGAAACCTCTTTAAATCTTGGCGTGATCACCACAGAGCAAGACAGCGTGGAAATTTTATGTCTGATCCGCTCTTTGATTGACTCAGGTAGAACGGACGTTGAAGGTACGCTTGCTTCATTGGCCGAGCTTGCTGGCGCAAAAGTTGAGTTTTCTGGTGCATATCCAGGTTGGAAACCTGAACCAGAATCAGAACTCATTCATATTTTCAGAGATATGTATGAAGGTATCTACGGTAAAAAACCTGACATCATGGTGATTCATGCAGGCTTAGAGTGTGGTCTGTTCAAAGAACCTTACCCAGACATGGATATGATTTCATTTGGCCCAACCATTAAATTCCCTCACTCTCCAGATGAAAAAGTACATATTGGCTCTGTAGGGCTATACTGGGAGCAAATGAAAGCACTGCTTTCAAATATCCCTGTAAAATCTGCATAATTCTGCATAACAAAAAACGGCTCAATTGAGCCGTTTTTTAATATTGCCTAAGCAAAGCGCTTTTGCAAATAAGAGAAGGTAGCTCTTAAGCCTAAGCCTTCACCGCCTACTGGGCGACCCGGTAAATGACGAACATTCCACGCCATAACATCAAAGTGAAGCCAAGGTGTATTCTCTGGTTCAACAAACTCTTTGAGATATAACGCAGCAGTAATAGAACCACCAAAAGGCGTTGAACCGCAGTTCGCAATATCCGCAATATCGCTTTTAAACAAACCTTTATATTGATCAAATAAAGGTAATTGCCAAACTGGGTCATTTAACTCAATTCCCTCAGCAATGATGTCGTTAGCAATCTTTTGATCTGTACTATAAAAACCAGGTAATTCAGTACCTAAGGCGATTCGACAAGCACCTGTTAATGTTGCAAAATCAATTAGCAGATCAGGCTTTTCAGTCTGTGCTTCAGCCAAAGCATCACACAACACTAAACGCCCTTCAGCATCTGTATTGTCAATTTCAACTGTGATCCCTTTACGCGTAACAATCACATCACCCGGCCTAAACGCATTTTTTGACACTGCATTTTCAACCGCAGGGACTAGCACGCGTAACCTTACAGGCAGGTTTGCCGCCATAATCATATGTGCCAAGCCTAGTACATGCGCTGCACCGCCCATGTCTTTTTTCATGTTTCTCATGCCTGCAGCTGGTTTAAGGTCCAAACCACCGGAGTCAAAACATACGCCTTTGCCCACTAATGTCAGTTTAGGTGCGTTTTTGTCACCCCAAGTTAAGTCTAATAAGCGAGGTTTGTTATCACTTGCACGACCAACCATGTGAATAGTCGGATAGTTGTGCTCTAAAAGTTCGTCACCAATAAGCTGTTTAAATTCACCGCCAAATTGCTCGCTGAGTTCAATAAATGTTTCTGCCAAATGCTGAGGCATCATATCGGCAGCTGGCGTGTTCACTAAATCACGTACCAAGTATATACCTGCAGTGATATTCGACACTTTCTTAAATAGGCTCTCTTCTGAGATAGCTAGCTTTGCTTGAATAGGGGCGGTTTTCTTATATGCGCTATATTTGTATGCACCAAGTATATAACTCGTGGCAGCTCGCTCGATTAACTCTTCACCACCAACAAACTGATACATACCTTTCGGTAACTGCTTGGCTAGATCACCGGCTAACCATTGATCATCAAGCGATTCAACTATGCATACAACACTTGATAATGCTCCACTTTCCAAATCCGGGACCAGCAATACATTTTGTCCCTCTTGACGCGTTGACAACACAAAGCTTTTGGCCGTTTGTGCATTTTCTGACAACCAGCTTTCTAGCTGTGACTCTGTGGTTAAATGGACTGGTGTTCCTTCCTGGGAATGAACGAGTAAAGTACTCATACGTGCCTCTTATTCTAAGTTGTATTGACTCAAGGATATCAATAACTGAGACACAATTCACCGTCATAAGGGTAAGTTTTTTCTATAATTATGTTGGCTTAGTGTAAAGCACTGAATAAGCGTGGCATTGAGCATCGCTCACTCACTTTTATTTCTTTTTTCTTCTTTTTTTATTGCGAATGAACTGGGGAGCACTTCTACCCCAAACTTATTACCCAATGCGATGATTAAAGGTATCGTAATGGGCGCAAATGGTAAAATAGCAAAAACCCCTAGTCCTAAGCCTTTTAAAACATCTACAAACTGTTTGTTGGCAACTCTTAGTTCTGACTTAGATGCATTACCCAGTGTATAGCGCTTATAAATATCAAGCATTTCTTCCGTTTCTTGCTTTTCTTGGGCGAGCGCCCCTTTCAACGCAATCAGCGTACGTTTTATCCTTAACCTTTGCCTTTTTCTACTTATCCGTGCCACCCGTATGGGCGCTTTATGCACGACTTTTATTAACCGCATTGATATCCAAAATCAGCTTATTTACCATCATTCTAGCAAAGTTCTCTGTAAAAATCGTGTAGATATTTGGTCCAGCTAAAACAACTTTCCTTGCATAACTGTGGGGGCTCATAACCGTGTTTACAAATATCGAACATTCACCCTTACCTTGTTAATTCAGAAACTATACAAAACACACTAAGCGAGATGGATTTACCCATTTTAAATACAAACTCATTTCGCTTAAGTGGAAAATTGGGTCTAGGTCCACTTAATTTAGAAATAAATGCAATTAAATCAACCAAAAAATTGAACTTGGCGAATTGGCTGCTACTTTTATTATTGTGTTAACGAATTGAATACATTCACGTGATAACACGTTATTGCATATTGCAATTTGGTTTATAAAAAGAAGTTTAGAAAAACTGGGGAAACAGGATGAAACTACAGAGATGCAAACTAAGAAAAGCGATACAATTTGCTATTTCTACTACTGCAGCGACCACAGCCTTACTCGCATTTAGCGCTCAAGCAGACGCAAGAGAAGAAGGAGCAAAAAAAGATATTGAGAAAATTGCCGTAGTTGGTTCGAGGGCAGCGCCTAGGTCAATTGGTGAGTCGCCTGTACCAATCGATATCATAGGCGGCGATGAACTGAGCAAAGCGGGTGGTGATGATATGCTTGAGCTTTTAAAAGGTTCAGTGCCCTCACTTAATGTCCATGCCAACCCAATCAGTGATGCGGCAAGTTTAGTTCGTCCAGCGAACCTCCGTGGCCTTCCTGCTGACTCAACTCTAATTTTACTTAACGGTAAGCGCAGACACCGCTCATCTGTTATCGCATTTTTAGGCGGTGGTATTAATGATGGTGCACAAGGCCCAGATATTTCTGTGATTCCCAGTGTCGCGCTTAAACAAGTTGAAGTACTGCGTGATGGCGCAGCTGCACAATATGGTTCCGATGCAATAGCAGGTGTTTTGAACTTTGTACTTAAGGACGCTTCAGAAGGCGGTAGTTTTTCTGTGAAACAGGGCGAATATTACGAAGGTGACGGTGATACAACGACATTTGAAGGTAATATTGGCTTACCATTTACTGATCAAGGCTTTGCAAACCTAAGTTTTCAGTACAAAGAAGCCGACGCAACAAGTAGAAGTGTGCAAAGGCCTGATGCTCAAGCATATATTGACGCGAGTGTCGAAGGCGTAAGAAACCCAGCGCAAATTTGGGGTGCACCAGAGATCAAAGACGATATTACTCTTTTTGGTAATGTTGGACTTGAATTAAGTAATAGTTCTGAATTTTATATGTTTGGTAACTACTCGGAACGTGATGTAAAAGGTGGGTTCTACTATCGTAACCCACAAACCCGCCCTCAAGTATATTCTAATGACGGAGGTGATACGTTACTTGTTGCCGATCTCGACGGCTTAAACACAGGAATTGGTTGCCCCACCGTAAACCTAAAAGATGCCGACGGCAACCGCATATATAATGTCGCGACCATTGCAGCTTATCAACAAATTGCAGCCGATACAGAAGTTGGTAGAAATTGTTTTGCTTTTAATGAGATTTTACCTGGTGGCTTTACACCAAATTTTGGCGGTAATATTACCGATACATCCCTAACGATTGGTACAAAAGGTGAGTTCACAGAAGGCTTTATGGAAGGCGGCTACTATGACATTAGTGGTTCTGTCGGTCGGAATGAATCCCGTTATTTCATCACCAACACAGTTAATGCCTCGCTAGGCGCTGAAACGCCGATGGAATTCAGCCCGGGTAAATATATCCAGCTAGAGAAAAACTTTAACTTTGATGTATCTAAAGAATTCGACTTTGGTTTGGCCTATGAGGTGAATGTAGCAACAGGCTTAGAATGGCACGAAGAGACTTTTGAAGTCATTGCTGGTGATGAAGCTTCATTTATAGCCGGGCCGTTAACTCAACAAGGGTTTGGTATCGGCTCAAATGGTTTCCCTGGTTTCCAACCTGCAGCAGCAGGCGAGTTTTCCCGCCGTAACTATGCCGCATATGTGGACGTAGAAACCCCATTCACAGAAGAGTTTTTAATGGGATGGGCACTCAGGTTTGAGGATTATGATTCATTCGGCTCTACAACCAACTTTAAAATCATGGGTCAATACCAACTGACAGATGATTTATCAGTTCGAGGCTCTGTGAGCACAGGCTTTAGAGCGCCAACCGTTGGTCAAGCCAACGTAAGTAATGTGCAAACAAATCTGAGCAGCGGTGTACTTGTAGACTCAGCGCTTCTACCACCTACAAACCCTGTATCAGAGATATTAGGCGGTACGGAATTACAACCTGAAGAGTCTGAGAGTTATACACTTGGTTTTGTGTACCAGACAGGCGACTTATTCTTAACCATCGACTACTACAATATTCAGGTAGAAGATAGACTCAGTCAATCTGAAAAAATTAATCTAACGCCGACTCAAAAAGAAGCGCTTAAAGCCGATGGCGTCCCGAATGTAGATAGCATCGCGCAAGTGTCGTTCTTTACAAATGACTTCGATACCACAACACAAGGCGTTGATGTTGTAGCTAACTACTCAATGGACTTATTAGGTGGCTTTGCAACTTTCAGCATGGCATATAACTGGAATGAAACTGAGGTTGACAAGTTCTCCGATATTACAGGTGCTTTTAAAGTAAAACGTTTGGAGAATGATTTACCTCAGCATAGAGCCACTTATACTTGGACTCAGCAGTGGGAAGACTTCTCAGGCTTTATTCGTTACAACTACTTTGGCGAATATCAAGGCGTTCACGTTGACTATGACGCGACTGCAATCATGGCGGATCCAAACTTTACATTTGATGCTGAGCTAACGTATTACGCGACAGAAAATATCAGCCTTACAGTCGGTGCAAATAATATCTTTGACCAAGATGCTGAAAAAGTCATTAACTTCGCTGAAGAAGGCGCTACTGAACTTACGCCATCCAACACATGGGGCGGTATTTATTATGAAACCTCACCATTTGGTATAAATGGTGGATTCTACTACGTCAAAGCAACTTATACGTTCTAAACTTTATCTGTAACCCAGAGCAAAAGAGGAATTAGCGATAGCTATTTCCTCTTTTTATTTTTATTATTAAAATAAACTGCTGATTAACATGTTACTTTTAGATCGCGCAACAGAACTGCTGTTAGAAAACAGGCTCAGAGAAGCCGAGTTTATGTTTAAACAAGTGCTTAAACAAAACCCCACCAATGGCAAAGCCCTATTTGGCCTAGGCCGTATATGTATGCGTTTAGAGCAATATGATAACGCAATATACTACCTGAAAAGAGCATGTGAACATCTACCTAAAATGCTCGACCCTTTATATGCTTTGGCTGATGCATTTATTGCTGTTGGATCGCCCGTTGATGCTAAAACCGTCCTTGAATACGCCTTAAGTGTAGCCAGACATAACGCCCAAATTCACTATCATCTTGGTCAATTCTATTTAGATCATGGCTTCATAGATAACGCTTATCAAGTTTTCAAAAAAGGACTAGAGTGTCCAGAATCTGGTGTTTCTGTATTTATGATTTTTGAGCTCATGCAATTGGCTCCTCCCTCTGAAATACCTGAGTTAATGGCGCGTTTAGAGAAATTTGATGGTAAATTTGAGAACCCAAAATTTCAAATTGTTGCCTATCATGCCTTTGCAACTGCGCACCAAGCTCTGGGCGACAATAAAAAAGCCTTTGAATATTATAAAAAAGCCAATGAGCTACAGCTTACACAATGCGAATTTAGCACAGTGGATATGCTGCCATTCTATAACCGTTTATTAGCCACTTGTGATGAGGACTTTTTCTCAAAGCCAATAGATAAAGTGAAATCAACGTTTACACCTGTGTTTATCGTTGGACTACCCAGAACCGGCTCTACACTGCTTGAGCAAATTCTGACACAACATAGCCAAGTCGGCACAATTGGCGAAAGCATAGTGCTCAGTGACAAAATAGTGCCATACCTTGAAATGCGAACTGAACGCCCTTTTCCAGATTGTATTTATGAACCATCCACATCCATGCTTGATTACTGTCGCAGTGTTTATGTAGATGAAATCAAGAAAAACAGGGTCCAAGAAGAAGCTGTTATCAATAAGCTTCCGGCAAACTTTCAGAACATAGGACTGATTTACAGGATATTCCCAAACGCCAGAATCATCCATTTAACCCGTGATTTTATGGCTAACGCTTGGTCAGTTTACAGTAACCATTTTGCCGAAAATGAACCCTACTTTTGTTCGCTCCCAGAGTTCAAGCTTTACTCTGAAATTGAACAACAAGTGATGTCCCACTTTTCATCAAATCTAAAAAGAAATGTATTCAATATCAGCTATGAGAAGCTAATCGATGAGCCAGAACGAACCGTTCAGAAAATTCTTAACTTTATGTATCTAAAGTATGAGCCAGAATGTATGGAGTTTTATAAAAGTCGCAGCAAGGTCTCAACACTGAGTAAAACTCAAGTACGGCAGCCAATCCATAATCGTTCATTAAACCGCTGGCAAGTCTTTGAAAAAGAGATAGAAAAAGAGCTCACGCAGCCTGAATAAAGTATAGGCAGCTAATAGCTTGAGCTGTTATAACGATCAAACCAATTGAGAACATCTATAAATTGGTCTTGCAACGCGTTTGGATGAGTGAGCATATCGATATGGCCATAGTTATGAGTGTGACCATATCTTTTTCCATAAATATTTAATTTCTGAACGCCCCCTCCTGACTCTTTCATAAACATTTCAATATCGATTGGCTGAGCCAAAGCCTTGTCACTTACTCCCGCTATATGCAGCGTAGGAGGAAGAGATAGACCACTCAAAGCTTGGCCATAATCAAAGTTATCATCACTATCTAGCCAAGGGCTAATTTTTGCCCATTGCGCACTTTGCGCATGTGACTTTATTGTCTCGCTATCGGCGCCCCAACGAAGCTTTTTCGCCGGTAAAAAGCCGTGTTTTTTTACGTAATAATGTGCAAGCCAAAACCACAACAGATTTGCTTTGAGTAATTTTTCAGGGTGATTATTGTATAAGCTACGCTTAGAGCCAAAATAAGCGCAAGCTCTTACATGGTTGATTTCATCTGGATAGCGAGCAAACACACTATTCAAGATGACTCCGCCCCAAGAGTGCGCAGCCCAATAGTGCGGCCGCTCACCGACTTTTTTCGTTATGTACTCAAGTGCCGCTGGTACTTCCTCTGTGATTGACTCTGTCTGACCATAGTCATGTCCTGACGAAATGGCGGGTACGCTTTCACCTCTTCCACGTAAATCCAACACAAAGCACCGGTACCCTTGTGCTGCGAGATAAGGAGCAAAGCCTTTATTTGAATTTGTATAAAAAATTTTGCCATTTTCTATTGCACCATGCAGACATAACACCACAGGTCCTTGTTTATCTGGGTTGTGAATATACCTAAGATGCAATGAAGCATTTTTATCAGGTATTGGTACTTGTATCGACTCTTGCTTTATCATGATATGCGCATGCTCTTTTTAACTCATCGTACCAGCCGGATGACTTAAAAGTAAACCCATTAGTGAAGGCATTGAAATTAAGGTATAATTCTGCAAAGTAATTTTGCGATATACATTCTAAGCATGCACCCTAGAAATAAACACGCCAACGGCTACGATTTAGCTGGTCTCTCGGTCATAGTCCCTGAGCTAGCAAATTATCTTGTAAAAAAGCCAAATGACCAAACTACGATTGACTTCTCTGACGCTCAAGCCGTTCTATTATTAAATAAAGCACTGTTGTTCAAGCACTACGGGATCAAATATTGGGATCTACCTCCGCAATTCTTATGTCCGCCAGTACCAGGGAGAGCAGACTATATCCATGCCCTTGCTGATTTACTCGCAGATGAAAATGAAGGCGAAATCCCCACTGGAAAAAAGATAAAATGTTTGGATATTGGGACAGGCGCTAACTTAATCTATCCTATATTAGGGCATGCGGAATATAAATGGCGATTTGTCGGCAGTGATATTAATCCAATTGCAGTGAAAGTAGCTGAGAATATCGCTAGGGCAAACAAGCTGGCGGTGAAAATAAAACATCAAGCTGACAGCAATTCAATATTTCAAGGCGTCATCACAAAAGATAGCTATTTTGATATCACTATGTGTAACCCACCATTTCATGCAAGTGAACAGGCAGCTCAACAAGGTACTCAAAGAAAGTGGAAAAACCTTGGAATCACAAAAACAGCTAAACAACTAAATTTTGGTGGCCATGCACCAGAGCTTTGGTGTGACGGGGGCGAGCTTGCCTTTATTACAAATATGATAAAAGAAAGTACTCAGTTTAAAGAGCAAGTAGGATGGTTCACGACCTTGGTATCAAAAAAAGATAACCTGCCAGCTTTAACAAAGTGCTTGAAACAGCAAAACGTTAAAAACCATAAAGTCGTTAATATGTTGCAAGGAAATAAGCAAAGTCGATTTATCGCATGGCAGTTTTAATGAACTGCTTATGCCCCCACTATCGCCCTACTTGTCATTGAGAATATGTTGCAGCACACCAAACAGCGCTCTCATGTCGATGGGCTTTCCTACATGAGATACAAAGCCCTGTGCAAGATACCTTTGCACATCACTCTTCATCACGTTCGCCGTTAAGGCAACTATAGGTAAGTTTGGCTGCTGCGTATTGATGACTGTTTGCGCTTCGATACCGTCCATTTCTGGCATGTGAATATCCATTAAAACCAAATCAAACTCACCTTTTTGGCAAGCGTCAATTGCTAATTTTCCATTTTCTACAATGACTAACTCTGCTTGTGTTTCTTTGAGCATCACTTTAACCAGCATCTGGTTAATTTTATTATCCTCTGCAATTAACACTTTTCTTCCTTTTAAATCTGGAGGTGATAGCGATTTACAGGGTAATGAGCTAGGTATTTGACTCGTTTTTTCAAGTGGCAGTACAACTCGGATATTGGTGCCTTTAGCTTGTTCACTCTTTAATTTTATTTCTCCTCCCATCAGTCGCACTAAGCTTGTGGTGATAGACATACCTAAACCAGTCCCACCGTATTTTCTTGTTGTCGATGTATCCGCTTGTGAAAACCGGTCAAATATACTGCTTTGCACCTCCTTACTCATGCCAATCCCTGTATCATCTATATTCAGGACAACAGCTGGATTGTGTTCATACTTTCCGTTCATCACGCTTATTTTTACTGACCCTTCATCCGTGAACTTAACAGCATTGGACGCCAAGTTTAGAATTATCTGCTTAACCCTCACCAAATCCCCGAGCCACCTGTCATCAAACTCCTCATCGATTGCGACATTAAAATCAATACCTTTTTTGCTGATCAACCCATCCAAGTCATACTTGACCGACTCGACAATATCTGCGAATGAAATAGGTGCGTTTTCTAGTTCCAGCTTATTCGACTCAATTTTTGAATAATCCAGGATATCATTGATAATTGTCAGCAAGCTTTGCGCTGAAAATGAAGCATTAGCAAGTGTTTTTCTATAGTCAGAATTTAAATCTGCACCTTGAAGTAACTGCAAACCGCCTAAAATCGCATTCATGGGTGTACGTATTTCATGGCTCATATTGGCAAGAAAATCACTCTTGGCCTTAACTGAGTTTTCTGCAGCTAGCTTTGCTGCTGCGAGTTTTTCTATCACAGCTACCTTATCCGTGACATCATAGTTTACTCCAATGACTTTGACTGGTTTGCCAGACTCGTCTTTGAGCACTTCCGCACTCGCTTTCATGGTCCTTATATTGCCATTTGGATGCACAACTCTAAACTCAGGCTCATAAACACCTTCACCTTTCACTGCCGCCTCTAATTTTGAGCGCGCATATTCAAGGTCTTGTGGGTGAACACTATTTTCCCAAGCTTCATAAACGCCTGAGAACTGCCCTTGGGAAACGCCATACAGCTTAAACATCCAATCATCCCAAATTAACTCATTGGAAATAAGATCCCACTCCCAAACCCCAATCTCTGCAGAGTCGTTAGCAAGCTGCATTCGAATAGCGAATGAATCCGCCTCTTCTTTTGCCCTTTGCATTTGCGCCTCAACCTTCTTTTGCTGCGTCGTGTCTTGAACAACAGACCAGATAAAATCCTCATCATCACTGTCGGTAATTTTTATCCCTGACAATAGCACCGGAAATACATTTCCTGATTTATGAATATATTCTTTAGCATAAGGACCGTAGCGCCCTTTCATCTTTAAATCATCGAGCTGTTTATATTCTTGTTGTTCATACTTTTTCGGCGTCAGTTGCCAGTAATCCATTTGATTTAGTTCCTCCACGGAGTAACCCGTAATGTTACTGAATTCCTGATTTACATAGTCAAAACTGCCATCTTTCATAAAGTTTATGGCAATGCCTACTGGCGCCAAATTTACAAAATGCTCGAATTTTTCTTTTTCCCTTTGATATGCTTTTTTGTACCGTTTGATATCAGAATGGGCAGCATCAAGCTTTTGTTGGACCTGCACAATTTCACTAATATCTCGACCAATCGCCAGAATAAGGTCCTCACCATTGAACTTCACTGCCGTGAGAGATACTAAGCATGGGAATGTTGAGCCATCTGGGCGAGAATGGGTCCATTGAAATAATTGCGCGCCTTCATTTTGAGTTTTACCGATATAGTGGTTAGCTAAGTGTTCAGATGATTGGCCGCAGGGCTGGTGTATGGGTGAAATATCAGCTGGTGTCAGTTGTAAAAACGCGTGTTGGCTTCTAATGCCATGCATTTCGATCGCCGCGTCGTTACACTCTACGAATTTTCCTGAATTTAAATTGATAATTGAAAGTGCATCGCCAGATACATCAAACAGCTTTTTATATTTGTCGCGCTCAAACTTAACTTGCTCTAGCTCTTCTCTCAAGCCTTCAAGTTCACTTTCCAAATCTGTATAAGTTTTTCCAGACATATCAGCTCCAGATATGCAGCGGCCATGTAAGTTTCCATCCACCTGCTATAAATATAGAAAGAAATAAGATTAAATACACCCGAAAACCAAAGCTTCAAAGTGTATTGTAAGAAGGAAAAACTTAACTGCTTGTATTATGAGGCAGTCGAACTTCAAAACAGCTACCAACACCTAACTGCGATGTCGCGATAAGCTCAGCACCTTGATTTTGTACCATCATTAACGCGATGGTTAAACCCAGCCCCACATTTGCTCCAACGGGTTTAGTTGTGTAAAAAGGATCAAAAATTTGGTTCAGCTTTTGCTCAGGGATCCCTGCCCCCTTATCCTCAAAGTAGACACTCATTGACTGCTCATGATTTCGTATGCTTATTTTTATGTCACAAAGTGCAGAGCCTGATTCCTTCGCATTTAAATATAAACTTTTGAACACTTGTAATAATTGCTCACGACAGCAACTTAATTTGGGTAGCGGCTCATGCTTATTTTCAAATACGACTTGGCTATGTATTTCAGCACTGAAGCTCGTAACAATTTCATGTAAGTCATAAAGGTTAGCCTGCTCATCTGAAATACCATTAAAAACCGACAAGGCAGCCACAATGCGCTCAATTCTATTTAAATCAACAGCATTGTCTTCAAGTAATTCAAAAATGTCTTTAAAGTCATTGTCCAAATCTTCATCATGAGTCACATCTACTTTATTCAATACCGCATTAATGTAATCTTGCAGCACTGAAAAATTACACTTTAACGCCCCAAGCGGATTATTAATCTCATGGGCCATTCCTGCGGCTAAGTAGCCTATTGAGGCCATTTTCTCTGATTGAAGCAAAGATGCCTGCTGAGCTAAGATTTGATCTTTTGCTGCTTGTAGTGAGGTATTTACACTTAGTAACTCCGCAGTTCGCTCAGCGACCTTAACTTCTAAATTCTCATTTAGGTCTTTTAAAGCACTCGCCAATTCTGACTGCTTCTTAATATCTTGAAAAGCTCTCAGCGCACTGGTCATCGTTATGTATAAACGGGACTTTGTTAGGTCAACTTTGTTTTTATAGTCGTTAATATCATATTTAAGCATCACCTCATGTTCAGGTATGGTGCTAGGCTGGCCAGTTCTTAATATTATCCTTACATCATGATCGTTCAATTCATTTCGGATGTGATGAACACATTCAAGCCCAGCCTGATCCGTCTCCATAATTACATCTAGCAAGATCACGCTGATATCTTGCTCTGACTGCATACATTCTATCGCTTGTGCTTTTGAATAGGCATGTAAAAAGGACAAGCCTCGATCTTGATAACTGAACTTTGATAAGGCCATTTTTGTCACTTCGTGCACTTCAGGCTCATCATCAACGACGAGCACTTTCCACGGAGGACGTTGTGGTTTTTGTTGTGCTTGCGAAGACTCGCTTGCTAGAAAAGAAAATGTGGAATTTGGCATGGCTACCAATTATAAGTGTTGATAGCCTTAAGCATGGCAAAAAGCGTTAAATTTACAACCTATTAAGCTCAGTTTTGTAGTGTTTTCTACACACAGATACATACCGATCGTTGCCGCCAATTTCTACTTGATCACCATCGGCAATGGCATTGCCCTGTTCGTCTAACCGCAATACGTGATTCGCTTTGCGGCCACAGTGACATACCGTTTTAAGTTCTATCAATTTGTCAGCCCATGCCAATAAGTATTGCGCACCTTCAAATAGCTCACCTCTAAAGTCAGTTCTGAGCCCATAGCACAACACTGGGACGCCCAACATATCAACGACATCTGTTAATTCAGAGACTTGCTCTTTTGATAGAAACTGACTTTCATCTACTAGAATACAATCAAGTTTGTTTTTTTCGTGCTCAAGCTTTACTAATTCAAACACATTTGTAGCTGGTTCGAAGGTGCTCGCATCGGCCTCAAGGCCAATACGAGAAGCAACTTTTCCAACACCTGAGCGATTGTCTATGGCAGCGGTTAAAATAAATGGTGTCATACCGCGTTCACGGTAATTAAATGCTGATTGCAATAACGTAGTCGATTTACCCGCATTCATTGCCGAGTAATAAAAATAAAGTTGTGCCATAGTTGCAAGTGTCTGATTTCAAGTGCACGTAAGTCTACAGAAACTTGACTGAGCTGACCACAATCAATATCGAGGAATCTTATGATTCACTGGGTTATTTACATAATCTAAGTAATATTCATGTAAGGGCATGGCGCCTAGCCCCTCCCATAAAGCACGGGAGACCTCTGGGTTTTGCTTCAAGAAATCTTTTGACAGAGCTAAATACCCATAACTTATATCGACCGGTGGAAACACTGGCTCAAGTAAATCACTATATGGAAAGCCAGAGATCTGTTCATCGTAAATTTGGCATAAGCCCAGCGCACCATCTACTAAGCCCTTCAAAACAAGTTGATAGGCATCATCTTGAGAGTCTGTTTGAATCACACGATACAAGTCTTGTTGGAGTGATTTTAACACTGCATAACCACGCGGCACCGCGAGGCTAATTGGAAAATTGTTGTTTGCGACGTCTTGACCTAAGCCTTGCTTACCGACTAAGCAAGTACCTAACATGCTAATCGCTAATGTTTCATCCACCTTGCCCAGTTCATTTATGGGAAAATTCAAAAAAGTAGATCGTTCAGCGCGATAAGACGCAACCACAGCATCCACTTTGTTTTTTTGAACTTCTTTCAAACATCGCTGCCAAGGCTTACGAACAAATTTAAACTTTACATTACGTACCTTGTTCTCTAGCCCGCGCAAAATCTCAATGGTCGCACCCGGGCGGTAGTTGGGTACTTCAAAACCGCTACCAAGAAAAAACGGAGGGATGTTTTTATCTTCATAACACAGGGTCATGAAGGTGGTTGCATGTGATAATGAGGACCATGATATGAAAAGAAAAAATGCTAAAAAACGCATATGGCTCGCAACTAGTTGAAGAGTTAAGTAATGCACAGGCATGCCTGACACTCTTTATACTATAGCCTACTCGTAGCGCTCTGCCTTTGGTTCAGGAGATTGGTCTTGTATTTATGAGTATATAAACAAGTGCCTTGAGTAAAACGCTCAAGGCACAGAAAACTGAAGCTTAATTACTTCGCGTCTAAATAACGCTTTTCAACTTCTGCCCAGTTAATAACATTGTAAAACGCCGCGATGTATTCAGGACGACGATTTTGATACTTAAGGTAATATGCATGTTCCCACACATCCAAACCTAAAATTGGTGTCTGATTGCTCATAAGTGGGCTATCTTGGTTTAGTGAGCTTGTCACTTTCAACGCACCATCAGCGTCAACAACTAACCACGCCCAGCCGCTACCAAAACGACTGACTGCAGCGGCTGTGAATAGCTCCTTGAACGCATCAAAACTACCAAACGTGTCTGCAATTGCTTTAGACAACTCACCTTCGTGTAATTCACCACCATCTGGAGACATAATAGTCCAGAATAGGCTGTGGTTATGGTGACCGCCAACATGGTCTCTTACAGCACCTTTAAGGTTTTCAGGTAGTGATTCAATGTTTACAAGTAAGTCTTCAACACCACGGTCGGCAAACTCTGTGCCTTCTAAAGCCGCATTCGCTTTATTGACATAAGTCTGGTGGTGAAGTGTATGGTGAATTTCCATTGTTCTTGTATCAATATGCGGCTCTAGCGCATCATACGCGTACGGTAGTTGTGGCAATGTAAAAGCCATGATTTTTCCTCATTTACTTTAGTGGACGATATGTGGACGGTTAAAGCCACCTTCCATTGCCATGTTAACTTGTTCAATTAACTCAGGAAGATGGGGGTGACAGGACGCAAAGTTAATCAACTCCTGCCGTGTTTTATGTAAGTGGTGGCAAGCAATCTCAACGATTTCAATTGACGCGTTTTCGACTAAATGAAGAATTGCAGTATGTACTTCTATCAACTGCTGGCACGCTCGCTCAGGCTTAGACAATGCTAAAAAGCAGTCAGCTAAATTATGAGCCGCAACGACTAGGGCTGGGCAGCAATGCTCTATTGCCGTTAATTGCTCATCACTTGCTTCACTTTTTACAAAGCGTTCAAGTAAATGACCTGCCAGATTTAAAGCACTTTGATATTTGTCTCTGGCTGAATCAAATTGGCCATGCTGAAAAGCGTGGTTGCCCGTTTTTATTGCATATTGCCATGGTGCTAAGGCGTACTCCAAAGGAGTATCAATTGAAGATTCTGGTTGCTCAATTAGGGCCATTACGCTCCCCTTAGATTGCTTTACACCTGACAACTATAAACAAAACCAACACCTTAATGCAAATTGTTTTTATTTGCATTATTACCATGATTTAATCGTGGTTATTGCTTTATTTACAGCTCGCATCACACTTCGTCGATTAGGTTGTATAAATTACAACCAGAGTTAAAAGCATAAAAGACAACGATAATGAGAATAAGAATCAATTGTTAAACCTATGATTTTAAAGGATTTTTATTGACAAGTAAGTACATATAGATAGAATACTCTTCATAGTCAGAGTTTGAGGAACATCCTATGAAGGGTAAACAAAAAATCATCGATGCATTTAACGCACTACTGGCAAATGAACTAGCTGCAATTGACCAGTATTTCATTCACTCTCGTATGTACGAAGACATGGGTCTTGATAAATTGTATGAGCGTTTGAACCACGAAATGGAAGAAGAAACAACGCACGCTGATTGGCTAATTAAGCGCATTTTATTCCTAGAAGGCGTGCCAAACATGACCAAACGTCGTGATTTATTAATCGGTCAAGATGTAAAATCGATGATGGAAAACGACCTGACACTTGAGCTTGAAGTGGTTGCATGTGTTAAAGACGCAATCAAAGCCTGCGAAGAAGAGCAGGATTATCAATCTCGTGCAGTACTTGAAAAGCTACTATTCGACACTGAAGAAGACCACGTTTACTGGCTTGAACAGCAAATCGGTCTAATTGATAAGATCGGTATTCAAAACTACCTACAGTCTCAACTTGCATAGGAAGGCTAAAATATGAAAGGTAATAGAGAAGTTATTGTCGCCCTAAATAAGGTGCTTGCAAACGAGTTGGTTGGTATTAACCAGTATTTTCTTCATGCGCGTATGTTTAAAGACTTTGGCTTTATGAAATTAGATAAAGCAGATTACAAAGTATCAATCCAAAAAATGAAAAATGCTGACAGACTTATTGAGCGTATTTTATTTTTGGAAGGTCTACCAAACTTACAAGATTTAGGTCGATTAAATATTGGTGAGAATGTGCCAGAAATGATTGCTGCCAACCATGCTTTTGAAGAAGTCTCTTTAAAAGATTTACAAGCAGCTATCGCTTTGTGTGAAGAAAAGCAAGACTATATCAGCCGTGAAGCTTTGGACAACATCCAAAGCGAGCAAGAAGAACAAATAGACTGGCTAGAGACACAACAGCAACTACTTAAAACAATGGGACAAGAAAACTACTTACAATCACAAATGTAAGTTACACCCATTAAAAAAGGGCGCTTAATTAAGCGCCCTTTTTCGTATTTAATTCTTTATGCAACTTGCTCGGTCACATCAACGATGTCGATAAGCTTTTCATTCAAAATCTTCTTTGTGCAATTACAGCATTTGCCGCAT
This sequence comes from Pseudoalteromonas luteoviolacea H33-S, assembly GCF_001625695.1. Taxonomy (GTDB): domain Bacteria; phylum Pseudomonadota; class Gammaproteobacteria; order Enterobacterales; family Alteromonadaceae; genus Pseudoalteromonas; species Pseudoalteromonas luteoviolacea_B. The sequence continues at coordinate 174,724 of NZ_AUXY01000080.1, forward strand.
TGCGTGCCAACACCTAGCTCTTTACTTAGGTCTCTCATAGAGCGAGCACCGTCATCTATCGTCTGCGCTATTTTTTTGTCTGTTATTCCGTGGCAGATACAAATATACATGAATGAAAACCAATCTCAATTACATCAACTAAAGCTAGTTTAATCTAAACAAAAATAGTTATCAACTCACTTACGCATAAAAATGAGAATAGTTACTAATAGCATTGATCAATAAAGAGTTTTATTTCATTATTTGGTACATGTATGAATGTATAATTGACATTACCGCCTAAATTTAAGACAAAAACACCACTATTTTTCTCTCTCCACTCTAATTAAATTACTTTATTACTACTTAAATTGCGGCTTTCACAATAAATCGCATATCCATAAATCCTCAGCTTCCATTCACTTTGACAAAAAACACGCAAAAAAAAGCCTGCTATTAAGCAGGCTTTTCGTTTAAAAGTGATTTAAAAGCGCACTTCAACGCCAGCAGCAACCTCTGAAATACGGTTCGCGCTTAAGCGGTAATAACTATAAGTTAACACCGCAGACACGTTATCCGTGAGTTCATAGCCAATTGCACTGCCAATATAAGCACTGGTGCCTTTTTGCTCGTATTCGGTGTAACTGCGAGTATTGGTTTTACTTTCAATACTGTAATCCCACCCATAAGCGCCTAAGAACAGCTCTGCGTGTAACTTGTTATGCTTAAATACCTCCAAGCCAGTTTGCAAAGCAAAGCCTTCAGGTAACACAGGCGCAACACGAGAAACCGTTTTTTGCCAGCTATCTGGGTTCACTGTGCTATCACTAAAGTTGACTCTGCCCTGCCCTAAATCGATGTAACGCATACCAATATTCCAGCTTGGCATAAGTTGGAAAAACGCGCCTACCGAGAGCGATTGACTGCTGTCATCGATATTAGTGATCTGTGTGCTTGTAGGTAACGCACTGAAATCAGCGCGGGCTTCAGCCTGTCCTAATGTGCCTTGAATACGCCATTGCTGTGCAGCGGCACTCGAGCTCATAACACATGCCGTTGTGATAAGCGCATAAGCAGGCAATTTGCTTGAGCGACGACGTATAACCAGAGCAGAAATCATCACAACTAACAAACCGCCTAAGCTACCAGATGATGAATTCTGCGCTGATACACTCTGGTGCGCCGTTACCGACACTTTAACAATACCTTCGCTTGTAGCGCCTTTATCGTCTTTCACCACGTATGTCACCACATCTTCACCAGTAAAGCCTAACAGCGGCTCATAACTGAGTGTACCATCACTATTGATAGTAGCTTTACCATGGTTTGCTTGCGCACTGACTAATGTCAACACATCTCCATCTGGGTCCGTATCATTTGATAAAACATCAATGATAAGGCTAGATTTATCCGTTGTGTTTGCTGAATCAGGCGCAGTTACTGGCGCATTGTTAACAACCAACTCTATGGTTACTGTGCTACTTGCTGTGCCACCTTTTCCATCCGCAATACTATATGTAATGCTCGCTGTACCGACAAAGTTCATTGGCGGTGTATATTTTAGCTGGTTGTCGATAACTTCAACCTCACCAAAGTCTACACTTGCACCGGTAATTGTCAGTATATCGCCATCTGCATCTGTATCGTTATTCAATACATCGATAAAGACAGGTTCAGACACACCAATTACAAGTGAATCAGCTTGCGCTAGAGGCAGTGTATTGTCGCTTGCGAGTACCGCAATACCGCCTGGGTCAACAATGCTTCGGTTGGCAATACCGTCATCATCATTCGGGCCGCCATCGACTATCTTCAACTGAACACACCAATCGCCTTCATTTAGACCATCTCGCCACTCACTGCTACCTGGAGGTGGACAGTAGCCTGGCTCTCCTGCTGCGGATAAGATTTTATCTTGATCAGTAACGGCAAAGTTTATCCACTCGCCGTTGCGATATTTACGATAAATCGCATTCACAGGGATCGGTTTACGCTGCGGGATAACAATGCCATACACGTCTCCCTCTTTTGGCAAACCAGTCGCAATAAAGTCAAATAGGCCGCCAATGTTTGTTGCTTCAGCATCAGCTGGTAGTTCACTTTCTAGCAGCTGTGCACCACCTGTACTGTTTTGAGCAACTGTCACCCCTTTACGTAAGCAAACACCCGGCTCACCTTCAACTAGGAATTGATTTGGATCTTTGATTTGTCCAGGAATAACATTACAGTCGCTATTCGCATCTAGGTAATCAGGAATACCGTCATTGTCAGTATCTGCAAAACCCTCTTGCGAATCAGGGATCAAGTCACCATCACTGTCTTCTGTACCTAACTCAGGCAGGCTTTCAACCACTTCAAGATACACATCTACAGTCGAAGATAAACTTGGCACACCATCATCACTTGCAGTAAGGCTTAACTTATAAATGCCCGCACTTAAACCCTTAGGGTCAAGCTCAAACACATCTGCCGCAGTGCTCAGATTGCCAAGCTGCTGATCTTCCGCCAACCAGCTATATGTCACTGAATCTAGTGGGTTTGCATCAGTCGCACTTGCTTTGACTTGCACTAAGCCACCACTTTGAACAATCAAAGAGCGAGATTCGCCACTTTGTACTGTTTCAAACGACAATGCTGGTGCAACATTCTCTTCAACAATCGTCACCGTACTGGCAAATTTTGCCCCTCGGTTTAGTGTATCAGCAAGGGTAATCACTATGGTTTCATTACCCTCTACTACACCATCACCAAACACATTAAAGCTAATTACTCCTTCATTGCCCTCATTAATAATGACTTCACCATCAATTAAATCATGGTCGTTGCCATCAGCCGTACCTGAAATAGTGTAAGGTACAGTCACTGGATAAGAAGGTGCTTCACCATTTAAGAATACCTTAACCGTATGTGTGTGCTCTTCAGCAATTTGGCTGTCTTTGCTCAAAGAAATAAGCGGATTAACTGTTAGAGTTTGCTTTTTAACGATTGACTGTTCATTGCTGTCAGTGGCTTTCCAATAAACATGGTGTAAGCCTGGTGCAAATACAGTTTTACCATCCACCAGCGAAACCGCAATAGGATTGCCATTACCATCTGTTGCTGTCGCACTACCTAAGTCAACCTTAGTAAATAACCCTGTTGCATCAACGACCTTGTCCTGCGGCGTAGTCAAGGTTAATTGGCCTGCAGAACCAGCAGCATTATTAACAATATCTACCGTTGCAGTTGCGCTTGACTGTTCACCTTGCGGATCAGCAATCATGTAAGTGATCACTGCGGTATCTTGAACTGTGGCCTGAGGTTGATAAACCAATTGGCCATTTTCAATCGTCACACTACCAATTGATGCACTTGCACCAACTAAGCTCAGTACATCGCCTGCATCAACATCTGTGTCATTTGTAAGTACATCAAGCGTGTATGAAGGTAACACTGTGTTAAATGTAAATGCGTCATTTTGCGCAACTGGCGCATCATTCAATGGATTAACCGAGATAGCCACTTGTGCAGAAACTGAGTCTTCAGCACCGTCATTTACGACATAGCTAAAGCTATCAGAACCATTAAAGTTTGCACCAGGAACATAAGTAAATAACTGCCCTTGAACGGTTAAAGACCCGAAACTAGGTTGCTCAGTGATACTAATACTTAAGCTATCTTGATCTGCATCTGATACCGGCGCACTGAAACTGACCGTTGAGTCTTCATTTACAAAGACATCCATCCCCTGTGCAACTGGCTTCGCGTTTACATAGCCAACTTCAATGGCAAATGGGCTAAGAGAAGCTGTTAACTCTCCGTCTGATACTGTGATCACAATATCTGTATACGAGCCCACATCATCGCGGCCCGGTGTACCACTGAGAGTACCTGATTGCGCGTCAAAGCTTGCCCAAACTGGCAGATTAGACACACTGAAAGTAAGCGAGTCTTCATCTAAATCGGTTGCTTGTGGTGTAAATGAATAAGCAACGTCTTGATCAACACTAGTAGCTGGGGCTCCCGATATTTCAGGGGCGTCGTTCGCTGCATCTACCGTAATAGTAACCTGCGCGGGCGCCGACTCAACTTGACCATCAAAGGCAATAAACTGCAGACTATCTTGGCCATTGAAGTTTGCATTAGGCGCATAAGTCCATGTATTTACACTCAGTTGTGTCAATGAGCCAGATGCGGTGCTGCTAACAATTTGATAGCTCAGTTCATCACCATCAATATCAGTAGCAGCAAGTGTGATCAATAATGACCCATCTTCTGCTAATGACACGCTTTGACTTTGTGCAACTGGTGCATCATTGAGTGGCTTCACTGTCATCGTGACTGTTGCTTCGTTTGAAAGCGCACCTGCCGCATCTCTTACTGTATAGGTAAATGTATCATCACCGTTAAAGTTGGTATTTGGTACATACACAATAGCGCCCGTGTCTGTCACACGCACTTGACCATTTAGCGGTTGCTTAACAACGCTAACACTTGACAGATCTAAGTTATCGTTCTCATCAACATCACTGTCATTACCTAAAACATTGACTTCATGTGAACCTTCTTCAAACAACTCCGCCATGTTATCAAGCGCGACTGGTGCGTCATTAACAGGCGTAATATCAACTGTCACTGTTGCCGACTCAGAACTTAATTGCTCGCTGTCTACCAATGTATAAGTAAAGCTAAAGCGACCATTGGCATCTTGCTTTGGTGTTATCTCTAATGTGCCATCAGCAAGTACTGCAACATCGGCCATATCGTAAACACCTGCGCCCGCGCCTTTATCCTCTAGCATGACATTTGCAGCGTTAAAGCCTTGATCTTCAACATCAGAGTCATTAGCAAGAATATTAAGCGTCGCCACTTCATCTTCTGTCATGACCAAAGTATCGTTATCTACGACAGGACGATCGTTCACTGCACCAATGTTCACAGTCACGATTGCAGGCTCTGAGATCAGACCATCACTATCCGCTATCGTATAGCTAAATGCATCGCTGCCGATGGCATCTGCATTTGGTGTGTAGACTAAGCTTCCAGTCTGTTGGTCTAGGGTGACAACACCTTTCGTCGGGGTAGCCGTTAATGCAATAGCGCCTGTTGGGTTAACGTCTTCAACATCTTCAGACTTGCTACGAAGGTCTATACTGTCACTCGCCGTATCTTCGGTAACCAATAACTCAAATGATTTGGCAACTGGTTTATCGTTTACAGGCGTGATATCGATGATCAGCGTCGCTGCAGCTGATGTGTTACCCGCTAAATCCTTCACCGTGTAAGTTAAGCTATCTTGACCTGTGGCATTGAGGTTTGGTGTATAAGTAACAATACCGTTTTCAATGCTATAACTACCCAGCTTAGGCTCAACAATAACCGCCGCAGATGAAGCCACCATGTCATTTTCAGCATCACTGTCATTGGTCAATAAGTTGACTATGATTTGCGTGTCTTCAAATGTTTGAGCAAAGTCATCTGCTGTTACTGGCGCATCAGCTTGCGCGTTCATATTTAGAGACACAGTGCGAAGCTCAGAGCGTGCACCACTAGCATCTTCAATTTGATAGCCAAAACTATCACTGTGGTTTTCACTGCCATCATGACTGTATGTAAAGCTACCATCGTCATTCAGTACAAGCGCACCAAATTGCGGCTCATTGACAATAATGGCTTTTAACACATCACCACTATCAATATCGTCATCCGTAGCGGTATCAATCAAACCTTGCGCTTTAGCAACAATGAGTTGCTCTGCTTCATTGAGGTCGAATGCCAAGTTTTGTGCCACTGGCGCATCGTTGGTGTTAACAACTTCAACGCTAAATGCAGGCAACGTAAACGTTTCGCGGCCATCATTCACTGTGATTTGAATGTTATCGTATATACCTACATGCTCATCTGTTGGCGTACCATTCAACTTACCTGTTTTAGCATCAAATGTTGCCCACGGCAGGGTTTGGTTGATGGTAAATACGTGCTCATTGTCTGTATCAGGGTCATTAAGAAGTGGTTCAAATACAAACTCTGAATCTTCATTAATTGTCGATGCTGGCGTACCTGATAATGTTGGCGCAACATTGTACGCTTTGTTTACTGTTGCAGTAATGGCCTCTGCGGCATTGTATGCATCATCTAAAACAACAACATTTAAGAACAACTTGCCTTCAGCCAAGCTAGATACGTCAATACCCGAAATCACCTGCGTTGTGCCAGTAATTGCAATTGGCGAGGTACTGCCTACTGAATTACTGCCGTCGCTGATGTGATAGGTGATCAAGCCAGAACCTTCCAAGCCTCTTAAAGTAAAACTCAAGGCCGTGTCATTGTCTTCATTGATCTCTGCTTGATCAATGGTAACGCTTTGACCTGTCGGTACACTTGTGTCAACCATAATAGACAATGACTTAGCTTCTGAGTTGGTATTACCCGCAGCGTCTTGTATGCTGCCAGCGCTAATAACTAGTTGTATTTCACCGTCTACATTATCACTCGGTTTCAGTTTAGCCTGATAAGTAGTTGGGCTAAGTGCTTTAAAGTCAGACAGTTTACCATTCACCACACCAAATTGTGCTGACGAAAACGCCTCAACAGCTTCACTAAGCGTAATAGTGAGCAGCGCTTCTTCGCCTTGCTTAAGTTCCATATCATTAGACGTTAAGCTCACAACTTCTGGCAATGCCGTATCGAGTGTCGCAGTGTGTGATGCAACCCCTGATGTATTGCCAGCTTGGTCTTTCAAAGTCAAAGTAACATTAAGTTGACCATCAAGCAGATTTTGCAAGTTGATATCTTTAATCTTCTGCGTAGCAGAGGTCACTTCTCCTTCTACAGAAATAGGCGTACCGCCTTGTGCACTATTGATGACATAATGGTAGGTTGTGCCAACTTCGGCACCAGTTATCGTAATACTAGCTGAGCTAACTTCACTTGCGTTATAGACAGTATCGTCAAACTTAACGCTGTGACCACTAGGCAATTTAGTATCAATATTTAATGCAAGTGGCGATGATGCATTATTCGCATTGCCAACAAGATCTGTGAACTTTCCAGCTTCAACGACAATGTTACCCGCCTCTTCTGAATTTTGATTTGGTGTAAATACCACTCGGTAAGTGCTATCATTCACCTTTTCAAAATTAGACAGAGTTCCCCCTGTCGCTGTCACACTCTGTTGAGCAAAGTCGTTACTTGCTTCACTTAAAGTAATCGTAATAACAGAAGTTTCACCTGCACTGAGGGATACATCAGACGCTTCCAGCTTACTCACTAACGGGACTGCTGAGTCAAGTTCAAACTGCTTTTCTAACACAGTTGAAACATTACCAGCCGAGTCTTCTACACTCACGCTTAACGTCAGCTGGCCATCTTTGATGCTTGATAAATCACTGATAGCCACTAGCTGTGAACTACTCGTGATATCACCAGAGCCATTGACTTGCTCACCACCGCTGCTCGTTAGCGTATAAGTGTACTTACCGCCCGCTTCGACACCATTAAGCGTGAAGCTCAAATCGGACATTGTTGTTGCATTATATATATCGGAACTCAACGACACACTATGTCCAGTAATCGCCGTTTTATCCAACACGGCTGCGTCAGTAACTTGAACGCCTTTATTACCTGCGCTGTCTGTTAATTCAACCGATAGACTTAATGGACCATCATTAAAACCACTAATGTCATTGATAGCAACTTGTTCATTCGCTTTATCAATAGTACCTGTACCTGATAATGCATGACCAGAACCAGTCAGTGTATAAGCATAAGTAGCACCTACTTCTGCGCCACTGAAATTGAAGCGAATAGCTTGCGAGCTCATATTGTAAACATCTTGGTCTAACACTACGCTATAACCAGATGGTGCCTTTGAATCTAATGTAAAATCAATAGATTGAGCAGATGTATTTGCATTACCTGCCACATCATTAAACACACCTGCATTAAGTGCAATACGGCCACTTCCTTCACTGTCTTGTGTCGGTGTGAAGGTCACTTGATACTGGGTATTACTGCTACCAATCGCTTTGAAGTCAGATAATGAACCGCCTTCAACTGTTAAATCAGTCTCTGTAAAATCATCACTTGCTTCATTGAGCGTAATACTAATAAGCGCGGTATCACCTTGCTTTAACTTGGTATTCGGCGTACTAAATACAGTGACACTCGGCGCCACAGAATCTAAACGTCCAGTAACTGTTTCTACAGTTGTCGTATTACCAGCAATATCGGTCAAAGCCACATTCAGTGTTAAATCACCATCTTTTAAGCTGGCAAAGTCTGTAAATGTCACTTTTTGATTTGCTTGCTCAATGGTGCCTGACTCAGAGATTGTGCCGCCACCCGAGCTAATTAACGTATAGCGATAAGTCGCGCCAACTTCTGCCCCAACAAAACTAAAGCCCGCTTGCGCTTGGTTTTGAATATTATAAGTACCACTGCTTAAATTCACAGATTGTACGCTTGGCGCTTTAGTGTCCACTGTCAATGTTTTGGTTGTGCTGTCTACCGCATTAAGTGCCGCATCAGTAAATGCCCCACTTGCAACCGAGACACTCACGTCAACACTGACGTCATTTAACGGAATGTATTTGGCGGTATAACGGTTGTTGCCATGAGATGTGAAGGCCTCAAAATGGCCAGACGATGCACTGATATCTTCTAAGTCAAAGCCTGTAACAGACTCACTCACAGTAAATTCAACCACACGCCCTTCAGTGCCTAACACACCATCTGCTACAGTTATGTTTACCGTTGGCTTTTGATTATCTAAGGTGATGGTTTCAACGGCTTCATAAGAGTCGTTTCCAAAATCATCAGATAAGATAAAGGTGAAGGTATAAATACCGTCCGACAAATCATAGAAATCATCAGAATCAGCGAACATACCTAACGTCTCTTTTAGATAAGTCGGTCCAGACGAGCTAGGTCTTTCATCATAACCGCCACTAATTCGATCTTCTAAATTAGACAAGGTCCACTCAAAGCCATCTGCATCACCTTCATAACTCACTGTGAAGAATGCGTTTATCAAGCTTTCAGCGTTATATACACCACTATTTAATGTAACACTTGGTCTCCCCGGCGCTTTAGTATCAATATCAAACTCAATCGGCGATGTTAACGTGTTGCCGTTACCTGCAATGTCTGTAAAGCTATTGGCATTGACGCTGACAGAGCCAGTTTGCTCAACACTGCGAGATGGCGTAAATTCTACCTGATACACGGTGTCGCTCAGGTTTTTAAACCTTGATAAACGACCGCCGCTTGCATTAAGACTACTGATATTAAAATCAGCACTTGGCTCACTTAATGTAATGGTAATAATCGCTTTATCATCTACAGCCAATCGCGTGTCATTCGCAGTAATCGACACAACGCTCGGCGCTGTTCTATCCATAGTTGCAGTGGTTGTTTTTGCCGCTGAGCGATTGCCCGCTTTATCAGTTGCGACAACTGAGAGTGTTAACTCACCGTCTTTGAGCTCGTCAAGCTGACTAACTGTGACAGTTTTAGTGGTTTCATTGCTCGCTAAAACACCTGCATTTGATATTACGCCACCGCCGCTGCTTCTCAGCTCATAGCTATAGCTTGAGCCAGCTTCTAAACCCAATAGGGTAAACTTAACTTCATTGTCATCGGCAAGGTAAGTCTGCTTTTCAAAGCTGATGCTGTGATTTTCATTCGCGACAGAGTCAATGTCGAGTTTAAATGATGCTGATTGGCCTTGGTTGCCAGCAATATCAAAATAGTGACCTGCATTAATCTTAAACTCTTCTTGGCCCGTATGCCCAGCTGCAGGGGTATATATCGCAGAGTAGCTAGTGCTACTATGCTTAACAACAGGCCCCAATGTCCCTTTATTGCTCTGTAAGCTAATCATATCGCGTGTAAATGACGCAACAGGCTCACTAAATGAGAACAACAACCTAACAGGCTCATTGGCACCTGCCAACGACTGGGATGTCTCAATCACAACGGACGGGCTCAAAACATCCAGTTTAGCAGTGCGCACTACGTGTTCTGATGTATTGCCATGTATATCAGCAGCTTGTAACGTCAGCTTAAACTCTGTCTCGTTTGTAAATTGAGTGCTATTCAGTCCAAACTGGTCAATTGACCAATTTGGACTATTAAACATGCCTGACTGTTCGAAACTTTTCTGCCCAATTTGCACAGTTGCAAGTAATCTATCTTCTGAGCTAAAGGTATGCGAGCTTGACCCTGATATTTGATATGTATTCAGCTCACTCGCGTTGATATAACCGTCTTCACCTAACCAATTGAATATCGTAGGCGTGTCATTCGCATCAGTGTCAACATAGAGCATCCTACTCGATAATGAGGTTTGGTTACCTGCATGATCAAGTCCGTTGAAAGTGATTGTATAGCTTCCATCTGGTAATTCTTCAGGGCACGTAAATGTCCACGAACCGTTTTCACTAACACTAATTTCATTAAATGATTTAGTAGAGCCGTCTTCTGCAGTTATGTATACACTTACAAAATCGAACCCTTGTGCTACCCCTATATAAGTTGGTTTGCTGACTCGAGAAACATGATTTGTATTGGCAAGAGACTGGCTGTCTTTTGACATCTGTGTAAAATTGCCGTCCAAATATGGCGGAACGATGTTATCAAAAATAAGTACTAACGGAGCAGAAGCAAGACTGGTGATATTTCCTTTTTGAGCCACAGCCGTGATCTCATGAGAGTCATTTGTTTCTACTGCATTTGTTGCAATAATCCATTTGCCATCCGCACCTACATAAATGCTGCCTAATTCACCGTCTATATCACTTATTAGAGTGACACGGGTATTTGGCTCTGCACTGCCTGTGAATTGAAGGAAATGACTATTAGTAATATTGTCATCATCACTGACGCCTTTATCCCAAGTTGAAATTAAATCCGGCATTGAAGGTGCCTCTACAGGCAAGTTGTCTTCAAGGTTTAGGGTAAAGACTTGCTTCACTTCCCAGATATCGTCTTTGGCTACAACACAGATTTCAAGGTCACCGGCATCAAACAAGTCATCAGCTTTCAGTGCATTACCATCAAGATAAATACCAGCGAACACATCTGTCGTACATATGCCATCAATCACCTCATATAGTCCAAAGGTGACACTTTGTGCATCAAACTCAGGCGCTTCAATAGTGGTAAAGGCATTTTCATACAGTAATGCAGAGAGGTTGATGTCAGTTTGGCTCAATGACACAGCTGGTTTAGTATCCACCAAAGATACAATGAATGATTCACTTGGTTGAACACCATCCTCACCACCATCGATCAACTGCAGTTTAAACGCCCCTGCTCTAATGCCATTTTCGACAATATACTCAAGCTTGGTACCCGCTTCGTTGTCCATCAGGTCAAGCTGGCTAAAACTGCCACCTACATGTAAATCAGTTTCCACTAAACCTGAACCGCCGTCTGAGTGAGTAAGGCGCAATAAGCCACTTTCAGGCAACTCTACAATTTCGTAAAAAATACCCGCATCATTGTCATCAGGATCAGTCGCTTTTAAGCGTTCTATTGTGATCTGTGTATGGCCTTCGTGCTCAGGTAAAACATATATCGGCTTATTCACTACACGTGTTGGCGCAGTGTTAGCGTCTGTGATATTTAAATCAAAGTTGCTCGTAAGCGGTTCGTCATCGGTGTTACTTTGTAAAGAGTAGCTGTATTGAGGTTTGCCTTCATAGCCATCTTTTGGTGTAAAGGTCAGCGCAGCGATTAAGCGATTTACATCTTCAATAGTACCTGTAATACGTACTTCTTTTCCATAGTCAGCGCTGTTAGGGTCGCCAAAGTCAATGCTTGCGGTACCAGGGTCAAAGTCTTCTGGTAGGCTAAACACACCCGGTAAGCCGTCTACATTTGTATTTACACTAAAGGTAACTTCATCCGCATCGTCGTCTTTAACGACAAAGTCTTTAAAGAACTGCGCAGGTTTGGCCGCATTAATCGGCGTCATCGCCCAATTCGTTGGCTCGTCTTTTGTGATAGCGACATATGTTTCACCCGCATTATCTCCTTCAACGCTTACAACTAACTGGTTAGTGCCTGATATTTCCAGTTCAGGTGCTTTATTGACTAAGAATGGAACTTCATATTGCTGATATACTTCCCACTGACCATCAACCACATGCTGAATAACCACGTTTGAGCCACCATTATCAGTCGGGGTTACCTCAACAACATATGGCGTTTCTTTACCTAAAACAAAGTTACTGTTGTCACGAGAAAGGGTGATCGGGTCAAGTTTTATCGGGTCTGAACCATCATCAAGCTGATAATTGTAACCTATAATACGTGTATTCTCGCTGCCTGTACTTACAGTCTCTACAAGAGAGTGTAAACCTACAATGTTACCTAAAGCGTCTTTCTTTTGCTCAACATGAATTGACGTAATAGAATCAGACATGTTTTGCCCGACATTCCAAGTAGATCCACCTAATCCGTTTAAAGTATCTAAGCTAGAACCATTATCTTTAAAAACAATCGCTCTATTCCACTGAAGCGAGTTTGCATCACCTTGTGTCAAAGCTTGATCCGAATAATATTTATCCCCGGACATATTAGCTGAGTAATAAGCAACATCACTCTGGGCATCAACCACAAGGGACAGACTCTTTATCGGTAGATAAAGCGGCATTGAATCAACTGGATCATAAATATAATGAAGATCACCTTCAATATCACGATATTCAGCCCAGTCTAATTCATCACCATTTTGTTGGAACTTATAAATAACATGATTACTCCACTCGAGATTGTCTCGGTGGAACATCACGTACGGTGTGCCATTTTCATCTAATGTCAGGGCATATGTTTGACTTGCAAGAAGATCGCCTTGCTGCTCGCCTTCAACTGCACCTACGGAGAGCGGATATGTCTTTGAAGTACCTGACTCAGCATCGTAATGGATCATCGACAAACTTTTCTCGTCGTTTGAACCATGTTGAATATGGACTAGATATGCACTGCCATCATCTGCAAATTCAAGTTGTGGAGATATTGATTGGAACTCACTCGAAAGCCTACCACCGAATTGGTCATCAATGACATTCTGCCATTCACCATCAACTAGCTTGCGCCAAGACAGCTTTGTGGCGGTCTGCACATCTTCAGTATAAATAACATGTATCTCACCAGATGGACTTGTCTTAATCAACAAGTCCTCGGCGTTCAACATCACGCCTGTCAGTGGGATTTCTGAGGTCGTAATATTACTGCTCTGCGCACCAAACTCAATTGGATCATCGACGAGTTCTACGGTTACCGGTAAAGTGAACGTCGCCGAGCTTGAGTATCGCTGGCTATGTTCTGAGCCTTCTTGCAAGCTCGCGTCAACCAAAATTGAAAAATCAAGTGGCGATTCAGAGCCATCGTGCGCAAAGTAGAATGCTCCATTCAAAATGTCAGCCAGAGGTCGCGGTGTGCTCAACTCTTGTTCTGTCAACTTTTCGCTATCAACAATGGTGCCATCACCATTGACGTCATGGTAAATGTCTCCAGAGTGCAGAGATTGCGTATCGAATAAGAACGTCAAGTCATCCCATATATCACCTTGATAATCGATAGACGGAAATAAGTTTACCCTTATACGCTCTTTGCCACCTTCAAGCACATTCATTGGTGCCAAAGTAAAAAATGACGAAAGCTCAGTATAAGAAATAATATTTAAGTCAAATTCGCCGTTGGTCTCAGTGCCACCTGACGAACCTTGCACTGTGTACGTGTATTTAGGTGTGCCTTCGTATTGACTGTTAGGTGTGAATATCAGCGCCGCAAGTACCCGGTTGATGTCTTTAATCGGACCGCTGAGCCTGACCCCTTTGCCGTTTTGAGTAAATTCAACAATGGCCGCACCTTTATCAAAATCGGCAGGTAAACTAAACGTCCCCGGTAGATTTGCGCCGTCTGTGGTTAGGGTAAATACCGCTTCTTCTGAGTCTGGATCTTGGATTTGTAAGCCAGCAAGAATATTCGACGGTATGTTGGCGCTTATCTCTGACGCACTCCAATCAATGGCACCTACATCGCCGATTTTATATAAACGACTTAATTGCTCAGTACTATCTTTAACTGTATAAAATAATTGATTGTCACCCGAAAACTTCAGTTCTCCTGAAGTAGGATCAGATCCGAAAGGTAATTCAAATTCGTGGTATATCTCCCACGTTTTATCCACTACATGATACACCACAACTCTGGTCGTTGAACTTCCCCATTCGGAAGTCACTTCCGCCGCATAGGCAGTATCACTACCCAAAGCAACGACACTACCGTGATTACTGATTTTTAACCTGTCTACTTGATAAGTATCGCTACCATCATATGCTTGAGCAAAATAATCGACATATGTATATTCCCAAAATTCAGTGAGTGAGGTTAATGAATGTACTCCAGAAACACTATTAACTGCCTTCGCCTGTGATATATAGGCAGAAGAAGACATATAGCTTTCCCCATCCGCCGTTTTGACTTTTCCTCCCAATTCATTGTGAATAATATGAATTAAACCACCTTGGTCCTCTACGATCTTACCAACCAAAGTAGCTGAAGCCATGTTCATTTGTGCTGCGGCAGCGTAGTGAATAGTGCCGTTATCAATCGTTAGCGATAAACTTTTTAATTCAGCAGGATGTAGTTGTCCTTCATCACTATATCGAAAATCATCAAACAACTTATCACTGAATGCATAAACAGTTTGCCATTTAGCTGGCGTGCTATTATCGTTCAGTTTGAAAATGCTCGCCTCTGTTACGACATTACTCTCTGAAAGAGTATTAGGTACCATCACATAAGGTAAGCCATGCTCGTCAAGGGCAAACCCAAATACATCACTGAGTAAAATAACATCTTGAAGACTTTGATAATGATAATCTCGCGCACCAGAGCTAGTGTTATATTTAGCAACTGATAAAGCACTCTTATTTATTGCACCATCAGCGCTATTGGCTTCAGCTTTGGAGATAAAAGCTAGATATAAAGAGCCATTATTATCAAAACGCATTTGCAGTGAAGTACTGCTATGCGCTCCTAACGTATTAATTATGTCTACTTGTTGCCACTGCTTATCTACAAACTTCTTTATTGTTACCTGCTGTGATGCTTGATTAAAGTAGGCAGCAAATATTTCACCCTTGGCTGACTCTTCGACGACAAGTTCACTGGCGCTTAACATTTCATCGGTCAAAGGGACCTCTGTTGCACCAATTTGCCCTTTTTGACCAATAACTGGCGCATCATCGACAAGCTCTACTTTCACAGGCAGCGTCAAGGTGCCAGATAACTTGTGCGAGCTTTTAAAGTTGGAATCCTCAATCAAACTCATATTGATTGTGACAGGAAAATCCAGTGGAGACTCTGAGCCATCATGTACAAAGTAATAATGACTGTTTTGCATATCGCTGTATTGCCAAGGTTGGTTTAACTGTGTGCCAGTAAGCTTTTCACTTTCAAGTAGCTCTCCATTACCATCATAATCGTAGTATACAGCCACAGGACCCAAAGAACCGGCATCTAGCGTAAAACGAAAGTCCTCAACAACATCTGCATTAATTGCATCAAATTGAAATAAATCCTCAGTAAGACGCATTTTGTCGTCTTCTTTGATATTTAATGTTGAGGCTGTAATTAAAGACTCAAGCCCAACGAGCGACTGAATATCTATATTTAAACTACCCGAAATAGTCGCTCCACCTGGTAGTTCTTGCACCGTATAAATATAGGTCGGTGTGCCTTGATAATCGGCATTTGGGGTAAAGATAAGCGCAGCGAGAATTCGATTGATGTCTTCTACTGGCCCCTTAATTGATAAGCCCTTTCCATTTTCAGTAAATTCAATCTCTGCAGCGCCTTGGTTAAAGCCATCAGGTAAAGTATATAGTCCTGGAACAGCAAGATCTTCAGTGCTTACCACAAAAGACAGCAACTCAGTATCGCTATCATGTAGTTTAATTTTTTCGAATGGTTTTTGCGGCGAGTTAGCACTTATTGCCTCCATTAATTCAATGTCAGCTAACCCCGCTATAGATGATGTATGAACAACGCTGTTATCTTGTGCATCTTGGGTTAGTACTATCAACCCACCATCAGGCGTTGTAACCACTTCAAACTCTTTAGCTGCGACAAATGGCAAATTGTATTCGTAAATACTCTTCCACTTCTCATCAACCAATCGATTTACGACGACTTTTGAGACTTCACCAACCTGCTCTAAGTCAACAAAAAGTACTTGCTGTTTACCCAGAGTAACCTGATGAATATCCCCATCATTAGGCAGCGTGATTGGTCCTGTCACAACTTTTTTACTTTCATCATTGCTAACATACTGATAGTAGATTTCGGTCTCGCTATTTTCACTATTGTGTGAACGCTTTACGATTAAAGAGTGCATACCTGCTGGTATATCGTCGTTACCAATATGCTGTGCTAATTGACTAAAGTATGAATAATTATTATCTGTTTTTAAGCCACCTAAATCAGTATTAAAATAATCGTTAGTGTAAGTCTCAGAAGAACTAAACTGTCCTATAGCACTTATACTTGGTGACCCAGGAGGAGATTCTTGCGCAGTGTAAAATAAAGAGTCACTATTTTGATTATAAACAAGAGAGAGGTCAGAAATGACAAAATAGTGACCCATTTCTCTACCTAATAAAGGAAGCTCAAAGCCTTCTTGCCTAGCCCAACTTAATTGGCTACCTGAACCGTCAAGTTTGTATAAGTTATATTTTGACGTGTTATTACCGTCAAATGCGAGAACTAATAACGCGCCGTTTTTATCTATGACAAAATCATAGCCTTCGTAAGTTGGACCAACACCTGAAACAAAAATATCATTGCCACTAGAAGGCACTAACGGATTATCATGTTCAGTTAAAATAATGTGTTCTACGCTACTTGAAGTTTGCTTCAAACGCCAAAGGTGAATCGTAGGGCTTTCATACATATCTACATTTCTGTATGAAACATAAGCTGTTCCATCAGAATGAAACTTCAATTTGGGAACTACCCTTGTATCCCAACTAAACTCAATTAAATCTGAGTGTATTTCAACCCAAGCTCCATTGTTATAACGACTCCAAATGAGTTTTTTGGTTTCCTCTTCAAAGTAAACAACATGAGGAATGCCCGCAGGGTCAATTTGAATTACACGCTCAGTCGCTGCTTGCATCTCAGAAGTAAGAGACAGTTCAATTTGACTGGCTTTGGGTGAAGACGAAATTATTTGGGGAGGCTGGTCGGCTTCAATCACGCTCACAGGTAATTTTATAACCTTTGATTCTGAGCCTGCTGGCGTTTGACCTGACAATAAAACTGCTAGTTGAAAATCTTGAGCGGGCTCACTACCACTATGTAAAAAATAAACATGTTGATCATTTAACTCTGACAACTTAATGTTCAATGAATTATTATTGTTTGACAGAAGCTCATCTTCGGTTAATTCACCATCTTTATTTGAATCTAAATAAAATGCGCCATATCCAGTGTTGTCGAATCGTTCACTTACACCCAGCCCACTACGTCGATCATAAATGCCAATGTTAAATTCATCTAAATTGACTCCACTACCATCAGCAGCTTGAAACAGGTCAGCATTAACCAAAAATTTATCACCATTTACAACTGACGATGCCGTCACTGTAAAGTAATCATCAAATTCGAGACCAGCCTGTAAATCAATTATCGTATTGCGACTCGCTTTAGATCCTCTATCATCTTCAACTTCTACGTTTATAGTACGTGATGTACCTGTAGGCCAAGCAACACTGTTAAAATATTTTATGCTTTTTATGAATGTTTCTATACTAGAAGGGCTTGCATCTAAGCTTATGACTTCAATTGCATGCTTGGTAACAACTTCACTTGACGAAGCATTAGTAGAGAGTAAATCATCTAACTTTGAAGTGTCATATTCTAAGAACTCATTCTCTCCATTTGAAGGGCTCTGAATAGCGATTTTTACTCTTTGTATTTTTCCTTCGTCCTCAACATTAGCATTTTTACCAATAGAAACAGGAGATTGCCTATCAAATAGAACCGTACTGTTGCCAAATGAGTCCGTGGAATCCAATGTTAATTCAGGAGCTTTATTGCATTGTTCTAAAGTTGGCATAATTTGGCACATATCCAAGGCCTCGACCCCAAAACTCGCCCCCCCTGCATTCAGAGCAACGCCACCAAACAGTGCGGCTTGAATATGCCGACTGAGCTTACTTTTATTATTAATTGATTTACTACTAATAGACATCAAACTACCTATTTAAAAATTACAATTCATTATCTGTTGACATGTGTTGGGCAAATTAAAGACCAGTAAGTAGCTAATTACCGCTTCACTTTAATGAGGCTAAAAAATGTGATTACTGATAGCAGAGATATAAATAAAAGCGACATACTTAATGAGGAACTTTTATTGAACAAAGTGTTGAAAAAACAGACATCAAGAAAAATTTAAAACTATATTTATACTGTTTACGGCGCTTATCAGGTCACTCTTTTTATAAAGTTTTTAGCAATGAAATGCCCACACACAAAATTAGATAGATTATATACTCAAATGAAGACTCTTTTAAATTTAATTACAATAAAATCAACAAGATAAAAATCAAACGAGCACATATAAATTTACATAAAAATCACTTTTAGAAACAAATAAGAAACTAAATCATTGCCAATTTATGAAATGAAATGGGTGAAATGTACCGATATATGCATGTAAGTTCTATTACACTTTATTACACAACACTTAATCAGATAAAAGCTTATTAATAATGCTAAAACACCGAACAAAAAAACATAAAATGAACATTTTATATAAAACAAAAGACCATTCTGTTAACTGAATTTAACTTTTATAGTAATGAAAGAATAAAAAACAATACTGAGTGGCATGCCATAAATCTGGCACTAGTTGAGTGGTAGTAAATTTATATTCACCCTCTAGATTTAGGGGTAATGGGCAGGAAATAGTCCAAGTATTAGCATGCCTAAACGCAATATATTCAAACATGCTACATTGGGAAAGTCAGTTTAAAGCACAAACGTATTCTATAACTCCTTTGCTTGCCATTTAAACAAGCAATGATATAGCTCAGACGATTCAATAGGCTTAGCGACAAAGTCATCCATGCCCACTTGCAGGCACTTGGCTTTGTCTTCGCTGAATGCATTAGCGGTAATAGCAATGATGTAGGGTCTGCCGTATTCTTCAGGCATTGAACGAATAGCGCGTGTACACTCAAACCCATCCATATTCGGCATTTGGCAATCCATGAGCACAACATCATATTTTTGCGCTTTTAACGCTTCCAGTGCCTCTACACCATCCTGTGCTTTTACAACTTCGCCGCCTGTTTTAGCCAACATTTGCATCGCTACAATCTGGTTGATCGGATTATCCTCTACTAATAAAAGTCGAATGCCTTCTAAATTGGGGATACCTACATTCTCTTGCACCGAGCGCTCTATTCGACCGCCTTGTTTAGCTGGGATCACAACAGAAAACTCACTGCCCTTGTGTTCTTGAGAAGTAAAAGTCAGCTCACCTTCCATCAGTGAGACCAAACGCTTACAAATCGTCAAACCAAGCCCAGTTCCACCGTATTTGCGTGTTGTAGACAAATCAGCTTGCGTAAACTCATCAAATAAGTCTTTTTGCGCAGCTTCTGAAATACCAACGCCAGTATCCTTGATACTGCAAGTTAATTGCTCGTTGTGATAATTAAGCTCAAAGCGAATAAAGCCTTCCTCAGTGAATTTACCAGCATTACTCAATAAGTTATTGATAACCTGCCCAACACGCAGATCATCAATGACAAGTACTTCAGGGACTGTATCCAAAATCACATAAGTGAATTCAACCTTAGGATTTTTTATGGACTGTTCAAAAGATGTAGAAAGATCCTTAACAAACTTATTAATGTCAGTATCTTGCTTAGAAAGATGCAACGCCCCTGCTTCAATTTTCGAGTAATCTAAAATGTCATTCAGTATCAATAACAGTTTGTGAGCTGATTTATAAATAATGTCTAATTGCTCTTTTGCTTTGTCATCTTGCTCTGACTGTATGAGTGCTTCTGACATGCCAATAATGCCATTGAGCGGTGTTCTTATTTCATGGCTCATATTGGCCAGAAATTGGCTTTTTGCCGAGCTTGCTCTGTTAGCACTTTCTAGTGCGCTGATAAGCTCCTCCGTTTTTTGGCGTACTTCCAACTCTAAGGTTTTATTAAAATCTTGTAGTTTTCTATTGAGCTGCGCATTTTCATCATTGGCCGTATTTAATTTGGTAAAACTCATCGATAGTTTAAATGCCAACTGTGAAAACTGCTGCTGTAAAATAATGACCTCTAAACAACTACCATCGGTACTATTATTCACTTCAGACATTTTTTTACTGGGGTCAAATGAGTTAATACTATGACTTAAATCCACTATGGGTTTAGTGAATACTCGCGTCATTCTATTCACTAAAAAGCTGCTAATCGCAATGATAAATAGAGCTAGAATAAACGACTGTATCCAAGCGGACGCGACAGCTAAGTTCACATGCTTACGCTCAATTAAGCTAATTACCCGCCACTGGAAAATATCAGATTGCATACTCTGCTTGTAGTACACATCTCGATTGTTGCTGATGAAGATTTGGTCTGTTGTTTCAGTCAATTCTTGTAGCTGCTGATCTGCAATATTATCTAAAATGTTAAAGTCAGATTTTAAAGAGCTATAAACGATGTTGTTTTCATGATCAACAATCAGTAGATGTCCTTTTTGCGCAAGTACCCTAGGAATAAACTGCTCAAAAGACTCAAAATATAGGGAACTCTCAACGATCCCTTGGAACTCGCCCTCCTCGTACAAGGGGGCAGATACAGCCACGACAGGGTCATTACCAAACCCCCGACCTTGGAAAATCCCAGACACATAACCATTAGGATAATAAGGTGCTTGAAGAAAGTATTCACGGTCAGCAACTGATGGCACTTCGCCTATCAAACTGACTTGCAACGCTTTAGGGTAGAAGTGTGTCACCATCGCGCTGTGATCAGCCACAATAGCCGTTCTAAAATTTGGATAGGTCTCTACCAGTCGTCTGATCACCTGCTGTTTATCCACACCCGATTGAATATCCTGAGCCGCGACCATAATCGCTCGCCGATAGCTTTCAAGATAATCATCAATTTGCTTTAATGCACTGCCGGAAGCATCTTGTAGCTGAGCTGTGACTTCATACTCTATGCGTTTGTAATGACTGTTGGTAAGCACTATTGTTGTGATCAGCACCACCAATATAATCAACTGACTGATCATGTAGTTAAGAATTTGATAGAGAGACTTAGCTTGCCATACACGTTTGAATAGAAACAGCGATATCAAGTCGACAATTGCAAGGTAGACCGCAGCATTAATCAGATACTTAGCAAGTGCGGTGAAAATCACTAATAATGTCAGCCCTAGTACAAATTTGCCGACAATAAACAAAATGGGCACACCAAATAGCACCCAGTAGCCCAAGCCTCGAATGAACAAGGGCTTGTTGGCACGAATACAAAATATTTGTAACCATGCTATTTCGAACAGGAATACAAGAGAGGCCCAGCAATGCCCCCACCGATACAGCAAAAAAAGTGCACCGATGGCAACAGCGATCACCGCATAGCGCCAGCCTAAAGCAAGTAAGCACAAGATAACAAACAGCTGTCCAAACAAAAACTCTGAGCTGTCTAGAAACCAAATAGGAAGCAGGTTGGCAACGCCGCCAACTATTCCTAAAAATAGTGCAATAATTACCTTGGGTAATTTAACGAATTGATTTAGCAATACCAGCTCCTCTTTATATTCTATTAAAAAATAAAGGAAAGCTGGTTATTTGCCAAGTTTAATGGTGGGGACAATCGTGACTTTCTATTTGCAGCACACATTTTTCAACAGAAAATAGCTGCTTTAAGCGCGCTTCAACTTGGAAACGACACGCATCATCGTGCATTTCTATGGTGCAATGATGTTTTAAAACAATATGCGCCCCCACTATCAGCTCATCGTCAGTGTTGGATACAGTCACATTATGTACGCTTTCAACATGTTCAGTATCAACAATCGCCTGTTCAAGTTTGTCTACATTAGGCAGTGCGCTCTCTTTGCTAAGGAGTCCAGTCAAGCATGTTTTAATCACCTTAAAACCGGTAAATAACACAAAGCTTGAAATCAACATACTTGAAAGCACATCAATAATATTGAACCCCGTCAAATGAATGAGTATGCCTGCAACAAACGTCGAGACTGTTGATAATAAATCAAAAAAGGAGTGTAAAAATACCGCGTAGACATTAATGCTGTCTTTTCTGCCTTTATACAAAACCCAAGCAGCCACACCATGAAACAAGAAACCCACTCCTGCAATGGTGGACATCAAAAATGTATTCACTTCGTGAACATGACCTTGGCTATGTAATTCGATCCGCTCTGTCGCTTCAAGCAGAATAATCACAGCAATAGAAACATACAAAATACCATTGATAAGTCCACCAGTGTATTCTGCTTTTTTGTAACCTTCATTAAAGTTTTTAGCGAGTTTTACCGCAATACTCGATGCGATTAAAGCGATAAGCAACGAGCTGTTGTGGACAAATAGGTGTCCTGCGTCTGCGAGCACGGCTAGAGAATTGGCAAAATATGCACCAATTAGTTGGATAACCATAAACGTGCAAGTCAATGCAAGCGCAATAAGTAAGCGCTTCCGAGAAGCCTCATGAGTTGTAAGATCGGTCATTCGAAACTTGAGAAACCTTTGTAACTATAAATTAGAGGGTGCCTTATGATAAAGGCCGATAATTGTAACTCTATTTCATTTCAGACGCATCAAAAATAACAATATTTAGCAAATAAATAGACTATTTTTTTCATCTAAAAGCATGAGCTAACTAATCACTTCCTGCCCAGAGGCTACTACGTGGCTCGCCGAATACAAACGCTGCTCAAAATAACGAAGCTGCTCATAACTATATAAAAATTGGGTATAGCGCATGACTTCAAGTGCGACTTGCGAATTTTCAAAGCAATTGGCGGGACGACCTGGGTAAAAACGACAACCATTATTAAAAGCGACCATGTGCCTAACACCACTTTTGGCGCCAATGTATTTTGCAAGTTTACCCGCTCGTACTTTTGATGAGTTGAGTGGATTCAAGAAAAACTGAGCACTTCCCTCTTTCGTCACATGCCACATTTCACTATGTAAGTTTGCTTCTATTTCACCAACATGCTGAGAGCAAATAAACACAAAAACACCAAATGGCGATAGCACCACACCATCAATATCCAGCTCTTCTAGCAATGGACTCATACTTCGGTGCACTATGATGTATTTCTTTTTATCCAACTTACTACTCAGTACGTCATAAGTCTTTTTAAAGCTTCTCTTTTTTGATGAGTAGCTGGTGCTATAATCCTTGCTGAGAAACCGTTTTGCGAGTTCTATTACAATATAACCACACAATACGATACTTAACCAAAAGCCAAAACGGGTAAAATGATCTGGCTGTTTTTCTATATTGTCGTCAAGCGTGTTGGGCAATTCATGTGAGTGGGGAACGATAGAATTCAAAGAAGCAACAGATCCACTAATGACAGGCGGTTTTGCAAAAACCTGTGCTCGCTCAGCTTGCTCACTTAACTTATTTTGTTGAGCCAACAGCGCTTCAAAAGCCTGCTTTTGCTCTGCAACTAGCTCAGCACACCTCACTGCACTTTGAAAGGTCTGCTCCCCATCATGGCAAATAATCGGTTTTTCATAAAAAGCTTGCCACTTTGAATACACCTTAGGGTCACGAAATTGACTAGCTCCAAATACGGGAAGGTTGCTGTGGTTTTCTGTTACATTGACAATTTGAGTTGGAGACTGACAATACTGCTCTATTCGCTCTGTAAGGCGAAAAATGCGCGCCTGATCTGTATCTGACATCTTCTTAGAGCTTTGCAACAGCGCCAGCTCTGTGGCGTAGCGCTCACATTGACTGGCATCGAGCTGTGCTGGCATACCTTTCACCCACCCCGAAAGTAAGAGTAAAAACAAAATCCATCTGTTCATTTAACTGTACCTAATTAAAACCTAATTCAACTGACAAACCTCAAAACAGTGTTATTTTCGGTTTGCCAACATATTTAGCGCCCACTCTTCCAATAAGCCATCACTACTCAAAGTCACTAGTTTTTCTTTACTTGGCGCATACATATCAACAATAGTCGCCCCCGAATTAACCGTATTGATCTGCCATGTTCCCAGCTCATTGCCGCTTTTGGCATCCCAAATCGTCAGTTGAGATTTAGACGAAGATGTTGCCAACAAGCCACTTTTCTCGATAAATAACGCTTTTCTAAATACTTTGAAGCGAGCCATATACTTAAGCTCACTTTTATCAGCGCCATCAATCAAAGACGCTATCACTTGATTATCCAAGGCATCAGATACAAAAAATTCAGAAAAATCTTTTCTAACAGCTAAGCTGGTTACCCTATGATTGAACTCCTTAGTGAACACCGGGTCTGGCGATCCAAAGCGCCAAAGCGCCAATTTGCCATCTTGCGCCGCGGTCATAAATAACTCGCCTTTAGCATCCCATTCCACATGCATTACAGGGCGGGTGTGCGGCGCAAATTGATTATTAACTTGAGTATGTAGATGCGCCATGTTGACGGTACCGTCAGACATAGCAACAATAATTTTGTCCATCGAGGGCGATAATGCGACTGACGTAATATGCGCATACCCACTCACCCCGGAAAAATTCACTTTAGTAACCAGCTTTTTAGTGGCTAATGACCAAAATTTAAGTTGATTATCCCCTACGACGATCAGCATATTGTTATCTTTAGAAAGGACAACCTCTCTAGTGAGATCTGGCATTTTGTCTTGTGGCACAGTAAACAAAGCTTCCATTGAACTACTGTCCCAAACAGTCAGCGCATTCGTACTATCTATAGTGACTAGTTTGCTGCCATCTTGTGAAAAGTGTCCAATAAGTACCCCTTTATCTCCAAGCTGGCTGATTGTTCCTTGACTGAGTTTTACTTCATCATCACACCCAACTAATAACAGCACTAAAAGCAACGGGATTAGTCTTAACAACATGGTTCTGGTTCTCTAAATTCAAGGGCAATAAATAATCTGTGCAAATAGTATAGCCTTTGTTCTATTTGTACAGTTTATTGTCCCCTATTGTTGACGCAGCACCCTGTGATGCGCAAATTCTAGGCAAAAGAAGCAAAGTTTACGCCATCAATCAGTCGAGTTTATTAAGGTGTTGATTTCCCAATATTCAACAATGCCATCACTACTGAGTGTCACAAGTTTATTTGCTCTATCTATGTGCATATCTAAGATCATTGCCGTTGACGTTACTGCCTGTATGGCAAAAGCGTCAATTTCTTGCCCAGTTTTTACATGCCATAATGTCCACCAAAATTTACTGGAACCGGTCGCCAAATACTGGCCATCTGGGGATATCGCAGAGGCCCGAAACCAGCGAAACCTTTCACGATAGGCAAGCTTTATCGAATAGTCTTGTGTTGAAAATGGCTTAAACACCCATTGCTCATTCATTGAATCTGAAATAAACAGCAAATTTTGCTCTAAGTTATAAGCTAGGCTGGTTACACGCTTTGACAATTTATGCTCAAATTTAGGCTGCAATGTCCTTGCATCAGAAATATTAACCAAGCCATCATGTCCTGCACTTAACAAGAGTTGACGTTGTGGACCAAGCGTTAGAAAGCTGATCTTTGCGTCATGGTGCTTAACACGCTTAGTCAGCTTGTTTTTAAAATCAATAACATTAACGCTGCCGTCAGTCATTCCAATGAGCAAAATCATTGGATTATCGTAAATAGCCACTTTTGATGTTTTTGCATACTCTGACTCGCCGACAACCTTGAATTGACCGAGTTTTTCTTGTTTAACCAAATCCCAAACGACCACGTACGTCATAAAGCTGGCTGCCAATAATCTGTTATCTACTGATAACGCGATGTCTGTGACCTGTATATCACTGAGTGCAAACTGCGCCATAGTCCCCCCGCCTTGAGCATCCGCTACGATTATTTGATCTTGAGATACAAAAGCAAGAAAATCCCCACGAGCTGAGAAGACACCATGATCTATTGGTGCTTGACTCACTTGATAAAAATCCGATTGGTGGTTTTTATCCACCTTGTCACATCCAACGAATACAACAAGCAATGCATATGCGACAAATATGTTGATAATATTCTTAAACATAGGTGCTCCCCTTATACTGCATATTCCTTTTTTCGCCCAAACTCGCATCCTTTCTAAACATTAAGTTCTACCCCACTATTATATTATCGGACATAAATCTTATTTATTTAGAAAAATTAAACGACATTACAGGATGAAAGTACTATAATGTTAAAGTAGTAGTGAGTAGTTCAACCAAATTTAAATACGGTTGTCATGGTTGTATTTATGGCTTTCAATCAGAGGTAGTCATGTGTAGTGCCCCTAGAGCAAGGGCGGCAAAAGGAAAGGTTGTTGATTATCAAGGCTCAATGAATCAGAGTCTAAGCCCAAAGAAACGATCTGAATTTGCCAAAAAAGCGAATGCAGCCTATGAAAAGCGCCACCCCAACGAGGAATTAAAAGTGACTTCTAAAGAGCAAAAGAAAAGTAGAAAAACAAAATCAATAGTACATAAAATAGAGGTTATTCTTGTGATCGTCGTTTTTGTCGCTATTGCAATTAGAGTCCTATTTTTATCTGAATAATTACTTAATTTGGCACATTCGTGCTTTGCTCAATCTCTCTCCACCTTAGCACATCCACTTTCACGCAATTTTGAACACTTAAAAAATGACTCCTTTGTCACTCATATCTTCGTTATTCAGCAGTCCATGCTTTAGTACCCACTAAGGTACAAATTTAAGATTAATGCAAATTCTTCCTTGCGCACGGTTCACGTTATAGTATAACATAATCGCAAATTGTTATTTTATAACATTCCATTTGCAGGCGTCTCTATTAAAATTTCCTGCTAATTTACTACTCTAATAATTGAAAGAAATATGAAACACACACACAAATTACTCTCAGTTGCAGTTGCAACAGCATTGCTAGCAGCTTGTGGTGGCACAGAAACAACAATCGTAGAACACGCTCCTGTTGTAGAAACAGTCGAGCAAGACAAGGGTCATGACGATCACAGCCACGAAGGACACGATCATGACCACGGTTCAGTAAGTGAAGCCGGTCGCTTATTAATCACTTCTCCTGGCATAAACTCAGTACATGTTTTGGATATTGAGCACAAAGAAGTTGCTGGTGAACTTACATCAAGTCATTATGCAAATAGAGTTTACGCAACAGAAAACAGCCGTTATGCAGTGCTTGTTCAGTCTGAACAAGGCCGTGTTGAATTCATCGATGGCGGCATTTGGCAAGAAGACCATGGCGACCACATACATCCTTATGAGGAAGAGCCAAAGCTTAGCGATGTTTCTTTCGATCATGTAAAACCTGCTCATGTAACAAATGGCGAAAGCAGCACTGCAATTTTCTTCGATGGTAGTGGTGAAGACGCGGTCAACGCAGAAGTGGTTGTATTTTCTGAGGCCTACATCGGTGGTGACAAAGACAAAGTAGCTGAAATTCACTACGAAACAAACATGCACGGTGCAGCGCAATCACGCGGTGAATATACTTTTAGTACAATTCGTGACCCACAAACAGAGTCAACTTTACCAACGCAAATTGGCCTTTATCATAAACATGATGACCATTTTGATCAGGAAAAAGTATTTGATGTAACGTGCCCTGCACTTCACGGTAGTGCGCAGAACCACGAGCATGTGTCTTTTGCATGTGGTGATGGTGTTGTCGTTATCGCAGAAGAAAACGGTGAATTTGTTGCCACTAAAATTGTTAACCCTGACAGCTTCGCTGAAAACCAACGTATTGGTTTACTAATTGGACATGAGAATAGTCATCAGTTTATTGGTGTTGCCGGTACTGAGTTAGTTGTTGTTGATGCAGAACACGGTGAAATTGAAAAGATCGATTGGTCAGCAACAGAAAACTACAGATTTGCAGGTGGTAGCTTCAACTATGATGGCTCTCATGCTGTGGTATTAGATACAGCAGGTGTACTCACTATTTTCGAACAACACGCAGAAGGTGATGAGCACCATTGGGAAGTTGCACACTCAGTAAAAGTGCATGAGCATGAGCTGACAGCTATCCCTGAAGGTGCCGTTTTTAGCATCGCATTCTCAGGCGCTGAAAACATTGCTTATGTATCTGACTCAAATGCACAGCACGTATTAGGGTATGACCTTGAAACGGCAGAAGTAAAAGTTGAAATAGAACTAGATTTCACGCCAGAAAGACTAGTTTGGTTAGGTATTGAAAAAGGAGGCGAACACACACACTAATACTCCCGGGTATAATGTGTATGTCTCTTGATTGTGAGCCAAAGCGCCTTTTTTAAGGCGCTTTTTTCTTTTTTGGTATCCAATAAATTGGTTAAAACACCATGCTTTTTTCATTCCATACGTATCCTAGCATTTAGATTAACGATATAAAGTGATGACGAAGATACAAGTTTTCGAAATACAATGACTTAGTTAAGGGTAATGGTATTTTCAGGTAAACCCACAAACGGGGCTTACCTAAAAGAAGGATAAAAAACTACCTATCTCCAAACAACTTATATAATCTACAAGCAACGCCATTAGTCCAGCCAAAGCCTTGCTGAACTATATATTCTCCACCTTGCGCTGTTTTATTCAAATCAATGACATTGTATTTTTCTAACAAGCATTTATTAATAGCAAAGTTAGACTCTAATGTGCTCAACCAGCTCTTACCAACCTGCTTTGCTTCGCAATCAAAGCCGTAGTTTAATAAACCTTTTACACCAAACCACTGAAGCGGTGCCCATCCGTTTGGGCTATCCCATTGCTGAGATGTTTCGTTAAGTGTGGTAACAAGCCCACCAACCTTGTAAAAATCAGACATGATTTTCTTAGACATTCGCTGCGCGTGACTGGCATCTGTAACTAAGTTAAAAAATAGTGCAGTAGTGCCAGCCATCGTCTGAACGTCTCGCTGACAGTTGCTAGCAATATCATAATCAACATACCAGCTTGCTTGCTCATCCCACATATACTGGCCTATCAAGTCTGCGCGCGATTTCGCCTTTTTGTCCATTTTTCTGTATTCAGCATGGCGGTTTAAAGCAAGGTAGCAACGGGCCAATTGCGACTCTAAAAAATAGAGCAAAGCATTTAAGTCGATTGGGACCATATCTGTTGTGGCGATGGTTTTTAAGTCACTTGGTTCTCTTAACCAACGACTACTGAAATCCCACCCAGACTCACAAGCAGCACGTATATTTCGATAAAACGCAAGTTTTTGCTCTGCAGTAAGATGTTTGGCATCTTCCAAATCCTCTCGATAAGACTCAGGTCTTGGCAGAGACTCATTATCCCAATAGCGATTAAGTACACCACCACAAGGCATCATCACAACACGGGCATGGGTATTCTCTCTAGACGATAGCTTATTTTGCCCTTTCATCCAAAATTCATACTCACTACTCAACGCTGACGTCACTCTATTTAACCACTGTGGATCTGTGTGCTTTGTATCCCAAAGCAAATCAACCATTAATGCGGTCACAGGTGGTTGGGAGCGGGTTGCGTAGTAACTGCGATTACCATTCGGAACATACCCCAACGAATTAATTAAACTACAAAAATTATCCAGCATATTCTCTACAAGCGCTTCTCGACCCGAGTCCATCAGCCCAAGTGCTGTAAAATAGCTATCCCAATAATAAATTTCGTTAAATCGTCCGCCTGGCACAACATATGGCTTAGGCAAAGCAAGAAGCGAGCTAGCGTCTTTCTCACCAGCTTCCCTCGTTAACCTACTCCAAAGCTGTTCGATGTAATCAGGGACAGACTCAACCGTGTCGAGAGTTTCTAGCTCTGGCGCTGGTGCGAACTCGAAATGAACATTAACAAATGCCTTTAGATCTTTGGGTTGCAACTCGTCATAAAAGTCACATACGGCCTGCCAAGATGGCTTTGGAATAGCATCAGCAAACGTTTTACTGTCAGTGAAAATGCCTGACAATTGCACGTCTTTAAACAAACGACTATGCTCAAACTTCATTATTAATCCTCGACTTAAACTGCTGACGAGCACGCTACTTGTTGAGCACGCTTTTTAAATAGAAATAAGGTAACTGTGATAATTGCCATTGGAATTAATGACATATAAAAGGCATGCTGACCGCTCATATATTCAAATACAAAGCCTGTAATTAATGAGCCTGTCGTTCCACCAAGGGCTGAGAAAACCACAATAAGCCCTGTCATCGCGGCATGACGGTGTTTCTCAAGGCTACTTAGCATAATTGAATTGATCACCGGGTAAATAGGCGCCATGAGCAATCCTATTAATGGCATTAAATACGCAGCGGTAGGCGCATCAAATACGCTCGTGACTTGGTTTTGTGGCAAGTCTTTGGTCATCGGTAAAGTCAATAAAACCAATACCGCCATACCTGCAAGGCAGATATTTAAAAAGAGATACCAATCAACTTTTTTCAGGATTTGGCCCGCAGCCAAACGGCCAATAGCTAAGCTCGCAGCAAAAATACTGCTTAGCTGAACGCTCACATCAACGGGTAAATTGAGTACTTGGTTATTAAAGGTTGGTAGCCATGTGCCCACACCTTGTTCAATCAACACATACAAAAACGCGCTGATCACAAATACCAAGACAAGTGGCTGATAAGTTAAGCGCAACATATCAAAAAAGTCGCTTTTCGCACTGTCTTGACTGAGTTTCAGATTTGTCGGTTTATCAATTTTGGCAAACCATACAAAGCACATAGTGATAATTGATAGCGCACCCAATAAGTAGTAAACGTTCAACCAATTATTCGAGGCAATATCCTCACTCAAAAATGCAGCAAATACCCAATAACCACTCAGTACGCCCACCATGAATACACCTTCAATGGTGTTTAATAAACTTGAGTGTGACTTAGTGGAGTCGGTGACTTGGCCAATTAAGGCATAAACAGATACTTTGACAATCGCGAATGCACAGCCAACAGCTGCAAATAATGCTTTGAGCGCCCAGAAGCTACCAGCGATAGGCGTTATCAGGCACATGATAGTGACCAAAGATAAGCCACCTAAAAGTGCAAACTTATAGCCTATTCGAGGAATGAATGAAGCAACCAAAAAGGAGACAATTGCAATGGGTAAATCTTTAAACCCTTCTAAAGACGCCGCTTGCGCTTTAGACACACCAAACGTGTTGATTGCTTGCAAAATAACGGTACCAACGCTATTGAGCAATATTGCAAATAAAAAGTAGCAGGCTCCCATAGCCAAAATAGTTCGCATATTGTGCATTGAAAGACTCATAAATACTGTAAGTTTAAATCAGTCTAGCGCTCATATGCGAACAATGCAATCGTTTGCATTTTAAAATTTAATAACGGCTGTTAATGACCTCGACCACTCTTTATCTAGATTTTCACACTTGATTGACACCAATACACTAGCTAGATTGGCGTTCAATCAATGTGATTTCCAGTTGACTAGAAGCAACCTGCTCACCGTCTAACTGAGCAAGTAACTTGCTCACCAAGAGCTCACCGGCTTGCTTGGTATCCTGTCTAACCGTTGTCAGTGACGGAAAACTAATATCAGCCATTGCAATATCATCAAACCCAACGACGTGTACATCATTGGGAATACTCACGTACCGTTCTTTTAGTGCTTTCATCGCACCTAATGCGACCATATCACTACAAGCAAAAATACCATCAAAATCAAGGCCATCGTTACGTAACTTGTGATTTATCGCCTCATAAGCTGCTTGGCTGGTAATATCTATTTTCAATAGCTGGCTTTGCTCTGTTAGACCCGCACTCTTGATTGCAGTACAAAAACCGCTATATCGCTCACCCAATTCAGCATGCTCAGGCTCACCTAAAAACAAAGGCGCTTTGCATCCTTTTGACATCAAATGTTCCGCTGCAATCTTTCCACCAAGGAAGTTATCACTGCCCACAATGACATAATCCGCCTTGGTTTTTGGGTCGCCCCACACAACCAATGGCATACCCGCTTTAGATGCGGCCTCAATTAACGCCTGCTGCTTGCCTTGACCGACCACAATGACTCCGTCTGCTCGGCGTCCGTCGATAAAGTATCCGTGCCAATCTTCTCCAGCCATAAATGAGTTAGACAATAACAGCTCGTACCCTTGACGATTAACCGCCAAATTAATATCACTCACCACTTTGAGTAAAAACGGGTCATCAATGGACTGCTCTGTTTCTGAATCAAGATTAATCAACACCGCGATAACTTTGGTTTTTTGCAATCGGAGCCGGCTCGCTGCGGCATTTAAACTAAAGTTATGCTCTTTTGCGAGCTGCTGAATGCGCTCACGTGTTTCTAACTTAATTAAAGGATTATCATTCAGGGCCCGTGACGCTGTCGACGTTGAAACACCAGCCAACTTAGCCAGATCTGCCAGTTTTAGTTTTTTTTGTTGCATAGCCCATCCACTACATCAAAGCGCATTTTACAATGCTTTGGCATGACTTTATGGGCTGATACCCACAATACTGTTCAAGCCATTAGATTAAACTAACCAAGCGCATTCATCCACAAAGAAAGGCTGGTCGCCTCAGTTATTTTCGTTTAAAGGTGTTTCTTTATTAACCCTTTGTTTTTGTTATCTCCATGTATAGCTCCTAAGTTATAAAAAAGCATGCACATGCGGCATAAGGTAA
Organism: Pseudoalteromonas luteoviolacea H33-S; assembly: GCF_001625695.1. GTDB lineage: Bacteria > Pseudomonadota > Gammaproteobacteria > Enterobacterales > Alteromonadaceae > Pseudoalteromonas > Pseudoalteromonas luteoviolacea_B. The sequence goes on from NZ_AUXY01000080.1 coordinate 207,540, forward strand.
ACCCAAGGTAAAAAAATATCGCAACACCCTATTGCAAACGTTTGCATAAAGTTCTATTTTAGAATAACGCCCAGTGCAAACCAATTAAAAATACGCTGAATTACAAAATAACTTAGTTCAGTTTTGTGGCGAAAAGCGATGCCGGCGCGCAAGTCGGCCATTATGACAACACATATGACACAACCAAGGGAGCAGCTCCTGTGAACTTAGGCAAGAAGTATTCTGCACTTGCAGCAGCGGTTATGGCCGCAATTACATATTCAAATGTAGCCAACGCTGAGCAACAAAATAAAGCCAAAGACAAGGTCGAGACCATTGTTATTTCTGGTACACCAGGTGGTATGGGGATCCGTAAAGTAGATGCCGCATATGCCGTTACTAATGTTGATGAATCTCTCATTGAGCGACTCGCTCCAAAAAGTACAGCTGATTTGTTCAAAGCCATCCCAGGTGTTTGGGTAGAAAGCTCTGGTGGTGAGTCTGGTGCTAACATCAATGTTCGAGGATTCACTTCAAGTGGAGACGCTCCATTTTTAACAGTCAGCCTTGATGGTTCACCGGTTTACCCAGCTCCAACGCTGTCATTTTTGGAAAACTCGTCTATTTTCCGCCTTGATGAAACCATCTCAATGATGGAAGGGCTTAGAGGCGGACCAAACCCAGTATTGTCTAACGGACAACCGGGATTAACCACTAACTTCCGACTTAAGCGTGGTCAAGCAGACACTGAAGGCACCTTCAAATACACCACTTCAGATTATGGCCTGCAGCGTATCGATGGCGTCTTAAGTGGCGAAGTCAGCGAAGACTTATACTACATGGTGGGCGGCTACATCAAACGCTCATCAGGGATCCGCGACGCGGGCTTCACTTCTGAAAAAGGCCACCAATTTACCATTAAACTTACCAAAGAATTAGAGAATGGTGAAATCAACGTCTACACTCGCCAAACTGATGACACAGGTGCTTGGTATCTTCCTACACCACTCAATGAAGCTGGGATTGATGCTGAATATACGCAGCTAGGCACATTAAATCGTCAAGCTACTGTTTCTGCAGGAAACGGCCAAGTTGATATTGATTTAGCCGAAGGTCGAGGCTGGGACGGTCATGTCTCAGGCGGTAGTATTTCCCTTGAGCTTGGTAATGACTGGCATTTTATCGACCGCTTTAGTTTAACCCAGGGTAAAGCAAATACTTATGGTCTTGTCCCTGCTGGTAATGCCATGAATTTATCAGAAGTTGCTGACAATGGCGTAAGCGCCACGGGTGTTGCAACAGGTAAAGAATATGGCGCCGACACGCGTGTTCAGGACTATGGCCGTTGGGTGGTACTCAAAGATATTGAAGCCTTTACCAATGACTTAGCACTGAGCAAAGATTTTGGCGTCATTAGCAGTGCCTTTGGTATTTACACAGCAACGACCTCAGCCAAAGATTGGTGGAGCCTAGGCAATACCGCATACCATGTTTTAGAACAAGGCGGTGAAATGCTGACAGGCATTGCATGTAACGATTCATTTGAAGGGTGTGGTTTTAACTACGACATTAACAGCAATGGCGATGCAACGACCCTTGCCTTTTATACGACCCATAGTTACGCAGCCACTGATAGCTTAACTTTTGATTTAGGCCTTCGTAATGAACGCCACCAAGTAGATTATACCGTTGATGAAGGTCTTGACGGCGTGATCACTAAATCGGTTGACTACAGCGCACGCAAAACATCATGGACTGTCGGTACTGATTACAAATTAGATGATCAAAGTGGCGTTTTTGTGCGTTTCAACAAAGGCTTTAAAATGCCTTACTTTGACGATTTCAGAGACAACTTTGATGATTATTCTGCAGGCGATGAGCTGATAAAAGAAGTGGCACAAAGTGAAGTCGGCTACAAGTTCATGGGTGAAAATATGGACTTCTTCGCAACGCTTTTTGCAAATGAAGTGAAGGGCGAGTCGTTCTCTATTCGTCCTGATCTGCCTGCACAACGCTTTACCACTGAAGCACATGGTATTGAAATAGATTTTAACTACAACCATGAATCAGGCTTCAGCGTCAACTTGAATGGTACCTTGCAAAACAGTGAAGTCGCACAAAGCCCAGATGCCACACTGACGGGCAACAAGTCACAACGTATCCCTGATTGGCAATTGCGTATTACACCAAGTTATGAATTTGAACTTGGCGATATGTTCGCGACAGTTTACGGCACTATCTCAGCAGTGGACTCACGTTACAGCGACATTCAAAACACGCCAAGTGCTGTGTTAGATGGCTATGAAAAGTTTGACATAGGTTTGACACTTGAGCCAATGGAGCAAGTACAGGTGCAAGTTGCCATCGATAACTTAACTGATGAACAAGGCCTAACTGAAGGTGATCCGCGTAACCCAGCTGCAGCTAATGGACGTTATATTTTGCCTCGCAGCATAAAGCTCAGCGTTGCCTATAACTTCTAATCCCAAATTTTGCCCATGTTGAGTGGACACACAGAAAACTAACGACCAAAGCCCAACGAGGATCACCTTTATGTTGGGCTTTTTTCTTTCTACTAACTACACTTAAACGTACTTAATGCGCTTTTTTACATAATGCATTCATTCATCTTGTAACAAAGTGGTAAGTAATACTCTTTGCAAATTTTAATGATGTTCACTTGTTAGCAATATTATAAAGATGCTCAATACTATGCTTCGCAAGTGCTGGAGTGAAATTAATGAATATTGAAGACATACAAAAAGGTGAATGGTTAGAATATCAAGATCACCCTGTTGAAGTTTTAATTGTCGATAGACGTAATCAAGTCGTGACGGTTTGGGATGAGCGAAGTCAAAGGAAGATAGATTTACATGCTGATTTACTCAAAGAAGATCCACAGTGCCACTGTGATTCATTTCTCTACTATTAATTAAATGCCCAAAGCTTAATCACTGCTTTGGGCTTACTAAAATTATTGCTTAACTAACAACCACTGCGCATTTTCATTGCTTGCATTTCCCTTACGAGATAAATGCACTTGACCAGACTCAATATAGGCCCAGACATATTGCTGCCAAAAATCATTCTTCAAATTTACGCGGGTGCCATACGTTTCAATTTTAAAAGAGGCTTTGTCAGGGGATGTCCAAAGCTTAGCATCACCGGCAAAGTTGTTTTTATAACTTAAAAACAACTCTGCATTTTGCTTTGTCCTAAAATAAGACTCATCCCCTTCCCCTTTGACCAAAATAAAGTCGATTGGCGTTGCCTGCTCAACGTATAAAAGCGCATTTTTCACTTCACCGCTTTGAGAACCGATGGCTTTACCGTTACTGGCATTATGGATATGAACAACCTCACCAGTATCTGCGTCAAGCTGATTTGGCTGCCAATCCGCTGGTGGCGTTTTCCATGTTAAAGATTTCCACTTCCAATTATATGGCATATTAATCAATGGATCGTTGACATCACTGTAACCCGCTTCAGCTTCTATATTATACAAACATTGCCTACGTTCTTCTTCGAGTTGTGCGACGCGGGCCAGCTGATCTGTGGTGCCTACTTTAAGCTCAGTCATACAGTCGACTAAAGATTTTCCATTGCCCTGCTCGCCAGGTGCCAATACATAAGTATGGTCGCGCTTTGCTTCATCATCATACCAATTAAGCATGGCTTGCTCATTAAATGATAACCAATTATCCACCAGCTGCTGCGCCTCCAACTGAGCTTTTGCTTTGCGCTCTTCATGCGGTAAGACCATAGTGCGGATAAAAGCCGCCCATAGATCTTTACTGGCTTCTAAAGACACCAAGGCAACCGGCTTTATATTGCTTGGTTTATAGGCTTGCCAGCCGCTCTGCCCTCTTGACTCAGGCTTCCAGATTACATCACCGCTTTGGTAGTTAATTGCTTCTTTTGTATCATGAGTATGCTGTTCAGCCCCTTCAGAGCAGAGGTATGCTTTGACTTGCCAAATTTTTTCATAATTATCAACCGCTAAACGTACCGTATGCTCAGGACTGAATGAGTCTTGAAACAAATGAACAGCCCGACCGAATAAAAAGTAATTGTGGTCAACTTCAACCGCTTTGGCATAACCGCCGCCATCCCATACCTTGATATTTTTAGACTCGGCAGTAGCAGCATTAACAAAATGATTTATAAACCGGATTTGCGCGCGTTTTGCTGCGTTTACTCCACCAATCCCACCAATGTCGTCATAACGGCGCATAAAATGGTCTTGCTGCAAATCTGCAGGCTCTTGCGCGACGGCATTAAAGCAGTTTGGTCCTGTCGGATCAGCGCTGGCATTCGTGACATTAAAACCGGCAATATCAACCCATCTTTCACCCACAATGGCTGCGAAGATAGCATCATAACCAGACCAATAAGTCCCGTCATCGTTTGTGTTAGATAAGATCCTTTCAACTTCGTGTTGTGCTACGTTTAGATCAATAGATTTCGCTAAGCCATTATGCCAATTTAACCTTGGATCTTGGCTATCGCTGACTCGCGTATCTTGCCCCATCAGCTCTAATGCAGAGGTGCGTGTTAGCCATTCATGACCAATTGGCATCACGCCAGCACCACCCAATTGAGTAAATGCCAACGCTGAAGAACTCGTGACCATAGCTGCCACAACACATGAAAGATATTTTAATTCCATAATTACTCCTTTTAAAACGAGTAAATTTTTACACAAAATTAAAATAAAAGCTCTAATTTTTGAATTTTATATTAATTAAAATCAATAGAGGAATATAAAACATTCCATATCGCACGGTGAATTTATATAAAGCAAATATATTCATGATGTTAGTGAAGCAGAGACGGCACTACTTGCATGCAATATAGCCGTATCATAGAGTGGGATCTCTGTATCATTTTCGTTAACAAGCAAGGCAATTTCTGTACATCCCAAGATGATTGCCTCAGCCCCTTGTGACTGAAGTTTTGCAATAACGTCTAAATACACTCGTTTAGATTCTGGCTTAATGTCACCTAAGCACAGTTCGTTATAAATTATATCGTGAACCACTTGTTGGTCACCCTTGCCAGGCACAATTACATCAATATCAAATATATTTTTAAGCCTGTCCTTATAAAATGGCTCAGACATAGTAAATTGCGTGCCGAGCAGCCCAATCTTGCGCTTTCCATCTTGTTTTAATTGTTCTCCAGTTGGGTCCGCGATATGGATGAGAGGAATGCCGAGCCCAGACTGTACTTCATCAAAAATTAAATGCATTGTGTTTGTGCAGATGAGGATGAAATCAGCCCCTGCACGTTCAATGTCTTGGGCATCTTGGGTGAGCGTGTCAGCCATCACGCTCCACTCATTAGCTTGCTGCAGCTCTGCGATAGGGGCAAAGTCAATGCTTTTCATCACAATCTTAGCCGAGTGCAAACCTCCCAAAATTGATTTAACACCTTGATTAATATACTTATAATAGTTAGCTGTTGACTCCCAGCTCATACCACCCAGTAAACCAATTGTTTTCATGTTTTATCCTTCTGCATATGGCATATTGCGTACTTAGAAAAGCACATTAAAAATACTAGTGCCATATGTATACATTGGATGACAAACATTTCAACTATGAATAAAAAAACGTCACTCTATGTTCAGAGTTTTATAGCGACCTTAGTCATACCAAAAAGCCGCATTCATTAATCACGGCTTCAGCGCTGAAAAGCTTTACTAAAAAGAGTAGCGATATGTAACACCCAGTTGATCAATATCCGCACTATCAAAATAGCTCAGCACAACACTTGAATCGCCATAATGTGCTTGCACACCAAGTTCAGCCCATGCACCGTCATTATTTTTTGCACCTTTAGGGTCGAAGTACTCATATCCTAAACGGGCGTATCCAGAAAAATGTTGATTAAAGCGGTGCTCATACTCAGTAAAAAGGCGATAAAAATCACCTTCTAATTTCCTATGGCGCATATCCCAATCCATTTCTCCGATACCTGCACCGAACGAGAACCTACCCTTGTTTGTTTCATAGGCAATATAGCCAAGCTCAAATAAGTTCTCGTCTAGGTCAAGATCAAACTTACTGACGTCCCCTTCTAAAGTATCTCCTTGGCGTTTTACTGTGAGACTTGTGTATATACCATTCTCAAATTCATAGCCAAAACCCAACTGGATCCCATCAGGTTCTACTTTCGATTTATCTCCAAAGTCACTTTGTGTGTAGCCAAACTCTATGAATGTCTTGTTGAGTTCAGCCGCTTGTACATTTAATCCAACAACTGACAATACAATTATAAATAGCCTACTTTTCATTGCTTTACTCCTTCATTTTACGCTTGCAAAAATGGTATAGGAGATAAAGCAACGGGTCTGTATCAAAATGTCTCAATCATTATCAAGCTATAAAATTGAACGCCTTCACGGATTGACGACGAGTATCGAAGTGGTTAGAACAGGAAATGGACCAGCTTTTTACACCAGTCCCAGAGAGAATCATTTTATTAATTAGAAAGAATAACGGTAGACAAAAGCGACTTGCTCAACAACTTCACCCTGAGAAAACTCCCATGATAAGCTTGATGACCCCCAGTGTGCTCTAATACCTACTTCTGTCCAGAGACCATTTTCACTGCTTGCGCCTTCACCATCGACAGACTCATAACCAAGCTTGGCAAAAGCAGAAAAATACTGGTTAAAACAGTGGTCATACTCAGTATAAACACGATACAGATCGGCATCATTGCTGTTGTCTTCAACACTCAAGTCTAAAGCACCAATAAAAGCACCTATAGAGAAGCGACCGCTTTGAGCTTCGTGCGCAACGTAACCCAGTTCAACTAGGTTTTCATCAAGCTCTACGTCTTGGTCAAACAAGTCAACTAGAAATGTTTCTCGGTGTCTTTTAGTATGTAGTCCTGCATATATACCGTTTTCAAACTCATAGCTTAAACTCAGCTGATGGCCCACTAAGTCGTAGTCAGTTTTATCAAAGTATTTTTCTTCTTTAAAATCTGACTTTGAGTATCCGATTTCTAGGTACGTTTTACTTAAATCTGTCGCGTGAACATTAAGACTCAAAGCCGCCAGTGCTGACAAAATAAATGCCTTTTTCATTATGTATGCCTCCATAAAACAATATGGAAATTTTAATTAAGCGCATACCGAAAAGCCGTTTTAAACTGTTGTAAAGCACATCAATATTCAGACAAAGATTGGTATTTTTCAGACACTGTATTTACATTTATTTACATAGCAATGAGGAGATAAAAGTCTAACAACACACTGAACTCTAAAACTTAATTATAAGTATCATATGGTTATCGATATTTAAGAATAAAAAGCCTTATCAATTTACTTGATAAGGCTATTAATGACACTTGAATATACGCAGCCTCACAGCCTCTAATACTGTTGATTAGTTTGCCCGTAGGTAGGTTTTTGCTGCATCAATAAAAACGTCTATTTTATCTTTACTTATACCAGAGTGAGTCACAAAGCGCATTCCTTGATAGCCCGGGGTAATATTAATTCCTTTACTGAACATCATCTCAGTAAACGCCTGCATATCCACACTACTGTCTACATCTAAAAATACGAGGTTAGTTTGCACTTCATACCCCGTGCTATCAAAGCCGGGGAGTTCGTTAATACGCTTTGCTAAATATCGCGCATTTTCATGGTCCTCAGCTAATCTATCTACATTATTTTTAAGCGCATAGATCCCCGCTGCAGCCAAAATCCCTGCTTGGCGCATCCCTCCGCCTAGCATTTTTCTCAAACGCCTCGCTTTTTCGATAAACTCATTATCGCCCATTAATAATGAACCAACAGGTGCTCCCAGCCCTTTTGACAAGCATACTGTCATGGAATCAAAGTGCTGACTGATCTCTTTCACATCAACATCTAATGCAACTGCTGCGTTATACACTCTGGCACCATCTAAATGCAGCTTTAACGCATACTTTTTCGTTAATGTTCTGGCTTTTTTTAAGTAATCAAGGCTTAAGATTTTGCCGCCTATGGTGTTTTCCAAACTCAGCATTTTTGTCTTCGCAAAGTGAAAATTATCTGGTTTGATTGCAGCAACCACTTTATCTAAGCAAATACTCCCATCCGGCAAATTCTCAATAGGTTGCGGCTGCACTGAGCCAAGTACAGCAGCCCCACCCGCTTCATATTTATAGTTGTGTGCATTTTGGCCGCACACATATTCATCACCTCGGTCACAATGCGCAAGAATTGCCAATAAATTCGCCTGCGTTCCAGAGCTTACAAATAAAGATGCTTCAAAACCATGTTTGACACAGCTATATTGTTCCAACTCATTCACCGTTGGATCATCACCATATACATCATCACCAACCATGGCATTACTCATTAATCGCCTCATATCTTTACAAGGCTGTGTCACTGTATCTGAGCGAAGATCAATCATGCAGCTTCCTTAATTAGGGTCTAAGTTTTGTGATATATTCAATGACGAATATACCACGCTAAGCTGACAAATAAATCGCAAAAAGACCTAACTGTCCAATAAGTAAAGCCATGTAACCTGTATCGTTTACATTGGACTTGGAAGTGGCTGCTTGTCTTCTACAATACCAAATTCTTGATTAAGAACTGGGCAGGAAAGTGGCCCTTCTCTATTCGCCTGATAATCATCAACCTGCTCCAACTCTTCCCCTTCAATCTTTATCATTTTTTCAATGCCAGCAGGGGTGTATAAGATCAATACTTTTACTTCCTCCTCGGTATCATTTCTAAAACCCCGTGTCGTGCCTGCCGGGCATAAAACAAATGTACCAGGCGTTGCTTGATAACTTTGCTCGGCGTCAAATATAGTTAAAGTCCCATTAATCACTAAAAATGATTCCTGTTCATTGGCGTGCGTATGAAATGGGCCGCCTTGTCCCGGCTGTATCAGCGACTCAATTAGAGAAAACTGTCCCTCAGTTTGCTCTGCATCAATCATTATCCGATACAAATTACCCGCAGACGCAAGATAACGTCCGCTATGAGGGTAATTTACGATAATGTGATTTTTTTCTTTTTTCATTATGTAATCCTTTTTACTAAAAACGTATTTAAAACAAATAAATATCTCTAAGCAGCTTTAATATGTGTTCAATAAGCACCGCTTAACCACTATTGATAAATCACGGTGATAAAAAATAATGAGAGGCTTAAACCAACACCAAATGACACATGAGCCATAAGGCTTTTCAGACGCACGCTACTTGGCTGTGGCGTTTTACTTGCCGCGATCCCCATGCCAAAGCAAGGCTGCATGATAAAATATGGAAAAATAACAGTGAGTGCCCCAAACACAATGGCGCCTACAGAGCTGAGCAGTGACACGTGTATCCACAACGAAGATAAAATGAAGATAAACGCAAAAAAAACACCAATTACATAATGTGCGGCCCATCCAATTACGCTTTCATGTTGCTTTGTCGCAGCTTTTACTATACTCCCATGTACCAATTGTCCGTGTAACAAGTGCCCCAGCCACCGCCCTACCAATGCATAATTTAATGGTTGCACGTTAAAAACACGCTTTACAAACACGCTCCAAATATCCATAAATAAAGTCGCGCCAACTCCCAAAAATAACGACAAACCAATAAGATGAAGTGCACTTTCTCCCATGTACATATGTACCTCCAAATAAACACAAAAATCAAAATGATTGGAAAACTATGCCACTTAAAGTCGACTTGAGGTCAAGAGGGAAAATAGAAAAATAATGAGAAATAAAAACAGCTGTAGGTTGTTAAGAAAATAGATTGAAAGAAGTGAAAATATAATTCAAAGTGCCTTTTCATGAGAGAGAAACTGAGACAATGACTGAGTTAAATCTTCAAGCAATATGGGTTTGGTAATATAGTCATTCATACCGGCCTCAATACAGGCCTCTCTGTCTCCTTTCATCGCATTTGCCGTTAATGCCAAAACTGGGATTGCTCTAAATTTTTTGCCAGCCTCTCCTTCTCTAATCAGTTTTGTCGCTTCAAAACCATCCATGTAAGGCATCTGACAATCCATCAAAACCAATTGATATGGGTTTTCACTCTCTGATAGCTTATCAATTGCTTCTTGGCCATTATTTGCCATCTCCACTTTAAGCCCCAAAGAGGTCAGCATTTTTTGGGCAACCAGCTGATTAACTGGATTATCTTCAACAAGCAACACCCATTCACCCGCAAAAGTACTGATTGCCTCATCCATACTTTGAACACTATCTTGCCCCTTGCTCAAAGACTGTAAAAAGTGCTCATAGTCATTTTGTGTAAAAGGTTTAGTGACACGACGTGCAAACCCAAGGTCTAGATAATGCTGACTACTTTTCAAATCATTGAGTAAAGTTAAAATGATAGCGGTGATCGGTCTATCAATTTTAAGCTTTTTCAGCCAGCGCTCTGCTTTTTTACCCGCTACTAAATGACTGATCACAACAAGATCTGTGTCATCATTTACACTCAATTTTAGATCTTCAAAACTCGTTACCACTTCGACCGACTTTGCTTGTTTGCTAATCATACTTTTCATAATGTTGGCAGTCGTAACACAACTTTCAGCAATAATGACTGAATTGAATTGCACAGGCAGTGGCGTCGATTCACGCGGAGTCGGCTGTAACAGGACTTCAAAATGAAATGTGCTTCCCACCCCTAGTTTGCTTTGGACTGAAACATTTCCTCCCATTAGCTGACATAAGGTTTTAACAATGGCTAAACCAAGACCTGTGCCACCAAAGCGTCTGGTTGTAGTCGCATCAACCTGTGAAAATGACTGAAATAGCTTCTGTTGCTTTTCTTGTTCAATACCTATGCCGGTGTCAGTCACTTCGCCTATCAACCTAACGTGCTCAGCTTTTGGCTCAGTTCTTAGCGTAACAACGACTTCACCTTCACTCGTAAACTTCAAAGCATTACCGATCAAATTGCCCAGCACTTGTTTAAACCTAACAGGGTCGCCAACCAGCCAGCGATTATTGACATGCTCGGTCTCGAGAACCAATTCGATGCCTTTACTATGCGCCGCATGTGCATGCGTTTGCACCAGTGCAGCACTTTGCGTCACCACATCAAATTCGACCTTTTCTATCTCTAGTCGACCAGCTTCTATCTTAGAAAAGTCTAAAATATCATTGATCACAACCATTAATGAATCTGCGCTCGACTTTGCTGTGATTACATAGTTATGTTGAACTTCGCTAAGCCCCTCTTTTTCTATTAAGTCCAACATACCTATTACACCATTCATTGGTGTACGGATCTCATGGCTCATATTCGCTAAAAATTCAGACTTCTGACGAGATGCCTCTTCAGCTCTTTTTTTCGCTATCGCCAATTCATGATTTGTATTTAGCAGCGCTTGCTGCGCCTGCTTGTTTGCAAAGTTATGTAATTCACCGACCATAATCGCAAAGCCAAAATTAAATATTAATTGAGCCACCATGATAGTTATAAAAAACAACTGTATATAAACGCTAGTGTCCGTCAAAATATTCATCGCACCATCACTAATTGGCGCACTAATTCTAAATATCCCAGCGGTGTTTAAACAACCTAGCCCTAAAACAACCAATGCACCAGATACTTCAAACCTATTCCTGCGATGCTCAAGCATCACCTTAACCATCCAAATAGATGTGCACAGAATTGTGAAAACAGCCAGTTTTAAACGGTATGTATAAGAATCGTGCCAAAAAGTGAAAACCGTTATCAACACAAGAAAACTACATAAATATACGGCTAGCCTCTTCCACGGCGGTCGTTTATCAACAGCGTAATACAAGCCAACTAGCATCATTATCAGAGAGAGTTGGCCACATAAATTGGAAGCTATGTGTTTAAAAAAATAAGGCAAGGCATTTTGCGCCGCAAACAAACCAAAATTAGCAACAAGCAACCATGGGCCGACAGCCCAAAATACGGTTGCTTTGATATCTCGGTTTGCCATCCATAAAAAGGTCAGCGCAGTCGCAGAGGCAACAATCCCCACAGCACACATCAATAATATTGTCTGGGTAGATAGCACTAGCATTAACGCCCCACCTTTATATTTAGTCGAAGTTGTTACTACTCAAAAAGTAGGAGAAAGGCTTGTTAAAGTAAAGATGGAATACTATAAACTTCAATAAATTACTGCTTTATTCATGCATGAAACTGATAACGCATTTATCCACTTGGATTACAGTTTTCGTCAAATATACCCACTTGAAAATGAAAATAAAAAGTTAAAATTAATTTAATGTAAAATAAACACATCCATGCTAGCCTAGCTTCTGTTTTTGGGTAAATTAATAAAATCATATTCACCATCCAAAAACATAAAAACTAAAAGGAAATTTAACAATGAAATTTACAAAACTTATGCTGGTCATTGCTGCGTTTTCAGCAGCCTCTACTGCTTACGCAGACTCAAATTTAGGTGTTAGTGTAACCGAAAAGCCTCGCCCGGGTGTACCACAAGCAAGATGGACATACATTGATATCACAGATAGTTACGGACAAAACCGAAACGCTAAGTTTAATTACAGCATTTCAAACTACAACATCAATTTTGATTGGGTAACAAATGATGGATTAACTGGTGGTTGTCGCATCTATTATGATGTAAATAAAGACGCTTCAACTGTATGGGATGATCAAGTTGCGAAACGCCGCTATGACACTACTAAGTTAATATTATCTAACCTAAAACCTGGTGATCAACTATTCGTACAATCAGCATTTGGCCAAAACTCTGCACCGTGTGAAGTCACTGTTTCACACAAAATAGGCCTTTAGATAAAATTGAGGGTTCGCCCTCAATTTTTTAAGCAATAAACCTCCTTTTTTAGTGCGAATTTATCAGTTTGTGACTATCTTTCAAATATCGCAACAAACTCAATCGTCTTATGGAATTAATTGAGCTTATCTATATTAGTACTGTTACAACTCCATTGAGCGAGCAAGAGTTGGAGTCTCTTAGAAGGCAATGCGCTTGTGCGAATCAATTAAAAAGCATCTCTGGTATGCTGCTTTACGATACACATCATTTTATGCAGGTCATTGAAGGTGAAAAACTAAAAGTAGAACAGCTATTTGAGCATATAAAACAAGATAAAAGACACACGGCAGTAGAAGCACTGATTTGTAACCCCATTGAAAAGCGCAACTTTAGAAAATGGGCGATGGGGCTGATAGACCTAGACAAAAGTCCGTCATATCGTAAGGTGCGAGAGTCTCGCCCCCACCGCAGACTACCTTTGAGCTATAAGCTCCTGAAATCATTTCGCAACCACGAATTTGAAATAGAAGAGCACATCAAGCGTTCTTATGGCAGCTAACGCCTTAAAATATTGCAGTTTTAGCACAAATTTATCACGTTAAAACAGACCTTGTGTAATTGACTGTAATGTAAAAAGTTGCCAAACACCGGAAAAACACATATTTCATCCATTTTTGTGTTTTTTAATTCGTAATGCACATTTCTCAACTATTTATCTTTTATGGACAATATATATTTAAGCATCGCAATCGTCATTGCCGTACTGAGCCTTATTGCACTCACAAGAACAAATCAGCTGCGTAAGAAGGATTTAAAGGTCTTAAATGAACTCAAAAAAGCAAAAGACGCACTGAGCAAATCCGTTTTGTATCATGGCACTAGTGACATACCTAACTACCTATTTTTTATGCAAAAACTGATGAAGGTAGATAGAAAATTCTCTAAGTTTCATGTGTCATTGATCAAGCTAGGTAAAACGCCAGTCTTCGACTCCATAGAAAGTAACCAAGAAACTTTGCAGCAGCTATTCAAAGAAGTTGGAAAATCTTGCCAACCTTTTGCGTTGGCACTGCATGACTCAGATTTTATGGTGATGGCATTTGTTACCCATGATACAGGTTCAGATCAACAAGAAGCTGAAGAAAAGCAAAAAGAGATCCTAGAAAAACTGCCAAAACAGGTATGGGTCAATAACACCCAAGTCCCCATTGATTACGCGATTTCGTCAATGAGCCTAACCGGGCAATCTTCGCTATATGGTATAGATAAGGTGCAAAGAAGATTGACTTTTTCAATGAAGTACGCACTGGAGTCGCCAACTGGCACTTTTTTCCATAATGAGAAACTTTACCAAGCTGAAATGTACAGAAAACATGTGCTGTTAAAGCTTATGAACAGTATTTCTTTTAATCCGGATGACTTTTACCTTGTATTTCAACCTATATTCAAAACAACAAACATAGATCAGCCAAAACGCTACGAAGCACTTGTTCGTTGGAGAAATACTAAAAATTTAGGCCCTAAAGCTTTCATGCCAATGATTGAAGACAAACCTGAGTTACACAGTGAGCTTACAAAAATTGTCATCAACCAAATCTATACCATGCTCAAAATAAAATTAGACGCCCATGAAAAGCTAAAGCCCATTCATATGAATATTTCGGCTCAACTTTTAGAAGATGATAGCTTACTAGATTATTTAAAAACAGTGATTAGAGATACCCCTTCAATTGCAGCATTTATTACATTTGAGCTGAATGAGAGCGGTGAGTTAAAACTCGGTCAAAACGCTTTAAATACATTAAGAAAAATGTCGAACCTTGGCTTTAGTTTCGCAATAGATGACTTTGGTAAAGGGGAAAATAGCCATGAACTATTAACAAGTCGCTATTTTAACTCTGTGAAAGTTGATAAAAACTTCATTGCTAATGTAAAAGACAAAACAGCTCAAGCACCAAGACTAGATGCCATTATAAAAACAGCTCAAGAAAGTAGAAAAACAGTGATTGTAGAAGGCGTAGAAAACCGCTTTCAATATGAATATATGAAAAGATTTCCGAATGTGTATATTCAAGGGTATTTTGCATCTGTTCCGCTCACAATGAACGAATTTTTATCACAAGAACAAGACGCTGCGTAAATTACAAGAATAAGTCCTAAAACAAAGCCAGTCGCCATCTCATGTTATGAGCGTATACTGGCTTTATTTTTCATCTGCCTTAAGCCAAAACAAGCTGCCCTCCACAGAGCGCCAAGCCTTTAAACCACCTTTATTGATATATTCTTTAAAAGCACCTGAACCATGGCTGCTATCACTAAGCGTACTACTCACCGCAAGATTTATGATTTCTGGAAATAACCTTTTTGTGTCTTGCTTTAAAGCAATCGAAACCGGGTTATTACCATGTTGAGCATAGTTACATAATAGACGCGTAGCACTAGCAGCGAAATCATCTTTGCCAAATTTAGATAAAACTCGATTTACGGCTTCCCAGTCTTTTTGCCTGATATAACAATTACATAATTGGTAGCGATTGTTATAATAATCACTTGGTGCCAATTGAAGTAGAGTCTCAAGCTCAATTTTTGCAGATTCAAAGTCATCTAAATTATAATGGACCTGTGCTTTTCTAGCTTTCAATATGAGATAAGGCTGTACTTCATCTAGGCACTCTAATTCACTCGCATATTGCTCGATAAAGCTAGCAGTGATTAATTCACGTTCAATTACAGTGATCAATTCATGAATGAATTTAAGTGTTGAAGGACTATCGCTACTTAAAATATCATTAAGGTGACTCTCGATTTTGTTGCGGTCAAAACTAGGCTGCGTACTTAATTCATCGGCTTCAGCTATGCATTCTTTGGAAAAGCGCATTTCATAAGCCGTCTTACTAATACAAGACTCTAAATTTTGAAAAGCAAATATAACCGAGTCAGCAAAATCATCACAGGCACTGAATACACTCTGTGCGCTTAGGTAGCTTTTAAAGCCCATGAGTTTTTTAGTTAGCTCACCTAATTGGTGTCTTTGCTTATCACTTAATGCAATGTTTTCAATAAAACTGAGCGCTTGTAGCATACCCGAACAATAATTTGGCAACGGCTTATCCGCGAGTAGATCCTGCCCAAGCCTGTCCTTTGTGAGGTTACACTCCTCAGGTAAAGAAAAATCCCCACGCAATACCCTATCCATGCAAGCATGATAAAACCGCAATAAAGCACTATAGCGTAAAGTTAGATCGGTGTTTTCTTCACCTAAAAGCTTTGTGATCCATAAGCTGGGTAATACGGTTTGTGGCGTTAGACCCAAGCCAATAATATATCCCTCGATATAAAATGGGTCATGCTGTTCATCTGACAAAAAAGACAGCTCATCTATAACTTTATTAATGCTTTACAATCCTTAAAGCCACGTAACTTTATGTTTTTTTTAATATGATACATGACTGAATATCTTATTTACACAAAAAAATAACGCACAGTTACCAAAATGACTAATAAAAGAAATATTTAACGATAAAAAAGTACAGTAAATCCAAAAGGCGTTTTATTTTTTAGATACAAAAAGCATTAGTTCAGCCAAATAAATTAACAGGATAATTGCTAGTTTTGGTATTATCATTAAATCAAATTAATTTATATAAACTCACATCTATGAACCAAATAAAAATAGCAGTCTAGTAAAAACCTCGTACCTATTAGCAACAGTACCCAAATGCATTTTCGAGACTGTAATAAAAACTGTG